>CAWDTK010000008.1:0-104759 GCA_963805255.1 uncultured Actinomycetes bacterium
GTCACAAGGACCTGATTGCGGCGGCGCTGACCTGACCAGCACCGGCCTGACCAGCACCGACCACCGACCTGACCAGCGCCGACCTGACCAGCGCTGGCCTGACCGGCCCGGAGAGCAGATGTACTTCACCGACCGCGGCATAGAAGAACTCGACGAACAGCGGGGCGACGAGCAGGTCGGCATGTCCTGGCTGGCCGCCCGTCTGCGGGACTTCGTGGACCTGAACCCGGAGTTCGAGACGGCGGTGGACCGGCTCGCCACCTGGCTGGCCCGTCTCGACGACGACTGACCGCGCCGTCGGCTGACCGCGCCGTATTCCGATGCTGGCGGCCAGCGGCCGGGGGCCTTCGCACGCCTGCCCCCCTCCTGGCGTTACGATACATCTTGACGGACCGAAGACAAGATATATCGTGAATGTGAAATAAGCTGGTCTTGGCGCTCAGCCGGGCCGATGACGCTTGAACGCCATGGTGAACGGGAGACAGCCGATGTCGCACTGGACGGTCGACGCGCCGATGCGTCTCGCATTTGACGATGTGACAGCGTTGAAGGTGCGGGCCATCGCCGGTTTCGTGGCCATCCTGGCCACCAGCGAGACGCCCGCGCTCGACATCACCGGGATCAGCGGCCAGCCGCTCACCGTGACTCACGAGGATGGCGTCCTGACCATCAGCTACGAGGACCTGACCTGGGATGGGCTGCTGGAATGGCTGCGGCCGCGGAACCATTCCGCCGAGATGACCGTCACGGTACCCCGGGACTGTCCGGCCCAGGTGGGGGTGGTGGCGGCGACGGCGGTCGTGTCCGGCGTCGCGGCGCGCACGTCGGTTAAGAGCGTCTCCGGCGCGATCACGCTGGACGGCCTGAACGGGACCGTCGACGCGCGCACGGTCGGGGGTGACGTCGAGGCGCAGGATATTAACGGCCAGGTCACCTTCAACTCGGTGTCCGGTGACCTGACCCTGGCGGGCGGATCGCTGGACCGGCTGGACGCCAAGACGGTCACCGGCAGCGTGACCGCCGATGTCCACCTGGGCAAGCCGGGCAACGTACGCGTCGCCACCGTGTCCTCCGATGTGGCGCTCCGTCTTCCGGCGCAGCCGGACGCCCGGGTCAGCTTGCGAACCACCTCCGGCCGCGTGCTGACCGAGTTCGACTGCCTGCGCAGCTCACACGCCCCTGCGTCGCACTCGGTGAACGGTACTCTGGGTGCGGGGACCGGTCACATCTTGGTGACCACACTGTCCGGCCGGGTGACGCTGCTGCGGCGTGCGCCGCACGCCGCGTCGGCACCGGGCCGTCCGGCGCACGACGGCCGGGCCGAACCGGGCGCGCACCAGGCGGGGACGCCGGCCCCCGGCGCAGCGGGCCCGGGTGCGGCCGACCCGGACACGGCGGGCCAGGACACGGCGGACGGGGGGACGGCCCGCGCCAGGAGCAGGGATCCATGGGCGGCGGCCACAGATCCGGTGCCCGCGGACGGCGCGGGGGCGCAGGACGACGCACAGACGAAGGGCGAGGCTCGATGAGTCCGGTTTTCCGGCACGGCAGGCTCCGGCTCTACCTGCTCCGGCTGCTCGATGAAGAGCCCCGGCACGGCTACGAGGTCATCCGGATGCTGCGCGATCAGTTCATGGGTGTGTACGCTCCCTCGCCCGGGACGATCTACCCGCGGCTGGCCCGGCTGGAAGAGGAAGGCCTCGTCACCCACGACGAGGTGGACGGGCGCAAGGTCTACCGGATCACCGGCGCCGGGCGCCAGGAACTGCACGAGCGCGAGGATGAGCTCGCCGAGCTGGAGCAGGAGCTGTCGGACTCGGTGCGTGACATCGTCCGGGAGGTCAAGGAGGACGTCCGGGAAACCGTGCGCGGCCTGCGCGAGGAGCTGACCTGGGCGGCGCGTCCCGCCCGGCGCCCGGACGGACCAGGCGGCGACGACAGCCCGGGCCGGCCGGGCGCCGGGTCGTCGCGTGACCCGTCACCGCGCACGCAGGCGGAGGAGGCCAGGCAGCGGGCCCGGTGGACCCGCGAGGAGGCCAAGCAGCACGTCCGGCGGGTGCGCGAGGACGCGAAGGAGAACGCCCGGCGGGTCCGGGACGACGCGAAGGAGTGGGCCCGGCAGGAACGCGACCAGGCCCGGTCTTCCGCGCGCGACCGGGACTGGGGCAACTCGGCGGCCTGGGCCGACTGGCCGGGACGCCGGGGATGGCCTGGCCGGCCCGACGTCGGCCTGCTGCGGGACCTGGAGCAGACGGTCAAGGGCTTCGCCCGCGACCTGGGCCGGCTGGCGTGGCAATCCGGAGCCGCGGCCGGTGAGGACGCGCTCGCCGAACTGCGGATCATCCTGGATGAGACGCTCGAGCGGGTCAGGAGCGAGATCTTCGACACGGGCGGCGCGCGTGGCCATGGCCGCAACGACCCGCGGCCCGCGCCAGACACCGAGCTGGCGGCTGGGACCAGCGCGCCGGGCGACGCGGCCGGGGCCAGCGCGCCGGGCCGGCCGGACCCGCCGGGCGGCGCGAAGCCGGAGTCCGGGACCGGACCGGGGGCGTTATCCCCGGCGACCACGCCGATCACCGGCCATCCGGCCCGGAGCGTCAGATGGTGAAGACGACCTTGCCGAACTGCTCACCCAGAGCCAACGCGGCAAAGCCCTCGCGCGCCTCGGTCATCGGCAGGCGGGTATGGATCAGCGGGCGCGCGCCGGTCTGCTCGCAGAACTGGAGCAGGCGGCCGAGCTCACCCCGCGTGCCCATGGTGGAGCCGATCACGGACAGCTGGAGGAAGAAGATCCGCTGCAGCTCGGCCGGCGGGGCGTGGCCGCTGGTCGCGCCGGAGATCACGATCCGGCCGCCGGGCTTGAGGGACTTCACCGAGTGCGACCAGGTCGCGGCGCCGACGGTCTCCATCACCACGTCGACACGCTCCGGCAGCCGGGCACCCGTCTCGAACACCTGATCCGCGCCCAGATCAAGCGCCAGGCGGCGCTTGTCCTCGCTGCGGCTGGTGACCCAGATCCGGTACCCGGCCGCGCGGCCGAGCACGATGAGCGCGGTGGCCACCCCGCCGCTGGCCCCCTGGATCAGCACCGTCGACCCCGGCTCGGCCCCGGACTTCACGAACAGCATCCGGTAAGCGGTCAGGTACGCCGTGGGCAGGCAGGCCGCCTCCGCAAAGGACAGCGACGCCGGCTTGGGCACCAGGTTGCGCCGGGGCACGGCCACCCGTTCCGCGAACGTGCCGTCGTACCGTTCCGACAGCAGGCTGCGGCGCGGGTCCAGGGTCTCGTCGCCGCCCCCGGCGTCCGGGTCGCCGACGACCGAGTGCACGACGACCTCGTTGCCGTCCTCGTCGATGCCCGCCGCGTCGCAGCCCAGCACGATCGGCAGCCGGCCGGCGGAGATGCCGACCCCGCGCAGCGTCCACAGGTCGTGATGGTTCAGCGAGGCGGCCCGGACGGTCACGGTGGTCCAGCCGTCGGGCACCTTGGGCTCGGGCCGCTCACCGAGCTCAAGACCGGTCAGCGGATCTTCGGGGTCGATACGGACTGCGGTAACAGCAAACATGGGTCCGACAGTACTGTGCTGGCCAGGGGGGACGACCCAGTGTGCCCGGTCAAATGGCCAACATGATCTTGGGGTGTGGTCCCTGGTTGTGATGGTAGCGGGGTGTTGTGGTCGGCGCGGGGGTCGGTGAGTAGGTCTTTGACGGTTTGGGGTGTGGCGTCGGTGAGGGTGACGTGGATGGTGACCCGGTTTTTGTCCCGGTTGTAGACGGCCTGGACATCGAACGCATCGAGGAGCCGTTCGGTCAGATCGGCGGGGGCGCTGGTGAGGATGTCGCCCAGGTACGGCACCCCACAGCTCGTCGAGCAGGCTGGGGTCGCTGGCCTGCTCGGTGGGGGTTGTTCGAGGGCGGCTAGCTCTGTGTCCAGCGTGGTGCGCTAGCTGTATAGCTCGGTGAAGCGGGCGTGGATGCGCTGGCGGAGGGCGTGGGCGGCGGGGTCGGACGGGTCGGCGGGGGTTTCCAGTTCGGTGATGAGGGCGGCCTCGGCGGTGTCGATCTGGGCGAGTTTGCGGCGGATGGCGGCGGCCTGGGTGTCGCGGCGTTCGGCTTACCCGGCGGCGCTGGCCGGCAACTGGGTGGTGAGCATGGCGGCCCGGTCCGCGCCGAATACGCGCTCGGTGAAGAACCGGGCCAGTGCGGTCATCATCGCCTCTTCGCGGACGGCCACGGTGCGGTGGCCGGGGTAGGCGGCGTAGTGGCGGGGCAGGCCGGGCTCGTGCGGGCACCAGTAGTTGGTGTAGCGGTGGCCGTTGCGGGCCCGGCTCCGGCCGCTCATACGGCGGTGGCAGATGGAACAGCGCAGCCGGGAGCGGAGCTTGTAGCGGCGGTCGGTCCGCGTGGCGGGCATTTCGGGGTCGCGGACCGTCGGTCCTGGCGGGCTGCGGAGCCGCCCGTCCGGGTGCGGGAGCTGGACGATGATCCGGCACATGGTCTCCTGGCCCGGTACGGCCCGGGACATCAGCGGCCGGCCACGATTTCTTCGAGCCGGTTCAGGAGTTCCCGGAGGGACAGCGCCGCAACAACGTGGCAGTCCTGGCCGTCGCCTTTTTCGGCGATGAAGCGCCGTGCTCCGTCCTGGGCGTGGATGGACCACTCGGGGTGATCTTGGATGAAACGCTGCTGCCTGACAACTTGATCAAACGGCAATGACACGACTGATGATCCTTGCCCGACCCGTAAGACCCGTTGGGGACCGTGTCAGAGTTCGGCCGTCCACTCGATAACGAGCCGGCGGCCGGGTCCGGTGTTGCCATTTGGAAGGGCACGCCTCCCTGGAACCCCCCGCTGCGGCCGGGGCGCCGGTGGGGCGCAAGCCCCGGGCGGCGCGTGATGAGAAGCGTGGATGCGTGCGGTCATGGTGAACCCCCAGGGCTGGCGGACTTTGCCTGGGCAGATTTCCGGTCGTGACCAGCTGCGGGGGGCAGGTACGCCAGCGCCGCACGGCCGTCTTCGGATCATCCGGGGTCACCCGTTAACACATTGTGCCATGCCGGCAGCGCACGGATCGCGATCGCGGGTGTAAGACACAAGACAGTGGGCAGCCCATTACGTAGAGCATCAGAACGAGCTGAACCCGGTAAGACAGTGACACCCCGCAGCCAGGGAGCGGATGTGGACCTCACCACATACGCGGAACTCGCCGTCAGGCTGGTCAATACGGCCTCCTACAGCGAGGACAACTCCGACCGCCTGGCCACCATGGACGGCCTGCATGCCCTGGTAGCAGACCGGGAGCATCTCAGCAGCGGCGCGTCCCGCCGCGACCTCGACGCCCTGCGCGGGCTCAGGACCGAGTTCCGGAAGGTCTTCACCGCCTGCGCCGAAGGAGACGGCGGGGAAGTGGCCGCGCGGCTGAACTTGCTGCTCATCCGGCACCCGGTGCACCCGCAGCTGTCCGGGCACGACGGCCAGCCCTGGCATGTCCACTTCACCGACAGCGGCACCGTCGCGGACAAGTACGCGGCCGGCGCCGCGATGGGGCTCGCCGTGTGCGTCACTGAGCTGGGCATCGAGCGGTTCGGCATGTGCCAGGCCGTCCCGTGCCAGGGCGTCTTCATCGACACGAGCACCAACCGGTCGCGGCGCTACTGCTCCGAACGGTGCATGAGCCGGGCCAACGTGACCGCTTTCCGGGCCCGCCAGCGGGACAACCCGGCCGGCCCCGGCACGGAACAGTCCGCGCAGGGCTAGCCCCTTTTCCGGCCCGTTCCGCCCGCGACACCTTCCACCTTTGAAATGCGCCAGACATCGGTCTGTAATGGCAAGTGGGTAATTCCCTTACCGGCAGTCAAAGAGGTTGCCCGCGGACTGGAGGGACACGGAACGTCAAGCGGGGTACAAGTCTGTGACGTGCGTTACCGAAACGACGCCGGGTGACCACTTCTCAGGTCACGGCCGTATCCTACGATGTTCTCACTTAGCGCATACTCAACGCTCACCTGCATAACGCGACGATCCGGCACGCGGGTGGCACCAGCCCTGCGGGGCACGATCGGAAAAGGGATCGAGCATGGCAGCAGGTAACACCGAGGCCGTGGGAACCACGGCCGTCAAGCCCACCGACATCGGCCTGAAACGGGAGATGGGCTTCATCGGCGCCACCTGGGCGTCCGAGACCTCGATCATCGGTTCCGGCTGGCTGTTCGGTGCGTTCCTCGCCGCACAGGCGGCGGGCACGGCGGCCCTGCTGGGATGGGTCATCGCCGGGGTCGTCGTCATCATCCTCGCGCTCGTCCACGCCGAACTGGGCGGCATGTACCCGGTGTCCGGCGGGACCGCCCGGTTCCCGCACTTCGCGTTCGGCAGCATCGCCGGCATCTCGTTCGGGTTCTTCTCCTGGCTGCAGGCGGTCACGGTCGCGCCGATCGAATGCTTCGCGGTCATGCAGTACGGCTCCTACTACTGGCACGGCCTGTACGACGCGAAGACGTCGAACGTCACGACGCTCGGCTTCGTGATGACGATCGTGCTGCTGGCCCTCTTCACCGCGATCAACTTCCTGGCCATGCGCCTGTTCTCCAAGGTGAACGCGGGCATCACGTGGTGGAAGGTCGCCATCCCAGTCCTGACCATCATCGTCTTGCTGTTCAAGTTCCACGCCAGCAACCTGGGCGCGGGCGGCGGCTTCATGCCCTACGGGATCAAGGCCCTGTTCGCCGCCATCCCCTCGGCGGGCATCGTGTTCGCCTATCTAGGCTTCGAGCAGGCCGACCAGCTCGCGGGCGAGATCAAGAACCCGCAGCGGAACCTTCCGCTGGCCATCCTGACCGCCACCGGCATCGGCATCCTCATCTACGTGCTGCTGCAGTTCGTATTCATTGGCGCGATCCCGCACAGCCTGATCAGCGGGCCCAAGGGGTGGGCGGGCATCCCGAGCACCAGCCCCGTCGCCATCGGGCCGTTCGCCGGCCTGGCTGGCCTGGTCGCGCTGGGCTGGCTGGCCGTGCTCCTGCGACTCGACGCCTTTATCTCCCCGTTCGGCACCGGCTTGATGTACCAGACATCGACCTCGCGCGTCGGCTACGGCCTGGCCCGCAACCGGTACTACCCGCAGCTGTTCGCCAAGGTCGACCGGAACGGTGTGCCCTGGTTCAGCCTGATCATCGCGTTCCTGGCCGGCCTGCTGTTCCTGCTGCCGTTCCCGAGCTGGCACTCCCTGGTCGGCCTCGTGACCTCCGCGAGCGTGCTGATGTACGCCGGGGCGCCGCTGTCGCTGGGCGCCTTCCGCGGGCAGGTCCCGGAGGCGGAGCGGCCGTACCGGATTCCGGGGGCCGTGGTCGTCGCGCCGCTCGCGTTCTTCCTGGCCAACATGCTCATCTACTGGTCGGGTTTCGAAGTGATCTGGAAGCTCGGCGTCTGCGTCGTGATCGGCTACGTGCTGATCGGCATCTCCATGGCCCAGGACCCGCAGCGGCCGCCGCTGGACTGGAAGTCGGCACAGTGGCTGCCGATCTACCTGATCGGCATGGGCATCATCTCCTGGCAGGGCCAGTTCTCCGGCGGTGCCGTCGCGGCGCCGGTCAACACCGGACACATCCCGTTCTGGTGGGACATCCTGGCCGTCTTCGGGTTCAGCATGATCATCTACTACTGGGCCCAGCGGGTGCGGCTGCCCCGCACGGAAATGCTCGATCTGGTCAACCGGCAGGCCGGGGAGGCGCCCGAGCCGAGGCTGCAGCACTAACCCGGCTGAGCGCCCGGGGCCCCGTCCTGCACGTCAGGGGGCCTCCGCGTTTCCCGCGGCGGGGACACTCCGCACCGACGGCCGGGGAGTACCGGGGCCCGTTCGGCATAGCGGGGCAGATCAGCGGTGCGCGCGGCGTGCCCGGCGCAGCGGCCGGTAGCGCAGCAGGACCCGGCCCTCGATCAGCGCGTCCGGCACCGCGCCGAACCGGGCGCTGTCCACGGCCCCGGCCGCCGGATTGGCTGATTCCAGCCACCAGCCAGCAGCCTCGCGGCGCGCCGCGCGCTTCACGATCAGCATCGCCGGGCGCCCCGGGTGGCGGGCCAGCACGATCTGGCCGGGCCGGATCCGCCGGGTCCGGCGGACGAGCAGCCAATCACCCGGCCACAGCACGGGTTCCATCGAATGCTCGGCGACGGCGATCCGCAAGAGCGGCGACTGCACGGAGGCCCTCCGGTGCTGGCTCAGGCGAGCGGGGTAGTGTCGGTCCTGATATCCGTGATCAGACACTACGGAAGGTGGATCGATGAGGCTGCTCGCACGCCTGCTCGGACCAAAGGCCGTCGCCTATGCGCACTGCGACCTGCCGTGCGGCATCTACGACCCTGCTCAGGCCCGGATCGAGGCCGAGTCCGTCAAGGCGATCGACGAGAAGTACCAGCAGAATACGGACCCCGAGTTCCGCGCCCGGGCGCTGATCATCAAGGAGCAGCGCTCCGAGCTGGTCAAGCACCATCTGTGGGTGCTGTGGACCGACTACTTCAAGCCGCCGCACTTCGAGAGGTACCCGCAGCTGCACACGCTCTTCAACGAGGCGACGAAGCTGGCGGGCGCGTCCGGCACGAAGGGCAGCGCCGACCCGGCCGTCGCGGACGAGCTGCTGGCGAAGATCGACGAGATCAACAAGATCTTCTGGGCGACCAAGCAGGGCTGATACGCCCGGCAGTCACATCGCCGACGCACCGTAGGAGGGGCCGCGCCACCGCCGCGGCCCCTCGCGGTATTTCCGGGGGGCCTCATTCGCGGTACTTTCGGAGTAATTGCCGGCCCGGACCGGCGCAAGCAGCATCGGCGGGCCGCTAACCTGACCCCATCCCGATTTGCCGGACGAAGCGGGGGTGTCAGTTTCGGGCACTGGTGCCCGGTCTGCTCGCCGCGGCAGCGTCGCCCCAGTTCCGCCCGTGCGCGTGAGATCATTTGACCGGCGCCGCGCGGCGCGCCGGAATCGGTAAGGCGGGACGATAGGTTGCATGCAAATCGGCCGGCCCAGCCGGCCCGGAGGAGAGACGTGACCGAAGAGACCGCCGCCAGGCAGACCGCTCGAGGCGCCGAGCCGGGTCCTGGCGCGGTCGCGCCTGACGTCGAGGTGCGCGACCGCGAGGTCCGCGACCGGGTGCGGGTATGCATGCCGGCCGAGGGCGCGTACCTGTCCGTGCTGCGCACCGCGACCGCCGGGCTGGCCGCACGGCTTGACTTCACCCTCGACGAGATCGAGGACCTGCGCATCGCGGTCGATGAGGCCTGCGCGATGCTGCTCAGCCAGGCCATCCCGGGCACCAACCTGGAATGCGACTTCGAGCTCGGCGCCGACCTGATGACGATCGTCGTCGCGGTGGTGGCCGCGCAGCCGCAGACGCCAGCCCACGACACGTTCGCCTGGACCGTGCTGTCTGCGCTGGCCGGCGACGTCGACTCCCGGCTGGAGCCGGACGACCGGGTGGCCATCGTGCTGCGCAAGCGCCGCGGGACGTCGGGGTCCTAATGGGAGACTTTGAGGTCCGGGTGACCGAAAACGAGGTCCAGGTGACCGAGGAGTACGGGGTCGTCCCGGGCGACGACACCCTCGCCGCCGTCGCCCGGGACGACCACGCCGTCCCCGACCGCGCCCGCGCGAGGGAACTGTTCGAGCGCCTGTCCGCGCTGCCCGGGGGAAGCCCGGAGCGGGAACGGATCCGCGGCGCGCTGGTGGAGCTGCACCTGCCGCTGGTCGAGTACCTGGCACGCAGGTTCCGCAACCGGGGCGAGTGGCTGGACGACCTGACGCAGGTCGCCACCATCGGCCTGATCAAGTCGATCGACCGGTTCGACCTCGAGCGCGGCGTCGAGTTCTCCACCTACGCGACGCCCACCATCGTGGGCGAGATCAAACGGCACTTCCGGGACAAGGGCTGGGCCGTCCGCGTACCGCGGCGGCTGCAGGAACTCAAGCTCTCACTGACCAAGGCCATCGGGGAACTCGCCCAGTGCGAGGGACGCGCGCCGACGGTCAGCGAGCTCGCGGCCCACCTGCAGATGAGCGAGGAAGACGTGCTCGAGGGCCTGGAGTCGGCCAACGCCTACTCCACGGTGTCCCTGGACGCGCCCGACTCCGGGGACGAAGACGCCCCCGCGGTGTCCGACTCGCTGGGCATCGTGGACGAGGCGCTCGAGGGCGTGGAGTACCGGGAATCGCTCAAGCCGCTGCTCGAGCGGCTGCCGCCGCGGGAGAAGAAGATCCTGTTGCTCCGGTTCTTCGGCAACCTGACCCAGTCACAGATCGCCGCCGAGCTGGGGATCTCCCAGATGCACGTCTCCCGCCTGCTGGCCCGGACCCTCACCCAGCTCCGCGACGGCCTGACCACGGACGAGTGATCCCGCCCGCGGCCTGGTGAGCGGCAGCGCCCGGCGGGCGTCGCGTACACGCGATGGCGTCTTTACGGATACCCGGGTGCGCGATGCCAAATGGCAAAACACCAACCGGGCCCGGCGCCTGGTCATCGAGTGGACGACCCAGCATTGACACCACGACCCTAACGCGGCCCACGCTACCGGCCGCGCCGGCCAAGGAAAGCAGGCACCGAGGAATGACCCTCAAGTTCGGGATTAATTGCATGGTGATCTTGCTCCATTGCTGGCCGCTGGGAGCCGGGCCGGTTGTCACTCTGTCTTAAGGCCGTTGGCCTCTTGCCTGCAGGCCCATCAGCCCTGCCAAGCCCCGGTCGCAATGGGCAGAGTCGCAGCAACGTCAGCGAGCTGCTTGGTGTACTGACCGCCGCAGTCCGGTCCGAACCGGACAGTCAGGTGAAGAAGGTGGTCATGATGACGAACGAGCAATCATCAGGTGGTGGGTCTGGGGCTCGTGGCGATGATGCCCGGCACGATCCTGATTCCTCCGTGCGCGGTGGCGCTGGCCAGCCATGATCCAGGCGTGAGCGACGGGTACGGGCAGACGATGGTGGCCCTGAGGAAGCGTCAGCAAGTGGGGTTACCAGCGATTCGGAGATGAAGTAGATGTTCAGGCAGTTGACCGAGGCAATGTTCGGCGCGACCATGCTGAGTGCGCGTGTCATGGCCAAGGCCTTAGCAGTGCCGGTGGACACGGCGCTGTGGGCCCACGAGACCACCAACCGTAAGCCCCCGCAGTGGCACAGCCGCAATAAGGTCGTGCTCGCCTCCCCGTTCGCGCTGCTACGTGACTTCAGCGTCGGTGACGATGACGTCGTTCCCACGCTGCTGTTCCCGCCGCTGGCCGGGCACGCCTCGTGCATCATCGACATGAAGGGCCAGAGCCAGGTCCAGCTCTGCATCAAGATGGGCCTGACCAAGCTCTACTCATTCGACTGGCTGAGCTGCACCACCGCCACCAAGGACACCACCGAGGCTGACCGCCTCGACTTCATCACCCGCGCGGTGGATCTCATCGCCGGGCCCGAGGGCAAGACCAACATCGTCGGCGACTGCCAGGGTGGCTGGGAAGCCACGCTGTGGGCGGCCATGCACCCCGAGCGCGTCAACACGCTCATCGTGGCCGGTGCGCCGATCGACACCAGCGCCGGGAATGGCCCGGCCAGGAAGCTGATGCCCATCCTGTTCCCGCACGGCAACATTGCGCTGTACAAGGCCATGGTCAAGGCCTACGGCGGCATCGTGCCCGGCATCAGCAACGTCATGGGGTCCGTCGCGATGGACCCGGCCACCCACGTGACCGAGTACCTCAGGCTCTTCTGGCACGTGCACGACCGCGAGTACAGCGATCATTTCAGTGACTTCTACGACTGGTACCTCCACCCGATCAACCTGCCGGGCAAGCCGTACGTGTGGGCCGTGGAGCACCTGTTCGTCAAGAACGAGATGTTCAAGGGCGAGCTGAAGGTCGCGGGCAAGACCGTGAACCTGCGCAGCATTACCTGCCCGGTGTTCCTGCTCGGTGGCGAAGAGGATGACATCACGCCGTGGCAGCAGGTTCACAACATGCGGTACGCGGTTGGCTCTTTGCTGGTCTGCTGGTACCTCGCACCGGGTGGGCACATTGGCCTGTTCATCGGCCACCGGTCGCAGGGTGAGTACTGGACGCCGATCCTGGCTCAGGTCCGCGAGCTCTCACGACCATGGGGTATCACAAATGCAACCGCCAGCACGTCAACCCGAAGTGCTGGTGATGCATCAGGGAAAACGGACGGAGAATCAAATGCCCAAGGGGTTCAAGCCATATAACCTGATCAAGTGCTGGCGCAAGCCACGGCTAACTGATGAAGAGAACGTGGCACGCATCATGACCGTACTCAAGAAGAGCGCCTGGGCGTGATGTCGATCCACAGGCCTTGACAACTGCTCCGGCAAGCGTCACGAGCTACCCGGTGGCAAACCGACCCGGCCCGCAAGGAGCGCCAGCGACCGAGCGCCGAACGGTCCTGACACATGGACGAGGAAGATAACCATGACCAAGTACACCGAAGGAACCGTCCTGACCTGTACCCATCAGGAGTGCGACTGCCGGGTGCTCGTCCAGGCGCAATGCCATTGCCCGGAGGTGACTGACGAGTCGGCCTACCAGTGCGTATGCGGCACTGAGCTAGTACTGGCGGAAGCGCTGGTATCGGCCGAAGCGGGCTGAGGGCAAGGACCAATACGCCCCTGACGGTAACGCTGTGCCGGGGCGGCGCAGTACGACCACAATGGCAGATCCAGCGGATAGAGGCACTCGGCCCGGCCGCCCCTGCCAGCTCCGCTCCCGCATCTGGTGCAAAATCTGCCGCCGCCGGCGTCCAGGCCGTCTACAACAACGACCTGCACCAGGTCACCATCCACGCCACCGTCACTGATGCCACCCCCCAGGCCATCACCCGCCTGCTGGCCGACCCCCGCGCCGACCACAACACGTCATCCTCACCAGCGTCGGCGCCTACCGCCGCCACCCAAGATCATTTTTCCATTCGGCATCGGACACCCGGGTACATGCGATATCCACAGGCGCGGTTGCGGGTAAAGGCGCGCGGCCATCGCCTCCTGGCGGCTGCTCAGCGGCGGCGGGATGAGGCTTTCCTGCCGGACGGCCGGGCGGTCCCTGGCGCCGGCGCGACCGTGCGGGCGCCCGGCTGAGAGGTCTGGGCAGGCGACGCGGCCGTTTTGCCTGCAGGCCGAGTGGCCCGGGGCGCCTTGCCCGCGGGCTGGCCGGCCGGCGGCGTGGTCTCCGGCGCCTGCGGGCTCTTGGGGCCGGTGCCGAGGGCGCGCAGGCTGGGCGGGGCCAGCAGGCCAGCGAAACCGGTGAGCGCCACCAGCAGCGCGGGCAGTCCCCAGTCGAGCCGGTGCCCCTCCAGCAGGTAGACCCCGGTGGTCCCGACGAACAGCTGGGTGAGCAGCGCGGGCGTGCGGCTCCACCGCCGGACGCGGTAGACGCCGGCCGCGATCAGCGCGACGATGATCACCGTACCGAACGCGATGATGGTGAGCGCGATCCCGCTGCTGCGCTCGTAGGAGCGGCCGGCGGCGGTGTCCACGGCCGTGAGCACGGCGGCGACGAGGAGCCCGGCCGCCTCGACGGCCTGGGCCGCCGCGGCCAGCAGCAGCGCCGGCGGACGTGGTCGCATGTGTCGCACCTTTCTACCCAGGGCTAGCCTATGCGCGTGGGTGCGCTGCTGATCGTGAACCCCCGGGCGACCTCGGCGACCAAAGCCGTCCGGGACTCCATCGTCCACGCGCTGGCCGCCGAGGCAGAGATCGAGATCGCGGAAACACGGTACCGGGGAGACGCGCGCGACATCGCCGCCGCGGCCGCCGCCGAGGGCCGGGACGCACTGCTGGTGCTCAGCGGGGACGGAACGATCAACGAGGTCGTGAACGGCCTGATGCAGGAGGTGCCCATCCGGGCCGGCCATCCACCGGCCACAGCCGCGCGGCTGCCCGCCATCGCCGCGATCCCGGGCGGAAACGCCAACGTCTTCACCCGCGACCTCGGCCTTCCGGCCGATCCGGTCGCCGCCGTCAAAATGATCAGCGCGCGTCTCGCCGCCGGGACCACCCGGACGATCGGGCTCGGCCTGGCCGGGGACCGGTACTTCACGTTCAACGCCGGGCTGGGGTGGGACGCGGAGGTGGTGCGCGCGGTGGAGGAACAGCGCGCCCGCGGCCGCCGGGCGTCGCCCGGCCTGTACATGCGGATGGCGCTGCGCCAGTACTACCGCCACACCGACCGGCGTCACCCCGGGCTGGCCCTGGAGACGGCCAGCGGAATCGCGGTGCCGAGCCTGGGCATGGCGCTCATCTCCAACACCACGCCCTGGAGCTACATCGGCCGCCACCCGGTGAGCCCGACGCCGGACGCTGCGTTCGACACCGGCCTGGACGTCTTTGCGCTGCGGCGCCTGCGGACATTTTCCACGCTGAATGCGATGCGCCAGATGCTGCGGCAGGCGGGCCGGCCGCCGATCGGAAAGTACGTGCTGAACCTGCACGATGAGCCGGAACTCACGGTTCGCTCGCGGGGGCCGGCGGCGCTCCAGGTAGACGGGGAGTATGTCGGTGAGGCAGAATCGGTCACCTTCCGCTCGGTACCGGAAGCGCTGCGCGTAATCGCGTGATTGCGCATGCGGATGTTGCGGGTTGCAAACTACCCCAGCGGCATTAATTGTGATTCAGGTCACATTGAAATGGTGAAGATCGCAGTTGCGCCCTCTTGCGTTCCCGGCGGCGCGCTTGAGAAGCTTTAAACGATGCCGGGCGGGAGCCCTCTCACACGTGCTATCAACACAAAGATCAACATAAAGTTCAACATAAAGATCAACACCGAGCAGGTTCCCGGCTTCCCAAGCGTGCCTGGGCTAAGACGAAGCTCCGGGCAGGTTGCCAGCTGGTACCGCTTTAATATGGGAAAAGTGGACTATTGGTATACGACATAGCTCGTGAAATCATTCACAAGCTTTGATAACCGGGCGCACTGGGTCCAAGCAGCCGACGTGCGGCCGTCATGCCCGAAGGAGTGACCTCATGGACTGGCGCCATAACGCCGCCTGCCGTGACGTAGATCCTGAGTTGTTCTTCCCGATCGGGAACAGCGGTCCCGCACTACTCCAGATCGACGAGGCCAAGCGTGTCTGTCATCGTTGCCCGGTGATGCAGTCGTGCCTGCACTGGGCGATCGACTCCGGCCAGGACGCCGGGGTATGGGGCGGTATGAGCGAGGACGAGCGGCGAGCCCTGAAGCGGCGTACGCTGCGGCTCCGCGCCCGTCCGCACGTATCGCCGGTCTCGGGCTGACATGCGCCGGGGCGCTATTCATCCCTGGCGGGGACGGGGGGCTGGTCGTCCTGAACGGGCAGATCCACGAGGGCCTGGGTGCCGCCTTCCGGACGGGGCGTTATCTCCAGCTTGCCGCCCAGCTCGCCGACGACCAGGGTCCGCACGATCTGCAGCCCCAGGGAGCTGGAGGACTCGGGGTCGAAATCCCCGGGCAGCCCCACGCCGTCATCGACGACCACGACCGTCAGCCGGTCCGGCCCGCGCACCGCGCTGACCTCCACGCTGCCGGTGGACCGCTGCGCCTCGCCGGCGGCCGGCTCGGGGTAGGCGAAGCCGTGCTGCAGCGCGTTCTGCAGCAGTTCCGTCAGCACCAGCGCGAGCGGCATCCCCACGTACGCCGGGAGCGAGCCGAAGGTACCGGTCAGCTTCGGGGTCACGCGGATCTCGGTCCCGGCCACCTCGGACGCCATCATGACGACCCGTTCCGCGACCTCGTCAAAGGTGACGATCTCGTCCGGCGCGTGGGACAGCGTCTCGTGCACGATCGCGATCGAGCCGACGCGGCGGACCGCATCCTCGAGCGCCGCCCGCGCCTCCGGGCCGCGCAGCCGGCGCGCCTGCAGCCGCAGCAGGGCGGCCACCGTCTGCAGATTGTTCTTGACGCGGTGATGGATCTCACGGATCGTCGCGTCCTTGGTCATCAGCTCGCGTTCCCGGCGGCGCAGCTCGGTGACGTCACGCACCAGGATCAGGGCCCCAGTCCGGCTGCCGCCCACGATAAGCGGGATCGAGCGCAGCTGAACGATCGACCCGTTGCCCTCGATCTCCGCGTCCCGCGGGACGCGGCCATACGCCACCAGCATCAGCGACTCATCCAGTGGGGCGCCACACGAGGCGCACAGCTTCGCGGTCAGCGGCCCCAGCTCGGCTCCCACCAGGTCGGTGGCCAGGCCGAGGCGGCGGAACGCCGACAGCGCGTTGGGGCTCGCGTACGTGACGCGCCCGGCGCGCCCGAGGCGGAGCAGCCCGTCACCGACACGGGGCGAGCGGGCCAGCGTGGCCAGCTCACCACCGAAGGGGAACGTTCCCTCGGCCACCATCCGGGCCAGGTCATCGGCACCCTGCAGGTAGGTCAGCTCCAGACGGCTCGGCGTGCGGGCGGAGTTCAGGTTGGTGTTCCGCTCGATCACGGCGATCACCCCGCCCGCGCGGGTCACCGGGATGATCTCGGCGCGCACCGGCACGCCCGTCGTCCAGTCGGGGTCACTCTCACGCCAGATCCTGCGCTCGGCCCGCGCGGTATCCAGCAGCGCCGTGTCCTGCGGCACGGCCAGCGTCCCGACCACGTCATCCTGGAACGAGGTCGGCCCGGTCGTCGGCCGCATCTGGGCCAGCGCCATCCAGCCGCTGCCGTCGTGCAGCGGCGCCCAGAGGATGAGGTCGGCGAACGACAGGTCCGCCAGCAGCTGCCAGTCCGACACCAGCGCATGCAGGCATTCCAGGTCTGCGCTAGTCAGCCTGGTATGGCGGCGGGCCAGGTCGGTCAGCGTGGGCACACATCCATAATCGCACCCGCTGGGTACTGATTCCTGCCACGCCAAGGTTCCCCGCCCGGCGCCAGCGGCCCACTCCCACTTGACGGCGGCCGGACGCTGGGGAAACCTATCAGGACCCATGGAGCCGCACCCGTCACCGCCGCAACCAGCAGCGCAGCCGCCGGTGAGACAGCCGTCAGAACCCTTGGCGATGCTCCGGCGAGCGGCGGTGGTACGGCAGGCCGCGGGGCTGGGGCGGCGGCTGCACGCCCGCGCGGACGGACACGGGCAGGGGCACGGGCAGGGGCACGGGCAGCCGGGCGGGACCGTCGACCTGGCCTCGAACGACTACCTGGGGCTGTGCGGGGACGAACGGCTGGCCGAGGCGGCGGGCGCCGCCGCTCGCACCTGGGGCACCGGTTCGACCGGATCACGGCTGGTCACCGGGACCACGGAGCTGCATACCCAGCTCGAACGGGACCTGGCGGAGTTCACCGGCGCCGCCGGCGCGCTCGTCTTCTCCTCCGGCTACCTGGCCAACCTCGCGGTGATCACCGCCCTGGCGCAGGTCCTCGCGGCGGAAGGCGCCGGGAGCGGACGGCCGGGCCCCGGGATGCTCATCGTCTCCGACGCCGCGAACCACGCCTCGCTGATCGACGCGTGCCGCCTGGCCCGCGCGCGCGTCGAGGTCGCCCCGCACGCCGACGCCGGCGCGGTGGAGCGCGCGCTCGCCCGGCGCACCGAGCCCGCGGCCATGGTGGTGAGCGACACAGTGTTCTCTGTCACCGGCGACCAGGCACCCGTCGCCGAGCTGCACCGCATCGCGCGCGCCCACCGGGCGCTGCTCGTCCTGGACGAGGCGCACGCTTTCGGCGTACTCGGCCCGGGCGGCCGGGGCGTGGCCGCCGCGGCCGGCACCGGGGACGATCCCCAGGTCATCCGGACGCTCACGCTGTCGAAGTCGCTGGCCGGCCAGGGTGGCGCGGTCATTGGCGCCCCGGAGGTCATCGGCACCCTGATCGACATGGGCCGCGCGTTCATCTTCGACACGGGCCTGGCCCCGCCGAGCGTGGCCGCCGCGCTCGCGGCGCTGAGCATCGTCCGCGGCGACCCGGGCCTCGGGCGGCGTGCCCGGGCCAACGCGCAGCGCCTGGCCGCGATGGCCACCGGGCTGGGTTTCGAGGTCGCGGCCCCGGCCGCCGCCGTGGTCCGGATCACGATCGGGGAGGCGGCCGCGGCGCTGGAGGCGCAGCGGATCTGCGCCGTTCATGGCGTCCGGGCCGGGTGTTTCCGGCCGCCCTCGGTGCCGCCGGGCCAGGCGTGCCTGCGGCTGACAGCGCGGGCCAGCCTCACCGAAGTTGAGATCGCTGCGGCATTCCGCGCACTGGGTGCGGTGAGAGATCATGTCCGGATAACCGCTTGAGCGGGAAGGAAGTGGGCCATGACCGTCTCCCCCATCCCTGCATCCCCGGTCCCGCCGGAAAAGACCAGCATGCCCGGCGTCCGGCAGGCCAGGGCAGGAGCGCCGGCCGTGGCGTCCGAGAGTGAGAACGTGCCAGGCGAAGTGCTGCCGGGCCCGCTGCTGCGGCTGCCCAAGTACTACACGGTCAAGCGGCAGCTGCTCGAGCTCATCGTCACGATGGCGCCGGGCAGCCCGGTCCCGCCGGAACGCGAGCTCGCCCGCGACTACGGTACGTCGCGGACCACGGTCCGGCAGGCCCTCGCGGAGCTGGTGGTGGAGGGACGCCTGCTGCGGCGGCAGGGCAAGGGCACGTTCGTGGCCAAGCCCAAGGTGGCGCAGTCACTGGAACTGGCCAGCTACACCGAAGGCATGCGGGCGCACGGCCTGCACCCGCAGACGAGGATCCTCGAGATCGGCTACATCGCGGCCGGCGAGGACCTCGCCCTGCTGCTCGGCATCCGGCCGGGCGGCCGGGCGCTGCGCATCCACCGGCTCCGGCTGGCCGACGGCGAGCCGATGTCGGTGGACACCTCCCACCTGCCCGCGCGCCGCTTCCCGGGGCTGCGCAGGCAGCTGAACCGGCACAGCTCGCTGTACGAGACGCTCGGCTCCGCTTACGGCGTCCGGCTGACCGAGGCCCAGGAAACGATCGAGACCGTGCTGGCCGGCCCGCACAACGCCGACCTGCTGGCCGTCGACATCGGCATGCCGCTGCTGCTGCTGTCCCGGCACGCGGTGGACGTGACCGGCGAGCCGGTCGAGTGGGCGCAGTCCTGGTACCGCGGTGACCGGTACAAGTTCGTCACCCGGCTGCGGCGGTTACCCGATTGGGCCTCATCGTCGTCAGCGGAACGGGCACCGGTGTCGGTAAGACCGTCACGACGGCGGCTGTCGCGGCGCTCGCCCGATCCCGCGGGGAACGGGTGGCTGTGGTCAAGCCGGCCCAGACCGGCGAGCCGCCCCGGACCCCGGGCGATCTCGGCGCCGTGGCCGCGCTGGCGGGCGTGACCGACCGGCATGAACTCGTCCGGTATCCGGATCCGCTCTCCCCCGAGGCGGCCGCGCGGGCGGCCGGCCGTCCCCCGCTGGACCTGCGGGCGGCGGCGAGCTACATCGCCGCGCTGGCCGAGGACCGGCACCAGGTTATCGTCGAGGGCGCCGGGGGCCTGCTGGTGCGTTATGACCGGGCCGGGTCGACCATCGCTGACCTGGCCGCCATGCTGGACGCGCCGGTACTCGTCGTGGCCGCGGCGGGACTCGGCACGCTCAACCACACGGCGCTCACCCTGGAGGCGCTGGCCGCGCGCAAGCTGGCGTGCGCGGGGGTCGTCATCGGCAGCTGGCCCGCCCAGCCGGGCCTGGCCGACCGGTCCAACCTGAGCGACCTCGAAACGGTGGCCGGCCAGCCGCTGGCCGGGATGCTGCCCGCGGGAGCCGGCCGGGTGAATGGCGCCACCTTCCAGGGCCTCGCGCGGAGAGGCCTGTCGCCCGCCCTGGGCGGGATCTTCGGCGCGCCCGGCGGTTAACCGCGCCGGGCGCCCGCCGGCCATCATTCCGGCCCCCGCGCCGGCGGCCGATTGCTACCGCCGCGCGCAAGACTTGCCGTGACCGTACGGGCGGCGCACCATTGAAGTAACCAGTGTGCCATGTGTCATACCAGCACAGCAGCCGGCCATCGCTACTGGGGGGGAACGCGGCTCATCGTGGCCGCCAGGCGGCACGGCCGGCCGCCCGGCTCGCACGATGAGAGGGAACATGATCCAGCCACAGGCGCGGAACCCACTCGGCACGGCGGTCGCTGCCGTCCTGCTGCTCGCCGGGCTCATCGGGGCCTTCTGGGTCCCCATCTACGCCCGCAATGCCCCCAAGCTCGGCGACTGTAGGGTCGGCTGTCCGGCGAGGTCCCGATAATTCGGGCCTTTTCCGGGCAGCCTCCCTCCAAACCCGGCGTGCGCCGTTAAGCGCACCGGGCTTTCCGGCGATTTATGCCGCGTGCGCGACGGGTTCCGTGTGGATGAGATCATGACATGCGGCGCAGACGATAAGCGTTTTCCGTCGCATTTTCGCCATGAGTGCCGCCCATGCGGGCTGACCTGTTCCCGGTTTCCCGAGTTCCTTGAGACTGGGGACCTGGTGAACTGCCACCGTGGCCCCGGTCTCGCAGAGCTCGCATTCCCGTGTGAGGAGCCGTCTGAGCAGTTCCTTGCGGGGAGAGGGCACCCAGACGGGTGCCGGGTCGCGGATGGCCGCCCGCCGGTCTTGTTTCAGGGGGATTCCGCCGAATCGTGCTACCAGCTCCTTCTTTCCCTTTCGGTGCTTTATGACCTCGAAGCACGTTCTCAGCCCGTGACTGGTCTCGATCTTGGCCTTATGAAGGGCCGCTATCTTGGTGACGGTTGAGTGGTGCTTGGCGGCCAGGGTTTTCAACATGGACGTCACGGCGTTCCACCGCAAGGTGCCCAGCTTCCACACGTCCTGGGAGAGAAGGTAGTAGTTCACGACGCCTCTGTATTCGGCTCCGTAGATCCGGACTATGTCGTAGTCGTCCAGGTTCTGGAGCCGGGGCAGGTGCCACGGTTTACCGTGCTGCCGGTAGCGGGCGCACTGGGCCTTTACCACGTCCGGCGGCACGCGCAGCGCGATTGTCCCGTTGACCGACCTGCGGCCGCTGGTGATTTTCGTTTCGGCGTGCTGGACGATGATGTCGTAGCCGAGGAACCGCGCGGGCTGGCTGCGCGCGTGGGTGATCAGGGTCTTCTCGGCGCTGAGTTCCAGTCCGAGGGTTTCCCGGAGGAACTTCGCCAGTTTCGCCTTGATTTCCTCGGCCTCGGCCCTCGGCCCGATGAATCCCAGGATATGATCGTCCGCATACCGTGTGTACTTAAGGCGGCGGTATCCGGGGTCCACGGGGTCGCGTGAGGGGAGCGAGCGCTGCTGCTTTCCCAGGTCGCGGGCTCTCGCCCGGTTCCCGGTCTTCCGCGCGTAGTTCAGCCGGGCTGACACCCTGTTGTATTCAGGGTTTATCCTGCGGCGTTCCCCTCGGGTGTACTGCGGAATCAGTTCCCTTTCCACGTATTCGTCGAGCTTGTGCAGGTAGATATTACTGAGGATCGGCGATACCACACCGCCCTGCGGACATCCGCTGAGCGTCTTGTGGTATTCCCAGTCTTCCAGGTACCCGGCCCTGAGCATGTTGCGCACGAGCCGGAGAAACCGCTGGTCATGGATTTTCTCCGCTAGTATCCCGACCAGTATTTCCTGGTCGAGGCTGCCGAAACAGTCGCGGATATCACCCTCGATAAACCATGTCGTTCCGCTCCAGGTCTCGCGTATCTCCCGCAGCGCGGTGTGACACCCTCGTCCTTTGCGGAACCCGTGCGACCGGTCTGAGAATCCCGGTTCATAGTACGCCTCAAGAAGCAGGCGCACCACTTCGCCAACCAGTTTATCTGACCATGACGGTATGCCGAGTGGCCAGAGCTTGCCATTCTTTTTCGGTATGTAAGTTCTCCGGGCCGGGGAGAAGCGGTAGCGCTCTTGGCGCATCAGTTCCGCGATCTCCTCTATCTTTTCCTCGGACATGCCGTCTGCCGTCTCCCCGCCGGTTCCGGGCGTCATCGCTCCCTCGTTGGAGTAGATGTTCCCGTAGGCCAGCAGGTACAGGTCCTTGTTGAACATCTGCCGGTAAAGCTGCGTGAGCGGCAGACTCTTCCTACCGCGCTCGCGGAGAACGCCAAGTACCACTGCGGCTTCCTGCATTGCGCATCCCTCATGGTTCCCATTCGTTCATCGCCTGTGCCCCTTCGCCCTGTGGTCCGTTGTTAGCGGTCTCCAGATTGGGCGGACGTAAGTATTCGGTGATTCCGGTGGGCTGAGCGTGGCTGGCCGGCGCAGGCGACACGCTGGCGGGGCGGGTGCGGCGGTGCTGGACACAGGGACTGGTGGTGGTGCAGCCTTGGCGTGATGGCTGCGCGTACTTGTTCCCGGCCCGCTGATGAGGCGGCGTTCTGGCGTGAGCGGGCGGAGCTGCTGGAGGCACAGAACACGCGGCTGGCCGGGGAGAACGTGCGGCTGGAGGCGGAGAACGCCACGCTGGCCGCGACGGTGGCCGCGCAGCAGGAGCAGCTGGCCGCGCTGAAGCAGCGGGTGGTGACGCTGAGCCGGATGCTGTTCGGCACCTCCAGCGAGAAAGACGGCGCCGGTAAGCGGCAGGCGGGCGGGCAAGCCGCCGACGCCGGCGGCGGGGATGACGCCCCGGCAGGGGATGGCGGCGCTGCGGGCGGGCGGCGCCGGGGTCAGCGGCCGGGATCGGCCGGGCATGGGCGGCGCCGGCATGAGCACCTGGAGACCGAGGAGCAGGTCCATGACATTCCGGAGGGCGAGCGGCGCTGCCCGCGGTGCGGCCGGGCCTATGAGCTGTTCGGGGAGGATGCCAGCGAGCAGGTATCGTGGCGGGTCCGGGTGTGGCGGGTGGTGCACCGGCGGCGCAAGTACGCCCGGTGCTGCCAGTGCCCGGTGCCGGCGGTGCGGACCGCGCCCGGCCCGGCGACGCTGATTCCCAGGGGCCTGTTCACGACGGAGTTCTGCGTGAACCTGCTTGTCGCCAAGTACGCGCTCGGGCTGCCGTTCAACCGGGTGATCGCGATGCTGGCGATGCAGGGCCTGGAGGTGGCGCCGGGCACGCTGGCCGGGGTGGCCCGGCGGCTGGAGGAGCTGCTTGCGCCGCTGGCGGCCGCGATCGCCGCGCGAAACGCCGCCGCCGGGCACGCGCACGTGGACGAGACGTCGTGGCGGGTATTCGGCCAGCCCGCCGATAACGGAGGCAGCCGCTGGTGGCTGTGGGTGTTCACTGCCGCGGACACGGTGGTGTACACGATCGCGGCGTCGCGGTCGCTGAAGGTGCTCGAAGACCATTACGGCGTGCAGGCCGGCCAGCTGCCGGAGGGCCGCAGGCCGCTGGTCATCAGCTCGGACTTCTACTCGGTGTACCGGTCGTTTTCCGAGCTGGACGGCGTCACCTCCCTCTGGTGCTGGGCCCATATCCGGCGGCGGTTCATCCGGGCCGGCGACGCCCACCGCAAGGAGCTGGGCAGCTGGGCTGATGCCTGGACCGGCCGGTTCGCCGCACTATACGCCGCGCACCGCGCCCTGGCCGCCGCCCCCGGGGGCACTGGCGAGCACGCCCGGGCGGCCGCCGCGTTCGATGCGGCGCTGGAGGAGATCGACGCCTACCGCCGTATTCAGGGTCGCCGCCCGGACCTGCTGCACCCGGCCGCGGCGAAGGCGCTGGCCACCTTGGACCGCGAATGGGGCGGGCTGGTGCGCCACCGGGACTTCCCGGACCTGCCGCTGGATAACAACACCGCCGAGCGGGCGATCCGCACCCCGGTCGTGGGCCGCAAGAACTACAACGGCTCCGGCGCGGAATGGTCCGCTGACCTGGCCGGCCACGCCTGGACCGTCCTGGGCACCGCCCGGATCACCGGGCACAACCCCCGCGCCTACCTGGACGCCTACCTGCAGGCCTGCGCCGCAAACGGCGGCAAGCCGCCGGCTGGGCAGGCCCTGGAAGCCCTGCTGCCCTGGAACATCACCCTGACCGGCCAGCCCGGCGAGCCAGACGGCAGGAAGGACCAGCCGCCGTGACCGTGACCGGCACGCCCGGCCAGTACCCGGCCCGCTACTGCGGCAGGGACTTCACCCTCGCCGAGCTGGAGGAGATCCGCTCCGCTCCCTGGCGGCGACGCTGCCGACCCGCCGCGCGATCGCCGACGCGATCTGCGACGCGCTCGGCTGGCAGACCCCCGGCGGGCGGCGCAAGGACATGACCGCCCGCGTCGCCCTGGGCCGGATGGCCGCCGACGGCCTGATCACCCTGCCGCCGCCGCGCAACGGCAACGGCAACGGACGCCACCCCCGGCACGGGCACCCCGGCCAGCTCGCCCTGCCGCTGCCGGCGCACCCCGCCGCCACCTTGGCCGATCTCGGCCCGGTCACCATCAGCGTCGTCGACAGCCGCCAGGCCTCCCGGCAGTGGAACCAGCTCATCCGCGACCACCACTACCTCGGCTACACCCCGCTGGCCGGCGCCCAGATCCGCTACCTCGCCGCCGCCCCCGCCGCCGGCCCATCGCCGCCTTCGCCTTCGCCGCCAGCGCCTGGAAATGCGCCCCCCGCGACGACTGGATCGGCTGGGACCCCGCCACCCGCCGCGCCAACCTGAACCTGATCTGCGGCAACGCCCGGTTCCTCATCCGCCCCGACCTGGCGGTCCCCAACCTCGCCTCCTCGCTGCTCGCCGCCGTCACCCGCCGGCTGCCCGCCGACTGGCGGGCCCGCTACGGCTACGCCCCGGTCCTGGCCGAGACCTTCGTCGAGGCCGGCCGGTTCACCGGCGCCAGCTACCGCGCCGCCAACTGGACCCGCATTGGCCAGACCAAGGGCAGGGGCAAGCTCGACCGCCGCCATGAACACGCCCTGCCGGTCAAGGACATCTACCTCTACCCGCTGCACCGGCGCTGGCGGCAGATCCTCACCACCCCGCCCGCTCAGTAACAGCCCACGGGATCACCGAATTCTTACGGGCGGACGTTACCCCGCCGACTAACCCTGGCTTTTCATCCGGATGTTCAGCTGACCGGCGCGTTGACCGTAAAAGGTGCTCCTGAACTGGGACGATAAGAGTGCTGAAGCCCTTATCAGCGCTAGTTCGAGGAGCACCTCAAAAGTGAACCTTACCGGGTGGTCGAAGAGCCTGGAAGTCACCGCCGATGGCGAGGGCGTCGTGTCGCATGCCGGGCTGGCCCTGCTGCGCCTGCTAGCCGACAAGACCGGGCTGACCGGGGGGCTGTCGCGGGCGCTGGCCTCGCCGCGGCTGCTGATCCACGATCGCGGCCGGGTGACGGCGGACCTGGCCTGCGCGATCGCCGACGGCAGCGAGGTGATCAGCGACTTCCGGGTGCTGGGCGACCAGAAAGAGCTGTTCGGTCTGGTCGCCTCGGTGCCGACTACGTGGCGGACGCTCGATGAGATCGCCGCGGGCGGCCCGCGGGCCCTGACCCGGATCACCAGGGCGGTGAACGGCGCCCGCCGCCAGGCCTGGGCCGCCGTTGAAGCCCGGCACGGCGCCCTGCCCGGCGTGCGGGTCGCGGATAAGGTCCTGCAGGGCGTGACCTGCATCCGGCTGGACGCCACGGTCACCCCGGCGCATTCCGATAAGGAACTGGCGGAACCGAATTTCAAGGGTTTCGGGCATCACCCTTTGCTCGGGTACTGCGACAACACCGGTGAGCCGCTGGCCGGGATGATGCGCCGCGGCAGCGCCGGGTCAAATACCACCGCCGATCACCTGCAGGTGCTCGGTGACGCGATCGCCGCGCTGCCGCCGAAGTTCCGGCGGCGGCTGATGGTCACTGCGGATGGGGCCGGGGCCAGCCACGGGCTGATCACCCGCCTCGATCAGCTGGCGTCCCGGCCCGGGTACCAGCTGACCTACTCCGTCGGCTGGGAACTGGGCGGCCGTGAGCGGGCCGCGATCCGGCTGGTCCCGCAGGAGGCCTGGCAGATCGCGATCGATCAGCGCGGCCAGGTGCGCGAGCGCCGTGCGCCTGGCGCCTGCGCGGACCGGTCTTGCGGGCATACGCGGTGCTGGATCGAAGAAGCCCACGTCACCGAGCTGACCGGGCTGCTGCGCGAAGGCCCTCACGGGGACCAGCTGGACGGCTGGCCGGCCAGCATGCGCGTCTTTGCCCGCCGGGAGCGGCCGCACCCCGGCGCCCAGCTGAGCCTGTTCGAGAACCAGGACGGCTGGCGTTACTCCCTGTGGGTCTCGAACGTGCCCGCCGGGCTGCGCGGCTGGCGGGCCCAGCTGGGCTATATCGACGCTGCGCACCGGGTGCACGCCAGGGTTGAGGACGGCATCCGTACCGGGAAGGACTGCGGGATCGGCCGGTTCCCCTCGCACGATTTCGCGATGAATTCCGGGTGGCTGGCCGCCGCCTTGATCGCCGCGGCCTTGCTGTCCTGGCTGCGGCTGCTCGCCCTGGACGGCGACCTGGCCAAAGCAGAACCAAAGACTTTGCGTTACCGGATCCTGCATGCCGCCGGGAAGCTCGTCCGCGGCGGCCGCCGCCGGCGGCTGAAAATCCCCGCCACCTGGCCCTGGGCAGAGGCCATCGCCACCGCCTGGGCCCGGATCACCGCCCTGCCACACGCACCCTGACCAGCGAAAGCTATCCCTGCGATACGGAAGGAGTCCCCCCGGGGCCTGTGGAACCCCCGGCCACCGGCCCGCCAGCCGGGCCACCGTCATACCCCGACCGTAAAATCACGAACTGTTCAGCGGTTCAGCCGCGATCCCAGGCCAGCCCTCCGCCCGCATGAATCATCAGGGCTAATACGGGCACTCCGTCGCCATAGGACTCGCGTCCCTTAGGCGATCCCATGTTCGCATTGTTGTACGTGTCTAGCGTGACTTAGGTGCCCCGTCCGTTTCCTTAAATGCCAAACAGGCATCGCTCCTGCACCCCGGAGGATTGCGGCACGCACGGAAAAATCAAGCCGCAGGGGCCGGCGCCGGTTCCGGGTGTCTTTTCGGCGGGCGAGAAAGTTGCGCCTTCTGGAAACTAGGATTCAGGCAGTATGGCTTTCACCAGTATCACGCGGATCTCCCGGCGCGTCGTTCCTGACACCTGGACACGATCGCCGGTTTTCTGCCATGCTACTTTCCCGTGCGTTCTTTCGAACTCAGGTAAGGCATCAGATCCAGAGATATCTCCTCTCATCTCTGCCCGCTAAACGGGCAATACAACAATGCGCCTCATGGCGCACTCCCGTTCTTCTACTGGTTCCAGCTCATCTGGATGCCGGTCGTGATGGCCCTGTGCTACGTCGCGTACCTGCTGATGAGGACAACGCCCGCCGTGGCCGCGGGCAACTCCGGCGGCGCGCCCGCCGCCGACGGCCAGGAGGCGAAGTGACGCACATCAACGCGGTCTCATTAACGATCGTCATCGTCCTGTTCGCGGTCGTCACGCTCGCCGGCTTCTTCGCAGCCCGCTGGCGGCGGGCGGAGAGCATCCTCCACCTCAATGAATGGGGTCTTGGCGGCCGGAGCTTCGGCACGTTCATCACCTGGTTCCTGCTCGGCGGTGACCTGTACACCGCCTACACCTTCATCGCCGTCCCGGCGCTGGTCTACGGCACCGGCGCAGCCGGTTTCTATGCCCTGTCCTACACGAGCATGGTCTTCCCGATCGTGTTCGTGTTCGCGCCGCGGCTCTGGTCGATCGCCCGGGTGCACGGTTACATCACGCCGGCCGACTTCGTGCGCGGCCGGCACGGCTCGCGCGGGCTCGCACTCGCCGTGGCCGGCACCGGAATCCTCGCCACCATGCCGTACATCGCGCTGCAACTCGTGGGCATCGAGGCGGTGCTGACCGTTCTCGGCGTCGGCGGGATCTCCCCCAACGGCTTCATCAGGGACCTGCCGCTGCTGATCGCGTTCATCATCCTCGCCGTCTACACCTACTTCTCGGGGCTGCGCGCGCCCGCACTGATCGCGTTCATCAAGGACACGCTCGTCTACGTGATGGTCATTGTGGCCGTCTTGTATATTCCAGCGAAGCTCGGCGGCTGGGGGCATATCTTCGGCGTGGCCAACACGCACCTGAAGACCATCAACCCGAAGACGCACAAGCCGTTCGGCTCGCTCATCGTCCAGCCGGCCGGCGAATGGGCCTACGCCACGCTCGCGCTCGGCTCGGCCCTGGCCCTGTTCATGTATCCGCACGCGATCACCGGCGTGTTCGCGGCCAAGCGGCGTGACGTGATCCGCCGGAACATGGCCCTGCTGCCCCTCTACTCGATCGTGCTGGGCTTCGTCGCCCTGCTCGGCTACATGGCCCTGGCCACACCCGCCGTCAACGCCGGAGTCAAGGCCAGCGGCGGCAACGCCCAGCTGTCGGTTCCGCTGCTGTTCGAGCACATGTTCCCGAGCTGGTTCGCCGGCATCGGCTACTCGGCGATCGTCATCGGCGCCCTCGTACCCGCCGCCATCATGTCGATTGCCGCAGCGAACCTCTTCACCCGCAACATTTACCGGGAGTTCTTCCGGCCAGACGCCAGCCCGGCCGAGCAGACCAGAGTCGCTCAGTTCGTCTCGCTCATCGTCAAGGCCGGGGCGCTGGCCTTCGTGCTTGGCCTGCCCAAGACGTTCGCGATCAACCTGCAGCTGCTCGGCGGCATCTGGATCCTGCAGACCTTCCCCGCGATCGTGGCCGGCCTGTACACCCGCTGGTTCCACCGGTGGGCACTCATCATCGGCTGGGCCGCCGCCATGGTCTACGGAACCATCGAGGCGTACCGGGTGCCGGTCCCCGGGCAGGCACACTCGCACTGGGGCGGGCCCACGGCCCCGGTCTTCGGGCGCGTCATGTACATCGCCATTGCCGCCTTCGTGCTCAACCTGGTGATCGCCGCCGTCGGCACCGTGGTTTTCCGCGCGCTGCGGCTGCCCGACGGTGCCGACGAAACGCTGCCGCAGCAGTTCACCGCCGACCCGGAGCCAGCGATCAGCACCCAGGTTCCCGCCACCGCTTCCGTACCGGCAGAGGGCGGCCCCGGCAGTGCGGGGGACCTTTAGCGGGCGGCCGCCCCGCATCGTGGGCCGGTGCGCCTCAGCCGAGCGCCGCGTCTCAGCCGAGCGCCGCGCCTCAGTCGAGCACCGCGATCAGGTCACCCTCCTGGACGACGTCACCCTCGGCCACGTGCAGCTTGGACACGGTGCCCGCTTCCTCCGCGAGCACCGGGATCTCCATCTTCATCGACTCCATGATCACCAGGGTGTCACCGGCGTCGACCTGCTGGCCCTCCGCCGC
This sequence comes from uncultured Actinomycetes bacterium, assembly GCA_963805255.1. Classification (GTDB taxonomy): domain Bacteria; phylum Actinomycetota; class Actinomycetes; order Streptosporangiales; family Streptosporangiaceae; genus Bog-532. The sequence goes on from CAWDTK010000008.1 coordinate 29,119, forward strand.
GACCACCTGCCAGACGTTCGCGACCATCTCCGCTCGGACCTCCGCCACCGGTTGCTCCCTTCCTCGCCCGGGCGCCGCCGCCGGCCCCGGTGCCTGTCCATTGTCCCGGACCATGATCAGGGCCGCAGCCGGGCCACCAGGGACGTGTCGTAGTCGCCGCTGGCGAACTCGGGGCTGGCCAGCAGGTCGGCGTGAAAGGCCAGATTGGTCTTCGGGCCGGCGATGCGGAACGCCGCCACCGCGTCGCGCGCCCGCGCCAGCGCCTCGGCCCGGCTGGCCCCGTGCGTGCAGAGCTTGGCCAGCAGCGGGTCGTAGAACGCCGTCACGGTGTTGCCCGCGACGTAGCCCGCGTCGACGCGGATGCCCTCGCCTGACGGTTCCGCCCACTCGGTGATCCGGCCGGGTCCGGGCCGGAACCGCACCGGATCCTCGGCGTATACGCGCAGCTCGATCGCGTGGCCGCGGACCGGGACGGCCGCCGGGTCGAACGACACATCCTGGCCGGCGGCGATCAGGAACTGCTGCTCGACCAGGTCGATGCCGGTGACCAGTTCGGTGACCGGATGCTCGACCTGGAGCCGGGTGTTCATCTCCAGGAAGATGAAATCCCCGGCGTCCGCGTCGACGAGGCATTCGACGGTGCCGGCGCCCCGGTACCCGACCGCCTCGCCGGCCCGCACGGCCGCCGCCAGCATCCGCTGCCGCAGGGGCTCGCCGGCACCTGGCGACGGCGTCTCTTCCGCGACCTTCTGGTGCCGGCGCTGGACGGAGCAGTCACGCTCGCCGAGCGCGATGACCCGGCCGTCGGCCAGCCCCAGGATCTGCAGCTCAACATGCCGGGCGGGCGCGACGTAACGCTCGATGAGGATGCCGGGGTGGCCGAAGAAGCGCATCGCGCGGGACCGGGCGGTCGCGAACGCGGCCCGCAGTTCCGCTTCGCCGGAGGCCACGCTCATCCCGATGCCGCCGCCCCCGCCGGCCGCCTTCACCATGACCGGGTAGCCGATCCGTTCCGCCTCGGCGACGGCGGTGCCGGAGTCCAGGACGGGCTCGGTGCTGCCCGGGGAGACGGGCACGCCCGCCGCGGCCATCAGATTGCGCGCGCGGATCTTGTCCCCCATCTGCTCGATGGCCTCCGGGGACGGTCCCACCCAGATCAGCCCTTCCGCGATGACCTGGCGCGCGAAGCCGCCCCGCTCGGCGAGGAAGCCGTAACCGGGATGGATGGCACTGGCCCCGCACTCGCGGGCGGCCCGGAGAATGGCCGAGGCGTCCAGGTAGCTCTGCGCGGGCGGGGCAGGCCCAAGGAGGACGGCGTGATCGGCCTCCCGCACGTACGGGAGGTCCTCGTCGGCCGCCGAGTAGACGGCAACGGTCCTGATGCCCATCCGGCGCGCGGTGCGGATGATGCGCCGGGCGATCTCACCCCGGTTCGCGACCAGTACGGAGTCAAGCACCTGAGCAGCATAGGGCCTGTCAGGCGGGCAGCATCGACCGCCGGGTGATGACGCGGCCGAGCGCGCCGACGACCTCCGGGTCGTACGCGGCGCCGGCGTCCAGCCGGAGCCGGTCGACCACCGCGGCTGCCCGGCCCGCGTCGGCGGAACTGCCCACGATGTCGTCGAAGGCGTTGACGGCCCGGATGATGCGGCTGCTCAGCGGCGGCCCTGCCGCCGGCGCCGCGGCCGGCCCGGCCGCCGGGCCGGCCGCGGCGCCGGTACCGGGTACCGGACCGGGACGGCGCCCGGACGTGCCCCAGAACGGATCGCTCTGCCGGCGCACGATCTCGGCCACGCTGTCCAGCATGGTGGCCTGCTCGATGACCTCGGCGCCCAGCTCCGCGATCCGCCGCTGGTCCTCCGGGGAGGCCAGGACGGTGGCCCCGCCCGGGACCGGGTCCTGCAGCGACAGCTGCCCGATGTCGTGGATCAGCGCGGCGTACTGCAGTTCCAGCAGCTTGGGCTCGGCCATGCCGAGCTCCCGGCCGACCGCGACGGCAAGCCGGCTGACCCGGTCGGCGTGACCGGTCTCGACGTAGCCGCCGATCTCGGTCACCCGCGCCAGCGCGCGCACCGTCTGCAGGTAGGTGGCGCGGATCCCGGCGTACCGGCGGAAGGCGACCTGCGTCACGAGCAGCGGCGCGAGGAACACGGCCACCGCGACCAGGCCCATGGCCGCCGCGGCGAACGCGATCAGCAGGGCGGAGGCGCCGACGGCCACGCCCAGCAGACCCTGGACGCGAAGCTCGTCGGTGAACGTGACCCAGAATCTGGCCCGCAGCGTGTCCGCCCGGATGCACGCGGCGATGACCACGTCCACCAGCCACGCCACCGCAACCAGCAGCGCCATCACGGCCAGCGCCGCCCACCAGTGCCGGACGACGTCGCTGGTGCCGGCCAGCGGGCGGACGGCGAAGGCGACGCAGGCCACGGCGAGCAGCCGCGACGCCATGCCCGCCGTACGGGCCGGGCGTCCCACGGCCAGGTGCGGCAGCGCGCCGAGGACCATGCCGATACCGGTGACCGCCACGACCTGGAACGCCGAATGCCGCGCCGGAACCGGCCCGACCCTGATCAGCAGCGCGTAGGCGAGCGCGCAGGCGGTCCCGATCGGGGCGGCCTCGCGGTCACCGGGGAGGTTGAGCCGGAGCAACTCGCCCAGCGCGATCAGGGCCGCGAAGGCGATCGCGCCGCGGGCGGCCACTACACCCGTGCTGACCGACTGCGCGATGCTGACCGCGGCGAGCACCCCCGACGCCGCGACGAGCAGGCGCTGGCCGGAACCGCCCGTCCGGCGGGCACGGGCCCGCAGGCCCGTGGTGGTCAGCCGGTCGTGGCTAACGCTCACGAGGGTCTCGCACGTCACCGGCTCCCCATGACACGCAGTGGCACGGCGGGATCGTCGTGATCGTGCGCGGCCGGCTCGACCGGCTCACCCGGCGGCGGCACCAGAACGTCCGGGGTCTGCCAGCCCTCGCGCTCGACCGCGGCGACCAGGGCGTCGACGAAGACGGGGTCGAACTGGGTGCCGGAGCAGCGGCGCAGCTCGGTGATGGCCTCGCCGAGCGAGCGCGCGTCCCGGTAGGAGCGGGTAGAGGTCATGCAGTCGAAGGCGTCCGCCACCGCCAGCACCCGGGCGAACTCGGGAATCTCGTCGCCCGCCAGGCCCATCGGATAGCCGCGGCCGTCGATCCGCTCGTGGTGGTGCATGATCCCCGCCAGCGCCTCGTCCAGGAAGCCGATCTCCCGGATGATCTCGAGCCCGCGCATCGGGTGCAGCTGGATGGCGGCGTATTCCTCTTCGGTCAGCTTTCCCGTCTTCTGCAGGACCTTGGTCGGCACCCCCAGCTTGCCGACGTCGTGCAGCATGCCGGCGAACCTGATGGCGTCGGTGCGCTCGGGCCGCATCCCGATCACGCGGGCGATCATGACCGACCCTTTAGACACGCGCTCGCTGTGGCCCCGGGTGTAGCAGTCCTTGGTTTCCACCGCCTGGCAGAGCACGCGCAGCGTGGCCTCGTAGGCGCGCTGCTGGTCGGCGAACTGGGCGATCGCCCAGCGCGCCACGAACAGCGGGATCAGCACCAGGATGGCGGCGAACGGGCCGACGACGCTCCACAGCGCCGCGATCAGCAGGCCGAAGACGGCGTAGCCGAGATCGGGCAGCGGGAGCCGCAGGTCAAGGACGCCACGGCCGCCCCGCTGCGACCGGTCGGCACCGCTGGTGAGCCACAGCACACCGGCCACGAGCCCGTAGTTCGCGACGATGTGCGCCGCCGCCGCGCCCGCGAACGGGCCGATGATCCGGGGGAACGAGTTTCCGGTGGGAACACCCACGGTCCCGCCGAGCACCAGGAACACCCGGCCGGCGCCATACGCGCTGAGCGCGTACATCGCGCCGTTGAAGGTCCGCTGCGGGACCGTCGGCCCGCGGCGCAGGCAGAACGCGCTGACGACGCCGGTCAGGGCCGCGCCGGAGGGACCGAGGAGAACGACGGAGGCGAGCGTGGCCGCGTACCCGGGCGACCACGCAAGGCGGCGCGGCGTGATGGCCGTCGGCACGGACTCACATACGAGAAACAGGACCGCGAGGACCGCGAGACGGCTCCATGGGATGCCCGAATGAGGGCTGCGGGCGATTACGAACGCGGCGGCGGCCACCACTGTGCCGATATACAGCCACGTTGCCCGCGAGAGCCTGCCCAATTCCCCCCCTCACTGTGGGCGCGCGACGCTGCCAACACAACCTGGCACGGTAAGCCCCAGGTAATACCTAGTCGCAGCACACCCGTGCCTCCTCCCGGACTCAGGCCCGCCGGGCGGTACCGGGCGGGATCTGCATCGAGGACCACCATCGTGAGGTGCACGCGGGCAACCGGACCTGCGGCACGGCACCAAGAAGCCAGCCTAACCCGGCGGCATTGATCCGCGTAGGCCCAACGTTCATCGTGAGCAAGTCGTCAACATTAGATCACTCTGTGCAATCACTGGGCAATCATTGGGCAATCATGGGGGCAACCACCGGGGCAGTCATGGGCACAGCGGACGCCGTCCGGCGCCGCGGTCAGAACTCGATACGGGTACGTACTTCCTGAATCCGGACGAGCACCTTGGCGCGCAGGTCGGCCGGCGCCGGATCACATCCGCAGTGCTTGCGCACCAGCCGCTTCACCGCATCTTCGAGCCCGTATTCGCGCAGGCAAGGCCCGCACTCGTCGAGGTGCTGGCGCACCTTCGAGCAGTCCGAATCGTCCAGCTCACCGTCGAGGTACGCGTAGATACGGTCCAGCACCTCGGTACACGGCACCTCGTGCGGCCTGCCGCAGCTCATCGGGTTTCCTCCCCGGGCTCGCTGCCCGCGGCCGACGCCGCGGAGTCAGATCCGGACCCCGACCGGACGAGGCCGCGCCCGGCCGCGTAGTCCTGGAGCATGTCACGCAACTGCCGACGCCCCCGGTGCAGGCGCGACATCACCGTGCCGATCGGCGTTCCCATGATGTCGGCGATCTCCTTGTACGCGAAACCTTCCACGTCGGCGAGGTAGACCGCGATACGGAACTCTTCGGGCAGCGCCTGCAGAGCCCGTTTGATGTCGGAATCGGGCAGCCGCTCGAGTGCCTCCGCCTCGGCGGACTTCAGGCCGCCGGAGGTGTGCGAGGCGGCCCGGGCCAGCTGCCAGTCCTCGACCTCCTCCGCGCCGGAACGCTGCGGTTCCCGCTGTCGCTTCCGGTAGGTGTTGATGAAGGTGTTCGTCAGGATGCGGAACAGCCACGCCTTCAGGTTCGTACCCGGCTGGAACTGGTGGAAGGAGGCGTACGCCTTGGCGAACGTCTCCTGCACGAGGTCCTCGGCGTCCGCCGGGTTGCGGGTCATGCGGAGCCCGGCGGAGTACAGCTGATCCAGGTACGGCAGAACGTCCTGCTCGAACCGTTCGTCGCGCTGCTCAAGTGTCTCCGGGACGGGACCCACCTCCTCGGGATAAAGCATGGCCTCGGGATAAAGCACGGCCGATCCGTGAAGACCGTATGGCCCGGAGGATACATGGCCACGCTGTCCCGGGTCGCCCTGCAGGGTCCCGGTGCCGCCTTTCCAGGAGGACGCCTGACCAACGACGGCGATACCGGCGAGGTCGGCCGGGCGTGAGCCACAAGCTACTGACATGCGTCCTGAAACACGGCGCTGGCCTCCGTCATTCCGGGCCGCCGGCGACGAGCTTCGCCAGGCAGGTGAGGAATGGGCCCGGGCGGGGAACATAAAGAGCAAATCCGCGCGGCGAGGGGTGCCGCAGCCACGGCAGGAGTCACGGTGGGGCCTTCGGCCAGCGCCACGGCCGTCGGCGATCCCGGATCGCTGTCGCCGTACTGGCGCTTTCACCAGGCGGTAGCCGAGGCGCAGCTCGCGTCATGGCTGCCGCGCGAGAGCCGCCTGCTCGTCGACATCTCGGGACCGCGGGCTCGTGCCGCCGACATAGCCGCTGCGTCGGGCCATACCGTGCTGCGCGTCGCCGAGGCCGCCGCCCCCGGGCCGGCCGGCGACTTCGGGACCCCCATCTTCCCGCCCCCCGCCCGCCGGCCCATACCCGGCCACGTGGTCCGGATGGTATCCGACCCGGCGAACCTGTCGTTCCTGTGCGCCGGGTGCGCGGACGGGCTGATCGCCGAGGACCGGACCCTGTCCCGGCAGCTCGCCGCGGAGAACCTGATCACCGACATCGCCCGGGTCCTGCGGCCGGCCTGCCGCGTCCTGGCCTGCGTCGACTCACTGGTCCTGGGCATGGCGCTGCTCGCCGAGCAGCGCCACTGGGCCGAGCTCACCGACCTCCCGCACGCCGAGGTGGTGCTCGTCCCGTGGCCGGACGGCACGATCACCCGCTGCTTCGGTGCGGAGCAACTGCGCGAGCTGTTCGAGGACGCCGGGCTGACCGTCATGTGGATCCGGCCGCGCACCGTGTTCTCCCCGTCGACAGTCGCGCACGTGCTGCGGCGCGACCCGAAGGGCCTGGCGCGCCTCGTGGAAGCCGAGCTCGCGATGCAGCCCGACGAGTCCGTAGGCGTCCAGCTCGTCGTCTCGGCCCGCAAGCGGTCCCCGCGCCGTTAGGGCTCCCCGCAAAATTAAGTGGGTTTGTCCGGGATAGTTGTCTACGGTTGTGGTATGAGACAGCTGGCGGTGGATGAGGACCGGTTCGCCGGAATGCTGGCGGAGGTGCGCCCGCATCTGAATGAGCTGCAGTGGCGGCTGCTGCTGGGGGCGCAGGCGCGGTCGCTGGGCCGGGGCGGGATCAAGCGGGTGGCGGCGCTGGCCGGGGTTCACCCGGACACGGTGGGCCGCGGGGCGCGGGAACTGGAGGCCGGGATTGAGCCGGATGACAGGGTACGCCAGGCTGGGGCGGGGCGGCCCCGGGCGGCGGAGGCGGATCCGGCCCTGGTGCCGGCGTTGAACCGCCTGGTGGATCCGGCCAGCCGCGGTGACCCGGAGTCGCCGCTGCGGTGGACGACCACGTAGACGGAGAAGCTGGCCGGTGAGCTGGCAGCCGCGGGCCATCCGGTGTCGCCCGACACAGTGGGCGGCTGCTGAAAGAGGACGGTTACAGCCTGCAGGGCAACGCCAAGACGGTGGAGGGAAAGCAGCACCCGGACCGGGACGGCCAGTTCCGGCTCATCAATGAGCTGGTGCGGGAGTTCCAGGCCGCCGGGGAGCCAGTAATCAGCGTGGACACCAAGAAAAAGGAACTGGTCGGCAACTATAAGAACGGCGGGAGGGAGTGGCATCGGCGCGGTGAGCCCGAGCGGGTGGAGGTGCACGACTTCAAGGGCGACCTGGGGCGGGCCGTCCCCTACGGCGTCTATGACATGAGCGCCAACGCTGGCTGGGTGAACGTCGGCACCGACGCGGACACCGGGGCGTTCGCCGTCGAGTCGATCCGCCGCTGGTGGCAGAAAACCGGCCGGACCGCCTACCCGCACGCCAGCAGGCTGCTCATCACCGCCGACGCGGGCGGTTCCAATGGCAGCCGGCTGCGGCTGTGGAAGGTGGAGCTGGCCCGGCTCGCGGAAGAACTCGGCCTGGAGATCAGCGTGTCCCACTTCCCGCCGGGCACGTCGAAATGGAACCGGATCGAGCACCGGCTCTTCGCCCAGATCTCCATGAACTGGCGCGGCAGGCCGCTGACCAGCCACGAAGTTATCGTCGAGACGATCGCCGCGACCACCACCACGACCGGGCTGAGCGTCCAGGCCGCCCTCGACACCGGTACCTACGAGAAGGGCATCAAGATCCCCGATAAGCAGATGCAGGATCTGGAGGAGCGCTCGATCAGGCGACACGCTTTCCATGGGGAATGGAACTACTCCCTGCTGCCCGCCCCCCGGCCGACACGCCCGACATCACGGAAGTAAATCTTCGGAGGGCCCTTAGCATGGGCCCGCGCCGCTCGTACCGCCCCGCGCCGCTCGTACCGCCCCGCGCCGCTCGTACCGCCCCGCGCCGCTCGTACCGCCCCGCGCCGCTCGTACCGCCCCGCGTCGCTCGTACCGCCCCGCGCCGCTCGTAACGGCGTCAGCGCCGGAGACGGTCGTGCTTGCCCTGGCAGGCGACACACCGGGACGCGTCAGGGCGCGCCTCGAGGCGCCCCTCCGGTACCGGCTTACCGCAGTCGACGCACAGCCCGTAGGTGCCCTCGTTGACGCGGCGCAACGCGGCCTGCACCTTCCCCCGCTGCCGCTGCGCGGAATGCAGGACCGCCTCGGTCCGGTCGGTTTCCGACAGGTTCGCGCCCGCGTCCGCAGGATCGAACGAGTAGGCCTGGTTCTCGCCCGGTGCCGGGCTTTCGCCCTTGAGAACCGCGATCGACTGGTCCAGGCCATCGAGCATCTCCTCAAGGCGCTTACGCGTCATGACCGTATCCACGGCAGCATTGCCTCCTGTCCGCCCGCGCTCCGGCGGGGCTGTCACGCTTTCCCGGGCTCGCCCTCGGCGGCCAGCGGGGTTATCCCGGGCTCGCCCTCGGCGGCCAGCGGGGTAATGAGGTCCGGCCCGTCGTTGGCCACCGAGTTGACGGCGGTCGATACCGGACGTGTCTCGAGGCCGTCGGACGTGGCGGGGGTGATCGCCTTGAGCAGGCGGTCCGCATCGCCGATGGCGGGGTCCAGCCAATCGTCCCAGTGGCCCGGGCTGACCACCATCGGCATCCGGTCGTGGACCCAGCCGACGTCGTCGGTCGCGCGGGTGGTGATGATGGCCGCGGTCCACAGCCGGGCCCCCGGATGATCGTCCGGAAGCGCCGCGTCCCGCCACAGCTCGTAGATCCCGGCGAAAGCCATGCCCTGGCCGTCCGCCCGGCGGATGTAGTACGGCTGCTTGCGCGGCCGCCCGTGCTCACGGCCGCCGAGCGGGCGCCACTCGTAGTAGCCGTCGGCGGGAATCAGGCACCGCCGGCGGGCGAAGGCGGTGCGGAACGAGGGCTTGACGGCGACGGTCTCCGCACGCGCGTTGATCAGGCGCGCGCCACCGGACCGGTCCTTCGCCCAGGAGGGCACGAGTCCCCAGCGGACCAGGCGCAGCTCGCGGACGGCGGACGCGTCACGGGTCTCCCGGCCGGCCCGGGTCAATACCGCGTAGATCGGATCGGTCGGGGCGACGTTGTAATCAGGGGCGACGTCCCTGGTCACATGGTCGCGTTCCACCAGGAACTCAGCAATGAGTTCCTGGCGCTGCCGCGCGGAGACGAATCGACCGCACATACCCCAAATCCTGATACGCAAGAAGTACGGCCGCACGAGCCGGAATGAGCCATTTCATAACCACAATGGCCGCCCGCCAAACCAGGAGCCAGCTTTATGACCGCAATGGGGGGCCGCAAACGCGGTTTCGCTGCAGAGAGCCGCCGGGCGCCCCTCCCGGCCGGCAACGCGCGAGTAAGTATTCGGTGATTCCGGTGGGCTGAGCGTGGCTGGCCGGCGCGGGCGACACGCTGGCGGGGCGGGTGCGGCGGTGCTGGACACAGGGACTGGTGGTGGTGCAGCCTTGGCGTGATGGCTGCGCGTACTTGTTCCCGGCCCGCTGATGAGGCGGCGTTCTGGCGTGAGCGGGCGGAGCTGCTGGAGGCACAGAACACGCGGCTGGCCGGGGAGAACGTGCGGCTGGAGGCGGAGAACGCCACGCTGGCCGCGACGGTGGCCGCGCAGCAGGAGCAGCTGGCCGCGCTGAAGCAGCGGGTGGTGACGCTGAGCCGGATGCTGTTCGGCACCTCCAGCGAGAAAGACGGCGCCGGTAAGCGGCAGGCGGGCGGGCAAGCCGCCGACGCCGGCGGCGGGGATGACGCCCCGGCAGGGGATGGCGGCGCGGCGGGCGGGCGGCGCCGGGGTCAGCGGCCGGGATCGGCCGGGCATGGGCGGCGCCGGCATGAGCACCTGGAGACCGAGGAGCAGGTCCATGACATTCCGGAGGGCGAGCGGCGCTGCCCGCGGTGCGGCCGGGCCTATGAGCTGTTCGGGGAGGATGCCAGCGAGCAGGTATCGTGGCGGGTCCGGGTGTGGCGGGTGGTGCACCGGCGGCGCAAGTACGCCCGGTGCTGCCAGTGCCCGGTGCCGGCGGTGCGGACCGCGCCCGGCCCGGCGACGCTGATTCCCAGGGGCCTGTTCACGACGGAGTTCTGCGTGAACCTGCTTGTCGCCAAGTACGCGCTCGGGCTGCCGTTCAACCGGGTGATCGCGATGCTGGCGATGCAGGGCCTGGAGGTGGCGCCGGGCACGCTGGCCGGGGTGGCCCGGCGGCTGGAGGAGCTGCTTGCGCCGCTGGCGGCCGCGATCGCCGCGCGAAACGCCGCCGCCGGGCACGCGCACGTGGACGAGACGTCGTGGCGGGTATTCGGCCAGCCCGCCGATAACGGAGGCAGCCGCTGGTGGCTGTGGGTGTTCACTGCCGCGGACACGGTGGTGTACACGATCGCGGCGTCGCGGTCGCTGAAGGTGCTCGAAGACCATTACGGCGTGCAGGCGGCCAGCTGCCGGAGGGCCGCAGGCCGCTGGTCATCAGCTCGGACTTCTACTCGGTGTACCGGTCGTTTTCCGAGCTGGACGGCGTACCTCCCTCTGGTGCTGGGCCCATATCCGGCGGCGGTTCATCCGGGCCGGCGACGCCCACCGCAAGGAGCTGGGCAGCTGGGCTGATGCCTGGACCGGCCGGTTCGCCGCACTATACGCCGCGCACCGTGCCCTGGCCGCCGCCCCCGGGGGCACTGGCGAGCACGCCCGGGCGGCCGCCGCGTTCGATGCGGCGCTGGAGGAGATCGACGCCTACCGCCGTATTCAGGGTCGCCGCCCGGACCTGCTGCACCCGGCCGCGGCGAAGGCGCTGGCCACCTTGGACCGCGAATGGGGCGGGCTGGTGCGCCACCGGGACTTCCCGGACCTGCCGCTGGATAACAACACCGCCGAGCGGGCGATCCGCACCCCGGTCGTGGGCCGCAAGAACTACAATGGCTCCGGCGCGGAATGGTCCGCTGACCTGGCCGGCCACGCCTGGACCGTCCTGGGCACCGCCCGGATCACCGGGCACAACCCCCGCGCCTACCTGGACGCCTACCTGCAGGCCTGCGCCGCAAACGGCGGCAAGCCGCCGGCTGGGCAGGCCCTGGAAGCCCTGCTGCCCTGGAACATCACCCTGACCGGCCAGCCCGGCGAGCCAGACGGCAGGAAGGACCAGCCGCCGTGACCGTGACCGGCACGCCCGGCCAGTACCCGGCCCGCTACTGCGGCAGGGACTTCACCCTCGCCGAGCTGGAGGAGATCCGCTCCCTGGCGGCGACGCTGCCGACCCGCCGCGCGATCGCCGACGCGATCTGCGACGCGCTCGGCTGGCAGACCCCCGGCGGCCGGCGCAAGGACATGACCGCCCGCGTCGCCCTGGGCCGGATGGCCGCCGACGGCCTGATCACCCTGCCGCCGCCGCGCAACGGCAACGGCAACGGACGCCACCCCCGGCACGGGCACCCCGGCCAGCTCGCCCTGCCGCTGCCGGCGCACCCCGCCGCCACCTTGGCCGATCTCGGCCCGGTCACCATCAGCGTCGTCGACAGCCGCCAGGCCTCCCGGCAGTGGAACCAGCTCATCCGCGACCACCACTACCTCGGCTACACCCCGCTGGCCGGCGCCCAGATCCGCTACCTCGCCGCCGCCCCCGCCGCCGGCCTGATCGCCGCCTTCGCCTTCGCCGCCAGCGCCTGGAAATGCGCCCCCCGCGACGACTGGATCGGCTGGGACCCCGCCACCCGCCGCGCCAACCTGAACCTGATCTGCGGCAACGCCCGGTTCCTCATCCGCCCCGACCTGGCGGTCCCCAACCTCGCCTCCTCGCTGCTCGCCGCCGTCACCCGCCGGCTGCCCGCCGACTGGCGGGCCCGCTACGGCTACGCCCCGGTCCTGGCCGAGACCTTCGTCAGAGGCCGGCCGGTTCACCGGCGCCAGCTACCGCGCCGCCAACTGGACCCGCATTGGCCAGACCAAGGGCAGGGGCAAGCTCGACCGCCGCCATGAACACGCCCTGCCGGTCAAGGACATCTACCTCTACCCGCTGCACCGGCGCTGGCGGCAGATCCTCACCACCCCGCCCGCTCAGTAACAGCCCACGGGATCACCGAATTCTTACACGCGCGAAGCCGGGTCCCGGCGGTCCCGCGGAGGCCGGCCGCCGTTCAGCCGTTACGCTCACGGTATGCGATGCGAGACGGCACGACGGGAGCAGGAATCCTGAGCCGACGCTCTGCTCACGCGGACCTCGACGAGGACGACGTGCGAGTGCGCCCGGGCCGGGGAACCCGGCCGCGTACGCGGCGCCGGCAGGCCCACGAGGATGCCCCGGAAGGGTTCGTCATCAGCATCGACCGGGGCCGGTACGGTGCCCTCATCAACGGCCGGCCGGTCATCGCGATGAAGGCGCGCGAACTGGGCCACCGGAGCGTGGTCGTCGGCGACCGGGTCGTGCTGGCCGGCGACACCTCCGGCGACGAGGGAACGCTCGCGCGCATCGTCCGGGTCCAGCCGCGCACCTCGGCCCTTCGCCGGTCACCCGATGACACCGATCCGGTGGAGCGCGTAATCGTCGCCAACGCCGCGCAACTGGTGATCGTCTGTGCGCTGGCGCAGCCGCCACCCCGGCTCCGGTTCATCGACCGGTGCCTGGTCGCCGCGTACGACGCCGGCATCAGCCCGCTGCTGTGCCTGACCAAGGCCGACCTCGCCTCGCCGCGCGAGGTGCTCGACGTCTATGAGCCGCTCGGCGTGAGCTGCCTCGTCACCCGGCACCCGCTCACCGACGAGCAGACCGCCGGGCTGCGCGCGGCGCTGTCCGGCCGGATCAGTGTGCTCATCGGCCAGTCCGGGGTGGGCAAGTCCACACTGGTGAACACGCTGATCCCGGACGCGGGCCGGGTCATCGGGACGGTGAACCCGGTGACGGGCCGGGGCCGGCACACGTCGTCGTCGGCGGTGGCTCTCCCGCTGCCGGGTGGCGGCTGGATCATCGACACCCCCGGAGTGCGCGGCTTCGGCCTCGGGCACGTCAGCCCGCAGCGGGTCGTGGCCGCCTTCCCCGATCTGGCCGGGCCCGCGGCCAGCTGCCCGCCCGGCTGCGATCATCTCGGCGACGATTGCGGGCTCGGCGAATGGGTAGAGGAGCACGGCGCGCACGCGCGGCTCGACTCGCTGCGCCGCCTGCTGCGCAGCCGCGAGGGCACTGAATCGCCCTAGATCTCCGGCGCCCTACAGCTCCGGCCGGACGTCGACCGTCCCGCCGCTGCGCCAGTACACGCCCGCCTGCCGGGACAGGAAACCCTCATCCACGAGATACCGGCGCAAGGCCGCGTGGTCGTCGCACAGCACCTTGAGGACATCGTCCACCGCGGCTTCCGGGAAGCGCAGCCCGGGCTCGAATGCCTGCGCCACACAGTCGAGCAGCAGCCGCCGCTTGGCCGGGCGGCCCGGCATCGCGGTGATCCGGCCGTCGCGGACAAACGGCCTGAGCTGTTCCTCACGCTTCAGCCGCCCGGCCACGACGCGGCTGGCCGAATCCCCCGGCTTGCTGAGGCTGATATCGCCCATCCTGCTAGTGTGCCTGGCCCGCCGCGCCGGCGCTCACCTGGTCACCGGACTCGCCGACGCGGTACCGTTTCGCGCGTGGCACGTTATGACGACGATCTGCGTTTCGCGCATGTCCTCGCCGACGCGGCCGATGACATCACGAGCCGGCGCTTCCGCGCGCTCAATCTCGAGGTCGAGACTAAGCCTGACCTGACCCCGGTGACCGATGCCGACCGTGCGGCCGAGGAATCACTGCGGAACGTGCTGCGCCGGGCGCGTCCCCGCGACGCGGTGCTCGGCGAGGAATTCGGCCGGACCGGCTATGGCCCACGCTGCTGGGTGATCGACCCCATCGACGGCACCAAGAACTACGTGCGCGGGGTCCCGGTCTGGGCGACGCTGATCGGCCTGATGGACGGGGACGAGGTCGTGGTCGGCGTCGTATCCGCCCCGGCCCTCAGCCGGCGCTGGTGGGCCGCCGCCGGCGGTGGCGCGTGGACGGGACGCAGCCTGACCAAGGCCACCCGGTGCGCGGTGTCGGGCGTTACCAGCCTCGGCGACGCGTCGATGTCATACTCGAGCCTGGGGGGCTGGGAGGACCACGGGAAGCTCGACAGCTTCCTCGGCCTGACCCGCGCGGTGTGGCGGACCCGCGCGTACGGGGACTTCTGGTCGCACGTCCTGGTGGCGGAGGGCGCGGTCGACGTGTCCCTCGAGCCGGACGTCTCGCTGTGGGACATGGCCGCGCTGCAGGTCATCGTCGAGGAGGCAGGCGGCCGTTTCACCGACGTCAGCGGCGCGCGGACGCCCGACGGCGGCAGCGTCGTCTGCACCAACGGCCACCTGCACAACGAGGTGCTGACCAGACTGAAAGGGTAAAGGATAAGGAGAGCTTCTGAGCAGGACAACGGCCAAGACGGCAGCAACTGCGGATGTCGCGGGCTCAGGTCTTGCCCTCACGGGGCTTTTCGCCCATGCTGGTCAAAACGGCGGTCACAAGTTCACAAAGTACCGCCGGGCGGCGAGCATCCGGAGTGAGCGACGATGAATGTACGAGACGGCATGTCGAAACTGGTCCTGACGATCGGGCCCACGCACACGCTTCGCGATGCGGCCCGGATGATGTCGGCGCGGCGTGTGGGCGCAGCGGTGGTGATCGACCCGGATCATGCGGGCGTCGGGATCCTCACCGAACGCGACGTCCTCGACTCCATAGGCGCCGGGCAGGACCCGGACGCCGAACTCGCCGCGCACCACTGCACGCAGGATCTGGTCTTCGCCGCGCCGGCCTGGACGCTCGAAAAGGCCGCGGCCGCGATGGTCCGGGGCGGGTTCCGGCACCTGGTCGTGGTGGAGGGAGCCGAGGTGACCGGGCTGCTGTCGATGCGGGACATCGTCCGCTGCTGGTCGGGGTCGGCCGTGCGCGCGCAGGCAGGGGTGACGGCCAGCCAGCAAAAGCCGGCCGGCCAGAAAGTGGCCGGCGCGCCACGGTGACACCAGCCGTCCGCGCCGCCCCGATACGCGGTGGCCCCGGGCCAGCGGGACGCCGGACGGCCGCACCCCCCGATACGCGGTGGCCCCGGGCCAGCGGGACGCCGGACGGCCGCACCGCCCCGATACGCGGTGGCCCCGGGCCAGCGGGACGCGGACGGCCGCACCGCCCGGAAGCCCGGAAGCCAGGCGCCGCCTGCCTGAGTTACCACCGCTGAAGTCCCTGGTGTGAAGTACCCGGCCGGGATACGCACGCGCTTTCACCGTGCGCCCTTTACCCGCGCTTACCCGCCCGCGGCGATCACCGCACCCCGCCCGCGGTGATCGCCGCGCTTAATATGCTCTCGCCGGGAACTGTAATTGTGGGCGGCGGCTTTTCCGCGGAAAACGGAAGCGGCCGCGGCGTTTGCGGGGCTGGCCGTCCCCGTGACCGGTACATTCGGTCTTTCCGCATGACAGTTTACAGAAAGTGACCGTACGGTCGCGGGCAGGGGGGCAATGACGTTTCACCCGGACGGCTGGCCCGGCTGGCCGGGCTGGCCCGGCTGGCCCGGACCGCCCAGCGGTCCCGGCGATGCCGGGATGCGGGCGGCACTGGAGAAAATCCCGCCCGGCCATCCCTCGTCGGCCTGGAACGCGGACGGCACCCGCCGGCCCCCGCCGCCCCGCCTGCAAGATCTGGAACTCCCGCTGCCCGGCAGGTGGGCGGACACCTTTGACGACGAGCCCACAGCCAGCCCGTTGGGCCCGGCAGGCCCGGCAGGCCCGGCGAATCCGGCCTGCGACGACCCGCAAATTGATGCGGCCACGAGGGAACCGCCGGCGCTATGAGATGCGTCATAGGTATGCCGGTGGCAAGAGGGCCGGGCCAGGCGAATCCCGATCCTCGCCGGCCCGGCCCTCCCATGTCCGGCCGGCTTACCGGCTCATTTTGGATAAGCTGACCCGCGGAGGGAGGGAGCGGCGTTTCCTCCCCGGCCCGAAGTCCCGGGGCCTCCACGCCGCGCTTTTGATGAGCGTCGACGCATCATCGCGGGCGGCCGCCGTTCCGGGGCTGATGCGCAGCGATCCGCACGGTCCGGGGATCACCCGCGAGCCGGGCGGGGAGGGTTTCCGGTACCGCGACCCGTCGGGCGTGGCCATCACGGACCGCGAGACGATGCGGCGCATCGGCGCGCTCGTGATCCCGCCGGGCTGGACGGACGTCTGGATCGCACCGGACCCGCTGGGTCACATCCAGGCGACCGGCGTCGACAGCCGGGGCCGGACCCAGTATCGCTACCACCAGCTGTGGCGCGAGCAGCGTGACGCCCAGAAGTTCGCGCACATGCTGCGGTTCGCCCATGCGCTGCCCGCGCTGCGGACGGCCACCCTGCGTGACCTCAGGCGCCGCCGGCTCGACCGGGACCGGGTCGTCGCCGGCGCGGTGCGGCTGATCGACCTGGGGCTTTTCCGTATCGGCGGGGAGAGGTACGCCGAACTCGACCACCACTACGGGGCCGCCACCCTGGAGAAGCGGCACGTGAACGTGACGCGCGACGGCGTCATATTCGACTACATCGCCAAGGAGGGCAAACGCCGGGCGATCACCGTCACCGATGAGGCGATCCGGCCAACCGTGCTGGCGCTGGCCCGCAGCGGCAATGGGCTCGACTCGCTGTTCTCCTGGCAGGACGGCGGCAGCTGGCACGCGCTGCACTCCCACGACGTGAGCAACTACATTGCCGCCCACGTCGGCGCGCACTTCACGGCCAAGGAATTCCGCACCTGGAACGCCACCGTGCTGATGGCGTTGCTGCTGGCGAACGCGGCACCGGCGCCGGGCGCCCGGAGCCGCAAGAGCGTCATTACCGCCAGCATCCGCGGGGTGGCCAGCTGGCTCGGGGACACCCCGGCCGTGGCGCGCACCTCCTACATCGATCCGAGGCTGATCAGCCGGTACGAATCCGACGGCGGGCTGCCCACGATCCCCGCGCTCCCCGCCGTGCTGCCCGCCGCCGCCGAGGCCGAGGCCGCGGTGGCCACGCTGCTCGCGGCGGAAGACGGACCGCGCCGTTTGGGAACCGCACGGACCGGGGAATAACCCGCCCACAAGCTTTGTGCGGCAACGACGGGAGCCTTCGTAGCGCAAGGAGCAAGCAGTTTCATTACTGGGGCATGACCTGCTAGCGAGAAGGGCAGTCGCATGGCATTCTCTTCACCTATTTTCGCGCCATTGCGCGCACTTAGTTCCTATGTCGCGGCGACTCGGCTGCTGGCCCGCCGTTTCCGCCGGACCGGCCGGCACGCCATGCGCGGCAAGGCCGTGCGCACGACCCCCTGAACGGGCCCGTCCGCAGGGCGTTTTGAGGACCAGCGGGGCCCGTTCGGCGTATTTAATTTCTTTTCCGGCGGTGGCCAGCCTTCCGGCGTGGATAGCGCCTGGCGTTTGCGTTCCAGGAAGTCGCGCTCGGCCGCGTTCTGCGTGCCCGCGATGGCCGCCTGGTACGACCGCTCGGCTTCGCCGGGCCGGCCCAGCCGCCGCAGCACGTCGGCGCGGATGGCGTGGAACAGGTGGTAACTGCCCAGGTCAAGGTTGTCGATAAGCCGGAGCGCCGCGCCGGGGCCGTCGACCTCCGCCACCGCGACCGCGCGGTGCAACGCCACCACCGGGCTCGGGACCTGCGCCATGAGCTGGTTATACAGCCGCAGGATCTGCGGCCAGCTGGTGGCGGCGGCGTCCGGCGCGTCGCTGTGCACGGCGTTGATCGCCGCCTGGAGCTGATACGGGCCCGGCTGGTTGCGCCGCAGGCAGCCACGCACGAGGGCCTGCCCCTCGGCGATGCGGTCGCGGTGCCACAGCTGGCGGTCCTGCTCGGCGAGCGGCACCAGGGCGCCGTCGGCGTTCGCCCGGGCGTCGCGGCGGGAATCAATGAGCAGCATGAGCGCGAGCAGCCCGATGACCTCGGGTTCGTCCGGCATGAGTTCGGCCAGCAGCCGCCCGAGGCGGATCGCCTCCTGGCAGAGCTCGTCGCGAATGAGCCGGTCACCCGAACTCGCGGTGTAACCCTCGTTGAAGATGAGGTAGACCACGGTCAGGACGGCCCGGAGCCGCTCCGGGAGGTCGGCCTCGTGCGGGATTCGGTACGGGATTCCGGCATCGCGGATCTTGGCCTTGGCGCGGACCAGCCGCTGGGCCGCCGTGGCTTCGGGGACCAGGAAGGCATGGGCGATTTCGGCGGTGGTGAGGCCACCCAGCAGCCGGAGCGTCAGCGTGACCTGGGCCGCCGTGGCGAGCGACGGGTGACAGCAGGTGAAGATGAGGCGCAGCCGTTCGTCGCGCACGGGTCCCTCCCCGGCTGGTTCGCTCGCCGCGTGCAGCAGGGCGGCCTGCGCGTGCCGGTCCTCGCGGGACGACTCCCGGCGGAGGCGGTCGATGGCCCGGTTCCGGGCCGTGGTGATGATCCACCCCGCCGGGCTCGGCGGCAGCCCGCTGGACGGCCACCGTTGCACCGCGGCCGTGAACGCGTCCTGGACCGCCTCCTCGGCGACGTCGATATCACCGAAGACGCGGACCAGGACGGCGACCGCGCGCCCGTATTCCTCGCGGAACACCCGCTCGATGTCCGGGGCTGAGCCCGGGCCGGAGGTGGCGGGCAGCTCAGCGTCCCCGGCCCAGCGGGGGGAGGCGGGCTTTCCGGTGCCCGTGCTGTCCGCGCGGCGGGGCATGCGGGGGCTCAATCCCCCGGATCACTCTGGAACGGCCGCACCTCCATCGGCAGGCCGGTCGTCTCCGCGTACCTCCGGCCCCAGGCCATCGCCGCGTCGAGGTCAGGCGCCTTGATGATCATGAACCCGCCCAGGTATTCCTTGCCCTCGGCGAACGGCCCGTCGGTCACGAGCACATCCCCGTACCTGGGACGCAGCACGGTGGCCGTGTCCGGGGGGCACAGGCCATCGCCGAACACCCACGCGCCGGCGTCCTTGAGCTCCTGGCGGATGACCCCGAGCTTCTGCATGATCGGTTCGAGAATTTCGGGCGGCGGCGGGTCTCCCTGCGGCTGATACATGCTGAGCAGATACTGCTTCATTCCGTGCTCCTTCTTCCGTCGGCCAGCTCGTCGCCGGCCTCTCATCCCGTACACGAACGCGGAACGCCCAGATCGACAGCCACCCTGCCACCCCGGCGCCACCACCACCGCCACCGGACCCGGCGGACGCACCCTGCACAGCCACAGGCAACCCCAGCCACGCCGCGTGAAGAGGCGGCAAAGAGTCATTCCATCGGGAATCAGGGCTTTCGGTGCGCTGTTGTATAAATGTTGCTGATCACGGGATGCTCGCGAGGCCGGCACTGGGCCGCAGCGACCAGGCCTGACCAGAGTCCGGCTCATGCCGTCGGCGACGGACCGTGATCGGCATACCCGGAATGCGCTAAACGCCTTGTGCGAGTCATGCCACGTGTTTAACTTCTTTCTGTCCAGGGACTTCTGAGACAAGTTTCAGATTTTCTTCCGGGTACGGTCTCTGTCATCGAGCCTTTATGTTGCCGGGGTAGACCTACGGTTCGGTGGGAGCAGTCAATAAGGCGCTCGGCAGGAGGTATGCGCGTGCCGCGATCGGTACCACCGAGGCACTGGTACGACGACGGGCTGCTGGAGCCTCGCCACGCTCCGGACGGCCCGGAGCGCGATGGGCGCGCCCCCACAGGCCCCGCGGGGCGTCCGGCCCTGGCGGGCCCGGGCACACCGTACCGGGGCGGCCCCGCCGGCTACGGCCAGGAGGCGCCGTACGGCCGCGATGGCTACCGGCCGGACGCCCCGTACCAAGGGGGCCTGGACGGCCATGGCCAGGACACCCGGTACCAGAGCGGTCCCGGGGACTATACCCAGAACGACCCGTATGGCCGTGGCGGCTATGGGGCGGGCCGCGGTTCTGGGTACGACGGCCGGGACACCGCGTACCAAGGCGGTCCCGCCGGCTACCGCCGGGCCCCCCGGGACCAGGGCGGTCCCGGCGACTCTGGCCAAGGGCCGCCGAACGGGCGGAATCGCGGTGAGGGTGCCCATCGCACCTCACACCGGTACAGTAAGCGCGGCAAGGCGGGCCAGCCGCGCCGTCCACCGCTGCTGCGCCGGCTGCTGTCGCACCGCAGCGTGCAGGCCATCCTGGTGGCCTTCATCATTTTCCTCGGCTGGGTCGGCTGGTCCGTTGGCCAGGCGCTGACGGCACCGGGCAACGGCAGCACCTCGACCCGGCTCGCCGAATGGGCGCGGGACCACTATCTGGGGCCCGTTGTCACCCTGGGCGAGTGGCTCACCTACCAGGCCCCGAAGGTCGGGGGGAAGCCGCAGTTCTCGCTGGCGGCCCCCACGGGCGGAGCTGGCTCCGCGCCCAGGACCGGTGGCTCCTTGCGCACACCGGACGTTCCCCCGCAGCTGGCCTCGCCCGCCGGGGCGCCGCTGGCCGGTGAGGGGCAGTGGCGCGTGCTGGCCAGCGTCAACGGTGTTCCCGCCATCTATGGCACCTACCTGCGCCCGGACAGCGTCCACACCTCGTACGTGGCCGGCATCGCGTCGATGGACCAGCGGCTGCTTTCGTTCCAGCTCCGCCCGGGAGCCGAAGATCCCGGACCGGGCAACTGGGGATACGCGCCGTGGCTCCCGCCGAATACACGCAGCGGGCTGCTCGCCACGTTCAACGGCGGCTTCAAGATGGATTCCGCCGGAGGCGGCTTCTACCTCAACGGCCACACCAAGGGCATCCTGACGAAGGGCGCCGCGTCGCTGGTCTACTACCGGAACGGCACGGTGACCATCGGCGACTGGGGCCCCGGCGTGGGCATGAGTTCCCAGGTGCTAGGAGTCCGGCAGAACCTGAAGCTCATCGTCGACCACGGGGCCGTCCCGTCTACGGTGGACCAGAACGTCCGAGGTCAGTGGGGCGTCACCCTGGGTGGCGGCTACTACGTGTGGCGTTCGGGGATCGGCATCACCCGCGACGGACGCGTGGTCTTCGTCTACGGGCCGGCGTTGTCCGTCCGGACGCTGGCCGGTCTGCTCCAGCGAGCCGGGGCGGTCGAAGGCATGCAGATGGACATCAACCCGGCGTGGATGTCGTACATGTATTACAAGCCGGCGCCCGGTACGGCCGATCCCACGCCAGTGAACCTGCTTCCCAACCAGCCGGATCGGGCTAACCGGTATTACTCCGTCAATAGCCGCGACTTCACGGCGGTGTTCGCGCGGTGACCCGCCCGCTCCGCGAGGCCGCCGTCAGCCCGGCGGCCCTTGCTGACGCGGCGCCGTATCCGGGCTGGATCCGCTGGCCGCTCGCGGTCCTGCGCACCGCACGTCCGCGTCAGTGGCCGAAGAACCTGCTCGTGTTCGCGGCACCGCTCGCGGGCGCGTCGCTCGGGCGCCGCGACGGGCTGGCCTACGCGCTGGTGGCGACGGTCGCGTTCGGCGCGGCGTCGGTCGCGGTGTACATGGTGAATGACGTCGTCGACGCGGACCGCGACCGGCGGCATCCGGTCAAACGGCACCGCCCGGTCGCGGCCGGGGAACTGCGGAAGGCGCATGCGCTGGCGGTGGCGGCCGTCTGCATCATCGGCGCGCTGTCTGCGGGGTTTGCGATCCGCACGCCGCTGCTGTCCGCGATCATCGGCGGGTACGTCGCCTCATCGCTGCTCTACAGCCTGGTACTCAAGCACATTCCCGTGATCGAGCTGGTCTTCGTCGCTTCCGGGTTCGTGCTCCGCGCGCTCGGCGGGGCGGCGGCGACCCACGTGCCGCCGTCCGGATGGTTCCTGCTCGTCTGCAGCCTCGGCGCCCTCCTGGTGGCCACGGCCAAGCGCTACACCGAGATGGCCGTGCTCGGCGCGGACGCCGTCCGGCACCGGCCCTCGATGCGCTGGTACCGGCCAGCCGCCCTGCGGCTGGCTCAGCGGATCACCGCGATCGCCATGATCATTACCTACGTGCTGTGGGCGCTCGGTGAGCACCGCGGCTGGATCAGGGGCTGGCACCTGGCGAGCGCCCTGCCCCTCGCGGCGGCGCTCGCCCGTTTCGACCACCTCACCGCGCGGGCCACCCCCAAACCGGTCGAGGACCTCCTGGCCCGGGATACGCCAATGGTCCTGCTGGAATTGACGTGGCTGCTCATGTTCGTGGCCGGCCTATGGGAGCTTGTGCAATGACACCCGCGAAAACCCCCGGCCACCCGGCCAGGATCCTGTTGCTGGGTGGGACGAGCGAGATCGGGCTGGCCATCCTGGCCGCGCTGGGCGCACCGCCGGAGACCGAGATCCTGCTGGCCGGCCGCGACCAGGCGGCGCTCGAGGCGGCAGGCAAAACGCTGCCCTACCAGATACGCACCTACCGCTACGACGCCACGCAGACGGCCGCGCACGAGGACTTCATCCGCGACGTCTTCGCCGGCGGCCCGGTGGACGTGGTGATCTCGGCCGCCGGGGTGCTGATCCCCCAGCCCACGCTGGACCAGGATCCGCAGCAGGCGGCCATGCTCATTGACACCAACTTCACCAGCCACGTCACGACGCTGCTGGCCTCGGCGGCGCGGATGCGCGCCCAGGGTTCCGGCACGATCGTCGTCCTGTCTTCCGTAGCCGCGGTCCGGCCACGCAAGGCCAACATGGTGTACGGAGCCGCCAAGGCTGGCCTGGACGCCTTCGCGCGCGGCCTGGCGGACTCCCTGCACGGCAGCGGCGTGCGAGTACTGCTCGTCCGGCCGGGATTCGTCACCGGGCGGATGACCGCGGGCATGGATCCCGCGCCGCTGGCCACGACCCCCGCCGCCGTCGGCGCGGCCGTCGCGGCCGCCCTCGCCCGCGCCCCCGCCAGGGACAGCCAGACCGTTTGGGTGCCGCGGACGCTGGCGGGCCTGGCGGGCGCAATGCGGCTCGTGCCCCGGCAGGCCTGGCGCCGGATGTCCAGATAGGCTCCAGTCGGGCAACAGGACATGCACACGCGTGCCGGCCAATCACACGACGCCACACAGGCAGATTCAGTAACCGTGAGGGTGCTTGGCACCGGGGACGACCGGGGGCTGGGCGAAGTCATTCGCTCGGGGGCGCCCGGATGGCCGTGTCGTGGCGCCGTCACCAGCCGCGGCACCTCCCCCCGCCGCCCGCGCCCACCGCGGCGGCCTGGCGCCCCGGCCACGACCGGGCGGACGATGACGCGGCGCGCAGGTGACGAGGGACTAAGGCCCGGCCGGTTACGGAGCCTGAGCGGGCCGGGAGACGCTGGCCGCTGGCCAGCCGGCCCCGGCCAGGTAGCCAGCGGCCGCGCGGAGCAGGGCACGGATCATCACGTCGGCCATGCGGCCGGTCGTCGCCGGGCCGAGAGCGTCGTTCAGGCCCAGAGCGTCGTTCAGGCCGAGAGCGTCGTTCAGGTAGCCGAACGGCCGGTACACGCCAACCAGCGACAGCCGGCTGGCGTGCAGGCCAGCGGCCGCCAGGGTGAGGTCGGCGTCAAGGATCGGGAAAAGGCCGGCCGGCGCGCCAGTGGCCTCCCAGCGCAGTCCCGCCGTCACCCGGTCCGGGCCGCGCACGGGCCGGAGGGAGCGGACCCGGATCAGCCCGGCTGGGCCGGCCAGGGCACCGGGCACCTCCGCCTGGACCATGCTGGCGAGCCCCTCGTCATAGGCGGCCCGGGACGCGCCGGCGAGCGCACCGCCGGCGATCAGATCCATCAGCCGCGGCCGTGCCGTCACGAAGGGGACGCCGAGCTCAACATCGTGGGCGACGAACATCGTAGGAGCTTGGCATCGGCCGCGACGGCCGGCCAGGGACCAACGTCCTCAACGCCGCGGCCGGCCTGGCCATATTCTGGCCGGCGCGCGTGGCAAGGTGGGTTTCGTGGGGCGACCGTGGACGTGCTAGCGCAGCTACGCCGGGCCGGGGTGGCGCGCGGAGACCTGGTCGGGCTGGCCGTCGGCCCGGGCACGGGGATCGGGCTGGCGGCCGCGGGCGGCCGCTGGCCCGTGCCGCCCGGTGGCGCCGGCGCCGTCCGGCTCATCGATGCGGAACTGCGGCCCCGGTGGGTGGTCTGGTCCAGCGAAACGGCCACGGCTCTGGCGGCCAGTGACGTGCGGCTGGCCACCTGCTGGGACATCAGTGCGGTGCACCGGCTGCTGTCCGGCGGGTGGCGGGCCGATCCCGGCTGGGTGTGGGCTCACCTGCGTGACCTGGCGCCCGCGACGATCCCGGCGGCCGGGCAGGCCGACCTGTTCGAGCCGGGCGAAGCCGGTGACCCAGCCGACCCGGTGGAGCCGGGCGGTCACCTGCGGCCCGCGTGGGTGAGCGGCGGCTGGGCGGCCAGCCCCGGGCGCCTCACCCGGTGGGCGGAACTGGCCGTCGCGGCGGCCGGGCTGCAGCAGGCGGCGCTGACCCGGCTGGCGGACCGGCCGATGGCCCTGGCCACGGCGCGATCCGAATCCGCGGCCGAACTGCTGTGCGCGGAACTGTCGGCGGACGGGCTGCCGATGGACCGGGCCACCGCCGAGCAGGTCCTGGCGGCGTTCATCGGCCCGCGTCCGCGCACCGGGACCGATGCGGCCAGGAACCGGGCGGCACGCGACGCCGAGGTGCTGCGGCACGCGCCGCCGGGCGCCACCGCCGATCTGCGCAGTCCCGCCCAGGTACGCCTCCTGCTGGCCCAGGCCGGCGTGGACGTTCCCGACACCCGGGCGTGGCGGCTGCGCGCGTTCCGCGACGGTCATCCGCTGGTCGCCGCGCTGCTGGAGTGGCGCAAGGCCGAACGGATCGCCACCACGTACGGCTACGGATGGCTGGACGCCCATCTGGGGGCCGACGGGCGGCTGCGCGGGGCCTGGACCGGCTCGGACGGCGCGGCCGGCCGGATGACCGCCTCGGGGGGCCTGCACAACATGCCGGCCGTGATGCGCCGGGCGGTCGTGGCCGGGTCCGGGCACGCCTTCGTCCGGGCCGACCTCGGCCAGATCGAGCCGCGGGTGCTCGCCGCGGTGTCGCGGGACCCGGCCCTCGAGGCCGCGACCATGGCCGACGACCTCTACGCCCCCGTCGCGGAGCAGCTCGGCGTGGACCGGCCCACCGCCAAGGTCGCGGTCCTGGGCGCCATGTACGGGCAGACCACCGGCCACGGCGCCCAGGCGCTGCGCCGTCTCAAGGCGGCCTACCCGGTCGCCATGGCCTACCTGGACGAGGGGGACCGCGCCGGGCGGGCCGGACGCGACCTGCGCACCTACGGCAGCCGGCGCATCCCGATGGCCCCGGCCGGCGATGCCCGGAAGACGGTGCGGGAGGCGGCGGCGCGGGTGGCCGCGCGCGGGCGCTACGGCCGGAACGCGCTCGTCCAGGGCGCCGCGGCGGAGCTGTTCAAGATGTGGGCGGTGACGGTCCGGGCGCGCGCCGCGCCGCTGGGAGCGCGGATCGTGCTGTGCCTGCACGACGAGTTGCTCGTCCACACGCCCGCCGGGCAGGGGGCGGCCACAGCCCGGCTGGTCGACGAATGCCTGCACGAGGCGGCCCGCCGCTGGGCGCCCGATAGCTCCGTCCGTTTCATTTCGGACACCAGCGTCGTGCCACGGTGGTCGGACGCCAAGGCCGGGACGGCCGACGATGACGAGCCGCCTGGCTGAGCCGAACGGGCCCGGCGGGGGCGGTCACTGCGGTGGGAGCGGACCAGCCGGGCGTTACTGGCCCAGCAGCCAGCGCCCGGGGACGACGAGCTCGCGCGCCGGGGCCGGTCCCCAGGATCCCTGCGGATAGGAGGCGACCCGCGGCGGATTGGACAGCAGCGGCTCAGCCACCTTCCACACCGCGGCCAGGCCGTCCGGGCGGGTGAACAGCGAACGGTCGCCGAGGATCACGTCGTGGATCAGCCGGACGTACGGGGGCAGCGGGTCAGCGCCGGGCAGGCTGGACAGCGGGATCGAGGTGTGCGCCTCATCGGTGTCCAGCGCCGGGCCGGGCTTCTTGGCCACCAGCGACAGGTCGATCTGGCCGTCGCCGGCGAGCGAGAACGACAGCACGTTGGAATCGCTCGCCAGCCGCCCGGCGAGCGGCCCGGCCGGCTCGCGCAGGATCATGCTGACCCGCTGCTCAGACGCGGCCAGCCGCTTGCCCGTGCGCAGGTAGAAGGGCACGCCGCGCCAGCGTGGGTTGTCGATCCAGAGGCGCGCCGCGACGAACGTGTCCCGGCTGGAACCGGGAGCGACACCGGGCACGTCGCGGTAGCCGGCGAACTGGCCCAGCACCACTTCGCCGGGGTCGAGCGGCCGGAACGACTTGATCACCTTCTCCCGGGCAGCCTGCAGGTCGAGCGCGCCCAGGCTGGCCGGCGGCTCCATCGCCACCTCGGCCGCCACCTGGAACAGGTGCGTGACCAGCATGTCGAGCACCGCGCCGGTGGCGTCGTAGAACGCGGACCGGTCGGTGATGCCGATCTTTTCCGGGACGTCGATCTGCACGGACTCGACGTGCTCGCGGTTCCACATCGCGGCGAACAGCCCGTTGGCGAAGCGCATCAGGTGCAGATCCTGGGTCGCCTCCTTGCCCAGGAAATGGTCGATCCGGTAGACCTGCTGCTCGTCGAGCACCGAGTGGACGACCCGGTCCAGAGCGCGGAAACCCTGCCGGGAGGTGCCGAACGGCTTCTCGTAGACCACCCGGGCGCCGGCGGCCAGGTTGTGCTGGCCCAGGGCCCTGGTCAGCTCGGTGAAGGCCACCGGGGGCACCGCGAGGTAGTGGACCAGCTGCGGGTCGCCGCCGAGCGAATCACGCGCCCGGCCCAGCTCATCCAGCAGGCTGCCGGGGCTGCCGGTGCTGAAGCCGCCGCCGGCGAAGAAGACACGCCGGGCGAACTCCTCCCACTGGCCCGGCTCCGGCTTCGGGCCGAACTCGGTGAGCACGTCGTGCACGTGGGCGCGGAAGTCCTCGTGCGCGACGTCGCCGCGGCCGTTCCCGATCAGCCGCCACTGCCTGGGCAGCAGGCCCTCGAGAGCGAGCCGGTAGAACGCCGGCAGTACCATGCGCTTGGCCAGATCGCCGGTCGCGCCAAAGATGACGAAGACCGTGTGAACCGGATCGGGACGGGAGGCAGGTTTCGCAGTCGGCATGACCCCAAACCTATGAGCTGGCCCTAGTGACCACACGCCCGGGTGGCGAGGGTGGCGGGTATGGGCGTGCCGGAGGTGCCGGTCTCGCTGCGGTCTTGGATGTCACCCGGCGGACAGGACCGCCCGCGTCAGGGCTCGATCAGGTCCTCCGGTGCCCGGCGGGGGGTGGAGCGTGCCGTATGCGAGACGCCGAACTGCATCACCATCTGCGGAGCACCGGGCAGGGACAGGCGGTCACGGATCAGGGCACGGATCGAGGCGGTCTCCAGCGGCTGGGTGTGCAGGCTCGCGAACGCCCACCTGGCGGCCGCATGGGCCAGTACCCGCTGCAGGGCCTGGCCGGCCCGGAGCCAATCGGCCCGGCGGTCACCGGTGGTGAGCAGCACCGCGGTGGCGGTGGGCGGCGGCCCTTCCGTGGATAGCAGTCCGAGGCTGCGGCCCAGGTCAAAGTCACGCTGCGGCAGGCGTCCCGGCTCGCGGCACGTCCCGGCGGAGAACGCGATCGCGGGGACGCCGTCGCGAGCGGGATCATCCGCGTCCCGGCTCCAGTGCCGGACCTCCTCCTGCACGTTCAGGTCGCGGCGCTGCCGGCGGTCGGCGGCGCTGGTGATGTCGGCCAGCCGCTGATAGGCGAGGGTCCGGTCGATGAGCGCGAGGGTGGCTCGCTCTGCCAGTGCGTCGTGCTGGAGCCCGGACAGCAGCCCGGCGGGCAGCGGGTCGGCGGCGAACGCGCCGCGGTGGGTATGCCGGTGCGGCAGCGCCTCCAGCATCTGGCGCTCCAGGAGGGTCATCGGCGCGGGCTGGCCGATCCTTACCTGGGCGAGCAGGCGAAGCTGAGGCGGGTCGGGAAACGGTTCGACGATGGGCAGGTATCCCAGCGACCGGACCGCGAGCCGCAGCCCGAACAGGGCGGCACCGCAGCTGATAACCATCTCCCGGCCGTCCCGGTCCGCCCGCAGTTTGCGGCGCGGATCGGCGTACAGGTCGATCGCGTAGTCGCTGGCGTGGAACCGCCACGGCTGGGTGTTGTGCACCGATGGCGCGCGGGCCGCGGTAGCGATCAGGTAGTTCACCTGGTCGGCGGGGATCCGGACCACGTGCTTGCTGGCCTCCTCGGTCATGCTGCTCACCTGCCCTCTTTGCCCGGAGGGTTACTTGGCGGGGCGCGGAAAACCAGGCCCAAAGCGCACCGAAAAGGCGACGAAGGTCCCTCCCGCGGAGCTGCGGCATCGGCGGTGTTTACGCGCTGGCGCTGATGTGGAATGAGGAGCACTACGACGCATTCCGCGGCGACGTCTACATGCTCGCGATGATCGTGCACGACTGGGCCGACGATCAGGCCGTCCGCCTGCTCGGGGCCGTCAGGCGCGCGCGGTTACAGCCAGCCTCGCCGTCAAGGGCGGGCCGCAGACGCATGCCGCCGGCATGTAATGTTTTCTCGCCAACTTGCAGCAATAGGGGGCTGGCGGTGGATGCTGGCCTTGCGATTGCCGGTCTGACGCTCCTGCTCATCGCGGCGGTGTCCCGGCCTCTGTCCAGCACGCCCATCACGCCCGCGATGGTGGTCGTCGCGGCCGGCGTTCTCGTCGGCCCGCTCGTGCTTGACAACCTGACGGTGCGGCCTACGAGCTCGACGGTGCGGACGCTCGCCGAGGCGACGCTCGCGGTGGTGCTGTTCTCCGATTCCTCGCGCGTGAACCTGCGGGCGCTGCAGCGCGAGGCTTCGATGCCTGTCCGCTTGCTTAGCGTCGGTCTGCCGCTGACGATCGTGCTGGGAGGGCTGCTCGCAGTTGCCCTGTTCGGCTCGTTCTCGTTCAGTGAGGCGCTGATCCTTGGCGTGATCCTCGCTCCGACCGACGCCGGGCTTGGCAGCGCGGTCGTCACGGACACCAGACTTCCGCAAGTTGTGCGTCAGTCGCTGAACGTCGAGAGCGGCCTCAACGACGGGATCTGCGTCCCGCTGCTGCTGATCGTGCTGGCGGCCGTCTCCGGTGCCGGCGGCAAGTCCCACCCGCTGCAGGTGCTTGCCGAGGAGATCGGGTACGGGCTGCTGGGCGGGCTCGCCGCCGGCGCGCTCGCTACGGCGGTTGTGATCATCGCCGGAGGACGAAACCTGATCGACGATGCGTGGCGGCAGATCATCCCCCTGGCCGCGGCGGTGCTCGCGTACGGGATCGCGAACGCCCTGGGCGGTTCGGGGTTCATCGCCGCATTCGTGGCCGGCGCGCTGTTCGGCCTGCTCGCTGGCGGCAGACTTGCGGGAATGATGCGCTTCACCGAGGAGACCGGGGCGGTGCTCGACGGCGTTACGTTCCTCGTTTTCGGTGCCGTGCTGCTCGGCCCGGCGTTCGAGCACCTGAGCTGGCAGATCGCGCTGTACGCCGTGCTGAGCCTCACGATCGTGCGGATGCTGCCGGTGGCGATCTCGCTGTGGGGCACGCACGCGCGGGCTCCGACGGTCGCGTTCATGGGCTGGTTTGGCCCACGGGGGCTTGCGTCGATCGTGTTCGCGGTGATCGTCGAGGACGCGCATCTCCCGCACGCCGGGACGATCGTCGCGGCCAGCTACCTGACCGTCGGCTTGTCGGTCCTCCTGCACGGGCTCTCGGCGGCGCCGCTGGTAAGCCGTTACGCCACCTGGTACCACGCCGCCGCGGACAAGAGCCCTCCTGCGATGGAGGGCCAGCCAGCGCACGAGCACCGGGCGCGGGGAGTTCCCCGACCACCTTGAGCCGGTCCGCTAGCGTTCTCACCTGCAGTTCTGCGGTCGTGGTGCGGCCGCTGGCGAGCCTATTGCGCTGGCCTCGACCATCCGTTCTGTCGCGCCGATGTGGCGGACGATCATGGTCGCCTCCGGCTGGCACCGCACCTCTTTACGGCCATCTCAGAACCGGCTGGCTCGCTCAGCGACAGCAACGCGCAGTGCCAGGACTGACGCCACCTGGCGAGCCGGCAGCACACGAACGGTTCTTGCCGTCGGCCGCAGAGTGTCGCGCCACGGTGTCATACTTACATGCAGGATCATGGCCGATGGACGAGACTCGTCCTCGTTCAGGCCAACTGGAGCTGCGAGGGCCCAGGGACCGGTGTGGATGAGTGTGCTTTCCTGGCCGTTGCGGCTCGCCGAAGCTGTGGGGGTGCTGTCGCTGGCAACTGACCTGGCGATGGGGCAGCCGCTGGAGCATGGGCTGCGCACCGCAGTGCTGGCGGTGCGGATGGCTCAGGCGATGGGTCTATCAGATGACGATCAGGTGACCGTCTTCTATGGCGGCGTGCTGCATTTCGCCGGGTGCACGGCCGAGAGCGAGATCGACGCGCGGTTCTTCGGGGACGAGCTTTCGGCGCGGCCGCAGATGATGGCGGTGGCCTTCGGGACCCGGCTGGACCTGGTCACCACGGCGATACGGGTTGCGCACCCTGGGAGTGCACGGCGTGCGCGGGCAGCGGCGATGACCAGGTTGGCGTTTGGCGGCCTGGCGGAGTTCCGCAAGTGGGCTGCCAGCCATTGCGATGTCGCCCGGGTGCTGGGCGTGCGGATGGGCTTGTCTGAGCAGATCCAGCTTGGGCTGCGGCATCTGTGGGAGCGCTGGGACGGCAAAGGGATGCCGGGGGAACTGCGGGGCGAGCAGATCCCGTTGGCGGTACGGATAATGCAGGTGGCGCAGGACGCGGACGTCGCCTGGCAGCACGGTGGCAGCGCGCTTGCGGACCGCATCCTGGCCGAGCGCGCCGGGTCGGGGCTCGACCCGCAGGCTGTGAGCGCCTTCCTCGGACTCGGTGATCACGCGTATGAGGGCCTGGACGCGCCATCCATCTGGGAGGATGCGCTGGTCGCCGAACCTGGCCCGCAGCCGGTAGTGGGTGAGGAGCGGCTGGATGCCTGCCTGTCGGCGATCGCGGATTTCGCCGACCTGAAGAGCATGTGGACGGTCGGGCACTCCCGCGGCGTTGCAGAGCTTGCCGCGGAATCCGCCGCCCAGGCTGGAGTGGCAGCCGCGGACGTGCTGGTGCTCCGCCGTGCGGCGCTGGTGCACGACATCGGCCGTGTCGCTGTGCCCGTCAACGTATGGGCTAAGCCGGGTCCGCTGACCCGAGACGAGCGCGAGCAGGTGCGGTTGCACGCTTACCACAGCGAGCGAGTGCTTGACGCCGCCGCCGGACTGCGCCCGCTGGCCCGTCTTGCCGGGTCGCATGGCGAGCGTTGCGATGGGTCTGGCTACCACCGGGGTAGCCGGGGTGGTGACCTGCCGCTGACGGCCCGGCTGCTGGCGGCGGCGGACTGCTACCAGGCGATGCGGGAGCCGCGGGCGTACCGGCCGGCGCTGTCACCGGTGGCCGCGACTGACCAGCTGTGCCGGGACGCGGAGGCGGGCAGGCTCTCGCCCGAGGCGGTAAACGCTGTCCTGATCGCTGCGGGGCAGCCGCGTCGGCCAGTGCGCCGACCTGCTGGGCTGTCCGAGCGCGAGTGCGAGGTGCTTCGCCTGCTCGCCCGCGGTATGGCTACCAAGCAGGTGGCCCGCCGGCTGGGGATCTCCCCAAAGACCTGCGACCACCACATCCAGCGCCTCTATGGCAAGGCGGGCGTGTCCACCCGCGCTGGCGCGACGCTATTCGCGCTGGAGCACGGACTCGTCAGCTCAGATTAGATCTTCATCGCCCTGGCGAGTCACTTATCGTACACGAGAGCAGGCTCCGCTGGCTCTCCGACCGCATGGGGAGTTCTCCCGACTGCCAGCGCTGCGCGGTCTTGCCTAGCCTGTGCCGTGAACGCCGATCAGCAGGAGGGGAGGCCACGGTGCTGAAACTGCTTGCGGCGCAGCTGCCGTGGTCGCTCGGCGATCCCGGCATGGGGCGGCCTCGCCTTGACGCACTGGCGAGGCCGCCTGACGATCTCCGGAACGCGGCCTGGCAGCGGTGCTCGCCACATCGAGCAGGCAAGGGTATGGATGAGCCCCGCACGGCCGGCGACGCCGCGCGCCCGTGCCATGCCGGGCTGCGCACCGCGCAGCAGGACGGCGGTGCCCGGCAGCTGCCGCGAACGGGTGCTCAGCGTTGGCCAGGTGGGGGTTGGCATGGTGGAGCCCGACGATGAGATGGCTGGCGGCTTGAGCGGGGCTCGTGCTGACACCACCATCTTGCGGATGCTGCTAGGCCACCAGCTCCGCCGCCTTCGCGAGGCCGCCGGCCTCACACCCGACCAGGCCGGCCACGAAATCCGGGCGTCCCGCTCCAAGATCAGCCGCATGGAGAATGGGCGGGTCGGTTTCAAGGACCGGGATGTGGCCGACCTGCTTACCCTGTACGGCGTCACCGGCAAGCAGGCGCGGGCCCAAATGCTGGAACGTGCCCAGCGGGCCAGCACCCCCGGCTGGTGGGCGACCTACAGCGACATCCTCCCCGACTGGTTCCAGGCATACCTGGGGCTGGAGGCGGGCGCGTCGGTCATCCGCACCTTTGAGCTCCAGTTCGTGCACGGCCTGTTCCAGACCGAGGCCTATGCCCGGGCCGTCACCACGCTCGGCAACCAGACCGCGCCCGCCTGGGAGATCGACGCGAGGGTGTGCCTGCGCATGAAACGCCAGGACCTGCTGTCCGGCTCCGATTCCCCCCGCATGTGGTCGGTCATCGACGAAACAGCGCTACGGCGGCCGGTCGGCGGCCCCGAGGTGATGCGGTCCCAGCTGTGCCACCTGCTCGAAGTCGCCGAACTGCCCCAGCTCACCCTTCAGGTCGTGCCGTTCCGCCACGGCGGTCACGCCGCAGCGGGCGGCCCGTTCACCATCTTGCGCTTCGCCGAGCCCGACCTGCCCCACGTGGTCTACCTCGAGCAGCTCACCAGCGCCATCTACCTGGAAGCACGCGCGGACGTAGACCACTACCTGCAAGTCATGAACCGCCTCAGCACCGAAGCCCTCACCCCCGCAGGCACAACGCGCTTCATCGAAGAGATCATCTCCCAGACTTGAAGCAGGTTCCATAATCGGGACTTCACCCCGGTGGCGGCAGCACGGCGAACCGCCCCCTCACCGCCACGCTCTGCGGCCGGCGCCGCCCGCCACTTACCAAGCCATGGACCACGGTCATTATGCGTCCCGGCCGGTCCCGGACACCACGGCCCGTGCTGACAATCGATAGGAATGGCGCAGTGGGCTGCCCGGTGTCACGCTATGTGATCAGCGTGGACGTGAGAAGGTACACCTTCCCGCCAATATGGCGCTGGTCCTGCCCGGCGTGGCGAGGTGGTCTCGTCGGCGCCGGGCGGGTGATTCGGCGGCGGGCTGCCGCCGGGTCCAGGCTGGGTGCTGGGCCCGGTGGCCCGGCGGTACCGGGTTGGCCTGGCGCGCGTGTCAGGGGCTGGGCAGGACCGGCAGCAGGACGCATGCGGGATGCCGGGAGTCGTGGTAGATCTCGAACCGGCATCGCACCGCCCTGGTCTCGGCGGCGAAGGGCTGCCCGGTGCCGTAGTTGCGGACGAACCGGGGGAAGGCGCCCCCGCTGACCTGAACGCGGATCCGGTGCCCGGCCTGGATGCGGTAGGCGGTCGGGTAGAGCTCTACCTCCACCGCCAGGATCTGGTCGTCGCCGACGTGGACGTCGCTGGCGGCGACGGTCTGCGGGCTCAGCCGGCGGATGCCGTCCACGATGTTGCGGGAGACGCCTTTGGGGTCGACGTCGCAGACCCGGACGAACAGGTCCGCGTACCGGCGGCCGGTGCGGACGAAGATCCGCGCGCTG
This sequence comes from uncultured Actinomycetes bacterium, assembly GCA_963805255.1. Taxonomy (GTDB): domain Bacteria; phylum Actinomycetota; class Actinomycetes; order Streptosporangiales; family Streptosporangiaceae; genus Bog-532. The sequence goes on from CAWDTK010000008.1 coordinate 63,020, forward strand.
ACCGGCCCGGCCAGGTCCTGCCTGGCGGGCAGGGGGCCGGTGGTGTAGGTCAGGACGTCGGGCCGGGCTTCGATGGCCCGGTTGCCGACCTGCTTGCCGGGCGGCTGCAGCAGCGGCCCTCCCGCCGACGGCGTCGGGTCCGCGGGGTTGTAGACGAACACATCGGGCGGGACGTCGCCGGGCTCGGCGTCCAGGGCCAGGCGGCCTGAGGCGCGCAGGTAATAGGCGGTGGCGACGGCGGCCGGCGGCGGCCACTGGTCGAACTCCAGCCAGGTCCCGGCCTTTTGCAGGAACAGGCGGACCGGCGGGCCCGCCGGCGGCGGGCCACCGCGCAGGTGGTGGTCCAGCCAGGCGATGTCCTGCCCGGTGATGGCCTTGATCTCGCCGGGTTCGCCGTGCAGCCAGGGCCCGACGATGATCCGCGCCGTGCCGCCCGCCGCCCGGATCGCCGCGAAATCGCGCAGCTGCAACGGCACGAACAGATCCCACCAGCCGGTCACCATGCTGACCGGCGGAAGCCGGGTCAGGTCCGCGCGGTCATGATCGGCGCCCGCCCAGAACTCATCGCCCGGCCAGGCGTGAGCGGTGAAGTCCCGCCAGAACGCGACCGGCGCGCCCGCCACGTCGACGTCGGCGGCCTGCAGCGGGACCTTCCGGTAGGCCCGCCTCATCCGAGCCATCTGCCGCGGGCCCGGCAGGACGGCGTGCAGGCCCCGTTCCTGCCGGCCAATGAGCCCGGTCCAGTTCAGCATGTTCTGCAGATTCGGCACGCCGAGCTGGTAGAACGCCGCGCTCATCTTCGCGGCGGTGACATTCAGGCACACCGAGGCCAGCGGCGGATCGGCATACGGCGCGACGGCCCAGCCCGTGTGACCGAGGTAGCTGGCGCCGGTCATCGACACCTGCCCGTCGCACCACGGCTGCTCACGCAGCCACGCGACCGTGGCCAGGCCGTCCTCCCGCTCGCAGGTAAACGGGCGGAACAGGCCACCCGAGCCGAACGTCCCGCGGGTGCTCTGGATGAACACCTGGAAACCCCGCCGCGCCAGCGGCACGGCAAAGACCATCCCCGGCAGGCCCGCCCGGCCGTACGGCGAACGGATCAGCACCACCGGAAGCGGCCGGTCACCCCCGGCGGGCCGGTAATGATCACCGAGCAGCACAACGCCGTCGGGCATCGCCACCGCCACATCGGGCCGCACCACATACCGCACCGCCCCACCCGGAAGGCCAAGCATGCGGTCCACCGCGATGCCAGCAATACCAGACAGCGGATTCATCAGCCAGCCTCCACCCCAGCGATCACGACAGCCGATCGCAGGCTACCCAGGACAACCAGCAGCCCCCAGACCCAGACCCGCTCCGGCGAAGCCCGGTGAGCCCCCGCCCAGGCCACCACAACGCGGCCCAACTTGTCCATGCCGACGGGGACCAGGACCGCATCGAAGAACATGTCCGGGGGCTGGCACGTGATTACCTGGCCAGGCCCCGCTCCGAGGAAAACGGAGGCGGACCGGGTAGAACAACATCCAGCCAGGCCAGCGGCGGTAGCCGCTGTCTGGTTGACCCGTACAGGCCCGCACGGCCGGCCCGCGTGCCGGGCCGGCCGTGCGGCCGCCGTGTGGCCCCGGGCGTTCGCGCCCGGGGCACCCCAGGCGGGGCACCGTCAGGTGCCGCCTGGACGGATGTGGGCGGCCATCACGATCAGGATCTGCCCACTGACGGTCACGAAGAAAGCTACGGTGACCATCACAGAGAGTGAGTAGATTCACCCGGTTACCGAGCCGCCAGTCCGCTCCCTGCCGATTACGCGCGACTGAACGCTGCGCAGATCGGGGATGGGGCGGAATACAGATCAACCAGTTCGGTGCGCTGGTAGCGCCGGGTGAGCAGTGGCATCGGGCTCAACGTCGCCCAAGTCCGTTACTTCGCGTGCTCTTGCCCAGGCGGCGAGCCTCCCGATGGCATCGCTGATCAGCGATGCCTGCCCGCACAGGCTGGGCAGGCCATCGACGTATTCGCCCGGGTGTCCATAGGCTCGCCTGCCAGCGGATTCACTTGCGGCGGATGCACTTCGCGCACCGCTCAAAGGCGCTCGGCATTACCCGACTGCCCGGGACGCAGTCCGACAGCGCCATCACCTTCCGTGACGGGCTATCGAGGGCGCGACGCCAGTTCCCGCGTTTGACATCGAGCATCTGGGGTATTTCGCCGCCTCAGCCCCTGTCGGCGCAGACGAGGACGGCCATGCGCCAGAATTCTCCCGTCACTTACTGGCGGCGCTCATCCCCGGCTCACCCGCAGTGGCGTCGAGACGGCCGCGAGGAGGCGCCCGGTGGTATCGGAAACAAGAGATGCGCAGCCATCCGGGCGGAGCGTGCTTGAGGAGCTCGACTCGCGTATCCCGACGGGCTTTTACTGGTACCTGGCGGTACTGGCCTGCATCGGCGGATTCCTGTTCGGGTACGACACCTCCAACATCGGGTCGGCCCTGGGCTTTATTCCCTACCATTTGTCCAGTTTCGCAACCGGTTACCTGGTAGCCGGGGCATCGCTCGGCGCCGCAGCGGGCGCCCTGATAGCCGGTCCTCTGACAGACCGGTTCGGACGTAAGTCACTGCTCATCGGTGACGCTGCGATCTATGCGATAGGCGCGATCCTGTCGGCGGTCACCATCAATGCCGCCATGCTGCTCGCGTCCCGGACACTCATCGGGCTGGCGATCGGAGCGGACTCCGCGATCGCCACCTCCTATATCGCCGAGTTCGCGCCCCGCAGCCGGCGCGGCCAGCTCAGCATCATCCAGCAGTGGATGATCACCGTGGGCATCCTCGTCTCCTACCTGGTCGCCCTGCTCATCCTCAAAGCCGCGCCGGGTTCGGCGGACGGCCTGGACTGGCGGCTCATTCTCGGCATCGGGGCGATTCCCGCGCTGGTAGCCGTCGCGCTGCGGGCCCGGATGCCAGAGTCGCCCCGGTGGCTGATGCTGAACGGGCGCTACGCCGACACGGCGAAGGCATTCGGCCTGCTGGGCATGGAAGTGAGTGAAGAGGAAGCCAAGCAGGCCGCAGGCGAGCTCGCCCAGGTGGAGCAGGCACGGCGGCGGAAAACCGCATGGACTGCCGGCGTCAGGCGAGCGCTGATCGTCGTGTGCGTCTTTTTCATCTTCCAGCAGATCTCCGGGATCAACGTGCCGTTCTACTACGGCCCGACGCTGCTGGGCAGCTATTTCAGCGGCGGGACGTCGACCGCTGTCAGCACGGCCACGGCCGGCGTCGAGGTGACCGCGATCCTGGGCGCCGTCAACGTGATCGCGACCTACTTCGCGTTCCGCTGGATCGACAAGGTAGGCCGCCGCCCGCTGGCTATGTGGGGCTACGCGGGCATGGCGGTGTTCATCCTGGTCGCGGCGGCCGGAGTGGGATTCCTGACCGGCGTCCCGAAGACCGTGCTGGTGATGGTCGGCTTCTCGTTCTTCATCACCTCCTTCGCGATCGGCGTGGGCGGCACGGGCTGGCTGATCCAGGGCGAGGTCTTCCCCACCGCGGTGCGGGGCCGGGCGGCCGCCATCGGCGCGAGCGTTGACTGGATCGCCAACTTCGCGCTCATCGAGATATTCCCGGCCTGGCATAACGCGATCGGGCTGGGCTGGGTGATGGTGTGCTTCGCTGTGATCGCGGTCCTGGCCATCGGGTTCGTCTACCGGTGGCTGCCCGAGACGAAGGGGCTGTCGGTGGAGCAGGCGGTCAGCGTCTTCGAGCAGCAGGCCAAAGGCCGCCAGGCGTCGGCCTAGCGATTCCCGCCTGGGCAGATGGAGGGAGTTCAGGCTGGGGCAAAAACGGAGCCTCAGCCCGAGCCTGCGCAGCACCGAGCGGAACCACAGTGTGGACGCGCCGGTTCCGGCGGTCGAGATTATCAGGAACATATTGGCCGGCGCGGTGACCTGTGGGGTTCCAGAACTTGGCCACCGGTCTTGACCGGGGCTTCTACGCGGCCCGCTCGTTTTCGCTGAGGAGGCCGCCGAGAACGGGCCGGCGCTTGATCCGCTTCTGGGAGAGGCCGGCGACAGGGTGATCGGGCCAGGGCGGCCGGAGTTCGCGGCTGCGATTGGGTCGTCGCCCGTTGTAGCGGGCCGCGTACGCGTCCAGGATCAGCCGCGGATGCCGCTCGCCGAAGATCAGCATCCGGTCGGTCACCTCCGTCCGGGCGGTGAGCACAAACCTTCCGGCATAAGGGTTCGCCCGGGGGCTCCGGGGACGGGATCTTCACCGCCTCGATGCCCGCGCTGGCCAGGACCGCGTTCAAGGGATCCGGTGAACTGCCCGGCCCGGTCGCGGACCAGGAACCCCGGCGCGTGCCAGGCTCGCTCTCGCCCGGGTAACCGGTCGCCGGGCGGCCCTGGCGCGGCGGCTGCGGCGATGCGGCTGCGATGCGCCGCTGAGCCTACCGTGGGTGGTCAGTCTATGCTATTCACCCATAAAGGACGTGGACCGATGCCTGTACTCATGATTGCTGAAGTACCGAACCTCGACGAGGGGACCTATACCTCGATGCTGGAGCAGCTGATGCCGTTGCTGCGTTCGGCGAACGGCTTCGTGTCCCACGCCGGAGGTCCGAGTCCAGCCGGCGGCACGCGCACCATCGAGATCTGGGAGTCCAAGGCGGACAGCCAGAAGTTTTTCAACGAGAACCTGAAGCCGAATCTCCCGCCTGGAGTTGTACCTGACATCACGTCCTACGAGCTTTACGCCGCATTCACTCGATAGCCCTGATGATTCATGCGGGCGGAGGGCTGGCCTGGGATCGCGGCTGAACCGCTGAACAGTTCGTGATTTTACGGTCGGGGTATGACGGTGGCCCGGCTGGCGGGCCGGTGGCCGGGGGTTCCACAGGCCCCGGGGGGACTCCTTCCGTATCGCAGGGATAGCTTTCGCTGGTCAGGGTGCGTGTGGCAGGGCGGTGATCCGGGCCCAGGCGGTGGCGATGGCCTCTGCCCAGGGCCAGGTGGCGGGGATTTTCAGCCGCCGGCGGCGGCCGCCGCGGACGAGCTTCCCGGCGGCATGCAGGATCCGGTAACGCAAAGTCTTTGGTTCTGCTTTGGCCAGGTCGCCGTCCAGGGCGAGCAGCCGCAGCCAGGACAGCAAGGTGGCGGCGATCAAGGCGGCGGCCAGCCACCCGGAATTCATCGCGAAATCGTGCGAGGGGAACCGGCCGATCCCGCAGTCCTTCCCGGTACGGATGCCGTCCTCAACCCTGGCGTGCACCCGGTGCGCAGCGTCGATATAGCCCAGCTGGGCCCGCCAGCCGCGCAGCCCGGCGGGCACGTTCGAGACCCACAGGGAGTAACGCCAGCCGTCCTGGTTCTCGAACAGGCTCAGCTGGGCGCCGGGGTGCGGCCGCTCCCGGCGGGCAAAGACGCGCATGCTGGCCGGCCAGCCGTCCAGCTGGTCCCCGTGAGGGCCTTCGCGCAGCAGCCCGGTCAGCTCGGTGACGTGGGCTTCTTCGATCCAGCACCGCGTATGCCCGCAAGACCGGTCCGCGCAGGCGCCAGGCGCACGGCGCTCGCGCACCTGGCCGCGCTGATCGATCGCGATCTGCCAGGCCTCCTGCGGGACCAGCCGGATCGCGGCCCGCTCACGGCCGCCCAGTTCCCAGCCGACGGAGTAGGTCAGCTGGTACCCGGGCCGGGACGCCAGCTGATCGAGGCGGGTGATCAGCCCGTGGCTGGCCCCGGCCCCATCCGCAGTGACCATCAGCCGCCGCCGGAACTTCGGCGGCAGCGCGGCGATCGCGTCACCGAGCACCTGCAGGTGATCGGCGGTGGTATTTGACCCGGCGCTGCCGCGGCGCATCATCCCGGCCAGCGGCTCACCGGTGTTGTCGCAGTACCCGAGCAAAGGGTGATGCCCGAAACCCTTGAAATTCGGTTCCGCCAGTTCCTTATCGGAATGCGCCGGGGTGACCGTGGCGTCCAGCCGGATGCAGGTCACGCCCTGCAGGACCTTATCCGCGACCCGCACGCCGGGCAGGGCGCCGTGCCGGGCTTCAACGGCGGCCCAGGCCTGGCGGCGGGCGCCGTTCACCGCCCTGGTGATCCGGGTCAGGGCCCGCGGGCCGCCCGCGGCGATCTCATCGAGCGTCCGCCACGTAGTCGGCACCGAGGCGACCAGGCCGAACAGCTCTTTCTGGTCGCCCAGCACCCGGAAGTCGCTGATCACCTCGCTGCCGTCAGCGATCGCGCAGGCCAGGTCCGCCGTCACCCGGCCGCGGTCGTGGATCAGCAGCCGCGGCGAGGCCAGCGCCCGCGACAGCCCCCCGGTCAGCCCGGTCTTGTCGGCTAGCAGGCGCAGCAGGGCCAGCCCGGCATGCGACACGACGCCCTCGCCATCGGCGGTGACTTCCAGGCTCTTCGACCACCCGGTAAGGTTCACTTTTGAGGTGCTCCTCGAACTAGCGCTGATAAGGGCTTCAGCACTCTTATCGTCCCAGTTCAGGAGCACCTTTTACGGTCAACGCGCCGGTCAGCTGAACATCCGGATGAAAAGCCAGGGATAGGCGTCCGCGCCGTAGCTCTAAGCCTGTCTCTGTCGGCCTCAGTTGTGGTCAGATCTGGATGGATGACTCTGCCATGTGTAACCCCCTTCTAATCGATAGCTCTTAGTAGTTATAGTACCGCTTTAAGTTATGTTGCGGAGCTTTGCCGCGCGCTTCCGGGCCTGGCCTCCGGCCTGGCCCTCGCCGTCAGGCCCGCTGGGGGCGCGCGGCAGGTAGGCGTCGGTATAACGGCCCGCATGGATTCGTACACCGTAGGAGTTGGCATCGGGCCGACCGTTCTCGCACATGTCGCAACCGATGCCGCGAAGCAGATCGGCCCAATTGGGCGGCCATTCGCTCATGTTGCCTCGCCTGGTTCGGACCACTCGAATGCGAATTCGTGGCGGTCAGCGGCGTATAGATCGTCTGCGACCTGCAATGTTCGGCCGTCTGGGTCGTAGTCGATCTGCAGCATCTGAACGACCGGTACGCCAGGGGTCAGCTCCAGCGTTTGCAGTCATCCGGGGTCGGCATCCGTGCCCGCAGCAGCTCCATGCCGCGAGCGAAGCGGTGGCCCAGCTGCTCGATGAGGTTATCCGGTCCCTCGGGCAAGGCAGCGGCGCCAGGCGCCGGCGGGCGGCCAGCGCCGCCGCGTCGTCACCCACCTCGTTGGCGGTCACCGCCGCCGCCCACTCCAGCTCGGCGCGGGCCTGGGGGTCCAGCGATACGGCGGCGGACAGCAGTTCCTCGACCCAGGGCCGGGCCTCGGCCTGACGGTCCCGCAGGTACCAGAACGGCCACAAGATGCGGAACAGGTGCGGCAGCGGCGCCCGGTCGCGGGCCAGGTACCAGCGCACCGCGGCGGCCAGGTTCCCCGCCTCGGCCTCCAGCCGCTCCAGCCACTCGCCCTGGCCGGCGCCGCGCAGCGCCCGGTCCGCCTGCCCGGTCAGCGCCCGGTAATAATCGGCGTGCCGCCGCTGAACCTCGGCGGCATCGGGCCGGGCGGCCAGCCGCTCGGCCACGAACGCCCGGACGGTCTCCAGCATCGCACAGCGCGGGCCGGGGCCGGTGCTGTCGAGCTGGATCAGGCTGTGCCGGGCCAGCGCCTCCAGCAGCTCCAGCGCCCGGTCGTCCGCCAGCCCGGCCACCTGGGCCGCGGCCTCGATGGTCCAGCCGCCGGTAAACACCGCCATCGTCTCCAGTAGCGACCGCTCGCCGTCATCGAGCAAGCCCACGCTCCACTTCACCGTGGCCCGCAGGGTGCGCTGCCGTTCGGGCAGGTCCACCGCGCCGGTGCCCAGCGCGTCCAGCGAGGCGGCCAGCCGGGCCAGCAGCGCGGCCGGGTCCAGCAGCCGGGTGCGCGCGGCGGCCAGCTCGATCGCCAGCGGCAGGCCCTCCAGCCGCCGTTGCTCCCGTTCGGCGAGGCGGCGCTGGAGCACTTTGTGTACCTGGAGCGGCCGGAAGGGATGGAGGGCGCCGATGCTGAGGGCTTCCAACCCGCCGATGAGGCCAGAGGAGATCATTCCGCGGGGCCAGGATTTCCTTGCTCGTGGGCTGATCGGTCAGCAGAATGGGGCCGTGTCTGCCGAGGAGATCGATCAGTACCTGGATGCTTTGGCGGAGCCGAAGCGCACCACGCTGGCCCGGCTGCGTGAGACGGTCCTGGATATCCTCCCTGAGGCTGAGCAGGGGATCTCCTACGGCGTCCCGGCCTTCAGGGTCCGGGGAAAGACCATCGCGGGGTTCGCCGCGTTTAAGAGCCATCTGAGCTACCTGCCGCATAGCGGCTCGGTCTTTGCCCAGCTCAAAGACGAGCTCAGGGGTTATTCAGCCTCGTCGGGGGCCTTGCGGTTCGGTATCGACCAGCCGCTTCCGGTGCCACTGGTTGAGAAGCTGATCGCGGTCCGGCTCCAGCAGGCCTTTCCCGGCTGAAGGATCGCAACAGCCCCCGCTGCCGCAAGCCGCCGACGGCTCGCCGCGGGGAACAATCGTGGCTGGGCAGCGGATACAAGAGATCAATTGCCGTCGATGGCCGGACATTGCCCGGAGCGGCAATCCAGTCACAGGAGCCAGGCGAGCGGCCGCGCCGCGAGCCCACCGACAGCCGGACCGATCTGCGTGATGATCTTCGCGAAGTCCGCGTGGCTGGCTAGCGTTCTCGGGTTGCTCGGCGCATCTTTCTATTTACCGTGGCCGGTGTGACGACCCGGCGGACCATCGGTTGCTCGCAGGGTTGGCTCGTCGTTCCCGCTTACGCCGTGTTCGGGACGAAGAGGCCGCCGGTTCAAATCCGGCCACCCGACAGGGAAACGGCAGGTCACGAGGCATCTAGCCCTGTCTTTTCACCGAGCCGTGTGGGCTGACTGGCGCGCCTGAATGGAAAAGTGCTCCTGAACTGGGACGATTAGGGGTGTTTGGGTCCTTATCGCGCCGGGTTCGAGGAGCACTTTCTACGTGAACGGTACAGGGTGGTCGCGGGGTCTGGAAGTCACTGGCGGCGGTACGGGGATCGTGTCGCATGCGGGCCTGGTTCTGCTGCGGCAGCTGGCGGACCGGACGGGGCTGACGGCGGGGCTGTCGCGGGCGCTGCCGTCGCCGCTGTGGGGGCATGACCGGGGCCGGGTCGTCAGCGATCTGGCGTGCGCGATCGCGGACGGCGCCCGGGTGATCAGTGATTTCCGGGTGATGGGCGATCAGCGGGAGCTGTTCGGCCTGGTGGCGTCGGTGCCGACGGCGTGGCGGGCGCTGAAGGAGATCGCCGGCGCTGGCGACGGCGCGCAGCGCAAGCTCGCCGCCGCGGTGAACAAGGCGCGGCGGCACGCGTGGGCGCAGGCCGGCACGCTGCCGCCGGTGCGGGTCGCGGACAAGACGCTGGAGGGGGTGACGTGTATCCGGCTGGACGCGACCGTGGTGCCCGCGCACTCGGATAAGGAGCTGGCGGAGCCCAATTTCAAGGGATTCGGCCATCACCCGCTGGTCGCCGAATGCGACAACGTGCGGGAGCCGCTGGCGTGGATGCTGCGCCCCGGCTCGGCCGGGTCGAATACCGCCGCTGATCACCTGCAGATCCTGGGCGAGGCGATCGCCGCGCTGCCGCCGGCGTTCCGCCGGAAGCTGATGATCACCTGCGACGGGGCCGGCGCCAGCCACGCCCTGATCAGGGAGCTGGACAAGCTGGCGGCCCGCCCCGGGTACCAGGTGATCTACTCCGTGGGCTGGGAGCTGGGCAAGCGGGAAAAGGCCGCGCTGGCCCAGGTCCCCGAGGACGCCTGGGAAGCCGCCGTGGACGCGCACGGGAAAGTCCGCGAGCGCCGCGCGGACGATGCCTGCGGTAATCTCCGGTGCGCGCACCGGGCCTGCTGGATCGAGGAAGCCCACGTCATCGAGCTGACCGGGCTGCTGCGCGAAGGGCCGGCCGGGGACCAGCTCAAGGGCTGGCCCAAGGCGATGCGGATCTTCGCCCGCCGGGAACGCCCGCACCCGGGCGCGCAGCTGACCCTGTTCGAGGCAGAGGACGGCTGGCGGTACTGCCTGTGGGTAACGAACCGGCCCGCCACCACGCGTGGCTGGCTGGGCCAGTGCGCCTACATCGACGCGGCGCACCGGGTCCACGCCCGGGTGGAGGACGTGATCCGCACCGGCAAGGACACCGGGCTGGGCCATTTCCCGTCGCATGACTACAAGGTCAACCAGGCGTGGCTGACCGCCTCCATGATCGCCTGCATCCTGCTGGCCTGGCTGAAGCTGCTGGCCCTGGACCGCGACCTGGCGAAAGCCGAGCCGAAAACGCTCCGCTACCGGATCCTGCACGCCGCCGGCCTGCCTCGTGCACGGCGGGCGGCGAAGATGCCTGAAAATCGCCGCGACCTGGCCCTGGGCCGACGCCATAACCGCCGCCTGGCAGCGCATCCAGGCGATCCCGCAAGGCCCCTGACCAGTGCTAACCCATCCCTGCGAGCAAGGAAGGAGAACCCGGGGCCGTGGAACCCCGGCCACCCGGCCCGCCAGCCGGGCCACCGTCATACACCGAAGCTAAAATCCCAGCCCAGAACACGGTCCGCACGCCGCTCAGCGGCAGCCATCAACCCCGATGAAAGATCAGGGCTAGTGGCCTGCCGTTTGTATTATGCGCTCCCGGTGTCCGATTTTGGGAGCCCGTTGGGAGCGAACATAGGTAACGGCGGGGCCGCTAGGTCAGTTCCTGATCCCTTCCCCCGATCTCTTCCCCCGATCCCTTCCCCCGAACTTTCTTTACGGCGTTAATGAGAACTTTGTTTACGGCGTTAAAGGGTGAGCCGCCAGATCCGGCAGCCGTCTAGGAACGATCAAGGCCCAGGCTCGGAACTCACGTCCTGACCTGGGCCCTTAACGCTAACAAGCGGGCACTTGAGTGGGCGGCCGAAATGGGGTTCCTGCGCTGCGGTTCACGCCCACCACGCCGTCAATGTCCCAGGTGAGCCGGACCGCTATCCGGCTCAGGTCATTCTGCTCGGCGGATCCGAGGTGGCCCGCCAGGGTCACCACGCCGTTCTGGACTCGTACTGTGACGCTTGCCGGGTCCGCGAGCAGGATCTGGGCGAGCATCTCGCGGACCTCCCGGGCGATGTCCTCATCTGGGCGGAGGAAGACGCTCAGCAGGTCACAGCGGCTCACGATCCCGATCAGGTTGCCCCCGAAGCCGCCCCCGCCGGCGTCGACCACCGGCAGCCGCTTGAGGTGGCGGCTGTTCATTAGCCTGGCGGCGGCCGACAGGGTTGCGTCCGGGTGGATCGTGATGGCCGGCGAAGTCATCAGCTCACCCGCCGTCAGACCCAGGTGCCTCTTATCGCCGACGTGCCGGTGGAGGCGGCCGCCCGATTCGAGCTGGGCGTCCCGCGCACGCTTGTCCAGCACGCTGAGCAGGTCGGCCTCGGACACCACCCCGGCGACATGGCGGCCCAAGATCACCACCGGCACGGCGCTGATCTTGTGCTTGGCCATCCGGGCGGCGATCTCCTTGTACGGGGTCATCTTCTCGACAGTCACCACAGAGGTCGTCATGACGTCCCTGACCCGGTGGTGCCATCGCCCGTGGTGCTGCTTCTTCCTGCCGTGGGCATGCGGACTGGCGGTCGAAGAGGCGGCTGTAGCCGCCCGCTCCGTTGACTGCTCCGACGTGTGGTCCACGCCCGTGGCCCTGCCGGTGGGGGACCCGTACGATGCAGCCTCGAACTGGCGAAGCATAGCGTCACGGTGCACATCGCTGCGTGTCATGTCCTCTCCCCTCTCTGGTGGTTCAGCCGAGCCGGTCGAGCAGATCGGTGTACTGGTCCCACAACGGGTTGGGCAGGTGGTCGCCGAAGGTGCGCAGGTGCTCGAAGATGAGCGCGGCCTCCCCCTTCCATGTTTCGGCGTCGACGGAGAGCAGGAGGTTGAGGTCGTCCTCACCGATGTCCAGTCCATCGGTATCGAGGGCATCCCGTGTCGGGATCCTGCCGATCGGGGTGACGGCCGCCTGGGCGTCGCCGGAGAGCCGTTCGATGACCCACTTCAGGACACGGCCGTTCTCGCCGAAGCCGGGCCAGACGAACTTGCCGGCGGCGTTCTTGCGGAACCAGTTGACGAAGTAGATGCGCGGCAGTTTGGCGGCATCGGCGGAACGGCCGATATCTAGCCAGTGCGCGAAGTAGTCGCCCATGTTGTAGCCGCAGAACGGCAGCATCGCGAACGGGTCACGGCGCAGTTCCCCGACCTTGCCCTCGGCGGCCGCGGTCTTCTCGGAGGCGATGTTGGCGCCAAGGAACACGCCGTGCGCCCAGTCGAAGGACTCGATCACCAGCGGCACGGTGCTGGCGCGCCTGCCGCCGAACAGGATCGCCGAGATCGGCACGCCCTCGGGATCGTCCCATTCCGGCGCGATAATCGGGCACTGACTCGCCGGGGTGGTGAACCGGGAGTTGGGGTGGGCGGTGAGTTCCAGCGAGCCGGGCGTCCAGTCGCGGCCCTTCCAGTCGGTCAGATGCGCGGGCGGCTCGTCGGTCAGGCCCTCCCACCACACGTCGCCGTCGTCGGTCAGCGCGACGTTGGTGAAGATGCTGTTGCCCCACAGGGTCGCGATCGCGTTGGCGTTCGTGACTTCACTGGTTCCGGGTGCGACGCCAAAGAAGCCGGCCTCGGGGTTGATCGCGTACAGCCGGCCGTCCTCGCCGAACCGCATCCAGGCGATGTCGTCGCCAACGGTCTCGACCTTCCAGCCGGGGATGGAGGGCTGCAGCATGGCCAGGTTGGTCTTGCCGCACGCGGACGGGAAGGCGGCCGCGATGTACTTCGCCTGGCCATCGGGCGGGGTGATCTTGAGGATGAGCATGTGCTCGGCCAGCCAGCCCTCATCCCGCGCCATCACCGAGGCGATCCGCAGCGCGTAGCACTTCTTGCCGAGCAGCGCGTTCCCGCCGTAGCCGGAACCGTAGGACCAGATCTCCCGGGTCTCCGGGAAATGCGAGATATACTTGTCCGAGTTGCACGGCCACGGCACATCCGCCTGGCCCGGCTGCAGCGGGGCACCGACCGAGTGCACGGCGCGGACGAACGAGCCGCGTTCCTCGATAAGCCGCAGCGCGGGCGCCCCCATCCTCGTCATGATCCGCATCGATACCGCCACGTAGGCCGAGTCGGTGATCTCCACGCCGAGCTGGGAGAGGTCGCTGTCCAGCGGCCCCATGCAGAACGGGACCACATACATGGTGCGGCCCCGCATGCAGCCATTGAAAAGATCAGCGAAAGTCTTCCGCATCTCGTCCGGGGCGATCCAGTTGTTCGTAGGCCCGGCGTCCTCTTGCTCTTCCGAGCAGATGAAGGTCCTGTCCTCGACGCGCGCAACGTCGCTCGGATCGGAGGCACAATGGAAGCTGTTCGGCAGGATCTCCGGGTCGAGCCTGGTGAATGTGCCCTGCTCGACCAGAAGATTGGTCAGGCGCTCCCATTCAGGGTACGAGCCGTCGCACCATTCGATGTGATCAGGCTTGGTCAACTCCGCAATCTCGTCCACCCATCTGGTCAGCTGGATATCACTTGTCGGGGCTCGGTCAGCCACGAGAATCGGCCTAGTCATGGTATGACTCCTTGTGCTTGATGGAATTAGTATGAAGATCAACAATCGTGCATTTAAAACCAAGAACGCATGTCGTCAAAACTCCCGCCAGATCTACGGCTGGCGCAGGGCCAAAAGTCCCGTTAGTGCGGGCTATGAGTCATACGCATCTGCTCGTATCGAAATCTCCTGTTAATTCACGCCCGGATCCGAAACATGCTCGCAACATATCTGTAATGTGCATTCGGTGAATTGCAGGTCCGGGACGGGTGGTCTATGAGATAGCCACCTCGTGATCAATTTCTGTTCAGTACCAATAGCCTCAATTGTCATGCCGCTCCCGTTAGTTTCAAGGCCGGCGGCTGCCGCCGCTGGGGACGACGCAACCGTGACGCGTGCGCGCCGGCACATTGAGCCAGGCCACGCCGGGGGCCGGAACAGCGGCCCGCGAGCCGCCCGCTCCGCCCCCGGCGACCAACCGCCTGTACCTGGTTGCGCCGCACTCGCGATAGCCGCCGTACAAGGGGTCCAGATACCCGGCGTCCCGATACCCGGGGCCTCGACGCCCGAGGCCTCTTCTGCTGCGGCATCGCCGTAGGCGACCGGAGTGATCAGCGGGCCGCTAGCTAGACGTCTCCGTCATCTTCAGTCCGTCCGGAAACGCAGCCGTCATCCACCAGCTCCCCGTGAGCGTCCGGGTTATCAGTGTGACCGGGGAACCCGCTGAGGCCCCCCGTGACATCCGGCGGCCGCGGCGGCCTGGCGTTGCCATCGGCCTGCTTGCTGCTGGCCCTCGCCTATCTGGTCACGCGTATGTTGACCGTCCCGCGGGCGGCCCTGGCTCCGCCCGGACCCGGCGTGTTCATCCCGCCCGATGACCGTTCACCGGTTAGCCCGTCCCCAGCGTGCCTCATCTTCCTCCGCGGGAGCCGATCGCATTCCCCGCCAACGCGAAGAACCTACCTGACGACTACTCACGCCAGCTGTTCGAGCTTTCCAGCCTGCTGCCGCGCGCCCGCATCTGCTCACCACCGCGGTCGGCCGACTGGACGGCTCGCAGCCGACCTGGCCGCGCTGCGCCAGCGCGCGATGGAGCCGGACGCGACCGCAATGCGTCGCTCGGTTGCGTCCTCTTGAGTGGTGGCCGTCAACGGTTTGGCCGACGTGTCCAGCGCTCCACCGGGCCGGTGAGCTGGGCGCAAGTGACGGCCACGGTGACGGCAAACGACGGCAACCGACCACCTACGCCGCCCGTATCCTAGACATCGCCAGTCCAGGCAGAACGCGGCCCGACCCTCACGATGCGGTGCGCCGCTGTACTGACTGAGGCCATGTGCGTGTCATCTTGGCTTCAGACGAAGAGACCGCCGGTTCAATCCAGCCACCCCGTCGAGGGTTCCGACCCGCCAACTTGTTCTCTCATCGGCTCCCTAACCTCCACTGCCCTCCGCTGGCCCAGGCCAGACGGCCACGCCGCGCACTGGCCGAACTCGCCACGCCGCCGCCAGGGCCGATCCCGGTTCCGTCAGCGCGGACGCCTGAACCGGGGGTACGCCCTGGTCAGCCAGCGATTTTGGCGGCTGCCATAATTGAGGCGGCATACTGCTCGTTCAGGCGCGGCACGAGCGGCTGGGCGGCTGACAAGCCTGCGCGCATGGCTTCGGCGGCGATGCGCGCCACGGTGAGTCCTCGGCGCCGGCGGATGCCGGTCGCGGCACCGATGAGGCACATCGGTGGCGCGACTGTGGGCAGCGACGCGGTCCCTGCCTGCACAGCAGCGGACGGCGTCTCTTTGGGTGTCAGCTCGCGACGGGTTCGGCGGGGGGCAGCAGTGCTGCGTTCTGGCGCTCGAACTGCTTGGCCACGCCCCCGCGCCAGCCCTCGGCCAGGGCTTGTGACAGCACGTCGGGGAAGATGTCCTCGTCTCCGTTCTCGATGCCGTCGAAGATCGCTCGCGCCACGGACTCGGGCGAGGCCTTGGCAATCTCGAGGCCTCGGGTCATCTCCGTGTCGACGGGGCCGGTGAGGACGCTGTGCACGCTCACGCCGTGGCGCGCCAGCAGCATCCGCAGCGACTGCGTCAAAGACAACGCAGCCGCCTTCGAGATCGAGTACGCCGGCGCGAACGGCACGGGGGCAAGGGCCGCCAAGGACACGTTGTTGACGATCGTTCCCCGGGAACGAGTCAGCGCCGGCAAGAAAGCCTGACTCACCCGGTAGGGGCCGAACAGGTTGACGGCCAGGGCCTGCTCGAGGGCGGCAGGACCGCTCAGGTCATCGAGAGGCTGGACACCGGCGTTGTTGATCAGCAAGGCCAGCGACTCGACACTGGCGGCAGCCTCCCGGACCTGCTTCGCGTCGGACACGTCCATAGTCAGCGGCGTGACCCGCTCATCAGGGTGAGCGACCGGGTGGCGAGCGGCGGCATACACCCGCGCCGCGCGACGCCGCAGGGCCTCCTCGACCAACGCCTGCCCAATGCCGCGACTGGCCCCAGTCACCAGGACCGTCTTGCCGTGGATGGTCATCTCTGTTCTGCCTTTCGGTTCTGCGCCGCCCGTTGCGGCGCCCTACTTATGCAGACCAGGTGGACCCCCCGGAATCGCCGCGGAACGGCCTGCGGCCGAGGAAGGCGACGAGTTCGTCACCGGGGCAGGCCGGGCCGTGCAGCGGAACCGGGTCGGCGAACAGCCCCGGCCGGGTATCCACGGGGACGAGCAGCGGGGCGGTCGCGAGCAGGACGGCGGCCAGGCCCGGCGGGACCGGCCGGGTGCGGCCGCAGGCGACCGCGATGTCCCAGCCGTGGACGGTGATCTCGATGGCACCGTGACCGCAACCATGCTCGCCGTGAGCCCACGGTCCTGGATCGCGACCGGCCGGTCGGCCGGCCCGGCCGCCGCTGTGGAGGCGAGCAGCGCGACCAGCTGCCCGCGCAACCGCAGGACCGGGCCGGATCCCCCCGGCGCCCCGCGGATGCCGATGCGACCGGCGCTGATCGCCTCGCGCAGCACGTCGACCGAGTCGGTGATGTGGCCCAGCAACATCGCCAGGTCCCAGGCGGGGCAGGGAGTGGGTCGCGACAGCACTTGGGGCGTGACCATCGCGGTGCTGGCCAGCGCATAGCCGACTGCCGATTCGAGCAGTTCCAGCCCCCTGGTCAGCGCCGCCATGGCGGTTGCCTACGTCCGCGCTGGCCCGGCCGGGTACTCCGGCGGCAGGCCGAACGACGTGAACCGGCCCGGGTCGGCGAAGGCGACGATCCGGGCGATGCCTGTCGCGGTGAGCGTGAGCACCTCCAGCGCGTGCGCCTGGTACACCCCGTGCTCGTCGCGTTGGTAGACGGCGAACGCCGCCTGCCCGTTCGCGGTCACCGGCACCAGCCGCAGGTCCCCCGGCCCGGTGAGCAGCTGCGACCCGACGAAGCCCGCCACGGCGTCCCGGCCGGCGAACCACGTCAGGAACGGCGGCATCTCCAGGACGGCATCCGCGCGCAAGAGCTCGGCCATCGCACCGGCGTCGGCGCGCTCGATGGCCGCCGCGAACCGTTCCAGCACGGCCCGCTGCACCGCGTCGTCCGGCTCGGCGAGCTCGTCCTCGGCGGGCATCGCCTGCGCGAGCTGGGTACGGGCGCGACGCAGGCCGCTGTTGACCGCCGTGGTCGTCGTGCCCAGCAGCTCCGCCACGTCGGCGGCCGGCCACTCCAGCACGTCCCGGAGGATAAGCATCGCGCGCTGCCGGGCGGACAGATACTGCAGCGCCGCGACAAAGGCCAGCCTGACACCGGCCCGCGAGGCCGTGACGGCCGCCGGGTCCTCCCGGTCCGCAGTGACCAGCGCGTCGGGGAGCGGCTGCAGCCACGGCACCTCCGACGCCGCCTCCAACGGCGCCTCCAGGTCGTCGGCCGGCCCGCCCAGACCGGACGGCAGCGGCCGGCGGCCGCGCCGCTCGATCGCGGTCAGGCACACATTGGTCGCGATCCGATACAGCCAAGTCCGCACCGACGAACGGCCCTCGAACCCCTCGTACGACCGCCACGCCCGCAGGAACGTCTCCTGGACCAGGTCCTCGGCCTCATCCACCGAACCCAGCATCCGGTAGCAGTGAGCCAGCAACTCACCGCGGAACCGGCTGGTCAGACCGGTGAAATCCTCGCTGACCGTCATCAGCCGCTCCAACTCGTCCCCGCCGGCCACGACGCGCTGGCCCTCTACCTATAGACCCGGCGACCGACGCAGAATCGCCGCCCACCCACGCCCGGCACATTGCCGGCCATTACCGCGCCAGCAGCTCCCCGCAGGCGGAACCCTGACCGGGTACCCGCCGGCGGGGGCGACGGCTGGACCCTGCGCATGATCGAGTGTCCCGTAAGCCCCGCCCGTTGACGGCATCGCGGCCTGCCCGGACTGCGGCCGGTCCGGGGTGAGCGCGGCGATCGCGTTGGAAATCACGATGTCGATCCCGCCGTGGCGGTCAGCGAGTTCTCCGGCCAGCCCGGCCACGGCTCCGGTATCGGCGACGTCGAGAACCTGGCCTGTCACCCGGCTCCGAGTCCCGATGCGCGTGGTGACCGCAGCGGCGGCGACGGCGACACGCTCGGCATTGCGCCCGGTGAGCAGGACCAGGTCATCTGGATTCATGCGGGCGGCCAGGCCCGCGGCGAGGGCGAACCCGAGGCCTTGGCTGGCCCCGGTGACCAGGGCGATGTGTGCGTCTGACACGACCACCACGCTAGACATGTCCGGGCCATGCGGCTAACGAAAGTTAGGCATATCTGATATGCGTAACAGTCATGGACTTCGCCGATGTGTCGCTGGTGGCGCTGCGGGTCTTCCGCGAGGTGGCCGAGAGGGGCACCCTCACCTCCGCAGCGACCGCGATGGGCTACACCCAGTCCGCGGTCTCCCGGCAGGTCGCCTCGCTGGAACGGGCGGCAGGGGCACCGCTGCTGGAACGGCGCCACGACGGGGTGCGGCCGACCACCGCCGGGCGTGTCGTGCTGCGCCACGCCGCGACCGTGCTCGATCAGATCGACGCCGCCACGCGGGAGCTCGCCGGACTCCGCCACCCACCCGCTCGCCCGCCAGAACGTAGCCGACGTCGCAGAGCTGCGCGGTCAGCGCTGGATCGCCAGCCCGTCCTCCGCAGATGAGACACTGATGGGGGTCTGGCCCGGGCTGGACGAGCGGCCCAAGATCATCCACACCGCCCGGGACTGGCTGACCAAACTGCACCTCGTCGCGGCAGGATGCGGGGTGACCACCGTGCCCGCCCCATTCGCGGCCATCGCGCCCCCGGGCGTGCGGGTCCTGGCCGTGCGCGGCGGGTCGCAGGAACAACGACGCATCATCCTGGCGGGGCTCCCGCACCCGCTCACCGAGCCAGCCGCCCGCCTCGCCGACGCCCTGCGCGCCGCAGCCGCCGACGTGCCGGCCCCGAGGTAACCCACACCAACACGCACCGGCACACGACGCTCCAGATCATCCTCGTCTGTTCCCTCTGCCAAGGAACATCAAGGACGCCAACGGCCGCCCAGATCGGCGGCTCTGGATCGTCAAGTCGCGATCGGCGTTGATTGCGAAGCGTGATCTGGTGGCGTGATGTCGCAGTGACGCCAGGTCGCCGACTCCGCGCGACTGTCGGTGCTGGTGCTTGGATCTGGGTTGGAACGCAGATTGACCAGATCTGAGCTTTGCCCGGCCGCCCGCCGGCCCCGCTCGAAGGGCTTCCGATGCTGCGGTGCACGGGCCCTGCCAACGTAGCGGCGCACCATTCGGTCGGGGCGGTTCCAGGCAAGCGGTCGGGCATGATCTGATCAAGCCAGCCCTGGCCGGTAACCGCGGTGAGCTCGAGCGCACCCGCGGGGTGATCTGGCACGTCTGCGCCGGTCTGAGAGCGGCGATCGGGGTGCAGTGGTCGCCGAAGCGATGGCGCGCCAGGCGTCCCGGAGGGGCGCGTCAAAACCTGAATTCGTCGCAGAAGGGAACCGTTGTGCAAGCCATCACAGTACGAGACCGTGCCGCCGGTGCCGCCGGGCTCACACTGTCCGACATCCCCCACCCCCACGCCGCCGAAAACGACGTGATCGTGCGCGTCCACGCGGCCGGGTTCACCCCGGGGGAGCTGGACTGGCCGGGCACATGGACCGACCGCGCCGGCCGCGACCGAACCCCGAGCGTTCCCGGACACGAGCTGTCGGGTGTTGTCACCGAGCTGGGCTACGGCACCACCGGCCTGACCGTGGGCCAGCGGGTGTTCGGACTGGCCGACTGGACCCGCGACGGGTCGCTGGCCGGGTACACCGCGGTGGAGGCCCGCAACCTCGCCCCGCTTCCGGCGGACATCGACCACACCGTGGCCGCCGCCCTACCCATCTCCGGGCTGACCGCCTGGCAGGGCCTGTTCGACCACGCCCATCTCAAGACGGGCCAGACCATCTTGATCCACGGCGCCGCCGGCGGCGTCGGGTCAATCGCGGTGCAGCTCGCACACGAGCTGGGCGCCCTCGTGATCGGCACCGGTCGTGCCGGGGACCGGGAAGCCGCCCTCGGCCTGGGTGCGGACGCGTTCGTGGACCTGCAGGCCGACCGGCTGGAGGACGCCGGCGAGGTCGACGTCGCGTTCGACGTGATCGGCGGCGAAGTCCTCCAGCGCTCGGCCCCGCTGGTACGCGCCGGCGGCACGCTCGTCACGATCGTCGGCCCGCCGAAGGTGCGGCCCGCCGACGGCCGGGCGATCTTCTTCGTCGTCGAGCCGGACCGGTTCCGGCTGGCGGACCTCGCCGAGCGGGTGCGGTCCGGGCGGCTGAATCCGATCGTCGGGGCCGTGCGACCGCTCGCCGAGGTGCCGTCCGCGTTCGCCCCTGACCGCCGGGTGTCCGGCAAGACGATCATCCAGGTCGCGCAAGGCCGGTAACCGAAGGCGGATAGCCGATCAGCCGACGGGCCGGTCCGGGCGGCCTGCTCGTCCGCGCCGGGCCCGGCCCTGCGGCGGCGGGGTCAGGATCGCTCTCACGCGGTGCCGGCTTTGCCTCGGCGGCTCACGACTGGTTCGGCTGCCCGGCGCGGATGTCATTAGACAGTCCCACCGAACCGTCAGGACGACGTGGTGGAGGGCCGAGCGCTGAGGCCACTAGCGTCCCCTGCCCTTCTGTTCCGGAGGACTGGGCGGACCGTCCAGGACTGTCTACACCAGAGAGCATCCCAGACCGCCGTGTCAGGTAATCAGGCCGCAGATCCACTTATGCGCGGCCATGAGCGACGATAGACGCGCACTTACGACCGTCCAGATCGGCGGGTCGGCGCGCGTTCTCTCGGATCGTACCCGTCACTCAGCGTCACATTGTCGAGAGGCATCACCTTGAGGCCAACCGAGCCGTCGGTTCCTTCTACACCGGACTGGCGGCTCGCCGCGGCCGTATGCTGGCAGACATGACCATTCAGCGGATGGACAATGTCGCCATCGTCGTCGACGACCTGGACGCCGCCGTCGCATTCTTCACCGAGCTCGGCATGGAGCTAGAAGGCAAGGGACAGATCGAAGGCCTCTGGGCGGACCGTACCGTCGGACTCAACGGCGTCCGGAGCGACATCGCGATGATGCGGACCCCGGACGGCCACAGCAAGCTGGAGCTGACCAAGTACCACGCCCCCGCGCCGGACGGCGCCGAGCCCCAGAACCCGCCGCCCAACACGCTGGGCCTGCATCGCGTCATGTTCGCTGTCGACGACATCCATGACACCGTCGCCCGCCTGCGCGCCCACGGCGCCGAACTTCTCGGCGAGGTGGCACAGTACGAGAGCATCTTCCTGCTCTGTTACCTCCGCGGCCCCGCGGGCATCATCGTCGCCCTGGCCGAACAGATCGGCTGACGCGAGCCCGCTGCGGGACAGCGGACGAACCCTGATCGGCGCGCGAGGACGAAGCCCTGGAGATTCGCTCCATCTGCTCCGTTGCAGGAGCGCATACCAAAAGCCTCACGACCCTCCGGTCCTGTTCGACGGCGACCCCTGGCCATATGACGACTGTTTTGATCTCGCCTCGCGCTATGCCGATCATCCTGACTTCCCACGGCTCGTCTGAGGCAGCGCCAACCACGAGCAGTACGCATGACGGTGCGGTACCGCCGAACCGAGCCGCCGACTGGAGATCATTTACGGGACAGCCCTTAAGCCGAGTCTACGGCTGTCGACTGACCACCCGAGCATAGCCAAGTCTCACACCAGGCCCCGGCGCTTGACCCTGTCCGCGGCCATGTGAGTGCTGCGAGGTGAGGCCTATGGTGCGGGATACTGGCCGCATGGTAGACGACATCGCACGGGACCGGGCCATTTACCATGCGCTGAAGGCGGCCGACGAAGTCGCCGCAGCGCTGCAGACCCACCTCATCGAGGAACACGGGGCTGATCCGGACCGCGCCGCCCCGAAGAGCGCCTCCACTAACTCGCTGAAGCTCCTGCGGCAGGCTCGTGAGCGGCTGGGCCAAGGATTGCGGGCCGTCGATGCCGACAACGTCGCCGAGTCCGACGGGATCTCCCTGCGTAACCAGCAATCACAGCCGCATCATTAAGCATCTCGGTATCAGGTACTCGCGGCATTGCCCGCGTTACTGCCGACGGCCCGACGCTAGTCGAATCACGCCATCAGCGGCAGAAGCGGGCGAGCACGCGAGCGCTAGCGATGCATAAACATTCGGCGCGGCCGCCCGCCTGCTCGGCTGCGGCAGGGATCGCGGACGGCGCGGCGGCTCTTGACAACCGCGCCGAGCCGTCGATCGGATCGGCCGGGAACCCGTCGCCAGCGGTGTTCTGCGTGGGCGTTCGGGAGTGACCCATCGCTACCTCCGGCTATTACCCAGGCTCAAGACGCCATGTCGATCGAGGGCCCGGCGCCCCGCTCGCCCCTTATAGACCAAGCGTTGTCCGTGGGTCGCGTCCCATGAAGGCAGCGAGGCGTTCCCAGTCGTCAGCACCGGGAGCTGGGTAGACCTCCGCCCCGAAAGGGGCTCCAGGCTCGACCATGTTGCGGTACTGAGGTTTGATCATGGCCCGTGCCCCCTCGAGTGCCGGCAAGGCGAGGGAAGGGTCCAACTTGTCGATCTGTCCGGTGGCCCTGGCCAGGTCCCAGGCGTGTGCGGCCAGCTCTGCCAGGTACATGTCCACCAGGGTGGCTCCCGTGTACTCCTCGCCCCACGGCATTGTGTACCTCAACGACAAGCTGGAATTGTCGCCCCATGCTTGTGCCGCCTCCTCCGCAGCGCTACGTAGCTGACCGGGCGCGTCGGACAGCTCCACGTGAGGGGACCCGTCTCCGGGCGGGGGTGCCTGCCCGCGGCCGAGAGCGGCCGCCCGGTGCCCCGCTTCGACGAGGTGGTCGATCAGTCCGGCCACGTCGTACTTGGGGCACGGTGTCGGGTGGCCGAGCCCGTCAGCAACTATTCCTGAGACGATCACCGCAGCGTTCTCGTAAGAATCCAACAACGTGCTTCGGCGGTCAGAATCGGCCATGCGGTTCCTCCTCGGTGTGACAGGCTAGCTACGCCGGTCGCCGGTTCGCGAGCGCACCGAAGGACGACTATCTCACTACCCGCACGGACGCGCGAATCGGCGATCTGCACGTCAGGGCAGCCCGACAGGCATGACGTCCGGCCGATCCGAAGGTGCGGACTGAACATGCGAGCGATCGCATGAGTATGCGCATAGGCAACGTCCGCTATTCGGCATGAGCGCGCGTCGGCGCCGCGTCGACCGGCGGCCCCACGATGCCAGATCGACCCGATCTGCGCGTTTCATCTGATCAGCGTCGTCGGTCTCGTAGCCGTGCAGAACGGCGGATACGCGAGCAGCCGTGACTGGCGAGTCAACTGCGGTCTGCGATTAGCAGAGGGCCCAGGCCGGCGCTCCCGGGGAGTGCAGCATCTGGGGCGCGCAGCTAACAGATGGCCGTTGGCCGCCGGAAAGCTGGTGGACGACGATGCGCAGTTCGCGCAGACCCGGCAGGGACTCTGCCAGCGGTGTCGTAGATGCGGCCCCAAATCCCCGGACTCTCACCGGGCGGTCTGGGGCCTCATCTCACGTCCTCCGGTTCCCCCTGCGGGCTTTCCTCCGGTTTCCCGGTTGCCCGCCGGGTTCTTCCCCTTCGTCCGCCTTCCTCTGGTTTCCCTTCGTCCGGCGTTCTCCGGTTCGTTCCCTTCGGCCGTTGCCCGGTTCCGGGTTCCCCTCGGTTTCCCTCCGGGTTCCCTTTCCCTTGGGCAATCTTCACGTTAGCGCTGCCGCGGGGCGGTTCCGCAGGCGTAGGTCCCAGGCGGCCGGGACCAAGGTCACCAGCTCTGCCGCGACCACCTCGCCTGGATCGCGCGATCCGCCCGCACTCCGGATGGGCAGCCGCCTGGCACGATGGGATGCCGCCACAGAATCGCCTGTTACGAGCGGCCGCCGAGTGCAGGACATCGCCGCGCCCGAACCACCCATATCGGTTAGTTAGGTTAGGCGGCGTGCCAGGCTAGCAACGGGTCCTTGCGTTTGTCGAGCCATGCACCGCTTAAGACCATTGCTCCGTCAGGGACGGTGTCATTGTGCGCCCGCGTCTTGCGAGCGTCAGCGCCATCCGGTCGTCGCATGACCGAGACCAGGGGTCATGAAGTGCGGTCGGGGTGGGGAAGTGCCCTGGCCATAGGGGGCAGGCGCCGGCGGGCGGGGGCAATGCCGGCCGCGAGCGGCGCTGGCGTTCGATCAACCGTACGGTGGTCGCGGCCGCGAGTTCCACGATCGCGGGGGCGGTCGCGTCGGCCGCAGCGGCCAGTGCGCGGCGCAGCGGGGCGGGACTGCGGCCGGGCGCCGGGGCTGGCGACCAGGTCACGGTGACCGATTCCCACCATCCGGCGCTGCGGACGGCACCCTCCTCGCGCCGCCAGTGCCCCCGGGAGAACTGCACTTGCCGCTCCTGCCCCAGGCTCTGGCCGCTGCGTGCCGCGGGATGACCTGAACCGTCGCGCATATCCACATTGTGCACCGGCTGTGGGCCAGGTTTGAAAGTCCGCTGGTCAAAAGCTATCCGGCGAGGCGATATCACGTCGGAGCCTGCGGATGCAACGACCCAGCCGCGGGCGGGCGGCCTGGAGGGCCGCCCGCCCGAGTACGTGCCGCTGAATGAACGGCACGGTCTGGCATCTGGGCCCGTTGTGATTCATGCTGAACGCGCAGATCGCCACGCTGGCGGTCGGCCTGATCAGCATCGGCGAGGGCGCGTCGCTGTTCTGGCCGGTCCTGGCCATCATCATCGGCATGATGGTGGGACGCTGGTCATGGGGTTCCACTCCGCGTAGGGCCTGCCGATCGGTTCGCTGTGCCGGCTGATCTGGCGGGTCTGGCCGCCGAGATTGACGAGATTGAAGGGCGAGGCCGCTGGACGGCCGCGTGCGTGAACCGGGCTGCCTGCCGGAACGGTGCTGGTGTTCGGGGTCAGTTATCGCTGCGCCGCCTAGTAGTACTTTGTTAGGTCGGAGTGAGGGCGGCGGCGAGCCGGTCGAGTGTGACGGGCTGCCGGCACAGGGGGCAGGCGCCGAGGATGAGGGCCAGGACGATCTGCAGTTCTCGCAGGGCCTGGTAGAGGGTCATCCCGGCGCAGCCACTTTTGGGTCGGTGCGGATCATGGTGATGAAGGCCTGGGCGAGGATGGCGAGGGTGACGTGGCGGTGCCAGCCGGTGAATGAGCGGCCCTCGAAGTGGTCCGGGCCCAGGCCGGTCTTCAGTTCGCGGTAGTCGTGCTCGATCCGCCAGCGGATCTTGGCCAGCCGCACCAGCTCGGTGATGGGGGTGTCCTCCGGCAGGGTGGACAGCCAGTAATCGGTGGGCTCGTCGGCTTCGGGCGGCCATTCGGCCAGCAGCCAGCACTCCGGGAGGCTGCCGTCGCGGCTGCGGGGGATGTCCCGGTTGGCGGGGCGGACCCGGATCGCCACAAACCAGCTGGTCATGGCGGCGACAGGGTTGCCGTTGGTGGCCTTGGTGCCCTGCCGCCAGGTCACCGGCCGGACCTGGTCCGCGCTGGCGATCGCGAGCTGGCGCAGGGTTGCCGGCGGGGCGGGGCAGGCGGGCCTGGGCGGCAGGCCGGGCCCGCCGCCCAGGGTCCGCGTCACCGGCTGCGCGTCGCCGGCGTAGCCGCTGGTGGTGCCCTTGACCGCGACCGCGTACCGCCAGCCCCGGGCATCCAGTTCCACCCGGAAGGTGGTGTTGTCCCCGTAGCCCGCATCGGCCACCACGACCGGCCGGGCGCCGCCGGCAGCGGTGATCTCCTCCAGCACGCCCCACCCGCCCGGCCCGGTCATCTCCTGGAGCATCTCCAGCGCCAGCCGCCACTTCTCGCGGTGCCGGATGCCGTCCGGGATGCGGGCCTGCGCACGGCGGCGCCGGGCCCGGGCCGCCGCCACCGGATCGGCCAGCGCCGTGTCGTCCCAGCTCTGCGGGCAGAACAGCCGCCAATCCGCCGCGGACGACGCGTGCTCGTTCACCAGGTGCACGCTGACGGCGACCTGGCAGTTGGCGACCTTGCCCAGCGTGCCGGAATACTGCCGGGCCACGCACGGCGAGGCCGTCCCGTCCTTGGGAAACCCGGTGTCATCGACCACCAGCGCCTCCACCGGCTGACTGGACGCGAACCACCGCGCCACGTTCCGCCGCACCGCCACATAATCCCAGGTCGAGGACGTGATGAACTGTTGCAGCCGCTGATGATCTGTGCCCAGCCGCGCCGCCATCGGCTGCATCGACTTGCGCTGCCCGTCCGTCAGCAGCCCGCGCACATACAACTCACCCTTGGCGCGCTGATCCTTCCGCGGCAGCCCGCCGAGCATCTCCGCGGTGAAGTCCAGCAGCCGGGGCCGGACCTCCGCGATCTCCTGAGGGGTCATGCCGGTATAACACCGCAGAACCCGCCAGTCATACCAGACCTAACAAAGTACTACTAGGACGGCACTGAATAACTCGCGAACCCTGATGGGCGTGTTTTGCCGGCATCGTGTTCGATTCCCTGGGAGAATCGTGCCATGCAGGGGATGACGCGACCGGACCGGGACTTGTGGGACGCGGGCGAGGTCACCGGGCACTTGGTGCCGCCGGGCAGCGTGTTCGCGTTCCTGGCCGAGCACCGCACCGAGCTGTTCCCCGACAGCTTCACCGCGGACTTGTTCCCGTCGCGGACCGGGCGCCCGTCGCTGCCGGCGGACCTGGTCGGGTCGGTGCTAGACGTTTCCCCGCGGCCGAGTGGCGGCCCGCGGGGCCGGCGGCCGCCCGCCGCTGGCGGGTCAGGCCAGGTCGCCGCGCTCGATCCGGGCCAGTCGGCGCTTGCGGACCAGTTGGTCGAATTCGTGCTCGATGTCGATCTCACTGTCGCCCGCGCCCAGCGCGCCGAACACCCCGGTGACATCGCGCATGCTGACGACGCCGAGCAGCCGCCCGTTCCCGACCACCGGCAGGTGCCGGATCCAGCGCGCGGCCATCTCCCGCGCCGCCACGTGCAGCGGCATGTCCGGCGGAACCGGGTACACGTCGATGGTCATCGCCTCGTCCACGGTGGCCCGGTCCGGATCGGCGCCCAGCGCGACGGCCCGCAGCACGTCCCGTTCGGTGATGATCCCGGTCAGCCGGCCATCGGTGGTGATGAGCAGCGAGCCGGTCTGCTCCCGCCACATACGTTCGGCGGCGGAGCGGAGCTTGCCGGCCGGCGTCTCGGTGATCGTCGCCTCTGTCATCACGTCCTGGACCTGCACCATGGCACACTCCTCCCGCTGATGGCCGCCAAGGCTACGATGCCGCATCGCCCGATCGCGGACCAGCAGGGGACCGGATAAGCTTGGCCCGGCACGGGCGCCCCGGCGTGCCCGGCGTGGCACCGGCCCCGATAGCTCAGGGGATAGAGCGACCGCCTCCTAAGCGGTAGGTCGAAGGTTCGAATCCTTCTCGGGGCGCCCAGTCCAAGTTAAGTTTCCAGCCCTCTCACCTGCGATCACGCAGGAAGAGAGGGAACCCCGATGGCGCACGCAGCGCTGGCGCGGACCAAGATCAACACAGAAGTGACACAACCGGCCCGCAGCCGGGGGGCACGGTCCCCGGCGGGACCGCGGAATGCAGGCCGCCCGCCGGGAGGCCCCCGCGTAAGCGGCGAGGCCCGCGAGTCCGCCCGGCACCCCGACCGTCCGGTGGTTGAGCTGGAGTTCGGGATTGTGGTGTACCCGCCGGAGGCGGTCGGGGAGCCGTGGCGGGCGGTCTTTACCGAGAACGGGCAGCGGCGGTACCGGCAGGGCGCGACCGAGGCGAAGCTGGCCGCCAAGCTGGAAAAGGTCACCGAGCGGCTGTCGGCCGGCGCGGCGAACATGGAACGGCCCGGCGCGCACCTGATCGCGCACTACCTGGACCCTGTCGGGCTCGAATACATGATCAGGGCGGTGACCTGCGTCTTGTCGAAACAGCCTGGGGATGTCAGGCGGCGATCCGGTACTCGTGCGTGAGCCCGCCGAGGACTTGTTTTCGGCGGATCCGGTACTCGGCGAGGTTGATCTCCGGTGGCCGGGTGGGAGCTTGAGCGGGTGTGAGCTGGCCGAGGGCACGGTGCGGCCGGGCGGTGTTGTAGTGCCGCAGGTACTCGGCCAGCACCCGGCGCAGATGGTGCTCATTGACGATCAGCAACCGGTCCAGGAGCTCCCGGCGCAGGGTACCGATGATCCTTTCGCAGATGGCGTTCGCTCTCGGCGCCTGTGGTGGGCTGGCGAGAATTCTGATGCCTCCTGACTGGAACACGGCGTCGAAGAAGTCGGTGGACTGGCCGGCGCGGTCCCTGAGCAGGAACTTGATTGAGGTCGTGAGTTGGCCGAGGTCCATCAGGAAGTTGCGCGCTGCTTGCGTCGTCCACGCGCCGTCGGGGTTCGCGGTGATGCCGGCCAGGTGAACCCGGCGGGTGCCGTGCTCGATGATGATCAGGGCGTAGATGCGCCGCAGGAGCACGGTGTCCACGGGGACGAAATCGGCCGCGAGAATGCCGCGGGCCTGTGCATTCAGGAACTGTTTCCACGTCGGGCCAGTGCGGCAGGGTGCGGGGCCGATCCCGGCGGCATGCAGGATCTGCCACACGGTGGCGGCGGCGATCGGGTGGCCGAGCTTGACGAGTTCGCCTTGCACGCGCCGGTGCCCCCACGTCGGGTTGTCCGTCGCGATGCGGATCACGAGCTTGCGGATCGCGGCTGCCGTGGACGGTCGGCCGGGACGCCGCCGGCTCGTGTAGTCCCATCTGCGGGTGACCAGTCGCCGGTGCCAGGCGAGCAGCGTTGCCGGGGTCACCGCGAAGACCTCGCCCCATCGCCGCTTAAGGATCAGCCCGGACAGTGCCGCGAGCCACAGCCGGTCGCCCGGCTGGTAGCGGACCCGGCCGATCTGGCGGCGCAGCACCGCGTTCTCGTGCCGGAGCACCAGGAGCTCGGCGTCCTTGGACGCCGCACGCCGGGCCAGCACATCACGTCGTCGAGCAGGCAGCGGGCGAGCAGAAAGACGACCGAGAAGATCACTCAGCGATGATCTCAGCCCGCAAGACTGGCCAGGCCAGATCGAGTAATCGAGCCCCACACGGTCCGCCCAGTCCAGATTCGGGCGGCGCGGCTGCCGCCGTTGCAATACGGCGAGCTGGTGACGCAGGATCAAGATCTCGGCAGTCTGCCACGCCTCTTCCCGCCGGGACAGCCACGCCGCTAGCCGCGTGATCAGCAGGAAGACGAACCGCAGGCACTTGATCGGTGATCATCACGGCCAGACGGCCGGGAGAGCAACCCTGCAGGTCACGGCCACGGATGAGATTCTCGGCACGCAAAGGCTAGCGGGTGCGCTTCTGCGCCTCAGGCTGAATGTGACGGATGCGGGCCTGGACGAGTCGACGTAGGTTGCGGATGGTGCTGGCGTTAAAGGGGAGTTGGTTGAGGTCCTCGATCCAGGTGTCGGCAGCTGCGGTCTGCTCGCGGATGACGTCGGCGGCGAGCCGTCCGGGAACGCCGATGGCTTCGCTAAGGCTTCGCAGCATGGGCCAGGAGAGCTGCTGGCGGATTCTCCCGCCGATAGGCAGTGCCATGGCGCGGTCGCCGTAGACGGCGGAGGAGGGCAGGTCGTATGCCGGGGTGGCTCTCCACTCGCCCCGTTGGTCCTTTAGTATCGCGAGATTCTTGGCGTGAAGGTCTCCGTTGCCTGAGAGGTATGCGAAGACAAGCAAGCGGTAGAGTTCGAGGGTGGCCACGCCGGGCGCGCGGCAGCATCGTGCCAGGCCGACGATGGCGTCCTCAGTGGAGATGACGTACTTATCACCAGGCCAGCGGCCGAGAACCTGGCAGGCGTCCTCCACGGCAAGCGGCCGGAGGTGGTCTCCCCCGGGGATCCGGTCGAATCGGTGCACAAGAAGGCCTGGCGCTCCTATCTTGTCATGCACCAGTTCCACCTTGGCGAGTCTCAGCCGGGTGTGTGCGGCCGCACGGAAGAAGAAGTACTCGTTTTCCACAAGGTGCGGGAATTCCGGTGGGTTGAGCTTGAGGATGTAGGCGCGCGACCGACCCTGGACTGGCACGTTCAGGATCTGGCCGGAGATCTTGTCCTGCACGCCTGGCAAGGCGATGCGATCCGGCTGCTGCCCGATTGCCTGGGCGAACAGGTCGGCGAAGACGACCTCGCTGAGATCATCAGCAACGATTGGCCTAGTGTCGGCGAATGTATCGCCCGCTGGGAGGATCTGGACGTCGCCGATGGTGTCGTTGCCGACTGCGAGCAGCATCGAGAACTCGTCGTCGGCCGAGGTACCCACAGTGCGGCGTAGCGCGGTCAATCGCCTGCCTTCCGGCAACAGTCCGGCGAAGAACGCAGGCACCGCCGCTGCGGGTGCGATGAAGGCTTCCGCTCCCTTGGGCAGGCTCCATGCCACTGGCGGCCCCCCGGAGTCGAGGTATTCCGGCAAGTAGAGGAACTCTGTACGATCAGCTAGCCGGTGCAGGAGGCCGGCCGGCACGCCTGCGTTATAGACGTCGGCAGTCTTGACAAGCCGCAGTTGGCGCAGCGGGGTGCGGGCCAACTGACTCAGCCCTTGCCATGGCGGATAACGCCAGTACCCGGCTCTAGTACCAGATCCAGACCCAACTGGCCCAGCACGGCGAGTACTTTGTCCAGCCGCAGAGTTGGCTTGCCTTGCTCGAGGGTATGGACAAGGCGGGTGGACACGCCGGCAAGCGCCGCGAGCTCGTCTTGGCGGAGCCCCAGCTCAAGTCGTCGACTCCGGATCTCCTCCGCCCAGAGAGCATGGTCATTTGCACGATCGTGCATGACGAAAGTGTACTCCATCTCGCTGCCCATCATCCGAGGTGCCATATGCACGATCATGCATCCCATCGGTGCGACTTGGCCTGGAATTACCCCGCTCGGCATACATATGCACGATCGTGCATATGTGCTCTATCGGTCAGGACGCCGCTCGGGGCTGCCTATTCCCCCCTGCTGCGGCATGCCGAGATCCTGCTTCACTGCCGATCCTGCATCTGATCGCAGCCGTCATTGTCGGATCCCACTCCGGCCACCGCACGAGACGCTAACGATAGGGTCAGGCCACGTCCGCCAAGCGTCCTCATCTGCCGCAGACCGGGCGGATCCGCCGGGGCGAGATACCTCCGGGCGGTGCTGAGGAGTCTCGCCGGCGACTTTGGCGTCTCCAAGAAACGCCCGGTCATGCTCCTATTCAGTGCGGGGGGAGTCAATACGGCTGGTCGCACTCGCCCGCATCAAGGTCGTCCATCCCGGCATCCATCTCGTCCTCAAAGACGCCATAAGGGGCTCCGCCCGATGTCCAGCCGACGACGAACATGCGGCGGCCGCAAACATCGACCCACATCGGATCAGTTTGATCGGCAGCGGTTTCACGGATCGGCCGGCGTGCCGGGCGGCTGGATCGCTTCTTGCGCTGCCGACTCACCGCAGCCACCTCCGTAATTTATGCGCGACTGCAGATGCACGCCGCGGAAGCGTGGGCGAAGCAAGATGCCAAGGATGCCGCCAGAGGCGCGCGTGAGCAGTTCAGACAGGACCGGCAAGCCGAGCGTGAGCATGAGATTGCCGCAGGACACGCCGAGGCGGAAGCGGTTACCCGGGCCTTCCAGGCGCGGCTGACAGAGCTTGACACGCTGCTGGCGAGCACGCTGGGAGAAGATCCGTACGTTTCTTTCGAGCAGCTCAAAGAACCGCTGCTGCTCCCGGATTTCCGGCCGCCGCCAGAACTGGTTACACCTGCGCCCCCGCCACGGGAGAGTGACTTTCTTCCCGCGCCGCCATCTGGCCTGAGCGCGCTGGCACCAGGCCGCAAGCGGGCACATGCGGCGGCTGCGGCAGAGGCGCAGGCCGCCTACGCGCGTGCGCTCGCGGAGCATGCCCAGGCCGAGCGGCGGCGCCAGGATTTGCTCGCTCGTGCCCATGCCGAGCATGAGCAGGCGATCGCCCGCGAAAGGGAGCGGATCCAGCGGCAGCATGCTGTCATTGACCGGCTGGCAGGCGACTTCGCCGCTGGCCGGCGGAAGGCGGTCGCGGACTACTTCCGCGAGGTGCTGGCCAGGCAGCGTTACCCCGGCGACTTCCCTACCGGGGTTAAGATCGCCTACCTGCCCGCCGAGCAGGAACTGGTCACCGACATCGACCTGCCCTTGCTGGAAGCGGTCCCGGAGATGATGTCCTGCGAGTACCTGGTGACGAAAAAGACGCTTCGGCACAAGACACTTTCGCCGTCAGCCCGAAACTCGCTGTACCAGCTGATCATCGCCCAGATGGCGCTGCGGACCGTCCGCGCGGTCTTCGCCGCAGACCGGGGCGGGCTGACCCGGACGGTCGCGTGCAACGGATACGTCGATACGATCAATACGGCAACCGGGAAGGACGCCACTGGTGCCTGGTCAGCGTCCAGGTCACGCGGGAACGGTTTGACGAGCTTGACCTGGCCCGCGTCAAGCTCCTCGACTGCCTGGCATACCTGCACGCCAAGATCTCCCGCACGCCGGAGAAGTGCCTGCCAGTCCAGCCGATCATTGAGTACCCATGGGACGATCTGCCCTACTCAGCCGAACTCGATTCCCTCGCCGGCCTCGATACCGTCCAGAATCTTCTCGACCTTGACGGCTACGAATTCGAGAAGCTGATCTTGCAGCTCTTCGAGGCGATCCCGGAATTCGATGAGGTGCGCCGCACCCGCTCCCGGGCGGATGGTGGTATCGATCTGGTCGCCGTCAACACCACGCCCTTTGTCGGCGGCCGCGTCGCGATCCAGGCCAAACGCTACGCGACTCACCACAAGGTTGACATCGCCGCCGTGAGGGAGATCGCAGGCTCCATCTCACAACGAGAGTTCAACAAGGGAATCATCATCACCACATCGGACTTCACCAGAGCCGCCCGGGAGGAGGCCACACGGCTCGGCATCGAACTCTACGAACGTGAGCGGCTGCTATGGCTGCTACGCCACCACCTGCACCGTGAGTTCAATGTCATCGACCAGGAACGGCGTAAACCACCGATCAAGAACCCACCGAAAATCCCGCCGAACGGATAGTTCCGTAACAAGCAGCCTTTCAACGTCGGCCTTTTATGGTGCGAGGTCCATGACAAAAGAAGCCATTTCCGTAGCGATGAGATTAGCGCGACCGCCTATACCAATGCAGCAATATTACAGGACGCGCGGTTTGGAGAATAACCTCTCATGCCGCGGACCGGACAGGGTCTGTCTGCGGTTCTCAGTGCTGAGGCCTCAACGGATGAGAGTTTCCTTCGAGCGCACTACGCAGAACTCGTTTCCCTCAGGATCGGCATGGACGGTCCAGGACTCAGATCTCCGGCGAGGGTACTTCTGACCAGTGGTAACTGTGCGTGATTCTTTGCATAATCTGTCGTCGCGCGAAGGGACACCAGGGACCGGTCCGGGCCGGCCGGATCGCGGCTAGCCCGATGTCTCTCCCGCCTGTTCCTGTGCGTGCCGAGAATCGCATCCACGGCTCTGACCAGCAGAGTTGCTGGTCCGGCGCTCCGCCCGTGATGATCACCGATAATGTGCCTGCGGTTCGTGTTTCTGTTGATCACGCGACTAGTAGATCGAAGGCGGGTCCGTGCCATTCACGTGCCAGATGGAGCTGGCGGCTTATCCGCACGGTGCAGGCTTCCAGGTCGATGTCTTCGGGACGGAGCGCGGCGAGTTCGGCCCAGTGGAGGCTGGCGAAGGTGGCCAGCAGGAGGCCACAGGCCAGGCCCGAGAGGCGCGCGGCAAACCTCCATGAGGGGATTGAGCACCGCTGCCAGAGGTGGCCGATGACCTGGCCTGCCACGGTGCCGCATGCCTCAAACTACTCAGGCGGGGGTGCGGGGGTATGGTAGCTTTCCGACGCCATCACCTCATGAAGCGCATCAATCACTTCCGCAGGCGACACAAACCGGCTGATTACCTGGGTCGCGATGGCATCGCTATCGGCCAGCAGGGCAAGCTGCAAGTGCTCGGTCCCCATGTGGCTATGGCCGAGCTCTGTCGCCTGGCGTGCTGCCGCAGCCAGCACTGCTTCGTATCGCGGAGTTGGCTGCGGCACCGAAGGATTATTTGTCATACCCGCGGATCACACCACCTTGATATCCGCTCTGCGGACCACCGGAACCCACTGCCATCCGGCGCCTTCTACATGTGCAACGGTACCGGATCCCAATGGGGCTGACCCACTCCGCGCCGTCTCTAGTCTCGTTGCAGACAGGTAGGTAACTTCCCTGCTGGGGCGATGCCGGTACTGGGTGGGCTGTTGGTGTCGTGCTGATTTGAGCGAATACGCTACCCGCAAGAGCAATTCCACCATCAGCGAGACCAAACATTGTACCGGCTGTGCATGAAACCACGATGAAACGATGGAATATATGACTCATGATCAGCCTCAATTCCTGTGTGGGAAGCCATACTTCCCGACCGATGGCAGCAGTATCTGACGGTCCGGAAAGCTGAGGTCCTAAATGCCAAGGCATCCGCGCCAACGCGGTCATGCCGTGGCGGTCGGCGCTGTACCGAAGGATTGATCTGTGCGCGGCCAGGCATGCCCGTCAGAACGCAGTTCTGGTCCTTCCGGGTGCGCAGCCTCGGCCGGGTCGTCTGGGCGGGCGACACGGCCACCCGCAGCTCGGCGGAGTGTCCGTGTCCACCCCGGCTTCGGGCGCGGTCGCGGCCAGGCGATCGGGACAAGCCCGAAGCGGCGACAGGATTACACGTCCAGGATGAACCGGGCCGCGGGGCTCAGGCGCGCGAGGGTCTGCGGGCGGATGTATTTCTTCTGGTCCAGTTGCTGCTGGTTGCCGCGGCCAGTGAAGTAGGAGTGCAGCGCCCGGCGCGGCCGGTCGCTGCGGTTCTGGGTGCCGCCGTGCCACAGGTGGCTGTTGAAGATAACCACCGTGCCGGCCCGGCCGGTGATCTGCACCTCATCGGGGTGGGCGGCGACCGGATCCGGCATCGCCAGGCGCGGCGCCGTGCCGGATCGGTGCGAGCCCGGCACCACCCGGGTGGCGCCGTTGACGGCGGTGAAATCATCCAGCAGCCAGATCGAGTTGCAGACCTGGTAGGCGCCGGCCGGCACCGGGCCGGCCCAGTCGGCGTGCAGGCCCTGATGGCCCTGCCCCGGCAGCGCGGCGCGGCTGTTGAGCGAGGAGAGCTTGAACTCGCCCAGCACATGGGCGATGCAGGCTAGCACCCGGGAATCGGTGAAACAGGGCTCGAACACGGCGGCCTTATTGACAAGATCAGCGAGCCGGTCAGTGCCCCCCTCTTGATGCACCTCGAGCCCGGCTCGCTCCCCCTCGGCGGCCAGCAACTCGGCCAGCCGCGCCCGCACCGCCTCCACCTGCTCCTCAGACAGCACATCGGGCAGTGCCACGTACCCGTCCCGGTCGAGCCGCTCGGTGGCCTCAGCATCGAGGGTGGCCGCGGTGACGCCGAGTTCCGCCAGCGCAGTCACCATGTCCATGCCCGCCTCCCGCAATCACCTGCCTCGCATAACCGGGGCTACCCAGACGGTCCTTCCCAGCCTAGGACGCCACTGAACAACCCGGATCGGGCGGACGGCCTGGTGGCCGGCTGGCCGGGCTCCGGTGCCCGCAACCTTCCGCTGGCCCGCCGCGCGGCGGGCCGGGCGGCTGCGGCGCGGCAGCAGAAACCGCGGAGGGGGCCGCAGGGGCTGCCGCCAGGGCGGGCCGGGGTGTGCTGGCTGGTCAGGTCAGCACCCACGCCCCGCCGGAGCGGGTCAGGCCGTGCCGCAGCAGGGTGCGCAGGTTGAGTGCGGCGCACCGGTTGTGCAGCCAGGCGTCGTTTTTGGCGGTGCCGATGTAGCGGAGCTTGACCCGGCGGCCGTTCTGGGTGGCGGTCCAGGCGATGACCCGCTCGATCATTGACCGGGTGGGGTAGGCCTGCCTGAATTCCGCCGTCCGGGACTGGGCGCGGGCGGCGCGCAGCAGGCCCTCGTGCGGGTGGATGGTCATGGAGCGGCCATCCCTGGCGGTGGTGCACCGCTCGCGCAGCGGGCAGCCCGCGCACGCGGCGCCGAAGGTCACGGTCCGGGCGGGGCTCATCGGCCGGGTGATCCCGGCCGGGCAGGCGACCGTGCCGTCGTCCTCGCTGATGGTGAAGTCGTCGAGGGTGAACCCGCCGGGCACGGCCGGCCGCAGCGGCTTCGGCTTGATGACGGTGTCATGCCCGGCGTCGCGGTAGGCGGCGCGGGCCTCCCCGCTGCCGTAGGCGGAATCGCCGTAAACCTCCAGGTCATCCGCCCGGCCTTGCTCACCCGTGCCCTCCCGCTCCGGTTCCGGCTGAGGCTCAGGTCCCGGTTCCGGATGCGCTTCAGGCTCCGGCCCGGCGGCCGTGCCCGGCCCCGGCTGCGCCGCCGCAGGGCCGGCATCCGCGCCCTGCCCGGCGCTGGCAGCGTCATCCCCGCCGTCACCGGCGCTCGCACTGTCACCATGAAACCGGTCGCGGCAGGCCATCTTGACGCCGTTCTCCGCGTCCGTGCTGCCCGGCCCGGCGGCCATCGTCATCTCGCAGTCGGTGATCAGCCCAGACTCCGGCTCGGCGGCCACATGCCCCCGGAACCCGTCGCGCCGCTTGGACTTGCACTTGCGGGTGTGCCGGGCCTCGCGGTCCACCGTCGAGATCACCCGGTCCGGGGCGACCTTCCGGGCGATCCGCCACCGCCCGTCCGTCCCGTCCGACCCCCCAGCCGGCTCCACGTCCTGCCCCGCCACCAGCGCCAGCAGGCCCAGCGCGTCCGCCGCGGCGGCGTCCCGCTCCGGCGCGCCCTCCCCGGTGAGCTCCGCCAGCACCGCCAGCGCGTCATTCACCAGATCCGATACCAGCTGCTCCTTGGCAGCCGGGTCGTCCCAGTCGATGTCAGGCTTGCCCGGCCTGGAGTAGTCCAGCTGGCACACGCCGACGATCACCGCGGCGGCACCGGGCACCACCCGCGCCACTTTCCGCATCGCGGCCATCAGCTGGCACACAGTATCCATCGTGGCCACCGCGTCGTCGAAAACCGTCGAGTCCACGCACCGCTTCCGCCGGCCCCGCAGCAGCCCCGTCTCCGCGATCACCGCCGCCATCGCGTCGAACACCCGGTCCGGGCGCTTCGACTTCGCGATGCGCTTGCGCCAGTACACCAGCGCCGACGGGTCGAAGCTCATCTGCAGCAGCGACCGGCCGCAGGCCACCTTCCACCGGATGTCGAACTTCAGCGCGTCCGCGGTCTGGGTGTCCGACAGGTCATACAGCTCCTTGAGCACTAGGGCGTGTCCCGTGGATCATGGGACGGGTCGCGTAGCCAGATGCTGATCGAGGCGACGTCGATGGTGCCTTGGTAGATGCGCTCGCGCTTGTCGTAGCGGGTGGCCACGGCGCGGAACTGCTTGAGCTTGCTGAAGCAGCGTTCGACGGTGTTGCGCTTCTTGTACCACCCGTCGTCAAAGACCAGCGGCCGGCCGCCGGAGCGGCCGCGGTTGCGGCGGTGGGCTTTCTGGTCTTCCTTGACGGGGATAACCGCCTTGATGCGGTGCTGCCGCAGGTAGGCGCGGTTGCCGGCGGAGGAGTAGGCCTTGTCCGCCATCGCGCGGCCGGGCCTGCTGCGGGGCCTGCCCAGGCCGCGCCGCTGGATGCGGACCGCGTCCATCAGCGGGATGAACCGGGGGGAGTCGCCGTGCTGGCCGGGGCTTGTTAGCCGGGCGACGGGGCGGCAGCGCAGGTCAGCGGTCAGGTGGATCTTGGTGGTCAGCCCGCCGCGGGAGCGGCCGATCGCTTCCCGGCCAGATTTCTTGTCATTCGCTGGAGCCCCCTGTGCGGTCATCAGCAGCCGGTGCATGGCGGGCCCCGGCCGCGTGCTGATGGGCCCGGGTGACCGTCGAGTCGGCGCTGACCGTCCAGTCCTTGCCCTCGGCCTCATCACACCCGGCCCGCAGCCCGTCCAGGGCCTTTTCCCAGGTTCCATCCAGTGACCAGCGGCGATGCCGGTTATAGATGGTCTTCCAGTTCCCGAAGCCCTCCGGCAGGTCCCGCCACGGGCAGCCCGCCCGGGCACGGAAGAAGATCCCGTTGATCACCGTCCGGTGATCGGCCCACCGGCCGCCCTGCCGGGGATCGGCGGGCAAGAACGCCCGCAGCCGCTCCCACTCCTCATCAGTCAGGTCATGACGTTTCAGTCGCTCAAGCACCTTACTGATCTACAGCATCAGGCCTCGAAGATCCACGGGACACGCCCTAGCGCGGTCCACAGCACGCCGTGATTGGCCAGCCGACTCAGCCTGGGCATCACCAGGTCCAGCAGCCGGGAATCGCTCTGGGTGACCCGCCGCATGACCGCGCGGTCGAAGGCCGTGATCGCTTCCCTCACGTCGGGATCTACGCTCGTCCCGCTCAGTTGCGCGGCACATCCTCATTTCGTGCAGTCGTGGCGGACCTGGAAAGAACTACCTGGTTGGGCAGGTTGACGTCCCGGGTGGCCGCCGGTGAATATGCGTGGTACCGCAATGTCACAGCGGCCGCACACCAGCGCATGGAGAGCTGTCTTGTTGCAGGTCCGGTTCAACCTGATCACCGCGGACCCGCTTCGGCTGGGCGACATGGCCAAGTTCGTCGAGGCGGAGGTCCGTCCGGGCGTGGAGAGCTTGCACGGCAGCCTCGGCATGCTGCTGGCCGCGAAGAAACAGGCCGGTGTCGCGCGATACTCCAGACGTTCTGGGCGTCGCGGGAGACGCTGCTGCTGAGCCGGGACCTGGTCGCACCGCTCCGCGGCGCCGTGGTGCGGCGTGCCGGGGGTACGGTGCGCGTGGAACGGTACCGGGTTCCGGTCTTCGAACAGGAGGGGGATCAGATCGACGGGACGGGGCTCCGGCTTACCTCGATGGATATCGAGCCGGACAGAACGGAAGACCTCGCCGAGGTGTACGGGGACATCGCGGTTCCCGCGCTGGCGGAGACCGCCGGGTTCTGCGCGGCGCTGCCGTTGGTCGACCGGCACACCGGACATTCGATCGGCGAGACCGTATGGCGGACTCCCCAGGTGCTGGCCGCGAGCCGCGGCGTTGACGCCGCGGCCGGGGCGCAGAACGCCGCATCGACCGGATGCGTCACCGGCGGGGTGGACGAATACGACCTCGTCTTCAGCTCAGCACGAAAGCCGAGGCATTGAGGACCGTGTCCCGCGACGGGCCTGGGTTCCGCGTCTCAATGGCGGACAGCGCCTTATGGCAGCCGGCTTTGCCTGTCGTCGTGTCTGAGCGTGACGGTAATGGCCTCGGGGCCTGCTGGGTGTGGGCGCAGGGTGATGAGGGCGAGCAGCCCGGCCGCGAGCGCCAGTCCCGCGGACACGTACAGCGCGGCGTGCAGGCCGTCGTAGAAGGCGGTGTATGCGGCGTTGATGACCTCCTGGACGATCTTGCCGAAGCCGACGTATGCGGAGGTGTTCTTGGGGATTTGGCCGGTTTCCAGCGCCTTGATGACCAGTGTCTGGAACTGGGCCGGGATGCCCAGGTGGTTCATCTGCGTGATCAGGCTGGATCGCAGCTGAGCGGTGACCAGCGCGCCGAGGATGGCCACGCCGGTGACTGCGCCGATCTCCCGGCTGGTGTTGGTGGCCGACGCGGCCATCCCGGACCGTTCCGGCGGTACCGCAGACAGCACCGAGGAGGTGATCGGCACTACGGTGGCGCCGATGCCGATACCCGCGAGCCCGAGCGCCACTGTCAGCGGCCCGTACGACGGATGCGGGGAGAGATATCCGTCGGTCAGGAACAGCCCGCAGGCCAGAAGCAGGCAGCCGATCGTGATCACTGCGCGAGGCCCAGCCACAGGCATCCAGCGTCCCGCCAGCACCGACGAGCTAATCATCAAGACAGTCATCGGCAGGAAGACGGCCGCGAGCCGGAAGCCAGACGCGCCAGCCACCTCGGCCAAGTACAGCGCGGTGAAGAAGAAGATGGCGAACGTGGCGAAGTACGTGCAGAACGCGGCGATGTTGGCCGTGGTGAACTGCGGTATGCGCAAGAAGCGCAGGTCCAGAAGCGGATGCGGAGCCCGGCGCTCCCACCAGGCGAACAAGGCGAACAGAACCGCGCTCAGGCACAGCAAGGCGATCACCTCGGCTGAGCCGAACCCGGCCGACTCGGAGTCGATGATCGCGAACACTAGCGTGGCCAGGGCCCCGCGCCCAGCGGGTGCCGACGATGTCGACGCGTGCCGCCGCGGGGTCGGCGCTTTCCGGGAGGATGATCGCCGCCACGGTCAGTGCGGCCAGTCCGAACCCCAGGTTGAACCCGAAGATGCCCCGCCAGCCCCACAGCCCCACCAGCACGCCGCCGACCACTGGCCCGGCGGCCAGCGCGAACCCCGACGTGGCGGCCCACACCCCGATCGCCCGGCTCCGGGCCCGGGCATCGGGATACAAGTGGCGCAGCATCGACAGCGTGCCCGGCTCGCTGGCCGCCGCGCCGAGACCCATCACCGCGCGGCCTGCGATGAGTACCGGGACGTCCGGGGCCAGCGCGCACAGCACCGAGCCCGCGCAGAATACCCCAGCCCCGGCCAGCATGACCTTCTTCCGGCCCAGTTCGTCCCCGATCATCCCGCGTGCCAGCATGATGCTGGCGAAGGTCAGGGCGTAGGCGCCGACCACCCAGTGCAACTCGGTCACGCCCGCGTGCAGGCTGGTCTGCAGGTCCCCGAGCGCGACGCTCACGACCGTGATGTCAAGAAATGTCAAGAATAGCAGAGTGCACAGCGTCGCAAGCGCGAACCCCGACCCCCACGGGGGACGACGCCCTCATCAACGTGCCGGTAACTAGAGAACGCCCTGGCGTGCCTAGCCAGCCCAGCGGCCCTGCCTCATCCGACCGAATCGCACACAGCCGGCGCCTTGCCGTTGTTCTCCAGGGCGAGCAGCTGGCAGAAGCTGGCGCCGCCGACCTTCCAGCTCCCGTCCTGGTACACCGCTACGCCGGTCTGGTTGCTCAGCGCAGGCTTGCCGCCCATGTAGACGTCGTAGGTCACCGAGGCCTGAGTTGGTGACGTCACCTTCACCGCAATGACCTTCGCCGCCGCGGACTTCGCCAGGGGCGAGGCGGCCTGGGCCTGGATGATGGCGGCGTACTTCTGCCCGTTCTGCAGCAGCGCGATCTTCTTCGCCGCCGGTGTTGTGCCGCTGAAGAACGCCTCCCAGTTCGCCTTGATCTGGGCAGCCGCCGACGCGGTGGACGCAGCGGCCGCCGGCGCGGTGGACGGGGCAGCGGAGTGGAATGAGATACGGACATCGAACTAGAGCTGCTGCACGCGGCGATCGCCGCCGCGAGTACCAGGGTGAGTGCCCAGGGTCCCGGCAAGGTTATTTAGCCTGTTAAGAGGCCCATTCGGCTGAGGATCTGGCGGTCGGATCCGTTGAGGTGGCGGCGTTCGGCGGCGATGTTGGTGACGCCGTGTATACGGAGCAGGTTGAGGATGGCGTTACCGACAGTGGCCATGAAGCGGGCTGCGCCTGGTGCGCGCGCCCGGGAGGAGTCCTCTTTCAGGTCGACCTCCCTGATGTAGTGGTGGCCTCTGGGCTGC
>CAWDTK010000009.1:0-218879 GCA_963805255.1 uncultured Actinomycetes bacterium
ATGCTGACCGACCAGGCGCACGCACCAGGCCAGTGCGTCGCTCCTGCTGCGGGCGACGCCGCCCTCGACGAGGGTATCGAGAACGCGGCGCTCCGGCTGGCGCAGGCGGGTCATCACCGGCACCGACAGGGTGGTGAACATCTCGGTCCGGTCCGCGCAGGTGACGCCCCATGACACCTTGCGCCGGAAGCTGTGCTCGGCTTCCCGGGCGATCTCGACCCGGCGGGCCCTGGTCTCCTCGCGGAACCGGAGGATCCGGCCCTCGGCGGCCGCCGCGCGTTCAGCGTCGGACGCGTCGCCGGAGGTCTCCGGGTCGGGCAGCGTCCCGATGACCGTGATCTCCTCGCGGTCCGCCTTGATCACCGGCGCGGCGGTGAACCAGCCGGCCGGAAGCCTGCCGGTGAACCAGCCGCGCAGCCGTTCGCGCGGTGAGGTCCCGGCATCCTGGCCGGCGCCCGCCTGGGCACCTTCGTCGTTGCGGCAGGCATCGCCGGCTGCGCTGTCGCTGTCGTCAGCGCCGCGGCTCTTCGGCCGACCCGTCCTGCAGTGTACTCATGTAATTATGATTACACCGTCACGAGGTAACGTCAAGACGGAAGATCACGTGTCCTGCCGGCGGAGTCCGGCCCGGTTTCCTGGCCGGGCATCGCCGGCACCCCGGCACGTACACCCGGTCGCAGACGGCCACGGCCACGAGGACCAGGACGACCACGATGTTCAGGGCCAGCGCCGTGACGTGCGGCGCCAGCAAGAGCAGGAGAAGCAGGACGGCGATAGCGGCGACCCGGGGCCAGGGGATCACGCCCCAGATGACCCGCTTGAACATGACGTGCCCGGCCAGGAACAAGACCGCCCCGCCGATCACCATCCAGCTGGTGGCCGCGCGGCCGACGGCCCCGGGATGGGCCAGCACCTCCTGATCGGCGGAGGCCGCGACGATGATCCCGGCCACCATGACCGGATGGATGAGGTGGTACGCGGAGTCGGCCAGCGCCCCGGGATCGGGCGACTCGGCGATCACCCGGGCCCCGTCCTCCGCGCTGCGGTCGAAGTAGATCCACCACGGGCGACACTGCCGCGAAGGCCGTGACGAACGCCGCGACCGCCGGGGCGGTGATGTCCTGCCGCACCGACAGGGCCTGGCCGATGACGACGATCGACTCGCCGAGGGCGATGATGATGAACGCCTGGCAGCGCTCGGCGAAGTGGCCGCCCGCGATGGTCCACTCGTCGCTGGTGGTGGCGCCCATTCCCGGGATGTAGAAGCCAACCTTGTCGGCGAGCAGGTCCACCCCGAGAGCGGCCAGCCACACCAGCTCGCGGGCGTGGCAGGCCACGAACGCGCCGGCCGCCACACGCATCCGCTGGCCACCGACCACAGCGTGATACGGGTGAAGATCCGGTCGACCCGCTGCCCGCGCCCGGCGATCGCGACGAAGGCGGACCGGCCGACCTGCATCAGCACGTACGCCCCGGCGACGATCAGCCCGCGGGTTCCGAACGCCGCGGGCAGCGCCGCCGACAGCACCAGGCTGACCAGCATCAGCGCGATCAGCATCAGCCGCACCGGTACCCGGCGGGCATCCAGCCAGTTCGTCGCCCAGGTCGTGTAGACCCACGCCCACCACACCAGCGCGAGCAGCAACGCGGTCTGCAGCGCGCCGTTGACGGTCGGCAGGGCGAG
Organism: uncultured Actinomycetes bacterium; assembly: GCA_963805255.1. GTDB lineage: Bacteria > Actinomycetota > Actinomycetes > Streptosporangiales > Streptosporangiaceae > Bog-532. The sequence goes on from CAWDTK010000009.1 coordinate 1,685, forward strand.
CAGATGGTGCGACATCTGGGTGACGGCGAACACGTATACCAGGTCGAAGAAGAGCTCGATGTTAGTCACCCGCTGCTCACCGGAATGGTCCTGGAGCAGGCTGCCCGGGTTATGACGCGGGCTTACGGGCGCCTCGTGGCCTCGGCGCATCACACCATCTCCCACCATGCATCCGCTGCTGCCCGGAGAGGACACCTCATCATTGAGGTCTTCTTAGCCCTGATCTTTCATCGGGGTTGATGGCTGCCGCTGAGCGGCGTGCGGACCGTGTTCTGGGCTGGGATTTTAGCTTCGGTGTATGACGGTGGCCCGGCTGGCGGGCCGGGTGGCCGGGGTTCCACGGCCCCGGGTTCTCCTTCCTTGCTCGCAGGGATGGGTTAGCACTGGTCAGGGGCCTTGCGGGATCGCCTGGATGCGCTGCCAGGCGGCGGTTATGGCGTCGGCCCAGGGCCAGGTCGCGGCGATTTTCAGGCATCTTCGCCGCCCGCCGTGCACGAGGCGGCCGGCGGCGTGCAGGATCCGGTAGCGGAGCGTTTTCGGCTCGGCTTTCGCCAGGTCGCGGTCCAGGGCCAGCAGCTTCAGCCAGGCCAGCAGGATGCAGGCGATCATGGAGGCGGTCAGCCACGCCTGGTTGACCTTGTAGTCATGCGACGGGAAATGGCCCAGCCCGGTGTCCTTGCCGGTGCGGATCACGTCCTCCACCCGGGCGTGGACCCGGTGCGCCGCGTCGATGTAGGCGCACTGGCCCAGCCAGCCACGCGTGGTGGCGGGCCGGTTCGTTACCCACAGGCAGTACCGCCAGCCGTCCTCTGCCTCGAACAGGGTCAGCTGCGCGCCCGGGTGCGGGCGTTCCCGGCGGGCGAAGATCCGCATCGCCTTGGGCCAGCCCTTGAGCTGGTCCCCGGCCGGCCCTTCGCGCAGCAGCCCGGTCAGCTCGATGACGTGGGCTTCCTCGATCCAGCAGGCCCGGTGCGCGCACCGGAGATTACCGCAGGCATCGTCCGCGCGGCGCTCGCGGACTTTCCCGTGCGCGTCCACGGCGGCTTCCCAGGCGTCCTCGGGGACCTGGGCCAGCGCGGCCTTTTCCCGCTTGCCCAGCTCCCAGCCCACGGAGTAGATCACCTGGTACCCGGGGCGGGCCGCCAGCTTGTCCAGCTCCCTGATCAGGGCGTGGCTGGCGCAGGCCCCGTCGCAGGTGATCATCAGCTTCCGGCGGAACGCCGGCGGCAGCGCGGCGATCGCCTCGCCCAGGATCTGCAGGTGATCAGCGGCGGTATTCGACCCGGCCGAGCCGGGGCGCAGCATCCACGCCAGCGGCTCCCGCACGTTGTCGCATTCGGCGACCAGCGGGTGATGGCCGAATCCCTTGAAATTGGGCTCCGCCAGCTCCTTATCCGAGTGCGCGGGCACCACGGTCGCGTCCAGCCGGATACACGTCACCCCCTCCAGCGTCTTGTCCGCGACCCGCACCGGCGGCAGCGTGCCGGCCTGCGCCCACGCGTGCCGCCGCGCCTTGTTCACCGCGGCGGCGAGCTTGCGCTGCGCGCGGTCGCCGGCGCCGGCGATCTCCTTCAGCGCCCGCCACGCCGTCGGCACCGACGCCACCAGGCCGAACAGCTCCCGCTGATCGCCCATCACCCGGAAATCACTGATCACCCGGGCGCCGTCCGCGATCGCGCACGCCAGATCGCTGACGACCCGGCCCCGGTCATGCCCCCACAGCGGCGACGGCAGCGCCCGCGACAGCCCCGCCGTCAGCCCCGTCCGGTCCGCCAGCTGCCGCAGCAGAACCAGGCCCGCATGCGACACGATCCCCGTACCGCCGCCAGTGACTTCCAGACCCCGCGACCACCCTGTACCGTTCACGTAGAAAGTGCTCCTCGAACCCGGCGCGATAAGGACCCAAACACCCCTAATCGTCCCAGTTCAGGAGCACTTTTCCATTCAGGCGCGCCAGTCAGCCCACACGGCTCGGTGAAAAGACAGGGTTAGCGACTTTCATGTGATCACCTTGTGCTCGAATAGGATGAGGCTTGGGCGTTTTCGCCGATTTTGCCGGGGCTGAGCATGACGCGCTGAAGGGTCTGCCAGCGCTGGGATATCAGGCGAAGCTTCGCTCGCCCAGGCAGCGCAGCAGCGTGTTGCGGGTCGGGTACCAGGATCGAGTTCCCGGCCGCCTGTTGGCTTCCTTACCGGGATGTGGACGCCATGGCCTGCGCCTTCGTACCCGGAATCGGCCAGGACCGGCAGGTCCTTCAGGAAGGGCCGCAAGGTCACCAGCAGGTGCTCGCGGGTGGCGCTGATGTCGTGGACGCCGCCGGGAAGGACCGGCGAGACCCACAGCGGGATACTGCGGGGGTGAACAGCGCCTGGATGTTGCCGCCGAAGCCGTGCGCCTTACCGGAATACCAGCGGTCGATCTCGCGGCCTTTCCTGCTGATGGGCTTTTCTTTCAGCCGGTCGGATGCGCCAACCTTGCCATCCAGGATCAGGTAGGGTAGCCCCTGCTCTGTCGCCCCATCCAGGACCGCGCGCAGGTCGGGCGCCTGCCCGGCGAGCAAGGTGATGGCCTCCTCCAGGTAGCGGTAGGCGGTGGCCTGGGAGATCCCGAAGCCCTGCCGAGCCGGGCGACGTCAGGCCGGTCACGGAACCAGGCCAGGGCGAAGACCGCCTGCTTCCAGCAGCTCAGCGCCCGGGTTCCACTGCGGGTACCGATCTCGCGGCGGTGCCCGGCCAGCAGCTACGCCACGAACGCGGCCAGTTGGAACGGGACGTCGAGCATGACACAATAGGAGACCACGCGGAGCCTTTCCCGGTAGGTAGATGATCTTCAGCGAGACCTCTTCTACCGGGGCTCCGCGCCTGCCCGTGGATCTGGTGTTATGTCCGCGCGTCTTCCCCGACGCCCCTGTTACGCACCGGATCCGGATCAACCTTGCTTAGAAAACCTCATTCGGCAAGGGTGGTGTTGGTGACGTTGATGACGCTCTCATTGGGGGAGGGATTCCGTGACTGTCCGTCGATGGTTCTCGGTGATCTGTAGGAGCATTTCTAGGACTTCCGGGAAGGCCGAGACCTTCTACGAGTGCAACCCCACCTATGTTGATCCGAACCACGACAGCAAAGCGTGGCGATTTTCTTCTCCTGCGGCGCAGGGAATGGATCCTGCGATGCTGAAGAATGGGCTTAGGGGCCTTTCGCGCGAGAAGTCACTGCTCAGCGTGCTGGTCATCAGGAACAACCGCATGGTCGCGGAGCAGTATTTCCATGGCGGCGGCGTGCGGAAAAGCAACAACGTTCACTCCGCTTCGAAGAGCATGATCCAGGCGCTGGCGGGAATCGCGGTCGCAAAAGGTTTCATGGGCAGTCTCGACGACAAGGTGTCGAAGTATCTACCCGAGTATATTCCTGGTACGAGCGCGCGGAAGCACCAGATCTCACTGCGTGACCTGTTGACGATGTCATCCGGGTTGGCATGGCAAGAGGACGATACGGAGTACAAGATCCAAGAGAAGCCCGACTGGGTAAAGGCAATCCTTGATCAACCGCTACAGCACGGCCCGGGAAGGGTATTCAATTACAGTACAGGGAATACGCACGTGCTCTCGGCCGTGCTCCAGCGAGCAACCGGAATGAGTACGTGCGACTTCGCTGCTCGGTATCTTTTTGGTATGATCGGAATCACCGTGGAACACTGGGGCCGAGACCCTCAAGGGGTCTGCTCGGGTGGATACAACGTGTACATGACGTCTCGGGAACTGGCGAAGTTCGGGTTGCTGTACCTGAACGGTGGCGCGTGGCAGGGACGTCAAGTCGTACCTCCTGCCACGGTTCAACAGGCCAGGCAACGGATCTGGCAAGTCGATGAGGACTTCGGATACTCCCAGGGCTGGTGGACCCGGCGTATCGCGGGGCACGACATACATCTGGCCTGGGGCTACGGAGGCCAGTTCATTTACGTCATACCGGATGTGAATATGGTTCTTGTCACCACCGGGGACACGCGCGACGGCCACTCTATCAAAGAGACAGACCTGCGTCAGTTCATCGAAAACAGCCTCCTTCCGTCTATCGCGAGGCGGTAACCCAAAGTCGAGGGCAGGGGTTCGCTCACCAGTGCAGGCCCGGGTGTGCGCGCCCCCGGTCCAGGCCATGACCGGTCCGGCTGGACTTCCACCAGCTAGTTCTCGGCACCGCCCGGCGCACACTACGGCCGCCTCCGACGCCCACCCGGCCAGCAGTCCACTCCCCGGGGTCACCGGTTATAGGACGCCACGCTCCGGCAGCAGGAACCCGCAGGCCGCCCGGCCGGGGAGGGCCTGCCCAGTTCCCGCCGCCACTCTCGATACGTTCCGCGCCCCTACGCCGGGGAGTCCCTCACGGCTGCGCTTCCAGGCTCTTCGCCGCCTGCACGGTTGGGATGCCGTGCCAGCGCGTTCCGCTGGCGAGCGTCTCCCCCTTCATCAACAGCGACAGCGGCCCGACGACGGCGCCGCGCTCGATCTCGGAGTCGTAGAGCACCACGCTCATGTTTCCGACCGATGCCTCCGGTCCTACCTTCAGGTGCGAGCTCTTGAAGACCCTGTCCTCGAAGAGGTGGTTCTGGATCACTACCCCGTAATTGAGCGCGGCGTAGTCGCCGATCTCCACCAGGTCCCATTCGGAGAAAAGGGCGGTCGCGATGAAGGTATGCCGGCCGATCCGGCAGCCCATGAGGCGCAGGAACGGGGCGGCGAACGGTGTCCCGAGCAGCGGGCTCAGCACCGGTGTGACGACCGACTCATATGCACCGTTCACCATCTCGTTGAGCCAGACGTACATGGACCACAGCGGCTTGATCTCCGGTTTGAAGGTGCCCATTACCGCCTTCTTCAGCGCGGCGACGACCACGATCGCGCCAAGCCCGAGGACAAGCCCCGTGACCGGCGCGAGCGCCACCATGGGGACCGCGCCAAACTGGACGAAGGTCGCGTTCAGCGCGAAGATCCAGGCGACCAGGGCGGCCAGGGCGATATAGCCGGGGATCACGATCCTGAGCGCGTCGATTATGGCCCGCTGGAGGTAGAGCTTCAACGTCGGGCGGAATGTGACGGTGTCCTCGAAGTTGCCGACCTTCGGCCGGTGCGTCAACGCGAATGAGGGCGAACCGAGCCATTCGGAGCCGTCCGGGGTGCGGGCCGGTTCGGGCGGGGGAACCGACTGCACGCCGAGCAGGCAGCCGTCTCCCAGGCTGGCGCCGACGGGTAGGACCGCGCTGTTACCGACGAAACTCCGGCTGCCGATCCGGTTGACCGAGATCTGGAACATGCCGAGGTGCGCACGGCGGCCGCCGATGATCGAGCCGTCGGCGAAGAAGCTCTCCGCGCCGACGTCGATGAGCTCCGGCGCGAAGTTCCACACCGTCGACAGCTCCGCCCGCGGGCCGATCCTCGCGCCCATGAGCCGCAGCCAGGGCGGCAGGTAGAGCGTCGTGTACACGGGGAGCAGCAGTGCTCTGCTCAGCCCCATCAGCCCGTCCGAGAGCCACTTCCGCACGTAGAGCATGCTCTCCACCGGGTAGGTTCCCGGCTGGACCCGGCTGAGGACGATCCGCCGCACCAGCGCCAGGATCAGGCAGGACAAGACCACGCCGGCCGGCACGGACAACACCCCCGCCAGCGCCAGTCCGATCAGCCCGCCAGCGAGGAAGGACACCGCCGCCACCACGGCGACAAACACCAGGGGTACGGCAACGAACAGGCTCGTCAGCTCGGCGGCCACCAAGTGCGCGGCACCGAACAGGAAGCGGCGTACCGGTGACCGCCCGGGGGCGGCAGCCGGGACGCAGACGTCGGCAGGCCGGGGCGGCGAGCCCCGGCGGCCCTCGCCAGCCGGGATCGCCGCACCGTCCGGGAGCAGCGACTGGTCGTCCAGGCGCGAGTCGTGGCCCATCCGGACACCGAGTCCGAGCGCGGAGTGGATGCCGATGAAGCACCGGTCGCCGATCTCCACGGTGCCCAAGCGGAGCATGCCGTCCTCGACCCGGTATCCGAGCAGCTGGGTATCGGCGCCGATGCTGGTATCAGCTCCGATCGACAGGAGGTCCCATACGGAGCCCTGCGCGGTATCGAGCGTGCACCGGGCACCCACCCGTGCCCCCATCAGCCGGAACACCAGAGGCTGAAGGGGCGTGCCGCTCAGCCCGCCGAGGCCGCTGAACGCCTGGACCCGGTTGCAGAGCCACCAGCGCCAGTAGTATAGGCCCCACAGCGGATACTCTCCGGGCTTGTAGCGGCCGATGATCAGCCACTTGGCGGCGATCGAGACGGTTAGGAACACCGGCCAGGTCAGCAGGACCACCGCCACCGTGAGCACCACCAGCCGCCCGGTCGAGATGGTCCCGTAGAACCAGCCGCGGCCGAGCAGGAACAGCACTCCGAGCGGAATGGCCGCCATCGCCGCCATGACGTACATCGAAAGTGCCTGCAGGGCGAACGTGGCGAGGCGCTCCCATCGCGGGGTGCCGTGGAACACGGCGCGGCTGCCTCTCGCCGGTGCCGCGGCCGCCGAAGCCGGGGCGTCCGCGCCGTCACCGGCGGGCAGCGACTCGAGCCGCTCGGCGAGGGCGCGAACGGTCGGGCACTCATAGGCGTCGCGGACGGTGACGGTGCGGGAGATCCGCTGCCTGAGCGTGGTCGCCATCCGGGCGGCGAGCAGGGAGTGTCCGCCCAGGTCCAGGAAGAAGTCGTCGGTCACGGAGATCGGCTCAATTCCGAGGATCTCACCCCAGACGCCGGCGATCTGGCGTTCGAGCTCGGTCTGCGGCGCGACATGCGTGCGGGAGGTGCGCACCAGGGGGTGCTGCGGTGGTGGGAGCTGATTCCTGTCGATCTTCCCGCTCGTCGTCCGTGGCAGCTCGGGGACGACGTTGAGATAGCCGGGGATCATGTAGGGCGGCATCCTGGCCTCCAGCAGGCTCAGGATCTGGTCGCGGCCGAGCTGGCCGGGCGCCTGCGCGGCGACGACATAGGCCGCAAGCTGCTGCAGGCCGTCTCGCTTCACCAGCTGGACGGCCGCCGCCCGCACGTGCGGGTCGTCGCGCAGGACCGATTCGATCTCGGAGAGCTCGACCCGGTAGCCGCGGATCTTCACCTGCGTGTCCATCCGCCCGAAGAACTCCAGCTCGCCGTCGGCGGTCAGCCGGACAAGGTCTCCGGTGCGGTAGAAGCGGTCGGCGCCGTCGATCTGCCCAGTAGTCAGGAACCGCTCGTCGGTGAGCACCGGCTGGTTGATATAGCCGCGGGCGAGCGTCGGCCCGCTGATCAGGAGTTCGCCCTTCGCGCCGCGCGGCACGGGCTGAAGCTTGTCGTCCACAATATGGATCCCGTAGCCGCAAAGCGGGCGGCCTATCGTGACGGGGCGGCCGGGTCGGCATTCGGCGACCGTCGTGTTCACTGTCGCTTCGGTCGGGCCGTATACGTTCAGCAGCCGCAGGCCGGGCCGCGCCCATCGATCGACCAGCTCGCGCGGGCAGACTTCGCCGCTCAGCACCACCGTCCGCAGGGTCGGGATGTCGTCGGTCAGGGTCGCGAGCATCGTGGGCACGGTGGAGAAGTATGTGACCGCTTGCTCAGTGAGGTACTGGCCCAGCTCGCTTCCGAAGCGGGGTGCATCGCGGGTCGGCACGACGAGCGTCGAACCGTTCGAAAACGCCATCCAGATCTCCTCGACGGACCCGTCGAAGCTGAGGGAGAACCCCTGGTGGACGCGGTCGTCACCGTTGGTCCCGCAGGTCGCGTTGAATGCGTCGACGAAGCGGGTGACGTGCCGGTGCTCGGCCATCACGCCCTTGGGACGGCCGGTGGTACCGGAAGTGTAGATCACGTACGCGAGGTCGGCCGGTGAGAGGCCCGACTCGGCCCGTGTGACCGGCGAGTCGGCGCACGCTTGGATCTCCGGCCACTCCGCGTCGAGCACGAGCGCGCGGGTGCCCGCGAAGAATCTGTGGGCCCTCGCGGCGAGCGGGGTCTCCGTGAGGCAAATCAGGAGACCCAGCTCGGCGGCGATGTGCTGGATTCGCTCGCTGGGATACGTTGGGTCGATCGGCACATAGGCGGCGCCCGACTTGTAGCAGGCCAGGATCGCGATGATCGGCAGCTCGGATCGTTCAAAGTAGATCGCGACGAACTGGCCGGGCCCAGCGCCCAGCGCCCGCAACCGCCGGGCGAGGCCGTTGGCCGCCCGGTCCAGCTCGGCGTAGGTCCACCGTACGTCACCGCACACGATCGCTGTGGCGTCCGGGGTCGTCGCCGCCTGCGCCTCGAACACCTCGTGGAGGCACCGCTCGCCCGTGGCCGACATGGTGCGGGGAGGGTGACCCAGCCCGGCCAGGGCCGCCTGTCGCTGGTCCGCGCCGACGTTGCCAGTGGCCCCACGGTCGACCGTCACGATCCTGGCCCGGTCCCCATCGCGGGGACATGCATCCAGGCTCGCCATTTCCATATGCCTGGCTCGCCCGCTCACCGCGAAGCCCACTGGTACGTCGTGGACAGGCCCTCGACTAGTTCGAGGGGCATCTCCTCGATGTCGCCGCCCGTCTCCCCAATGTGATGGGCGGCCTCGCGCCACCATTCCTGTCCCGCCGGCGGGAGCGACTGGATCGGGTCGTAGTACTGGTAGCTCCGGTAGAGCGCGGCCGGATCGTCAAGCTCGATGCTGGTCAGGTAATTCTTCGGCCAGTACGAGATCCCCCGTTCGCGGTCGTAGCCCGAGAGCTGGTGCACCCACCGCTTACCCAGGTAGGGAACGTCACACACGATCCGCGGGGTGGCGAAGCCGGGCAGGTATCCCATGATCGAATGCTGCAGATCCTGAGCCTGCCACACCGGAACCCGCCAGTGCTCAGCGTTCGGGATCATGTCGCACATGTAGAAGTAGTAAGGCAGGACCGCCGCCTCGTCGAGCAGCGCGAAACATAGATCGAGCAGTTGATCCTGGCTGTCGTTGACCCCACGCATCAGCACGCCCTGGTTCCGCACGTCGCGAATACCCGTGTCGAGCATGGCCTTGGCGGCCTTGGCCACCAGCGGGGTGACGGACTGGGCCGCGTTCACGTGGGTGTGAATCGCGATCTGCACGCCGCGCGCCCTCGCGGTACGCGCCAGGCGTTCCATGCCTGCCTTTACCTCATCCTGCAGCCAGTGTTGCGGCAGGCCCATTAGCGCCTTACTGGCGAGCCTGATGTCACGGATCGATTCAATGTCGAGGAGCCGGGCGACGAATGCCTCTAGCTGCCTCCACGGCATGTTGGCGACATCGCCGCCCGAGACGACGACGTCCCGCACGCTCGGCGTGCGGCGCAGATAGTCGATCATCGCGTCGAGCCGCCCGGCCGACTTCACCTGGAACCGCAGTTTGGGCACCTGCGCGGTGGACGTGCCGACAAGGTCCATTCTCGTGCAGTGTCCACAGTACTGCGGGCAGGTCGCCAAGACTTCAGCGAGAACCTTGGTTGGGTATCGATGGGTGAGCCCCTCGACCGTCCACATCTCCTGCTCATGCAGCGAGTCGCGGGTCGCGAGCGGATGGCTCGACCACTCGGCCGCGCGGTCAGAGGCGACCGGCAGCATGTAACGGCGGACTGGGTCCGCGTAGAACGCCTCCTGACCAGGCTCCCCGTCCGGCACCATCGTGTTCAAGACCTGGGGCGGCAGCAGCAACGGCATCGTCGCGTGGTTGGTCTGATCGCGGGTCAGATCGGCATAGAAGGACTCGGGAATGAGATCGCCCAGAACAGTCCGCAACTGGGCCACGGTCTTCACGCAGTGTGCCCGCTGCCACTGCGCGGATTCCCACTCGTCCCGGCTGACCCTCCGCCAACCCGGTAGGCGTTTCCAATCGGGCTCAATCAGTTCGCGGCGGCGGTACGCATATGGTTGCCCGCGTTGCTCGGCTGCGGCAGTGGCGGACGTGGACAGCATCGTTCCGTCCTGGTACATCTGTTAGCTCCTTGCCTCGTTCGTTGCAATACGCCCCGGCAGATCGGCACGCTTGGCTACCCCGGTCCTAAGAGGACTAGTTCGCGGACCATCCAGCGGTCCACAGCGTGGACTCGAACTGCATCTGCCGCAGGCCTGTGGTGCCGCGGGTGCCGCATCTGCAGGGGCGTCAGCCGCAGCGGCCGACCTGGCACCGGGCTTGCTCAGAAGCCCTTGTGGCCACTGCTCGATCACGTGTAACTGCTACTCAGGAAGCCCACATCCGGGTCGCACCGGCTCTCAGTACCCTGATCAATTCCTCCTCGCTGATCAGCTCATCGGCCGGAAGTGGGACTTAAGCACCGTTCGGTAATAGTCGGCCGTCGATTTCCTCATGCAACCGAAAACTTAAGCGACGGGCTGTGCCACCCGGCGATCCCCCGTCTGGGAGTGGAGCAAGATTCGGCTGGAGGCTACGTACCCAGGGAACGTTGTTCATTGTCCTTGGCCGAGTGAATGCCGCGACCACGTGTAGATCTAGCTCCTTAATGGCCCGATCGCCTCGCTTTGGCCAGGCCTTTACCCATCGCGGGCCAGGGTCGAATACCAGCGGCGGCCCCGAAGCCCTTACTTCGGGTCCATGTGCGGAGAGCCTGCAAGCCGGTCAACTGGACGTCAACCCTGGGCTCGCCGATCGCGCCGGTACCGAGATCGGGAGACTCGCCTCGACCAGGTCCGGGTCCACCTGGATCCGGGTCACGCCGAGCGGAGCGAGTATGGCCCTCAATGCCTGATCGTTCAGATATATCCATGGCTGATCTGGTCCCATCACCGCAGCCAGGCGGGCCTCGGTGGTGAACGCGATCCCAACGCGTTCCGCAGTCGGCACCCGGCCGCACCGCAGGGAGACCGTTCCAGGTCCGGTTCGTACGGGCACGGCCATTAATCCCGCCGTTGCGTTCATCATTAATCCCGCCGTTGCGTTCATGTCCAATGACGCTAGACACGAATCAGGCACATCAGGGACATGCAATTGGGTCCCAGCATGATGGCTGTCTGATGCGCGCGGGCAACGCGGTCATGATGCCGGGCCATTTCGTGTCTCGCCGTTGCCCCGCCACATTCCGGATAGCTGCTGTCACCCAAACGGGTGAATTGCTGAGTAGCACCTGATGGACGATGTCGTCCCATAGATCACACACCCCCCTTGAAGCTCACCTAACGGCAATTCGCCGTTCACCATATAGAGGGCGGCCCGCCCGGATCTGTGACGCTTTATCCGGAGAAATTTCAAACGGCGAGGTATGCCACCACTCGGCCACTCGTCATGATGATCACGCAGCGGCCTGGTCGCCGCCGCGGTGCTGCATGTCGCCGGTCACTGGGACCTGAGTGTGCATCGCGTGGTAGGTGGGTCGTCATGCACAGCGAACGCCAGCTCTCGATGTCCGACGCCGCCTGATCACGCCTGCCCGATCCGTGGCACTTGACCAGTTCCCCCGAGCATGAACTCGGAGTTGTCTACGAAAATGGTAGGCATTCACCACGATCGATGCCATATTCCTTCCGCAGCGTTTTGCGTGCCCGGTGGAAGCTCTGGCGGACCGCGGCGGCACCGAGGCCGAGCAGATCGGCGATCTCTCCAGGGAGGAGCCCGTCGTAGTGCAATGCCATGACATCCCTTTGCTTGCGAGGGAGCGAGGCGATCATCTCGGTGGTTAGGCGGCGTCTCTCGTTGCCCTCGGCGACGTCGGCGGCCGATGGAACCTCTTCCCGATCGGGAAGCTCATGCGGCGCAGTCGGAGCCTCCGTCACCCGGCGCCGTCGGGAACGGATCCGAGGACACGAGCGGCGGAACTCGTTGAGTGCGACCTTACGCAACCAGGACCGTGGCTCCTGGATCGGCTCTCGCGCTTGCAGCAGGAGCGCGAAGGCGGCCTGTACCGCGTCGCTGGCTTCATCGTGATTGGCGCCGCAGGCCATGGTGTACAACTCGAGTACTGATCGTTCTGCCCGGTATAGGGCATCAAAGTCCATACTGGCCATCGTGGAATTGCCTTGTCTCGTCAATGCCTGAGCGAGCGTCTGGATTCACGAAAAGTAGATCCGGAGGCCCAGGTCACTGGCGGCGAGCTATACACCAGCCGTCCTGGCTGCCCAGCACCACCGCACCGCCATCGCCGAGCGTCGTCCCGGATAGTTCCCGCAGCGAGTGGGCAAGCCCCTTCTTGCCGGATCTGTTCCAGGTGGTACGGCGCGCTCTCCGGCGGTCTCGCCTCGGCCGGAGCCGCCCCATGAGGGACAAGCACTCCTGCCGTCGGCTGGCAGATGTCGCGGCATGACTGCTGCAAGCCGTCCGTGCCCGGTACGCATCGTTCGCTCATCGCTCCTCCCCGGAGCTTGCCGCCCAGGCTGCGCCCACGATCCCTGGCGGGGGTGTTCATCACCCAATCGCCTCTGACCAGCTCTGTGGTGGCGTGTCAATGCTTTAGCCGCCGCGCCTGTCCCGCAAGGGTTCCGTGGGCCTCTGACCGTTCAGTCTCCTGAGCGCTCAGGTGGCCGAAGCGCGCGCAGCACCGGGTAAAGCAGCCGCCGCGGATAGGACGTCTCACCCCGCATGACGGCGCGGAGGACGTGCGGCAACCGCCGCGAGCCGATGTCTTTGGCCAGGTAGGCGTCGGCTCCGGCGCGCGCGGCGGCCAGGACGCCGTCCTCATCGGGGAAGGCCGTGATCAGCACGATCTTCACCCCTGGCAGCGCCTGCCGGATCGACTCGGCCGCGGTGATGCCATCGCCGCCGGGCATGCGCACGTCCAGCAGGCACAGGTCGGGCCGTTCGGCAAGCGCGGCGCGGACCGCCTCGGCACCCGTGGCGGCCTCGGCGCACACCTCGATCCCGGCGGCTTCCAGGTCTTCCCGGAATGCGCGGCGCATCACAACATGGTCATCGGCGATCAAGACGCGCAGTGGCCGTGTCGGTACCGCCATCCCCTGATGGTCACCGTCGGCAAACGTTCGCCGCAAGCATGTGCCCGCTCAGGTATCTGAATTTCGCCGGAACAGGTCCACGGCAGCAGCCCTGCCGGAAACCCCCAGCTTGCGGACGATCGAGGCAATATGCACCCGCACCGCACTGGGTGAGAGCACGAGCCGCCGAGCGATCTCAGCGGTCGACCGGCCCTGCGCGAGCAACTCGAGTACTTCCCACTCACGGCTGGTCAGCCGCTGCGTGGGTCCGGTGCCAGCAGGCTGCCGCCAGCGCGGCCCCCGCTGATGGAACTGTTCAAGAACCCGCGCAACGAGCGCCCGCTGCATGGCCGCCTCACCGGAGCAGACGCCGTTGAGCGCATCCGGCAGCCGATCCAGGTTCATCGTTTTCAGCAGGTAGCCGTCGACGCCATACCGGAGCGCAACGAAGAGGTCAGCGTCATCGTCCGAAACCGTCAGCACCACGATCTTCGCCTCAGGCAGCCGCGAAGCGATCTCCCATGCCGTCGCGAGACCGCCGCCAGGCATCCGCAGATCAAGCAGGCAGATGTCCGGCTTCTCCCGGAGCGCCGCCTGGATCGCCCCGGCCGCGTCCGCCGCCTCCGCGCAAATCTCAAAGCGCGCATCGCCGTTGAGCGCCCGGCGAATGTCGTCACGTGTCGGCGCATGGTCGTCGGCGATGAGGACGCGCACTAACGGTTTCTCCCTGGCGATCACAGCATGGCCTCCACCTCCGTGCCATGTCCTGCTACGGATGAGATCTTCAGGTCACCGCCCACCGAGCTAGCACGCTCGCGCATCGAAACAAGCCCGAAGCCGGCAGCCGGGCCCGTGGGATCAAAGCCGGATCCGCTGTCGCTGACACGCAGCCGCACGCACGATCCCTGACGCCGGAGGCTCAGGCTCACCCGCCCGGCACCGCTGTGCCGGGCGGCGTTGGTGACCGCCTCGCAGGCGATCCGGACGAGCGCATCGGCGTGCGGCGGCGGGAGCCGGATACCCGGAAAAAGATCAAGCTCCAGGGCGACACCGAACCGCCTCGCCGCCTCGCCCGCCGCGTCCGCGAGCTCGTCCTCTATGGTCGGCCGATTGAGAGCCGCGAGCCTGCTGATCGCCAGCCTGGACTCCCGCTGCGCGCGCTCGGTGGCGCCGCGCAGGTGGCTCAGCGTCTCCTGCTCGACATTGCCGTCGAGTGCGTCAAGGTTGCGGGTCAGGTACGCCAGTTCCTGCGCGAGCCCATCGTGCAGGTTATGCGCGATCCGCTGGCGTTCGCTCACTACCATCGCATCGGACAGGGCAAACCAGTATGACCAGATCTCACGCGCAGAGCCAATGAGGAGAACAGCGTAGAAGCACAGGCGAAAGACATCGCCGACGGAAGGCAGCCTAACGTACATGGACGGGTAGAGGAAGCAGTTGAGGTGGCTAGCGGCACCGAAGACGGCAGCGATGGCCAGCCAGCCGAAGAACTCATCGCCCAGCCGCTGCGACCTGCTGAGGTAACCGGCTGCGCCCACACCGCCAACCACTGCTGTCAGCATCTCCAGGGCAAGCAACACGGGCACGGCATGAAGCGCCGGCGGGGCGGGCAACCGCACCAAGGGGGCGGCAGTGACCGCCACGGGCAGGTGCGCGGCGAATACCCGGGTGAGGAGTACCGTCAGAGTGAGGCCGCCGGCCATGCAGATCAGCACGGCCACCTGGGCCCGGCCGATTCGGCGTACCTGCCTGGCCGGCACGAATGCCGCGACGCCGAACAGCATGCAGCCCAGTGAGCGGCTGATGATCGCCGACCAGGCAAGAAAGTTACTTGCGGCAAGGCCTGCCAATGTCGGCACCGTGGCGAAGAATACATTCGAGAGTGCAATGACCCCGAGCGCACACGCTAGTGCGAAGTCAGTCAGACGGCCTCGCCGCTGGAGCCGGCCGAACGCAAGGAATGCGGCGAGTAGCGCTATGAGCGAGGCCGCCGTTTCGAGCGCGACCTCCAGCTTTGGCTTGCCGAACGCGAAACGCAGGCCCGGGTCAAGCACAACAAGGGCTGTAGCAGCACCTGACGCCACTGCAGCCACGATGACCAGGACTCGCCCCCCCACCATTCGCCGCAGCATAGGTGTGGATTGGAGCGGAAACAACCCCCAGGTATGGGTATACCCCGTTAAGTCGTGCGGTGGCATAGTGCGCCGCCTTCAGGCTGCGGTCACTAGCGTCCCTTTTATGCCCATTTCATGCGCGATGGGCGTTTTATGCGCGATTGGCGCCTACTGGACCGAGAGGTACAGAATATCCCATTAACGAAAATTAATCGCGTAGGTTTGCGGTGGAACCGCGCGTGGCGAATGAGAGGTGATCTTGACCGCGGCTTGCTCAGGAGATGCCGTCCGCGACCGCAGCCGCGAGCGCCGGGTCGACGTGCAGCGCGCCAGCGAACTCGCTGCCCGCATCCGCGGGAACTACCTCGACGTTCTCGCCCGTCTCGGGTGCCTGGATCATCTCGCCGTTGCCGATGTAGATCGCGACGTGCGAGATGTACCCGGGGTCGGTCGGATCGGTGTGGTAGAAGAGCAGGTCTCCGGGCTGTAGCTGGCTGACGGGCACCGCGGGCCCGGTCCTCGCCTGATCGGCGGCGACTCGCGGCATGCGCACGCCGGCCTGCGCGAAGGCCCATTGCACCAGGCCGGAGCAATCGAACGAGGTCGGCCCGGCCGCTCCCCACACGTAGGGCAAGCCACGCCGGCCGAGGGCCGCGCTGAGCATCGCGCTGATCTCTGCCTGGCTGGGTGTCGCGGCGCTGCTCCCGGAGACTCCGGCCGATGTGGTGCCCGTAGCCGCGATCCCGGCCGCGGTCGCCTCGGCGGAGGTGGCCCCGGCGGTCACCTGCGTCATCAGCGGCTCCACCGCCGCGCCATGGGGGATGACCCGCTTGACGGCCTTGGCCAGGGACGCCAGGTTGGCGTGCGGCGCGCTGATGACGATCGCGTTCTCCGAGGGCATGCCCAGCGAGCGCGCGACGCTGCCGGAGACCACCGCGTCGATGCCCTGGATGCCGACGGTGCCGAACCCGCCGACCGGCAGGTTCTCCCGCTTGGCCCCGGTAACGTGGACCACCCCGCCGAGCGGCAGCCCGTCCAGCTTGCCCATCGTGTACGAGACGGCCATGGCGCCGTTGGCCACGCTCTGCCACAGCTGATTCGAGGCGGCCGTCTGCTGCGCGGCGTAGCTGCGGAACGTGGACGGGTCCACGCCGAGCACGGCGGCGTACTTGCCGTTCACCTCGATCCGGGCCGCCTCGACTGACTGGGCGGCGGTAACGCCGGGCAGCCGCTGGATGGCGCTGAGTGCCCCGTACGGCAGGGAGGACGGCGCGACCACGATCATGTCCGCCTGGAGCAGCCCGTGCAGTGGGGCAACGGTCGCCATGCCGGCGCGCCGCAGCCGGGCGACGGCCGGCGAAAAAGCCGTCAGACGCGTGCCGCCAAGCATCGGGATCGGGGACCTGGCGCCGTCAGCGGCGCCGGGACTGGCCGCTGCCCTTCCCGCTCCCGCCGGCGTCCCGGCGTGCGGCCAGATGGCCGGTATACCCAGGCCCGCCGCGACTCCGAGCATCGCGGCAGCAGCGGCAAGAGCAGGCAGCGAACGCGCCTTGTTCCGCACGGGCTTTCCCCTTCGTCGCGGACACACGGTCTGCTCGGCGGCACGGCAGCTTCATCAGCGTCGCATCGCTCAGAGCGCCCTCAGGGTCACCCATCTGACGGGCGGGGCCCCCCGGCCGGTTCCCGGACAACGCTCCTTGGCCAAGATGCCCCGTATACCGGCCAAGCGTCCAGACCCACTGCGTTGTGCACCGATACGCGACGTCTCAAATCGCCTACCGGGCGCTCCCCCCCATAAGACGCACAAGTAATCCCAATTGTGCATACAGAGCAACCATCTCTCACCACTCCCGCACACACTGTACATCAAAATGCACCGCGATGGTCCCGTGGACGGGGCCCGGCGCGCCGGGGCCGGTGCCCGGGCCCGGGCCCGGGCGACGGGGCTGGGGCGGAGGATCAGGGCGGGGTGAGGGCGGCGCGGAGCGAGGCCGGGGTGGTGACGGGCATCTGGCAGGTGAAGTTGCGGCAGACGTAGGCGGCAGGCGCGCCATCGACGAGCCCGCGGCCCTCCAGGAGCGGAACCGGAGCTTCCGATCCGTCGCCGAGGGCGATCACGGTGCCGGGCGGGGCGGCCAGCATCGCCGTCCTGTGCAGTTCACGGGTCCGCTGATCACCGGCCGGGCCGACGATCGCGACCTCCGACGGACCGGCGAGCAGCGCCTCGGCGACCGCCAGGCCCCAGCCTGCCGCGCGGGGATAACGCTCTGCGAGCACGGGGAGGGCACCGAGTGCAGCGAGCGCAGCCTCGCGGTGGCGTGTGGAGCCGGTCACGGCCGAGTAGCTGAGTAGCACGCCCGCCGCGGAAAACGTGCCCGACGGCGTGGCGTTGTCCGCAGGGTCAGCCGGCCGGTAGATCAGCGGCTCGGCGTGGGCCGCTGTATCGTAAAAGCCACCTGCACCGTCGCCGAAGGAGCCAAGCACGGTCTCCAGCAGCTGTCCCGCGAGCGTCACCCAGCGGGCGTCGCCGGTGACGCCCGACAAGGTGAGAAAGCCGTCGGCGACACAGGCGTAGTCCTCGAGCACTCCCTCGCTCGCACCGGCCGTCCCGTCCCGTGAGCTGCGTGCCAGCGGGCCATCCGACAGGTGAACGCCGGCCAGCAAGCGGGCATCGGCTTCGGCGGCCCCGATCAGGTCCTTCCGGTCCAGTAGCAGGCCGGTCTCGGCGAGCGCCGCGATGGCGAGGCCGTTCCACGCCGCGACGACCTTGTCATCCCTGGCCGGGCGGACGCGCCGGGCCCGCGCCGCCAGAAGGGCGCCGCGGACGGCCTCGAAGCGCTCGCTGTCCGCGGGCTCCGCGTGCCGCTGGAGCACCGAGCGTCCCCGCTCGAAGGTCCCCCTGTCGGTCACGCCGAATGCCCCGGCCGCGAAGGCGGCGTCCTCCGGGCCTACGGCCTCGATCAGGTCCGCAAGCGTCCAGACGTAGAACCGGCCCTCTTCGCCCTCGCTGTCCGCGTCAAGCGAGGCGGCCAGGCCGCCCTGGGGCGTCCGCAGTTCGCGGAGCATCCAGTCGCAGGTCTCTTCCGCGACACGGCGCGCGAGCGCTGATCCGGTTCGCCGCCAGAGGTGGGCGTCGACGCGGGCAAGAAGAGCGTTGTCGTACAGCATTTTCTCGAAGTGCGGCACGACCCAGCTCGCGTCCACCGAATAACGGGCAAAACCGCCGCCGAGCTGGTCATATATGCCGCCCCTGGCCATGGCTTCGATCGTCTGGTCAGCCATGCGCAGGGCCCCGGCGCCGCCGGTCCGCTCGTGGTGCCGCAGCAGGAACTCCAGCACCATGGACGGCGGGAACTTCGGTGCCCCGCCGAATCCGCCGTGCGCCTCGTCGAAGTCACCTGACAGCGCGCCGGCTGCCGCCGCCGTAACCTCCGCCAGTCCCGTGCTCCCGGCACCGCCGGCTCCGCTGGCGATGCTGGCGCCGCGCAGTGCCCTCGCCGTCGCGGCCGCGTTGCCGGCGAGCGCCTCGGCGACGCGGCCCGCCTGGCCCTGGATGCCGCCCCGGTCCCGGTCCCAGGCATCGGCCACGCCGAGGACGAGCCGCGTGAAGTGGTCTCGGGGAAAGTAGGTACCGCAGTAGAACGGCTCGCGATCGGGCGTCATGAACACCGTCATGGGCCAGCCCCCCTGACCGGTCATGGCCTGCGTCGCGGTCATGTAGACCGCGTCCACGTCGGGACGTTCTTCCCGGTCCACCTTGATCGCCACCAGATGCTCGTTCATCAGTGCGGCGGTCGCCGGGTCCTCGAACGATTCGTGCGCCATCACGTGACACCAGTGGCAGGCGGCGTAGCCGACCGAGAGCAGGACCGGCACGTCGCGCCGCCTGGCCGCACCGAACGCCTCGTCCGACCACGGCCACCAGTCGACCGGGTTGTCCGCGTGCTGCAGCAGGTACGGGCTGGTCGCGTCTTGGAGCCGGTTCGCCATACCTCCATACTGGCCTGTCATCACAGCTGCCCTTGACGCGGGCGGCACGAGACCCGGCCGGGCCGGTCCCTGCCGCGGGCACACGGCCCGCGCCGGCCCGGCGCCCAGCTCAGGCGCCCAGGAGTACCCCGCGGTGCTGCCAGGCGAGGCGCAGCAGCGCCGCGCCGGCCGACTGCATGGCCTCGACGCTGGTGAAGCGATCGACGCTGGCCGCGCTGAACTCGATGCCGACGTCACCGCCGGCGGCGGCCGCGCCGGTGAGGATGTAGCCCTCGTCGTTGGCGGCGACCAGGCCGCCGAATTCGGCGTCGAAAAACCGCGCGTCGAAGACGAGGACCGTCAGCAGGTCGACGTCCAGGGTCAGCGGATCAGCCCCCACGCCAAGCCAGTAACCGCGCAGCGTCCCCGCCTGCCGCGCACTGCTCAGGGCCGCGAAAAAGGGCCATCGCCCGTAGTCGAGCGGCGCCCCGCCGCTGCCGTAGTCCTCGCTGGTGCCGAGCAGCTCCTCAGCTACTTCCCGGGCGATCGCCTGCCACAAGCCGAGATCGTTGGCCAGGTTCCACTCGGCCTCGTGAGAAGGCTGGAACATGCCGGCCGGCGCGACCTGGTAAAGGCCCCCGTTGACGGCGACGCTGGCCGGATCGCGCCAGTGCAGGAACATCTGCGCGCTTCCCGCGTCGCGGTCCCGGCGGAGGATCAGGGTGCAGATGCCCGTGGTCACGGAGCGCCTGGCCAGGTCGAGAGGATTCCCGACCGATGACCGGAGCGGAAGCTCGCTCATGGCCAGCAGCGATCCGGGGGACGGCCCGGTGGCCCGGGCGGTCACGGGCCCCGGTCTGGCCCGCACGTTGCCCGTACCCTGACGCGCCAGTACCCGGCCGGCCGTCTCATGGGCGACGGCTTCACTCACGTTGATCAGGTCGAAATAACGGTTCGCGCCGAAGGTGAGGCAGGTGCCCGCGTCCGACGCACTTGCCTGCAGCAGCCGGTAGCACGTCCGGTTCTCCAGCAGGCGCGGCCTGCTCAGCACGGCGAGCGCGTCGGCGTAGGAGGTGAACCGGCTGCCGTCGTCCCGTACCGGGCGAACGTCTTCGGAGCCCGCCGGCTGGACCGGGTCGACGACCGTGCCCAGCCGGCCGGGACGCCAGGCCAGTTCGACCGCCTCCAGCGGGACAGGTGCGGCCGGCAGCCATCCCGGACGGGCCAGCAACGGCGTCCCGGCCACCCGCCAGGTGGCCGGGTACAGATGCTCCACGGCCTGGGTCAGATCATGGCGGTGCTCGTTCAGGTACCCGCGCTCGCGCAACCATCGCTGCTGGCTGTGCCGGGCCGCGTACGCTGTCCCGGCGGGCCCGGGTCCCGTGGCGATTGGCTGATCTGTCATGCTGCGAGCGCCTCCGGCTTCGGGCGTCCATTGTTCCGCAGCTTCCCTCCGGCGCGTGCATCCTGGCCGCTTCCCTCACCGCAGCCGGGCGGCTGGCCGACTGGTCCCTGGCAGCCATCGCCCGGCTGGAACTTGCCGGCGGGTGCGTTATCAGGCGGCGTAACGGCGTCACTGCGGGAGCCGAGGGTGCGCCGTCAGGCGCCGAGGGCCGGAGTCAGGCGGTGACGGCGGCCGGGACGGGGCCGCCGGAGCGGACCGTTCTGGTCCGCCGGAGCGTGGCCCAGGCCCGGCCAGCGAGGTAGAACACGGCGCCCAGCACGCCGACGAAGAACCCGAGCGGCCAGTTGGTCTCATACGACACCGCGATCCCTATCCAGACCGTGACCAGGCCGAACGCGACCGACAGGGCGATCGCGAGGCCCGGCCGGGGGGTGAACGAGCGCGCCGCAGCGGCGGGGCCGATCATCAGGCTGAACATCAGCAGCGCGCCGACGACGGGGACGGTCATGCTGGTCGCGAGGGCCATGATGAGCAGGAACACTATCTCCATCCGCCGCGTGCCGACGCCGCGCGCCCCGGCGACTTCGGGCATCGCCGAGGACAGCATCAGCGGCCGGAAGATGACGACGATGGCGGCGATGCTCACCACGCCCAGGCACGCGATCGGCAGGATTTCGCTAGAACTGACGCCGAACACCTCACCGAACAGCAGTGAATAGGTCTCCTGCGCGTACTCGGTGCTCACACCCACGAACAGCGCGCCGAGGGCGAGCATCATCACCAGCACCAGCGCCGTGGCCACGTCGTGCCGGGCCCGGCGGCCGAACGCCGCGATCCCCAGCGCCCCGGCGACCGAGAAGACCGCGAGCCCGATGAGGGTGCTGATACCGAGCAGGCTGGCCCCCGCCGCACCGGCGAAGGCGCCGTTCGGGATCGCGTGCGCCGCGAACGTCGAGCCGCGGAGCACGGCGAAGAAGCCGACCACGCCCGCGATGACCGCCACGATGGTCGCCGCGATCCACGTGTTCATCATCAAGCCGCTGAACATGCCCTCTCCCCGGAATGGGCCTCGGCAGCCCGAGCCCGCCGTGACCGGGACGGCCGGCGCAGGTAGGTGAGCAGGTAGAAAATGACGACCAGCGCGACGATGAAGAAGCTCACCGGCCAGCCGTGCCCGTGCGGCGGCCAGTAGTAGCTGTCGTAGGCGAGCAGGATCCCGAGCCAGGTGGCGACCACGCCGATCAGCGCGGACATGGCCATCGCGCGGGCCGGCCCCTTGGCGATGCGCAGCGCGGTCGCGGCCGGGCCGACCAGCAGCGCCGTGCTGAGCACCGCGCCGATCGCCACAGCGGACAGCGAGACCGACACCGCCAAAGCGATCAGGTAAGCCGCTCCCACCGCGCGCACGGGGACGCCCCGGGCCGCGGCGATGTCCGGGCTCAGCGAGCTCAGCAGCAGCACCCGCGACAGCAGCACCACGATGAGCAGCGCGATCACGCCGGACGCGATGAGCGCCGGGACGGTCGACGAGTCGATGACGAAGATGGACCCGAACAGGACCGTGAACGACGCGCCCGTGGTGCTGGTGGTGGCCGAGGCAAGATACAGGAACAGGGCGGCCACGCCGAGCGCGGCGCCGAGCACGACGCCGGTCGCGACGTCCCGGCCCCGGCGGCGCTGAACCCCGATGACCTCGAGGAACGCGGCGGCGCCGATCCCGAACGCCAGGAAGCCCCAGAACTGGTTGAGCCCGACCAGGAAGGCGCCGGAGCCGCCGGTCGTGGCCACGTCGGCGAGCGCATGGCCCGCGAACGACTGCCCGCGCGTCACGGTGAACACCCCGACGACGCCCGAGGTGACGGCGACCACGGTACCGACGAGCACGGCGACCCGCACCGGACCGCTGGACAGCAGCCCGGGCTCGAACAGGTAGCTGAAGAAATGACCCATGCCGGTCACGCGGCTCCGCTGCCGTACACGGCGCCCGGCCGCCCGATCAGCGCATCCTGGCTGCCGGTGTCCTCACCGTCCTCGCCCGCCACGATCACGACGCGGCCGTGCACGTGCAGCACATCGACGTGCTGACCGTAAAGCTTGCTGAGCACCTCGGTCTGCAGGACCTCATCGGCGCGGCCGACCGCGGCCCGGCCGGCCGCGACATAGACGATGCGGTCCATCACCGGCGCCAGCGGGTTCATGTCGTGCGCGGAGATCAGCACCGCGATCCGCTGCTCGTGGGCCAGCCGCGCCAGCACGGCCACAATGCCCTGGGCACTGCGGATGTCAAGGTTGGCCAGCGGCTCATCGAGCAGGAGCAGTTTCGGCAGGCTGATCAGCGCGTGCGCGATCATGACCCGCTGCTGTTCACCACCGGATAGTTCCCCCACCCGGACGTCGGCGTAACCGTCCGCGCCGACGGCGCGCAGCGTCCCCGCCACCAGGTCGCGGCGCGCACGGGAGGGGAACGGGATGCCGAGCCGGTTCCCGTCGATGCCGAGGGCCACCACGTCCCGGACGCGCAGCGGCATATCCGGCTCGATCAGCAGCTTCTGCGGGACGTAGCCGATCAGTGAGCCACCGTGTCCCCGGCCCCGCCTGCCGTGCGGCTGCCCGGCCACCGTGACCGTTCCCGAAGGCCGGCGGCTGGAGTCCCAGGATTACCCGCAGGATCGTCGTCTTGCCGGCGCCGTTCGGCCCGATCAGGCCGGTGAACTCGCCCGGCCGGGCCGTGAAGCCAACGTCGTGCAGGATCTCGCGGCCGGACAGCCGGACGCTGATCCCGTCCAGCCGGAGCAGCTCATCGGAACCGGTATCGGGCACGCTTGCCGGGCTCACAGTTTCTCTATCGATTTCCTGGTGGCCACAGCCTGCTGCAGATCGTGAACCTCGGCCAGCATCCAGGACTGATAGTCGTAACCCGGCACCGGCATCGTCTCGTAGACGCCCACGACAGGAACGTCGTTCTCCTTCGCCAGCGTGATGAACAACTCTGTCAGGCTATCGGTCACCTGCTGGTTGTAGAGAAAGACCTTCACCCTGTGCTGCGTGAACAGGCTCCGCTCCAGTGCGGTGTCCTGCGCCGACGGATCGACGCCGTTCATGATGTCCGCCTGGAAGGGAAAGGGGGTCATGATGTCGGTGCCCGCCGCCTGCAGCATGTAGTCGGCCACCGGTTCGGTGACCGCCACCGGCGTGTTCGGGTACTTCGCCTCGAAGGCGGCAACGGCCTGGTTCCAGGGGGCAAGCGAGCCGATGAAGGTGCGCGCGTTGGCGCGGAAGTACGACGCATGGGCCGGCTGGATGACGGCCAGATCGGCCGCGATGGCGTTGGCCACGGCGGGCATCGTCGACGGCTTGTACCACAGGTGAGGATTCGGCGTGCTGTCCGGCAGGCCGAGAAGATTCTGCACGTGGATGACCTTGCGGCCGGAGTCTGGCACCGCCTTCTCGATCGTGTTCATGAACGTGTCGTAGCCGACGCCGTTCTGGACCACGAGCTGCGCACTGCTGACCTCGCGGGCGACGCTGCTGCTGGCCTCAAAGGTGTGCGGGTCGGTGTTCGGGTTGCTCATGATGGCGGACGCCTGCACGTACTTCCCGCCGACCTGCTGGATGACGTTGGCGTATTCGTTCTCGGCGCCGATGGCCACGATGGCCTTGCTGGACCCGGCCGATGGGGCGGCCGCTGAATTGGACGCGCAGGCGCTGACGACAAGGGCCACACTGGCAGAAACAGCGACAGCGAGGGGCTTACCGCACCTGATCATGACCGTAATGATAATCATTTCTATTTGGAGCCGTCAAAGCCAGGCTGTAACCTGCGGTTGTGACCACCTCGCAGTCCGATCGCCCCACGCAACAGCCGGCCTCCGGCGATGCTGACCTGGGCGGGCGCCCGCCGGGAACCCCGCGGGGGACAAAGGTCCGCGGGACGAGGCAATCGGTGGCGCTCGTCGCGGCGCTGGACAACCTTCCCGGTTTCTGCAGTGCCCAGCAGATCCACGCCGAGCTGCGACGGCGCGGCGAGCACATCGGGCTGACCACCGTGTACCGGCACCTTCAGGTGCTCAGCGAGGAAGGCAGCGTCGACGCCATCCGCGACGACAGCGGCGAAACACTGTACCGGCAGTGCGGCACCAGCAGCCACCATCACCATCTGACCTGCCGGAACTGCGGGAAGAGCGTCGAGGTCGAGGGTCGAGCGGTCGAGCGATGGGCCGAACGAGTGGCCCGCGACGCCGGATTCACCGACGTGGGCCACACGGTGGAACTCTTCGGCCTGTGCCCGGATTGCGCAACGTCCTGAGCGGACCGGACGCGCAGGCCTGACCAGGTGCGCCTTGTCCCGCTGGGTATCGGGACAGAAACCGCAGCTGGCCAGACCCGCGCCGGCCCCCGGGCCAGCGTGGGTCCGGGGGCCAGCTTGCTGGCCGGGCGGCCGCTTAGGCGGCGATCGCCTGCTCAGCCATCTCAGCCGTCGCGGGCTCCAGGGCCAGCCGGAGCACATCCCGCACATCCGTCATCGGGTGCACGGTCAGCTTCTCCAGCACCTCGGCGGGCACATCGTCGAGGTCCGGTTCGTTCCGCTTCGGGATCAGCACCGTCGTGATGCCGGCCCGGTGGGCGGCGAGCAGCTTCTGCTTGACACCGCCGATCGGCAGGACCCGGCCGGTGAGGGAGACCTCGCCGGTCATGGCCACGTCATCACGCACCCGCCGGCCCGACAGCAGTGACGCCAGGGCGGTGGTCATCGTGACGCCGGCGCTCGGGCCGTCCTTGGGGACCGCGCCCGCGGGCACGTGGATGTGCACGCCGCGATCCTTCAGGTCGCCCACCGGGAGCTCCAGCTCCGCGCCGTGCGAGCGCAGGAACGACAGGGCGATCCGGGCCGACTCCTTCATCACGTCGCCGAGCTGGCCGGTGAGGGTGACGCCGGTCTCGCCCGTCTCCGGGTCGGCCAGCGACGCCTCGATGAACAGCACATCGCCGCCGACGCCCGTGACCGCCAGCCCGGTGGCCACGCCCGGCACCGAGGTACGGCGCTCGGACTCGCCGAGGCTCGTCTCCGGCGTGAACCGCGGACGTCCCAGGTAGTCCCGCAGGCCTGCGACGCTGACACTCACCGGCAGCGTCGTCTCCGCCAGGGCCACCTTCGCGGCGATCTTCCGCAGCACCCGCGCGACGGCGCGCTCCAGCGAGCGGACACCGGCCTCACGGGTGTACTCCGCGGCGAGCATGTGCAGCGCATCCGCGTCGAACGTCACCTCGTCCGGCTCGAGCCCGGACTTCGACAGCTGCCGGGGCAGCAGGTGATCGCGGGCGATGACGACCTTCTCGTCCTCGGTGTAGCCGTCCAGCTGCACCAGGTCCATCCGGTCGAGCAGCGGGGCCGGCACGGTCTCCAGGACGTTCGCCGTCGTGATGAACACCACGTCCGACAGGTCAAGCTCGACCTCGAGGTAGTGGTCGCGGAAGGTGTGATTCTGCGCGGGGTCCAGGACCTCGAGCAGCGCAGCCGCCGGGTCGCCCCGGTAATCCGCTCCCAACTTGTCGATCTCGTCCAGCAGCACGACCGGGTTCATCGAGCCCGCCTCGCGGATGGCGCGGACGATGCGGCCGGGCAGCGCGCCGACGTAGGTACGCCGGTGACCGCGGATCTCCGCCTCGTCCCGGACGCCGCCGAGCGACACCCGGACGAACTTGCGGCCCATGGCCCGGGCCACCGACTCACCCAGCGACGTCTTACCGACGCCGGGCGGGCCGACCAGCGCGAGGACGGCGCCGCTGCGGCGGCCGCCGATCACGCCCAGGCCACGCCCGGATCGGCGCTGACGCACGGCCAGGTACTCGACGATGCGCTCCTTGACGTCATCCAGGCCGGTGTGGTCCTCATCCAGGATCCGCCGGGCCCCGGCGATGTCGTAGGCATCCTCGGTCCGCTCGTTCCACGGGATGTCGAGCACGGTGTCCAGCCAGGTCCGGATCCAGCCGACTTCCGGCGAAGCGTCCGAGGTACGCTCCAGCTTGCCGACTTCCTTCATCGCCGCATCGCGGACATGCTCTGGCAGGTCGGCCGCCTCGACGCGGGCCCGGTAGTCGTCCTCCTCGGTGGAGGGGGCACCGGACAGGTCGGCGAGCTCCTTGCGCACCGCGGCCAGCTGCTGGCGCAGCAGGAATTCCTTCTGCTGCTTCTCCATGCCCTCCTGGACGTCCTTGCGGATCGACTCCGCGACATTCAGCTCGGCCATGTGCTCCTTGGTCCACCCGATGACCAGCTCGAGCCGCTCCACGAGGTCCGCGGTCTCGAGGACCTGGAGCTTCTGCGCGGCGTTGAGGTAGGCGGCGTAGCCGGACCGGTCGGCGATCACCGACGGGTCCTCAAGCTGCTGGATCGAGTCGACGACCTGCCAGGCGCCGCGGTTCTGCAGCATGGCGATGACCAGCGCCTTGTATTCCCTCGCCAGCTCGTCGGCACGGGCCCCACGGCCGGTCTCTTCGATGACCGTGCCCTCGACCCACAGCGCGGCACCCGAGCCGGTCGTGCCGGAACCGATCCGCACGCGGGAAATGCCGCGCAGGACCGCTCCTGGCTCGCCGCCGGGCAGCCGCCCCTCCTGATCGACCACGGCCAGCGTGCCCACCCCGGCCAGCCCGCGGTCCGCCAGCCTGGGCACCAGCAGAACGCGAGGCTTGGCCTCTGACCGGATGCCCGGAACCCGGGCGGCCGCCGGCACGCGCGCCGCGTCGATCGCGGCCCGCACATCCTGCTGGGACGTTTCAAGCGGCACCACCATCCCGGGCAGGACAACCTCGTCGTCCAGGGGCAGCACCGGCAGTGTGAGCTGTTCGCTCATCTGGCCTCCAAAGATTGAGTCAACCACACTCAAGAAAGAAGACGCCAAAATAATTTCCTGTGCATGTTCTCTCTGAGCGAAGCGAGCGGGGGTACTGAGCGAAGCATGGTCCCGGTCCCGCCAATAGGCCCCTGAACTGGGGAAGCGGCGCGGGTACAGTCGGTGGGACTGCTCGGCTCAATGTCAGTGGACGGCGGTTTCTGCTCCTGCCGACGTCAAGCGAGCAGGCCGTTCTGCTCATTGAGCTGTCAGTGGGCGCTCATCTTGTTGTCAGTGGCCTGCTCATTGAGCTGTCAGCTGCCGGCAGACTCGGGCGTGATGAGTGCGGCGGCCGACGCCGCCGAGGCGCTGAAGCTGCTGCTGGACGTGTGCACGGTGCGCAGCATGGACGACCCCCGCGCGGCCGCGGTGACGGCGAACCTGGCCCGCGCTCCGACCAGCTCGCGACCGCAGCCGAGGGAATCGACGCGCTGTTCGCGGCGGCCCGTGACGTCGCCACGATCATTTCCCCGCCGGTATAGCCCAGAACGAGCGGGCCGCCTGCCGGGCGCATCCTTTTCAAACCCCCGATCTGACCAGCGCACTGACATCCAGATGACCGAATCACTGACAGCGAGGTGCGGCCTCTCAGCCGCCCCGGCGTGCACCACGGCGGACCTGTCCGCCTGGGTGAACGCGGACCAGGAAAGCGGCGCGGCGGGGGCACCATCGTCTAACCGCTGGAGTTCACGAACATCAGCGGGCACGCCTGCACCATCCGGGACTACCCCGGCGTGTCCGCGACGGACAGCGCCGGGCAGCAGCTGGGCGACGCCGCCGCGCGCCAGACCGTGTACCCGGCCGCGACGGTCACCGTCCCCGCCGGGCCGTAGCTTACCGTCATCGATACATCACTTTCTGATGGCATGTCTGGTCGGCCGTTGTCTCGGTTTCGGTGCCGATCAGGGCTGCGAGTGCTGGATGGCGGCGCAGCTTGTCCAGACAGCGGCGGCGATTCGGCCCGATGCTGCCGACCGGGATGCCCAGCTTGGCGCTGATCTGGGCGTACGGCACCGGCGGGTCTTTGATGAGCAGGGTGATCAGTTGCTGGTCGCGGGGGGGCAGGTGCGCGAACGCCTCGCGCAGCGCGGCGCGGCGCTCGGCCACCAGCAGCTTTTGTTCCGCCGTCTGGGCCTGCTGGTCCGGGATGTTCGCGTCCTCTGGCACGTGCCCGGCCGCACGCGGCCCGCGTATCGCGCGCAGCACCCGGACACATTCGCGCTGGGTGGTGGTGGCGAGCCAGCCGGGAAGCGCGGCCGGGTCGCGGATTCTGTCCAGCTGGTCCACCAGATGCAGCCAGACACTCTGGCCGACGTCGCCGGCGTCGGCGCCGCCTAGCCGGTGCCTGCGGCAGATGGACCAGATCAGCGGGGCGTACCGCTCGACCAGTGCGTCCCAGGCCTGCTGGTCGCCGTTTCTGGCGCGGGTCACCAGGCCCGTAACGGACAGGTCATCGCGCACCGGGCCCGCCTCAGCGCTCATGATCTTGTTCTCCTTTTGTGCCGGGGCACTCGCGCCCGGTGTCGCGTGCGGTGGCGGACAAGTCATTTCCCCCTTGCGTGAGGACGCATAAGTCTTGTTCAAGGGCGCGGCGCACTAAGGCCGTGGCACTAGGTGCCCAGGAGCATGCCGGACACGTGCGTGGCCTGTGAGGCTCGAAAATGCGATTCGGGTGGTGCCTGTGGCAGTCAGGCAGCGACGTAGTACTCATGGGTGAGTCCGCCGAGAACCTGTCTGCGGTGGATCCGGTGCTCGGCGAGGTTGATCGTCTGTGGTGGCTGAGTCTCGGCTTGAGCTGGTGAGCTGGCCGAGCTCCTCGATGTCGATGGTTCTGGATTTCCGCGGGCCATCAGGCGGCTTCCCGGCAGCCCGGCCCTTGTTTTGTTGCTGTCAGGCTCACCCGCCCGGGTATGCACGGGGCAGGGGCCGGCTGACCCCTTTTGCGGCGTGGCGGTGGCCGGGGCAGAACTACCCACACGCGCCGCGGGCCGGGCGCGGCTAGACCCAATGCCGGGGAGTTAAGCGTTTCGCCTTGTAGTCAAGCGGTTTGCCGGGATCGTGGCTTCGGGCGGACATGGCAACGGAGGCTGCGGTAGGACGGGTGTCGACCAAAACGGCCCGTGTACCGGAGACCTCCGTTGCCTGCCCAGTCTGTCATCCGTTCTGCTGTCACGTCGGTCACGACGACGATCACCGTGGCCGCCGGGGTGTTTGCTGCCGGTCACCTCGGCGAGCTCACGCGGATCGTGCCGTTCGAGCTCGCCGATGCGGTGCTGGAGGAAGAAGGCGGGCTGGAGAGGCGGGTACGG
Source organism: uncultured Actinomycetes bacterium (assembly GCA_963805255.1). Classification (GTDB taxonomy): domain Bacteria; phylum Actinomycetota; class Actinomycetes; order Streptosporangiales; family Streptosporangiaceae; genus Bog-532. The sequence continues at coordinate 31,298 of CAWDTK010000009.1, forward strand.
CTGGCGCCGTCGCGGGCGGGCCTGTATTTCCTGCTGGCGATGTGCCTGTTCCCGCGGGCCGGTTATCGGGGAGTATGGGGCAAGCTGACCGCGGGGCTGCGGGTGCTGGGGCTGGCGGCGCCTTCGGGGAAGGCCCTGCGGGACCTGCGCCGGCGTATCGGGATCCCGCCGGTGAGGCGGCTGTTCGAGATCCTGGCCGGGCCGCTGGGGCAGCCGCGCACGCCCGGGATCATGTTCCGCGGGTACCGGACGGTCTCGTTCGACGGCTGCAAGTCGGTCAAGGTGCCCGATACGGCGAAGAACCGGGCGTGGCTGGGCAAGCAGAAGGCGTCCAACGGGGAGACCGGCTACCCGGGGCTCGCGCTGATGGCCCTGGTGGAGACAGGTACCCGGGCGCTGCTCGGCGCGGTCTTCGGCCCGGGAGCCGAGGGGGAGACGGGCCAGGCGCGGGAGCTGCTGCCCCTGCTGGATGAGTCCATGCTGGTGCTGATCGACCGCGGCTTCGACGGCGGGGACTTCCTCGCCGCGGTCGCCGCCACGAAGGCGCAGTTCCTCGTCCGGCTCACCAGCACCCGCCGCCTGCCAGTCCTGCGGCACTTGCCCGACGGGTCGTTCCTGTCAGTCATCGGCGGCGTGAAGGTCCGCATCATCACCGCGGCCGTGACCGTCACCTGCCACGACGGCACCACCTACGGCGGCACTTACCGGCTGGCCACGACCCTGCTGGGCCACCGCGCATACCCGGCGGACGCGCTGATGACGCTGTACCACGAGCGCTGGCAGCACGAGATCACCTACCTCGCGCTGCGCCACACCCTGCTTCAGGGCCGCGTGCTCCGCTCGGGGGACCCCGCCGGCATCGAGCAGGAGATGTGGGCGCTGCTGGCCGTCTACCAGGCGCTGCGGACCGCTGTCACCGATGCCGTCCAGTCCGTGCCCGGCACTGACCCCGACCGGGCCAGCTACCAGATCGCCGTCGAGACCGCCCAGAACCTCCTCATCACCGCGCAGAACATCACCGATCCCGGCGGGGACCTGACCGGCGGCATCGGCCGCGCCGTCCTCGCGAGCCTGCACGGCCCCCGGCGGCCCCGCGTCTGCGCCCGCAAGGTCAAGTCCCCGCTCAGCCGCTGGAACAAGCACCCCGACGGCAAACCCCGCGCAAACCATCGCATAACCAGCATCACCGCCCACGTCGACCCCAGCTATCACCAGCCTGCGACACGCCGCCGGAAATCCGTGACAAACGCTGAAGGACCCTAACTCCCCGGCATTGCGGCTAGACCAGGCCCGCGGTCAGGGCCAGGCGGGTCAGGTCGGCGCGGCGGCGGCAGCCGGTCTTGTCCCGGATCCGGTCCAGGTGGGAGCCGACGGTGCGGACGCTGATGTACAGCTGGGCGGCGATCTGGGCGTCGGTGCGGCCCTGGGCGACCAGGGTGACCAGTTCTTGTTCCCGGGCGCTGAGCTTTGCCAGTCCCGGCGCCTGGGGTTGCTGCGGGCCGGGGGCGGTGAGCAGGAGGGCGTACTCGGCCGCGGTGGCCAGGCTCATCGCGGCGCCGCGCTCCCCGGCCGCCCGCGCCCGGGCGGCCCCGAGTGCCTGCCGGGCCTTATGCAACGGTTCCTGCCGGCGGCGCGCGTACGGGGCCGGCTCCGGATACCCCTCCTGCCGCAAGAACGCGGCATAAGCGGCCCACATTGTGAGGGCCTCGGCGCAGCGCCCAGTCGCGGCGCACAGGTACCCGCAGCAGTCCAGGCCGAACGCCGCGTCACCCCGGCCGCCGGTCCGCGCGGCGATCTGGAGCGCTTCCCGCAGGTGCGCTGCGGCGTCGTCGGTGCGGCCCGCCCGCAGGTCCAACATCGCCATCTTCGCCAATTGGACCGGCAGGTTCCACAGGTCGCCCGCGTCCCGGGACCGGGCCATGCCCATCGCGCAGCTGCGCTCGGCGGCGGCCAGGTCCCCCGCTGCGGCCAGTACCTCGGTCAAGAGGTTGCTGCGCACCCGGGCTATCCAGCCGGGGATGCCGGCCGTGATCTGCTCGGTTTGCCAGGCCAGCTGCACAGCGCTGCCCAGGTCGCCGGCGTAATGGGCGGCGATGCTGAGGGCCGCCAGGGCAAGCGCCTCCCCGGCCGGGTAGCCAACCTGCTCGGCCATGGCCAGGGCGCGGCGGCCATCGTCGGCCGCCTCGGCGATCCGGCCCAGGTATCGCAATGACACCGACCGGCCGGCCAGGCAGTCCGCGATAACCTGGGACGGCCCCCGGTCCCCGATAGCATCGCGGACCGCGGTGAAGTGGCCCAGCGCCCCGGCCAGATCGGCCGAGAAAAAGGCCGTCAGACCGAGCCAGACCTGCGCGGCGCTCCATCCCTCGCTGCCCACGGTGGCGCGGTCGGCGGCCGCGCGCAGCAGCGGGTACCCGCCCGCCAGCCGGCCCCGCAGCAGCCACCACGGCGCCAGCGCGACCGCCAGCCGCAGCGCGATGGCCACATCATGGTCCATGGCCCAGGCCAGCGCCTGCCGCATGGTGGCGTCTTCGGTGTCCAGCCAGCGGGCGGCGGCCACTTCTCCGGTGCTGGTCTGCAGCCCGTCCTCGGCCTGCTCGGCGACCCGCAGCGCGTATCCGGCGAGGGCGGTGGCCGCCGCCTCCTGCTCCCCGGTCTCGGCCAGCAGCCCGGCCCCGTAGGCGCGCAGCGTCTCCAGCATCACATACCGGGCCCGGCCATCCGGACCGGCCCGCGGCGGGACCAGCAGCGAGCAATCCACCAGGTGCAGCACCGCCGGCCCGGCGCCAGCCCACGCGACCGCCTCGGCGGCCTCTAACGTGAACGGCCCCGGGAACACCGAGAGCTGGCGGAACACCCGCCGCTCGTGGTCATCGAGCAGCTGGTAACTCCACTGCACGGTGGCGGCCAGCGACCGCTGCCGGGCCGCCGCCAGCCGGTCTCCGGTGGTCAGCAGCCGGAACGGGTCATCGAGGCCGTCCAGCAGCTGGGTCACGCCTAGGGCCTCCACCCGCGCCGCCGCCAGCTCGATCGCCAGCGGCATCCCATCCAGCCGCGCCACCAGCCGCGCCACCACCGGCCCGGTCTGGTCATCCAGCCCGAACCGCGCGTCCGCACGGCGGGCCCGGTCCGTGAACAGCGCCACCGCCTCACACCCCGCATCGGCGGCATCATCGGGGCCGGGCAGGGCCAGCGGTCCAGCCGGTACCGGGCCTCCCCGGCGATCCGCAGCGGCTCCCGGCTGGTCGCCAAAATCCGCACGTCATCGGCGGCGGGCAGCAGCCCAGCGCACAGCCCCGCGGCCGCGCCGATCAAATGCTCACAGTTATCCAGCACCAGCAGCAGCTGCTGCCGGGCCAGCACCCGCGCCAGCGCATCGGCCGCCGGCACCCCCGGCTGGTCCCGTATCCCCAGCGCCACCGCCACGACCGCCGCCACCAGCGCCGGGTCCCGCACTGCGGCCAGTTCCGCCAGCCAGGCACCGTCCGCGAACCGGCCCGCCACCCGCTCCGCGACCTCCCCGGCCAGCCGGGTCTTGCCCGCACCGCCCGGCCCGGCCACCGTCACCAGCCGGTAGTCATCCAGCAGGCCCGCCACCGCGGCCACCGCCCCGGCCCGGCCCACGAAACTCGTCAGCGCCGACGCGAAGCCATGCACCCCATCCGCCGCGGTACCCACCGCAGACCGCCCCACGCCCGTACCATAACCACCGGCCGCCACCGCCGTACAGCCCAGCCAGGCCCGGCCAAAGCCGCGCCAGACCAGGGCCGACGCCGGTAAGGCGCGGGCCCGGACGTCCCATACGGCCAGCTCAGCGCTTCCGAGAACAGGGACCCGGGTCTTCGGCGTCGCCGTTGGAGCTAATCTCCGGCCCGATAATCCCCGGACCCGCGCCAAGTCCTCCTCGGACCCCGACCTGACCAGCGCACTGACATCGAGATGACCGAATCTCTGACAGTGAGGTGCGGCCTCTTAGTCGGCCGGACGCCCGGCCAGGTCCGCCGTCGCCTGGTCCGCCCGGAACGATCACCAGGTGGAAGTCCGCGACCAGGAAGAGGGCGCGGCGCCCTGCCCGGGCGGCATACCGAGGTAGATGGGGATGCTCACGCTGTCCGGCCTGGACGTGCCGCCGTCGCCGCGCTATGCATCGGAACGCCGGGATCGGGGCCGCGGGAACGGTGGCGGACAACTCCGGCGAGGAGGCGCGGCCGCTCGACCTGGTGGTGCCCGGGTGAGCAGGCCCCGTGGCCGGCGGCGGACGGGCGAGCCCGGTTATCGCGGGATCTGCTACCCCTGGATCTGGGCGATGGCCTTGTCCGCGCTCAGGCAGCCCGCCGTGGTGAGCTCCAGGTTGGCGAGCGAGGCCTCCTGAGTCCGGTCGCCGGCCGCGGTCACGCAGTCGCTGACGACGTAGACCGTGAATCCGAGGTCCGTGCCGTGCCGGGCCGTCTGCTCGACGGTAAGGTTGGTGGCCACCCCGGTGACGTACACCGTGCTGATCGACCGGTCCAGCAGCCATCGGACGACGTCGTTCCCGGCCAGCCCGGACAGCTTCTGGTTGTCGGCCACATGCGCGCCGGTGGCCAGCTCCGACATTTCCGGGATCAGCTGAGCGCCGGGCGCGTTCGGCCGGAACGCTTCCTGCGCGTCACCGACGGCCCGCATGAAACCGGTGTTACGGACGAGGGAGCCCCCCCTCTCGGGCACGGTGAACCGGGTGAACACCAGCTGCGTACCGATCGAACGGGCCGCCGCGTGGAACTCCACCGCCCGGCCGATCACGCCACTGCGCGCGACCGGCTCACCGAGCATCCCGCCGAAGAAACCCTCCGGCTTGATCACATTGACCTGCCAGTGCAGCGCGAGAACCGCGGCACTCCGTGGACCTGTCATGGATACGATCTTCCCCGTCCAGGCCCCCGAGAACCGGCGTTTTGCCCGCACAAGCATCAGGGACAGGGTGTTTCCGGCCGAAACCGGCGGCCGGGAAACCGGTACTTCCCGGGCGCACGAACGTCAGCGAAAGCGGCATTAGCGCCGCGGGCCTGACGGTGCCGCCTGATACCAATAGGGACATGGCCGACACCGCTGCGCCCAGCCCGCCCGACGCGACCACCTCCGGCCTCCGCGACGAGGCCGAACGGTGCCTGCGGTCCCTCGCCGGTGATGACGCCCGGCTCCGCGAGGACCAGTGGACGGCGATCAGCGCGCTGCTGGACGGCCGCCGCGCCCTGGTGGTCCAGCGCACCGGCTGGGGCAAGTCAGCGGTCTATTTCGTCGCCACCGCGCTGCTGCGCGCCCGGGGCGCGGGGCCAACGGTCATCGTCTCGCCGCTGCTGGCCCTGATGCGCAACCAGATCGACGCGGCTGGGCGCGCCGGGATCCGGGCCCGGACCATCAACTCCGCCAACGCCGAAGACTGGGAGGAGACCTTCGGCGAGATCGCCGCGGGCGCCGTGGACGTGCTGCTGGTCAGCCCGGAACGGCTGAACAATCCCGGTTTCCGCGACCGGGTGCTGCCCCAGCTGGCCGGGACCGCCGGGATGCTGGTGATCGACGAGGCGCACTGTATCTCGGACTGGGGCCACGACTTCCGCCCCGACTACCGGCGGCTCCGCACGCTGCTGGGGTCGCTGCCGACGGGTGTTCCGGTGCTGGCGACGACCGCGACCGCCAACGCCCGCGTCACCCGCGACGTCGCCGAGCAGCTCGGCGCGGGCAGCCGGGACGAGGCGGTCGTCCTGCGCGGGCCGCTGGACCGGCAAAGCCTGCACCTGTCGGTCGTGTCACTGCCGACGGCGCACCAGCGCCTGGCGTGGCTGGCCGAGCGCACCGGCGACCTGCCCGGGTCCGGGATCATCTACACGCTGACCGTGGCGGCCGCGCACGAGACCACGGCGTTCCTGCGCGATCAGGGGCTGGCGGTCACCGCCTACAGCGGCCGCGACGACCCGGACCAGCGGGTCGCCGCGGAGGAGGACCTGCTGGCCAACCGGCTCAAGGCCATCGTCGCGACCAGTGCCCTGGGCATGGGCTTCGACAAGCCTGACCTCGGGTTCGTCGTCCATCTGGGTGCCCCGCCGTCGCCGGTCGCCTACTACCAGCAGATCGGCCGGGCCGGCCGCGGCCTGCCGCACGCCGAGGTCATTCTGCTGCCCGGGCGGGAAGACCGCGACATCTGGGCGTACTTCGCCTCGCTGACGTTCCCGCCCGAGGCCGTCGTCCGGCACACCCTTGGCACGCTCGGTGCGGCCGGCCGCGCGCTGTCGTCGAGCGCGCTGGAGACCCGCGTCGACCTGAGCCGCGGCCGCCTGGAGACCATGCTGAAGGTCCTGGACGTGGACGGCGCCGTGCACCGGGTCAGCGGCGGCTGGGAGCCGACCGGCCAGCCGTGGTCCTACGACGCCGAACGGTACGCGCGGGTGGCCGCGGAGCGATCCCGCGAGCAGCAGGCGATGCTCGATTACGCCTCCGGCCGTGACTGCCGGATGGAGTACCTGCGCCGTGAACTGGACGATCCGGCCGCCGGCCCGTGCGGGCGCTGCGACAACTGCACCGGACGGCACCGGACGGCCGACGTCTCGGGTGCCGGGGCCGCCACCGCCCGGGAGCGGCTGCTGCGTCCCGGCGTCGACGTCGCGCCGCGTCGGATGTGGCCGGCCGGGATGAAGGACCTCGGGATCGGCGCCTCCGGAAAGATTCCCGCCGGACTGTCCGCCGGCCCCGGCCGGGCCCTCGGCCGCCTCACCGACGTGGGCTGGGGCACCAGGCTGCGCGCACTGCTGTCCGGCGAAACGCCGGACGAGCCGGTCACCGCGGACCTCACCAGCGCGCTGGTGACCGTGCTGGCCGCCTGGGACTGGGAGCATCGCCCCGCGGCGGTGGCGACCCTCCCGTCGCGGCCCCGGCCGCTGCTGATCGAGAGCCTGGGCCAGCGGATCGCCGGCATCGGGCGGCTTCCCTACCTCGGCGCGCTGAGGTACGCGGACGGCGGGCCCGGGCCGCGACGGCACAACAGCGCGCAGCGGCTGCGGTCGCTGTGGGAGGCGTTCACGGTCCCTGAGACACTCGCCGGTGCGCTGCCCGGCCTGGCCGGCCCGGTCCTGCTCATTGACGACCGGATCGAGACGGGCTGGACGATCACGGTCGCCGCCAAGCTGCTCCGCGAGGCGGGCGCCCCGGCCGTGCTGCCCCTCGTGCTGGCGGTGAACGCCGGCTGAGCACAAGCGCCGCGCGGCCGGGGCCAGGCGGGCCGGCGCCGCCACCTCAGCGGTGGCCGCTCACCGCGTGCGGGATGCAGCTCCTCGAGCTGGCGCATCTCGTCCTCGCTCAGCTCCAGTTCCCCGGCGGCGAGTGCGTCCGAGGCCAGGTCGCGGCTCACCACGATCTGCATGACGACATACTTCATCGGCGGCGCGGTAGGGTTCCGCGGCCGGTTCGCAGGCCAGCGCGTGCTTCCCGGCGACAGAGACCGTCAGCGATGGGTGGCCAGGATGGCTGCGACGGCGTCCAGGGCGCCGGGGACGAGCGCGTAGTAGGCCCACACGCCACGCTTGTCACGGGTCAGGATGCCAGCGTCGATGAGCACCTTGAGGTGGTGCGAGATCGTCGGCTGGGTGAGCCCGAGCGGCTCGGTCAGCTCGCACACGCACGCTTCGCCGTCCTTGTGCGCGGCGACCATCGAGACCAGCCGGAGCCGGGTCGGGTCAGCCAGCGCCTTGAGCAACTGGGCCAGGTCGGCGGCCTGAGCCGCAGTGATCGGCTCTTTCAGCAGCGACGCGCAGGGCGCGCTGGTATCCCGGGGCGAGCGGACGGTGACGGCAGGACTCACCACTCCAGTATGCGCCAGGCATTGACAAGGTTCTATGCGAACCGGAAACCGGCACAAGATCAGCGGGCGTGATTTGTGTGCACTTTCTGTGGGCCAGCAGAAAGTGCACAACTTTTGGAGCCGGAGGGCCCCAGAGGGCCGGGAGAGCCGTGGCGGTGAGGGCCCGGATGGCGGAGAGAGCCCGGCTAAGCCACGAACGGAGGCGCGCCTGATTCGCTGACCATCGGGCGGCCCGCCGATTCCCAGCCGAGCATGCCATCGGCCACGTTGACCACGTTCCAGCCGGCCGCGCCCAGGGCCTGCGCCGCGTAGGCAGACCGCGACCCGGACCGGCAGATCACGTAGACCTCCTGGTCACGGGGAACCTGCTCGGTCCGGCCACCGAGTTCGCCCAGCGGAATGTGCACCGCATCGGGCGCGTGGCCGGCCACCCACTCTTCGTCCTCGCGGACGTCCAGCAGATACGCTCCCTTCGGCAGGCCCGTCGCGGGCAATTCGGGCACAATGGGTCCAGGGTTCATCGTCGCTCCCTCCGCAAGCGGCCCAGCAGCCGCCAGGTCGGCAGCGATCACTACTTCCGGTTACGAAACGCAGCGCTGAGCCGGCCTCGACGCTATCCCAGCCGCCGGACGCGTGCGCCGGCGGGGCCGCAACTCGTTACCAGGCTCTTTACCCGGGCACGGAGCCGGGCCCGTGCTCAGCGGCCGGGAGCGGCCAGCCAGGGGTGGAGAGCAGTTTACCCATTTAGCGTGTTTTAGATAGCAAACACATGTTCTAGTAGTACTTTGTTAGGTCTGGTATGACTGGCGGGTTCTGCGGTGTTATACCGGCATGACCCCTCAGGAGATCGCGGAGGTCCGGCCGCAGCTGCTGGACTTCACCGCGGAGATGCTCGGCGGGCTGCCGCGGAAGGATCAGCGCGCCAAGGGTGAGTTGTATGTGCGCGGGCTGCTGACGGACGGGCAGCGCAAGTCGATGCAGCCGATGGCGGCGCGGCTGGGCACAGATCATCAGCGGCTGCAACAGTTCATCACGTCCTCGACCTGGGATTATGTGGCGGTGCGGCGGAACGTGGCGCGGTGGTTCGCGTCCAGTCAGCCGGTGGAGGCGCTGGTGGTCGATGACACCGGGTTTCCCAAGGACGGGACGGCCTCGCCGTGCGTGGCCCGGCAGTATTCCGGCACGCTGGGCAAGGTCGCCAACTGCCAGGTCGCCGTCAGCGTGCACCTGGTGAACGAGCACGCGTCGTCCGCGGCGGATTGGCGGCTGTTCTGCCCGCAGAGCTGGGATGACCAGGCGCTGGCCGATCCGGTGGCGGCGGCCCGGGCCCGGCGCCGCCGTGCGCAGGCCCGCATCCCGGACGGCATCCGGCACCGCGAGAAGTGGCGGCTGGCGCTGGAGATGCTCCAGGAGATGACCGGCCCGGGCGGGTGGGGCGTGCTGGAGGAGATCACCGCTGCCGGCGGCGCCCGGCCGGTCGTGGTGGCCGATGCGGGCTACGGGGACAACACCACCTTCCGGGTGGAACTGGATGCCCGGGGCTGGCGGTACGCGGTCGCGGTCAAGGGCACCACCAGCGGCTACGCCGGCGACGCGCAGCCGGTGACGCGGACCCTGGGCGGCGGGCCCGGCCGGCCGCCCAGGCCCGCCTGCCCCGCCCCGCCGGCAACCCTGCGCCAGCTCGCGATCGCCAGCGCGGACCAGGTCCGGCCGGTGACCTGGCGGCAGGGCACCAAGGCCACCAACGGCAACCCTGTCGCCGCCATGACCAGCTGGTTTGTGGCGATCCGGGTCCGCCCCGCCAACCGGGACATCCCCCGCAGCCGCGACGGCAGCCTCCCGGCGTGCTGGCTGCTGGCCGAATGGCCGCCCGAAGCCGACGAGCCCACCGATTACTGGCTGTCCACCCTGCCGGAGGACACCCCCATCACCGAGCTGGTGCGGCTGGCCAAGATCCGCTGGCGGATCGAGCACGACTACCGCGAACTGAAGACCGGCCTGGGCCTGGACCACTTCGAGGGCCGCTCATTCACCGGCTGGCACCGCCACGTCACCCTCGCCATCCTCGCCCAGGCCTTCATCACCATGATCCGCACCGACCCAAAAGTGGCTGCGCCGGGATGACCCTCTACCAGGCCCTGCGAGAACTGCAGATCGTCCTGGCCCTCATCCTCGGCGCCTGCCCCCTGTGCCGGCAGCCCGTCACACTCGACCGGCTCGCCGCCGCCCTCACTCCGACCTAACAAAGTACTACTAGATATTAGGCTTGTAATGTGAACCTGACGGAGTGGGAGCACGCGCAGGGCATTCACGTGACGACCGCGTACCGCTGGTACCGGGAGGGCGCACCGCCCGTCCCGGCGCAGAAGGTTGGCCGGCTGATCCTGGTGTCCCCCGATACGGCCGCTGACCCGTCCCGGCAGGGCGGGGCCGGCCTATACGCGCGGGTATCCTCCCATGACCAGAGGGCTGACCTGGACCGGCAAGTCGCCCGCCTGCCGGCGTGGGCGGTACAGGCCGGCCTGCCCGTGGTCCGGGTCGAGGCCGGGTCCGGGATGAACGGCGCCAGGGCCGGGGCGCGCCGATTGCTGGCCGGCCCGGCGGCCACCGTGGTCGTGGTGGAGCACCGCGACCGGCTGGGAAGGATGAACACCGAACTGGTGGAAGCCGCACTGGCGGCGCATCACCGCCGCGTTGTGCTGGACAACGGCGAGGTGACCGACGACCTGGTCCGCGACATGATCGAGGTGCTGACGTCGTTCTGCGCCCGCCTGTACGGCCGCCTGCCGGCGCGGAACCGGCCGCTGAAGGCCATTGGGTGCGCCCAGCGCGACGTCGGCCCGCAGGCCGTGCTGACGGCAGGGAGCACCCGGTGGGGTAGTGGTGCCAGATGAGCGGGCTGCGCCCGCTCGCGGCCCCGTTCGTTGCCGCTGCCCCGGCTGGGGCGCGGGTGCGTACCCGTCCTGTGCGTGTCCGCGCAGGACGAGGCGGTGCTGCGGGCGGCCGGCCGGCACCTGGGGTCGCTGGCCGGGCGGGACCTGGCCGCCCGGTGCGCGGAAGGGCGGCTGGACGCAAAGGGCCGGGCCGCGTCCCGCGCCCGGCGCAAGAGGGCGATGACCGCCGAATCGTCTTCCCGGTGGGCCGGAGCGATCACCCGGACCAGCGAGGACCAGCGCCGGCTGGCGGTGCAGAACCTGCGCGCGGAGAGAGCCACCCTGCAGGCCCGCATCCGGAGGATCCGGGCACGGCTGCTGGTCCCAGCCGGCGGGAAGGCCGGCCGGACCCGCGGGACGCCACCCCAGCCGAGCGGCACGCCAAGACCGTCCGGCTCCATGCGCTGCAAGCCAGGCTCGCCGGGGTGGACCGGCGGCTGGAGGCGGGGACCGTCTCGGTGGTGCGGGGCGGGAAGGCCCTGCTCCGCAAGCGGAGCAATCTCGCCGCCGCCGGGCTCATGGAGCAGCGGTGGCGGCGGGAGTGGGAATCGGCCCGGCTGTTCCTCACCGCCGACGGGGAGAAGGACAAGGCGTGGGGCAACGAGACGATCCGCTGGAACCCCGACGCCGGCTGGCTTGAGATAAAGCTGCCGGGCCCGCTCGCACGCCTGGCCAACCAGCCCCACGGCCGCTACCGCCTGTCCTGCCCGGTCGGGTTCTCCTACCGCGGCGACGAGGTCGCCGCGCAGGCCGCCACCGGTGCCATCCGCTACGACCTCAGCCACGACCCCGTGCAGGGACGCTGGTACATCGACGCGTCGTGGAAGGCCGTCCCGGCACCCGCGCCGTCCCTGGACCAGCTGCGGGCGGCCCCGGTCCTCGCGGTCGACCTCAACAACGGCCACCTCGCCGCATGGGCGGTCACCCCGGACGGGAACCCGGCCGGGCCGCCCATCACAATCCCGGTCGGCCTGGCCGGGCTGCCCGCCTCGCAACGCAGCGGGCGGCTCCGCGCCGCCATCAGCTCGCTGACCCGGCTCGCCCGGCTGCGCGGCTGCGCGGCGATCGTGATCGAGGACCTTGACTTTACTGATGCCCGCGAGCAGGGACGCGAGCACTATGGCAACCGGCCCGCGCGCGGTCGGCGCGGACGGGGCTTTCGGCGGCTGGTCGCGGGCATCCCCACCGGAAAGTTCCGGGACCGCCTGGTCCAGATGGCCGCCAACGCCGGCATCTCGGTGATCGCGATCGAGCCGGCCTATACCTCCCGCTGGGGCCGCGAGCACTGGCTCACCCCACTGCGGGAGCAGGCTTCCCCAATCCCCGCCAGCGGCCACCACGCGGCTGCGGTGGTGATCGGCAGGCGTGCGCTCGGCCACCGGGCGCGGCGACGGGCCGGCGTGACCGGCGGCGACCAGAGGATCAGCCGCCGGGGAGCTGCCCCCCGAGCACCCATGGCCAGGCAAACGACTAGGAACGGCAGGCCCCGCGAGGCCCAGCGGCAGCCACCCCGGTGGCGGAAGACCGCGACGGCCGACCGGACCCGCCCGCCCGACCAGGCAACCCAAGACCGTTCGGGTCCGCCGGCTAGCCAGGACTATCTTCTGCTAGCTCAGTAGGAACGGTTATCCGGTCCCATCAGGTACCGGTCCGCGACGTGGTTGAGCACGCGCCGTGCCTGCCGGAACCGGTCCGCGACCTCGGCGACGACGGTCAGCCGGCTGGTCCGCACCGGGGCCAGCGCCAGCGCCGAGCGGTACCAGCGGGCGCCGAGATGCTCCAGCAGCTCAATGTCGGGCGTGGCCGCCAGCCGTTCCCGCTCCGGCGCGGGCACCTGCGCGGCCCGTAGCAGGCGCGCGGCGCTGACCGGGCCGAACGCGCGGCCCGCGACGTAGTCCGGGAACACGCCGGACAGGAACAGGGACACGTCCCCGAGCCGGCGGTAGACACCTGGCCGCGACTCCTCGGGGACGGCGTCCAGCAGCCCGGCGAGGCGAACGGGATCGAGCTCGCTGAACCGCCGGGTCCGGGTCCGGCCGCCCACGCTGACCTGGTACCGGCCGCTGGCCACCCGCGTAAAGGACGTGAGCAGTTCGGTGAGGAAGAGACGGCGGCCGGCGGAACCGAGAAAATCACGCAGTTCGGGGGCGTCGAAGACCGGTACGTACTGCCGCGCCAGGGACCGTTCGGTGACATATCCCACGGTGGCGAGGTCAGCCGCGGCCCGGTGCACGGCCACGGCGAAGGCCAGGAACGGTGAGGCGAGGACGGCCTCGCGGGATGCGATCGCCTCGGGGCCGAAGATGGCCTCGAATACCCGCGGGTCGGCCAGCAGCCGCGGCAGGGCCTCCGGGACGGGCGTGCTCCCGGTGACCGTGTCCAGCAGCCTCAGGTCGCCGTCGGTGACATGCTCCGCGTACTCACTGCCCACCGAGATGCCGTCCATGGCTCAACGCTACGTCCCGCGTCTGGCCCGGCATACCCTTCCCTCGGGTCTTGCCGGATGACCGTCCCGGCCGTCGCGCCGCCTGGCGCCGGAATAGCAGTCGAATTAACTGGTAGCCACCGGGCCTGACGGCCCGGGCTCGTGGACCGGTACGGGTGCCCAGCTGTATCCCAAGCGGGTGCTGGGATCACCAGGGCATCCGCTGGCAGCGTGGAAGTTGGGGCGCGGGAAAAGTGTTGTACCTGGCTGGGCCATTTCGGCCATCCTTGACCCCGTTCCTGCGCGATGGAGATTGCCGCCGTGACCACTTCGCTCGCCGGCCTGCGGGCACGCCTGCCTGAGCTGACGCAGCGCGATCAGCTCAGGCTGAGCCGGCGTGCCGACCGGGCGGCCGCCCTGGGCGACGCCGCGGCGCGGGAGCGGGCGTTCGGGCAGATTCTTGCGGAATTGGATCGGGCCGCCGCGCGGGTGGCAGCGCGGCGCCAGTCCGTGCCGGTGATCTCCTATCCGCCCGAGCTGCCGATCAGCCAGAAGAAGGACGAGATCGCGGCGGCCATCCGCGACCACCAGGTGGTCATCGTCGCCGGCGAGACCGGCTCCGGGAAGACGACCCAGCTGCCGAAGATCTGCCTCGAGCTCGGCCGCGGTGTCACCGGCCAGATCGGGCACACCCAGCCTCGCCGGATCGCTGCCCGGACCGTGGCCGCGCGGATCGCCGAGGAACTGGGCACCGAACTCGGCACGACCGTCGGCTACAAGGTGCGGTTCAGCGACAACTCCAGCGACGAGACGCTGGTCAAGCTGATGACCGACGGCATCCTGCTGACCGAGATGCAGCGGGACCGGCGTCTGCTGCGCTACGACACGCTGATCATCGACGAGGCGCACGAGCGCAGCCTCAACATCGACTTCATCCTGGGTTACCTGAAGCACCTGCTGCCGAGCCGCCCCGACCTCAGGGTCATCATCACCTCCGCCACCATCGACCCCCAGCGCTTCAGTGAGCATTTCGAGGAAGCCGAATCCGGCGACACACGGACAGGCGGTCATACCCGCCCAGCGAGTCCGGGCCTCCGGCCCGGCGAGCGGCCGGTGTCTCGGCGAAGTACCACCGCGCGGGCGCGGAGCGCAGCGGGGGGATCGCGGGGAGTCGTCCCCCCGGGCCAACGCGGCGCGCCGGTGATCGAGGTGTCCGGGCGGACGTACCCGGTCGAGGTGCGGTACCGGCCGATCGCCGACCCGGACCGCTCCGACGAGGAGCCCCGCGATCAGGCCCAGGCCATCTGCGACGCGGTGGACGAACTGAGCGCCGCCGGGCCCGGCGACATCCTGGTCTTCCTCAGCGGCGAGCGGGAGATCCGGGACACCGCCGACGCCCTCAAGGACCGCGCGGGCCCACCGGATCGCCCGGGCGGCCTGGAGGTGCTGCCGCTGTACGCCCGGCTATCCACGGCCGGGCAGTACCGGGTGTTCCAGCCGCACCGTGGGCGGCGCGTGGTCCTGGCCACCAACGTCGCGGAGACCTCGCTGACCGTACCCGGTATCAGGTACGTGGTCGATCCGGGCACGGCGCGGATCTCCCGGTACAGCTACCGGACCAAGGTGCAGCGGCTGCCGATCGAGCCCATCTCGCAGGCTTCCGCCAGCCAGCGGAAGGGCCGGTGCGGGCGTACCTCCGACGGAATCTGCGTCCGCCTCTACAGCGAGGAAGACTTCGGCTCCCGGCCCGAGTTCACCGATCCGGAGATCCTGCGCACCAACCTCGCCTCCGTCATCCTGCGGATGGCCGGGCTCGACCTCGGCGACATGGCCGACTTCCCGTTCGTCGACCCGCCGGAGGAACGCAACATCGCGGACGGTGTCCGGCTGCTGGAGGAGCTGGGCGCCTTCGCCCCGGCGGCTGCCGGGCGCGGAACGGCCCCGGCCGGCCTGCCGGGGAACGGGCGCCGTGCGGGCGGCGCGCGGCGGCTGAGCGACGTGGGCCGCAAGCTGGCCGAGCTGCCCGTCGACCCACGGATCGGCCGGATGATCATCGAGGCGGGGCGCAACGGCTGCGTCCGCGAGGTGCTGATCATCGCCTCGGCCTTGTCGATCCAGGACCCGCGGGAACGCCCGGCCGATGCCCGCGAGGCCGCCGACGCCGTGCACGCGCGTTTCGCGGAGCCAGGATCGGACTTCCTGGCCTTCCTCCGCCTGTGGGAACACCTGCGCATGCGGCAGCGCGAACTGTCCTCCCCGGCCTTCCGCCGGATGTGCCGCCGCGAGTACCTGCACTACCTGCGGGTCCGCGAATGGCAGGATCTCTACGGACAGCTCCGCCAGGCCGCGGCGGATCTCGGCATCACCCCCGGCGCCGGCCGGGGTGACCGGCCTGCCCGCCGCCCGGCGGCGAGCCGCACTGCGGACGCGCAGGGCCCGGAGGAGGCGCACGGCCCGGCAGACACGTATGGCCCGGCGGACGCGGGGACCCCCGACGGCCCGCCGGACGCGGGGAACCCCGACGGCCCGCCGGACGCGGGGAACCCCGACGGCCCGCCGGACGCGGGGAACCCCGACGGCCCGCCGGACGCGGGGAACCCCGACGGCCCGCCGGACGCGGGGAACCCCGACGGCCCGCCGGACGCGGGGAACCCCGACGGCCCGCCGGACGCGGGGAACCCCGACGGCCCGGCGGACCGGAAACCGATCCCGGCCGGGCTGGCCCAGCAGATACACATCTCGATGCTGTCCGGGCTGCTGTCGCACATCGGCATGCGGGACGCCGGCCAGAAGACACTCGGGAAGCGCCGCCCGCTCACCGAGTTCGCCGGGGCGCGCGGCGCCCGGTTCGCCATCTTCCCCGACTCTTCGCTGGCCCGGAAGCCGCCGCAGTGGGTGATCGTCACCGAACTGGCCGAGACGTCGCGGCTGTGGGGCCGGACTGCGGCCCGGATCGAGCCGGAATGGGCCGAACCGCTGGCCGCGCACCTGGTCCGGTACTCCTACAGCGAGCCGCGCTGGGACGCCCGGCGCGGCGCGGCGATGGCGCTGGAGAAGGTCACGCTGTACGGCCTGCCGATCGTCACCGCGCGCAAGGTCGGCTACGGGCGGGTCGACCCGGCCGCGGCCCGGGACCTGTTCATCCGCCATGCCCTGGTGGAGGGGGACTGGCAGACCCGGCACCGTTTCTTCCATCACAACCGGGGACTGCTCGCCGACGCCGAGGAACTGGAGCGCCGGGCCCGGCGGCGCGGCATCGTCGTGGACGACCGGGTGCTCTACGACTTCTACGACCAGCGGATCCCCGCCCACGTGACCTCGGCGCGCCACTTCGACGCCTGGTGGGAGAAGGCGCGCGCGGCCAGCCCGGACCTGCTGACGTTCTCACCTGGCCAGGTAGCCGGCCCCGGTGCGTCCGGGGTGCGGCCGTCGGACTATCCCGATGAGTGGGGCCCGTTCCCGCTGTCATACGAGTTCGCGCCGGGCGACCCGCGCGACGGCGTGACCGTGGATGTCCCGCTGGCGGCGCTGAACCAGGTGCGGGACGAAACGTTCGCCTGGCAGGTACCGGGCCTGCGCGAGGAACTGGTGACCGAGCTGATCCGGTCGCTGCCCAAGCAACTCCGGGTGAACTTCGTGCCCGCGCCGGACGTCGCGCGCGCGGTGCTGCCCCGGCTCGGCCCCGCCGGCGGCGACCTGCTGGACGTCCTCGGTGCCGAGCTGACCCGGCTGCGGGGCGTACCGGTGGCCCGCGACGCGTTCGATCCGGGCAAGCTTCCTGCCCACCTGCGGGTCACCTACCGCGTGCTGGACCGCGGGCGGGTCCTGGCCGAGGGCAAGGATCTGGGCGGGCTCCGCCGTCAGCTGCACCCGCAGTTGCAGGCGACGCTGGCCGAGGCCGCCCGCGGCCTGACCCGTTCGGGCCTGCGCGGCTGGGACGTCGGCTCGCTGCCCAGGGAGTTCAGCGACGACCGCGTCCGTGCCTATCCCGCTCTCGCGGACGCGGGCGACGCCGTGGACGTCCGGTTGTTCGGCACCGAAGCCGAGGCGGCGCGGAGCATGCGCCTCGGGACGCGCCGGCTTCTCCTGCTCCAGGTTCCCTCGGGCGCCCGGTCCATCGGGTCAAATCTGCCCGTTCAGGACAAGCTGGCGCTGAGCCGCAGCCCGTACGCGGGGGCCGCCGCGCTGCTGGATGATTGCGCCGCCGCCGCAGCCGACGAGATCATCGCACGGGCGGGCGGTCCCGCCTGGGATGAGCAGGGTTTCGCCCGGCTCGTCGAGGCCGCGCGCTCCGGGCTGAACGCCCTGACCGCGCAGGTCATCACCGGCGTCGCCCGGGTCTTGGCCGAGGCCCACGAGGTCGAGGTGATGCTGACCCGTGCTGCCGCGCACGCGGACGAGCCGGCGTTCGCCGACATCCGCGCGCAGTTCTCCTCGCTCATCTACCCCTGTTTTGTCAGCGGCACCGGGCTGCGAAGGCTCGCTGACCTGACCCGTTACCTGCGGGCCATCCGGCAGCGGCTGGAAAAGACGGGCGCGGACCCGGTCCGGGACGGCGAGCGGATGGCCACCGTGCAGCGTGTGACCGGCGCCTACGCCGACGCGGTGCGGGCCCTGCCGCCCGCGCGCCGCGGCGGCCAGGATGTCCAGGCCGTCCGCTGGATGATCGAGGAGCTGCGGGTCAGCCTCTTCGCCCAGACCCTCGGGACCCAGGCGCCAGTGTCGGAGAAACGTATCCTCACCGCGCTGAGCCGGCTGTGCTAACCCGCCGGGTAGCCCCGGGGAATTTCACCCCGAGGCCCCCACGGAACCGTGCTTAACAGTCTCCCGTTACACGGCTCTTCTCATCGAATCCGTTAGAACTCGGGCATCCACGCCCAGTGGACAAACAGCTGCGGCTCTCTTTGCAGGAGCCCGTTCCACCAGCGTTTTGCTCGCTTGAATGCCCTCAACCGCTTGAACTTCCTGCGAGCCCACCGCACCAGGTAGGTGTTGATGCGGCGCAGGAGGGTGAACATCTCGGTCCGGTAGAACTTGCCGTAATAGTTCATCCAGCCACGGATGACCGGATTCAGCCACTCGGCGAGCTCCGCCAGGTCCGAGGTGGTGCGCAGGTTGATCCGCCACCCGCGAATGATGCGACCTTTGTCTTTCAGGGCGTCCCCGCTGATCGCCGGGAGGAACGCTGCGAACATGCTCCTCCCGTCTCTCGTCGGAGCTTTCCTGACACGGAAGGTATATCCAAGGAACGTGAACGACGTGCACTCATAGTCGAGCCGCCGCTTCCTGTCCTTGCAATACACCACCTTCGTCTTGTCAGGGTGCAATCGCAGCCCGACTTCCTCCAGACGTTCCGACAGCGCCGCCCGCACTTGGAGGGCTTGCCGCTCGGTCGCACAGTGCACCACAGCGTCATCAGCGAACCGCTCGAACTCCACGGCTGGGAACTCCCGCCCCAGCCACGAGTCGAACGCATAATGCATGAACAGGTTGGCGAGCGCTGGTGATACCGCGGACCCCTGCGGGGTCCCGCGTTCCCGTTCCGCCAGCCTGCCATCGGGCATCTGAATCGGCGCTTTCAGCCACCGCTTCACATACAGCACCACCCATTTCTGGTCGGTGTTCGCCTCCACCGCCTTGACCATAAGATCATGGTCAACCGAGTCGAAGAACTTCTCGACATCAAGGTCAAGAATCCAGTCCCTCGTCCAGCATCGCTCGCGGCACTTGGCGACCGCATCCAGCGGTGACCTGCCCGGCCGGTACCCGTAGGAGTCCTCATGGAAGATCTGCTCCGTACGCGGCTCCAGCTGCAGCGCGGCCACTGTTTGCGCGATTCTGTCGGCGACAGTGGGCACGCCGAGCATTCTTGTGCCCCCGCCGTGCGGTTTCGGTATTTCGACTGCCCGCACCGGAGGAGGAAAGTACGTCCCCGAGGACATCCTGTTCCAGATCTTATAGAGATTGTTCCTCAGATCGGCTTCGAAGTCCTCAATCGACTGCCCGTCCACCCCGGCGGCACCCTTGTTCCGCTTGGCGCTCTTATACGCCTCCCACACAAGCCACTTCGGTATCTGAAACGGTTTTCCTTCCGGACCTGACTTGCCCACTCGTCTCCTCCCAGAGCATCGCCTGGTTGCTCGCGCGAACAAACCCCAGATGAGCCGGCCCCTTCGCTCCGCTCCCATTACAGGAGTTTCTTCACTACTACGAGCCGGTCCGCCAGCATGCGCCGCAACGGTACTCGGCGCCTCCCGGTTTCTGCCGCTCGGCGCACTCCCTCTCGCTCCTGCCACCTGAAGAACGGCGCAGGAGCCGTATCAGCGCATGCCTTCCCACGTTCCGTGCAGAAGCCGCAGACCAGACTCACGCCGCCTCCATACCGGACACCACCTGGCCAATAGACGGGCTCTCGCCAGGCTCATCTCGGGATCGCATTGACACCCCGGTTTCGATGTCGTTTCCTAAATCTCGGCACGTCATCAGCGGTTCACTTGCGTTCGTCTTCCTGGTCCCTACCTGACGGCTCTTACACCGCCTTTTCCTCAACGCTCACCACGACAGTCATTGGCTAACGCAGCTTGAGGTGGTTTGGCATCTCTCCCCGTAGAGCGACGCCGGAGGGCCACAAATCCTCCATCTTCTGCACAGCAACACATCAAGAAGCCGCTTTCCTACCTATAACGACTCCTTTCCGCGCGCGTGGCGCAACAATGCCGGGGAGTTAAGCGTTTCGCCTTGTAGTCAAGCGGTTTGCCGGGATCGTGGCTTCGGGCGGACATGGCAACGGAGGCTGCGGTAGGACGGGTGTCGACCAAAACGGCCCGTGTACCGGAGACCTCCGTTGCCTGCCCAGTCTGTCATCCGTTCTGCTGTCACGTCGGTCACGACGACGATCACCGTGGCCGCCGGGGTGTTTGCTGCCGGTCACCTCGGCGAGCTCACGCGGATCGTGCCGTTCGAGCTCGCCGATGCGGTGCTGGAGGAAGAAGGCGGGCTGGAGAGGCGGGTACGGCTGGCGCCGTCGCGGGCGGGCCTGTATTTCCTGCTGGCGATGTGCCTGTTCCCGCGGGCCGGTTATCGGGGAGTATGGGGCAAGCTGACCGCGGGGCTGCGGGTGCTGGGGCTGGCGGCGCCTTCGGGGAAGGCCCTGCGGGACCTGCGCCGGCGTATCGGGATCCCGCCGGTGAGGCGGCTGTTCGAGATCCTGGCCGGGCCGCTGGGGCAGCCGCGCACGCCCGGGATCATGTTCCGCGGGTACCGGACGGTCTCGTTCGACGGCTGCAAGTCGGTCAAGGTGCCCGATACGGCGAAGAACCGGGCGTGGCTGGGCAAGCAGAAGGCGTCCAACGGGGAGACCGGCTACCCGGGGCTCGCGCTGATGGCCCTGGTGGAGACAGGTACCCGGGCGCTGCTCGGCGCGGTCTTCGGCCCGGGAGCCGAGGGGGAGACGGGCCAGGCGCGGGAGCTGCTGCCCCTGCTGGATGAGTCCATGCTGGTGCTGATCGACCGCGGCTTCGACGGCGGGGACTTCCTCGCCGCGGTCGCCGCCACGAAGGCGCAGTTCCTGGTCCGGCTCACCAGCACCCGCCGCCTGCCAGTCCTGCGGCACTTGCCCGACGGGTCGTTCCTGTCAGTCATCGGCGGCGTGAAGGTCCGCATCATCACCGCGGCCGTGACCGTCACCTGCCACGACGGCACCACCTACGGCGGCACTTACCGGCTGGCCACGACCCTGCTGGGCCACCGCGCATACCCGGCGGACGCGCTGATGACGCTGTACCACGAGCGCTGGCAGCACGAGATCACCTACCTCGCGCTGCGCCACACCCTGCTTCAGGGCCGCGTGCTCCGCTCGGGGGACCCCGCCGGCATCGAGCAGGAGATGTGGGCGCTGCTGGCCGTCTACCAGGCGCTGCGGACCGCTGTCACCGATGCCGTCCAGTCCGTGCCCGGCACTGACCCCGACCGGGCCAGCTACCAGATCGCCGTCGAGACCGCCCAGAACCTCCTCATCACCGCGCAGAACATCACCGATCCCGGCGGGGACCTGACCGGCGGCATCGGCCGCGCCGTCCTCGCGAGCCTGCACGGCCCCCGGCGGCCCCGCGTCTGCGCCCGCAAGGTCAAGTCCCCGCTCAGCCGCTGGAACAAGCACCCCGACGGCAAACCCCGCGCAAACCATCGCATAACCAGCATCACCGCCCACGTCGACCCCAGCTATCACCAGCCTGCGACACGCCGCCGGAAATCCGTGACAAACGCTGAAGGACCCTAACTCCCCGGCATTGGTGCTAACCCCGGGGGCGCCCCCCGGATCCTCCGCATGCGCTCCGCGCCCGCGCGGTGGTACTTCGCCGGCACACCGGCCGCTCGCCGGGCCGTTGGCCCGGTTCGCTGGGCCGGTTCGCTGGGCCGGTATGGACGCCTCACCGTAACCCTCACATGGTTCTCGCCGAGACACCGGCCGCTCACCCGTGCCGCTGGCCCGGGTTCGCTGGGCCGGTACGATCACCTGTCCGTATGTCGCCGCAGCAGGAGCAGCGCGGACGCGGCGAACAGCGCACCGCAGCAGGCCTCCCGCCCGTACCGGTCCAGTGCCTCGTCCTGAATGCCGCTGTGAAAACGGCCGACCACCGCCGGAAAGGGCGAGACCCCGAACCACACCAGGGTGGGCTTGTCGATGTCCGGCAGGGCGGCGCCCACCATGCCGGCGGTCACCGCGGCGCGGCGGCCGGACGGTGCGGCCGCGGCGAAGGCGGTCATGACGGCCAGCCCGGTCAGCCCGTCGTACACGGCCACCTTCAGGAACTGGCGCTTGTCGCGCCAGTTGCCCCAGTGCGGGATGGCGTCGAGCCCGAAATGGGAGGCGACGCCGAGCAGGAAGGCGGGCACCGGCCGCCGTACCACCGCCCCGATCACGGCTCCGGACAGAACGTGATTAGTCAGCAGCATCGCCGCCCCCCTTCTCCCGAGCATCACGGTACGTGACGTCCGGGACCGGGCGGCGCTGGTCACGCGGCCACGGCGGAGGGGCCGCTGCTGGTAGCGTTTCAGCGGTTGTATTACCCAGGATCAGGCAAGGGCTGACGCTCACACATGCTCGACAAGCGATTCATCAGAGACCATCCGGATACCGTCAAGGCGGCCGTCCGCGCCAAGGGAGTTGATCTTGACGTGGATGAGCTTCTCCAGGCCGACAAGACCGTCCGCAATCTCCAGCACGAGCTGGACGACGCGCAGGCCCAGCGGAAGAGCTCGGCCAAGCAGTTCGCCCAGGCCGATGAGGCGCGCCGCGCGGAGCTCAGGGCGGGGCAAGCCGAGCTGGACGGCAGGCTCCGGCAGCTGCGTGACGAACTCAGCGAGGCGGGCATCCAGCTCCAGGAACTGATGCTGCGGACACCCACCATCCCGTGGGAAGGCGCACCGGTCGGCGCGGACGAATCCGCGAACGTGACCATCCGGACGTGGGGAGAGCGGCCCGGCTTCGATTTCGAGCCGCTCGACCACGTGGAGCTCCTGGAAAAACGCGGCTGGGCGGAGTTCGCGCGGGCCCGTAAGGTCGCCGGGGAGCGCGCCTACGCGCTCCGGGACGAGGCGGTGCTGCTGGAGCGCGCACTGCACTCCTACGCGATCGACATGCTCCTGAGCAGGGACTTCACCGTGATCTCGGTTCCGTCCCTGGTCAAGGAGGAGCCGCTGATCGGGACAGGCCAGTTCCCGGGCCACCGCGAGGAGACCTACTCGATTCCCGCCGACGATCTCTACCTGGCCGGTACGGCCGAAGTGGCCCTGGTGGGCCTGCATTCGGGTGAGATCCTGGACAAGAAACAGCTGCCCGTGCGCTATGCGGGGATCTCGCCCTGTTTCCGGCGCGAGATCGGCAGCGCCGGGCGTGACGTGCGTGGCCTGCTGCGGGTGCACCAGTTCGAGAAGGTGGAGCAGTTCGTCATCTGCGAGGCGGACCCGGCGGAGTCTGAGCGCTGGCACGCGGAGCTGCTGTCCACCGCCGAGCGTCTGCTGCAGGGGCTGGGCCTGCACTACCAGGTGGTGGAAACCTCGACCGGCGACATGGGCATCGGCAAATTCCGGATGAACGACATCAACACCTGGTTCCCCTCGCTGAACCGGTTCCGCGAGACGCACAGCTGCTCGTCGCTGCATGACTGGCAGGCCCGCCGGGCCAACCTGCGTTACCGCGACTCCGACGGCACCGTCCGGTTCGCGCACACGCTCAACAACACCGCGATCGCGACCCCGCGGCTGCTGGCCGCGCTGGTCGAGAACGGCCAGACCGCCGCCGCGGAGGTTCGCGTGCCCGAGGTGTTGCGGCCCTACCTGGGGCAGCGCGAACTGCTCTGACGCGGCCACCGGCGCCGTCCCCGGACCGCCTGCAAGCGGCCGGGATGACGGCAAGGGACAGGGCCGGGAAGCCACGACCGGTGCACAGCCGGCCTGCCGTCGTCGTACGCTGCCAACCGTGGAACTCGAAGCCGGCCGCATCGCGGAGCTCGCCGGGCGCCCGATCAGCGCCCTCACCCGGCGGGACGTGGCGCTCGGCCTGCTCAGCGTCGGGCCTGACGATGCGCTCGCCTCGCTGCCGGTGCTGCGCCGGCGGCTGCTTGCCGCCGGCAACCCGTTGTCCGCGGCGTACTGGACCGCCACGGAAAGAATCCTCGGTGCCGTGCGCGACGGCACGGCCCGGTCCGGCGACGTCCGGGAGTGGCTGGAGGCGACCGGGACCGAGCCGAGCAGCATCATCGGCCTGCATGTCTGGGACGAGCCGCCGGAGCGCAGCCGGCTGCAGGCGGAGATGCACGCGATGCTGGTCCGGCATCTGGAGGAGAAGCTGAACGCGGGAGCGCTCGATCCCGACCAGCTGGTGACCGGGGACGCCGCGGCCCGGCGCGCTTATACCGCGCTCCAGGAGCGGTGGATGGCGACGCCGCTGCCCGATGGACGGGTGCCGATGGACGCGCTCCTGGACGAGCAGGACGCCGAGTTCCTCGCCGAGTGGGCCGCCGCCGATTCCGGGGCACTGACCGCCCTGCAGGAGGTGCTCGATGAGGTCGGCGAGCGGCCGCTGCCGACGGACCAGCTCGCCACGGCGTGCGGCGCCGTCCGTGCCGCCATCGCGCGGCACGGGCTCACCGGCCGCCTGCTGACCGCGTGCGGCGGCGCGGACGAACGGACGCTGCCCAGCAGCGACGTGGAGCTCTGGCTGATCCTCGCCGCGGGGGTGGTGTCGCCGGCCGGCGAGGCCGTGCGACCGGCCGCGGGCGGGCCGCCGGAACCGGAGGACGAGGCCACCGGCTGGGCGGAACCGCCCGGGGTGGCAGACTCACTCTGGCTGGCGGAAGCACCGGGCCCGGCGCTTGATGACGACGAGGTGGACGAGGTGTCCCGGGTGATAGGGGCGCTGTGCGCGCTGGAGCATATCGACTGGCTCGCTGCCGTCTCCGCCCTGGCCCGGGGAGGTCCCGGCACGCCGGCGTCGGCCGCCGCTATGGCCCGTTACGTGCGGGAATACTGCGAGGCCGAGTCACGGACCGGGCCGGAGGCCCTCCTGACCGGCGAGCCCGGCATATCCGGCGATCTGAGCGATCTCGGCGATCTCGGCGATCTCGGCGATCTCGCGGGTGAGGACTTTGACGAGCAGGCCATCGCGGAGCTGTTTTCCCACGTCGCGAGCCTGTGGGAGGTCCTGGGCGCGATCGACGCGCAGCAGCGCCTGACGTCGCTGGGCTGGTGGGGGCTGCCGGAGGCGCTGCGTAAAGTCTGGGCCCCCGCCAGCTGACCGGCGCCCAAACCTATATGCACTGCCCTGTGAGCACTGGTCCATGAGATGCCGGTCACTCGGCACGATCACCGTGCGGGGCCGGGAACGTGGTGACGGCGGGCGCGTCCGCGCCCTCCTCGCCGTCCTCCGGGGGCGGCGGGGGGATCTTGCGCAGCTGCCGGTTCATCGAGCGGAGCAGGAAGTACAGGGCGATTCCCATCCCCGCGACGACGAGGAAGCCGAGCACACCCGGCGTGACGTCGTTGCTGGAGACCTCGGCCTTGGCCAGTACCGCGCCGTGCGCGAGGCCCGGATGCCCGGCCAGCACGGTGCCGGCCAGCACGGGCGCCCTGGCCAGTACGGCATGAGCCAGCGCCGCGGCGGCAGTGACCGTCACAGACATACCCTCTCCCGGACCCCAGCGAACAGGTCGTCCTCCGGCAGCTCGGTATCGACGAGCGACCTAGCCAGATGATAGTCCTCGGTCGGCCACGCGACGCGCTGCACGTCGACCGGGCAGGCGAACCAGAAGCTCTCCGGGCCGATCTGGGTCGCGTGCGCCAGCAGCGCCTGGTCCCTGATCTCGAAGAAGTCACCGCAGGGCACGCGGGTCGTGATCTCGAGCTCCGGCCGCGGGTCGTCGTTTGCGGCCCACTGCCCGAACATCTTGCCGTACGGGGATTCCAGGCCGCGGCGCAGCATCTCCTCGTGCAGGGCCATGAACTTCGCGCGGTGGAACGAGGCGAAGTAGTAGAGCTTGAGCGGCTGCCACGGCTCACCGGTGCCGGCGTGGCGATCCGGGTCGGCGGCGCCCTCGAACGCCTCCACCGCGACCTTGTGCGACATGACGTGGTCGGGATGCGGGTAGCCGCCGGACTCGTCGTAGGCCAGCATCACGTGCGGCCGGAACTCGCGGACCGCGCGCACCAGCGGCCGGGCCGCCTCGTCCAGGGGCGTCAGCGCGAAGCAGCCTCCCGGCAGCGGCGGCTCCGGGTCACCTTCGGGCAGGCCGGAGTCGATGAAGCCGAGGAAACGCTGGTCGACGCCGAGAATTTCGCGAGCCCGGGCCATCTCTTCCTGCCGGAGACCGGGCAGGTTCGCCCGCACATCCGGGCGGTCCATCGCCGGATTGAGGACATCGCCGCGCTCGCCGCCGGTCAGGGTGCATACGAGCACCTCGACGCCTTCCCGGACGTAGCGCGTCATCGTCGCGGCACCCTTGCTGGACTCATCGTCCGGATGCGCGTGCACGGCCATCAGCCGCAGCGGCTCGGGCTCCTGGGCCGCGCCCACGAGGCCAGCCTCACCGGGCGCGCAGGAACGAGGGCGCCCTTCGGCGCGCTGTGGCCAAGCTGCCTCGGTGGACAAGCGATCTCCCTTGATTGCCTTCGTTCGCGGGAAAGCGGACCGGTTACGGGCGTGCGGACGCATGTCCACAGTTGGGTCAGCTGCCCCCGCGGCGGTCCCCGGTATCCCGCCGATCACTGAAAACACGCACGGGTTCCAGTGACATTCCCTGCCTGCGCCATTTGACTAGTGCGGCTTAGTCGTTAACGCTTGTTGCCTCAAAAGGTTACCCCCTGGGGCCGGCCACGGCCCCAGCGACATGGCAAGCGACATGGCAAGACCGTGCAGTACTGAGGAGTGCCCGTGACCGAGACCCGCGAAGCAAGCGTCACCTGGCTGACCCAGGAAGCGTATGACCGGCTTAAGGCCGAACTGGATGACCGCTCGGGACCACTGCGGGTCGAGATCGCGAAGAGAATTGAGGCGGCTCGCGAGGAGGGTGATCTCCGCGAGAACGGTGGTTACCACGCGGCCAAGGAGGAGCAGGGCAAGAACGAGGGCCGGGTCCTGCAGATTCAGGCGATCCTCGAGAACGCCCGGGTCGGTGAGCCGCCGCGGACCGATGGCGTGGTCGGGCCGGGCATGACCGTGACGGTGCGGTTCGCCGGTGACGAGGAAGAGGTCACCTTCCTGCTCGCCTCGCGCGAGGAGAGCGGCGCCCCCATCGACGTCTACTCACCACGTTCGCCGCTGGGCAGCGCGATCTCCGGCAAGAAGGTCGGCGAGAACGCCACGTACTCGCTGCCGAACGGCCGCTCCGCGACGGTCGAGATCCTGGAGGCGGTCCCGTACCAAGGCGCCTGAGCAGACCGCAGCCGCTGTGGACGGCCGGTGAACACCGGCCGTCCACAGCGGCTTGGGGGTCGTCCCCACCGGACGGCGTCCCCCGGACGGCGCCCCCCTCAGCCGAAAACCAGCGTGTACCCTGCCTGGCGGAGCTCCGTGATCACTTCCTCGCAGTGCTCCGGCCCCCGCGTTTCCACCTGCAGCAGCACCTCCACCTCGCCGACCTGCAGCCGCGGCGTGACCCGCTCGTGCCAGACGTCCAGCACGTTGGCGCCGAGGCCGGCGAGCTCGTGCAGCAGCCTGGCCAGCGCGCCCGGCCGGTCCGGAAGGCGGCAGCGGAAGGCGAGGTAACGCCCGGCGGCCCGCAGGCCGTGCCGGAGCAGCTTCGACAGCAGCAGCGGATCGATGTTGCCGCCGGACAGCACCACCACGACCGGCGGCTCCATCTGCTCGGCGTGCTCCAGCAGGGCGGCCACACCGGCGGCCCCGGCCGGCTCGACGACCTGCTTTGCGCGCTCCAGGCACAGCAGCAGCCCGCGGGACAGGCTTTCCTCCGTCACGGTCAGCACGCGCGCGCCGTAGGCCGACAAAAGCCCGAAGGCCAGCTCGCCCGGACGGCTCACCGCGATGCCGTCGGCCATCGTGGGGCCGCCCTTGACCGGGATCGGGCGTCCCGCGGCGAGCGAGGCCGGGAACGGCGCCACGGCGGCGGCCTGGACGCCCACGATCTGCACGGCCGGGTCCAGGCTCTTGACCGCGACGGCGACGCCGGCCGCGAGGCCGCCCCCGCCCACCGGGACCACGACCGTCCGCACCTGGGGGCACTGCTCGATGACCTCGAACCCGAGCGTCCCCTGGCCGGTCACGATGTCCGGGTGCTCGAAGGGGTGGATCAGGACGCTCCCGGTCCTGGCCGCGTGTTCCTCCGCGCCGGCCAGGGCGTCCTCCACCGACGACCCCTGCGGTACGACGTCCGCCCCGTAGTCGCGGGTCGCCTGGATTTTCGGCAGCGGCGCGCCCTCGGGCATGAACACCGTGGTCTTGGTATCGAGCAGGCTCGCGGCAAACGCCACCCCCTGGGCGTGGTTGCCGGCGCTCGCCGCCACCACACCCCGGGCGCGCTCCGCATCGGTCAGCCGCGCGATCCGCAGGTAGGCCCCGCGAACCTTGAAGGAACCGGTGCGCTGGAGGTTCTCGCATTTCACGAAGACCGGGCCGCCCACCAGCTCGGACAGGACCCGGGACCGGAGCACCGGCGTAGGCGAGACCACGTCGCGGATCAGTTCCCGCGCGGCCACCACGTCGTCGGCGTGTATCTGACTAGACACCGTTGCCACCAGAGCAGTGTGCCACGACGCCCGCTCCCGGCGGGGCCGGGCGCGAACACCGCGCCCGGCGCGCGCCGAAGCCGGGGGCAGATGCGAACACCCGTGAGATGGACATAATGTCGAATGGTGCAGCCAAACAGCCAGCATCGTCATCCCGCCGCGCGGCACGGGCGCCCTCCGGCCCCCGCGACGCTGGGCGAACTGCGCGCGGACGGCCACGTCTACCGAAGTGTCAAGGAGGAGATCAGGCAGAACCTGCTCACCCGGATGCGGGCGGGCCAGGACCGGTTCCCGGGCATCATCGGCTTCGGCAACACGGTGCTCCCGCACCTGGAGCGGGCTCTCCTGGCCGGCCACGATGTGATCCTGCTCGGTGAGCGCGGGCAGGGCAAGACCCGGCTGATCCGGACCCTGGCCGGTCTGCTGGACGAATGGGCGCCCGCCGTCGCCGGATGCGAGATCAACGATCATCCCTACGTGCCGGTCTGTGCCCGCTGCCGGCGCCTCGCCGAGGAACTGGGCGAGGATCTGCCGATCGTCTGGCGCCACGCGCGGGACCGGTACGGCGAGAAGCTCGCCACGCCGGACACCAGCGTGGGCGACCTCATCGGCGACATTGACCCGGTCAAGGTCGCCGAAGGCCGGACCCTCGGTGACCCGGAGACCGTCCACTTCGGCCTGGTGCCGCGGACCAACCGCGGCATCTTCTGCCTGAATGAACTTCCTGACCTGGCCGAACGCATCCAGGTGGCGCTGCTCAACGTGCTGGAGGAGCGGGACATCGGGGTGCGCGGCTACGCGCTGCGCCTTCCCCTCGACCTGGTCCTGGTGGCCAGCGCCAACCCCGAGGACTACACCAACCGGGGCCGCATCATCACGCCGCTGAAGGACCGGTTCGGGGCCGAGATCCGCACCCACTACCCGCTGACCCTCGACGACGAGCTGGGCCTGATCCGCCAGGAGGCCGTCGTCGGCTGGGACGGAGCGGTCCCCGGGGCGGAACTGCCCGAGCACCTGGTGGAGGTCATCGCGCGCTTCACCCGGCTGGTCCGCGAATCGCCGGCCGTGGACTCGCGCTCCGGCGTCTCGGCCCGGTTCGCCATCGCGTCGGCCGAGGGGACGGCCGCCTCCGCGGTACGCCGCGCCGCGCTCGCCGAGAGTGCCGCCGCCCGGCCTGCGCCGCGCCGCGGCGGGGCCATCCGGGCTACGCACCACGCGGGCACGGGTACCTCCGGCGCCGCCTCCGAGCAGCCGCCGGTTGCGCGGGTCTGCGACCTGCCCGCGATCGTCGGGACGCTGCGGGGCAAGGTGGAGTTCGAGGTCAGCGAGGAGGGTCGCGAGGAAGAGGTGCTCGCGCACCTGCTCCGCCGCGCCATCGCGGAGACCTTCCGCGCGCGGCTGGGCAGCGCCGACCTGTCCCCGCTGCTGGCCAAGTTCGACGGTGGCCAGACCGTGGAGTCCGGTGAGCTCATCCCGGCGTCCGAGCTGCTCCAGCGGATCGGCGAGGTGCCCGGGCTGGCGAAGATCATGCAGCGGCTGGGCATGGACGGCGGCGAGTCCTTCGGCCACGCGGCGGCGGCGATCGAGTTCGCGCTGGAGGGGCTGTACCTGATGCGGCGGCTGTCCAAGGACACCATGGACGGCACGTCGGTCTACCGGACGTGACGAGGGCCGTGGCCCGTGGGCCAGACCGTGCATATAGGGACGGCTGATGGGAACTTACCGGTACGGGCCGTACAGCGACGGCCCCGACCCGCTGGCGCCGCCGTACGACGTCCGCGAGGCGCTCGACGCGCTGGGCGATTCGGTGCTGGAGGGATCGACACCCGGGGACGCGCTGCGCGAGCTGCGGCGCCGGGGCGTCCCCGGCCGGCGCGGCCTGGATGACCTGCTCCGGCGGGTGCGGGAGCGGCAGCGGGAGGTCCGCAGCAGCGGGCGGCTCAACGGCACGCTGGACCAGGTCCGCTCGCTGCTCGACACCGCCATCGGGCAGGAGCGCGCGGAGCTCTTCCCCGACCCCAGCGAGGAAGCGCGGATGCGCGAGGCTGACCTCGACGCGCTGCCGTCCGACACCGCCCAGGCCGTCCGGCAGCTGGCCGGCTACGAGTGGCGCTCGGCCGCCGCCCGCGACACGTTCGACCGGCTCAAGGACCTGCTGCGCCGTGAGGTGCTGGACAGCCAGTTCCGCGGCATGAAGCAGGTGCTGCAGAACCCGGACCCGGAAGCGATGCAGCGGGTCAAGGACATGCTCGCCGAGCTGAACGCAATGCTGGAGGCGGACGCGCGCGGAGCCCACACGCCCGAGGACTTCGAGCACTTCATGGAAAACTACGGCGAGCTGTTTCCCGACAACCCGGAAAACCTCGAGGAACTCGTTGACTCACTGGTCCGCCGGATGGCCGCCGCCGACCGGCTGATGGCCTCGCTCAGCAGGCAGCAGCGTGAGGAACTCGCGGGCCTGATGGCGCAGGCGCTCGACGACGCGGGCCTCGCGATGGAGATGACCCGCCTGTCGGACATGCTGCGGGGCCGCCGGCCCGACGCCGATAGCGGGCAGGGCGAGATGATGATGGGCGAGGAACCGCTCGGGCTCGGCGACGCCACGACCGCGCTGGCCGAGCTGGCCGACCTGGCTGAGCTGGAGAACGCGCTCGGCCAGGACTACCCGGGAGCTCACCTCGACGACATCGACGAGGACGCGGTCCGCCGCGCGTTCGGCCGGCAGGCGGTAGACGATGTTGAGGCCCTGCGCCGGGTGGAACGGGAACTGGAGGAACAGGGGTACCTGAACCGCAACGGCGGGCGCCTCGTGCTTACCCCGCGCGCGATACGCCGACTGGGCGAAACCGCCCTGCGCCGGGTCTTCCCCGGCCTTTCCACGGGGCGCCGGGGCGACCACGACCGCCGCGACGCCGGGCAGGCGGGCGAGCTGACCGGCAGCAGCCGACCCTGGGAGTTCGGCGACGAGCAGCCGATCGACACCGCCGCGACGGTCCGGAAGGCACTGCTCCGCCAGGCGCGCACCGATCCGGGCGCCCGGCGGCGCGAGGTGTCCCGGGTGCGGCTGGATCCCGGTGATTTCGAGGTCGCGGAGACCGAGCAGCGCGGCGGGGCCGCGGTCAGCCTGCTCGTTGACCTCTCCTACTCGATGGCGCTGCGCGGCACGTGGGCGGCGGCCAAGCAGACCGCGCTCGCTCTGCACGCACTCATGCGCATGCGTTTCCCGCAGGACGCGCTGCAGGTGGTCGGCTTTTCCAATTACGCCCGCGAGCTGCGGGAGACGGAGCTCGCCGGGCTCGGCTGGGACATGGTGCAGGGCACCAACCTGCACCATGCACTGGTACTCGCCGGGCGGCACCTGGACCGCCACCCGGAGCAGGAGCCGGTGGTGCTCATCGTGACCGACGGCGAGCCAACGGCGCATCTGCAGCGGGACGGCCGGTCCTGGTTCGACTGGCCGCCGGCCCCGGAGACGCTTCAGCTCACGCTGGCCGAAGTGGACAAGATGACGCGGCGCGGGGCGGCGCTGAACATCTTCATGCTGGCTGAGGACGACCGGCTGACGGCGTTCGTCAACAACGTGGCGCGGCGCAACGGCGGCCGGGTGCTCCGGGCTCAGCCCGAGCGCCTCGGTGAGTATGTCGTTAGCGATTTCCTCCGTGCCCGGAGGGCCGAACGGCGGTAGGTTTTCTTCCTGGCATCATCCGTTCAGGAGGAAAATTGGCTTCTGTAAGTGAATCGCCCGGCCGGCCGGCCGCCCGGGTCGTCACCGCCGTGATTCTGGCCCTCGTCGCCATCGTGCTCATCATCGTCGGCGTCATCTACCTGGCCGAGCCGTCCAGGTCCCTGCCGGGCGTGCTTCCCGGGCACCTGGCGGCCGCCCAGCCGCTCTCCGGCAAGAATCACCCGCTGCGCGGCGCAGGCTCCCTGGTGCTGGCCGTCATCGTCTTCGGCGCGGCCTGGTTCGCGCTCTCGTTCCAGCCCAAGGCCGGCGCCTCCGCCGCCGCCCAGCCGAACTCGCCCGCCGGCCGCCACTGACAGGGCTACGGCCAGGCGATCGTACCGGCCCAGCGAACCGGGCCTTGCGCCCGGTGAGTGGCCGGTGTGTCGGCGAGTTACCGCAGCGGGGCGCGGCGCGCAGTGGGGGTTCCGGGGGGTCGTCCCCCGGGCCAGCACAGCGAACCGGGCCTGGTGCCGGGTGAGCGGCCGGTGCCCAACGGCCACCACAGCGGGCACGGCGAGACGCTCGTGACCGGCCCAGCGAACCGGGCCTTGCGCCCGGTGAGTGGCCGGTGTGCCGGCGAGTCACCACCGCGCGGGCGCGGAGCGCATCCGGGGGGTTCCGGGGGTCGTCCCCCCGGGCCAGCCCAGCGAACCGGGCCTTGCGCCCGGTGAGTGGCCGGTGTGCCGGCGAGTCACCACCGCGCGGGCGCGGAGCGCATCCGGGGGGTTCCGGGGGGTCGTCCCCCCGGGCTAATACAGCGCCTCGTTCAGGTCGCTGAGCAGGTCGCCGGTGTCCTCGAGGCCGACGGACAGCCGGACCAGGTCCGCCGGGACCTCCAGCGGCGAACCCGCGACCGACGCATGCGTCATCCGGCCCGGGTGCTCGATCAGCGATTCCACTCCCCCCAGTGACTCGCCGAGCGTGAACAGCCGGGTCCGCCCGCAGACGGCTACCGCGGCCTCCTCGCCGCCCCGCACCCGGAAGGACACCATCCCGCCGAACCCGCTCATCTGCTTGGCCGCGACCGCATGACCTGGATGTGACGGCAGACCCGGGTACAGCACCTGCGTCACCGCCGGGTGGCGGCCAAGCATCTCGGCGACCCGCCCGGCGCTGTCGCAGTGCCGGTCCATCCGCACCGCGAGGGTCCGGATGCCGCGCAGCGTCAGCCACGAGTCGAAGGGCCCCGGTACCCCGCCCGTCGCGTTCCGCAGGAACGCCGCGTGCTCCGCGACCTCCGCGTCGGCGGTGACCAGGGCGCCGCCGACCACGTCGGAATGCCCGCCCAGGTATTTGGTGGTCGAGTGCACCACCACGTCCGCACCGAGGAGCAGCGGGCGCTGCAGGCGGGGTGAGGCGAACGTGTTGTCCACGACCAGCATCGCGCCGGCCTCGTGCACGGCCTCAGACAGTGCCGCGATGTCGGCGATGGCCAGCAGCGGGTTGGTCGGTGTTTCCGCCCAGACGACGCGGGCCGGGCGCTCGGCCAGGCAGCGGCGGACGGCGGCGAGGTCGGGCAGGTGCACCGGGACGTAATCCAGCCCCCAGCGCGCGAGTACCGCGGCGAACAGCCGGTAGGTGCCGCCGTAGGCATCGCCGGGGACGATGACCCGGTCACCCGGCGAGCAGACGGCCCGGATCAGGCAGTCTTCCGCGGCCATGCCGGAGGCGAAGGCGAGGGCCCGGGTGCCCTGCGTGCCGGCTGGGCACTTCCCTCGAGCGCGGCCAGGCATTCTTCCAGGGCGGTCCTGGTCGGGTTGGCGGTGCGCGAATACTCGAACCCGCCGCGCAGACCGCCCACCCCATCCTGCTTGAACGTCGAGGCCTGGTGGATCGGCGGCACGACGGCCCCGGTGACCGGGTCCGGATCCTGCCCGGCGTGGATCGCCAGGGTTTCGAAACCAGGTGCGGATGACGCCCCGGCAGGCCCGCCGGGCCCGTTCGGCATGGTCATGTCACACCCCGCCCGCCAGGAAGGTCAGCAGGTCCTGCCGTGTCAGCAGGCCCGCGGGTCTGCCGTCCACGTAGACGATGGCCGCGCCCGACTGTTCCAGTGCCGCGACCGCGCTGCTCACCGGCTCACCCGAGCCGACCGCCGGCAGCGGCGCCGACATGTGCCCGCTCACCGGGTCCTCGGGCCGGGCGCGCCGGTTCACCAGCGCGTCCAGCAGGTCCCGCTCGACGATGGAGCCCACCACTTCGGCCGCCATCACCGGCGGCTCCTCGTTGACGACCGGGAGCTGGGAGACGTCGTACTCGCGCAGCAGGGCGATGGCCTGGGCGACGGTCTCGCCCGGGTGCGCGTGTACGAACTCGGGGATCTCGCGCTCCTTCTTGGCCAGCACGTTACTGATGAGCGGCTCCCCGGTCTGCGCGGAAAGGAAGCCGTAGCCGGCCATCCAGTCGTCGTTGAAAATCTTGGAGAGGTACCCGCGGCCGCCGTCGGGGAGCAGCGCCACGATCACGTCACCGGGCCCCGCGCTCTTCGCGGCGCGGATCGCGGCCGCGACCGCCAGGCCACTGGACCCGCCGACCAGGAGGGCCTCCTCGCGGGCCAGCCGGCGCGTCATCAGGAACGACTCCGCATCGGTGACCGCGATGACCTCGTCGCAGATCGCCCGGTCATAGGTGTCCGGCCAGATATCCTCGCCGACGCCCTCGACCAGGTAGGGCCGTCCCGAGCCACCCGAATACACCGAGCCCTCCGGGTCCGCGCCGATCACCCTGACCCGGCTCCCGGACACCTCCTTCAGGTACCGGCCCGCGCCGCTGATCGTCCCGCCGGTGCCGATCCCGGCCACGAAATGGGTGACCCGGCCGTCGGTCTGGGACCAGATCTCCGGGCCGGTCGAGGCGTAATGCGAGGCGGGATTCTCCGGATTGGCGTACTGGTCGGGCTGCCAGCCGCCGGGCAGTTCGGCGGCCATCCGGCGGGCCACGCTGTAGTAGGACTGCGGGTGGTCGGGCGGAACCGAGCTCGGGCAGACGACGACATCGGCCCCGTACGCGCGCAGCACGCTGAGCTTGTCCTGCCCGACCTTGTCCGGGCAGACGAATACGCACCTGTAGCCGCGCTCGGCGGCGACGATGGCCAGCCCGACACCGGTATTGCCCGACGTCGGCTCGACGATCGTGCCCCCGGGGCTGAGCCGCCCTGATGCCTCCGCGGCCTGGACCATGCGCAGGGCGATCCGGTCCTTGACCGAGCCGCCCGGGTTGAAATACTCCACCTTCGCGAGCACATCGGGCCCGGCGCCCACGGGGCACAGGTCACGCGTGACCTCCCGCAGCCTGACCAGCGGGGTGTTACCCACCGTCTCGGTCAGGGAATCGTGTACCTGCATGCTCGTCGCGATTCCTCTGTGGCCAGGGCCAACGGCCCGCCTGGGCCGGGCCTCCTGGTTCTCCTGGGTGCTCTGACGTTATCCGACGCCCCAGCCTGCCCGTGCGCCCGCGCCGCGACGACATACGCTACTAACCAGTAGTTGACTGTCCGCACGAAGGAGGCCGGTGCCATGCCGGAGGCAGTTGTCGTCGCGACGGCGCGATCCCCGATTGGCCGCGCGTTCAAGGGATCCCTTACCAGCATCAGGCCGGACGACCTGGTCACTCAGATGATCACGGCCGCACTGGCCAAGGTGCCTCGGCTCGATCCGGAGGACATCGACGACCTGCTGCTGGGCTGCGGCCTGCCCGGCGGGGAGCAGGGATTCAACATGGCCCGCGTGGTCGCCGTGCTGCTCGGCCACGACAGCCTGCCCGGGACCACCGTCAACCGCTACTGCTCGTCGTCGCTGCAGACCACACGGACGGCCTTTCACGCCATCAAGGCCGGCGAGGCGGACGCCTTCATCTCGGCGGGCGTCGAATGCGTGAGCCGGTTCGTGAACGGAAGCAGCGACAGCTGGCCGAACACGCACAACCCGGCGTTCACAGAGGCGGAAGGCCGGACGGAGCGGGCCAGTGGGGGCAGTGCGGGAACATGGCATGACCCGCGCGAGGACGGCAAGATCCCCGACATCTACATCGCGATGGGCGAGACCGCGGAGAACCTGGCCGGCCTGCGCGGCATCACGCGCGCCGAGCAGGACGAATTCGGCGTCCGGTCGCAGAACCTGGCCGAGAAGGCCATCGCCGACGGATTCTGGCAGCGCGAGATCACGCCGGTGACGCTGCCGGACGGCAGCACCGTGTCGGCGGACGACGGCCCCCGCCCGGGGACGACGCTGGAGAAGGTGGCCGCGCTCAAGCCGTCGTTCCGGCCGGACGGGACGGTGACCGCCGGCAACTGCTGCCCGCTCAACGACGGCGCGGCCGCGGTCATCATCATGAGCGACACGAAGGCCGCCGAGCTCGGCATCACGCCGCTCGCGCGGATCGTCTCCACGGCGGTGTCGGCCCTGTCGCCGGAAATCATGGGCCTCGGCCCGGTCGGGGCGTCCCGCCGCGCCCTGTCCCTGGCGGGCATGGCCATGAGCGACATCGATTTGGTGGAGATCAACGAGGCGTTCGCGGCCCAGGTGATCCCCTCCTACCGCGAGCTCGGCATCGACCCCGGCAAGCTGAACGTCAACGGAGGCGCGATCGCCGTCGGGCATCCGTTCGGCATGACCGGGGCGCGCATCACGACGACGCTGCTGAACAGCCTCCAGTTCCACGACAAGACCCTGGGGCTGGAGACCATGTGCGTCGGCGGCGGCCAGGGCATGGCCATGATCATCGAGCGGCTGTCCTAGGACCCGCCTTCCGGGGGGCCGGGCCGGGGGAGCGTGACACCACTGAGGTGACAGGCTGTGGACAGCGCGGATTTACCCGTCATTCAGGAAAGGTGGTGACCAGGCCTTGCCAGGCGCGAGGCGGTGAGGCAGGCTCACAGCAAGAGGCTTCGCTCCCGTGGAGGTGCCAATTGCCGCTGACCCGCTCTCTGGAGACGCACAAGAATCTCATTGCACGCATACCTCGTGTCACAGGTAGTGACCTCCGTGAGTGGTTCATGCGGGTTGAATCCGGCCCGGCGTTCCTGCGCTGCGAAGAGCGCGCTCAATGGCTCGCCGACGAGCACGGCATCTCGCACGGCTACGCCAACGCCATCGTTCACGAGTACGAGCTGCGCAGGCGCATCAGGCTGAACAGCGTCTGATCCTCGCGCACCCTTCATGAGCGCAGAGCGCGCTCAGCAGTTCTTGCGCGCCCATCACCGGGCCGTCCTGGCCACTGCGCGGGCCGATGGCCGCCCGCAGATGTCTCCTGTGGTCTGCGGCGTGGATCACATCGGCCGGGTGCTGATCAGCACCCGGGAGACTGCGGTCAAGACCCGTAACCTGAGACGTGACCCATTCGCATCCGTGTGCGCATTTACCGACGGCTTCTTCGGCGAATGGGTCCAGGCCGAGGGGACGGCGGAGGTGATCTCGCTCCCCGATGCCATGGAACTGCTGGTGGATTACTACCGCATGATCTCCGGTGAGCATCCCGACTGGAGTGACTATCAGGCAGCTATGTTGCGGGATCGACGGGTCATCATTCGTGTGACGCTTTCCCGCGGCGGGCCGTCCATCAGCGGGTGAAAATAGCGTTTCGCTTCCCGCGTTCCCGCCCGCGTTCCCGGTCAGCCTAAGGCGCGGTATCCCCCGGCCATACGGTACATCTTTCAGTGCACGTGCATCCGCGCGTGAATTAGCACCACAAATGACGGGCTGGCCTGCGATAACGAGCCAGAACTGCGCATTTGAATGCACACGCACGCCACGCGGCCCGCTATTGGTCACATGGAGACTATCGCGGCCGCCAGCCCCGGGAACGTTGCCGAACCCGACAACGTTGACGATCCGGCGCACACCCGGGAACTGGGTTCCCTAATGGTGCGCTTGTGCCCCCGGTCGGACTCGAACCGACACTAGCGACCCTTTTAGGGGGGCGGCCTCTGCCCTTGGGCTACGGGGGCTGGCCAATAATACCCCGCGAATTTGCATAATCGTAGAGCCGCCATATTCGGACCAGCAAGTAAGGCTCAGTACGCTTATATGATTAGCCATTAACGGGCAATGAGTGCGCAGCGTAACCGCTGAGGGGGGATCACTTAAACGCTGCGTAACCAGAGTCGCGCATTAGTGGCCTCCATGGCCGCTCGGGCCTCATTTGCTATCGAATTGCTCACGCCAAGGCCAGCCCCGTTACCAGGGACAATGCATTCTGCCTGTGCATCTGCACGGTTGAACCATGAGATATAGATATAAATCGGTCGCCGGCCAGGTCACAACTGTGCTGGCCCGGGGGGCGACCCCCCGGAACCCCCCGCTGCGCTTCGCGCCCCGGCTACGGTGCTCGCCATAACACCGGCCACTCGCCGGGCCGGAGGCCCGGACTCGCTGGGCCGGTACCGATCGCCTCGCCGTAAGCCGTGCTAGCCCGGCGGATCCCCGGAACCCCCGATGCCCGAGAAGCTGCGGGCGCGGCGGAAGATCTTGTCCAGCATGTCCGGGGTGACGCGGCCGGTGAAGGTGTTCTGCTGGCTGGGGTGGTAGCAGCCCAGGAGCAGGACCGGCGGGGCGTGCGGGGCACGCGGCCGGACCTCGGTCCCGGCCCCGTGGCCGAATGGCGGCCGCCGGGCCGGCAACACGTAGCCGACCGCGCGCAGCACCGGCCACAGCGCCTGCCAGGCGAAGCCGCCCAGGCAGACGATGACCCGGACTGACGGTGCCACCTGCGCGATTTCCGCGACGAGCCACGGGGCGCAGGTGTCACGTTCTTCCGTGGTGGGCTTGTTGGCCGACGGCGCGCACCGGACCGCCGCGACCATCCTGGCGTCCCGCAGCCGCTGGCCGTCCCCGGCCGTAACGCTGACCGGGCTGTCGGCCAGGCCGCACCGGTACAGGGACGCGAAGAGAAAGTCCCCGCTGCGGTCCCCGGTGAAGATCCGCCCGGTGCGGTTCCCGCCGTGCGCGGCGGGAGCGAGGCCGACGATCAGGACCCGCGGGGCCTGCGCGCCCCAGCCGGGGATGGGGCGCCCCCAGTAGCGTTCGGCCTGAAAGGAACGCCGGCGGACGGCCGCGACCTCCTCCCGCCAGCTCACCAGGCGCGGGCAGGCCCGGCACACCGACTGCCGCGCGGTGAGCTCACGCAGGGCCGGCGCGCTCGCGGCCAGTTCCCGGACGTCTGCGGGCCCGTGCGCCACTGGGGTGGCGGGTGTCGCCGGATCGTCCGGCCAGCCGGTCCCGGGCGGCACCGGGCCGGGCCGGCGGGCCGGGTCATCGCCCGGGCTCACCGGCCCAGGGGCGCCTGCGCCGTTCACCGGCCGGGGGCTGGTTGCGGCGTCGCGAGCGACCAGGCGATGCCGTCCAGGATGTCGTGCTCGCTGACCAGGACTTCGGGCTGGCCGAGCAGGCTCATGATGCGGTCGAGGATGAGCGATCCCGCCCCGATGACGTCCACCCGGCCCGGGTGCATCACCGCGATCCGGGCCCGCTCCCCCCGGGTGAGGGAAAGCAGTCGCGTCGTCACCGCGTGCACCTCGGCGGCCGGGATGCGCACGTGGTGCAGGCGGGCGGGGTCGTAGGCGGGCAGGCCCAGCGCGATGCCCGCCACCGTGGTGACCGATCCGGCCAGCCCGACGAGGGTGCGCACCTGGCCGGCGCCGACCTGGGCCGCCACCTGCCCGACGGCAGCGTCGATATCGGCCCTGGCCGCGGCGATCTGCCCGGGCGACGGCGGATCGGACCGCAGGTGCCGCTCGGTCATCCGGACGCACCCGATGTCGACGCTGGCGGCCGACGTCACCGTGCCCGCCGCGCCGCGGACGAACTCGGTGGAGCCGCCACCGATGTCCACGACGAGATACGGGGGCTCCGCCGATGGGCGGCCGCCCAGTTCCGCTGTCGCGCCGGCGAAGGACAGCCGGGCCTCCTCGTCCCCGCTGAGGACTTCGGGGCCGGCCCCGAGCACGGCCGTGACCCGGCGGGCGAACTCCCCGGAATTCGCGGCGTCACGGGTCGCGCTCGTCGCCACCATCCGGACGTGGCCGGCGCCGAGCCGCGTGATGACCGCCGCAT
Organism: uncultured Actinomycetes bacterium; assembly: GCA_963805255.1. Taxonomy (GTDB): domain Bacteria; phylum Actinomycetota; class Actinomycetes; order Streptosporangiales; family Streptosporangiaceae; genus Bog-532. The sequence goes on from CAWDTK010000009.1 coordinate 71,499, forward strand.
AGTCGCTCAGCGCGTTCATGGTCCGGTCCAGCGCCTCGGGGGCGAGCCGGCCGGTCGTGTCCACGCCCTGGCCCAGCCGGACGATCTCCATCCGCCGGTTCACGTCGGTGAGCGTCCCGCGCTCCGGGTCGACGTCGGCGACGAGGAGCCGGATTGAATTGGTCCCGCAGTCGATGGCCGCCACGCGCAGGGTCATCGGCCCTCCTCCGTCTTCGCCGTGTCCGGCGGCAGCCACGCTTCAGGCCCGTCCGGCAGGGGCGTGGCCCCCGCGTCCGGGGTGAGCTCTGCATCAGGCCCGTTCGGCAGGATTGTCACGCACGGCCCGTCCGCCCACCACGGCCCGGCGGCATCGGCCGCTTCCCGGCCGAGCCGGCTGGCGCCCGGCACGGCGAGCTCATGGGCGACGAGCGCGTGCAGGCACTTGACCCGCTCCGGCATGCCGCCCGCGCTCTGCGTGCCCGGCGGCAGCGGCTCGAGCCCGGCCTCCAGCGCCGCCTTCCGGCGCCGGGCCAGATAGTCCCGGTGGGCCCCCTCATACGAGCTGCGGAGACCCTCGTCGTGCGCGAGCCGGGCCGTCATGGCGCGCATCGTGCCCGCCGCTTCCAGCCTGCTCACCGCGGCGGCGGCGCGCGGGCAGGTGAGGTAGTACAGTGTCGGGAAGGGGGTGCCGTCCGGCAGCCGCGGCGCGGTCTCCACCACGTCGGGCAGGCCGCACGGGCAGGTGTGCGCGACCGCCCGCAAGGCGCGGGGCGCACGGCCGAGCTGGGCGGCGATCACCGCCTCGGTCGAGGGATCCATCAGCGGGCCGGGGCCTGATCCGCCTTCTTGACCGACTGCCACAGCTTGGCGTACCAGGGAGCGGCGGCCTGGGTCCACTGCGGTGTGGCGTCCGGCGCCGCGGCGCTGCCGATGATCACGTAGCACTTCTCGGTGGGGAAACACATGTGCAGCTGGTCCCGGGCCTGCTGTTCGATATAGGCGGGATCGGCGTACCGCTGCTGCTGCGCCTGCAGGCTCTTCACCTGGACCGAGACGGACTGCTGCGTCGCCAGGAGCTGGTCGATCTGCCGCCGCTGCGCGATGTACTCCCGGACCGGATAGGCCAGGCTGAGCGCGATCGCACAGACCACCACCGCGAGCAGCGCCGCCCGGCCCGTCAGCCTCGTCGGGCGGGGCTGACGGGGCAGCGGGCGGCGCCGGACCGGCTCTGTCATCAGGCCCGTTCCGCGAACCTCGGATAGGCGCTGGCACCGGCGTATTCGGCCGCGTCGCCCAGCAGTTCCTCGATCCTCAGCAGCTGGTTGTACTTCGCCACACGTTCGCCACGGGCCGGCGCCCCCGTCTTGATCTGGCCGCAGTTGGTGGCGACGGCCAGATCGGAGATGGTGGTGTCGTCGGTCTCACCGGACCGGTGGCTGATGATGCAGCTGAAGCTGGCCCGCTGCGCGGCCGACACCGCGTCCAGGGTCTCGCTTACCGTGCCAATCTGGTTCAGTTTGACCAGAAGCGCGTTGGCCGACTGCTCGGCGATACCCCGGCGAAGCCGCTGGGGGTTGGTCACGAAAAGGTCGTCGCCCACGATCTGCACCCGGCTGCCGGCCGCTGCGGTCATGTCGCGCCACCCGGCCCAGTCTTCCTCGGAGAGCGGGTCTTCCAGCGAGACGATCGGGTAGGTGTCCAGCCATTCCCGGTAGATGCTGATCATCTCGCCCGGCGTCCGGGCCGCGCCCTCGAAGGTGTAGCCCTCATCGCCGTGGAACTCGGTGGCGGCGGCGTCGATGGCCACGGCGATGTCGCGCCCGGGGGTGAAGCCGGCCTTGCCGATCGCCGCCACGATCAGGTCCAGCGCGGCCCGGTTCTGCTCCAGGTCGGGAGCGAACCCGCCCTCGTCGCCGACCCCGGTCGACAGGCCGTGCTGCTTCAGCACCGACTTCAGGGCGTGGTAGGTCTCCGCCCCCCAGCGCAGCGCCTCTTCGAACGTCGCCGCGCCGATCGGCGCGATCATGAACTCCTGGATGTCGACGCTGTTGTCCGCGTGCGCGCCGCCGTTCATTATGTTCATCATCGGCACCGGCAGTACATGCGCGTTCGGGCCGCCGAGGTACCGGAACAACGGCAGGCTGGCCGAATCCGCCGCCGCGCGAGCGACCGCGATGCTGACCCCGACGAGCGCGTTCGCGCCGAGGCGGGACTTGTCCGGGGTCCGGTCCAGGTCGATCATCGCCTGGTCGACCAGCCGCTGGTCGTCCGCCTCGTGCCCGAGCAGCTCGGGCTGGATCTCGTCGATCACGTTGGCGAGGGCGCGGGTGACGGCCCTGCCGCCGTACTCATCGCCGCCATCCCTGAGTTCCACCGCCTCGAAGGCACCGGTCGAGGCGCCGCTGGGCACTCCGGCACGCCCTACCGTCCCGTCGTCCAGGGCGACCTCGACCTCCAGGGTCGGATTGCCGCGGGAGTCCAGGATCTGCCTGGCATGGATTGCTTCGATGGAGGCCACCGGCCGGCTCCTCATATGCTGTTCACGGGTTTGCTCATGTCCTACCGGCCCGCGGCGGTTTGCCGCCGGGGCGGCACGCGCGGGGGCCGGTCAAGTTATCCGCGTCCGAGCCTAGTGGAGCCGGACCGCCGTGCGCACCGGCCACGCCGCGTGGCATCCGGGTAGGCTCAGCGCATTGGGGAGCGGGCGCGATCGCGCGGCCAGGCTGGCAGGTGGGAGGGTACCGGTGAAGGTTCTTGTCGCGGGAGGCGCCGGCTTCATCGGCAGCACGATCGCCTCGGCGTGCGTGGACGCGGGCATCAGCCCGGTGATCGTCGACAACCTGCACACGGGCAGGCGGGAGTTCGCTGCGGAGCACGACTTCTACGAGGGTGACATAGCCGACGGAGCCCTGATCGACCGCATCTTCGCGGATCACCCCGGCATCGGTGCCGTCGTCCAGTGCGCGGCGCTGATCGTGGTCCCTGATTCGGTTGCCGACCCGGTGGGGTACTACCGGGCGAACGTCACCAAGAGCCTGGAATTCGTCGCGCATCTGCTGCGGAACGGGTGCCAGCGGATGATCTTCAGCTCCTCCGCCGCCATCTACCGTCCGGGCACCGACCTGACCGTCGACGAAGACTCTCCCATCGACCCGCAGAGTCCATACGCGCGTACCAAGGCGGTATGCGAGGAGATGTTCGCCGACATCGCCGCGACACAGCCCATCCGGGTGCTGTCGCTGCGGTATTTCAACCCGATCGGCGCGGATCCCAAAATGCGCACGGGCCTGCAGCTGCGGCGGCCCACCCACGCCCTGGGCAAGATGATCCAGGCCTACGAGGAAGGCGTCCCGTTCCAGATCACCGGCACGGACTACCCGACCCGGGACGGATCGGGTATCCGGGACTACATCCACGTCTGGGACCTGGCGACCGCCCACACGGCGGCGCTGGACCGGTTCGACGACCTGCTGGCGGGGACGGCCACCTCCGCCGTCATCAACCTGGGCACCGGCACCGGGACCACCGTGCGCGAACTGGCCGACGCCTTCAACAGCGTGGTGGGCCGTCCGATCGAAGCAGTCGAAACGGGCCGGCGGCCGGGCGACGTCGCCGGCACTTACACCCGCAGCGACCGTGCGCAGCGCCACCTGGGCTGGCAGCCGCGGTACTCGATCGCGGAGGGCATCCGCCACTCCCTGGACTGGGCCGCCATCCGGGACGGGATCCTGTCCGGGTGACGGCCATCTCGAAAGTTCTCCTACGTAACGGCCTCACGAGCCGCGGGTCAACGTTGCGTTGCCTCCGTTGTCGAGGACGGCCCCGACCTTGGATACCTGATTACCGGAGGCCGCTACAGCAAGTTTGTTCTGCCCCCCGCTGACCGAGATGCCGATGTCGCTATGCCGGTCTCCCACGATGACATTGCCGGTCACCGACAGATGGCCGGTGCCGCTGTTCGCCTGCGTGATACCGATATAAACATGGGCGGCACCGGCTGGCTCACCCAGGTCGTTCGAAACCTTGTTCCCCAGGATCGCGGAACCGTTCCCATCCTGGACGGCGCCAAGGATGCCGTACCAGGTACCCGAGTTTTTCCCGTCGCCGAAGTCCTCGATGTAATTACTGGAGATTGTTGTCCCGAATAGCCGGTCCGCACTGATGGCGTTCTGACCGACATCGTACAGGTGATTGCCTGAGATATTCCATCCCGCGGCATTCTCAAGATGAATTGCATCCGAGCCGGAAGACGCGATCTGGTTATTATCCAGAAATCCGTCGGTAACGGAGTTGCCGGTGTCATGAACGTAAAATCCGTATTTGCCGCTATTGGTAATGAAATTGTTGTCGAAGCGGCTATTTACACTGCTATTTGTAATCGCGCCGCCGCTCGCATTTGTATTGGTGTCAACCATTCCCGATCCGCCGCAGCCGCTGACGTCCACGTTCTCCACGTCGGCCTGCCAGTTGAGCAGGATGATCCCGTCCGTGCTGCCGGAGCCGTCGCAGGCCACCGTGAGATCGCGGATGCTGAGCGGATCGCCGGTCGACGTCGAGTTATCAGCATATGCGGACGATGCCAGTATGTAGCTGGCGCTGCCGTCCTGCTGGAGCACCGTTCCGGTGGTATTTTCCCCGGTGTAGGTCCGGTCAGCGAGCAGTGTGAGGCCGGTCGTGAGCCGACAGGTACCGCCCTGGAACTCGATGGCGGCTCCCGCGGGGCTTGAGTTAATCGCCCGCTGCAACATCGCCGCGTCGGTGCTGCGGTCTTTGCAGGTGACCCGTACTGATGCCGCCGGCTGGACCGCGTGGCGTGCCGCCGACCATGACACGGCCCACGATGCGGTCGCGGCTGAGAATGCGACAAGGAGTACGGCCAGCAGGCGCCAGCCATGACGCCGGAAAGAATGCCGTCCCATTTACCCGGGTCACATCCGGTGAGCTACGTTAATTGTCCTACCCGCGGCAATCCTGCCGCAATGACGCGGAATCGCCGACCCGGCCCCGGCCTCTCGCCAATCGACCACGGTAACGACAGTACCACGAACCGGATGACGATTACGACGATAAACAAGAGGAGCAACGGAAGCGACATCATGGTGAGCCGGCGGACCAGCCGCCGAGGATCTGGATGCCAGACACGCACGAACTCCCTGGCAGCCAGCAGCAGAAGCAGGGCTGCGAGCACGGTCAGCCCGATAGGCGTCCAGATGTCCGTGGGCCCCGGTGCGCCAGCGGCGGCCGGCAGCGGCTGGGTGGCCGTTCCGGGGGTCCAGCCGAGCGTATAGATGACGGCCGTGCTGTCGGCGAAGGCGACTCGCACGCCCGGGTAGGCGCGCATGCCCGCGCGGAACTGCTGGCCCCAGCCGGCCGGATAGCTCGCCCCCTGCTCGAGGGCTGCCTCCTCGGTCGTGGTCGTAATGAGGTAGCTCTGCGGGCCCATCGCCCGCAGGTCAGCGACCAGGCCGGAGACGCTCACGGGATTGGCGGGTGCGGGCTCGGGGATGTAGTCAACCTTTTCGATGTCCCGGTACTGCCAGGGCATGTCCGGCGTCGCGCCAGCCACCGGCGGCGCGCTCAGCCAGGCCAGCCTGAGGCCGGAACTGTCGTGCCCGTAGATGTAGTTCATGGCGGCCACCTCGCCGGGTGGCGTCTGCTCGAAGGCCTCGTTGCCGTAGCGGGCCACAAAGAACACAACGATGGCCGCGACCGCACAGGCGGCTGCGGCGGCCGGCACCCGCCAGGAAGCCGGCGCCCGCCACGTCAGGTGCCCGGTCGCCCGGCCGGGGAAGAACAGGAAGGCCACCAGGATCGAGATCCCGGGCAGCGCGAAGAGGTAGACGCGCAGCGCCATTTCCCCGCCATAGCCCTGCAGGGCGAAGCCTGCGAACGGCACCCACATCAGCACGAGGGCCACCCGGTCATCGATGCCCAGGCGCCTGCGCCGCAGCAGGCCGGCCACGGCCAGGAGCAGGACGGTCCCGGCGAACGCGACGCGGGAGTAGAGCGCGAGTTCGTGCACCGGCGTGCTGCCCGCCAGCCGGCCCGAGACGCTGCTGGACACGTTAGAGAACAGGTCGCCAAAACCGCCGAAGATGTTCGAGAGATGGCCCGACCAGTAGGCGGCGGCGGCGAAGCTGAGCCAGGCAGCGAAGATCACGCCGAGCAGCACCGGCAGCCCACGGAGCCAGCATCTCCTGACGAGTATCAGGCCGACGCACACAGCAATCATGAAGAATGGGGTGAGCTGATGGCTGGACGTCGTGAAGACGAAGACCGCAACAATCAGGGCCAGCAGGGTGGCGCGCTGAACGCGGGTCGCGGGGCGGCACGGCAGGTCGCCTGGGATGGGCCGGGTGAGCAGTACAACCCAGCGTGGGGGGGCGCGCCGTCGGCCCCGGCCCGTCCGGCGTGCAGCGTCCCACGGGTCGCGCTCCACCTGAAGGGCCGACTCAGCTGACAGGCCTTCCTTCGGCAGGTCACCAGCCATCATTCTGGTCCCCGGAGAGCCATCCACCGCCGCACTGCGCTCCGGAGAACTGGCGCCGTGCAGCTGAACCGGCCTGCTTCCGCCGAACCAGATCAGCAAGAACGCGATGAACAGCAGGTACAGCAGGTAATCAAACGACTGGGGCGAAAAGTAGTCCTGACCTACCCAGTTGCCGACGGAAAAGACAAAGGCCGCGAACCACCGTGCGCGCCAGCTTGCCCGCAGGTGCGTGAGTATCATGCCGAACGGCACGAGGCAGAGCAGGTCCATGGCCAGCGGCCAGATGCGCAGCACCGGCATCAGGTCCTGGCTTCCAGCCGCATGTTCGGCCAGAGCGACGAGCTCAAAGAATCCGGGCCAGCTGAAATAGGCCGACAAACCAGGCGCCGTGCGCCCGGTCCGGCTGACGTAGTCGACGAAGCCGGCGATCCAGTAAGCGGTGGGAAACCTCGGCTCCGGCTCGGCGATCGCGGTGATCCCATCGAGGCAGACGACGATGCCAACCAGCATGACGCCAAGCAGGACCGGCCTTGGGCGGGCCAGGCCAAGCGCGAGAACGAACGTCAGGGCAAGAAGTGTCATCCCGGCCAGCGCGCCCGCTGGGAGCACCGAGATGAGGCCGAGACCGTTCATCTGGCCCAGCGCGGCAGTCACGCTCCCCAGAGAGGCCAGGAACAACGCGAAACCCGCCGCCGCCATCGCACAGAGGGCCGCAACCGGCAACCCGCTTGACGGCCGGGCCCTGGAGCCTGACGGCGTGATGGCGCCGCCGGCAGTCGCCAGCTCCGGATTCCGCACGCTCAAGTAACTTCACCTCTCGCTCTGGGGTGCACAGCACTTTATCGGGGCGACGCGATCCTTCGGCGCGACATGACACGCCTCAGTCCCGGGGCGATCATGATGGCAATGGCCGACTCACTTACGACCACCGCAACAGCCGCGCCTACCATACCCATCATTACGGTCAGCGCCAGCGCAAGCCCGAGGATCAGGACACAGCGGACGATCTGGATCACGGCGATCAGCCTCGCCCGGCTCTGCGCCCGCAGGGCCCCGAGGTAAAGCTCGGTCAGCGCCTTGGGCAGCGCGGCGATAGCCAGCAGCTGCAGGATCGGGGTGCCGTACATCGCATAGCGGCGACCGAACAGGCCGAGGGCCACAGGCGCCAGCAATGCCATCGCGGCGGCGAGCGGCACCAGGAGCACCATCGCGCGCCGCAGCGCCGCGCGGCAGTTGGCCGCGAGAGTCTCGCTGCCGAATGCTCCCTCGACCGTGAGCGACGTCGCCATGTTCACGGCGAGCAGGAAAAGCACCCCGCCAATGGTCCACGCCATATAGAAGTAGGCGTTCATGCCCGGGCCGACGCGGATCGCGACCGCGATCGGCACGAGATTGCTGATGGCGAGCACACAGAGCGCGCCGGTGTAGTCACCGGCGAGGAAGCGGCCGATCTGGCGCACGGTCGGCGGCTCACGGTCTCTGGTGAGCAGCTCATGGTCCGGCATCAACTTGCCGAAGATCAGCAAGTTGACCAGCGGCAGGGACACGATCACGGGCAGCATCCAGGAGATGTCGATGCCCGTTCTGGGGAGGGCAGCGGCGAAAGCCAGCAGCAAGACGATCTTGACGACGCCGAACGTCCCGTTCTCAACGGGGACCCATACTGCGCTCCGGAGTCCGGTGAGGACTCCGTCCTGAAGCGTGAAAATGCCCCATGCGATGACACATATGGTGAAGAAGAGCGCCGGGAGCACGCCGCGGATCTCGGCGTAGGATGGCCCCCAGTGGCTGACCGTGAGCAGGAACAGGACCGCGACGATCACTGCCGTCGCCGAGCTGAAGAGGTACGCACGCAGGACGAGCGCCGTTGTACGGCGCCCGGATTGCGGGATGAAGCGGGTAACGGCACCGGCGATGCTCGCTGCGGTGAACCCGGAGACCAGGTTCATCGCCGAGTAGGCGGCCGACGCCCGGCCGACGTCGACGTCGGAGTAGTGGCGCGCCGCCAGCAGCCAGTAGACGACGCCGAGCAGTCCCGTTGTGCCAGTATTGATCATCAGCGCGTATGCGTTGCGGAATAGCGGCAACGTCAGGTGCGCGCGGAACTCGCGGTAACGTCCGGCAAGGCCCGGGCGCCAATGCGAACGAGCCGACGGGTAGCGCGGTGCGTAAACCGGGGATGCCGCCGTATGCCCGCCTGGGCTCGCGGGCATCCGCGGACGAACGGCCCGGTGACGGCCTGGTGCGCCGGCCGCCCTCTGGGCGCCCCTTTCAGCGAGAAATCTGCGGTGGCGTGGCGTGGCCCTGTGCCGGGGACCGCTGGCTACGGATGGAACGCCAGGATGTCGCGGCCGTCCGGGACTGGCCGATCCTGCGCTGCCGAGCCTCGCGGTCTCATGCACCGCGCGAGACGCCTCCAAGGACAGCCCTGGTGCGCCTGACGAGCGCATAACTCTTGGTCAGCGATCGGTCCTTGAGGAAAATCACCGATTCCTTCTTTCCCCGTACTATGAAGTCAAATGTCGCGGGCCGGGTTGACCGGCGGATCGTCAGCCTCGGCAGCGCAAGAGGGTCCTTCCCAGGGCCAGCGATAACGTTGCCTACGGCGCAGGCGCGCTCGTAGCCGATCTCACGCGCGACCTGCCGCACCCGCGCGTTCGAGTAACCGAACGGATACGCCAGGCTGGGCACGGCGACGCCGAGTCCGTCTTCGAGCAGCAACTTGCTGGTCGTAAGCTCGTCCCGGAGCCTGCTCGGCGGGATCTGGTCGAGCTGCGGGTGCTGGTGGCTGTGCGCGCCGATCTCCACTCCGGCAGTGGCTGCCTCGCGGATCTGGTTCCAGCACAACATCCGGCCCGGCCTGCGCCCGGCCGCATACGGTCCGGCATCGTCGATCCAGCCGGTCGTCACGAAGACCGTGGCGGCAAAGCCGTACCGGCAGAGCAACGGGAGCGCCTCGCGATGGAAATCGGCGAACCCGTCGTCGAAGGTGATCACAACCGGCCGTTCCGGCAGCCGGACGGGATCGCCGGCCAGCGCCGATGCCAGACCGGACACCGTAAGCGCGGTGAAACCGGCTTCGTGCAGGTGCTCAAGTTGCGCGGCAAAGGAGTCCGGGGGTACCGCCAGCCGGCTGGCAGTGTCGTGGCGGCTGGCGATCTCGTGGTACATGAGGATCGGCACCTCGGCCCCGGGCCTGTTCGCCGCGATCTCCCCCGGTCTGTTCATTGCCGTACCTCACGCGCCGGGTCCATGCCATGACCGCCGTCGCGATGCCGGCGATCCTTGGCAATCCCGCTGAGCGCGCCGACGGCGTACCCTGCCGTGACCGTGGCGAGGCCTGCGGCAATTGCGCCCGCGCGGCCGAGGCCGGCACTGTCACCGCGGAGCGCGTCGGCCAGCCCGCGGACAATGCCCCGCGGCAGGGTCCTGGTGGCGTAGCGACGCTCGGACGAGAGCCCGTCACTGGCACCGACGCTCCGGGTGACCATCACCTTCGAGAGTCCCTCGGCATAGCACCGGCGACGGTAGTACGCGAACCGGGAACGCTCGGCAGCGACGCGATGCCAGATCATGGCCCGGTTGTCGAACAGGAGGACCGCGCCGGGTAGTTGCTGGTTGAGCCGGATACAGAACTCAGTTTCCTCACAGCCCAAGGGGCGTTTCCCCTGCGCGCGCCCGATGCCGCTCGTGAAGCCGCCAACCTTCTCGAAGATCTCCCGCCTGAACGATGCGTTGCCGCCCAGCAGATTACGCATGGGCGCGCGGTGCGTCGGCATTCCCACGTAGGTGCATCCGACCACCCAGTCGAATTCTGCCGGGAACCAGGCCGGCCGCTGCGTGTCCCATTTCGGCAGCGTCAGGCCGCCGACGCCGGCCACACCCGGCTCCTCATAGGACTCGGCCATGAACTTCAGCCAGTCCGCGTCCGCTACCGCGTCGTCATCAAGGAATGCCACCACCTGGCCGCTGGCCACGGCGATACCCGTGTTCTTGCCACCTGACAGTCCCTGCTGTTCACGGTTCTCTACCACGGTCGCGTCCGGAAGCGCGGACTTCAACCGCTGGTAAAGGGACCGGTTGTGGTCGACGACCACAATGAGTTCCTTGGCTGCGTGGCTCTGGCTGCGCACCGAGGCGACGGCGGCCAGCGTGTCATTCCAGCGCCGTTCGGTATGAGCGCAGATGACGACCGAGACCGACAGCATGCTCATGCCCCTTGCCGGCGTGCTTTCCTGGCTTCGGCCATTGTATCGGAAATAACAGGCGAAGACGCTGGGGCCGTGAACTCCACGGGCCGGCGCTGCTGCGAGCCGCCGAACCTCTCCCGCATAATCACCTTGAGAATCCGCCATCCGTCCCGGACCGCGCGGAGGTTGCTTGCCCCGAAAATACGGCGGCGCTCGTGGCTTGGAATCTCCTGGATCTTCAGGCCGATCTTAGCCGCCCGGATGTTCATCAGCGTTTCAATCTCGAAGCCCGCGCAGTCGACCTTCAGCGCGTCCAGGTGACGAGCCCAGAAGGCGTTGTAGCCGTAGCAGAGATCGGTGAACTGAGTCCTGTACATGCGGTTGACGAGCATGTTCAGCGCCCGGTTCCCCCACCGGCGCACGCCGGTGATGTCATCGCTGTGGCCGCTGCCCGAGAATCGCGAGCCTTTCGCGAAGTCAGCGCCGGCCACGAGCGCGCCGACGAACTGGACCATCTCCGCTCCATCGGTGGAGCCGTCCGCGTCGATCATCACGATGATGTCGCCGGTAGCGGCCGCGAACCCAGCCGCCAGCGCGTCTCCCTTACCCCTGCCGGTCTGAGCGATCACTTTGGCTTCCGGGCAAAGTGCCCGGGCGACCGCCACGGTGTCGTCGACGGAGTGCCCGTCCACCAGGATGATCTCATCTACCCACGCCGGCAGCGTGCGGAAGACGTACGGAAGATTAGCGGCCTCATTCCTGGCCGGGATGATGACACTTACCGTCGGCGCGATTGCGAGCGCTGCGGAAATAGGCCGGTACGGCAGCATCGTGCGGATCTCGGCCGGATCTTCCGTCTTCACGTCCAGCTGCGGCAGACGGCCTCTGCGCGAGTCTGGCAGGTTAGAAAGTACCATTTATACCGAAACCTAACTAGGGCCTGTCGCCCCGTCGAGATGCCACTAATGGAAATCAGAATATCGATGTCCATAACTTCGCCGCAGGCAGTATCCAGGTGACGGGAAGCCAAGTAATTATCACTATTAAAAAGTGAGCCTAATTGAGTGTTTAGCGATTGCTTGGCATTCCGCTACCGGACTGCAAGACCGTTAAAAATCCTTACCGGCTAACCATCGGCCCCCAAGGCCCTCGGGTCGACGCGACGCTGCGCCCTGACATATGTATGACGCGCAGCCGGCGCAGGTAGTTTACGTCGAGATTCCGAGAAGCGCCGGCCCTCGCCAAGCGCCCCGCCCGCACGACCGCTTCCGAGGCATTACCGCAGGTAAATTTGGGTGTAGACGCGCAGCGTCCAGCCCGTCTCACGCCGGAAGATCTTTAGCGCGATACCCTAATGTTAGCTTCTGTCAGAATCTGATTACGCAAAGTCACCATTGAGCCCGGTTATCCTATTACTCTATGTAGCGGCATGCATACGCACAGATGAAACGAGCCGGACTGCGCTGCCAAACGTAATTGGCACCCGAATATGGCAGCCGAATGGGCAATCGCCGCCCGGCGCGCAGCGCAGCTCAATGTAATGTGCAATATCCTTCCTGGCCTGCTCGCGTGTCGCATAAGCGGTGCGGTGGACACGCACAACTTTCAGCGGCCGCGTCCAGGGAGATGGTGTAAGAGATGACCACCAGACCATCCCCGGCGGCATAGCCGGCGGACTTCGCCGCTGGGCGCAGGTGGTGCGCGGTGAGGGACGCCGCGAACATCAGGGACTGTCGTTCGCAACGATCCGCGGCGAGCTTTACTGCTGCTACCCCGTGCTGGTCGTCTGCGCCGATCGCGTCACCGGCTTGCGCGAGATCACCTGCGACGACATCCAGGCGCCCCGCAGCGAGCGGCCGGGCGTCACGGTCCGTAATCTGCTGCCCGCATTGGCATTAGCGCAGCTTGTTCCGGGCGCTCAAACAGGAACGGGATGCTCAGCCTGCGTGCCGGCAGGGAACAGGAGAGCCAGTCACGCACGCCCGCAAGCAGCCAGAACCCCGGCAAAACCCCCCTTGACACGGCCCCACTCCTGCAGGGATGACAACTGACGCCCGCCAGCCCTGACACGCTCACGGTGAAAGGCGCGGGACAGCCCCCGCAACAACAAGAAACCAGCGCGGCCGGGACCATGCAGAGACCATCGCCGGCAGCCGCAGAGCGCGCAATCGCTGCCGGGTCGATAGTGCCGGTGCGCTTCCCGTCCGTGACCGCAGTGGCACAGCCACAACCGCCGGATGGTGTTCAGGATGCCCTCACCTTTGCTCAGTGTGCACTGCATGGTCCCCAGCTACGAACCCGCTCGTTGCGTTTCCGGGTAACCAGCGATCAGTATGACACAGATCCGAGCAGGCCCCAGGGCATTTTCCGTCGGATAATTGGTACAAACCAGCACATCTTAACACTTTCCCACTATATGCCAACATTGGCGTTTTTCCGGCATTTGCCGTGCGGCCAGTGCTACGCTCCCCGGAGCCCGGCTGAGCGACCGGTCGGAGGAATCACGTTGTCATCCATTGTCCGGCGACGCCGGGACGTTACTGGCGCCAGGGTGAATGAGCCGTGCTGAGCCCGGTTCCGGTACTCGTCTATCACTCCGTCCCGGACGATCCTCCTGACTGGATCGTCCCGTTCGCGGCCGGACGCTGCCCAACGCCATCGCTTTTAGGTGTTAGGTGTTCTATGGGTTGTATCGGCCGTGTATGCCCGTATGGGTTTTCCTGGGCGTTTTGCTGTGGCGGTGGGCATGACAGTAGCCCGGATGTCGCTCCGGGGGGGGCGCCGGTTCCACGGGCCGGGACGGGGTTTCTCCTTCCGGGTCGTTTATGCAGGATGACCGGGTTAGGAAGTGTCGCCGGAGGCCGGGCTGGCTGCAGGAGCGGTGCGGGCGCCGGCGTAGATGATCTGCCCGGCGGGGTAGATGGTGATGGTGGCCTCGCCGGTGCTGGCGGGTACCCGCCCGGTGGCCGGCGAGGACGGGAACTGCTGGCGGCCCTTGGTGCACCGTTCGCGGTGGCGGGGCGGCCGGACGGGCAGCAGGGCGGCGAGGATCCGGGAGCTGGCCAGCGCGGCGGCGGCAGCGAGCACTGAGGCGGGGGCAGTCGCGGGCGCCAGGGTCTGGGTCATCGAGCGGACGGCCTCGCGGCGGGCGGTCGTGAACGACACCCGGGCGGGCGTGGCCGGCGCCTTCGGCTCGCTGCCGGGAGCGGCGGTGAGCTGGGCGGCCGTGCCGGCCTGGATGGCGTGGCAGCCGTGGATGCGGACCAGCTGGGTGGCGGTGATCCAGGCCCACATCTCCTGGGTGACCTGGTGCGGGGACGACGAGCGCAGGATCGGGCCGCGGGAGGGGCCCGCGCCGGTGATCGCGGACTTGTCCTCGCCGATGACGGTTTCCACCGCGGCCCACCGGTCCGGGTAGCAGGCGGCCAGTTCCGCGGCGGGGTATGCCTGCCAGTCCGTCAGCGTGGTGGCCAGAGCGTACAGCTCGTCCCCGGCGCCGCCCGGGCCGGGGACTTTCACGTCGTATTCCACGACGCGGACCGGGATGCGGTCGGCGCCGTCGGACAGGAAGGACTCATACGAGCCGTCCGGCAGTGCCTTGAGCAGCGGCAGGACGATATCGGACTTCATCCGCATCAGCAGGTGCGCGCCCTGGGCGCGGATCGCCTTGATCAGGGCGAATCCCGGGAAATTGCGGTCCATCAGGATCAGCCGGCCCGCCGCGAAGATCCCGGGACGGGATCTGGCCAGCCGCCGGGTCAGGGTCTGCTCCCCGTCGCAGGAGGGGCCGAACTCCATGCCGAGGGTGGCCTTGGCCCGTGCGGCAGTGAGTATGACGGCCCGGACCTGGGGAAACGGCGACGAGTTATCCGCGGTGCCGGACGAGCCGAAATACTTCCGGTTCGCCTTGGTGTCCGGGACCCGGACCTGGAACCCGTCCAGGGCGCATAGCAGCAGCCCCCGCCACCGCATCCCCGGCGCACCCGGATCGGCGATCGGCCCGGCGACCAGCCAGAACAGCGCCTCGAACAGCTCCGCGGGGATCATGTCCAGGCGGCGGGTGACCGCCTCGGTACCCGGCACGTGCCAGGGCCGCGCCCACGGCAGGCACGCCAGCAGCCCGGCCACCCGCAAGGTCACCTCCGGCACCGGCGCGTCCGGCATCAAGGTCATCGCCACCAGCAGCCGGACCGTCATCGCGGCCGGCAGCAGCCGCTGCCGTTCCTCTGCGCAGCCGAAATCCTCCACCAGCTCCTCGATCTCCCCAGCCGGCAGGTATGCCTCAAGCAGGCCGAGGGTGACGTGACCGGGGAGCCAGCCGCCGGCCTGCACATCGCCGCTGCGCCGCACCACCGCTGGCGCGACCGTCACCTGATGGCAGAACACCAGATCCTCACCTGAAGTCACCGGCCGGCCCGCCGGGCCGGGCAGCAAAGCCGACACCCCGCCCCGGCCGGGACGGCGCAGGTCAGCGGGCCGCACCGCGACGATCCCCGGCCTCACGCCGCGAGCATCCATGCCACCGGCCACTGGGCTGGCGTCAGCAGGCAAAGTCGGGTAGAACTCCATGCACGGCTCCTGGGCTAGAACTGACTTCAGACATCAGTCCTCATACCAGGAGCCGCCGCTCATTCCAGCCGATCTACGCCCGCGACACGCCGGACAAGCGCGGGACACCGCCACCACGGGCTGACGCAGGCCGCACACGTAACATCCCAGTTCACCGGCCAAACCCCTTAAGTCAATGGCGTTGGGACGCTGCCGCGCGCTCAAAAAGAGGCCCGGTTTTCGGGCCAGCCGCATCCAGCAGATATGGCAACCGCCGCCGAGCATGAGCCCATTTGTGCTATCCATGGGGCCTGGCAGGCCACTGAATAACCCTGTTTGCGCTCAAGGAGCTAGCAGCTGACCTGCGGCTTTGCGACATTGATCATGGAAAATGGGACTTATTCAGCGCGCTCCTAGCCTCGATCTTCGTGACATGGCTGGGTGGCCTGAAGCTTTGGCGGGCTGCTTTCTCCAGCTTTCAGCTACCCGGGCCCGGCTGCTGCGTGCCGTGCGGGCGGGTTCCACGGCCTCTGGCGGTTCCGCCCCAGGGGATTAGACCGAACTTACCTGAGCCCGGTGCCCGAATCCCTGCCCTGAGCTGCCAAAACGCCGCAGAGGCCGAATCCATTCCGGACCGGAAGCTGGCAGCCCGTGCTGGCTATGATCAGCCGGTATCCCCGGGAATTCGCGCTGGTCAGGCGATGTAGCCAGAAGCTCAGTCCGCAGATCGGACGAAGCCCCAGGTCAGCGCGCAGATGGACGCGCACCAGCCAAGTGAGTCCGGATTAGAGAGCATTAGCTGGTCAGCAAGTAAGCCCGGATTAGAGAGCGTTAGCTGGTCAGCCAGGTATGACGGGCGTGAAGTCGTCTGATTGCGGTGTGATCATTTGGCTGGCCCAGCTGACAGCGGGCAACACTAACTCGTTCCTGCCCCGCCAAAATCAACAATCAGGGCCGCTGTCGTGCCCGGCTGCGCGCTATAGTACTCAACCTGAGGATAAGCTCTGAATTATCGTGGCGCGGACTTAGGGTGCAGCCCGCCATCCATGCTCCTCAGGCGAGGAGAGCGCAAGGGGGAACGGCCGGTGCAGATCTCGGTGACCCGTCCAGGTGAGCTTGGGCCAGGGGAAATTGCCGCGTGGCACTCGATGCAGCGCAAGACGGGCTCTTTGGCGAACCCGTTCTTGTGCCCGGAATTCGCCGTCGCCGTCGGCCGGGTCCGCCCCGATGCCCGCGTCGCGGTGCTCACCGACGGACCAGACATCACCGGGTTCTTCCCGTTCCAGAGGCGGCGGCTCGGCGTCGGCGTGCCGATCGGCGCTGGCATGACCGACTGTCAGGGCCTGATCCACGCACCGGGCGTGGAATGGGACCCGCGGGAGTTGCTCCGGGCCTGCAAGCTGTCGGTGTGGCAGTTCGACTGCCTGGCCGAAGGGCAGCGGCCCTTTGAGCGCTACGCGGCTGCCGTGGTGCCCTCACCGGTGATCGACCTGACCGACGGGTTTGCGGCCTACCAGGAGAAACTCCGGGTGAAGTCCCCGAAGTCCTGCAAGGACCTGGCCCGCAGGGCCCGCAAGCTTGCGCGTGAAGCCGGTGCGCTGCGTTTCGAGGCGGACTCACGCGATCTGGCGCACCTGCGCACCCTGATGGCCTGGAAATCGGATCAGTACCGCCGCACGGAATGGATCGATGTCTTCGGCCGGCCGTGGATCGTCGATCTCGTCGATTACCTGTTCAGCACCCATACTGACCAGTTCGGCGGGCTGCTTTCGGTCCTGTACGCGGGAGAAACCCCGGTCGCCGCGCACTTCGGTCTCCGGTACCGCCACGTGCTCGCGGGCTGTTACCCGGCGTATGACCCGCGTTTCAGCAAGCAATCCCCCGGACTGATCCACCACCTGCGGAAGGCCGAAGACGCCGTTGCCCTGGGCGTTCACCTGATCGATATGGGCAAGGGCCCCGAACCCTACAAGCAAACGCTGAAGAGCCACGACCTGTTCGTCGCCGAGGGAATGGCAACCCGGGGGCCACTGCTTGCGGCCGCGCACCGGGTACGCACCAGCGCAGTCAAATGGGCCGGCCCCCAGATCAGAAAGCATCCGCGTTTGTTCCACGCCGCCGACCGGCTCCTCCGGCATTACGGCCGGACCACCTGAGCCCACCTCAGCCAGGACAGGTGAGCCGGAGCCGCGGGGGTCATGTAGGGCACTCACCGTGGTGGCGGGAAGCCCATCAGCATATGTGCGGCGCGTCAACTACGGTGGGTAATAACCTTGAGCACCTTTCGCTGTAATACCACATGTAATACCACATGTCGGTATCGTGGCGCGGACTGAGGGTGCAGCCGCCATCCATGCTCCTCAGGCGAGGAGAGCGCAAGGGGGACGGCCGGTGCAGATCTCGGTGACCCGTCCAGGTGAGCTTGGGCCAGGGGAAATTGCCGCGTGGCACTCGATGCAGCGCAAGACGGGCTCTTTGGCGGACCCGTTCTTGTGCCCGGAATTCGCCGTCGCCGTCGGCCGGGTCCGCCCCGATGCCCGCGTCGCGGTGCTCACCGACGGACCAGACATCACCGGGTTCTTCCCGTTCCAGAGGCGGCGGCTCGGCGTCGGCGTGCCGATCGGCGCTGGCGTGGCCAACTGTCAGGGCCTGATCCACGCACCGGGCGTGGAATGGGACCCGCGGGAGTTGCTCCGGGCCTGCAAGCTGTCGGTGTGGCAGTTCGACTGCCTGGCCGAAGGGCAGCGGCCCTTTGAGCGCTACGCGGCTGCCGTGGTGCCCTCACCGGTGATCGACCTGACCGACGGGTTTGCGGCCTACCAGGAGAAACTCCGGGTGAAGTCCCCGAAGTTCTGCAAGGACCTGGCCCGCAGGGCCCGCAAGCTTGCGCGTGAAGCCGGTGCGCTGCGTTTCGAGGCGGACTCGCGCGATCTGGCGCACCTGCGCACCCTGATGGCCTGGAAATCGGATCAGTACCGCCGCACGGAATGGATCGATGTCTTCGGCCGGCCGTGGCTCGTCGATCTCGTCGATTACCTGTTCAGCACCCATACTGACCAGTTCGGCGGGCTGCTTTCGGTCCTGTACGCGGGAGAAACCCCGGTCGCCGCGCACTTCAGTCTCCGGTACCGCCACGTGCTCGCGGGCTGTTACCCGGCGTATGACCCGCGTTTCAGCAAGCAATCCCCCGGACTGATCCACCACCTGCGGAAGGCCGAAGACGCCGTTGCCCTGGGCGTTCACCTGATCGATATGGGCAAGGGCCCCGAACCCTACAAGCAAACGCTGAAGAGCCACGACCTGTTCGTCGCCGAGGGAATGGCAACCCGGGGGCCACTGCTTGCGGCCGCGCACCGGGTACGCACCAGCGCAGTCAAATGGGCCGGCCCCCAGATCAGAAAGCATCCGCGTTTGTTCCACGCCGCTGACCGGCTCCTCCGGCATTACGGTCGGCTGCCCGGGTGAACCCCAGATCCGTCGCAGGCCCAGGCCGCGCAATCGAAGATCGTCAGGGGCATGACGCTTAGGTCGTGGCGTTTTCTGCAGGGGTACGCGGGTGGCTGGCCGCTGTCACGCTACAGGCTTCATGCTCTACCCGGCTCAGACATTCGCTCAGGATCTCAGCCACATCCTGGACGTGATCGGTGACGCTGGACAGGTGCGTCCCGGGCACCACATAATCATCAATGTCTGCCGGGTCCTTGCATCTGGTAACCGGATGCCACGTCTGGGCGATCGCCGGCTCTTCCCGCGCCCAGTAGAAGGTGATCTTGCCGCGATAGGTTCCCGTTTTGTAATCCGCCGCCGCCCAGCTGAATACCCCCACATAATCGTTGTACAGCGCATCCCGGGGCGGGAACATCGCTTCCAGCCGCGGCTCGATTTCCAGCAGCTTCCCGAAGTCCTGGACCCGGCTTCCGCCCGGCCGCAGGCGCCGGTAGACGTGGCGCCCCGCGTGCCGCGTCCGCAGGAACAGGTCCGCTTGCCTCCCGCTCCCGACCAGCCTGACCTTGCGCAAACCCTCGCACACCGCCCGCAAGGGGCTGAACTGGACCGGCTCCGAAGGGTTGATCAATCCCAGAAATTCGATCTGCTCTCCTTCTCTCTCCAGCTGCCGCGCCATTTCATACGCCAGCAGCCCTCCGTTGCAGAATCCGCCTAGCCGGTACGGCCCCCGCGCCTGCACCTCTCGCATGGCCTCGATGTGCGCTCTTGCTATTGCCTGGAGCGTGGGCGGCTCTTCCTGCCCGCTGAACGCGTACGGCTCCAGGACGTAGAAGGGCTGTTCCGGCCCGCACGCCAGCGCCAGCGCAAAACAGTAGAACGCTCCTCCCGTCCAGTCCCCGTGCATAAAGAAGAAGGGCCTCCTACTCCCCTCGGCCTGCACCGGCACGACCCGGGCCTTGCCACGTCCCTGCTCATCCTCTTCCAATGCCTCCGCCAACTGCTCTACGGTCGGCTTCGCGAACAGCGTGGAGAGCGCCAGTCTCCGCCCATACGCCTGCTCGATCCGGTCGACCAGCTGCACGGCCAGCAGCGAGTGTCCCCCGAGGTGGAAAAAGTTGTCCCTGATCCCGATCGGCCTCGGCTCCAGCAGCTCCTCCCAGATCTGGATCAGATGCTGCTCCGTCAGCAGCCGCGGCGCTACATACCCCGCCTCTTCCCGCCTCTTCCCGCGCGGGACCTCCGGCAGCCTCCGCCGGTCCGGCTTGCCCGTCGCCAGCCGCGGCAGCTTCTCCAGCCGTGCTATCGTGCCCGGCTGCATATGCCGGGGCAGCTTTTCCTCCAGATACCTCCGCAGCTGATCCTGCGGCAGCGGCTCGGCTGTTCGCGTCACCACGTAGGCCACGAGCTCCCGGTCCTCGCCGTCCCCCCGGGCGGCCACCACCGCCTCATCGACGGCCGGGTGCTGGGCCAGTACCGCCTCCACCTCTCCCGGCTCGATCCGGTAACCCCGGATCTTCACCTGCTCGTCAGCTCGGCCCACGTATTCGATACGCCCGTCGCGCAGGTAGCGAGCCAGGTCACCGGTGCGGTACAGCCGGGCCTCCCGGGTCCGCTCCGAACGGGTCGGGCACGAACCGCTGCCTCGTCAGCTCGGGCTGGTTCAGGTATCCCCGGGCCAGTAGCTTTCCGCCGATCTGCAGTTCCCCGACGACTCCCGCTGGCACCGGCCGGCCGCCGCGGTCCAGGATGTGGACCGTCCGCCCGGGCAGCGGCCGCCCGATCGTGATCAGCTCCTGCTCCTCCCCAGCCTCGCCGAGAGTCGCCGTGATCGTGCTTTCCGTCGGCCCGTAGGCGTTCAGCAGCCGTACCTTCCCCAGCCCCAGCTCCCGCCACTGCTGCACCGTTTGCGGGGCCAGCCGCTCTCCGCCCAGGATCACCAGCCGCAGCTGTGTGCCCGCCAGCTCCCGCGGTGTCCGCGCCCACTCCCGCACCGCCTGCTGCCAGTAGGTCGGCGACAGGTTCAGTACCGTCACCTGCCGCCGCGTCACCTCCTCCAGCAGCTGGCGCGGTGACCAGATCTCTTTCCCCCGCATGACCAGCCGCGCTCCGGCCGCCAGCGTGGGCAGGATCTGCTCGAGCGACGCGTCGGCGCTGAACTGGCTGAACTGCATCACCCGGTCCTGCGGCCCCAGCCCGTAGACGTTGATCATCGCCCGGGTGTGTGCCGCCAGCGCTCCGCGCTCCACCGTCACGCCCTTGGGCCGCCCCGTCGAGCCCGAGGTGTAGATGACATGTCCCAGCTGCTCTTCCGCCCGCTGGTCTTGCCCCAGGTTCTCGTCGCTCTGCTGGCCGATCGTCTCCCCGTCACGGTCCAGGCTCACCACGTCCGCTCCTGTCCCGCTCACTCTCCACTGCAGCTGCTGCTGGGTCAGTACCAGCGCCATCTGCGTGTCCCGCATCACGTACTGGGTGCGCTCCTCCGGGGCCTCCGGGTCCAGGGGCACGTAGGCCCCTCCCGCCTTGAGAAGGCTCACCAGCGCGATCATCTGGTACAGTGACCGCTCCAGGCACACGCCGACCAGTGCCTCGGCTCCGACTCCCCGCCGCCGCAGGTACCGCGCCAGCTGGTTCGCCCGCCCGTTCAGCTGCCGGTAGGTCAGCTCCTCTCCCCCGCAGACCACGGCTACCGCTTCCGGCCTGACTGCCGCCTGCTCCTCGATCAGTTGCTCAATGCTCTGACCTCTGCTCACTTCTTCGCCTGCGCTCAACTGCCGCAACTGCTCCATCTCCTCCTCTCCCAGCAGCTCCAGCTCGGCCACCGGCCGCGAGGGTCCGGCAACCATCCCTTCCAGCACCATTCGCCAGTGCCCGATCATCCGGCCGATCGTTTCCGGCTCGAACAGGTCGCTGTTGTAGGTGAACCGTCCGGTCAGCCCGTCGGCTCGCTCATCCACCTCCAGGCACAGATCAAACTTCGACGTATGCGTTGAGACATCGATGGGCGCCAGCTCCCACCCGGCCGGCGGCTCCGGCGGCTGCGGCTCGAACACCAGCAGCGCCTGTACCAGCGGCTGATAACTCAGCCTCCGCTCTGGCTGCACCTCTTTCACGATCGCGTCAAAAGGCACATCCTGATGACCGCGCACCGTCCGGCCGGCCGCCTGCGTCCGCCTCAGCAGCTCCCGCACGCTCGGCTCCCCCGAGAGGTCCGCGCGCAGCACCACCGTGTTGACGAAGCACCCCACCGTCCGGTGCAGCTTCGCCTGCGTGCGCCCCGGCACCGTCAGCCCGACCAGCAGGTCTTCCTGTCCCGTGTAGCGATAGAGCAGCGTCTCGAAGGCCGCGGTCAGCGTTGTGTCCAGCGTCACCTGCTCCTGCCTGCTCAGCTCCCGCAGCCCCGCGGTCAGCTCCGCACCGAGCGAAAATGCCTGCATTTCTCCGCGATAGCTCTGCCGCGCCGACCGCCGGCGGTCCCCCGGCAGCTCCAGCACCGTCGGCGCACCCGCCAGGTATTCCGTCCAGAACTTCAGGTGCGCCCCGAGTTCCTCCTGCCGCTTCTCGCGCTGCGAGGCCGCATAGTCCGCATACTGCAGCTCGACCTCACCCAGTTCATCCGCACGCCCTTGCACTCTCGCCTCGTACAGCTCGCGCAGCTCCGGCAGGAAGACCTGTGTCAGCGACGCCCTATCAAAAATGATGGGGTGCAGGGTCATGAACAGCCGGTGCTCTTCCTCCGCCAGCCGCACCAGCAGAGCCCGCACCAGTGGTCCCTGCGCCAGGTCGAACGGCTGCTTAACCTGCTCTTCCGCCCGGCGAAGCGCCTCTTCCTCTCGCTCTGCCTCCGCCAGCTCACTCAGATCCGCCACCGACCACGTCCACTGGCCCCGCGCCTGCACCACTTGCATCGGCTGGCCATCCCGGCTGGGAAAGATCGTGCGCCAGATCTCGTGCCGCTGGATAAACGCCCCCAGGCTCTCGCCCAGCGCCCGCACGTCCAGCTCCCCCCGAAAGATCAGCATGGCGCACTCGTTGTCCACTGGCATGTCTGGTGCCAGCTGGTGCAAGAACCACAACGGCTCCTGTTCGTTCGACAGAGGCGGTTGCTTTACGTGGCATGACCCTTCGGTCCTAGACATGCGTGCTCATTGTCCCCTCTGGCTGCTGCCTATCTTCCTCGCAGAGGATCAGATCCAGATGGTCCGTCATCACCTGGGCATGCAGCCAACGGTGTTTATCTCGTTTCTCCTGCTCATCGTGAGACGCATGACTGGTCACACGCGTTGTCACGATGCCGGTCGCGATGTCGTCGACGGTGAAGCCGGTGCCGTCGCCCCGTTCGGACGCCACCTTCGCATGGAAGACGACCTGAAGCAGAACGTCCCCGGGTTCCTCGCGTCTTGCGGGTAAAGAACAAGCCAAATCGGTAAAGCACGCATATACATGTACAGTCGGCTCCCCTGATGCGTCAATTTGAAAATGAGTGGACATCAGTGCGGGCAAGAAGGACCCCGCAGGGATCTTCTGCGGCGGCCCGGATCTTCTGCGGCGTTCCGCCTACCGCAGCGAAGGGAGCCCAACCGCTGGATTCGATCTTCTGCATGGCCTCGGCTGTCGTCCAAAACTACCCTGGCCCCGCAACGCGGTGCTCCCCGATCGGGGCGTGCAGTCGGCCCATCCCCGCCACGCCCTCCGGCAGCCGGGCCGCGGCCCGGGCCACCTTCGGCCGACTGGACACCGGCGGCTGCAGTCGCTGCGCGCCGCCTTCGCCCAAGACCTCGTCTTCCTGCGGTACGAGCCGCCGTTGCCGGAGATCAGGTCGCCATCGCCCCCTTGCCTACTGCGCCAGGCTGCCATCTGCCGGCCGCCGCGGCAAGCTTTCTGACTCCGCCTGTTCCCAGGTTCGTACCCGGTCGCCGAACCGCCGCGCGGCGGACCGCAGTTCCATCTCAGGGTCCAGGCCAGCCGCCATGGCGACGGCGGCCAACGTGAATAGGCTGTCGCCTATCCTGGCCGCGGCATCGGGTGCCGCCGGGTCCTTTCCGGCATCAGGCATCGGGCGCCCGTCAACCCGGGCATAACCCAGGATCTCTTCCGGGATGCCGGCCCGCGCCGCGCGGCGCTGGAGCTGTGCGGCCAGCGCAAGCGCGGGCTGGCCGAACGGCACCCCGTCGAGCGCCGAGGACGGCGCATCCCCCGGCGAGGCTTTCTGCGCCCGCTCGGCTTTCTTGATCGCATCCCAGTTCTGCTTCACTTCTTCGGCGCCGGAGACGGCGACGTCCGCGAACACGTGCGGATGCCGGCGCACGAGCTTGGCCACGATCCCGTCCGCGATGTCGTCGACGGTGTACCCGGTCCCATCGCGGCGTTCTGAGGCCACCTTGGCGTGGAAAATGACCTGAAGCAGGACGTCACCGAGTTCCTCGCGCAGAGCGCCGTGATCGCCGCTCTCCAGCGCCTCAAGTGCCTCATAGGGCTCTTCAAGCAGATGCGGCGCGAGAGACTCGTGCGTCTGCTTGGCGTCCCATGGGCATTCGGCACGGAGGATCTCCATGGTGGTCACGAGATCCAGCAGCCGGGCGCCGGGCATGTCGGCCGACCCGTGAATCACCGCGGTGACCGGCGCGTTTCCCGGCAGCTCACTCAGCGCCCTTTCGAGGGCATCCGCACGATCACTGGCGCCCGGGCGTCCCAGACCGCCCTCGTTCGCCAGCCAGACAACCGGCCCCTGCGCCTGGGCCGCCGCATCCGCGAGCAGCCGGGCAAGCTGCCGGCCGGCCTCCCGGGCGCCGCTGCCACTGCTGGTGATGCCCGCACGAGCGCTAGCCAGGGGCGGCGGGGGCACGTCCACGATGTCGTAACCGATCCCGGCCGCCGTGAGCGCCGGCAGCTGCGGATGGTCAGCCGACCCGCAGAACACCCGCGCCGCGCCGCGCAACGCGTCCCACGCGGCCAGGGTCAGCAGGCCCGGCGCAACTCTCGGGCTCGTCACCAGCACGATCAGCTCGCCGGCTCCGGGCCGCGGGCCGGACCCGGGCCCGCCGGGCTCACCGGGCCCGCCGGGGCCATTCAGCACGGCGGCGACTGCCCCGCGGTGGCGGGTTTGGACGCCGGTACCTCGGCGCGCGACAGCGTGTCGGGCGCGGTCACCACCGAATCCTGGGTGTAGTTCATCGTGCCGAACTGCGGGCTGACGTGCACCGTCTCGGACTTGAACGTACGGCATTCGGCCAGGCCGAACTGCTGAGTGATCGCCGTGACCGCCGCGTTGCTGGTCGGCAGCTTGCCGCCGTTACGCTGCTCGGCGTAGCTGATCTCAATGGCCTGGTAGTGGCCCAGCTTGGCGAGCAGATCCGGCGGCAGGCCGTTGGCGACGGCGAGCTCGTCGAGGGACACGTTGCTGACCCCCTGCTGCTGCGCCTGCGCGGCCGCCTGCTGGTAGATGTCCGCGAGCGCCTGCTGGGTCTGATAGCGGGTCACCGTGATGTGCTCGCTGGTGGCCAGGTCCTCCCGGATCTGGAACCTGATCAGCCAGCTCAGCACGTCCTTGGGCAGCTGCGCCGCGGTGAGCTGCACCGTACCGGAGTACGGTTCGGCCGCTGCGGCCAGCACGGAGACCTCGCTGTCAAGCTGGCCGGTGGAGATCCGCTGGCTGCCCACGGTCGCCGCGGCGCCCAGCTGGACCGGGCCGCAGCCCGCGATCAGCCCGCCGAAGGCAGCGGCGACGACGGCAGCCTTGACCGCGGTCGCGGCCCTGATCGGTGTGCGGCGCACAGCGATATCCCTTCTCATGCCTTGTCGTTCACCTGAGCCGGCTCGCCGAACACGGCGTCGATGAGCTCGGTACACCAGGCGAGCATGTCCCGGTCCCGCAGCGGCGGGCCGCCGATGACGGTGTGCGGCCCGCTGGCCACGGCCCGGCCCCGCGACGCTCCCGGCCCGGCCGCGGACGCCGACGACCCGGGTACCGCCTTCGGCACCGGCACCAGCATCGTACGCACCGCCGGCTTGATCAGTGTCCGGGGGTACAGCCGCTGGACCCGGACCTGCCGGGAATCGGGCAGTTCCACTGGCGCGAACCGGACGTGGTTGCCCTGGAGCGTGATGTCGGTCAGCCCGGCCCGGCGGGCCCGGGCCCGCAGTCGCGCGACCTCCAGCAGGTCGAGGACGGGCTCCGGCGGCTCGCCGTACCGGTCGGTGAGCTCCTCCCGGACCGCGGCGACGTCACCGTCGGAGTCGATCGCGGCGATCCGCGTGTACGCCTCCAGCCGGAGCCGCTCGCCGGGCAGGTAGTCATGCGGGATGTGCGCGTTGACCGGCAGCTCGACCCGCACCTCGGGGCGATCCGCCGGGCCCTCGCCCTTGAGTTCGCTGACGGCCTCGCCGATCATCCGGACGTACAGGTCGAAGCCGACGCCCGCGATGTGCCCGGACTGCTCGCCGCCGAGCAGATTGCCCGCGCCGCGGATCTCCAGGTCCTTGAGCGCCACGTACATGCCGGCCCCGATCTCGGTGTGCTGCGCCACGGTCGCCAGCCGCTCGTGCGCGGTCTCGGTCAGCGTGCGCTCGGGCGGGTAGAGGAAGTAGGCGTAGGCGCGCTCCCGGCCCCGCCCGACCCGGCCGCGCAGCTGGTGCAGCTGGGACAGGCCGTAGGTGTCGGCCCGGTCCACGATGAGGGTGTTGGCATTGGGAATGTCCAGGCCCGATTCGACGATCGTCGTCGCCACCAGGACGTCGTACTTCCCGTCCCAGAAATCCACCATGATGTTCTCGAGCGTGTGCTCGTTCATCTGCCCGTGCGCGACGGCGACCCTGGCCTCCGGGATCAGCTCGGCGACCCGCGCGGCCACCTTGCCGATCGAGGCCACCCGGTTGTGCACGAAGAAGACCTGACCATCCCGGAGCATTTCCCGCCGGACCGCGGCGGCAATCTGCCGCTCGTCGTACGGGCCGACGAACGTCAGCACCGGGTGCCGTTCCTCCGGCGGCGTCAGGATCGTCGACATCTGCCGGATCCCCGCCACCCCCATCTCCAGGGTGCGCGGGATCGGTGTGGCCGACATGCTCAGCACGTCCACCTCGGTCCGCAGCCGCTTCAGGTACTCCTTGTGCTCCACCCCGAACCGCTGCTCCTCGTCGACGACCACGAGGCCGAGGCGCTTGAACCGGGTTTCCGGCGAGAGCAGCTTGTGCGTGCCGATGACCACGTCGATGGTCCCATCAGCCAGGCCGCGCAGCGTTTCCGCCGTCTCCGCCGTACTCTGGAACCGGGACAGCGCCCGGACCTGCACCGGGAACGGCGCATACCGCTCGCTGAACGTTGAGAAGTGCTGCTGAACGAGCAGCGTGGTCGGTACCAGCACCGCGACCTGCATGCCGTCCTGGGCGGCCTTGAACGCCGCCCGCACCGCGATCTCGGTCTTCCCGTAGCCGACGTCGCCGCAGATCAGCCGGTCCATCGGCACCGAACGCTCCATGTCGCCCTTGACCTCGTCGATGGCCGCGAGCTGGTCGCCCGTCTCGACGTAGGGGAAGGCGTCCTCCAGCTCGCGCTGCCACGGCGTGTCGGGCCCGAAGGCGTGCCCCGGGGACGCGGTCCGCGCCGAGTAGAGCCGGATCAGCTCCGCGGCGATCTGCCGTACCGCCTTGCGCGCCCGCCCCTTGACCTTGGCCCAGTCCGCCCCGCCCAGCCGGTGCAGGCTCGGCGCTTCCCCGCCGGAGTACCTGGTGACCTCGTCGAGCTGGTCGGTCGGCACGTACAGCCGGTCCGGCGGCTGGCCGCGCTTGCCCGGCGCGTACTCGACGACCAGGTACTCCCGGGTCGCGCCCGCCGCGGTCCGGCTGGTCATCTCCACATACCGGCCGACGCCGTGCTGCTCGTGCACCACGTAGTCGCCCGGTCTGAGCTGCAGCGGGTCGACGCCACCGCGCCGCCTGCTCGGCATCCGGCGCATGTCCTTGGTGCTGGACCTGCTGCCGCCGTGCGAGACCAGGTCGCTCTCGGTCAGCACGGCCAGCTTGATCGATGGCCAGGTGAAGCCATGGTCGAGCAGGCCGGTCGCCACGTACGGCACGCCCGGCTCGGGCGGCGCCTGGAGTTCCTCCATGCGGGCCCCGAGACCCTCGCCCCGCAGCACTTCGGTCAGCCGCTGCGCCGGGCCGTGTCCCTCGGTGACCAAGACCACTCGCCAGCCGGCGGAAAGCCAGCCGCGCACGTCCGAGATCATGCTGTCCGCAGCGCCGCGATAGCTCCGCGCAGGCGCGGCATCGATGCCGAACGAGACGCGCCCGGCGTCATCACCGGGTTCCGTGTCACCCCCGGCGGCGCCGAAGGGCTCGATCGTCCACCACGGCAGCCGGCCGGCCCGGGCCGCCTCGCGGACCCGGGCGATGGGCTGGAAGGCCGCCGCACCGAGATCGATCGGCGCCTCGCCGCCGGCGGCGGTGTTCACCCACGACGCGCTCAGGAATTCCCGGCTGGTACTGACCAGTTCGCCGGCCCGGGTGCGAATGCGCTCGGGGTCACAGGCGACCAGGACGCCACCCGCGGGCACGTAGTCGGTCAGCAGGTCCATCCGGTCGGCCAGGACCGGCGCGAACGCCTCCATGCCCTCGACGGGGATCCCGTCCGCCAGCTTGCCCAGTACCTCCGACAGGCCCGGGTGCTGCGCGGCCAGTTCCTTGGCCCGGTCCCGCACCGCAGGGGTCAGCAGCAGTTCCCGGCAGGGCGGCGCCCACAGGCCATTCGGCGCCTCGCCCAGGCTGCGCTGGTCCGCGACCTTGAAGTAGCGGATTTCCTCGACCGTGTCGCCGAAGAACTCGATCCGTACCGGATGCTCGTCGGTGGGCGAGAACACATCGATGATGCCGCCGCGGACCGCGACGTCACCCCGCCGGCCAACCAGGTCTTCCCGCGCGTAGCCGATCTCCACGAGCCGGATGAGCAGTTCATCGGGGTCACAGGTGTCGCCGGTCCGCAACCGGACCGGCTCCAGGTCCCCGAGACCGCCGACGATCGGCTGGAGCAGGCACCTGACCGGGGCCACGACGACCGAGAGCGGTCCCGCCGCGTCGTCGCTCGCGTCCGGGTGCGCCAGCCGGCGCAGCACCGCGATCCGCTGCCCGACGGTGTCGGAGCGGGGCGAGAGGCGCTCGTGCGGCAGCGTCTCCCACCCGGGGAAACAGGCGACGCTGCGCTCGGGCAGGAAGGAGCCGAGCGAGGCGGTCAGGTCTTCGGCCTCGCGGGCCGTCGCGGTGACGGCGAGCACGAACCGCCCGAGCCGGGCCGCGATGGCCGCGGTGAGCACGGGCCGGAGCGCGGGTGGGGCGACCAGATCGACACCGCCCTGGGCGGTCCCGTCCGGGCCGGTCTCAACGGCGGCCGTTCCGGCGGTCCCTGTTCCGGCGGTCCCTGTTCCGGCGGTCCCTGTTCCGGGCGTGGCCGGTTCGGGGGCCCCCGATTCGAAGGGTTCCCTTTCAAGGGCCCCCACTTCAAAGGCACGGCGCAGCCGCGGATCGTCCGCGACGATGCTGAGGATTCCGGCGAGGCTCATGGTGTCCCTGTTGTAACGGCACGGGTGGTAACGGCGTGGGTCGGTGGCGGCCCCGGCGCGTGGCCGCGGAAGCAGGTGGCGGCGTTCACGTAACAGTGATGGCGGCTCGGTATTCCGGGACGTCTCCGGGCATGCGTGAAACTCCCGCACGGGGAGGAGGCGGGGGGTCATGCTGCGCCACGACCTCCTCAGTTTACGTCCCGCTCGCCCCGTTCTGTCCGCTGGCCCCGCGGTTTGGCGCGCTCACCCGGAGCCACGACGCTGCCGGGGCGGTGCCGAAATTTAACATCGCGCGCTGTGACTAAGAGTATTCGGATGGATACTCTTTGTTTCATGTCGCCAGCTGCCAGCAGTCACGCCGCGGGAAACAGGCGCCCGGGTGCGGGAAATGGAGCGCCGGGCGCCGGCCGCACCGCGGGGATTGGCGCACCCGCGTCCGCTGGCGACGCGAGCGCCGCGGCGCAGCCCGGCACGGCGCAGCCCGGCACGGTGCCGAACGCGCAGCAGGCGGTCATGCGGGCCCGGCACGCGGCTGGCAAGGCCCGCCTGGCGGCGGCGGAGAGCAAGGCACAGCGCGGCCAGCCGGTGCGGGAACTGTTCGCCCAGCCCATCCGGGATTACGTGTACCAAGTGCCCGGGCGTACGGTCGCTGTCCTGCGGGCCGGATGCCAGACGCCCATCGGGGAACTCGGCCTGGAGAAGCTGCGGGCCAGCGGATATGAGATCAGCGTGACCACGGTGGACCAGGACAGCCCGGCCGCCCGGGCTGCGGCGAGCGGGGCGGCCAGCCCGGCGGCGGGCCCAGCGGGCCCAGCGCCCCCTGCAGCCCCGGGGGCCATCCTGCTCGGCGACTTGCGGACGGTCTCCCTGCCACCGCGGTCGTTCGACATCGTCTACTGCGGCTTCCTGCTCGAGAGGATCCCGCACGCCGCGCTGGTCCTCGATCGCTTCGTCGCCGCGCTCCGGCCGGGCGGCCTGCTGCTGCTGCGCGTCCGGGACCGTGATTGCGCCGCCGCAGCGGTGGACCGCATGACACCCGAAGCGGTGCGAAGGATCATCTGGGCCCGGCTGCGCGCGGGTGAGCCGGGGCCGTTCCCGGTGATCTATGACCCCGTCACGTCGGCGCGGGGCCTGCAGGCGTACGCCCTCTCCCACGGTCTGGTGATCATCCGGCGAGAGACGGCCCGGACGAAACCCGGTCCGCCCGGCCACTTGACCAGCGCGATCGGCGTGGCCCGGGCGCTGATCGCATGGCTGAGCCGCGGCAGGCGGACCGACGCCCATGACGAGTTGCTGTACGTCATCCGCAAACCGGAAGACCGGTTCGCCCGGCTCGTCTTAGCCTCGCCGCGGAGTGCCCGCCGGTCCCGGCCTGGCGGCTTGGCCCGGATTCCCTGTACGGGCCGGTGGCCGGTTGCCGTCACTGGCCGGGCCGGCGACCATGAAGACGGAGACGGCCAGCCCCCGGCGGCAAGCGGCGCGCAGCGTGGCACGAGACGGGTGATCACGGCACGAACTATGATGTTGCGGCCACGGACACAACCTGGTCCTCCGTATGGTTATACGGCACAGGACGTGTGGGGCGGCAGCACGAGCCACGGGCTGGCGGCCGGAGACTGGGCACCGCGTGCGCGGTCGCCCGGTCTCCGCATACAGATGTCGACGTGGCGGGAGTGAGGCAGACGTGAGCGCGGAGGCGTTGGCGGGACTTCCCGGTGAACTAGCGGACTGGCCCGCGTGGACACCCGGTGAGGCGCAGCTCGCGGACCTGGAGCTGCTGACCTCCGGAGCGTTTGAGCCGCTGGCCGGCTTTATGACCGCGGCTGACCTGGCGGCCGTCGCCGAACGCGGCACCCTGGCGGACGGGACGCCGTGGCTCGTTCCGGTCACGCTCGAAGTCCCGGTCGAGGTTGTCCCGCCCGGCGAGCGGCACCTGGTGCTCCAGGACCACGAGGGGACACCGCTGGCGGTCCTGGAGATCAGCGAGCAGCTGCCCGTCTTCAGCCTCGGCGAGCAGACTGGATGGCGCCTGGGCGGTCCGGTCACGGCTCTGCGCGACCCCGAGCATGGACCGTTCCGGAGGTTGCGCCGCAAGCCCGCCGAGATTCGTGCCGAGCTGGGCGAAGGCCCCGTGCTCGCCTGCGCGACCCGCGGTGCCCTGCACCGGCGCCAGATCGGGCAGCTCCGTCATCTGGCCGACCAGATGAAGGCCCGGCTGCTGCTGCTTCCGCTGGCCGCAGGGCCGTCCGACGTCGTGGTCCGCCCGGACGCCGTGGTCCGCGCGGTGCTGGCCGCCTGCCAGCACCTGCCCGCGGGCACGTGCGTGGTCCCGGTACCGCTCGCGCCGCGGGACGGCGGGATCAGTGCCGAGCTGCGGGCCCGTGCTGTCATCGCCGCCGCGTACGGTGCGACACATCTGCTCATCGACCCGGCCGACGCCCCCGACGTCCTTTTCAGCGGCCGGAGCGGCAACGGTAGCCGGAACGAGCCGCTCCAGCTTCCCGGCCTGCCGATACCGATCGTTTCGGCCGGCGACTGGGCCTATGACCCGCGGTCAGAAGTCTGGCGCCCGCTGGCGTTGATCGAGCCGGGAGCCGAACGCGACGAGCTTAACCACGACGAGCTGACGGACCTGCTCGACCGCGGCGATCCGCTGCCCGGGTGGTTCACGCCCGAAGGTGTCGCCCGCGAGCTGCGGCTGGCCCGGCCGCCGCGCGGGCAGCGGGGCCTGGTGATCTTCTTTACCGGGCTGTCCGGCTCGGGCAAGTCCACCGTCGCGCGTGATCTGCGGGATGCGCTGGCCGAACGCGGCGACCGCACGGTGTCACTGCTCGACGGCGACCGGGTCCGGCGGCTACTATCCGCCGGGCTGACATTTTCCCGCGCGGACCGCGACCTGAACATCGTGCGCATCGGCTATGTTGCCGCCGAGGTCGCCCGGCACGGCGGCATAGCGATCTGCGCGCCGATCGCGCCCTATGCGTCCGCGCGCGCGACGGTCCGGGAGATGGCCACCGCCGCCGGTGACTTCCTGCTCGTGCACGTGGCGACGCCGCTGGAGGTCTGCGAGGCACGGGACCGGAAGGGGCTGTACGCCAAGGCCCGGGCCGGGCTGATCGGAAATTTCACCGGCATTTCCGATCCGTACGAAGAGCCACGGGACGCCGATCTGGTCCTCGATACCTCGGCGATGAGCCGCCAGGACGCCGTGCAGGCCGTCATCGGCCTGCTCACGGCCGGCAGGTGGCTGCCGGCGGCGCCGGACCAGGCCGCGACGGCCGCCGGCCGCCGGAGCAGATAGCACGAGCCGACAGCCCACGGCCGGGACGGTCAGTCCCGGTCCTCGGCGCGAGTGCCTTCGTTGAGCCGGGCCCTGAATTCACCGGCCCGGCTGCGCACGCCGCGCAGCCGGTTCGTCAGGGCCCCGGCCATGACGTCCCGTTGCCGGGACAGCAGGACGAAGCTGGCGATCCCGCTGACCAGGAGGGCCAGGGCGGCCAGCAGCAGCCCCCGGGCACCCGCGAAGTACAGCAGCACGAGCGCGACGAGGAAGAGCACGAACCGTGCGGACGTATAAACCAGGGCGGTACGCATGACACTGACAGGTTAGTGCGTAACCGGCCCGGGCGTGGCCCGGCCCGCGCTAATGACGCGCGCGAGCAGGGCCGGTTCGATGTTCCCGCCGGAGAGCACTGCGACTGGCTGGCGTGCCGCCGGGAGCTCATCCCGGCGGAACAGGCAGCGTCGCGGCTTTCCTGAGCTCTGCAACGGATACAAGTTGGGCCATGCCGTCACAGTAAGGTAGTGGCCACACAGAATAATCAGGTCGTTCTAATTTTCCGAAATCTAGGCAGAAAGCACTCGTTTGTCGCCAAACTTAGGTCAGGTTCAGGTTCATGGGCCTTCGGGGCATAACTGGGAGGGGACTAAGTTGGACGGCAATAATGAGCGGCTACTGACCCCGGGAGAGGTGGCGGCTCTGTTCCGGGTCGACCCGAAGACCGTCACGCGCTGGGCCGCATCTGGCCGCATCACGAGCATCCGTACGCCCGGGGGGCACCGGCGCTTCCGGGAGTCGGAAGTACGCGCACTGCTCCGCGGTGAGGGAGACCCGTCGGCCGACGGCCATTCGGTGTTGTGACGCCTATGTGGCCGGCACGGTTACTGTCCCATATCCCGTGCCGGCCGCGAGGCCTCGTCACGCGGGGTCGGCGTCCTCGCCCGGCTCGGCCCAGCGGTAGTCGGAGTTCTGCCGGGCGAATTCCTGGAACTCGCGATGAAGCGCCTCATCACCGTCTCGCCATCGGGCGCGGCGCACGGCCGCCTCGTCTTCGGTCATCGCCTGCCTGGCCAGCCGCGCGTAGTCGGCGTCCTGCGGCCCGATTTCCACGTAAACGTCGCCGATGATCCGCCCGTCGTTGCCGATGGCGGTCTGCGGAACCCTCAAGTTCCCGTTCGGTAGCCGTATGACGAACATCCCACGCTCACCCTAGATGCCATAACGCCGGTTGAAGTAAAGCATCACATTCAGCGCCGTCCGCGTATTGCCGCCGAGCATGTCCACGAGCGCCGGCCGCTGCCTGGACGCAATCGCCGCAAACGCGTCCGCGAAGAACTCCTTGCGGCCAAGGCCGCCGCGCTGCCGGTGGAAGTCGCTCGCAAGATGCGGCTGGCATTGATCGTAAAGCATCCGGAACTCGGCCGAGTCTGACTGCCAGCGTCCAGCCGGCGCGTCGATGTCGTCCAGTGCGTGCCCCACCTCGTGGCACATCACGTCGGGGGTGGGCGACGGCCGGGTTCCGACGACGATCTTGCGTTCGCCGTAGGCACCCGCACAGGCATCCCAGGCCGCCCGGCCGGACGGCAGGGGCACGCCACGCAGGGCGGTCATGTCGTCCAGCTGCGGAACGCCGCCCGGCCCAACGAAGATACCGTCGAGACCCGCGGCGAGCTTGTCCTTGATCTGCTGCGGCAGCTCGGCGAGCCGGTCGATCGCCGCGGCCGCCGCGGCGGGCGGGAGCGTGGCGGAATCCCACTGGCGCCACAGCACGGCCTCGAGCGTGCCGCAGTTCCTCCGCCCATCACCGTGGCTGGGCTCTCCCGGGTTGTGCGCGTGCGCGAAGGGCAGCCGGGGCCGGGCCGCACCGGCGCCGCCCGGCCGCTGGACCGCGCTCGCCGGCCGCGGGGCGGGAGGAAGATAGCCGCGCTGAGCCTCGAGCCACTGCTGTCTTGGGTCCGCGGCCGGGGCACCCGGCCTGCTCTCGGCGCGCCTGGCCGAGGGCACCGCGGGCGGGGCGACCGGCGCCGTTCCGTAGGAGCCGCGCCGCACCCGCGCCCGCGCGCCGTCCACGGACACCGCGGGCGGGTCAGCGCCGGGCCGGGCTGCTGTTTCCCCGCTGGTACGGGGAGATATGTTCAGCGCGCGCCCATCCCGGAGCCTGGCGTCGCCCGCGCCTCCTGGCCCGCCTGCGGCGGGCGGGACGCTGCGGGCCTCATCCGCCCACGGCGGCCCGGCTTCGCCCGCCCGCGGCGGCCCGGCCTGACCATGGCCATCGCCCGGACGGACGCGGGAGCGTGCCTCCCGTGGCCGGTCGTGCCGCGCCGTCTCCCCGGCCCGGTCGCGTCGCGGCCTCAGCCGGCCCGCACGCGGATGGGCGAGTCGGCGGACGCGCTCGAAGAGCCGTAGCCGCATGTCTCGCACTCCCTGTTTGCACCCGGCCGCACTCCCTGCTTGCACCCGGCCGCCAGCGTACGACGAAATAACGCACAAGTCACTTCGGGGTGCCTACGGTGATGCATGGGGCATGTATGTCACGCTTAAACCTAATGGGGTGCACGTCAATAATGTAGGGTCCTCGGCGTTTTGGCTGGTAGGACGCTTTCTGCGGTTGTGATTGTTGCATCCAGACGCAAAATCCCTGGTCAGGGCTGTCGGCGGACTGACGGGGGCGACGCCGCCGATGGAACCGGAGCCCGTCACCAGCGGCAATGGCCTATGAGCGACCGTCTGGGTGGTACTTGCACAACCAGACGATCGTCGCCTGACCAGCCGCGTCGCGAAAAGGATCTTGGTTACCTACAAAATTGTCGTGCACCCAACCTAATGAGGCTTATGCAGAACGCGGCTTGCCGCAGGCGTCATCGCAGGTCAGGCGCTCGAGGCAGGGGTGTTTTTGCATAACACTCAATGAGGCTTATGCAGAACGCGGCTTGCCGCAGGCGTCATCGCAGGTCAGGCGCTCGAGGCAGGGGTGTTTTGCATAACACTCAATGAATACAGATACCGATTGTCAGTACCCGAAGTTAGGCTTCGTGCACGTTGCTTCTCGCGCCCTCTTTGCCCTTTTCATGGCGGGCTTTTGGCTTACTGCCTGGTCGACGTGGCGCTCACCCGCGGCAACGAGTGCCGCGGCCTGCCGAAGGCCGCCTGGCCCGCCGTTGTCGCGGGAACCTTCATCGTCGCCGCCGCGATGTGGCTGGCTTTCCGCCGTCCGGTCCAGGACCGGTCAGCCCAGGCCCGCGTAGGAGTGCAGGCCGGTGACGAAGGTCTGCACCACAAGCACGTTGAACAGCAGGCAGGCGAAACCGATCAGCTGGATGCAGGCGGCCCGCCTGCCCCGCCAGCCCGCCGTGGCCCGCGCGTGCAGGAAGCATGCGTAGATGACCCAGGTGATGAAGGCCCACGTCTCGACGGGGTCCCAGCCCCAGTAACGGCCCCACGCCTGGTCGGCCCAGATCGCTCCGGCGATGATGCCGAACGTCCAGATCGGGAAGCCGAACACCACCGTGCGGTAGGTAAGCCGGTCCAGTTCCCCGGCGCCGGGCAGTCTCCGCATGATGCCGTGGTCCGCCGGGCTGCGGCCCGCCGCCACCCGCCGGTTGTACCGTTCGGCGAAGAGGTAGACGACGCCCAGCACGGCGGCCACGAAGAAGATCCCGACCAACAGCGTCATCGCGGCGACGTGGATCGCGAGCCAGTACGACTTCAGCGCGGGAACCAGTGGCCCGGCGGGCGTGTAGATCACCGTCTGCGCGAGGCCTAGCGCGATCACGACCGCGCCCATCACGAACACGCCGAGGTGCCACGCCCGGTAGCGCATCATCAGGGCGACGAAGAACACGACCGTCACGCAGGTCAGAGCGGTGACGAACTCGTACATGTCACCCCAGGGGACCCGGTGCACCGCCACGCCCCGCGTGACGACGCCCGCCAGGTGCACCGCCAGGCCGAGGAAGGTCAGGCCGATGGCCCCCCGGATCAGCGGTCCCAGACGCTCCCCGCCGTCCGCGGCCGAATCAGGCGTCGCCGGGGGTACCGCCGCCGGCGGCGTTTCCGGTGTCTCCGGCGTTCCGGCTCCGCTACCCGCACCCACCCCCGCCAGTTCGGGAACCGGGTGCGCGGTCTTCCCGGCCGCGGTGGCTGCCTTCACGCGGCGCCCGTAGGCGAACTCGCCGGCGTAGGCGAGCATGGCGAGTGAGTAGATCACCACCGCGATTATCAGCAGGTGGTCGCTGAGCTGCGCCAGCCCGAGGTTGTCGGACACAGGCCTCACTCCGTCTCTTCGCTGCGTGGAGATGAATCATGGTCGCCGTGGCCCGGCGTGGTCACCGTGACCGGTCCCGGCCGGCTGTCGCCGTCCCCCGGCGCCCCGGGCGCGGCGGCCCGCGGGCCGGCTTCGCCGGGTGCTGCTGAGTGCGTCAGGCCGTCCGCGCCGCCGTCCCGGCCGGCGTGAACCGACCTGAGGCCGGCGGCCAGCTCCGCGAACTCGGCTTCGAACCCGCCGCCCACGTCGGAGCGGGCCAGCGCGCCCACATCGACCACGGTGCGGCCGGAGTCGCCGCAGTAGGCGCGGACGAAGATCCGCCGCCGCCGGACGAGGAAGGACAGCACCAGGCCGGCCAGGGCGACGATACCGGAAATCAGCGCCGGCACCTGCCCCGGGTCGTAGGTCACCTGAAGGCTGGTCCATTGCTTCAGGCCGGTGAACGTAAGCGCGCCCGTGCCGTCGGGCAGCTTTATCGACTGGCCCGGGGTCAGTACCTGCACCGGGGTGGCCAGCCGGTGCATCCCGGTGGTGTTGAGCTGGTACACCGACTGCGGCACGCCGGAGTCAAGGCCCAGGTTGCCGCTGTAGGGGATCATGCTCACCGCGGGCTCGTACGGCGCCGGGAAGGCCGACTCCAGCTGCCCGTCCACGTCCACGGCGGTCGGCAGGAACACCCCGGCGAAGCCGAGCTGCTGCGGCTTCGCGTCGGGTGCCTTCACCACGCCCTCAGACAGGTAGGTGGACTGGTCGGCCGGCAGGAACGGGGTCGCCTGGTCGTACACGACCTTGCCGCGGCCGTCGGTCACGCGGAAGACCGGGGCGTAGCCGTGCCCGATCAGATACACCTTCGTCGAATCCACGTTCAGCGGGTGGTTCACCTGGAGGTCGTAGGTGCGGACCGCGCCGCCGGGCTGGGCCGTGTAGGAAAGATGCGCGTCGAAGCTGGCCGGCTGGTTCCGGTTCGGCCCGGACGGGATGTAGCTCGCTGAGAACTTGTCCAGGGTGAGGCTGAACGGTGCCAGGTCGGTCGGCGATACGAGGCGCCCCGGGTGATACGCGTCGAGATCGGTCACGGTGTCCGCGAAGCTGGTCCCCTCGACCAGCAGCCGGTCGGCCTTGTAGCCGAACAGGCCGCCGACGCCGATGGAGACCAGAACCCCCATCAGCGCGATGTGGAACAGCAAGTTGCCGATTTCCCGCCGGTAGCCCTTCTCCGCCGACAGCCAGCCTTCTCCCCGGTTCAGCCGGAAGTGCCGGCGGGTGAGGAAAGCGGCGGCGGCGGCGGATGCCTCCCCCGTCGTCATCGCGGTCTCGTAACGCAGGGAGTTAGGCAGCCTGGACAGGTGGCGCGGCGCCTGCGGCGGCAGCGCCCGGGCCGACCGGGCCAGCCGGAACGTGCGCGGCAGCACGCATCCGGCCAGCGAGGTGAACAGCAGCAGGTAGATCGCGGCGAACCAGGGGGCGCCGAACACGCTGAAGAGACCCAGCGCGTTGAGGAACGGCGCCAGCGCCGGGTGAGCCGTGTAGTACTGCTGCACGGCGGCCGGGTCGATGCCCTGCTGCGGCAGCAGCGACCCGGGCACGCTGCCGAGGGCCAGCAGGAACAGCAAAACGAGCGCGATGCGCATCGAGGTGAGCTGCCGCCAGCCCCACCGTGCCCACGCCAGCACGCCGAACTCGCCGGGCCCGGGGCGCGGCGGGGGGCCCGGCGCCGTTTCGGCCTCCCCTGCCGGGGCCGCCGGGGCGTTGCCGTTGCCTGCCTGGGGCGTGCGCACGTCGGTCATCGGCTCATGCCCCAGCGGTCACTTTGGCGAGGATGTTCCCGAGGCTTGAGTAGCTCGCCTGGCCGATGACCCGCCCGGCGATGCGGCCGTTGCGGTCGATCACGAGCGTGCTCGGGATCGCCGCCGGCGGCACGGTACCGCGGAAGGCGAGGGCGATCTCGTCGGCCGGATCGTTCAGGCTCGGATAGCTGATGCCGAAATTCTGCACGAATGCCTGGGCGCTCGCGGGTGAGTCCCTGATATCGACCCCGACGAACTGAACGCCCTCGGGCTGGTAGTGCTCCGACAGAACGGCCAGGGTGGGAGCCTCTGAACGGCACGGCGCGCACCAGGACCCCCAGAAGTTGATGACGACCACCTTGCCGCGGTAGGAACTGAGGCTCAACCGGGCGCCGGACAGCGTGCTGCCGGAGACGGCCGCGGCTCCCAGCCGGCTGCCCGCCTTGAAGTAGGTGCTGTTCCCGCTGCCCGGCACGAAGCTGACGCCGTTGCTGGCCGGTGTGTTCGCCGCTATCTGCCCACCGCACGCCGCAACGCTCAGTACACCGGCGGCGGCCATCGTGGCCGTGCCGACGGCGCGGCGAACGGCAGTCGACGAGGGGAACACCGGCAATCCTGGACCCACAAACTCCTACAGTGAGTAGTACCGAGTTCTATTGTGCAGCACCGCCGAGATTGGCCTGACGGCGGGCCGGCTCGGCATAGGTGACGCTGGTGATGTCGTCTCCCGTGTAGGTGAAGCTGGTGACGCTGGCCAGCGCGCACTCACGATTGCCGGGGTGGTGCCAAAGCCGGCGGCCTGCCACGCTCCGGCGGGTCACCCAGATCGGAAGCTGGTGGCTGACGCACACGACCTCGTGACCACGGGCGGCGTCCCTGGCGTCGGCCATGGCGGAGAGCACCCGCTGGAGGACCGCCTTGTAGGCCTCACCCCAGGACGGCGAGAACGGATCCCGCAGGTACCACCAGTGCTCCATTCGCCGCAGCGAGCCGTCCCCCACGCCGAAGACCAGGCCCTCGAAGTGATTCCACGGTTCAATCAGCCGCTCGTCGACCACCGGCTCGAGGCTGAATCGCTCCGCGACGGGCTCGGCCGTCTCCCGGGCACGCTCGAGCGGCGAGGTGAAGACCGCCACCACGTCCCGTTCGGCCAGGTAATCCGCGGCGGCCTTGGCCATGATGCGGCCATCTTCGGACAGGTGGAATCCCGGCAGGCGGCCGTAGATCAGCCCGCGCGGGTTCTCGACCTGCCCGTGCCTGAGCAGGTGCACAACGGTCGTATCGGCGGTCTGCCCAGGCGCGGCAGAACTCGGCAAATCGTCGCTCATGGCTGGGCCAGCTTACCGGCCCCGCATTACGGCGCGACGGGCAAGCGGCTGCACCGTCGTGGCGCAACGCGGCGAGATTCAGCGGGCCGCCCGTCCCGGGCATGAGTTCGCCCGCACGAGGAGGCGCCCGCGGGAGGGGCGCACCGCAGGAGGGGCGCACCCCACGAGGGCCGCACCGCAGGAGGCGGCGCACATCCCGCGAGGGGCGCACCGCAGGAGATGGTCTCCGGCAGGCGGTTAGGCGAGGGCGGTGGCGGCGGCGCGGGCGGCGGCGGGGAGGGCGGCGGCGATCCGCCCGATCGCGGCAGCGTCGTGCGAGGCGGACAGGAACCACGCCTCGAACGGGGACGGCGGCAGGTACACCCCGCCGTCGAGCATCGCGTGGAAGAACGCCGCGTACGCGGCGGCCGACTGGGCCCGGGCGCCGGCAAAGTCCCGCACCGGCTCGGAACGCCCCAGGTAGATGGAGAACAGGTTCCCGGCCGTCTGCAGGCGGTGCGGTACGCCCGCCGCGGTCAGCGCCTCGGTGGCCAGCTTGGCGACCAGGGCGGCGGCCTCGTCCACGCGCGCGTACACCTCGGGTGTGCAGGCCCGCAGCGTGGCCAGGCCGGCGGCGGTGGCGAGCGGATTACCGGACAGCGTCCCGGCCTGGTAGACGGGGCCGCTGGGGGCGAGGCGCGCCAGGATTTCGGCGCGGCCGCCGAAGGCCGCCGCGGGCAGCCCGCCGCCCATGACCTTGCCGAACGTCATCAGGTCCCCGGCAACGCCGTCGCGCCCGTACCAGCCGGAGCGGGTGACGCGGAAGCCAGTCAGCACCTCGTCCATGATGAGCAGCGCGCCGCGGGAGTGACACACCGACAAGAGCATCTCGTTGAACCCGGGGCCGGGCGGGACCACGCCCATGTTCGCCGGACACGCCTCGGTGACCACGCAGGCGATCTGGTCGCCGCGGGTGGCGAACGCCTCGCGGACCGCCGCCTCGTCGTTGTACGGAAGCACGATGGTGTCGCTGGCCGACGCGCCGGTAACACCGGGCGAATCGGGCAGGCCGAACGTCGCCACCCCCGAGCCGGCCGAGGCGAGCAGGGCGTCCACGTGACCGTGGTAGCAGCCAGCGAACTTCACCACTACGGGCCGCCCGGTGAACCCGCGGGCCAGGCGCAGCGCGGACATCGTGGCCTCGGTACCGGAGTTGACCAGGCGGATCTGCTCGGCCGGCGTGCGCGCGGTGATCTCCTCCGCGAGTTCAACCTCACCCGGCGTGGCCGCCCCGAAGGAAGTCCCCCGGTCGGCCGCCGCGTGCAGCGCCTGCACCACCGCCGGGTAGGCGTGCCCAAGGATCATCGGCCCCCAGGAGCACACGAGGTCGACGTACTCGCGCCCGTCGACGTCGGTCAGGTAGGGCCCGGAGCCCGCAGCGATGAAGCGGGGCACCCCGCCGACGGCACCGAACGCCCGTACCGGCGAGTTGACGCCCCCGGGGGTCACCGCGCAGGCCCGCTCGAAGAGCGCCGCCGAGCGGGGGCCCGCCGGGCCCGGCGGGAGGCCTTCGGCGGGCGCGCTCACGACAGGCCCGCCTGCTCGCACGCGTCGACGAGGAACTCCAGCAGTCGCAGCGCGTCCGGCAGCGGGTGGTCGCTGGGATCGCGGACCCAGTGGGCGGGGCCCGCGGCCCCGGGCCCCCCGGCCGACGGCGGGGCCAGAACATAGCTGTCACGACAGTGCCAGCGAAGGCTGCCCTGGGTGGTGATATTTTCCGGTTCGCAGTCCAGCCGGCAAGACCACCACTCGTCCTCGTCGACGGGCGCCCCGCGGGTCGTGACGAAGAACAGCATGCGTATCCCCGCCTGCGCGACGGGACCCGCCGTTATCCCCGCCTGCTCGATCATGGCCAGCGCGCGGCCGCCGACGGCGACCGGGACGTCGAGAACGTCGAAGACCCGCCCGGTGACCAGGATCACGCTGGCCTCGGGCCTGGCTGCCCACCATTGCCGGATCGTGCCGGTGTCGACGGTGGCCTGCATCTGCCAGGCCGGGGAGACCGGGTGCGCTCCCGGCGCTGGGCAGCCGACCCGGTCACATGAGCAGGCCCGGCCGGTCTTCAGCCCGTCGAGCGGAAGATGCGCCCCCACGCACACCGGCCAGCCCAGCGCCGCGTAGTTCTCAGCCGCCTGCCCGAGTGGATCGCGCCGGTCGCTCCGGTCCGCCGTCTTCCGGCGGCTGCGGCGCCGTACCACATCGGCCATCGGCTAACTCCTACCCGGGACCGCGGCCGCACCGCCGGCGCTCCGCATCGTTGTTGCCGGCCCGCCGGCTCCCGGAGACGGGGCTCCAGTGCCAGTTGGGGCCAGGAAGGTGCCGAACGGGACTACCGAGGGCACTCCCAGAGCCGGCGTCACCCATCGTAGAGGACACCCCACAGCCCGTCCGGCACAATGCGGCAGGAAAGCTGGGATGTGACGCGTGCGGGTTAACGTGACGTCACCCTGCGCCGGAGCAGGGCAGATCGGGTGGGTGACGGTCAGCATCGGGTGGGTGACGGTCAGCGGAGCCGCCGGGCCACTTCGGCGGCCCAGTAGGTGAGGATGATGCCGGCCCCGGCGCGGCGGATCCCGGTGAGCGTCTCCATTATGATCCGGTCCCGGTCCAGCCACCCGTTGGCCGCGGCCGCCTCCACCATGGCGTACTCCCCGCTCACCTGGTAGGCGGCGACGGGAACGTGCACGGTGGCGGCGACCCGCCCGATGATGTCCAGATAGGCCAGGGCCGGCTTCACCATTACCATGTCCGCGCCCTCGTCGATGTCGAGCAGCACCTCGCGGAGCGCCTCGGCGGAACCTGGCGGGTCCTGCTGGTAGGAGGCACGGTCGCCGAACCGCGGCGCGCACTCGGCGGCATCGCGGAAGGGCCCGTAGAAGCCGGAGGCATACTTGGCGGAGTAGGCGCAGATGGCGACGTCCGTGAAGCCCGCTCCGTCCAGCGCCGACCGGATCGCACCCACCTGGCCGTCCATCATCCCGCTGGGCGCGACGACGTGCACGCCGGCGGACGCCTGCGCCACCGCGATGGCCGCGTAGCGCTCCAGCGTGGCGTCGTTATCGACCTCGTCGGCGGCTGTCAGCAGGCCGCAGTGGCCGTGGTCGGTGTACTCGTCCAGGCACAGGTCCGCCATGAGCACGGTGGCGTCGCCCACCTCGGCGGCCAGGTCCCCGGTCGCGAGCTGGACGATGCCCGCCGGGTCGTCGGCGGCGGAGCCCCGGCCGTCCTTGACGGCGGGAATGCCGAACAGGATGAGGCCGCCGACCCCCGCGTCCACCGCCTCGGCGGCGGCCTTCCGCAGGCTGTCCCGGGTGTGCTGAACGACGCCGGGCATGGAGCCGATCGGCTGCGGCTCGGCGACGCCTTCCTTGACGAACATCGGCAGCACCAGGTCGCCGGGCCGCAGGGCGGTCTCCGCCACCAGGTTGCGCAATGCCGCCGTCCGCCGGAGCCGGCGTGGCCGGACCACCGGGAACCCTGCGTTCACGTGAGAACTCCTTACCTGGTGCGGGTGACCGAACCTGCTGTGCTGGCTTGCCTGTGCGCTGGATTGCCTTGCGCCAGGCTACCTGGGCGCTGCGTCACCTGACGCGCTTGCGGGCCCCGCGCCGGCGCTCGCTGGGCCGCCGGAGCGGCTCGCCCGCCGCAATGGCCGCGGCCCGCTGACCCGCGCCGTATTCGGCGAGGGCCTCGACGAGCGCGGCCATCGATGGCTTCGGGGCCATGACGTCGACCCGCAGCCCGAACTCGGCCGCGGTCTTGGCCGTCTGCGGGCCGATCACCGCGATCACCGTGACCGCGTGCGGTTTGCCCGCGATCCCGACCAGGTTGCGGACGGTCGAGGACGAGGTGAACAGCACCGCGTCGAAGCCGCCGCCCTTGATGGCCTCGCGGATCGGGGCGGGCGGCGGCGCGGCCCGGACAGTCCGGTAGGCGGTGACATCCTCCGCCTCCCAGCCGAGTTCGGTGAGCCGCGCGACAAGGTGCTCGGTGGCGATATCGGCGCGGGGCAGCAGCACCCGGTTGATCGGGTCCAGCACGTCGTCGTACGGCGGCCAGGCCGCCGCGAGACCCTGGCCGGACTGCTCGCCCTCGGGGATAAGGTCGGGCGAGATCCCGAAGTCCCTGAGTGCGGCGGCCGTCTGGTCGCCGACGGCGGCCACCTTGACCCCGGCGAACGCGCGCGCGTCGAGGCCGTATTCCTCGAACTTTTCCCGGATGGCGCGGACCGCCTTCACGGAGGTGAAGGCGACCCACTGGTACCGGCCGGTGACCAGCCCGCGGACCGCGCGGTCCATCTGCTGCGGCGTCCGGGGCGGTTCCACCGCGATGGTGGGCACCTCCTCTGGGATGGCGCCCTGCT
Source organism: uncultured Actinomycetes bacterium (assembly GCA_963805255.1). Taxonomy (GTDB): domain Bacteria; phylum Actinomycetota; class Actinomycetes; order Streptosporangiales; family Streptosporangiaceae; genus Bog-532. Next base: position 115,764 of record CAWDTK010000009.1, read on the forward strand.
CGCGGAGGCGCTCGGACACGGCCGCCGCTTCCGCCTTGGTGCGCGGCACGAGGACCCGCCAGCCGAACAGCGGCTTGGTTTCGTACCAGGACAGGCGCGGCTGGGCCTGCACGGCGTCGCCGGCCACCGCGACGGCGTGGCCCGCGTTGAGCAGGCTCACCCCGGCGGCCTTCAGGTCAGCGGCGATGCGCCCGAGCGTCGACGTGATCGTCCGCTGGGACGTGGTCGTCCCGTCCCAGGTGATAGCGAACGGCGTTGTCTCTGGCCAGCCGGCGGCGGTAAGCATCTTGCCGAGGTCGGCCGGGCCTGCCTCGGCGCCGAGCACCACGAGCGTGCCGGGGCCGAACGCGACGCGGCTCACCTCCGCGGCGTGGATGACGCGCACCTCGCCGCCGCCGGCGCCGAGCGGGATACCCGCGTACGCGGGGACGGCGGTCGCGGCGGGAACGCCGGGCACGATCTCGAACTCCGCACCGGCCTCCGCGAACGCCCGCGCGTCATCCGCGCCGCCGTCCAGCAGCGGGTCACCGTCGTAGAGCCGGACCGCCAGCTGGCCGGCCAGGGCGACCGCGATCAGGTCAGGCTCGGCGCCCGCGTCCGCGGTGACGATGAGCTCGGCGCCGGGGCGCAGCAGCTGGCGGATCCGCGGCCCGGGCTCGCGCATGGCGACCACCAGGCTGGCCTGGCCGATGAGCTGGGCAGCACGCAGGGTCAGCAGGCCCTCGTCCCCGGGGCCCGCGCCCAGCAGTGCGACGCGGCCGGCCGTGGCCGGCGGCGCCTGCTCGTCGGCGGGCGGAGTGGAAGAAACTGGGGTGGCGTTCACAATGCATCTTTCCCGTTGATCGTCCGTACTGGTGGCACGGTCATGAGAGTGCCCACGCCACTGCGCAGCAATCGCGCCGCGACATCGCGGCCGAGCTGCCCGGCGGCGCCGGGAGTGCTGTCGCCGTGTTCGCGCACCGCCTGCCTGCCGTCCGCAGCGATGACCGCCGCTTCCAGGTGCAGGTGCTCCGCCGTTCCGGCCGCGTACGCACCGATGGGTGCGCTGCAGCCCGCCTCGAGGCTCGCCAGCACGGCCCGTTCGGCCGTCACGGCCGCGCGGCTCAGTGCATCGTCGACGGCGCTGAGCAGTTCGGCCAGATGCGGGTCACTGGCGCGGCACTCGACCGCCAGCGCGCCCTGCCCCGGCGCGGGCAGCATGTCGCCGGGCTCGAAAACCTGACTAGCGGCGTCCAGGCACCCGATCCTGGCCAGGCCCGCCGCGGCCAGCACGACCGCGTCGAGCTCACCCGTCCCGACCTTGGCCAGCCGGGTACCCGCGTTGCCCCGGATGGGGACGCAGCGGATGTCCTTCCTGAGCAGCATCAGCTGAGCGGCCCGGCGCGGGGAGCCCGAGCCGATGGCCGCGCCGGCGGGCAGGTCCGCGAGCTTGGCGCCCTCCCGGGTGACGAGCGCGTCGCGCGGGTCATCGCGCCGGGGCACGGCGGCCAGGAGGATGTCCTCCGGCTGGCCGGTCGGCAGGTCTTTGAGCGAGTGCACCGCCAGGTCGACCTCGCCGTCCAGCAGGCGGTCGCGCAGCGCACTGACGAAAACCCCCGTCCCGCCGATCTGGGCGAGGTGAGCCTTGCTCACGTCGCCGTGTGTGGTCACGCCGATGAGTTCGACCCGGTATCCGGTGCGGGCGGTGATCGCCTCGGCGACCAGGCCCGACTGCGCCATGGCCATCGGGCTCTTGCGGGTGCCGAGCCGCAGCACGGCAGGCAGGCTCATTGCCGGCTCTCCTCCCCGGCTGACGGCAACGGCAGCCGGGCACTGTCAGCCTCTGCTTGTTCCGGATTCGCACAGGTCACCGCTTCGACCGTCCGTGGATCAAGATCGAAGAGAACCCGCAGCGCCTCGTCGTACCCGTCCCCCCGCGGCGAGCCGGCGAGCTCCTTGACGCGCACCGTCGGTGCGTGCAAGAGCTTGTCTACCACTCGGCGGACCGTCCGGGCTATCTCCTCCAGCGCCTGACCATCGAGTCCGTCGACGGTCTGCAGCCGCCCGGCGAGGCGGGCGAGCTCGGCGTCGACCACCTCGGCCGCCTTGGCCCGCAGGGCCACGACGGTCGGCGTTACCTGGATGGCGTGCGCAGCGGCCAGGTAGCCGCTGAATTCTTCCTCGACGATCACCCGGACCGCCGCCACCTCATCGGCCACGCCCGCCAGGGCGATCGCTGAACGCCCGGCGTCAGCAAGCGCGTCCATTCCGATGACGGTGACGCCCGGCCGCCCGGCCACCTGCGTGTCGACGTCGCGGGGCATGGCCAGGTCGAGGAACGCCAGCGGGCGGCCCGGTGCGGTTCCGCCACCCCCGTCGGCCTGGCCCCGGCGCCGTGACAGCGCGGCCTCGACGATGTCGGTGGTGATGACCAGCCCGGACGCGCCCGTACAGGAGATGACCAGATCGGCGTCGGCGATCGCGCGCGGCAGGTCGGCCAGGTCGGCCGTGCCGCCGCCGACGGATGCGGCGAGCCGCTCAGCGTGCCGCCGGGTCCGGTTCGCGACGGTGATCTGGGCCGCGCCGGCCCGGCTCGCGGTCGTGGCGGCGAGTCCGCTCATTGAGCCGGCTCCGACGACGAGCACGTTCCGGCCGCTCAGCGACGGGCTGCCGGGAGACGGACGGCCCAGCCCATCGGTGGCCGCGTCGATCCCCACACTGACCAGGCTGGCGCCGGTCCGGTCGATCCCGGTTTCCGAATGTGCCCGCTTGCCCGTACGCAGGGCCGCGGAGCCGACCTCGCCGAGAACCCGGCCCAGGGTCCCGTGCTGGCGTGCCACGTTGAGCGCGGCGCGCACCTGGCCGAGGATCTGCCCTTCGCCGACGACCATGGAGTCAAGGCCGGCTGCGACCGCGAGCAGGTGCTTGACGGCACCCTCTTCGTAGTGGACGTACAGATGCCCTGTCAGCTCGCGGGTAACGATGCCCGAATACCGGGACAGCAGCTCGCAGACGGCGGCCACACTCCCGTGGAACCGGTTCACGTCCGCGTAGATCTCCACCCGGTTGCAGGTGGAGATGACAAAGGTTCCCGCCACATCGCCGGTGTGGAAAAGGTCCCGAAGCAGCTTGGGGAGCGCGTCCGCGCTGAGCGTGGCACGCTCCAGAACCGGAACCGGCGCGCTCTTGTGGCTCATCCCGACCACGAGCACACTCACGTAACTACCGCCTACGCTTCTACTGCTGATTTAGCCGCGGCCGCCGCAGGAAACCGCTCGGCTTCCTTAGGTACGGTACGCAGCGCGCCCTGGGGGACGCGCCCGTTTCGCTCCATCGACCGCCGCTGCGCGTGGAACGCCAGGATTTGCAGTTCTATTGACAGGTCAACCTTACGCACGTCGACTCCGTCTGCCACATTGAGAACCAGCGGCGCGAAGTTGAGGATGCTGGTGACACCGGCGGCGACGAAGCGGTCGCACACGCTCTGCGCCGAGCCCGCGGGCGTGGCGATGACGCCGATCGCGACCTTGTGCCGGGCCACGACGTCCTCGAGCTCGTCGGCGTGCCGGACCGCCAGGCGCCCGATCGGGGTGCCCACAACGGCCGGATCAGAATCCAGCAGGGCCGCGATGCGGAAGCCGCGGCTGGCGAAGCCGCCATAGTTGGCCAGCGCCCGGCCGAGGTTCCCGGCACCGACAATCACGACGGGCCAGTCCTGGGTCAGCCCGAGCGCGCGCGATACCTGGTAGATCAGGTACTCGACGTCGTACCCCACGCCCCTGATGCCGTACGAGCCCAGGTGGGACAGATCCTTGCGGAGCTTGGCCGAGTTCACGCCGGCCCCGGTCGCCAGCTGATCGCTCGAGACCGTGACCACGCCGCGTTCGGCCATGCCGGTCAGGACGCGAAGGTAGACGGGGAGCCGCGAGACGGTCGCCTCGGGTAGCCGGTCGCCGGGCGAACGATCGCCGGGAAAACGATCGCCGGGGTTTCCGGGATCATCGGGGCCGAAGTCGGGCAGCGGATCACGAGACATGCGCCGGCGCTCCTCGGGGGATCGACGCGAGGCGGGCTGGGACAGCTGTCAACGGCCCTGGCCCGCCAGGTGGGTTCCGAAGGCACCAGCCGTCCGCCTAGGGGGTACGGCGGTCGGGCACCGGCGCCTGGCTTCTCAAGGTACGCCTTTGTGAACCAATGCACAAAGTCGCGCCCGCGCAGATCAGTGCCGCAGCGCCGCCCGGAGCCGGTCCTCGCTCACCCGCCAGAAGTCGTGCTGCACCCCATCGACCAGCGTCACCGGGATCTTGTCCCAGTACTCGGCCATGTCCTCGCCGGATGCCGTGATGTCGCGCTCCTCCCACCCGACCCCGAGGTCCGCGGCGACCCGGGAGATCACCGTACGTGCCTCGTCGCACAGGTGACAGCCCGGCTTGCCGAGGAGCGTGATCCGGCAGCCGCCCGCCGCCCGCGCCGCCTCGTGCTCAGCCGCACCGGCCGGGCTGTCCGGGCCAGTGCCGTCAGGTTCGGCCATGCCGTCAGATCCCGCCGTACCGGCGCGGCCCTGCGGGGGACGGGGCCTGCGTCCCGTCCTGCACGAGCGGGGATACCTTGGCGTACTTCAGCCGCAGTGCGATCACGTTGGTCGCGAGCACGTACGGCCTCCTGGCCGTGACGAACCGCTTGATGTATGGCTGCTGCTCATGTCGCTCGTAGGCGACCCGGTCGCGGTAGACCTCATAGAAGATCCGCTGCATCGGCGCCTTCGGCACGGTGTGGACGACGTAGACCAGGGTGTCCGGCTCGTGAGCGCGCACCTGCTCGGCGGCCTCCTCCGCGATCCGGTCGAAGGCCGCCACCCTGTCCTCGAGCAGGGTATAGATCGCGATCAGGCCGTGCGGCCGGGGCGGGGGCGGCACGATTTCGGTGCCGGGCGTGCCCGGCGTCCCTGGACGCGGCTGGCCGGGGACTGGCGGCCTGCTCAGCACCGCACCGGGCAGGTCGATCGCCCCGGTCGTGGATTCCGCGCCGGGTGCGCCGGGGCTGTAGGGCGGACGCGCCTCCCCGCCGCGTCGTGCTGTCCCGGGGAGGCCCGCGGCGGGAAAGCCGGGGCGCTCGGATCCGCCGGCCGGGAAATCCGGTTCCGCGCCGGCTGCACCGTACTCACTGGCTGCACCGTACTCACTGGCTGCACCGTACTCACTGGCCGCACCGTACTCACTGGCCGCACCGTACTCACTGGCTGCACCGTTTCCGCCGGCCGGACCGGTGCGGCCTGCCGCACCGTACCCACTGAGTGCACCGGAGCCGCCGGCTCCGTGCGCCCCGCCGGCGCGGCCCGCTGCATGAGGACGGCCCGGAAAGTCCCGGCCCCCTGTCCCGCTGAGGCCGGCGCCCGAAACGCCGGGCACCATGCCGCCGAGCCTGGTCATGCCGAACCAGACGAGCCCGGCGGAGAGCGCGCTCAGCGCTGGGTAGGCGGCGCCGGCGGGCAGCGTGAAACGCAGCGCCACCGTGAGCAGCACGGCGGCGCCTACCGCCGCCGCCCCCGGCACGAGTTGCCCCTGCGCATGCTGGCCGCGTGCCCGGGCCGCGCCCAGGGCGACGGCCGCGATCGCCGCCACCGCGACCGCCAGATGCAGCGCGATCAGCGCATCGTGCGGGATGAGCTGGTAATGGACGGCGGCTGACGGCCAGGCCGTGCCGAACGGCTTGACCGCGAGCGGGTCCGTGGCCAGGATCACGCCGATCACGATGACCAGGGCGGTCGCGGCGAGCCGGGCACCGAGGCGGGCGGCTGCCCTGCGCGCGACCAGCTCGGCCAGACCCCAGGCGAGCACGACCGGGGCCACGAGCTGCGCACTGAGCTGGATGACCCGGAAGGTCACGGGCCCGAAGCCGGTCGCGAATCCGATGCTCTGGGCGAGCAGCGCCACCGTGAGCGCGGACATGCCGATAGTCCAGGCGGTGAAGCTGGGATGGGGGCTGCGGATGCACCGGCCGCCGAGCAAACCGGTGCCCGCAGCCGCCACCATCACGCCTGCGATCGCGACCAGGACGGAGATAGACATCGACGCTTATGGTGCCTAACACGGCGGGATGGCGCCCCCGGGCCGCGCTCCTGTCCCGGTGCACGGCCGGTGCCGGGCAGCGGGCAGGCGCGAGCGTGCGGCGGGCGCGACGGCAGGTTGCTCCCCGCGGCGCCTACTTCTTGTTGCGGCGCTGGATGCGGGTCTTCTTCAGCAACTTACGGTGCTTTTTCTTGGCCATCCTCTTACGGCGCTTCTTGATGACTGAGCCCACGAAACTACCCTCACTTGACTGTACGGAAGACGGCCACGCCACCGTGTCCGCCCCGATGAGGGCGGCTGGGCATAGACCCGGTGTAGAAGGTTACCGCGTCGGCCACACCATCCCGTGATGGTCCCGCGAGGTCAGCCCTCAGCCGGTGCCGACGAAGGCTTCCCTGAGGTACTGGTTGACCGCCTGCTCGGGAACCCGGAAGGAGCGCCCGACCCGGATTGCCTCCAGTTCACCGGAGTGGACCAGGCGATACACGGTCATCTTTGAGACGCGCATAATCGTGGCCACTTCGGCAACCGTGAGAAATCTGACGTCGCTTAGGGGAGTTTCGCTCGCAGTCATCCCTGCTCCACTTCCGCACGGAGCCGTGCACCCTTGACCGAACGGCGCACCAGTCACGTACGTCTCCAGGGTAAGTCGCGCACGAAAAAGAGCAAGCGACGATGCCGGCCGATCACGCCTTGTGCACAGCTCGCCGCAATGAGATTCCGGGAAAAACGCAGGCCAGAGGTGGCACCCGTTCCTGAAGGGGCTACTGGTGCACGCTATAAATTCATTGCCCTAACGCGCGTGGCTGGGCGGCAGGAAATGAATACAGCGCAGGCGGGCACGCCGAAAGGCGCTTCACCATGGGCCGGCCATCAGCCCGTGCGCCGGAAACGCCGCTTTCATCGTGGCCGCGATCGCGCGGTCGACCGGGTCGTGCGGATTCGAGCCGCCGTCGTAGGGGATGAAATCGGCCGTCACACCGTCCGTCATGAGCTCGGGCGCCTGGTTGCCGGTGCGCTCACGCGCGAGTTCGCGCCAGGCCGCGGGCGTGGGCTCGGCCGGGTCGATGGGGCGGCCGCTGGCGATACCCAGCAGATGGGTCCAGGACCGCGGCACCACCGCCGCGAGCGCGTATCCCCCTCCGCCGGTGCAGATCCACCGGCCGCCGGCTGTCTCGTGCGCGAGCCGGTGCACCATGGACTGGGCCTTGCGCTGGCCGTCGACGCTCACCTCGAGGTGGGCGAGCGGGTCGAGCCGGTGACTGTCGCAGCCGTGCTGGCTCACCAGCAGCTGCGGCTGGAACTCCCGCAGCAGCGGCGGGACGATCGCCTCGAATGCGCGCAGCCAGCCCGCATCACCGGTCCCGGCGGGCAGCGCGATGTTGACGGCAAAGCCCTCCCCCCGCCCGGTCCCGGTCTCGGCCGGCAGGCCGGTTCCCGGGAACAGCGTGGCGGGGTGCTCATGGAGGCTGATCGTCAGGACCCGCGGATCGTCGTAGAAGGCCGCCTGCACCCCGTCGCCGTGATGGACGTCGACGTCGACATAGGCGATCCGGTCAGCTCCCTGCTCCAGCAGCCACGCGATCGCGATCGCCACGTCGTTGTAGACGCAGAACCCGCTCGCCGAACGCCGCATCGCGTGGTGCAGGCCGCCCGCGATGCTGGCGGCGTGTGCGGCAGCCGAGGTCCACACGGCTCGCGCCGCGGCGAGCGTAGCGCCGGCCACCAGCGACGACGCTTCGTGCATTTCCGGGAAGACCGGGTCGTCGGTCGTGTCGAGGCCGAAGAGAACCGACCGCGGATCCGGCGCCTCCCCCCGGGCCGCACGCTCACCGGCGTGCCGGACGGCCTCGATGTAGGCGGCGTCGTGCACCAGCTCCAGCTGTTCCTGGGTGGCCGGCGCGGGCACCGTCACCGACACGCCGGGAACATCGAACACGCCGAACTCACGCGCCAGCGCTATCGTCAGCTCCACCCGTACTGGGGCGAGCGGGTGACCCGGGCCGAAGTCGTATTCCGTGAGCCGGTCATCCCAGCTCACCGCAAGTGAGCACGTCAAGTTTGCCTCCGAGTGCCAAGTCTGCACCCGGCCGCCGCAAATACCCAGCTCCCCGGGCCGGCATCAGCCGCCCGCGAGTTCCCGGCCCCGGTCACGCGCGGACTCTATCGCGGCGAGAAACGCCGCCCGCACCCCGTGCTTCTCCAGCTCCCGGATGGCCGAGATCGTCGTACCGCCGGGCGACGTCACCGCCTCCCGCAAGATCACCGGATGCTCGCCCGACTCGCGGAGCATCGTGGCCGCCCCGAACACCGCCTGGGTGACCATCTCCATCGCCGCGCCGCGTGGCACACCGAGCAGAATCCCGGCGTCCACCATCGCTTCCACCAGGAAATACACATAAGCCGGTCCGCTGCCGGACAGCGCGGTGGCGGCGTCCTGCTGCGATTCGGGGATCCGCAGCACCTTGCCCACCGGCCGGAGCAGGTTCTCGGTGCGGCGCAGATGCTCCTCACCCGCGTACCGGCCCGCGGAGATCACGCTCATCGCCTCGTCTACGAGCACCGGCGTATTGGACATCACCCGGACGATGGGGACGTCACCGGTGAGGCGGTGCCCGATGAAGGCGGTGGTGATGCCCGCCGCCACGGAGATCACCAGCCGGCAGGCCGTGGCGGGAACGAACGCGGCGATCTCGTCCAGCAGCGCGCCCATGTCCTGTGGCTTGACCGCCAGCACGAGCGTGTCCGCGGTTTTGGCCGCTTCCGTCACGCCCGGTGTCTGCACGCCATAGCGTTCCCGCAGCTCGGCGACGCGTTCGGGGCGCCGCGCGACCGCGAGCACCTCGGCCGGCGGGTGACCGGCCCGCAGCAGTCCGGACAGCAGCGCCTCGCCCATCTTGCCGGTGCCGAGGATCGCGATCATCTGGATCTCCCTGCGCTAGTCCGGGGGACGACCCCCGGAGCCCCGCGATTCCCGCTGCGGCACCGACCGTACACCGGCCGCTCACCCGGGCCTGACGGCCCGGGGTCGCTAGGCCGGCCCGAGCGAGCGCAGGAAGAAGGCGAGGTTACCCGGGCGCTCCGCCAGCCGGCGGACAAGATAGCTGTACCAGTCCCCACCGTAGGGCACGTACACCCGGACCCGGGCACCCGTGCCGGCCAGCCGCCGCTGCTCCGCGGGCCGGATGCCGTACAGCATCTGGTACTCGAAGCGGCCCGCGGGCCGCCCCGACATCAGCGCCAGGGTCGTGGCGATGTCGATAAGCCGCGGGTCGTGGGTGGCGACCATCGGATAGCCCGTACCGGCCATCAGCCGGCGCAGGCAGCGGGCGTACGACAGGTCGACGTCCGGCGGCCTGGTGAAGGCAACCTCGGCGGGTTCGTCATACGCACCCTTGCACAGCCTGACCCGGGCGCCCGCACTGGCCAGTTGCTCACAGTCGGCCTGGCTGCGCCGCAGCCGGGCCTGGACGACACAGCCGAGATCGCTGAAACCGGACCGCAGTTCGGCGGCGATGCGCAGGGTGGCGCCGACCGCCGTGTGGTCTTCCGCGTCGAGCGTCACCGTAGTTCCCGCGTCGCGGGCGGCGGCGCAGATTCGCGCGATGTTCTCCGTCGCGGTCTTCTCGCCGTACTCGGGGAGAAACAGGCCCACCGCCGTCGCCTTCACGGAAACCTCGCAGTCACCGCCGGCGGTGAGCCCGGCCGCCGCCAGCTCACCGAGCAGCCGGACGTAGGTGCGGGCGACATCCGCGGCCCGGGCCGCGTCGGTGGTGTCCTCGCCGAGGTGGTCCAGCGACACCAGGAGCCCGGTGGCCCGCAGCTCACGAGCCACGTGTACCGCGTCGGCGTTCGTCTCCCCGGCCACGTACCGGTCGACGATGGCGCGGGTTTGCGGTGCCGAGGTGACGGCCTGGCGCAACCGCTCGCTGGACGCCGCGGCCAGCAGGGTTCTACGCAGCAAGAAGGGGACCTCCGTCGCAGAATCTACTCCGTCACGGCCGGCCCAGGAGCGAGCGCCGGCCGAAGGCCGTCTTGTCGATCGTGACGTTCGCGCCGGCGTCGGGCGGCACGATCACTTCCTGGGCGGCGGCGACGCCCCCGGCCAGGAGCGTGGCGTCCACCGGCACCGTCCGGCGTACCAGGGCCAGCGCGATCGGGCCCAGCTCCCAATGGCGGGCGGCGGACCCGACGAAACCAGCCGGCTTACCGTCCTGCTCGACCGGGTCCCCGTGCGAGGGCAGCCGGTCAACGCTCCCGTCCAGATGCAGGAACACCAGCCGCCGGGGCGGATGACCGAGATTGTGGACCCGGGCGACCGTCTCCTGGCCGCGGTAGCACCCCTTGGACAGGTGCACGGCGGAGGAGATCCAGCCGACCTCGTGCGGGATCGTCTTGTGGTCGGTGTCCAGGCCGGACCGGGGCTCATGCGCGGCGATCCGGAGGGCCTCGTACGCCCACATCCCGGCCAGCCTGGCGCCGCGATCGCGCACCTCGTCCGCGATGGCGGCCAGCCCGGCACGGGGAACCACGTAATCGGTGCCCACCGGGCCGGTGGTGACGGCCACGGCCGCTTCCGCCGCGGGCTGGGCGGCCTCCGCACTGCCCGGCCCGGCCACCGTCAGCACCGCGTAATCGCCAGTGACGTCGGCCGTCTCGACCCGGAGCATGAACCGCATGGAGTCGAGGAACTCCACCAGCGGCGCGGCGGTTCCCGGCTCGACGTGAATCCAGGTGGCGGCGCCGTCATCGGTCAGCGTGAGATCGTGCTGCACGTGCCCGTTCGGGCTCAGGATGAGCGCACGGGCGGTGGCCCCGGCCGGCAGCGCCTCCAGGTGCTGCGTCGTCAGGCTGTGCAGCCAGCTCAGCCGGTCCGGGCCGGAGACCCGGACGACACCGCGCTGCGACCGGTCCACCAGCCCGGCGTCGCGGATCATCGCGCGCTGCTCGCGTACCGGTTCTCCGTAGTGCGCAGCGACACCGGTGTCCAGTCCCTCAGCGGCAACGGCTCCGGGCGCGGCGAGAAGCGGGCTCTTCATGGTCCCAGATTACGCGTGGTATCCCGGGGTCCGGCGCCGTCACGCCGGCGCAGCCGGCCACGGCGCGGCACTGCCCGCAACGGCCGAACACCGTCAGGTGCCCGACGTCCGTCTCGAAGCCCTGTTCGGCGTCGAGCGCCGTCACCAGCGGCCGTACCGCCTCCGGGCTGACCTCCGTGATCTTCCCGCAGTTCCGGCAGACGAGGTGAACGTGGTCGGCATCCGCGGCGAGGTGGTAGGTGGGTGCGCCGTGCCCGAGATGCGCGTGCGTCACCATGCCGAGCTGCTCGAGCAGCTCCAGCGTGCGGTAGATGGTGGAGATGTTGACCCCGCGCGCGGCCTGGCGGACCTCGGCCCCCACGTCCTCCGGGGTAGCGTGCCCGAGCCTGGCGACCGCCTCGAGCACGAGCTGGCGCTGCGGCGTGGCCCGGTACCCGCGGGCCCGCAGTTGCTCATCCCAGGCCTGCAGGGCGCGTTCGGTATCCCGGGCTTGCGCCATGCCCGTAGTTTAGTAGCGCCGCGGCCCGGCGCCGTCCGGAACGGCCCGTGGGCCGGGGTTCCCGATGGCTGCGAACCAGCGCGCGGGCCGGGCGCTGCGGGACACCGGGAAATCGTCTTGCCTCTGCGGCCTGCGGTGACATAGCGTGCGTTCTAACGCGGGAAAGGAGGTGGTCCAAAGCATGCATAGATGTTGGACTCGCGAGGTGGCTGTCCGCTAGCCGCTAGCCCGCCGGCGCGCGCACCGCGGCTGCATGTGCCGCAACGCGCGGGCCCCGCCCTTCCGCCTTCTTTCCTGAGGTGCCGATGGGCGTCGGCCCTGACGTCCCGTGGGACGGCGGTCGGCAAAACCGGACAGACACCGGCCCCCCGGGCTGACCGGCCGTGTCCAGCCGGTCCCCGCCCGCAGTGCTCTTTGTGTGTGCCGCGGCGGGAGTCGCCCGGGGGGTTTTACTTTGCCCGGCGCCGCCCCGGCACTTTCTCAGCTGACCCGCTTGAGCTGCGCGGAGATGTGGGAATGCAGCGGCTGCCCGACGGCGGCCATGTCGTACGCCCAGCCCAGGTCATCGCCGATCAGGCCGTACAGCCGGCGCCCGGCGGTGACCTCTTTGGCCGAGGACGTGCGCGCTACGACGTCAGTGGCCAGGTCGATGCGGTGGCCGGAGACCTCGCCGAGGTAGATCTCCGTGATGCCGGTCGGGTGCGCCAGCAGCAGCTCGACCTTGCCCTCCGGCTGCGGGCGCCAGAATCCGGCTTCGGTGGATAGCGGCGGGCCGATCAGCCCCTCCGCGTCCAGCCGCCACGTCCGGCTCGTGTAGCTGAGGAAGGGCTTCCCGTTGTGGCTGAATGAGATTTCCTGGCCGAACTGGAAGCTCTCGATGGTCGGGTAGCCGCCGACACCTGCGCCTTGCCACCGGCCGAGGAGGAACGCGAGCGGCGCGAGGTCAGGATGCGGCTCGGCGCCCTGGTTCAGGGCGGCGGTCCCGTAGTGATCGTCCATGCCGGCTGAACGTAGACGGCCGGGCGCCGGCGGCCGGCGCGACCCGCCCAGCTGGGGGCCCCGTCCCGCGTACGGCTGGGTGTTCAGCGTCCGGGCCGGCGCGATTCACCCAGGACGTACACCCGGGCCCCTTCGGGACGCCCGGGCGGGGCCTCCTCTTCCGCGATGTCCGGTTCCTGGGCTGCCCCGGCTTCCGGCCCGTTCGGGGTCTGCTGCGGGTCCCGCACGGGCGGCGAGCTGTCCATGGCCGGCCAGCCCCGTGAGTAAAGCGACTTGGCCGTGTCGGGCCACGCTCGTGGACCCGGCGAACTCCGTCCGTATCCGCTGGGCCCGCTGGGGCCGTCGCCGGTGTCCGCCGCGCCGGGCCAGTCCTGCAGGTCGTACGCGTCGCCGACGCCCGGCGGCGCAGCGGGGTCATCGGACCCGGCCAGCCCGTCGTGCACCGCAGGCCCGGCCAGCTGAGCGGACCCAGCCAGCTGAGCGGGCGCGGCGAGGGCCGCTCCCGGCCGGGACCGTTCGGGATATTCCGCCTCCAGCCCGTCCGGTTCCTCCGCCGGCACGCCGGGCACGCCGGGCGCGTTAGGCGCGCCGGGAGCCGGGCCGGCTGCGGCGCAGGGCATCCCGGTCAGCCGCGTGGAACGTGATCGCCGTGGCGTGCCAGTCGCGGCACGGAAAAGCCACACCGCCGACGCGCCGCCGGCCAGCGCGATCACGTCGAAGACGGCCAGCATCACCGCCGCGCTCAGCATGCCGTGCATGGACCGGAGTGTATGGTTTGCACGGCTCCGTGGCAGGGTGCCGCGCCGGCGGCCAGATGCTGCGGCTAGAGTGCTGGGGTGGCAACACGGTCTCTCGTCATCAAGGTCACCGCCGGCAAAGACGATCCGGAGCGCTGCAATCAGGCGTTCACGGTGGCCGCGGCGGCGGTCGCCAGCGGACTCCAGGTGTCACTGTGGCTCACCGGCGAATCCGCCTGGTTTGCGCTCCCGGACCGGGCCGCCGACTTCAGCCTCCCGTACGCCGCCCCCCTGGCCGACCTGCTGGCGGGGGTGCTCGCCGCCGGTTCGGTGACGTTGTGCACGCAGTGCGCGGCGCGCCGGGACATCGGCGAGAAGGACGTTGTCGAGGGCATCCGGATCGCCGGCGCGGCTACCTTCGTCGCCGAGGTGACCGCCGAGGGGGCTCAGGCCCTCGTCTACTGACGCCGTCCCGGCGGGCCCAGCAGGCACAGCGGGCCCCCGCACAGCGGGCCGCACAGGCACAGCGGGCCCAGCAGGCACAGCGGGCCCCCGGCACAGCGGGCCGCACAGGCACAGCGTGCCCTGCGTGCCGGTTACGGTGTGACCGCGGCCAGGCGCTCGCGGCGGAGCGTCAGGGCGAGCTCATCGCTTTCCGCGGGCAGCGGCCGCATCGGGCCCACAACCCAGCCGAGCAGCAGGTCGGCGAGATCCGGGTTGCGTACCAGGGCCGGGCCGTGCAAATAAGTGCCGAGTACCCGGCTGGCGTACGCGCCCTCGGTGCCGTCGCCGTTGCCGGTCCCGAGGGACACCTGCGCGAGCGGGATGGCGTCTGGCCCCAGCCGGGTGACGCCCTGGTGGTTCTCGAAGCCGGTCAGCGCGGGCACCCCGAGCGCCGGGTCGACGTCCGCGACGATCTCCCCGACGGCGCGGTGCTCGCCCCGCCCGCTGCGGATGTCCAGGATCCCGAGGCCCGCGGTGGGCTCGCCGTCCGCGCCGCCGAACTCGTGGCCGACCAGCTGGTAGCCCGCGCACACCGCGAACACGACGGCGCCGTGGTCCACCGCTCCGGCCAGTCCGCCATCCGCGCGCAGCCGCCGCGCCGCAAGCACCTGCGGGAGGTCCTCGCCCCCGCCGAGCAGGTAGATGTCACCGTCACGGGGCACCGGCTGGTCCGAATTGACGAAGACCGGCTCGACGCCGATGTCCCGTAGCCGGGCGCGGCGTTCCAGCACGAGAAGGTTGCCGCGGTCCCCGTACGTGCTCAGCAGGTCCGGGTAGACCCACACCAGGCGCAGGCTGCTGGTCATGCGGCCCGCCCCAGCACCGTGCGGATCTGCTGGAATGCGGTGTAGTTGCCGATCACCTCGAGGCGGCCGTGCCCCACCTGGTCCACGGCCGCATCGATGCTGGCCACGATCTCGAAGGCAACGTCGTCGGCCTCCAGCCGGACGGCCAGGTCGGTCCGGCGCTCCCCCCCGACGAACACCCGCCGCCCGCGGAGCCTGCGGTAATCCACGTCCCACAGCCAGGACGTGTCCCGGCCGTCCGGCACCTGGGCGTTGACCGCGAGCATCACCGGCTCGGGCGGCGGGCGCAGCACGTCGAGTGCCTCCAGCCAGCCCGCCGGGTTCTTGGCGAGCAGCAGCCGGATCGCCACTCCGCGCCGGTTGACCGTGGTGTACCGACCCGCCACGGAGGCCACATCGCGCAGCCCGCGCAGTGCGTGCACGACGCCGACCCCGAAGACTTCGGCTACGGCCAGCGCGATCACGGCGTTGGACTGGTTCGCCCGGCCGGGCAGGGCCAGGTCGAGCGGCCGGACCCGCCCGGCCGGGTCTCTGACGTCCTCGCCGGACAGCGCCCAGCGGACCGGGGGCCGGGAGAACGAGCACTCACCGCACTTCCAGTCGCCGCCGGTCCGGCGCAGGTGCGAACCGCAGCGTGGGCAGCACCACGAGTCGTCGTGCCAGCGCTGCCCGGCTGCCACCCAGGTGACGTGCGGCGCCTCGCAGGCGGCCCAGGCGATCAGCGGATCGTCGGCGTTGGCGACGACGTGGCAGTCGGGTTCGGCGGCGATGGCTTCCTGCCAGTGCCGGGCGAGCAGCCAGATCTCGGCGGCCCGGTCCATCTGGTCCCGGCTGAGGTTCAGCAGCACGAGCACGCGCGCGTGCGTGGCCTTGAGGACGGACGGTATGTACTTCTCATCGCATTCGAGCACCGCGATGGTCGCATCCGGCGCCTGGCCGAGCGCGGACGCCAGGCCGGCTTCCATGTTGGCGCCGAAGGCGTTGCAGGCGATCTGCTCACCGAGCGGCGCGAGCGCGGCCGTGACCAGGCGCGTCGTGGTCGTCTTGCCATTGGTTCCGGTGACCAGGACGACCTGCCGGTCCTGCGCGAGCATGGCCAGCAGCCCAGGCTCGAGCCGGAGCCCGATGATACCGCCGATCACTGAGCCGTCACCCCGGCCGGCCAGCCGGGAAACTCGGCTCGCGGCTCCGCCGACGCTGGTCGCCAGCCTGGCTCGCAAGGGAAGCTTGTTCATCCAGGCCGATGTTATCGTTACCCCGGCGGGCAGTCAGCAGCATCGCCCGGCAGGCACTGACCGCCGGGAAACGTGACAAACCGGCGCGGCCAGGACAGGACCGCCTCGAGCCAGCACGGCCCGGCGCTGACGCCACCGGACACCTGCATGAGGGCTGCCGTGTGCCGCAGCGCCTGGGCGTGATCCACCCCGGGCATGACCTGGGCGACGTCGGTGGCGAACGGCCCGGGACCGTCCTCGCCGACCAGGGCCGTCCAGGCCAGCCACCGGTTGGCGGCCAGTTCCATCGACAGCGGGTGCCGGCGCAGGGTCCGGACCCGCTGGCCCACCCGGATGCCGGGCCAGTCCGGCAGGGCGGTGAGATCAAAGTCAAGGGGCGGAGCGTGATCGGCGGGCGCGGGGCCGCGACCGCTGAGCGGGCAGAGCCTTTCGATCTCGTGCAGCCAGCGAAGCTGCGGGAGCACCCAGGCCGGGCCGGGCCGGATAGCCGGCGGGACTGCGCGGCCGGCCAGGCCCCGGTGCCGCCGCCGGTGCGGTTCAGCCTGATCGCCGCCGCGGACGCCACGATCTGGCTGAACCGGGACGGGTCGTAGCTCGTACGCAGGGCCGCGACCCGGACGCCGATCTGGTAGTCGATGACCCGGGCCAGCAGGCATTCACGCGACCGGGCGCCGAGGCCCCGCCACCGGCGGCGCAGCGGCGCGGGAACGGCCGGCAGGAGATTGTCGGTCAGGAAGGCCAGCAGGAACACCTCGGTCCACACCCGCAGCCAGGCGTGTTCCGGTGACACGGCGAGCAGTTCAGCCTCGCGGAGCTCGGTCAGCCGGCACGCGCGGCCTTCCCGGCAGTGCCGTCCGCAGGCCTCGGAGCGGCGGCCGCTCACCGGGGCGGTGACGTCGCCGGGCGTGATGCCGCCCGAATCACCCAGCGCGGTGGCACCCGGAGGCGTCATCGCGCCGGGAACCGGTATCCGTCCCCAGCGCAGCGGGCCGACATCACCGGCCAGCAGAACCGCCACCTCAGGAGCGAGGAGCGACCGCTGGCCCGCCTGCTCGCTCGCGTGCTCACATTGGGCGGCCGGCATCCGGTGCACGACTGCGACGGCCGTGTTCCGCGACGCGTCGGGCACGAGCAGGGCCGGGCGCGGCTCGGTGAGCACGGTGCCTTCGCCGAGCGTCCCGAACTCCGCCAGCAGGGCCGCGAGCCATTCGGCCGCGTGCGTCGCCGGGTGCCCCTCCCCCTTGTCGCGCAGGATGGACCGCGCCTCCTCGATCACGATGACGTGCCGCGGCGACGGGCCCTGCGAACCCGCCGGGCCCGGCTCGGCCGGCGGCCGCGAACGGAGCCGCAGGTGCTCGGCGAGCCGGATCAGCAGGGCACCGCAGATGAACGCACGGTCTTCGGCGGCGCCGATGTCGTGCACAGCCAGCACGACGGGGCGGCCGAGAAGCGCGGCGAGATCGGCGGGATGACCGCCTTCGAGGAAACGGCCCGCCAACCCGGTCCGCAGCGAGCCGAACCGGGCGTCGGCCAGGCCGCGTAGCCGGGCCCGGGTTTTCCGGTCGTAACCGGCCTCGCGGATCACGTCGATGACCGCGGCGTGCAGTTGGCCCAGTCCCGGGACGGCCGCCGGGGCACGGCCAGCAGCATGGCTGGTGAGCAGATCCCACCCGGCGGCCTCGTACACACGTGGCAGCGCCAGCGACACAGCCAGGGAAAACAGCTCGTCAGCGCCGAAGGCGACGTCCAGCAGCCGGCGCACCAGAGCCATGTGCGCCTGCAGCGGGTAGCCGGGCTCCGGGGCCAGCGGGCTGACGGTCAGCGGCACGGCATCGGGATCGCAGGGATTGATGACCGTGACCGGCGAATCGTCCCGGCCGGTGGTGACGGTCTCGTATCCGGAGCCGGCCGGGTCGACGACCAGCCACGGCAGCCCGAGGCCGGTGAGCTGCGTGAGAATGTTCCGCACGGTTCGTGACGGGCCCGCGCCCGCGCTGCCCGTCACCAGGACACCGTAGCCTAGCGCGGCCACCGGAACCCGCACCGAGCCCGGACCGGGCTCCGGCGCCAACGCGAGCTCGATGGAGGCGGCGGCCAGCCGGTCCGGGGAGACGTCCGCGGCACCGTCATCGCCGTCCCTCGTGGCGGGCGCCGCCGAGCCCGGGACGTCAGGCCCATCGGGGGCGGCGCCGTTGGCGTTCCGGGTGCCCGCATCCGCGCCGCCGGCCGGGTCCGCGCGCCCGGCCGGGTCCACGCGCACAGCGTCCACGCGCACAGCGTCCACGCGCACAGCGTCCACGCGCACAGCGTCCACGCGCACAGCGTCCACGCCCACGGCCGGCACCACTCCCACCGCCGGGACCACGCCGACGGCCGGGACCAGGCCCACGGCCGGGACCACGCGCCCGGCGGCCTGGCGGATACCCGGATCCGCGGATCCGGTCACGTTCAGGCCGGGAACGCCGTGCCGCGGCAGGCCGGCCAAGGCGGCGATCGTTCCGGCCGTGACGAAGAACGGTGACTGCGCGCCATCGCCCGGATCGTGCCGGCTGGCCGACAGCGCTTCATCCAGGCTCTGCGCGCCGGTCCCGTTACGCAGGCGGTATGGATGGGGGCCCAGTTCCGCCGATCCGGCGAGCAGCGGGGCGAGCACGTCGAGCTCGTCCGGGCCGGAGGCGCCGGCCAGCACGCGTACGCTCCACAGCCCGCCGTCACCGAAGTCCCCCCGCTCGGCCAGACAACGCTCGGTCCGCGCCACGGCGTCGGCCTGCCGCTCCCGATGCCGGTGCAGTATGTCCAGCTCGGTGCGCAGCCCGGCGGTCTCCGCCGCCAGCAGGTCGGTCGGCTCCGCAACGACCAGCCACCCGAACGGCCGCCGCATCAGGGCCATCAGGGCGGTCTCGAACAGGCTGGGCCCGGTGGCTGGCTCCGGCCGGTGGGGGTTCGGGTCCCGGACAGCGGGACACGGAACCCAGACCAGCCGGTCGAGGTGGCCGGCGCAGCCGCCTGCCACCGGGAGACCCCAGGCACCGGGGGGAAAGAGCAGCGGCGCGGGATTCCGGGGCCGCGCTGATGCGCGGCGGAGCCGCATGCGGACCGGGCCTGGGCGCCGGGCCGGAGCCGGCCGTACCGCCCCGGCCGGCGGGCCCCACGGTGGTGATCAGTTCCAGCGGGGCGCCGTCACCTCGCGACAGCCAGCCGATCACGATGCTCCGGCTGGCCGTCACGGCGGCCAGGGCGGCGGGCAGCACGGCGGCGAAGTCAGCTTCCGCCGACGCGGCGGGAACCGGCGCGGTCATGGTGAGGACGTGCCACCACGGGCCGCCCAGGCGGTCATGTATCGCTACAAGTGATTGTCTAATCACAGTTTGTGCTTAGCAGGCCGACCCGCACGCGCGCTACCGCATCGGCCACAGTCACCACAATCCGGCACCACAATCCGGCACCACAATCCGGCACCACAATCCGGCACCACAATCCGGCGGCCCGGGTCACCCAGGGATTAATCGTCTGGGCGGCGGCGGCGCCAGTCCAGGCGTTCCGGTGGTGGCCCGAGATTGGGCGGCGGCTGTCCGGCACCGTCCCGCCAGCTTACCGGCGCCGGCCTGCGGCGGCCGGGACCGCGGGCCGCGCCGGGGGACTCCGGCCCGGGGACGCGATCAGCGCCGGGCACGGCGTCCGGGCTGGGCATGCTCTCACCGGTACCGTCACGCGGCGTGTCATGCCGGTCCCGGGGCCGCGGCAGCCCATCCGGCCGCTGGGCCGGGAACTCCGCTGGCCACTGTGCGGGCTGGGGCTGGGCCTGGCTGAGACCGGGCCGGCCCAGCCCCGCGACCCGGAGCCTGCCCAATGCTCTCCTGCAGGGCGCGGCGCGCCTCCTCCAGGGAGGCCAGCGTCGCGGTGGGCAGGCTCATGATCGCCGGATTGGCATCGACTATCACGACGTGGCGGCCATCGGCGGCGGAGTACGTGACGATCATCGCGCTGGGCGGGAGCTGCTGCAACTGGTGCTGCTCGACGACGAACTCGCGGGACCGCTGCACGGTCCGGGCCCGCGATTCGCTGTCGCCGGCCGCTTTGGACGTGCTGATTCCCCACGCCGTACTTTCGCTGATGCCCCCGGTGATCGCCTCGGATTCGGTATAGCCGGTCGAGTGACTGGAATCGCTGCTCCGGGACCGGGTTTCGTGGCTGAGCGGAAAGAAACTGCTGTCCCGGCTGGCGCCCTGGCCACGGCTGCGCCCGGATGTGCCCGTCACCGAACTGGTCTGGGCCAGTGAGTCGGAGGTACCCACGGTACTGGTGTAGGAGTCACCCGTGGTGTCCGTGACCGACGTGCCCACTGTGTCGGTGAGCTGTGAAAGCACGAAACGATGCTCGGTGCCGATCTGCTCGCTGGCCGCCTTGGCGTCGGCCGCGTTCCCCAGGCGCATGAACGCGACGGCCGCGTTCCCGCGTCCCAGCCGTTCCCGGACGCTGGCCGGGATCGACCGGTAGCCGACCACCAGCCCGGTCCGGGCGGCCGCACAGGCATCAGCCAGCCGGTCCAGCACGTCACCGCGCAGTTTCTCCGCTCCCAGCAGGAAAAGCGTGTGCTGCCAGGGCGCCCCGGCGGTGGCGCGGCGGATGACCGGGGTGAGCGCCGCGACCACATAGGTGCTCAGGACCGCGTGGCCGGTCACTCCGGCCTCCCCGCCCATCGCCACCACGCGCAGCCGGGACCGCGGCGCGGGCCCGAGGGCAGTGCCGACGCCGTCCAGCTTGCGCAGCCGTGCCTCCATGGCCCAGGCGCGCTCCACCACCACCTGCGCGGCTCCGCGGCCGAACATCACGGCGAGCTGGTCGATCTGCGCCATGGTGAGCAGCCCGCGGCGGGCGTCCTCGCGCGGGTCGCCGATGTGAGCGAGTACCCGCAGCGCGGCGTTTATCTGCGCCATCGTCGCGTCGTCACCCAGCAGGCCGATGACGCGCTCGAGAATGGCATTGTCGCCGGGCAGCCCCTGGGCGGAAAGCTGCTCGTCCCCGGCGCTGGCGGCCACGGACAGCAGGTCCGCGAACGCCGCCGGGGCGAGGCCGGTGCCCAGGTCCATCCGGGGCAGGTCATCGGGCAGCACCCAGACCAGCGGGTTGATCCCGGCCCGGCCGGAGACAGCGAGGAGGTCGCGGGCGACGGCGCCATCGGTGAGGTCGACCACGGTCAGCTCGCCGCCGGATTGCAGCCGGGGTATGCCGATCATGGTCAGCATGGCGGACCAGCCGGACAGCGTTCCCCCGGCCACGTCGACGCGATCGATGTCGCAGGCCAGTGAGGCGGCGTACCAGTGTTTCTGCCGCTCGTAGGCGGCCCGGCGCGCCTGCCAGTCCCTGGTCTGGTCGGCGTGCTGGGCCTGCCACTCAAAGAGCCGCGCTTCCTGCAGGTTCCGGATGGTGCCGACCCGGCGCTCTTCCGCGGCGACCCGGGTCCGCATGGCCTGCTCACTGCGCCGGATCTGGCGGGCGGCGAGTACGGCACCGGCCAGGCCCAGCAGGGCCCCCAGCCCGGACAGCGACGGATTGAGCCACCCCAGCACCCCGAGGGCGACCGACCCGGCCGCCAGGACGATCGCACCGCCGAACGATGCCTTGAGCGGGCGGTCCAGCCGATTCTGCTCCTGGCGCTGAGCCGAAACCCATCCTGGATTGAGCTGCTCCCGTGGCGGTGGGGTGGGCCGGCGCGGCGACGGCCCCGGATGAGGATGGAGAAGGGCGTACTGCCACCCCAGGTATACCCGGTCAGGCCGCAGCGCCGGCGGGCGGCGGCCGGGGCGGTCAGCCGCCGTCACGTCGTTTCCCCCGCGGTGACGCCGGCCAGGGTGACCGGGCCGGCGGGACGCCGACGGCACTGGGTGGCGGCGCTTCGGGAATGCTGGCGGGCACGGTCCGCGCCGCGGCCACCAGGCGCTCGGTGGGGCGCCTGACCACCAGGGCGAACTCCCCGCGGCCCAGTTGCTGCAGCCGGGCCGCCGGTACCCGGGGCTGACGGGTGAAGGAGGGTGCGACCGGCCTGGCCGCCCGCGCCTTGGTGGCTGCCGCGGCGCGCTTCCCGGATCCGCTCGCCGGGAACGCCGGGCCCGCCGGGCCCGCCGGGCTTGCCTCGCCGGGCCGGCGGCCGGACGGCGCGCTGCTGGTGAGTCCGGCGGGCGGCTCAGCGGGCAGCCCGGCCCAGGGCTCCGGGCTGAGCTGCTCACCGGTGTGGCCGGCGAAGCGCTCGGCGCTGCCGGCGTCGGGCATACGGTGGATGACCAGCGCGTTCACCTCGCCGGCCACGCCCGCGCCGGCCCGCGCGGACGTGGTGGTCAGCACGACGGGCAGTCCGGCCTGCTCACCGCGGCTGATCAGGTCCTTGAGCATGGGCTGCGGGAGGCCCTCGCAGTGGTCGAACCACGCTATGCCGTCACCGTCGATGCCGATGTCGCACAGGTCCTCGTCCGCGGCCAGGACGTCCTGCCCGACCAGCCACGCGAGCCGGGCCGCAGCGCCGGCGTGACCGGCTGAGCTCAGGGAGAACAGCGCGACGGCGCGCTCACGCACGACCCGGCCGATATCGATGTGGGCGCGGGCGGCGGCACCGGCCGGCCGGAGCCAGCGCCCGAGCGGCGAGGCCCGCAGCTGTGCCAGCTGGCTGGCCGCGGTCATCAGCAGCGCGGGATCGGCCCGCGCCTGGCTGACCGATACGCGGGCCCGGTCGGCGAGCTGCGGGCGCCGGGCGTGGTGTGCGGGTACCTGCCCCATCCGCGCCTCCAGCGCGAGCGGATCGAGCAGGTGCGCGACGTCATCGAGCACGGGGATGCGCGGATCGGCCGGTGCCGCTTCGATGAGCTCGAACACGTCCGTGAGGTAGGCCGCGAAACTCCGCCGGTAATGGCCGGCCGTGCCGGACCAGTTGAGCATGGCCGTGACGAGCGTGGCGCGCCGGGCCGGGCTCCCGTGGCGGAACGGCTCATACGATGCCGGGCCGGCCGCGCTGAACTCGTAGAACGGCGCGCCGGCCACGGCGCAGACGGCGGACAGCGGCGCCGCGAGGTCGGTGCCGCCGCCGAGGTTGACGACGATGACCGGCTTCCGCAGCCGCACCGCAGCGTGCACGAGCTGGAAACTGCTGGTCGTGGTGCCGGACCGGGCCGCGCCGGCGACCAGCACGCCGCCGGCTATCTCGGGCCAGGACAGGGCCGCCGGCGCCCCGGAGAGCTCGTCCACCCCCAGGCAGGCGCCGGTCCTGGTGACGACCCCGCCGGACCGCACCGCACGGATGACCACGGCGCGCCGGATGGAGACGATCGGGCCGGGGTGCGGCGGCCGGACATTCCACTCGTCGGTGTGCAGCCAGTCCAGCCAGGCGGCGAGCGCGGCTTCCGCCGCCCCGGCCATCAGCGCGACCGGAAGCTGCCGGGGCAGCCAGTGCCCCATGTCCGCGTAGGCCACGCCGAGGTGCATCAGCCGCGCGGCGTGGCCGAAGATGCCGCCCAGATAGGAGGCCACCCGCGCGGGGCCCGCCGTGAACCCCGAGACGGCCGCTACGGGGCCGATCGCCAGCGTCCACACCAGCCCGGCGGCGGCCGGGGCGGCCAGCCAGGCCGGGCGCCACCGGCTTACCCGGGTGACGCCGAAGAAGACGAGCGCCAGGACCAGCGTCAGCTGGGCGAAGATCACGTGCAGGATGACCAGGGCGATACCGATCGCAGCCAGGAACTCGCCACGGCGCGGCGTGTCTCTGGGTATCACGTAGCGTGCGCGCCGTGGCGCGCGCTCCGCCGCTGGTCCCGGCTGGGCTGGCATCGGCATTAGGTTCGCAGTAACACCCGGCGCGTGTCCACAAGCAATACCCGGCGCGTGTCCACAAGCCGGGCGTATCCGTGGTACGGAGGCCGGAAGTGGCCTGCGCGGCCCGTCAGGCCACAAGCCCGGCGTATCCGCCGCACGCGGGGCCGGGGCGGCATTCGCGGCCCGTCAGGTGGCCGGAGGGGCCGCCGCCTCGACCGAGACCTTGAAGAAGTCGGGACGCAGCATCATCACGGTCAGGGCCACCGGGGTTGACGACTTCTCAAACCTGATGGTGACCGTGATCGCCGGCTGCCCGGGGACCAGGCGCAGTCTCCGGGCGATCGAGGGCTGCGGCGGGCACAGCTCCACGTTCAGCGCGGCCGGGTGTCCCGCCGCGGCGCCAGCCCCATCCGGACCGTCGCCACCGGCGGGCCCGGCGGGCCCGGCGGGCCCGGCGTGGTCAGCGGGCTCGGAGGGCGGCGTGGACAGCAGCTCGTCGAACGTGGCGGCCCAGGCGGATTCGCCGTCCTCGTCCTGCGGCGCGCTCACCCGGCCGGCCGGTTCGCGGGAGCCGGGAGATTGCGGCAGGTAGGCGGTGGACATGGCCGCCGGGAAGCCGCCCGAGGTCCACAGGCAGCGGATGACCCGGACCTGCGTCCCCGGCGTGAGCCCCAGGGCCCAGCAGATGTCCTGCGGCGCGGGGCGCGCCGACACGTGCCTGGCCTGGCAGACGATGGCGCTGCCCATCGGGTCGACGGTGGTGCTGAGCCCGGCCAGGCCCTCGATCGGGATCTGGTACTCGGCCGGGCTGGCCCGGTACAGCTGCCCGTCCGGCAGCTTGCGGAGCAGCGAGCGCCGGGACAGCTCCGCCACGGCGACATCGATCTCCGCCACGCTCACGTTGAAGCGCCGGGCCAGGGTGCTGCGCCGGGGCAGCTTCCAGCCCGGCTCACGGTGCACGAGGGCCGCCGCCATCCGGTCCGCCAGGACCCCGGCGGCCGGCCCCTGGGTACCGGGGCCTTCCCCGCCCGGCACCCCATGGCCATTGTCTTCGGCCCGGTCGCCGCCGGCCGCTGTCCCACCCCTGCGCCCGAGCCCGGCAGTCATTCTGCGTTGCGCCGGGAGCTGGTGAACAGGAACGTGTCACCCAGGCTGTCGCCGCACTTCAGCGGGAAAACCACTCTCCTGCGCCCTCACTTGGTATCGGGCTGGCAATGGGACGGGACGGATACGCCGCTGCCGCACAAGGCCACCGTGTCCAGGTCCATTGATAAACAGCCGCGGTGAAGCGATGCTGAACGCTGATGTGAGCAAAGGCGACTAATAGGCGACACATCCGTGAACTCAGCCGGGACACGGACGCGAAAACCCCGCCGCCGCGACGGATGCCGTAGCGGCGGGACGCGCAGAGCTACTGGGGGGGCTGGGATCCGGCTAGGTAGACCACGCGGCGGGCCACGTTGACGGCGTGGTCGCCGAGACGCTCGTAGAAGCGGGCCACCAGCGTCATCTCCATCGTCACTGGCAGTGTCATTCTCCCTGAGGCAAGCTCGGCTATCAGGCTCGAGTGAAGCTCGTCCATCTCGTCATCCCGTTCCGCTAGCGCGGCCGCGGCGGAACGGTCCCGCTGGTACCAGGAGTCCGATGTCTGGCGCCACATGTCGGCTACGAGGCTCCCCATTCGCTCGACGATCCCCCGGCAGCGTGGCGTGAGGTCGTCGCTGAGAATGTGGTCGGCCCGACGTGCGATATCTACGACCAGGTCGTGGGAGCGCTCGAGCTCGGGCACGATTCGCAGCACGGAGAGCAGGAAGCGCAGGTCTGAAGCGACGGGTGCCTGCAGCGCGATGTCCCGGTTGACCAGTTCCTCGATCTCCGCGTAGAGGGCGTCGATGATCAGGTCGCGTTCGGCCAGCAGCTTGACCACTTCGTTGTCGCCGCTCAGGAGGGCATGGGTCGCCCCGCCCAGATCCTCGGCGACCATCGCGAACAGCTCGATGACCTTGGCTTCGATGGCATCCAGCTCACGCTGAAATTCCTGTCGATGCTCGACCATGGTCAAAACCCCCATGCCTTCGGCTTTATCTTCGACTATGCGGCCTGGCGTGGCCCTGGGATGATCACGACTGGGCATTCCGCGTGGTGGGTGACCTGGCTGCTCACCGAACCCAGCAAGAGCCTGGCGAACGCCGCCGCCGCGGGACCCCACGACGAGCATGTCGGCGTCACGCGAGGCGCTGACGAGTTCTCCCGCCGCATCCCCCGCGGCCACGTTCACGGTGACCTCAGGCACCGTCCCGCCGATTTCGCTGGCGACCTTGTCCACGAATTCGTGGACCATCACCCGCGCGAGGTCCTGGTCAAGGCTGTTCTCTGGATAGCTGCGCAGACCCCAGTAGATCATGGTGGCCGGGCGAACTGGGCCCGGGTCTACCGTCATGACGGTCAGCGGGACATGACGCAGGACGGCCTCCTGCAGCGCCCAGCGAAGGGCATGGCGCGAGTGGTCCGAGCCGTCCACGCCGACGATGATTCCGGGCACGGCTCAGCCCATCCGGCCGGTGACGTAGGCCTTGGTGCGGCTGTCGTGCGGGTCCTGGAAGATCTGCCCGGTCCGGCCGTACTCGACGAGCACGCCCGTGCGGGTATCGCTTTTTTCGTTGCGGAGCACGGAGTAGAAGGCGGTGCGGTCGCTGACCCGCGTGGCCTGCTGCATGTTGTGCGTGACGATGACGATGGTGTACTGCGACTTGATCTGCTGCATCAGGTCCTCGATGGCGCTCGTGGCGATCGGGTCGAGCGCCGAGCAGGGCTCGTCCATGAGGATGACATCCGGCTGCACGGCGAGCGTGCGGGCGATGCACAGCCGCTGCGCCTGGCCGCCGGAGAGGCCCAGGCCCGAGGCCTTGAGCCGGTCCTTTACCTCGTCCCACAGCGCGGCCTGGTGCAACGAGCGCTCAACGATCTCATCTAGCTTGCCCTTGTTGTGCTCGCCGTTGATGCGAGGTCCATAGGCGATATTGTCGTAGATCGACTTCGGGAACGGGTTCGGCTTCTGGAAGACCATGCCGATGCGCCGGCGCACGGCTATCGGGGAGACATCCTTGGCGTACAGCGACGCCCCGCGGTAGTGCACGTCACCGTCGACGTGAGCGCCCGGTACGAGGTCGTTCATGCGGTTCAGCGTCCGCAGCACCGTCGTCTTGCCGCACCCGGACGGGCCGATGAACGCCGTGATCTCGTGCTCGTAGATGGACAGCGAGACGTCCGTGACGGCCCGGAAGGAGCCGTAGTAGCACGAGACCTTCTTAGCATCGAAGACAGTCGCGCCCGGCGCATCGAACGCAGATGCGCCTGGCGTCATCTGCACCTGGGACTGGGGCAGTTGGGCATTGGCGGCAACGTTCTGCTCTGACTGGTCCATGACGTTCCTAGCGCGGCTTTCTGTCGAAGCATTCCTAGCGGGAGAATCTGGTGAATCGTGCGGTGATGAAACGGGCGACGACCAGGAGGACGAAGGCTATGACGATGAGCGTGAGCGCCGCGCCCCAGCCGCGGTCCTGTGCGCCGGTATACGGCGAGTTCGCGTTCACGAAGATCTGCGAGGGCAGCGAGGTGTTGGCGCCGCTGAACACATTCTTGTTCACCGTGGTCACCGTGAGGATGGTGAACAGCAGCGGCGCCGTCTCACCGGCGGCCCGGGCGACGGCGAGCAGCGCGCCGCTGACAATTCCGCCGATCGCCGCCGGCAACACCACGGTCACCGTCACTCGGGCCTTGGTGGCACCGAGGGCGTAGCTCCCTTCGCGCAGCGCGTTGGGGACCAGCTTCAGCATCTCATCGGTGGAGCGGATGACGACCGGCAGCATGAGGCAGGCCAGGGCGAAGGCGCCGGCCAGGCCCGAGAAGCCGAAGTGCAGCACCCAGATCGAGAAGATGAACAGGCCCATAATGATCGAGGGCACGCCCGTCATCACGTCGCTGAAGAACCCTATGAGCCGCGCCAGAAAGTTCCGGCCGCCGTACTCATTGAGGTAGATCGCGCCCAGAATGCCGAGCGGCACGGCCATGACCGTGGCCAGGGCCACGATCTCGAAGGTGCCGGCTATCGCCGGACCGATTCCGCCCACGTTCGCGGGCGCTACATTCGGCGGGATCGAGCTGGTCAGGAAGGACCAGCTGATCACCGAGATGCCCTTGGCGACCGTCGTGACCAGGACGAATCCCAGCGGGATGATCACGAGCACGAACGCGAGCACCATCAGTACGGTCACGATGCGGTTGCTGGTGCGCCGCCAGCCCGCCGGCTCTCGCAGGTCGTGCTGCTGCTGCTCGGTGGCGACGGCCATCAGGCCCCCCTCCTGCGGCGGGCGGAGCGTTCCACGATTCCGCGGGCGACCAGGTTGATGATGATCGTTATCACGAACAAGAGCACGCCGCACCCGAACAGCGCGGCACGGAACACGCCGGTGGCCTCGCCAAACTGGTTCGCGATGACCGAGGGCAAGCTGTAGCCGGGGGCGAACAGGTGCGACGTGATCGTGGGCGACGCGCCGATCACCAGCGCGGCCGCGATCGTCTCGCCGAACGCCCGGCCCAGGCCGAGCAGCACCGCCCCGACGACGCCGCCCTGGCTGTGCGGCCAGACAGCACCGCGGATCATCTCCCACCGGGTGGCGCCCAGCGCGTACGCGCCCTCCCTGTCGATGGCCGGCACCGTCGCGATGACCTCGCGCGACAGCGAGGTCACGATCGGCGTGATCATGAAGGCCAGGATGATGCCGGCGGTAAAGAACGAGGCCCCGCTGGTGGGCGGCCCGAACAGGGAGCCGAGTACCGGGATGCCGTTGACGCCCGAGCCTATCGGGGCGTAGATGTGCTGGATCCAGGGTGCGAACACCAGGATGCCCCACAGGCCCCAGACCACCGACGGGACCACCGCCAGGAGGTCGATCACGTACACGATCGGCCGCGACCAACGGTACGGCACGACCTCGGTCAGGAGCAGGGCGATGCCCACGCTGACCGGGACGGCCAGCACGAGCGCGATCACCCCCGTGATGGCCGTGCCGTAAATGAAGGCCAGCGCGCCGAACTGGTTGGCCGTGGGGTCCCAGTTATTCGAAAAGATCTTCAGGCCCTCGGCGCTGAACCACGACGAGGCCTGCTGGCTGGTCGTGATGGCGATCAGGACGAGGATCACCAGCACCAGCAGGCCGGAGGCGAGCGCGATGACCTGGAAGGTGCGGTCGCCGAGCGGCCGCCGCTCCGACAGGGCGGATCCGGCCGGGATGGCCGGATCCGCCCGCGTGGCAGTGCTCACGGCGGGGGGCCTATCTGGTACGTCTGCATCACAGTGCTCATGACGCGCCCGGTGACGGGGCCGACGATGACGAGCCGATCATGCTCAGTTGCGCCTGGGCCTTCTGGTCGATGCTGGCCGGAAGCGCCGCATAGCCCAGTGTGGGGAGCAGTTTCTGGCCGGCCCCGAGCAGGTAGCCGATGTAGGCCTTGAGCATGTTCGCGGTATTCGTGTTCGACTGGCTCTGCAAGACCAGATCCCACGACTGATAGGTGATCGGGTACGCGTTCGCGCCCGACCCCCAGACCGCGTGGAACGTAAGGTTCGGCGCGACGGTGACCCCGGACGCGGACGCGGACGCCGACTCCGTGGAGGGCGCGACGTAGTTGCCGTCCTTGTTCTTGACCGAAGCGAAGGTCAGCCCGGAGGCCTTGGCGTCGGCGTAGTCCACGTACCCGATGGCTCCGGGGGTGGACTTGACGATCTGCGCCACCCCGCCGTTGCCGTTGCAGGCGCGGGCGGTGGCGGGCCACTTGACGGTCGAGCTGCTGCCGAGCGTCCACACGCTTGGCGCGGCCGTCTGGAGGAACAGGGAGAAGTTCTGCGTCGTGCCCGACGAATCCGAGCGTACGGCGATGGTGATCGGGGTGCTGGGCAGCTTGACACCGGGGTTGATCGACGCGATCGCCGAGTTGTTCCACGACGTGATCTTGCCCTGGTAGATATTCGCGATGACCTCCGGAGTCAGCTTCAGGTTGCTGACGCCTGACAGGTTGTACGCCAACGTGATCGGGCCGATCAGGACGGGGAAGTAGAGCACCGTCTTGCCCTTGAAGTTCGATTCCTCGGCGGCCGGGATCGGCGAGTCCGAGCCCGCGAAGTTGACCACCCCCGAGGCCAGGTCCGTCCGCCCCTTACCGGAGCCGCCGCCGCCGTAGTTGACCGTCATGTTGGGCTGGATCGACTTGAAGTCCTGGATGGCTGCCTCCTGGAAGGGGAGCTGGAACGTCGATCCGCTCGCGTTAAGCGAGCCGGAGAGCTTGGCGGCGCTGCCGCCGCTGCTCGACGAGGGGCTGCTGCTCGACTTGGAGCCGCTGCTCGACGAGCTCGAGCTGCAGGCGGCAAGGGACAATGCCATCGTGACGAGGGCGACCCCCGCCGTCGTGCCCCCCTGGATGCGCGCACGTTGCATATCAGATACCCCTCTGTAGTTACCCGCCAAGCGTGGCCACCTATATTGCTTACTTACCTGCGGAACGTGGCCACGAGGTTGCATTGATGGTGTGGCGCCGATTCCCGGCCTGATCAACGACGATGCTAGCGGTCGACTTCAACGCCTCGCCAGCCACCTCACGCCCACCGGTTATCCCACTGTGCACCATTATGTCGCCGCCCACCGTAGTGTGGGGAACGTTAATTGCAGGCAAACGATGCATGAACTTCACCTTGCCATTGCGATACTGTGCGCAGCTCACGTGGGCGGCAGGCCCTGGCCCGAAGATCCGTCGCCGGCCGGCACCGTGCCGATCACATGCCAGCCGGACGCCTTCACGCTGGTCTTCAGCGGCCGCCGGCCGCTCTTCTGCGTCACCGGCCGCCCCCGGCGCAGCAATGCATTCCCGCCGCGGGCTATCACAATCCTCATGACGTCTCCCACATGCGGGCAACGTTTCCAGGCCGGCGGAAAGCCCAGTAGGGACCAACGTCACCGCCGGCGGGCAGTGATCTATTCACCATCGGCATTGTGTGCTGGCATACCAGGCCGGGCAAGGTACTGTTTTCTTGCCCGTCATCCTCACGCTACCTTTACGTCGGCTGCAAGACTGGGGCCGCAATTCGCCGGTCATGCATCACCTGTCCAGCGGCTCGTTCAATGAGGGTTATTCACAGGGTCGGGTTTATTCGCTAGAAAGTACGCAAAGCATCGGCACGCCTAAGTGAAAGACGGCCCGCTTCTCGAAAGGATTGGGTTACCACACTCAACCTAGAGAAGCGAGCCGCCGGATGTATAATACCACGGGTTTCACCAGGGATGAGGTCATCGAACTCTGCGCCATGATCAACGCAGCCGAACTGGAACCCGGGACGAAACTCTGGCCGCCGATCCTGGGATTGTTCAGGTCGGCTGTCGCCTCTCTTACATATATGCGGCGCAACCGCGTCCAAGCGGAAATAGCTGAATCATTCGGCGTCTCGCAGCCCACAGTGAGCCGGGCGATTTCAGCAATGACCTCAATCATAAAGAAAGTGCTTGCCCCCTATGTTCCCACCGCGGACGAACTCGAAGAGAACATGCAGTACATCATCGACGGAACTCTGCTCCCGTGCTGGTCATGGGCCACACGGCCGGAACTGTACTCCGGCAAGCACAAGACCACTGGCATGAACATACAGGTCGCGTGCAACCTTGCGGGACGCCTCGCGTGGATTTCCGACCCTGTCGACGGCAGCCGCCACGACAGCCATTGCATGGATGAATCAGGAGTCCTCATCACGATGGATCCCGGTAACTGGGCTGGCGATAAAGGATATGTCGGTCATGGCATGATCACTCCATTTAAGAAGCCCGCCGGAGGCGAGCTTCTCGACTGGCAGAAGGAATTCAACACTCAGGTCAATAAGCTCCGCTACGTCATTGAGCAAGTCATCGCAAACTTCAAAACCTGGCGGATCATGCACACCGACTATCGGCGCCCGATCGAGACTTTCCCTACCACGATCTCAACCGTTATTGCTCTGCACTTCTACAAGATCGCCTGAATAACCCTCAATGCGCGTCCATTCTGGCGCATATCCGTTGCCTCAGCTTGCTGTCAGCCGGCTCTTCGATGTGCGGGCGGCAACGCGAAAGCCCCGCCGCCCTGACAGGTGTCAGGGCGGCGGGGCCATATTCGCTAATCCGGGTGCCGGCTGCCGGCTCAGACAGTCACCTCGATCTTGGTGACCTTGCCGTATTCGGCCGAGACACTGCGGTCGGCGCGCGCTCCCCCGGGCGCGAGCACCCGGAGCTTCCACGTGCCGGGCGCGGCGAAGAAGCGGAACCCGCCGTCCTCGCCGAGCGGGACCTCGGCCACGAATTCGTCACCGGTGCCGAGCAGCCGGGCGTACCCGGTCGACACCGGGGCGCTGTCCCGCAGCACGTGCCCTTCCACCACGGCCTGGCTACCCGTGCCGGTGGCCGCGGCCACCGGCACACCGCCCGCCGGTGCGCCGCAGCCGTCGCCCGTGGACTGGTTCGCATGCGTCATCGGGCATCTCCCAGCTCGATCGGAACGCCCACGAGCGAGCCATACTCGGTCCATGAGCCGTCATAGTTCTTGACGTTCGGCTGCTCCAGCAGCTCGTGCAGGACGAACCAGGTGTGCGCGGAACGCTCGCCGATCCGGCAGTAGGCGATGGTGTCCCTGGCGAAGTCCAGCCCGGCCTCGTCCCCGTACAGGGTGCGCAGCTCGTCGTCGGAGCGGAAGGTGCCGTCCTCGTTGGCCGCCTTGGACCACGGCACGTTGCGCGCGGTGGGGATGTGCCCGCCGCGCTGCGCCTGCTCCTGCGGGAGATGCGCCGGCGCGAGCAGCCGCCCGGCGAACTCGTCCGGGGAGCGGACGTCGACCAGGTTGCGCTTGCCGATCGCGTCGAGGACCTCGTCACGCCTGGCCCGCAGCGCGGCGTCCTGCCCGGCCGCCTTGTAGGCCGTGGCCGGGCGCCTGGGCACATCGGTGGTCAGCTCGCGCGAGTCCAGCTCCCACTTCTTGCGGCCGCCGTCGAGCAGCTTCACGTTGTGGTGGCCGTACAGCTTGAAGTACCAGTAGGCATAGGCGGCGAACCAGTTGTTGTTGCCGCCGTAGAGCACGACCAAGTCGTCGTTGGAGATGCCGCGTTCGGAGAGCAGCTTCTCGAAGCCGACCCGGTCCACGAAGTCCCGCCGTACCGGATCCTGCAGGTCCTTCTTCCAGTCAATCTTGATCGCGTTGGGGATGTGCCCCTTGTCGTACGCACTGGTGTCCTCGTCGACCTCGACGAGGGCGACCCCGGGGTCACCGGCGTGCGCTTCCACCCACTCTGCGTCCACGAGAGCTTCGGAGCGGCTCATAACGTTAAAACCTCCAGATGTGGATCAGGCCGCCACGCTTGGCTGAGACGGCCAGATCCGGCGAATGAACAGATACATGTGGCAGCCCAGGCAGAAATCGAACGCCGCGTCGAGGAACGCGGCCGCCAGGGCCATAGCCGTGAAGGCGATCCCGACGGGGGTCAGGCCGGCCGCGTAGCCGATCACGCCGATCGCGGCGATGACCAGCCCCACGCCCTGCGCGAACCGTGGCGGCGCCGTCGGCTCGAAACGCGACGGCGGACCGAGGCGGGGGCGGGCCAGGAAACGGTAGACCAGGCCGTACGGCGCGTACCGCATCCCGGCGATCGCGCCGACCGCGAACACCAGCGTCTGGGCGAGCAGCAGCCAGACGCTGGTAGTGGCCAGGGCAAGGGCAAGCACGACCGTCGTGATGACCGCACCGAATCTGGGCCCTCGGGCGTCGATGTCCGTGGTTGCACTCCTTGATACTGACCGGCATACGCGATTGGCTCGCTGCTGGCCTCGTCCCGGTGCAGGCACGCACCTGACCGGATGATCGCTGGCCAGCAGCGCTGTGCGGGGTCAGCAGCCCGTGCGGTGCCCGTGCGACGGCCCAGCCGTCGTCTCAGCGCGTCGCGCGCAGGCTGTCAACTGGGAACGGCCGACACAGCGCGCTCGTCACCCGGCAATAGTCCACGGCACGCCGCTTCGTCAGCATCTGCGCTGTCCCGGAGAGCACGTAGACGATGTTATGTGAGCTCAGCGCGACTGTCACTCCCCAGCTGAGTACCCTATGTGTCAATATCGACCGTTTACGAGTTTAAGGGCCTGAACTGGCATGAGTCAGTCCCCGGCCGGGGCCGCGGCCGGTTCGCCGCCGGAATCCGGCGGGATGGCGGCCGGCCGCCGGCAGCCGGCCGAGCGCGGCGATGACGTCGGCCTTGCGCGGCTGGCCGGTCGCCTTACCCGCGATCGCGCCGTCCGGACCGAGCACCAGGACGGTGGGCGTGGACAAGATGTTCAGCCGCCGGACCAGGTCCAGCCGCGACTCGGCGTCGATTTCCACGTGCTGCACGCCGTCCACCATTCCCGCGACCTCACCCAGGATCTGCCGGGTGGCCCGGCACGGAGCGCAGAAGGCGCTGGAAAACTGGACCAGGGTCGCCCGCGTCCCGAGATCGTGCCGCAGATCCGCGGCGGTCAGGCTGTCACGCCCGGCGGGGGCCGGGCCGCGGGGCCCGGCCCCCGCGACGCGCAGCCGTCCCTGCCTCCGGCGCCAGGTCAGGCCGAGCGGGGCCACCACGATCAGCACCACGACCACCGCCATCACTCCTGCGGTCATACCTCCTGGAAAGCACGGGAGAACCGCGGACATTCCGCATGGACCCGGCCTGCACCGCAGCAACGTCCCAGACCGGCCCTGACGCTCAGCGGGCCCACACCGGGCCCACCGGGCCCAGCGACCCGTTCAGCGGGACAGGAAGGTGGCGAGCTCCCGGTTGCCGGCCGTCACGTCGAAACCCTGAACCTGCGACACCGGTACCCACGAGGAGCCGGGATACCAGGCCGTCAGGTCAGCGCTGGCCACCGTCCAGCCGGCCGCGGCCAGGTGCACACCCTGCGCGTCGGTGACCCAGAGCTGGCACGTCGTGCCGGTCGGCACGCCGGATATCTGGATATCCATCGCCGTGCCCCACGGCTCCTTGCTGTACCGGACCGTCGCCGTGATCCCGCGCAGCGCGCTGGTGGTCCGGGCCGTCTGCCAGCTCGCCGGCGGCGTGGCCGCCGACGCGGACGCAGGGGCCGGGGCGGGGCTGGACGCGAGCCGCAGGCCGGCCACGGCGCCGGCCGCGGCGATTACGACCGCCGCGGCGGCCGCGGCAGCCTGCCAGCGCCGGTTCCGGCGGCGCCGGGCCGCGGTCAGGCTCAGCAGGGACTCGACGAAATCCTCCGGGGGAGCCGCGTCAGCGGGCAACTGCCCGGCGTCCTCACGTGAAATGCGGCCGATCTCGTCCACGCTGACCCGGGACAGCAGAGCCGGGAGCCCGGCCATGCCGGCCAGTTCGTCCCGGCAGTCACGGCACCCCGTGACGTGCCTGTCCACCTGGGACCGTTCGGCGGGATCGATCGCGCCGAGCACGTAGACGCCGAGCGCCTGCCGGGTGTCCGTGCAATCCCAAGCCGGCGTCATGGCGCCAGTCCTCTCTCCTCCAGGGCAAGCTTGAGCGCCTTGAGCGCGTAAAACGTGCGGGATTTCACCGTGCCCGCGGGAATCCCGAGGGTGGCCGCCGCCTCCGCGACGGAACAGCCGCGGTAATAGGTCTCGATGATGACCCGGCGGTGGTCGGGCCGCAGCGCCGCGAGCGCGTCCGCGACCGCCCACGACTCCAGCGCCCGGTCGGCATCGTCGGCGGCCGTCACCAG
This sequence comes from uncultured Actinomycetes bacterium, assembly GCA_963805255.1. GTDB lineage: Bacteria > Actinomycetota > Actinomycetes > Streptosporangiales > Streptosporangiaceae > Bog-532. Next base: position 151,225 of record CAWDTK010000009.1, read on the forward strand.
TTCCAGCGCGCCCTGGCCAACCTCGGGTGGCCGGGACTGCCGGGCCCGGTACGCGTCGACGGCCAGATTCCGTGCGACCGCGAACAGCCAGGGCCGGGCCGGCCGGTCAGCCAGCGCCTGCGGGTGCCGCCAGGCCCGCACGACCGTTTCCTGCACGAGGTCCTCCGCCCGCTGCCGGTCACCCCCGGTGAGGTGGAGCGCATAACGGAGGAGAGCGCCGCCGTGCTCGGCGTAGAGCGCCCTTATGTATGCCTCATCAGCTACCGCGCCCGGCTGGGCGGCGGATCCCGGGCCTGCCACACTACGGACTACGTCTCCGGGCCTGGATCGGTTCACGACACGCCGGCAAATTTCCGGCCCGGCTTGTACCGGCCGGCGCGCCGGCCCGGCCCGTACCCGCGCGGGCCGCCCCCGGTCACGAACGGCTGGTGAACGCCACGTTCGCGGCGGACGCGCTCACCCGCACCCCGCCGGGCACGACACTGACCGAGTTGACGGTCAGGTGCAGCGGCAACCCGGTCACCGGGGTGACGAAACAGAACCGCCCGGAGATGACGCTAAACAGGGCTGAACCGGCATTCCCGACGGCCGGCTAGCCGCCCGCGAACGGCGGCAGGACCTCGATCACGGCCGTCTCGGCCAGGGCGATCTCCTGATGCGGGCGGACTCCCGCTGGCTGGCCGTCGATGAGGAACGACGACCGGGCCAGGACGCCGCGCAGGCGCTCGCCCCGCTCACAACCCCGGCTGTCCAGGGCAGCCGACAGCGCGTCAGCGAGCGTGCCGACGTCGATCGACTCGGCGGCGACGCCGGCGGCGTCTTTGGCCGCCGCCCAGTAGCGGATGGTCACCATGGCCATATCGGCTATCCTCACACACAATGGGATCCGGGCGACGTTGCCCCCGGGTCCCGCTGTGTTTTGACAGGGTAGTGCCGGTGCACTGGGCGCTGCGAACGGGAGGTGGAACCGCTTGAGCGATCTGCTCCTGCTGACCGGGACACTGGAACCGTCCACGGAAGTGCTGCCCGCCCTCGGCTTGCTGCTGCATTCGGTGCGCGTTATGCCGCCGGAAGCCTCGGCCCTAATCGACGCTCCCCCCGGGGAAGTGGTGCTGGTCGACGCGCGGCGTGACCTGGCCCATGGTAAGAGCACCTGCAAGCTGCTGCTCGCCACCGGCCTGGACTGCCCGCTGCTCATCATCGTCACCGAGGGCGGCCTCGCGGCGGTGAGCGCCGACTGGGGCGCCGACGACGTGATCTTGAACACGGCGGGCCCGGCCGAGGTGGAGGCGCGGCTGAGGCTGGCGCTGGGCCGCCGGGCCCGGAACGCGGCCGTGGACGCGCCCGATGAGATCAGGTCGGGCGACCTCACCATCGATGAGGCCACCTACTCCGCGCGGCTGCGCGGGCGGGCGCTTGACCTGACGTTCAAGGAGTTCGAGCTGCTGAAGTTCCTCGCCCAGCATCCGGGCCGCGTCTTCACCCGGGCGCACCTGCTCCAGGAGGTCTGGGGGTATGACTACTTCGGCGGCACCCGGACGGTGGATGTGCACGTCCGGCGGCTGCGCGCCAAACTCGGCAGCGAGCATGAGGCGCTGATCGGCACCGTCCGGAATGTCGGCTACCGCTTCGTGCCGGTCAAGGGGGCCGCCGACGACCAGCGGGACAGTCAGGACGCGGGAGACGATGAACACGACACCGGACCCGAGGAAGCATCCGGGCTCAGCGACACCGACAGCCTCGGCGGCGTCAACGGCTCCCGCCCCGCCGCAGGCGCCAACGGATCAGGTCTCGGAGCGTCCGCCGGCCGGTGATCAGGCCCCCCCGGAGGTCTCTTCCGGCCCGCTGAGCCCCGCGCAGCGGGCCGAGGTGCTCCGGCTGGCCGCCGCGGCCGCGGCCGAGGACGGGGTGGCACCGCTGTCCGAGCACGTCATGCTGGCGCTGCGCTACGGCGGCGCGGCCGGCCTCGGCCTTACGACGGCGGCGGCCGGGCACGTCACCGGCTACGCCCACCTGGAATGGCAAGACCCCGGCGTGGCCAGCGGCGAGCTGGTGGCCGATCCGGCGCACCGCCGGCACGGCGCCGGCCGGGCCCTGCTCGCCGCAATGGCCGCCCGCGCCGGAGAGCGGCCACTGCGCGTATGGGCGCACGGCGACCTCCCGGCCGCGGCGGCCCTGGCGCAGGCCGCCGGGCTGCACCGCGTGCGCGCGCTGTGGCAGATGCAGCGGTCGCTGCGGGACCCGCTGCCGGAGCCGTCGCTGCCGGGGGACGTCAGGCTGCGGACGTTCGTTCCGGGGCGTGACGAAGACGGGTGGCTGCGGCTCAACGCCGCGGCGTTCGCCCATCATCCCGAACAGGGCGCGTGGACCCGCGCCGACCTGGACATGCGCGAGCAGGAAACCTGGTTCGATCCCGCCGGGTTCTTCCTGGCCGAGCGCGGCGGACGGCTTGTCGGCTTTCACTGGACCAAGGTTCACGACGGCACGACGGGCGAGGTGTACGTGGTCGGCGTCGACCTCGCGGCGCATGGTGCTGGCCTCGGCCGTGCCCTGACGTTGACCGGGCTGCGCTACCTGCGCGACGGGAGGAGCCTGGCCGAGGTCATGCTCTACGTCGACGAGGCCAACCGCGCCGCAGTCCGGATGTACGAGGCCCTGGGCTTCACCCGCACGGTCACCGACGTCGTGTACGGGACGGCTGACGGCGACCGCGGGTAGCTCCCTTAGCCGGGCAATCCGGCTAATTGGGCGATCCGGCCGAGTAGTCAGGCGATCCGGCCGAGCACCGTGACCGTGGGACGGACGCCGAGGACCTCGTCCAGTTCCTCGCTGGTCAGCGGGCCGTCGCTGGCGGCGACCGCACCGAGAACCTCGGCGTAGAGCTCGATCTCATCCAGAGCTACCCTGTCGTGAACACGGAGATCGACGTACTCTGGCACCGCGTTCACCTCCGTCGTTCACCTCGGTCGCCGCTGACGCTTCCCGCCTACGGTTGTCAGGCTACGCCGTATCACGTCCCGCGCGCATGACCCATCAGGGCCATTCTGGGATCACCCTCCCGTGCGGTTTTACCCACACCCGAGGTAACAATTCCCCGAATCGGCCAATATCGCGGCCGCTGATCCGGTAGGGAACCCGCACAGGGGACTTCCGCGACCTTTTGTGCATGCACGCATTGGGATGAGGTGTACGCACCGGCCCGCCGCGGGCACGCCCGCGGCGCATTGCCACGAAGCGTTACCGCAACGTCACGACCCGAGCCCCCATCCGGCGACTTAGCGCGAGCAAGCGAATCCGCACCGTACATCTGAGGTGGTTTCCGGGACGCTCAACAGGGTGCATAACGGGGCACTTAGACGTTTCGGTTGCGCGAGAGGGTGCTTCAGGACAAGAGTCGTGCGCATATCGATCCCAGCACACCCATACAAGGTTCCCGTAGCTATCCCGCGCCTGATCAGCTGGCCCGCGATAACGTGCCTACAGGATTACTTTCCAGCACGCTCCCGGATATAAGGTCTTCGTGAAGCCATGAACGAAAATAGCGATCTCCTTCCCAGTCTCGCCACGCAAGAAGACGCTTTCGAAGTGCAACTGCGCGGTTACAGCCGAAGGCAGGTAGACAACTTTGTCGCCCGCAGCCGCAGCCAGGTCCATGAGTTCGAGGAACGGCTGGGCCGTGCTCTTGACGATGGCGAGCAACTCCGTCAGGAGGTCAAGGCACTCCGTCAGCAGGCCCTGGGCAACAGGCCGGCCCACGAGGAGGTCAGCGAGCGGATCTCCCAGATCCTGAAGCTTGCCGACGACGAGGCCAAGGCACAGAAAACCCGCGCGGACGACGACATCAAGAAGCAGCTGGCCGACGCGCAGCAGGAAGCCGACCGGGCCAAGAAGGAAGCCCGGGATCAGGCCGAGCAGATGCTCACCGCCGCCCAGGAACAGGCCGAACGGGCGACCTCCGCGGCCCGCGCGGAAGCGGAAAAGACGAGGAATGCGGCCCGCGCGGAAGCCGAGTACGCCACGGCGGACGCGCGCAAGAAGGCGGACAGCGTGCTATTGAGCGCCAAGTCGCAGGCCAAGCAGACCCTGGACGAGGCCACGGCGCGGGCCACGGCCATTCATGACGGCGCGGAGCGCCGGCTCAACCTGCTGAGCACGCGGCACGCGGAGACGATCCGGCGGCTGACCGAGATCCTGGACGGTGTATCGGGCCTGGTCGCGGCGGAGACGGCGCGCCTTTCGCTGGAGGACGAGGTGGATCAGAACGTCGCCAAGGCCATCGCGCAGAAGGGCGCCGAGGGCGCGGCGGCCGACTCGCCCGGCCCGAACGGCGCGCCCGGCGGGCCCGCCCCCACCCGGAACACCGGCCTCGGGACGCCCGTGGGAGACGCAGTCGCAATGGGAAACCAGCGCGGCATCCCCGGGAACGCGATGCCGGGCCAGGGCGCAGCCCGGTCGGCCAACGGTGCCCTCGGGGAGAACTCTCCGGCCGGGCCAGGCCGCCCCGCACCCTCGATGCCCGCGGCGGCCCGTACCGGTCCTGCGAGCCCGGCGGCCTCAGGAGGCCCAGCGGGCCAGCCGGGGGTGGCCGCCAAGCCGGGCCCGGACCCGCTCCACTCCGGCCGGGGCGCGCACGAGGCTCCCCGGGGCAGCGCCCACGTGGCCCCGCGGGGTGTCCGGCCGCCCGCGCCGGGAGTAAATCCGCAGGGTGATCCGGGCGCATCAGCCGGCGAACGGCCAGGCCCATCCCGGGCGGCCGGCTCGGGTCCGGTTCCCGAGACCGAGGGGCCGGGCGGGCGCCGCACGGCCCACGAGGATCTCGCCGGGAACCGGCGGGCGGGCAGCGCGGGGAACGGCCACAGCGCTGACCAGGCGGACGGCAGCCTGACGGGCAGCATCGACTCGGACGAGGCGACGGAAGGCGTCCGCGTCGTCCGGGAGCAGCGGCAGCACTAGGCAGACCGCTCGCGGGGGGCCTGGCCGGGAATTCCCGGCCAGGCCCCCCGCCGCGTGACCGGCAGCCCCCGCTGAATGACCGGGGGCTACTTCGTGACAGGGCCTGCTACGTGAGGGTGTCGAGGCGGCGGAGAATTACGCCCTCACGCAGCGCCCACGGGCAGATCTGCAGGTCGGGGACGCCGAACAGATCCATCGCGGCGTCGGCCACGATGACCCCGGCGGACAGCTGCGGGGCCCGGTTCGCCGAGACACCCGGCAGCTTGGTCCGTTCCGCCAGCGTCATCGTGGGCAGCCGGGCCGCCCACGTGGCCGCGTCCGTGCTGCGCAGAACCCGCCGCACGTAGGGCCCTTCGCTGTACGGCTCGGCGCCCGCGATCCTGGCCAGCTGCCGGAACGTTTTCGAGGTGGCGACCGCACGATCGGGCCCGCCGTAGCGCATGATGCCGCCGACGGTCCGGGCTATCTCGGTACGCACGTGCTTACGCAGGTCCCGCGTCTGCACCGCGGTCGGGGGGTCCGCCCGGAGCCAGTCCCGGGTCAGCCGGCCCGCGCCGAGCGGCAGGGACACCGCAACATCCGGATCCTCATCGATACCGGACGCGATCTCCAGTGAGCCGCCGCCGATGTCCAGGACCAGCAGCCGCCCCGACGACCAGCCGAACCAGCGGCGCGCGGCGAGAAACGTCAGCCGGGCTTCGTCCTCCCCGGCCAGCACCGTGATCCGCGCGTCGGTCTGCTCCGTGATCCGGGTGAGTACGGCCTCCCCGTTGACCGCATCCCGCACCGCGGAGGTGGCGAATCCGATGAAATCCTCGACGCCCTTATCCTCCGCGATCCGGATGGCCTCGGCCACGAAAGCGCCCAGCAGGTCTTCGCCCTTCGCGGAGATCCGGCCGCCGTCTTCGAGATGGTCAGCGAGGTGAAGGTAGGCCTTGTGCGAGAACGCCGGGAGCGGGCGCGCGCCTGGGTACGCGTCCACGACAAGCAGGTGAACCGTATTGGAACCCACGTCGAGCACCCCTAGTCGCATACTTCGACGCTACTAACTCCGCGGCGGGCCCGCCCAGCCGGTCCAGCTAAAGGGCGCCGACGTCACCCCGGAAGCGCGCCGTTCCCGTTATGCCCGACTCCTCATACCGCTCGCTGGGGCGGGACGGCCATTTGCCGCGCACCCCGGGGCCCGGCTCACGTCCAGCCCAGGCTCGCCTCGGCCGCGCTCATCTGGCGGTCCAGCTCCGCCGGGTCCGCGGCCCCGATGTAGCGCCCGGTAAGCGTGGTGAACAGCGGGAAAGCCCAGAACATCTGGCTGTACGTGCCGTACATGATCATCCAGTCGGGATGCCGGCGCCGCAGGTTTTCAGCCATCTGGCGGTTCTGCGAGCCGGCCTCACCGCGGTCCGCGTCGGTCACGGCCATCCGCCCTCCCGGCCCGGAGATCCGGCGACACCCGCCGTGGCCGCGCTCATGCTATGGCTTCAGCCCGGGGATTTGCGGTGCTGTTGTGGCGAATGTGACATAACAGGCAGGTGGAACACCGATCGTCGCGGTGCAGTCGCGGGTGAGCCGGACGCCCGGAGCCTGGCCGCCGGCCCGGGGCCCCGCTTCCCGCTCGGGGCTCGACTGTATCCAGGGTGCGCCGGTACGCTCAGGGCGAGCGAGCTGGGGGGTGCCGGCGACGCGCGACGGCACTGTGCCGTCCGCAGGGCGCGTCCGTAGGGGAAGGTACATCCATGACGGGAACGTGGTGGAAGAGCGTCGTTCCGGACGAGGACACCGATCCGCCCGACATCGACACGACCGTCGCGCATCCGGCCCGGGTCTACGACTACTGGCTTGGCGGCAAAACCAACTTCGCGGCCGACCGGGAGGCGGCCGAGCAGGTGATCGCCGTCCGGCCGACCATCCTCCGTGACATCCGGGATCACCGGGCGTTCCTCGCCCGGTCGGTGCGTTACCTGGCGACCGCCGGGATCCGGCAGTTCCTGGACATCGGCACCGGCATCCCGTCCGCCAACAACACGCACGAGGTCGCCCAGTCGGTCGCACCCGAGAGCCGCATCGTCTATGTCGACAATGACCCCATCGTCCTCGCGCACGCCCGGGCCCTGCTGACCAGCGGCCCGCAGGGGGCGACGGCCTACCTCGCCGCCGACCTGCGCGATACCGGCACGGTGCTGCGCAAGGCATCGGATCTGCTGGACTTCGGCCAGCCAATGGCGGTGCTGCTCGTGGGGGTGCTGCACCTCATCTCGGACGCCGAGGATCCCTACGGCATCGCCCGGAAACTGATGGCCGCCACCACAACCGGCAGCTACCTGGTCATCACCCACCCGGCGAGCGACATCGACGCCGCGGTCGTGGCGGAGGGCGCGCGACGCTACAACGCGCACGTGTCCACGGCGCAGACCCGCCGCACGCTGGCCGAGACGGCACGATTCGTCGAGGACCTGGACCTGGTGGAACCGGGCGTCGTACAGTGCCATCGCTGGCGCCCCGGCCCCGCCGCGGCCAACCTTGATGAAGATCAGGCCGCTTACGCCGCCATAGGCCGGAAAACCTGACCGCCTGGCTGCTCCCGGCCCTGCCGCCTGCCGGTCACGTGCCGCTTCCGGCGGTATGCGGCCGGCCGCTGACCGCGTCCGCGATGGCCCGGACCCCTGGATGGGTGCCGAGATCCTCGAGGAACACCGGCTTGCCCTCACCGTCGGCCAGCGGGATCCGCCAGTTCGGGTACTCGTCCATCGTTCCGGGCACATTCTGCGGCAGCCGCTGGCCTACCGCGTCGGGGAGCGATACGCCGATCAGAACGGAAGGCGTGCGGGCCAGATAGGCGTACAGCGCGACCACCTGATCGGTGAGCGAGGAATGTCCGCCCGGTGGGAGCAGCCCCTCCGCCGCCAGGGCGGCACGCCACGCCGCGCGTGCCGCGTCCGCCTCGGCACGTTCGGCTTCCACCGAACGGGTCAGCACCCCCAGGTCGGCACGGAGGCTCACGTGCTCGCCGGTGAGGAAGGCGGCGGCCGGCGGCATGTCGTGCGTGCCGATGGCCGCGAGGCTGTCGCGCCGCCATTCCCCCGGCGGCCGCGGCGTGCCGTCGCCGCGGCGCTCGAACCAGAGCATGGACGTGCCGAGAACGCCGTGGGCGGCCAGGTAGTTGCGGATCCACGGGTCGACCGTGCCGAGGTCCTCCCCGATCGCCAGCACGCCGGCCTGAATCGCCGCCCGCGCCAGGACCCCTACCGCTGCCACGTGATCGTAACGGACGTAGGTTCCCCGGTCCGGGGTCATGCCCGGGGGTACCCACCACAGCCGGCACAGGCCCATCACATGGTCCATCCGGAGCGCGCCGGCGCGCCGCACCGCCACCGTGATCAGGTCGGCGAGCGGCTGATACCGCCGTTCGGCCAGCCGCTCGGGATGCCACGGCTGTGATCCCCAGTCCTGGCCACGCTGGTTGAACTCGTCGGGCGGCGCGCCGACAGTGACACCCGGGACGACCAGATCCTGATCGGACCAGGCATCCGCGCCGCCGGGGTGCGCGCCAACCGCCAGGTCCTGGATGAGCCCGATATTCATCCCGGCGGCCCGCGCGGCATCCTGCGCCGCGGCCAGCTGACCGTCGGCGAGCCACTGCAGCCAGGCGTGGAAGTCGGCCTCCCGGGCCAGCCGGCTGCGCTCCATGGCCACCACCTCGGCGCCGGGCCGCGCCAGCCCCGCAGGCCATGTCCGCCAGTCCGCACCGTGAACCTCGGCCAGCACGCACCACGTGGCCCAGTCCGTCAGCGCCTGGCCCGCACGCTCACGGTATGCGTCGTACTCCGCGGCGCGCCGCGGGCTCATCGGCACCTGGTGCAGGATCTTAAGCGCGGTCCGCTTCGCGGCCCAGACCGCGTCGCGGTCCAGCAGGGATCCGGCGTCGTTCGCGGCCTTCAGCGGCTTGGCGAGCGCCGCGATATGACCGCGCTCACGGTCGTCGAGGTCGGAATACCCCGGGATGTCCTCGATCCTCAGATACAGCGGGCTGATGAACCGCCTGCTCATCGGCAGGTACGGGGATGTGCTCACCGGGGGCACCGGCTCGGCGGCGTGCAGCGGGTTGATGAGCACGAACCCGGCGCCCAGCTCCTGCGCGCTCCAGGACGCCAGGTCGGCCAGGTCGCGGAAGTCACCGTGCCCCCAGGACGCGCGCGAACGGACCGCGTAGAGCTGGATGGTCAGGCCCCAGGACCGGCCGGCCGGGACCGGCGCGGCCAGGCTGGCCAGCTCCGCGCCGGCCGCCGGCAGCGGGGCCGCCGGAGGATCGCCGAGAGCGGCAAGGATCGCTTCGATCGTCTCCGCCGGCACCGTGACTTCGCCGCCCGGCGTTGAATAGTAGGACGTCGCTACTCCCCTGGCCTCGGCTGAGCGCATCAGTTCCGGCGAATTCATGGTCCCCATCGTTCCAGGCCCGCGAATTCTCGCCACATGACGGGGTCGTATGAGCCACTGGTTCGCCATGGGAGAGGTGAGACCTGCCGCGGCCGTCGCCCGGGGCCGCGGTCACGCCACCACGCTCGACCACCCTGGCTCCGCTTTCCCTTATGATGATGTCGCGCCGGCAGGCGGAGCTGACCAGTCGGGCGCCGTATCCAGCGGCAGCCCGAGCCTGCTGACCGTTATTTTGGGGCCCCGTGCATTGATCTTGCTAACCAGCCGAGGATGTCCATCTCTCCCGGGCCGCGAGCGGCCCGGGAGACGGGCAAGCCCGGACTGGGCGGTCGTGATTTGGGTGCGGCGCGGCCTTGTGATACTTTGCGGCTTTGCTGCCCAGAGGTCCCGTAGTGGACTCTTGGACCTGATGATCAGCACACCCCGAACCGGCCCCGCGGTGATGGGGGACAAGCATTTTCGTGATTCAGAGTTTCCGGAAGGCCTGCCATGAACTCTGCGTGCGTCATCAGTGCCTGACCGCAACGGGTCCCCGCCCGCACCCCAGATGACCTGGCTGGACCAGCTACTGCAGCGGTGGCGGATCCGGATGGCACTACGCGAGCTGCCGGCGGCCCCCCGGCTGCTCGACATCGGCACGCACGACGGGACGGTGTTCCGTCTCACCGGCGCGAGCGGGGTCGGCGTCGATCCGGAGCTGATCGAGGCGTCCACGCTCCCCGGAGTGACGCTGGTGAGGGGGTCTTTCCCCGTCGACCTGCCGGTGCTGGCGGACGGGACGTTCGATGCGGCCACCGCACTGGCCGTCGTTGAGCACGTGCCCGAGCCCGAGCTGGCGACCTGGGCCAAGGTACTGGCTCAGCTGATGGCCCCGAATGGAGTCCTGGTCATCACGGTGCCGGCGCCGACCGTCGACATGATTCTGCACGTTCTCATGCAACTGCACCTGATCGCCGGGATTGAGGCACACCAGCACCACGGGTTCCGGCCGGGTGACCTTGACACCATCTTCACCGCCCCGCTGTGGCGGCGACGCAAGCACCGCAGGTTCCAGCTGGGCCTGAATAACCTGTACGTCTTCGAGCGTGCGCCTAACTGACATCAGGCCCCGGCCGATTTCACGTCGCCACCGTGGCCTGGCTGCAGGCGCACCTGGACGAGACGGTGGCCGTCCTGGACCTGGCCGCGTACCACGATGAGCCCGCGCATGTCCGCCCGGCGGTTCCTGGCCAGTACCGGCCGGCCCCCATCAATGGATCGTTCGGGAACGTGTCCGCCTCGCCCAGCGTCTGCTGGAGACCAGCGATCTGCCCATCGAGGCCATCGCGTGCAAGAGCGGCTTCAGCACGGCTGGCGATCTGGGCGATCTGGTCGTGACAGGACATGACGGGAACGTGCCGGAAACCCCCTTCCGCCCCGCGGATTCCGGTGTACGCAGCCGCCCGCCCGGAGATTGACGGCCTTCCCGTCCGGACCTTTGGCCCTGTTTCGCCTGCCGCGCGCGCGGCAGGCTGACGGCATCGTTGGTGAGGAGGGAAGAGATGCGCGCAGAAGTGGGCGACAAAATTGTGGTCCGGGGCCGTCACACGGGTGACGGGGACCGGGAAGGCGTCATCACCGAGGTCCACGGCGCCGATGGCGCGCCACCTTATCTGGTGCGGTGGACAGACGGCCACGAGACCGTGTTCATGCCGTCCTCCGGCGCCCTGGTCGAGCACCGTACCGCTCCACAGCAGGCAGGCTGATCCGGGCACAGAAGCGGCGGAGACGGGCGGCGGCGCGCCCAGCCGGGTGGGCAGCCGCCGCCGCCCCGGATCCCCGGACACCCGCCGCTACCGCGCACACCACCCCGGCGGCATACGGGCCGCCCGGGCGCGCCTGATCAGGGCGATGTCCTCTTCGGAACTGCCCGCCGAGAAGAGGTTTTCCGCGCTTCCTGATCTTGGCCGGCCCAGATCAGAGCTTGTAACCCAGGTCTCTCAGCAGACTGTGCCGCGCTGCCGCGTCGGCGTCCGTCTCCACGCCGGCCGGAGGCAGTCCGTCAATAACTCCGGCGATACCGCGGCCAGGCGCCGGCGATGGCGACAAGAACCTCGACCGGATTGGCCGTGGCACAGAACACCGCGCACACCTCCGGCACCGCCTTGACCTGGTTCATGACGCTGACCGGGAACCCTTCCCGCAGCACGATCACAAATGCGTGGCCGGCCCCGATCGCCTCGGCGTTCCGCACGGCGAGGCTGATCAGATCGGGGTCGTTACCTGACCGGCGGACCAGCCGGGCGCCGGAGGCCTCACAGAAGGCGATGCCGAAGCGGAGGTGCGCGCTCACCCCGGCCAGCGCCTCATGCAGATCCTCCACCGTCTTGATGAAGTGAGCCTGGCCGACGATGACGTTCACGTCGTCCGGCTTCTCTATCGGGACCGTTTCGAACGAGACCGCCGTCACTGTCATTACCCACCTCTTCGTGCATCCGGCCGGGCCGCGGGAACGGCAAAACCCTAACGCCCGGGGCCGGTCCCCGCGACCGCGGCCCGGCCGGTCCCAGATCTCCGGCAAACGCTGTGCGTGGGGAGTTAAAGGCCGGGTTCGGGGTTGAGCCGGTAGGTGACGGGGCGGGTGTCGCCGGGCATGACGGGTGGTTCGTTGTTGACCTGCTCGATGAGCATCGTCAGGGCGCGGGCGACGCGGGGCGCGCGGGGCAGGTCGAGCTGGACGGTTATCGCGTCCGGTGTGTAGGTGATGACGCCGGCCAGGCCGCGGATGATGGTCTGGCGGGTGATGGCGCGGTACTCGTCGTCGTCGCGGAGGTAGGCGTTGAGCTGGTTCGATACCCAGTGCTCGGCATTGTGGGCGAGCAGCCGCAGGACCATCTGCAGGCCGCGGCGGCCCGTGCGCAGCAGCGCTTTCTTCGCGTCGGGGTCGATGTCGGAGGCGGGCAGCTTGGCGGGGATGTCCTTGCGGGCATCGACGGCGGCGGCCACGGCCTTGCGGGCGCGGGTGATCTTGGACTGGGCGGCGGGGATGGCCGCGTTCTTGGCAGCGGCGGTCAGCGTGGGGCCGGCGAGCAGCCCGGCTAGGGCGCGCTCGGCGGCGGCCAGCCTCTTCTCCGCTTCGCGGACCGCGGCGCTGGCTTTCTTGCGGGCCGGGTTATCGATGATCTTGGTGTTGGTCTCGATGCTGGCGATGTAGTCGCAGATCTTGCCGATCCCGTAGTTCTCGGAGGCGTACTTCAGGAAGTTCTCCTCCCGCCACCGGGATTTCAGCCAGGACAAGATGCCCGCCGGGCACGCCTGCAAGTCCGAGGTCAGGATCTGCAGCACGACCTGGCCGTGCTCGAACAGGGTGATCTGCCGGGCTTCGCCGTAGTCCTTGATCTGCACTTTCTCATCGGCCCAGGCGATTTCCCGCTGCCGGCCGACGACGGTGATGGTGGTGATGACCGGCAGCATCGCCGGGACGGCCAGCGGCGCCCGCCGGTAGGTGACCCAGTGCACGTCCTGCTCGCGGCAGTGCCTGAACACCTGGGGATAGGCGCCGCCGCGGTCGAACCCGAGCATGATCTTCGCGCCCGGGCCGGCGGCTTTCTTCAGCTCGGCCAGGGCCAGCGGCAGCGTGGTGCTCAGCCCGGACGGCTCCCCGGTGACGAAGCACACCGCCCGCCCGTCGTGCGCGGTCACGTGGGTGTCCGCGCGCCCTCGCTCAGCGCGCCCACGCTTGTTGTTCCAGCCCTTGGCGACCGGCTTGGCGCCCGTATACGGGACGAAGTGGTCATCGACGTAATAGACACCGGACAGGACCGGGTCCGCGGTGAGCATCGCGGACGCGAACAGCCGCTGCACCGCCACCGGGTCCGCGGCGTCGGCGATCTGCGCCAGCCGGGGCCGCAGCGCCCGCAGGCCCGGCAAGGTCCCGAGCCCGGCCAGCGGCCCGGCCTCAGCAGCGGTCAGGTGCTTGAACTGCTCGGTGGTCGCCGCGCCCAGCGCGAAGCACATGCTCACCGCGGCCAGCACCGCCGCGTCTCCCGGCTCCGCCGCCCGCCCGCCGGCCTGGGCCAGCACCGCGCCGGCGCCGGCCCGGGCGAAGAACCCGTGCAGCAGCATCGCCCCCGCATACCGGGACCGGAACACCCCCTCAGGAACCAGGGGCCACGACGGCAGCCCGCCAGGGCCGCCCGCCCCAGGCTCCCCGGCCCCCGGTCCTGGCCCTGCCGCAGGCTCAGGCGATGCCGCAGGCTCGGGCGATGCCGCAGGCTCAGGCGATGCCGCAGGCTCGGGTGATGCCGCAGGCTCAGCTGCGGGCTCTGCCTGAACCCTGGCCGCCGGCCCGGCATCAGCCTCAGCCTCCGGCTCGGGATCAGCCGCAGGCCCGGTCTCAGCTGGGGTGGCCGGCTTCGGCTCGGTGAACAGGGGTTCCGCGGGCGCCCAGCCGGGCTCGCCGCCGCCGGCCGCCTGCCCGCGCCGGCCCAGGCGGCGGCTGATCGTGGTGTGCGCCACCCCCAGCTGCCGCCCGATCTGCGCGTCGCTGGCGCCCTGCGCCCGCAGCTGGCTGGCCTGCGCCCACTGCGCCGGGCTGACCGTCCCGGGCCGGCCCGGCCGCGGCTGCCCGATCAGCGCCGCCGACCCTTCCCGCATCGCCGCGTTATGCAGCGTGGAGACGTAGTTCTCCGTCAGCCCCAGCACCGCCGCGACCGTCCGGCCCCTGAACCCCAGCTGCCGCAGCGTCGCCAGCGCGATGTTCCGCATCGCGGTATCAGCGGCGTCGTACTCGAACAGGACCACCGGCCCGGCCGAGATCACGCACCGGCCCCCCGAGGTGAGCATCCGAAGGTCCCGTGCCTCTGGCATGCCTTCCAGGATCGCCGCAACCGCTGCTGACATGCCACTATACTACCAAAGCTTTAAGAATTACGCACAGATGATCGCGGATAAAACCGCACGTCACGGACTACACGTTTCGCCGTTGCCGGAGATCTGGGTCCTGGTGACCGCGCTCAACCTGGACCTGGAGCGGCGGAGAGGACGGCCGCCAGGCTTTTCATGATCTCTCGACCCGTTTATCGTCATTAGGCAGCTGTCGTAAAAGCGACCAGGAGAGTGGCAGCTATGGCCCGCAGTGGGAGTCTTTCGGAATGGGAGCGCTACCGGGCAGCGCAACGCCAGGAGGATAACCGGCTGGCACGGGAACAGGCCCGACAGGCCAGGGAGCGGGAGAAGGCTCGACAGCAGGAGCACTGTGACCTTCAGGAGCAGGCAGCGGGCGAAAGGACCGCTGAGCTCGAGCAGCAGATCAGTGCGCTCGATGAGGTCCTGACCAGTGTTCTGCCGCTCCCGCCGTTCAGCTTCACACGGCTCATGGCCTCCCCGGGAACAGCGCGATTCGATCCGGGCCCCCTGGGCCTGGCTGTTCCCGCCCCGGACTGGAACCATTTCGCGCCTGCCGAGCCGCGAGAGCTGCACCGCTTCCTGGGCAGGACCGCACGGTACCGGCGCCAGCTGACGCAGGCCCGAACTATCTTCGCGGCCGCTCAGGCCGAACATTGGCAGCAGGAATCAGAGCGGCAGCAGGCGCTTGCCGTAGCGAAGGCCCGGTACCACGAGAAGGTCACGCAGGAGCGGGCGAGAGCAGCGGCGCGGAACGCGTACATCAGTGGCCTCCGATTGGCATTCGCGGCAGGCGATCCCGAGTCCGTGGAGTGGTTTGTCGGCCGCATCCTTGATGCCTCCCGGTATCCGGACGGTTTCCCGCACGAACACCAGGTTGCCTACCGCACGGAGGACCGCGGTGTCGCGCTGGAATTTGAACTCCCGCCGCGGCACGTCATACCACCGATACGTGCTTACCGCTACGTCAAGACGTAAGCATTCAGCCCATTCACGCATGGTGATAGGTAGCGCGGGATTTGGCTAGGGTTACGGGGAGAATGCCTGCACCGGAGGTCGCCAGGGCTTGCCGAGCATGAGATCGTGCAGGACGTCCATGGCGTTGCGGCCGTGTTTGCGGGCGGTGTCGATGTAGCTGCGGATATCGAGGCGGTCCTGGGTGACATCGTCGCTGGCCAGGCGACCGGATATCTTCTGCTGGGTTTTCAGCGGCCGGACTCCGCGCTCGCTGATGTTATTCGTGGGCCAGACGCTGGTGTCCTCAGTGAACAGCAGCACGTCGCTGCGGCGGTCGCGGCAGAATTCCAGCAGCTCGCGGCCGGGCTTCTGCTTGGTGCTGTTCTTCGGTCCGGGGACGCGGGGCACGCTGGCCAGGCCCGCGAGGACGGCGTGCCGGAACTCGTGCTCCAGCGGCTTGCGCACCCCGGCGGGGATGGCGTCCAGGCCTTGCTCGCGGGCGGCGTGCCAGGCATGGATCAGGCCGCGCAGCGCCCGCTGCGCCTGCACGGGCCAGACCGCGCCCGGGTAGCTCTCAGCGCAGTCCTCATAGTCCCGCAGCAGGTGAGACAGGCACGCCTGGTTCCCGGCGATGTGCTCCCACCGAGGGTGGAAATAATTCTGGTAGCGGTCGGAGACCACGATCCCGGCGAAACCGGGGAGGATCCCGGCGTCCCGCATGGACTCCAGGCTGCGGGCGCCCAGCCAGAACGCCGAGTACCGCTCGGTGAACGCGCCGTGCACGTACTTCTTCTCCCCGGCCGGCCCGGACCGCAGCGTGGTCTCATCGAACCCCGCGACCGCTGCGGCGGTGATCAGGGCGCGGATCAGCCGTACCACCTCCGCGGCCAGGCCCGCAGCCTGCCGCAGGCAGGAATGGATGAACCCGTCCGATACGGCAGCGCCGGTGACGTCGGCGATCAGCTGACGGCACCGCTCCACCGGGACATGCTGGAAGATGACCAGGTAAACGGCCAGGGCTCGCAGCCTGGGCCCGATGGACAGGGCGGAATCCGGGACGCCCGCCGGCCGGGCCGCGGCATGCGCCCGGCCGCAGGCGCACCTGGACTCGTGCAGGTCGTGCTGCACCCGCTCCGCCGGCGCCGACGGGATCTCCTGCTGCTGATACGACCGGGCAACCCCCAGGTCAGCGGCATCGGCCAGGTCACGGCCGCAGGAGCAGGCACCCTCGGGATGGTGATCCTCGGTCCGGTCCGGGACCTCCCACGTCATGGACGCCCCCGGGCTGCCCGGCTGCTTCCCGCGCTTGTTCTTCTCCGCCCGCTCAGCAGCGCGCCGCTGCTTGCGCGGCGGCTTCCGGCCCGGCAGGTCGTCCGAGCTCGGCGGCATCGAGGAGTTCCCGCTGTTCCGCGACCCTGCGCGCGCCGCCGTCCCCAGCTGCTCCCGGAGGTCAGCGACCACCGCCTCCAGCGCGGCGATCTGCCCGGCCTGCGCCGCGATCAGCTGCGCCTGCTCCCGGATCAGCGCATCACGCGGATCCGCGGACGGCTCCCCGGGCGGCGCATCGGTCACAGCCCGCAATCATCCCGAAAACCATGCTCAGCCACCACGGCAACACCACGCCCGACGCTGGAACGTAACCCACGATTACTCGCCGCAACACCAGGTCCAGGGACCTGAATGTTTACGTCAAGACGCGTGACGTCGTAGAACCGGCGCCGCGTCCGCAAAACGAGATAGAGCAGCGCTATAGGCGGCTCATATCCTGTGTAGCGCTACGTACATTTCATGAGATATTCAGCGCCACCCCGCCCGAGGTGATAGAGACGATTACATTCAGCGGGTTTGTCACCACCATTGATGGTGCCACGGGCAAACCCGCCCATCCTCACGCGCTCAGCGTGGCGGCTGAGCGTCCCGTGTTCGACGATCTGGTACTGGCCGCTGTGGAGCCGACTGCGTGCCTGACGCACCTGAACGCACAGCACCCGACCGCTCCGGGGTCACCCAAGCCGTCCGGGGTGGAGCCCGGGGTGGAGCCCGCGGAGCCGTTCATGGCCTGAGCGAGATCTTGGCCAATCCTGATGCGGGCAATGGCCGGTTCACCACTCGGTGTCACGCTCAGCGGTACTGAGCACTCCATCAGCTTGCGCAGGGCATCCAGATACAGCCGGGATTCTGCCTGCAGCGGCGTCCAGTGGTGGGCATCAAAGTCGCGGAGTACGTCATCGTGCCAGTGCTGCAAGGCATTGTCCCAGGCGTCCTCGATCAGGCGGAACTGGTGATCGCCATCCTGGTCAGGCAGGCCGGGCATCAGGAGCCAGGGGCCTGGACGCGGCGCGCGCCCTCCAGGCTCGCGATAAGAGCCAGCAGATGGTCCTCCGTGCGGGGCAGATCGTTCTCCAGCAGGTTCTGGAACCGGCCGGCGATGCCGCGGAACTCGCCGGCTTCCTGATCGACCCGGTACTGCCAGGGGCGGATCTGCTCCAGCCGTTCCTCGGCCTCGCTGACCGCCCTGGCATAGCCGGAGCAGTCCACCGGGCAGTCCTCCCCCGCATCCGCCTGGGCCGCCCGGTACTGGCAGGCATCGAGTTCCGCGCGGCCCTGCTCCAGCCGGGATCGCCAGCGGCTGGCCTTGGCCTCCAGTGACGCGCGGGTCACCTCGATCCTGTCATCGCCGTGATCGGCCACGTCGCGCTGGGCGTACCGGAACCGGGCCAGCGCATGATGGAGTTCCTTCAGCGCGTCGATGTCAGCGTGAACTCTGGTCACGCTGGCTCACCTCGCGGCGTGAATCCTCGTCACGCCGGCTCACCTCGCGGCGTGAATTCTCATCACGCCGGCTCACTCCATAGCCTGTCTCGAGGTAGCCGCGAAGCTGCTCGATGAGGACAGCGAGGTGCGCTTCGTGGCCTTCGGTCGCGGTCAGGTAAAACTCGATGCCCGGAGTGACCTCCTCCAGCGCTTCGCCGAACAGTTGGTCATCTCATCACGCCAGACGTCCCCGAGCTCACGCCAATGGCCCCGTATGGCCGCGAAGCTTTCGGCCAGGTCGAGGTTGAACCGGACGAGATGGGCCCTGAATTCCTGCAGCGCCTCAATATCGTTGATAACCTCAGCCATGCAGATTCTCCTGTTTGATAAAACCTCGGCGATCTACCACTGACCCACCGCCCCCTGATCATCTGTAGAGGCCTTCGAATTCAGCTGAAAGCTCATCGAGGCTCATCTTGACGATATCCGGATAACTTGCGACTCCACCGGTGGCGATATGCTCGACCCGGCTGTCATGAGGTACTTCAATATCCTGGCTCTTCATAATCGCATGAATAGAGGCGGCAAGGGGCGGCAGCAGGCGGTTGACCTTCGCATTCCGGCCGGGGAAGTCCGCTGGGATTTCACACAATATCGCCTGCAGCGCATTGATGGTTCTCCTGATCTCGCCGGGCGGCATTTTATTACTGATACCGTGCAGCTGTCCTGTCCGCGATAAAGCTCCCATACAGCCTTACCCAATTGGGCCCGCAGGTATGCAGCCGCGTTGCCTCCCCGGCGTCAGCGAAGAAATTCGCCAGTCGCCGCACTTCATCCCAGTCACCTCGGTCAAGGAGCATCCCGGCGAGGACCACGGTACTGCCGACCACCTTCGCCCAGAGCATGCCAGCGTCCGCATAGGCGTCCAGGAGCTGGGCTTGCCGGTCACCACCATGCTCACGCGGGACTTCGTGGCCGGGCTCTGCCGCGAGAACGTGTACCTGTCCGGCGGCTTTCAGCAGTTCTCGCGTGAGGAGGAGAAGCTCTTCGCATTCTGCGGCCAGTTTTCCCGCTCGTTCCTGGTCCCCAGCCAGCAGGCAGTGAGCGAAGATGGCTGGCCGTACCGCCTGGCGCAGCGACAGGTAAGGGGACACGGCCGGGGCCAGCTGGACGGCGCGTTCCTGCTCGGTCATGCTGAGCTCCAGAAGGCACCCTGGGCGAAGGCCCGGAGGGACACCATCGAGTACGGCTTGAACTTCCCGACTTATTCGATAGGCCACTCGGTTTCCCGGTACAGGGCGCGGTCATCGTCCAGCCCGGCGGCAGCGGCCACCCCCAGCAGCGAGTCGCTTTCCGCAGGTGACAGCACGCGGAGCACCGCACGCAAGCCGAAATGGGCGATGCCCGCCCGCCGGAGAGCCCGTTCGACGGTAGCGTAGCTGTCGGTCCAGGTCACCAGGTGAATGCCGACGTCCGGTCCTCGGTCGGCCAGGCGGATGAGACGGACCGAGGTATCACTCAGCCGGCCGTAGTCGCCTTCGGCGAGCAGTTCCTGCCAGCGGTGCATCCCCGCGATGAGGAAGAACCGCTCGGGCTGGACAGCTCCGTCCGGGTCGGCCAGCCGCGCGTCCAGGTCGGCGATGAGCGCGTCAAGCGCCGTCCCGGCCGTCCGGCGGTCGGCGATCCGCACCGGGTGGGGCAGCGCCTGCACCAGGGCGAAGAACCCATGGAACGGCGACGACGGCCGGGTGAACTCGGCGATCGTGAACGAGACATCCGCCGGGGAACGCTGGACCGCAGCGCTGAGCAGGGTGGCCAGCAGCAGCCCATGGCCGTGCCCCTCGCCGCCCACGATAAGCAGGTTGGACCGGACGTAACGCTCGAATGTCGCGGTGGTGGCGGGTTTGATCTCGATCGCCTCACCCAGCCACGCCTCCACGGCATCCCCCGGTGCCCGCCACCGGCCCGGCTTGGCGGCGAAGATGGCGCAGGCGCGGTGGGCGGCGAAGTCTGCGGGCGCGTCAGGGTCGAAACTGGCCGGCGGCGGGTACTCCCGGCCGGCCGCAAGCATCCGGATGGCCCCGATCAGTTCCAGCCGCTCCCGGGTGGGCAGCATCGCGATCCTCATGACCGGGTTGGCGCCCTCGCCGCGGCGGTCGTTGTATATCGCGTCCCCCGCCCGGATCAGCTTCGTAGCGGCGTCGTTGCCCTCGCCGAGAATCGCCTGGGACACACTCGGCTGCGTGCAGCCCAGGGCAATCCGCAGTGCCATCTGCTCATAGACGGGCCGCAGAAATGCGGCGAGCTGCCCGCCGGGCGACTGGGTGGCGAACAGCAGGTGCAGGCCGAACGCCGCGCCGCGTTTGGCGATGTCAGCCAGCAGCCGC
The DNA here is from genome assembly GCA_963805255.1 of uncultured Actinomycetes bacterium. GTDB lineage: Bacteria > Actinomycetota > Actinomycetes > Streptosporangiales > Streptosporangiaceae > Bog-532. The sequence continues at coordinate 171,591 of CAWDTK010000009.1, forward strand.
GCGGCCTCTCTGGCCAGCCGGTCCTCCTCGCTGAACAGCACCTGGAACTCGTCCATGATCACCAATGCCCGGGGCAGCACCAGCCCGGTCTCCCGGCGGTAGTCGGGCAGGTCGGTGACCTTCGCCTCACGGCACAGGCGGGCCCGCCGGTCGATCTCGTCGTGGAAGCGGCGCAGCATGCTCAGCCCGAACTCGCGGTCGGTACGAGAGGTAATGGCACGGGCATGCGGCAGCCGTTCGGTCAGGTAGGCGTCAAACTCGACCTCCTTGAAGTCGAGCAGGTACAGCTCGAGTTCCTCTGGCGGGTACCGGAGAGCGAGCTGGCTGATCAGCACGTGCAGCAGGTTGGTCTTGCCCATCCGGACATCCCCGCCGACCAGGCTGTGGTGCACACCGCGGGCCCCCATGACGAAGTGCTGCGGCTCGCCCTTGCTGTCCACGCCGATCTGTACATCCAGGCCATCGGTGGTGACATGGGCCCACCGCTGCGACGGGGTGATCGCGATCCGCGCGAAGGGAAGATCCCGTGAAGCGGAGCTGGCGGCAGCGCCGACGGCGTCCAGCCACGGGTTGGCCCGCGTCGCCACGGGCATCTGGTCCGGCTCGATCACGGTCGGCCCGAAATCCGGGTCGTCCCAGGCTAGGTTCCCATGATCGTCCAGGCCCAGGTTGGTACCCGATGCAGTCAGGGCCGCAAGATCGAACCCCCGGGGCATCTCCAGCCGGGGATCCAGCGTAGCGAGGACGTAGAGACCCGCTCTGGGCCCGTTGCGGGCAAGCCGGCCAAGCAGCTCCGCGGCACGGTCGCTGACACCGGCCGGGAAGCCGACCAGGACCAGGACATGGTACGGGACCGTTGCCCCTGTGGTGCCCGCGTTGTAGGCCTCTACCGAGTCGTACACATTGGTCAGCCTCGTCTGGGTGACCTCCACGGCGTGATCGGTGAGCTTTGCCAGCAGGGTCTCGATCTCCGCTAATCCGGCTGCGACCGCGGTCCCCACCAGCATCTGCGCTGGCAACCGCAGGAACGCACTCAGGTGCCGGCCCTGCCCCACCGGATCGGCGAGCGCCAGCCGCACCGTACCCGGCACGGTGGCTGCCGCCAGTCGCAGAGTGAGCGCCTGCAACAGGGATCGCGCCCCGTCGATGAACCCGCGTTCGGTGATCAGAAGATGACCGTGCCGGGCGAACCGCGCCACCGCGGGCAGGGGCGGCAGCCCCTTCCTCCCTCTCGTCCGCAGGACGCCGACTCGCAGCCCATCCGGGGGCGGCGCGTCCAGCGCGGGCTGATAGGCATCCCACGCCTGGTCACCGAAGCCGCCCAGCGCCCATGGATGTGCGGCGGTCAGCGCCGGCACGGTGCTGAACAGATCACCGGCGGCCGGGCCCCGGCCCGGCCCGGCCGCCAGCTGCGCCTCCGCGCGCCGGGATTGCCCGGCATACTCGTCATACGCAGCGGCGAGTCCGTCCAGGTAGTGCTCATGGTGGTATCGCACCATCGCGGCCGACTCAGCCAGCCGAACGTAGGCATCCTGGACCTCCTGCTCGACCGACTCGATCGGCATACGACACCCCTACGGTCAGCCCCCAGGAGATCGACAACCCTGGCCGCTCGGGCGTTCGCTTGGATCCAAGCGGAGGGTGTCTTCATCAGCGCTGACGATCAAGAATTCCCGGGGATGATCAGGTCTCCCAGCTAGTTCCTTTCCTCGATCGTGCAGCGAGGGTGACATGCCGTCAACAGGCCTGTGGGACGTGGCGTTGCCGGAACGAGGACTCACGAACCTCGGCCGCCAGCAGCTGCCCTTTGGCTACCAGACCGGCTCGAAGCAGCCTGACATGCGTATTCGGCCGGGGCCGGCCCGGGGCTCTTCGGCAAGACGCAGTTCGTTGCCCTGCACCCGGACGGTCACCCGGATGCGTGGTGGACGGAGACGACTCGGCAGAGCACGGGTGCGGGGGTGCCGATCTCGGCGAGCTTGCGGAGCCATTCGCCGGCCGCCGGGTCGGCGAGCATGCCGGTGAACGACTCCTGGCTTTCCCATTGGGCGTAGTTGACGACCTTGGTGCCGTCGAGGCTAGCGTGGATATTGGCGGAGACGAAGCCCGGGAGGTGGCGGATCACCTCATCGGTGGAACGCTGCCAGGCCTCGATCAGGCGGTCCTGGTTTTCGGGCTCGACGGTGAACACGTTGATGAGGGTGACCACCGGGCTGTCGGCCCGGATCATGGATTCGCACATGGGTTGCTCCATTTCGCTGTGTTCTGCCCGGGTTCGCTGGTCGGTGGTTAGGGCGGCTGCCCCATGGTCATCGGGGTGGGTTGCTGGATGTCGTGCCGGGCCCGCACCTGGGCGATCGCCGCGCCGCCCTGCTGGCCGGTGGCGCCGATCACCAGCACCGGGCCTGCCCGGTTGGTCGTTTGATCGTCCCGCGTCTGGCCCCGGCTGGCTGCCGGACATCGACAGGCTAGCGTCCGTACGGGTGCCTATCCTGGTACCGATCCTGCTAGCCACCGCCGGACATCGCCCGGACCCCGGGAGGCAGCTTTGACCAGCGACCGCCCGTCCGCGTCACTGACCCGGCGCACCGAGCTGGCCGCGTTCCTGCGCGCCCAGCGGGCCCGCCTGACCCCCGCCGACGCCGGCCTGCCTGAGGGCAGCGCATCCGGCCGGCGCCGGACCCCAGGGCTGCGCCGCGAGGAGGTCGCCCAGCTATCCGGAGTCGGCGTCACCTGGTACACCTGGCTCGAGCAGGGCCGGCACATCGCGGCTTCGGCCCAGGTCATTGACGCCCTTGCCCGGGCGCTGCTGATGACTCCCGGCCAGCACCGGCACCTGCGCGAGCTGGCCAGCCTGCCGCCGCCCCAGCTACAGCCGCCGGCCGAGGCCATGCTGCCCCGGCTGCAGCTCCTGATCGACGCGGCAGCACCGAGCCCCGCCTCGGTCTATGACCAGCACTTCGACTACCTGGCGTGGAACCAGGCCTACGTCCGGGTCCGCCACGATCCCGGCACGGTTCCTGCCGCCCGGCGCAACATGCTCTGGATGATGTTCACCGACGCAGCCAACCGCGCCCGCATGGTCCGCTGGGAGCCGGCCGCGCGGGCCGTGCTCGGCCAGTTCCGCGCCGCAGCCAGCTTGCGCCCCGGCGACCTGCGGTTCGCCGAACTGGCAGCGGCGCTGACCGCGGCTAGCCCAGAGTTCCGGGACTGGTGGGCCGAATACCCGGTCGGCCATTTCCAGCCCGCGGCGATCGAGATCAACCACCCTGAGGCCGGGCTGATCATGCTGGAGATGTTCCAGCTCCGGCTCGTCGACCAGCCTGACCTGGTCACGGTCATCCAGGTACCCGCCAACAAGACCTCCCTGGCCCGGGTCAGCTCACTGCTGGGAGGCACCAGCCATCAATAGCCCGGCACGAGCGCGTCCCGAGGTGATGAAGCATCGCATCACGGTGCATATCGCTGCGTGTCACGTCCCTCAGCCCCCTCTCATAATCGTTGGCCGGGAAGTACTGCACATATACAGAGTTCATCGCGGCCGAATGTCACGGTCAGCGGGGACCTCGGTCACAAGCCGTGGCCCCATGGCGGCCGGGCGCAAGTTGATCCGGTTCCCGCAGCAAACGTCAGCAGCCAGGAACGTCAGGCCCACATCCGAAACCCGGAACGGGCGTCCCACCAGGGACATCAGGGGCAAGCGGCATCAGGGCCGGCAGGACGGCGGATTCGGGCGGCCGCGCGGGCTCCGCTGTGACTCCGGTTCCTGGCCTGGGAACTGCTCATCTCAGGCGTCACCGCCGCGATGCAGCTGGGAGAGTCCTATGTACGTGGCGGCGTTGCGCTTGATCGCTGCGCGCTCTGCTCCGGACAGGTCACGCCGGACCTTGCCCGGCACCCCGGCCACCAGCACCCCCTCCGGGACCTGCTGCCCTTCGGCGAGCACGGTGCCGGCGGCGATGATCGAATAACGCCCCACGCGGGCTCCGTTGAGCACGATCGCGCCCATGCCGATAAGGACCAGATCCTCGACGGCGCACCCGTGCAGCGTCGCGTTGTGGCCGATGGTGACCTCTGATCCCACCGACAGCGGCACGCCGGGATCGGCGTGCAAGACACACCCGTCCTGCACGTTGCTGCGCTCGCCGACGGAGATGGCGTCACGGTCGGCGCGGAGCACGGCCCCGTACCAGACGCTCGCCTCAGCGCCGATGGTGACACGTCCGATGAGGATGGCACCGGGGGCGACGAAGGCGGTTCCGGAAACATGGGGGCGGTCCTGGCCGAGCGCGACGACCGACGGCAAGCCGGTGCCGGGGCGGGGCGCAGGCTGGCTGTTCATAGGCTGGGCCGGCCGATCACGCGCTCCTGCTGGACAGGGGCTTCACCGGCCGCCGCTTCACCGGGGAGATGGCCAGCGCCGGGATCGGCGTGATCATCCCGCCCACCCGGGCGCAGCGCAAGACCATACCGGGGACGCTGCAGCACCTGATCGCCAGGCTCGGCAACCGGGTCCAGACCTCCGTCAAGGAGATCACCGGCCACATGGAACTCGCCCGCCACGGCGCGCAAACCTTTCGGACGGCTCCTGACCAGGACTGTTATCACGCTCGCGGCCCACACCCTCCTCCTCACCCATCTCGCCGACGCTATCTGAACGGAAGACCTCAACTTACCTAACGCGCCTAGGCTTGATGGTCATAGAGCCCGCGGTTAGGCCTTACCGCCGGCCGCCTGCACGATGGGCGGCGTGTTGGTCAGTGCGGGCTTGGTGCCTGCCCGCGGCTGGAAACCGGTGCCGGAAACCCTGCCGAGGTTGATGCGCGTACTGATGACCGCGACCGTCCGGCCCGTGCCCAGGAGCAGGCGCGTGCCCGGGTACGGGTTCCCGAAGCGGGCGGTGGGCCCCAGCCAAACGATTTTCCCGGCCCTCCCGCTGGCAGCATGGCGACGGCTGCCTGGCGGGTTGCCGGTCTGGACGCCACCAGCACGTGGGCGTGGCTGGTGTGGGGCATGCTCATGCTGTCAGTGTGGCGAGCTGGGCCTCGAAGACCTGGTCAGGATCGATGCCCATGGACGCGAAGTTCCCGGCGATTTCCAGGCTCACCAGGCCATGCAGGCGGCTCCAGGTCAGCACGGCGCGCAGGGCGGCCGCCGGGCCGGTGCCGGGGTCGCGTGCCTGCGCCCAGGCCGTGAGCTGGGATGCGAGCGGCTGGGGAGGCGGGGCGGCGGGGCGGTCCCCGAGCTCGCGCAGAACGCCGAGCAGCTGGTTCATTGCGGCTTGCGATGCGTCCACGAGTCGTTGCGTGTGCGCGTCGTAGCCGGGCAGCGGCGGCCCGAACAGCAGCCGGTACCGGTGCGGCTGGGCCAGCGCCCAGGACCGGTAGGCGCGTGCGAGGGCCTCGAACCGGGCGCGCGGCTCCGGGCCTGCCGGCTGGCCGGCCGCGGCGCGCAGCGCGTCGGCCAGGTCGTGGTAGGCGTCGATGACCAGCTCGGTCAGCAGCTCGTCGCGGCTGGCGAAGTAGCGGTACAGGGCGGGCCCGGAGACCCCGAGCTGCTTGCCGATCGCCGAGACCGACAGGCCCGCGGGCCCTGACTCCGCGAGCTGGCGCAGCGCCGCCTGCTTGACCTCACGGCGCACCTGCGCCCGGTAGCGCTCGCGCATGGTCGGCGGCTCGGGCGCGGGCATGGCCGGCATCGATCCTCCCTCCGGATTGACAGGCGCAGCATAACAGGTACTTTGTTTTGTTAGGACCTATAACGATCGGCAGAGCCTATCACTACAGGGTCGTACCGCCGACGCGAAGCCGGAACTCGTGCTCCCGGAAGGGAAACCGCTATGTTCCACGCCGCAAACGCCGCGCTCGTCAACCCGTGGAAAGACCTCTGACAGGCAATCTCAACGGGCGCTGCCGAGACGGCCGCGTCGCAAGGAGTGATGACAATGGATCAGCAGACCAGCCCGGTCCTGGTGACCGGGGCGACCGGCAACACCGGAAAGGCCGTCCTGGACGCCCTGATAAGGCGCGGGGCACCGGTGCGGGCCATGGTGCGCACGGAGGCGGACCGCAGCAAGCTTCCGGCCGGCGTTCCGGTCGCTGTTGCCGACTTTGACGATGCCGCATCGATCGCCGCGGCGCTGGCGGGCGCGGGGCGGGCCTACCTGGTCACGCCCTCCTCCGAGCGGGCCGAGGCGCAGCAACGGCGTTTCGCCGGCCTGGCGGCCCAGGCAGGCGTCGGTCACCTGGTAGTGCTCTCCCAGCTGGCCGCCGATGAGCACTCACCGGTGCGGTTCCTGCGCTATCACGCCGCGGTGGAACGGCATGTCCGTGACCTGGGCATCGCCTATACCTTCTTGCGGCCCAACCTGTTCTTCCAGGGACTGCTCGCCTTCGCCGGGCCGATTTCCGCCCAGGGCCAGTTCTACGCCCCGATCGGTGAGGCCACGGTGAGCGCCGTGGACGTGCGCGACATCGCCGCCGTGGCCGCCGCCACGCTCACCGAGGCCGGCCACGAGGGCGCGACATACTCCCTGACCGGTCCCGCGCCCATCACCCACGCGCAGATCGCCGCGGCGCTGACCTCCGCCCTTGGGCGCGACATCACGTTCATCGACGTACCACCCGACGCATTCGCGGACAGCTTGCAGGGAATCGTGCCCCCCTGGCAGGTCCAGGGCCTCCTGGAGGACTACGCGCATTACCGGCGCGGGGAGGCAGCATCAGTCTCCCCGGCCGTCGCTGAGGTCACCGGCAGGCCGCCACGGGACGTCAGCCAGTTCGCGCGCGACTACGCCCCGGCATTCGCCGGCTGAAACCCGGCGCGGTCTCCGGCGGTATCGTTCGAGCGCGACGGCATCGGCCGGGGGCGCCTGGCCGGGACATCCAGCCACTGGGAGAGCATTGTCATGACAGCACACTGGCCCATGCCCGCCGGGCTCCACACGGGCTCGCTCCGGCTCCCCGTCGAAGGCGAGCTGCCTTCTTTGGGCGGCGCGACAGGCTGGCTCAACTCGCCGCCGCTGATACCAGCGGGCCTGCGCGGGAAAGTCGTCCTGGTCGGCTTCTGGACCTATACCTGCATCAACTGGCTACGCCAGCTTCCCTATGTCCGCGCCTGGGCCGGGAAATACTCCGGCCAGGGCCTACTGGTGATCGGCGTCCACACACCCGAGTTCCCGTTCGAGCACAATGCCGGTAACGTCCGGCAGGCCGTCCAGGAGATGAGGATCGATTACCCGGTCGCAACCGATAACAACTATGCGGTATGGCGTGCCTTCGACAACCACTACTGGCCCGCCCTCTACTTCGCCGACGCGCAGGGGCGTATCCGGCATCACCACTACGGCGAAGGCGAATACCAGCAGTCGGAATGATCATCCAGCACCTGCTGGCCGAGGCCGGATCCGCCGGGGCAGGTGATGACCTGGTATCGGCCGAGGCGGGCGGCGTGGAAGCCCCGGCCGACTGGGAGACCCTCAGATCACCGGAAAACTACACTGGCTATGAGCGCACCGAGAACCTCGCATCCCCCGGCGGCGCCGTACCGGGCAAGCCCCACGTCTATGCCGCCCCGCCGGAGCTGAGGCTCAACGACTGGGCCCTGTCCGGGGACTGGACGATGGAGGAACAGGCAGCCACGCTGAACACGGCCAACGGCCAGATCGCCTGCCGGTTCCACGCCCGCGACCTCCACCTCGTCATGGGCCCATCCGCACCGGGAACTTCCCTACGGTTCCGCGTGCTCCTCGACGGACAACCACCGGGCGCTGCCCACGGTGCAGACATTGACAGGCAAGGCAACGGCACGGTCACCCAGCCGCGGCTCTACCAGCTCATCCGGCAGCCCGGCCCCATCACCGACCACACCTTTGAGATCACCTTCCTCGACCCCGGCGCCCAGGCCTACGCGTTCACCTTCGGCTAGACCGAAGTTCCCCCAGGCTCATAAGGCCCATCATGTCTGCCCTGGTCATAGAGCTTCAGGAGCCGGGCTTACACGTCTACGGTAGTCATGTGCGTCCGCGTTTTCCCTGGTCAACAGAGGTGTCAGCGCCTCCGGGGGTAACTACGGCCTAGCTTTCCTGGGCGCCGAAGCCGCGCCGCCCAGCCCGGCGGGCACATCGGTGACAGGTCATGCCAGGACGATGTGAGTGGCCGCTGCTGCGAGCGTCAACCGAAAGTGGACATGCCCGGTGGAGTCTTCGGCGGGAGGTAGGCGGCACGAAGGTGCCGCGGGACCCGCGGGGATCGGCTGGAAGCGCCGAATTAGGACCATGCTAGTAGCGGCTGGCCGCCGCGTTCGCGCGCTGTCACCTACCCGGCCACCCCATCTCACGGCCCTCAGCCCTATTCCGCCTTCCCCGGCATTTCCGCGTAACCGCACGGGAGCAGGCACGCCGGACGGTACTTCCGTACCCCCTGCCGCCGCGGAAGATTCCACCCCCAAGGGGCACTTTCGGGTGACGCCCGGCCAGCCCGGTCTGCATAGCGTGAGGTCACAGACCCACACCCAAAGGAGGGAACACATGGCTGCGCTGAACTTCGGCCAGTTCGAGAACGGCACTGCCGACGCCACGAGCAGCCCGCCGACGGCACGGGAGAATGTCCGGCCATCGGGCGGGCGGGCGTGAGCGGCTCGCAATCGCCTGCGCGCTAAGAGATCCGCGTCGAGGGAGTCCTCGGCCAGCGCTGGACGGCCTGGTTCGAGGGCCTCCAGGTCACCAGCGAGGGCAGCCAGACCGTCATCTCCGGGCCGCTGCCCGATCAGCCAGCGCTGCACGGAGTGCTGCTCAAGGTACGCGACCTCGGGATGTGCCTGATCTCGGTGCGCCGGCTGGGCCCAGACGAAGCCGGGCAGGCGAGCCCGCCATGAGACGCCGCCCCGGCACGGACATCATCAACGCCACCTGCACGTCCCGACCGGAAAGGAGGCCGCAGATGAGGCAGATCCGCATGGCCAGGCGCCCCCTCGGACCGGCCAGCGAGCAGCAATCACCGCTGCCAGCCGACCCGCGAGACCCCGACATCGTTCACGCCCACCAGGCCGCCCGCCGCACCAGCCGCTCCCGCGCCTGCCTAGCGCAGCCGGACCGGCGCGTCCAGCCCACGCCGACCCCCGGGAGCCGGTGACGCGTCATGCCCGGTAACTCCCTGACCCTACTGACCCGGCAGGCGCAGGCAACCGGCGGACCGCTGCCCTGCCAGCGACAGAGCCCGCAGCTATGGTTCTCCGATCTGCCGGCCGACCTAGAGCTGGCCAAGGCGCACTGCGCGCCCTGCCCGATACGTGGCTCCTGCCTGGCCGGCGCGCTCGAACGCCACGAGCCGCGCGGTGTCTGGGGCGGCGAGATCTTCACCGGCAGCGCGATCACCGCCTGCAAGCGGCCGCGCGGCCGCCCGCCCAGCACGCCCAGGAGGACACCATGCATCCGCTGATACTGCAGCAGCTCGCCGCCAACGTTGCCCGCCCGAAACCGGGCTGGGCTGACCGGGCCGTGGTCGCCGCCCTGGCAAGGCTGCTGCCCAGACGCCTTCGGCTGCAGCGGATCGTGACGCCCGGCACGCTGCTCACCTGGCACCGGCGCCTGGTCAAGAACGCGTGGACCCGCCCGGATTCCACGGGACGCCCGCCGGTCCCGGAGGAGGTCCGTCAGCTGGTCCGGCGGCTGGCCAGGCAGAACCCGCGGCGGGGGCACCGCCGCATCCAAGGTCAACTCCTCGGCCTCGGTTATCGCATCGGCGCAGGGACGGGCCAGGCCCCGCTCGCCGGCGATCTGGGCCGCGGTAGCCGGCACGTGTGGGCCGGCGCAGGTGGACATGGCGTTTCCGGTATGCCTATCGTGGCTTGAGATAGCGGCATTGGGCCCGCGATCCCCAGCGGCATTACTGGGCAATAGTTGCTCCGGACCCCGGTAGCGATTCGTGCAGTGCGCTTCACTCGAAGGGGCATAGCTCCCATGTCATCTGCCACCCAGGGCCGTCCGGCAGGCCCCGCTGACCGGCGCTGGCTGGTCCTGGTCGTGGTGGCTATCGCCCAGCTGATGGTGGTCCTGGATTCCACGGTCGTGAACATCGCGCTGCCGTCGGCCCAGCGTGCGCTGGGGTTCCCGAACGGCGACCGGCAGTGGGTGGTGACGGCCTACGCCCTGGCCTTCGGCAGCCTGCTGCTGGTGGGCGGCCGGCTCGGCGACATGTACAGCCGCAAGTGGGTCTTCATCACGGGCCTGGCCGGATTCGCCGTCTCCTCGGCCATCGGGGGTGCTGCCGTCTCGTTCGAGATGCTGGTAGCGGCCCGGGCGCTGCAGGGCGCGTTCGGCGCCATCCTCGCGCCGTCCGCCCTCGGCACCCTGGTCAGCACCTTCACCGACCCGCGCGAGCGGGGGAAGGCCTTCGGCGTCTTCGGCTCGGTCGCCGCAGGCGGCGGCGGCGTGGGCCTGATCCTCGGCGGGATGCTCACCCAGTACCTGTCCTGGCGCTGGACGCTCTACGTCAATCTGGTGTTCGCCGCGATCGCCATCGCCGGCGCCTTGGCGTACATGCGCAGCAGCCGGCCCGCCAGCCGGCCGCGGATGGACTGGCCCGGGGCTGTACTGGCCTGCGCCGGGCTGTTCCTCATCGTCTTCGGCTTCTCTCACGCCGAGACCGCAGGCTGGACGGCCGGGCTGACGATCGGCTCCCTGGTCCTCGGCCTGGTGCTCCTCGCCGCGTTCGTTGTCGCCGAACGGCGGGGCAGTCACCCGCTGCTGCCGCTGCACGTGATACTCGACCGCACCCGGGGCGGCTCCTATGTCGCGGTCGGCCTGTCGGGAATCGCGATCTTCGGCATCTTCCTTTTCCTCACGTACTACCTGCAGGAGGTCAAGGGCTACAGCCCGGTGACCAGCGGGCTGGCCTTCCTGCCGATGATCGGCTGCATCCTGCTCAGCTCCAATGTCTCCAGCATCGTGACCTTGCCCCGGCTCGGGCCGCGCGTCCTGATCACCACCGGCATGCTGCTGGGCCTTGCCGCGATGACCTACCTGACCCAGCTCACCGCGACCTCCAGCTACGCCGGCGGCGTGCTGCCCGCCCTGCTCATCCTGGGCCTGGGCTTCGGCATGATCTTCGCCCCGGCCATCAACACGGCCACGGCCGGCGTCCGGCGCCAGGACTCGGGCGTGGCCTCCGCGCTGGTCAACACCATGCAGCAGGTCGGCGGATCGATCGGGACGGCCGCGCTGAGCACCATCGCGCTGACCGCGACGGCCAGCTACCTCGCCGCGCACCACACGGGGCCGCTGGCGCCGGCGATCGCGGCCACCCACGGTTACACGGTGGCCTTTGCGGTGTCCGCGGGAATCTTCAGCCTCGGTGTGATCCTCGCGATCGTTCTACTGCCATCCCGGCAGCGGCTTGCAGAACTCAGGGCCGCCGCCGCAGCCGCGGCCGAAGCTGCGCCCCACGGCGCCGCACCCGCGCCCGTCGCCGCACCCGCGTCCGCCGCGGCGCCCGCCGCCGACCTCGCGCCGCAGCTTGAGGCGCACGCGATTCACGCGATTCCGGCAGCCCTGGTCAGCTGCTCGCCGGTGATAAACCCCGCTTCGCTCCCGGCGGGCAGGCCCGCCGGGTGATAGCGGCAGGGAAGGGACCCGATGGAACTTCGGGTCCCCTAACCCTGTCTTTTCACCGAGCCGTGTGGGCTGACTGGCGCGCCTGAATGGAAAAGTGCTCCTGAACTGGGACGATTAGGGGTGTTTGGGTCCTTATCGCGCCGGGTTCGAGGAGCACTTTCTACGTGAACGGTACAGGGTGGTCGCGGGGTCTGGAAGTCACTGGCGGCGGTACGGGGATCGTGTCGCATGCGGGCCTGGTTCTGCTGCGGCAGCTGGCGGACCGGACGGGGCTGACGGCGGGGCTGTCGCGGGCGCTGCCGTCGCCGCTGTGGGGGCATGACCGGGGCCGGGTCGTCAGCGATCTGGCGTGCGCGATCGCGGACGGCGCCCGGGTGATCAGTGATTTCCGGGTGATGGGCGATCAGCGGGAGCTGTTCGGCCTGGTGGCGTCGGTGCCGACGGCGTGGCGGGCGCTGAAGGAGATCGCCGGCGCCGGCGACCGCGCGCAGCGCAAGCTCGCCGCCGCGGTGAACAAGGCGCGGCGGCACGCGTGGGCGCAGGCCGGCACGCTGCCGCCGGTGCGGGTCGCGGACAAGACGCTGGAGGGGGTGACGTGTATCCGGCTGGACGCGACCGTGGTGCCCGCGCACTCGGATAAGGAGCTGGCGGAGCCCAATTTCAAGGGATTCGGCCATCACCCGCTGGTCGCCGAATGCGACAACGTGCGGGAGCCGCTGGCGTGGATGCTGCGCCCCGGCTCGGCCGGGTCGAATACCGCCGCTGATCACCTGCAGATCCTGGGCGAGGCGATCGCCGCGCTGCCGCCGGCGTTCCGCCGGAAGCTGATGATCACCTGCGACGGGGCCGGCGCCAGCCACGCCCTGATCAGGGAGCTGGACAAGCTGGCGGCCCGCCCCGGGTACCAGGTGATCTACTCCGTGGGCTGGGAGCTGGGCAAGCGGGAAAAGGCCGCGCTGGCCCAGGTCCCCGAGGACGCCTGGGAAGCCGCCGTGGACGCGCACGGGAAAGTCCGCGAGCGCCGCGCGGACGATGCCTGCGGTAATCTCCGGTGCGCGCACCGGGCCTGCTGGATCGAGGAAGCCCACGTCATCGAGCTGACCGGGCTGCTGCGCGAAGGGCAGGCCGGGGACCAGCTCAAGGGCTGGCCCAAGGCGATGCGGATCTTCGCCCGCCGGGAACGCCCGCACCCGGGCGCGCAGCTGACCCTGTTCGAGGCAGAGGACGGCTGGCGGTACTGCCTGTGGGTAACGAACCGGCCCGCCACCACGCGTGGCTGGCTGGGCCAGTGCGCCTACATCGACGCGGCGCACCGGGTCCACGCCCGGGTGGAGGACGTGATCCGCACCGGCAAGGACACCGGGCTGGGCCATTTCCCGTCGCATGACTACAAGGTCAACCAGGCGTGGCTGACCGCCTCCATGATCGCCTGCATCCTGCTGGCCTGGCTGAAGCTGCTGGCCCTGGACCGCGACCTGGCGAAAGCCGAGCCGAAAACGCTCCGCTACCGGATCCTGCACGCCGCCGGCCGCCTCGTGCACGGCGGGCGGCGAAGATGCCTGAAAATCGCCGCGACCTGGCCCTGGGCCGACGCCATAACCGCCGCCTGGCAGCGCATCCAGGCGATCCCGCAAGGCCCCTGACCAGTGCTAACCCATCCCTGCGAGCAAGGAAGGAGAACCCGGGGCCGTGGAACCCCGGCCACCCGGCCCGCCAGCCGGGCCACCGTCATACACCGAAGCTAAAATCCCAGCCCAGAACACGGTCCGCACGCCGCTCAGCGGCAGCCATCAACCCCGATGAAAGATCAGGGCTAAGCTAAGGGACCCGATGCGGCATTGGGTCCCCTGGCGGGCCGGCCGCTTACCGCTGGCAGCTGGACACCAGGTGGCAGCGGGACAGCGGAGCTAAGCGGGACAGCGGGGCTAGAGGTACTCGCCCATGCCGCCCGTTGCCGCATCGAAAGCCCCCGGACGGCCATCCAGCCTCAAGGACGAAGCCCTCTACGTCAAGGCCCACCGGCCATTGTGTGCCCCCCACCGACCACCGGCCACCGGCCACCGGCCACCGGCCACCTGAATTTACGCTCTGCCAGAACACGCGGTCCCGGGGCATTACGCCTGACCTGACCAGTCACGCCCCGGCACGGACAGGCTCGGGCGCCGCATCCCTGCAGGGTGGAGGCCTAGGCTGGGGGGGTGCGCGAAAAACTGCCCGCCGTGGCAGCGGCCCGGATGGCGGAGCTCCGGTCCAGCGGCACATGGGGGTCCGCGCTGACCGCAGCCGAGTTCGCCGCCATCCGCAGCGTGGGCTTCGAACCCGTCGGCCAGGTGTTCGGCGCGGCCGTCTACCGCGCCGGGTCCGCCAGCGGGTATAGCTGCCCCGGGTCGCCGGGATCGTCCGGCGACGGGTTGCCGCCCCGGCCGGCGACCCAGGTGTCCGGGCAGGGCGGCTGGGGGTCGTTCGGCCCGCTCGTGCAGACCATGGACCAGGCGAGGCACACGGCCGTCGGCCGGATGACCACCGAGTGCGCCGGGCTTGGCGGGCACGGGGTCGTCGGCGTCCGGCTGTCCCGGGGGTCGTTCCCCCTCGGCGGGCCGCAGTGCACGGCCCTCGGCACCGCAGTCCGCGCGCCGGGTGCCGCGTACGGGCCGCCGGTGCCCTTCACCTGTGAGGTGTCCGGGCAGGATTTCGCCAAGCTGATGATGACGGGCTGGGTGCCCGCGGGGCTCGTGCTCGGCATCTCGATCGGGTCGCGGCACGATGACCGCACGACCGCCCGCCAGGCGCGCTGGGGCTCGGGCAACGCCGAGGTCGCCGGCTGGACCGACCTGGTCAGCCAGTCGCGGCAGGACGCCAGGCGCCAGCTGGAAAGTGACGTCAAGCGGCTCGGCGCCGAGGGCGTGGTGATCGCCACGATGCAGATGCGGGTGCGCGGGCGGGACTGCCCGGTAACGGCCGGCCGCCGCGACCACATCGTGGAGGCAACCCTCATCGGCACCGCCGTCGCCAGGTTCTCCCGTGCCGGGCAGCGTCATGACGGTCCGGCCCTGGCAATCATGTCGCTCGACCCGCAGCGGCGCCAGGCCGCCAGGATCCGGATATAGGTGCCTCAGCGACCGCGGGCTCGGAGCACCCTGTGGGGTTCCAGAATTCGGCCACGTGTCCTGACCTGGGCTTCTACGCGGTTCGCTGGTATTCGTTGATGAGGCCAGATCAGGTAGAGCAGTCGGAGTGACACGGCTGATCATCATGCCCCACGGCCATGGCTCGCTCATCGCACCAGGTCACAAGGCTAGGCCGACTTTTGGAACCCGGGCCGGCAGGTACGCCTGCCAGGATGGGTCAGCTACAAACGATGCCGGATACCGGGGATGCCGCGCCTGGGCACCGATACCCTTAACCCCGATGAACACTACCGCGCCGCCCGCCGGGGACCTGTACCTCGTCGTCGGGTATGACGGCTCCCCTCCTGCAGGCCGGGCGCTGGACGCCGCGGTCAGGCTGCTGCATGGCCGGACCGGCCGCATCGAGGTGGTGTATGTCGCTCACCTGCCCAGCATCGACATGCTGTCGGCAGGCGCCGTGGCCGAAATGGAAGCCAGCTTCAACGATGTTCGCGCAGGAGCTGCGCACCGAGGCCGGCGAGCGGCTCGGCGGGCGCGAGGAGCGCTGGGGGTTCGAGTGGCGCCAGGGCCTGATCGCGGACGAGCTGATCGCGGCTGCCGAAGGCATCCGCGACGCCCACGTCGGCGACATTGTGGCGATCGTGGTCGGGAGCTCGTCGCATGCCATGCACCGAGTGGTCGGCTCGGCCGCCGTCAGCCTGGCCCGCCGCTCACCGGTGCCCGTCGTGGTCGTGCCTTTAGGGCCCTGTGCCGTGCCAGAACTCGCGCACTGTCTCTGAGCTGGTGTTTCTGCAATCGCCAATGCTCTGCGGTACTCGCTGATCAGGCCCTGGACGGCATGCCTGCGCGTGATCTGGGCGGTCACATCGATCGGCTGACCGGGCTTGTGCAGCGGAGGTCGTTGTTCCCGCGACTGGTGGGGCCGATGACGGTTGCAGTGCTGCGCGTATTCGGTCAGAGTCCGCCGCAGGTGTCATTCACCGTGGATCAGCAGGTGGTCAAGGCACTCGCTCCGGTTCTGTTCCCTATCGGCTCCGCCGGATCAGGTGCGGAGCGGCGTCCGTCAGCACTCCGTCAAGGTGGGCATCGGCCCGCGTTCCAGGCAGCTGCCATTACCCTTACGGCAGACTCGGCAGTGCTAGTTGGCGCAGGGTACCCGCAAATTGCTGGAGGTGGCCACGATGAGTCGGCGGCGAAGGCGAGAATCCGGCCGCCGGACGCGCCGGCCGGTCCCTGAAGCTGCCGCCGACCAGGCTTATCCCATCTGGGTCGATATTTCCGGTCGGCGCATGTTCGTCGTCGGCCATACATCGGGCGGAGCCCCTTATGGCATCTTCGAGGACGAGATGGATGCCGACCCGGACGACCTTGATACGGGTAACTGCGACCAGTCGCACTGACCCAGCTTCGCGCTGAACGCGGCAATAGGGGACGGGTCTCGTTGCCACTCACCTTTGGCGGTTCGATATGGGCCAGGGCAGGGCAGCGTCTTGCCCTGGCCCATGATGTGGTCATGGAGCGGGTGGATGTGCGTCGGCTGGCTGCAGTCGATATGCATGGCATCGCGGGCACGCAGCAGCGCCGGCGTCTGATCCGCGCCGAATTCGTCCTTGGTGCAGTCCGCGGCATGGCCTGGGCTGTGGGTAGCCGCCACGGCGGCCACTGTCACTTGGCGGTTGTCCGGCGGCTGGATCGCCGGACTCGGCGTCAACTACGCCGCGCTTGCCTGGCAGGCGGCATTGCTGGCGCGGCCTGGCGTGCTCGAGGGCGAACTCGCGGGCCTTGACGTGCCTCATGAGCTACGGCGCTACAGCTACCTGCAATTGTGGGTCGTGGCGGTCCTGGCGCTTCGCCGTCCCGCAGCCGATAGGACGCCAGCTGACCTGCTTCGCCGTCCCGCCCGGCAGAACCGGATGATACGTCTGGTTGGCTTGCCGCGGAGAGCAGCGCGCCATCCTCCAGCCGGGCATTCTGTGGGGATGCGAGAAACACCGTCGCAGGGGTCAGCGCCATGGGCCTGACGCTGTGTGTGCTGCTGTGGGCGCGGCCTGGTGCCGAGGATGGCCTGATCGCTTACGAAGACCAGATCCTGGGCATCATTCCTGGGCACGGCGGCCGGGTACTGCAGCGGGCCCGGGGCACCGGAACAGGCGGGCAGCCGCTGGAGATCCAGCTCCTGGAGTTCCCCTCGGCACGGGCACTCGATGCATTCATGACAGACGTGCGGCGGCAGTCGCTTGCCGGTGAACGGGACAGGGTCATCTCAAAGACCGAGGTAATCGAGGTAAAGTGTGGTCCCGCCTGTTCCAGGACAATGATCTGATGGCGGTGTGTGTGTCTCCAAGACGAGGTAGCGGACTCGGCACGACAGAACGTTCGATCTGTACGTTTAGTTGACCTCACGGAAAAGCCAGAGGCCGCGCATGGCGGCGGCTACGGCGGCTTTAGCGAACTGAGTCGCCTGTGACCGCGTGTGACGCGGCACCGGGACGGGCCGACCGATGAGTTTTCCCGCTCGAACCAGTCGCATGTGTAGCAACCACAACTGCAGGAGGTGCAGGATGACTAGCACAGCAACGACCGGGATCCGCCAGATCAGCCTGGTGTGTGTTCCGACGCCCGACCAGGACAAGGCGATCGAGTTCTACGAGTCGATCGGCTTCGAAAAGCGCTCCGACACTCCGTTTGGCGGTGGCTACCGCTGGGTGGAGGTCTACCCGCCGGAGGGGACGGCGGGGATCGCGCTGGCACCGCCGCGGCCCGGGACCGAGGTCAGGCCGGTGGAGACCGGGATCACGCTGACCACCGGCGACATCGATGCCACTCACGCCGCTTTGCAGTCCCGCGGGCTGGATGTTGACGCGGAGGTGTCGCGGATGGGCGACCCAGTGCCGCCGATGTTCTGGTTGCGGGATCCCACCGGCCACTCGCTGATGGTGGTCGAGCAACGCTGAGCGCCGCAGCCCCGCAGACCGCGATTGGGCGGTTCTCGCCGCGCTGCACGAGACCGGATCAAAGCGGAGGCCAGGCACATGACCACCGTCATGCCGCCAGAGGTGCAGGCCTGCATCGACGGGATACCGCCAGGGCACCGGCCGCTGTCTGAACGGCTGCACCGGCTGATCCTCACCGCATCCCGGCGCGCAGGTAACCTCGTCGTACAAGATGCCCGCCTGCAAGGCCGGGAACCGGCGTCTGTACGTCGGCGCCTGGAATATGGGATATTGGTCTGCGGCTGGCAGAAAGACCGCGACGGCGGCTTCACCTCCCGCCACCCCGAACTGGTCACCAGCAAGAGAACCCGCCAGCTGCGGGACGGCGACGCGGTCGGCATCAGCGACGAGGACTTCCTCGGCCTGGCGCGCCGCCCTGGCCCCTGACCCGAACCCGGCAGGCGTCCCTGCGAAGGCACGCCTGCCGGGTCACCAGTGGAAAGCCTGGGCAGCCGCCCGGCAACCCAGCTGCCTCAACGCCGCAGCTTTGCGCCCAACCGGGGTCAGCGCCCGAATAATCGCTCGGGACGCAATTGACGCAGCCCCGCTGACGGTCGACATGCCGACCATCGGGATTAGACCCGCATATCGGGGCGGGATACGGATCGTGAAGTAACAACCGGCGCCAACCACGGAGCGTTACCCAGCAGGTGTCCTGCTCCAGCGCCGGATCGCCGATTAGGCCTGCGGGATGAAAGATTGGCCAGGCAGGGCGGGCTCGCGCAGATCCAATTAGCGCGGGTTCTGGGTGCTGGTCCGGGCTCAACGCCGGCTGGACTAACTAACACGCCTGTCTGGTGGGGGGTTCGTATCGAGGCCGGATCTACCCGCGTTAAGTGAGTTAAGGCTGTGCTGTTGGCCGCACGAGGATCTCGTTGAGGGTCATGCGGCGCGGACGGGTGACGGCGAACGCGATGACCTCGGCGATGTCGTCGGCGGTGAATGGCCAGCTCCTTGTACGTCTGCTCAGTCGCCTGCTTGACGTCGGGATGGGTGATGTGGCCGGTCAGTTCGGTCGCGACAGCGCCAGGCTCGATGACCATGACGCGACGCCGGGTTGCAGTTCCTGGCGCAGTGATTCCGGCCAGCCGTTGATACCCCACTTCGTGGCGGCGTAGACCGCGTTGCCGGGCCGTTCAGCCGGCCACGGAGGACAGGTTGACCAGGTCGCCGCCACCGTCGCGGAGCTGATCGGCCACGGTCCGGGTCCTCAGCGGCAACACCGGCGACCCCGGCGCGTTCACCGAGATCACCAAGGTGGTGCGGGACAAGTCCGGGCTGAAGCAGATGATCATGGCCGGGGGACCGCGGCATGATCACCAGCGCCCGGATCCAGGCCTTGAGCCAGCTGGCGGACGGGACCTGCCCCACCTGGGGCGCGATGCCCGCAAAGCCTATAGAGCGAGCGAGGGCGAAATGGGTGTCGGATCACAGGCAAGAGCATGACGAGATGGACCGCGTTGCGCTGTCACCTAGCCGGTTCAGGAACCAGACCGCCCGCCATCTGAGCCGGATTATGTGGGGGACTATCCAGGCAGAACCAGGCAGAACCCCTAGCACAACACGAGATTCAGTTACCCGAGCACACGAAACTTTCAACTAGAGGCGTGCGCAGTTCACGCTGGCGGGCGGGCTGGGCCATATGACCTTGACAGCGTAATCCCGGTACTCCGGCACCAGCTGAAAAATACGGGCAAGCTGCTGCGCGATTTCTTCCTTACCGCATGAGTCGAGCACAACGCTGTGCTGTGCCTTTGTGAGCGCCGCTGCCTCGGTCTTCGCCAGAGCTGGCTGGGCGCTGAACGACATCACCGGCCTGCCCAAGAGCGAATTAATGAGGGCGGCCAGGTTCTGGGCAACTGCGTTCAGCGGCCCCT
Source organism: uncultured Actinomycetes bacterium (assembly GCA_963805255.1). GTDB lineage: Bacteria > Actinomycetota > Actinomycetes > Streptosporangiales > Streptosporangiaceae > Bog-532. The sequence goes on from CAWDTK010000009.1 coordinate 191,200, forward strand.
CTCGTACCTGGATTCCATTTACGGATGCGATGTAGGTCGTATTCTTGCTGATCACGGGATCGGGCAGGGGAAGCACGATCGTACGGGCCTGGCGGTTGACGGTGGCGGTTTCAGCATCCAGCGTCGCGGAGCTGATTAGGCCGTACACCGCCACCTGCGCGTGCACGGTGGTGGTGCGGTAAACCAGGTACCCGCTGATCTTGTTGATGATGCTGCTCGCCGGGAACCCAGGGGGAAGCTCCCACGAGGTATCCTTGACGCTTGCTTGGGTGTCGTACATAAGGGCATTCGTGCGCAGCCCGGCGTGATGAGTCTCAAGCCCCACCTGCTGGATGCTATCGAGCCTGATCTGCTCCACCCGCGTCCCAAGGAATGCGAATGTCGCAGCGTAGATCGCCCCTGCGACCACAAGTATGCATGCTGGGGCCAGGATCTGTTTGCGCGGTCGGATCAAGACTCTCCAAATAATTGCCGATGAAGCGATCACGGCGACTGCCGCGCTGGCATACTCCACCCAGCGGGCAGCGGTGTATGCGGCCGATATCACGTCATTCTTCTCTCTGACTTAACAGGCAGGCGCACGCCAGCTCCCAAAGTTGCAGCATCCTGGCGAGAACGGATAAAGATACCCTTCATGTCTACCTGAAGCCGTCGTGGAACACTACGTAACACCTTCGTCCCGGTGCAGGTGAGCCATCCGTGCCTCAGATGCGGAAGCCGGGCAATGAAGCACCCTGGGTGTGCGTGTGGCGCAGGCGGGCGCCTGTACCCGGTGAGTCGCGGGCAGGACGATACGGGAACGGCTAGCTAGCTGGGCCACTCCCGTACCTGCTGTCCTGGCCTGCCTGGGCCGCCGTCGGGCTGGGATGTCGGACGGGTCGTACTGGCTGCATTCCAGGGCGCTCTTGACGCCACCCCCTCGATCACCGGCAAGCTCCGGCTTCCCCGTATCACCACCACGGCCCGAGCCGCCCGGCGGATCACCCAAACGGGGGTGGCTCATCGGCAAAACAGCCCGTCTACGCTGCAGTTGATGAGCTGGTCAGAGCCAAGATCAACGTCAGACGCAAGGGAGCGGGCAATGAGCGCAGATGAGCTGCCGAGCTGGCGTGAGACACCCGCGAAGCAGTCGATCGTGGAGTTCGTCGCCGTGGTGACCGATCCTGGCTCGCCGGACTTCGTCCCCGAGCGCGACCGTGTCGCGGTGTTCGATAATGACGGCACGTTGTGGACGGAACGGCCCGTGTACGCTCAGCTAGTCTTTGCGCTGGACCGGGCTGCCGAGCTGGGTCATCGCACCAGCCTCGAAGAGCTGCACGCGGGCGGGATGGCGGCCCTGATCAAGCTGGTAGCGCTCACCCACGCGGGCATCACCACCGATGAATTCGACGCACTATGCCAGAACTGGCTGGCCTCGGCCCGGCACCCGCGCTTCGGGCGGCCCTACCCGGCGACGGTGTACCAGCCGATGCTGGAGCTGCTCGGCCTGCTGGACCGCAACGGCTTCTCCTGCTGGATCTTCTCCGGCGGCGGCACGGACTTCATGCGGACATGGACAGCCGACGCCTACGGCCTGCCCCCGCACCGGGTGATCGGCAGCGTCGGCGAAACCGAGTTCCGGGTCGGCGACGACGGCCCCGAACTCGTCAAGAGCGCCAAAGTCGGGGTCTTCGACGACGGGCCGCAAAAGCCCAGCTCGATTCACCGGCACGTCGGGCAGCGCCCGATTGTGGCCGCGGGGAACACCGACGGCGACCTGGCCATGCTCCAGTGGACCGCAGCCAGCCCGTACCGGACCCTGCAACTGGTCGTCCACCACACCGACGGCGAGAGGGAGTACGCCTACGACCGTGATCCGATCCTGGGCAGCGGCACCGACCAGATCCTGGCTGCCGCCGCCGAGCACAAGTGGACTGTGATCGACATGGCCGCCGACTGGTCCGCTGTTTACCCACCGACCCCTTAATACATAGTCGCAAGATCACGGTGCCATTAACGTGCCATTCGCGAGGGTGCCGGGCGGTCAACCACGGTTCGGTACGGTCACCAGGATGGGCAGGTCACGCTATATGACCGCCTTGTATTAGCCTCCTTACAAGCGAGGGGTGACCGGGTTCCCCCCTTACGGGCCTGGAAGTCGGCCGTCCCAGATCTCCGGCAAACGCTGTGCGTGGGGAGTTAAAGGCCGGGTTCGGGGTTGAGCCGGTAGGTGACGGGGCGGGTGTCGCCGGGCATGACGGGTGGTTCGTTGTTGACCTGCTCGATGAGCATCGTCAGGGCGCGGGCGACGCGGGGCGCGCGGGGCAGGTCGAGCTGGACGGTTATCGCGTCCGGTGTGTAGGTGATGACGCCGGCCAGGCCGCGGATGATGGTCTGGCGGGTGATGGCGCGGTACTCGTCGTCGTCGCGGAGGTAGGCGTTGAGCTGGTTCGATACCCAGTGCTCGGCATTGTGGGCGAGCAGCCGCAGGACCATCTGCAGGCCGCGGCGGCCCGTGCGCAGCAGCGCTTTCTTCGCGTCGGGGTCGATGTCGGAGGCGGGCAGCTTGGCGGGGATGTCCTTGCGGGCATCGACGGCGGCGGCCACGGCCTTGCGGGCGCGGGTGATCTTGGACTGGGCGGCGGGGATGGCCGCGTTCTTGGCAGCGGCGGTCAGCGTGGGGCCGGCGAGCAGCCCGGCTAGGGCGCGCTCGGCGGCGGCCAGCCTCTTCTCCGCTTCGCGGACCGCGGCGCTGGCTTTCTTGCGGGCCGGGTTATCGATGATCTTGGTGTTGGTCTCGATGCTGGCGATGTAGTCGCAGATCTTGCCGATCCCGTAGTTCTCGGAGGCGTACTTCAGGAAGTTCTCCTCCCGCCACCGGGATTTCAGCCAGGACAAGATGCCCGCCGGGCACGCCTGCAAGTCCGAGGTCAGGATCTGCAGCACGACCTGGCCGTGCTCGAACAGGGTGATCTGCCGGGCTTCGCCGTAGTCCTTGATCTGCACTTTCTCATCGGCCCAGGCGATTTCCCGCTGCCGGCCGACGACGGTGATGGTGGTGATGACCGGCAGCATCGCCGGGACGGCCAGCGGCGCCCGCCGGTAGGTGACCCAGTGCACGTCCTGCTCGCGGCAGTGCCTGAACACCTGGGGATAGGCGCCGCCGCGGTCGAACCCGAGCATGATCTTCGCGCCCGGGCCGGCGGCTTTCTTCAGCTCGGCCAGGGCCAGCGGCAGCGTGGTGCTCAGCCCGGACGGCTCCCCGGTGACGAAGCACACCGCCCGCCCGTCGTGCGCGGTCACGTGGGTGTCCGCGCGCCCTCGCTCAGCGCGCCCACGCTTGTTGTTCCAGCCCTTGGCGACCGGCTTGGCGCCCGTATACGGGACGAAGTGGTCATCGACGTAATAGACACCGGACAGGACCGGGTCCGCGGTGAGCATCGCGGACGCGAACAGCCGCTGCACCGCCACCGGGTCCGCGGCGTCGGCGATCTGCGCCAGCCGGGGCCGCAGCGCCCGCAGGCCCGGCAAGGTCCCGAGCCCGGCCAGCGGCCCGGCCTCAGCAGCGGTCAGGTGCTTGAACTGCTCGGTGGTCGCCGCGCCCAGCGCGAAGCACATGCTCACCGCGGCCAGCACCGCCGCGTCTCCCGGCTCCGCCGCCCGCCCGCCGGCCTGGGCCAGCACCGCGCCAGCGCCGGCCCGGGCGAAGAACCCGTGCAGCAGCATCGCCCCCGCATACCGGGACCGGAACACCCCCTCAGGAACCAGGGGCCACGACGGCAGCCCGCCAGGGCCGCCCGCCCCAGGCTCCCCGGCCCCCGGTCCTGGCCCTGCCGCAGGCTCAGGCGATGCCGCAGGCTCAGGCGATGCCGCAGGCTCAGGCGATGCCGCAGGCTCAGGCGATGCCGCAGGCTCGGGTGATGCCGCAGGCTCGGGTGATGCCGCAGGCTCAGCTGCGGGCTCTGCCTGAACCCTGGCCGCCGGCCCGGCATCAGCCTCAGCCTCCGGCTCGGGATCAGCCGCAGGCCCGGTCTCAGCTGGGGTGGCCGGCTTCGGCTCGGTGAACAGGGGTTCCGCGGGCGCCCAGCCGGGCTCGCCGCCGCCGGCCGCCTGCCCGCGCCGGCCCAGGCGGCGGCTGATCGTGGTGTGCGCCACCCCCAGCTGCCGCCCGATCTGCGCGTCGCTGGCGCCCTGCGCCCGCAGCTGGCTGGCCTGCGCCCACTGCGCCGGGCTGACCGTCCCGGGCCGGCCCGGCCGCGGCTGCCCGATCAGCGCCGCCGACCCTTCCCGCATCGCCGCGTTATGCAGCGTGGAGACGTAGTTCTCCGTCAGCCCCAGCACCGCCGCGACCGTCCGGCCCCTGAACCCCAGCTGCCGCAGCGTCGCCAGCGCGATGTTCCGCATCGCGGTATCAGCGGCGTCGTACTCGAACAGGACCACCGGCCCGGCCGAGATCACGCACCGGCCCCCCGAGGTGAGCATCCGAAGGTCCCGTGCCTCTGGCATGCCTTCCAGGATCGCCGCAACCGCTGCTGACATGCCACTATACTACCAAAGCTTTAAGAATTACGCACAGATGATCGCGGATAAAACCGCACGTCACGGACTACACGTTTCGCCGTTGCCGGAGATCTGGTCCCTCAGCCGCCGTGTGCAGGGACTTGGGACCAGTGGGGGAAGACAGGAAAATCTGGTCAGACCCGATTCCGCGAATAGCGCTGTGAGCTGATTCCTGCCCCTAAATGATCTTGGTGTGCCAGGATTCCCGGTAGCGGGCATGCTAATGGCCCGGGAGCCGCGCCGGGTTCGCGATCTGCGGGCCTTTCTTCGGGTCGGGCTGGCAGGCCGTGGATAAGGACGGGGAGCCGGGGCTCAGGGTGTGCAGGTCAGGCGGGGATGGGAAGTTCCCGCAGCCGGGCCAGGACCTCAGGGAGCAGGCTGTGGCCGGGCGGCAGCCGCAGGATCAGGTGGCGGGCGTGGCGGACCAGCCGGCCGGGGACGGCGATCAGCCGCCAGCGCAGGGTGGCGATCATGGCCTTGCCGCCGCGCACGCCGTGACCGGCCAGGATGTCCTCGCCGGCGGTGATGGCGGTGAGCTGGTGCAGCCAGGCGGCCATGGTCGCGGCGAGCAGCGCGCCCCACATCCAGGCCAGGTTGACCTGGGGGTATCCGGAGGGGAGGTGCCGCAAGGCGGCGCCGAGCTTGCTGTCGCGGAAGATGTTCTCCACCGTGGTGCGGTGCCGGTACCAGTGCTCCACCGCTATCGCCTTGGCCGGGGCAGTCACGTCCAGGTTGGTCACGATGAACGAGTAAGCGTAGATCGCCCCGGCACCGGCCAGCTCAGGCAACGGCAGGGCCCGCTGGTCCGGGCGCAGGGTGCGGCGGCGGCGGGACCGGGGGTCGGCGGAGACCTGCTCCGGATCCAGCAGGACCCGGCGGATCAGCAGCCGGGTGCTGGCCGGCCACCAGTCCGGGCAGTACTCCGCGACGGCGACCTGCGCGCCGTCCATGTCAATGGCGTCATGCCAGTCGTCCTCGGCGATCCCGGCCAGCAGCCGCCACAACGGCGCGATCCGCTTGGCGCCGATCGCGAACGCGATCTTCGCGTCGTGGGCGGCGCGGGCCAGCTGCCCGGCGAAGTAGCCGGCGTCGGCGCGCATCGCCACCCGGCCCGAAGCCCGCGCCGCCGCGGGCAGGGCGGCCAGCGCACGGCGCAGCAGATCCGGCGCGGTCGCGCGCGGGTCATCGGTGCCGTCGCCCAAGTCGGCGGCCAGCACGATCTCGGCTTCGGCCCAGGCCGCCACGTGCGGCGGCCCACCCGCTGGCCCTGATGGTTATACGCCACGCCGCGCTTCTTCCGGCCGTAGACCTCCACGTCGGTGGTGTCCAGGTCGATCGTGACCGGGCCGCCGGCCAGCGCCGCGGCCCGCTCCGCGGGCAGCAGGTCCAGCATCCGCCCGGTCACCGCCGCCAGGCCACGCTCAACCGCTGTCCACTGGGCGGGAGTGATCCGCCGGGCCAGGCCCGCCGCGGTCGTGGACGCCAGCCCCGGCACCGGGGTGATCAGCTGGCCCGCCGCATCACCGCGCTGGCGGTCCAGCCCGGCCAGGAAGTCCTCCCCGGCCAGCTGCGCCGCCGCGAGCCCGGCCAGCAGCTCCCCGGCCCCGAACCCGCGATCCCGCTGCTTGATCGGGCCGACCGCCGCATCCAGCGCCCCGGTCACGTCCAGCCGGTCACACAACTCGCTGATCGCGGCCATCCCCGCGTTCGGCGTCAGCGCCGCATCCGGCGCGCCGGCCCGCACCTGCTGACGCCGCTTGCCACCAGCACGTATCCTGCTCACCAGATAGGTGTCCTCTCCGCTGGGCTGGTCATCACTTGGCAGCGATCATCATCCCAGGCCAGAGCGGCACCTATCGGCATTTACACGAGCGTGTCACCGGCTTACTCATGGAATCGGGTCAGAATTGCGGGCCGCCAGCCGTCTTCCGGCGGATCGCGCCTGACGAGAACCATTGAACGAGCGTAGCGGCCGCATGTACCGCCATTTCTGCGGCGTCTTGCGTGATGGGAATAGCCGATCGATTACCTTCATGCCGGTCAGTATGGCCTTCCCACAAAAGACCAGCTAGCGCAGTCACCGGGTCCACAGGGCTCGGGGCACCGGTCCTGTCAACTATCGCCAACTCGTACAGGTGTCCTTGGCTCCTTAGCTGGCCAAGAACGTGGCCCAAGGTGGCATCGGGATTGTTCGGCGCCGGAACAACCGGATTCCGGCGATCTTCGCCGGGCACAGGTCCGGCCCCAACGCCATCGCTTTTAGGTGTTAGGTGTTCTATGGGTTGTATCGGCCGTGTATGCCCGTATGGGTTTTCCTGGGCGTTTTGCTGTGGCGGTGGGCATGACAGTAGCCCGGATGTCGCTCCGGGGGGGGGCGCCGGTTCCACGGGCCGGGACGGGGTTTCTCCTTCCGGGTCGTTTATGCAGGATGACCGGGTTAGGAAGTGTCGCCGGAGGCCGGGCTGGCTGCAGGAGCGGTGCGGGCGCCGGCGTAGATGATCTGCCCGGCGGGGTAGATGGTGATGGTGGCCTCGCCGGTGCTGGCGGGTACCCGCCCGGTGGCCGGCGAGGACGGGAACTGCTGGCGGCCCTTGGTGCACCGTTCGCGGTGGCGGGGCGGCCGGACGGGCAGCAGGGCGGCGAGGATCCGGGAGCTGGCCAGCGCGGCGGCGGCAGCGAGCACTGAGGCGGGGGCAGTCGCGGGCGCCAGGGTCTGGGTCATCGAGCGGACGGCCTCGCGGCGGGCGGTCGTGAACGACACCCGGGCGGGCGTGGCCGGCGCCTTCGGCTCGCTGCCGGGAGCGGCGGTGAGCTGGGCGGCCGTGCCGGCCTGGATGGCGTGGCAGCCGTGGATGCGGACCAGCTGGGTGGCGGTGATCCAGGCCCACATCTCCTGGGTGACCTGGTGCGGGGACGACGAGCGCAGGATCGGGCCGCGGGAGGGGCCCGCGCCGGTGATCGCGGACTTGTCCTCGCCGATGACGGTTTCCACCGCGGCCCACCGGTCCGGGTAGCAGGCGGCCAGTTCCGCGGCGGGGTATGCCTGCCAGTCCGTCAGCGTGGTGGCCAGAGCGTACAGCTCGTCCCCGGCGCCGCCCGGGCCGGGGACTTTCACGTCGTATTCCACGACGCGGACCGGGATGCGGTCGGCGCCGTCGGACAGGAAGGACTCATACGAGCCGTCCGGCAGTGCCTTGAGCAGCGGCAGGACGATATCGGACTTCATCCGCATCAGCAGGTGCGCGCCCTGGGCGCGGATCGCCTTGATCAGGGCGAATCCCGGGAAATTGCGGTCCATCAGGATCAGCCGGCCCGCCGCGAAGATCCCGGGACGGGATCTGGCCAGCCGCCGGGTCAGGGTCTGCTCCCCGTCGCAGGAGGGGCCGAACTCCATGCCGAGGGTGGCCTTGGCCCGTGCGGCAGTGAGTATGACGGCCCGGACCTGGGGAAACGGCGACGAGTTATCCGCGGTGCCGGACGAGCCGAAATACTTCCGGTTCGCCTTGGTGTCCGGGACCCGGACCTGGAACCCGTCCAGGGCGCATAGCAGCAGCCCCCGCCACCGCATCCCCGGCGCACCCGGATCGGCGATCGGCCCGGCGACCAGCCAGAACAGCGCCTCGAACAGCTCCGCGGGGATCATGTCCAGGCGGCGGGTGACCGCCTCGGTACCCGGCACGTGCCAGGGCCGCGCCCACGGCAGGCACGCCAGCAGCCCGGCCACCCGCAAGGTCACCTCCGGCACCGGCGCGTCCGGCATCAAGGTCATCGCCACCAGCAGCCGGACCGTCATCGCGGCCGGCAGCAGCCGCTGCCGTTCCTCTGCGCAGCCGAAATCCTCCACCAGCTCCTCGATCTCCCCAGCCGGCAGGTATGCCTCAAGCAGGCCGAGGGTGACGTGACCGGGGAGCCAGCCGCCGGCCTGCACATCGCCGCTGCGCCGCACCACCGCTGGCGCGACCGTCACCTGATGGCAGAACACCAGATCCTCACCTGAAGTCACCGGCCGGCCCGCCGGGCCGGGCAGCAAAGCCGACACCCCGCCCCGGCCGGGACGGCGCAGGTCAGCGGGCCGCACCGCGACGATCCCCGGCCTCACGCCGCGAGCATCCATGCCACCGGCCACTGGGCTGGCGTCAGCAGGCAAAGTCGGGTAGAACTCCATGCACGGCTCCTGGGCTAGAACTGACTTCAGACATCAGTCCTCATACCAGGAGCCGCCGCTCATTCCAGCCGATCTACGCCCGCGACACGCCGGACAAGCGCGGGACACCTGAGGTGCCCCGAGGCTTCCGGACAGTCCATCCATTAGGATGGGCGTCTGGAAAGGTGAAGTATTTTGCCCCGGCCGAAGAAGAGCTTCTCACCGGAATTCAAGGATGAAGCCGTGAAGATGGTGATCGAGACGTCGCGCCCGATAGCCAGAGTGGCAAAGGAGCTCGGGATTAACGAAGGCACCCTCGGCAACTGGGTCGCTTCCTATCGCCGTGAGCATGCCGGCGAGGAACCGCCGCTGACCGTGAATGAGCGGGCGCGGCTGCGCGAGCTTGAGCGGGAAACCCGGGAACTGAAGATGGAAAACGAGTTTTTGAAAAAAGCCGCGGCGTACTTCGCCCGCGACCATCGGTGACCGATAAATTCGAGTTCATCGACGCGGAGTACGCGGCTTACCAGGAATCGAGTGATGAGTACGTGCCGTCGATCGTGATGATGTGCCGGTGGATGGAGGTATCGCGGTCCGGGTTTTACGAATGGCGGAGCGCGCCGGAATCGGCGACGGCGAAAAGGCGCGGGATGCTTGCTTTGATCGTGCGGAAGTCATTCGATGAATCGGATGAGACATACGGGTACCGCCGGGTGCATGCGGACCTGGTGGCCTGGGGCGTGCCCGCGGGGCCGGAGCTGGTGCGGTCCATCATGCGTGAGCTGGGCCTGGAGCCCTGCCAGCCGCGGCCGTGGCGGGTCAGCCTGACCGAGGGCGACGGCCAGGAGCACGACATTCCCGACCTCGTGAAACGCGATTTCACCGCGGCCGCGCCGGGCGAGAAAATGGTCGGCGACATCACTTACATTCCGACATGGGAGGGCTGGCTTTACCTGGCGACGGTTATCGACTGCCATACAAAGGAAGTCATCGGCTGGGCAGCGGGCGATAACTACAAGACGCCGCTCATCGAGAAGGCCATCGAGATCGCCGCCCGTAATTTTCCTCTCGCCGCTAATAGTACAGTCGTGTTTTCACGGTGCGGCGATGCCGTGTCGCGGATTGTGACGTGATCCGCCTGGGTTTGCGGTTACATCGAGTCACCTCCTTCCGGTCGCCGCAGTTCAGGTGGCTGCCGCGGCCAGCAGCCGGATGCTGTAGTGGTGCCAGCGGGCTCTGGCCTGGTGGCAGCGCCGCCAGCGGGACCAGCGCAGGTGGAAGGCGAGGCGGGCGCGGGTGATCAGCCCGGCGGCGTACTGCCTGGCCAGGCGTTCGATGCGGGCGGTCTCGGCGATGGTGAGCTTGACGGCGCCGATGCGCGGCGGGCAGGGCTGCCGGCTGCGGACGGGGACGGGCGCGTCGCCGGGCGGGATGCGCAGGTCGGGGCCGCTGACGTCGTCCTTGCCGTCGCGGCCGTCGTCGTGGCTTGCGCGGGCGGGGGCGTCCGGGAGGGTGATGTCGCCGCAGAGCGCGTTGCGGATGGCGGCGTGGCGGAGCTGCGCGAGGGCGGCCAGGGCGGTGTGCCGGCAGACCGCGTCCCAGGTCCTGGCCTGGGCCTGGTCCCAGCCCAGGACGTCCTTCCCGGTCTTGAACGTCTCCTCAGCCGGCCATCTGCGGCCTGCGATGGTGATGAAGAACGTCATGGTCGCCGGGGTGCCCTCCGGCGCCCAGCACAGGTAGAAGGCCAGGTCGCCTGGGCGGGACAGCAGGCGGCGGATCAGCAGGAAGTGCCTGGGGCTGCTGGTGGCCAGCAGCGCCCAGTCCGCGAACCGGGGGCCTTTGGCGCCATTCCCGCACGAGCGCCGCTCGAAGACCGCGTCCCCGGCGGCGTCCCCGGCCTTGATCACGGCCCCGGACGGGAGGGTGATGCGGAAGTCGCGCGGGATGACTGCCACATACGGCAGGCCCCTGGACTCGCAGAACCGGCGCAGCTCGCCGCTGCGGCCGTACACCTCGTCATACGCCGCCCACTTCGCGGGCAGGCCCGCATCCAGCAGCCGTTCCAGCTGGCCGATGGCCAGCTGCGGTTTCGTCTTGCGCTCCAGCTTGCCCGGGATCCGGGCGGCCCGGCGCCGCCGCCAGTCCTTCTCCCAGCGCTGCGGCATGAACACATCGAAATCCGCCCAGGCCTGCCCGGACGTGGTCACCCACGCGGAGAACACCGTGGTGACACAGTTCTCCACGTGCCCGGTGCATCCGGCGTGCTGCGGCGCCACGCACGCGGTCGCGTCCCCGTCCTTGAGCTGCGCGGTCTCATCGACCGCGATCCCCGGCCCGATCAGGTCGCCCGGGTCGCACGGCAGCCAGGCACGCGCAAGGCCCGCCAGCTCCGCCCGCAGGCGCGTCCAGTCCCACCGGTAGCCGCGCAGCAGGGCCTGCATCCGGTGCGGGTTCTCGTGCCCGGCCGCCTCCGCCAGGCCCCAGCAGTTCGCCCTCACCCCCGGCGCCAGCCCCCGCACGTAATCCAGCGCGGTCCCCGCGCTGCGGCGCTGCGCCAGAACCCGTCCCAGCACCGTCCTGACCTGCGCATCTGCCCTCGCCACGGTATCGAAGGCATCCTCTATCCTGGCCTGTACGGCCGTGTCGTTATTGCTTATGGTCACGCATCAGGCAACCCGGCACGGCCGCCCCGAATTTCACGGCTGTAACTCCGCCACGCGACCGAAACCAGTCACTCAGCGTTACCGTTGCGACTGCAGGCGAATCCTCGCCGCAACACCAACATCACCGAATGTAAAACCGCGACTGTACTACTAATGCGATTTTCCACTCCGACCGCGGCAGCAATTACACATCCCGGCAGTTTGCGGAGACGCTCAAGAAGCATAATCTCCGGCAGTCCGTCGGCCGCACCGGTATCTGTTACGATAATGCAATGGCCGAATCGTTCTTCGCCGCGCTGAAGAACGAGCGTGTTCACCGCACTCAGTATCCGACCCGCGAGCACGCGCGCCGCGACGTTGTGAGGTACATCGAATTCTGGTACAATTCCAGACGTCGGCACTCCGGGCTTCAGTACCGGACCCCGCAGCAAGTCCGCAATGAGTACCTGGAACGGCAGTCCGCAGCGTGAATTAACCACAAATCCGCTGTCCGGAAAGCTCGGGGCAGATCAACCGCCACCACGGGCTGACGCAGGCCGCACACGTAACATCCCAGTTCACCGGCCAAACCCCTTAAGTCAATGGCGTTGGGTCCGGCCCGGCGCTACTCGGGACAGGTAACGGATACCGGCTGCCAGCCTTCGGAGGTAGAGTCGCCGCCGGTGAGCGCTTCAGAGTCACGGGCGGCCGCGAGCCCTAATGATCAGGCGGTGACCGCGGAGCGATGCGCGGTGCAACTGCTCCGTGGCGACCCGGCGGGCAGCGCCGAGGAGGTCGCTGGGCGGCTGCTGGCCATCCAGGCGCAAGACCCGCGTGGAGCACGGCTTGCGATCAGGGCGCGTTCAGCGGCACTGTCCGCCTCGGACGTCGACTCCGCCCTGACGCGGCGCTCGCTGATCGTCACCTGGCTAAACCGCGGCACCCTGCACCTGGTCCGCACCGAGGACTACTGGTGGCTGCATCCGCTGACCACCCCGCAGCTGCGTACCGGGAACTCGCGCCTGCTGGCGCAGGAGGGCGTGCCACCGGAAGACGCGGAGCGCGCGGTGGCCGCCGTTCGGGCGGCGCTGGCCGCCGACGGCCCGCTGACCCGATCTCAGCTTCGCGAGCGGGTCGCCGCTGCCGGGGTGCGGACCGAAGGTCAGGCGATGGTGCACATCCTGGCGCTGGCTAGCATCCGGGGCCTGATTGCGCGAGGCCCGGTAGCCGGACGGGACCAGGCTTTCGTGCTGGTCCAGGACTGGCTAGGCGCACCGCCGCCGGCGATGAGCCGCGAGGCCGCGCTCGGTGAACTGGCTCGGCGTTACCTCGCCGGGCATGCCCCGGCGGCGGACCGCGACCTCGCCCAGTGGGCGGGCATCGGGCTTCGGGATGCCCGGCTCGGCCTCGCCCGGTGCGGCGCGGTGCAGCGAGCGGACGGCCTGGCCGAGCTGCCGGTGAACCCGGAGCGCGCGGCTGCGGCGCTGCCACCGCCACTGCTGCTGGGCGCGTTCGATCCACTGCTGCTCGGCTGGGCTTCCCGAGATTCTATCGTCGGCCCGCACCGGCGGATCGTCACGGTCAACGGGCTGTTCCGGCCGTTCGCGCTGGCCGGCGGCCGGGCCGTGGCGACCTGGAACATCGCGCGCGGCCAGGTCGTGCTCGCCCCGTTCGCCCTGCTGGCCGCCGAGACCCGGGCAGCCCTGAACACCGACGCCGCCGACGTGACACGGTTCCTCAGCGGATAGGACGTCCGGCCGGCTACCAGAGGGCCGCCGCTGCCAGCCGGCACGCTGACACCCCCGTGACAAGCCGGCACCGTGCGGGCAGGCTCACGCACGGCTGGGCGGTTTCAGTCGTCGCTCGTACTGTCTCGGCCGCCTGCTTCCGCCAGCGCTGGCCCCTCAGCTCAAGGTGCTCCATGCGGCACCCAGATGAATGTCACCCGCGAGCGCGTGCCCCACGCCGAGATCCTGAAGGCATGATGGCGGAGTGGTCCAAGATTGCGGCACGGACTGGGCCGGATACTACGCATCGTCAGCTGGACGCCAGCCGCGTCCGATGCTGCTGGCCGCGTGCGAGGAGCTGGGAACTGGCCAGGACCGCATGGCGATCGACCTAGGCTGCGGCGAGGGCACCGATGCGCTGGAATTGCTGGCTCGCGGCTGGTCGGTCATGGCAATGGACGCTGCGCCAGCCGGACTCGCGTTGCTCCGGGCACGTATCCCGCCCTCGGCGGCCGGACGGGTCCGCGTTCTATGCACGTCGTTCGCCGAGGCGGAGCTGCCATGCGCCCACCTGATCCATGCCGGCTACAGCCTGCCATTCTGTCAGGTCGACCGTGGTCCGTGGCGCTGTTCGTTTCTGCGGGCCCGGACTCAGCGGCGCAGGGCGGTCTCCCGCTGCATGTGCGACAGCTTCTCGGGGTTGCGCACGGCGTACAGCCAGGTGATGAGGCCGTCGTCGATGCGCACCGCCAGGACGGTGTTGATCTCGCCATCGAGCTGGAGTATCAGCGCCGGGTGGCCATTGACCTGCGCCGGCTGCAGCGAGGCCACGGCGGCGATCCTGCCCAGCCCGGCGGCCAGCACGCGGGCCACCTTGCCGGCCCCCACGATGGGCCGCAGGACGGCCTGCTTGATTCCGCCACCGTCACCCAGCAAGACGACATCCGGCGCGAGGATGTCCGAGCAGGCGCTGCAGATCGCCCGTTTCGGCCGCCCGCTGGAACGCCTCGAGCGCGTGCCGGGTCTCGGCCGGGGTGACGACCCCGCGCGGCCGGCGCGCCGCGACGTGTGCCCGCGCGCGGTGCGCGATCTGCCGGACCGCGGCCGGGCTCTTGCCGACGGCTTCGGCGATCTCGTCGTACCCGAGGTCGAACACCTCGCGCAGCACGAACACCGCCCGCTCGGCCGGCGTGAGTGTCTCCAGCACCAGCAGCATCGCCATCGAGACACTGTTGGCCAACTCGACATCCTCGGCCATGTCGGGCGTGGTGAGCGGCTCGGGCAACCAGGAGCCGAGATAGGACTCCTTGCGGCGGCCGAGCGTACGCAGCCGGGCGAGTGCCTGGCGGGTGACGATCTGGACCAGGTACGCACGCTGGTCCCGCACCGTGGCGAGATCGACGCCCACCCACCGCAGCCAGGTCTCCTGCAGGACGTCTTCGGCGTCGGCGGCCGAGCCGAGCATCTCGTAGGCGACGGTGAACAGCAGGTTGCCGTGGGCGAGGAACGCCTCAGCCTCTACCGCCCCTGAGGGCAGGAGGAGAGGGCAGGCCAGCGCCTGCCCCGCCAGGGTTTTGGGCATGATCGTGTCCAGTCTGCTGGGGTGCAGGCTGGGGGTGATGATCAGGGACCGGCGTTCGTAGGCGGCGTCGGTGAGCCGGTAGCGGGCCCCGGCGGCCGCCTGCCCGGCGGGCAGCATGCCGACGTCGTCGACGGCGATGAGGTCGCACCGGGTGATCTTGGCGATGGCCCTGGCGGTGGTGCCGTCGACGGCGGCCCGGTCGAGGGCGGCGGTGAGAGATTCGAGGGTGAACCAGGCGACCCGCATCCCGGCTTCGATGGCCTGGTGCCCGACTGCCGTCGGCGGTTGTTACGGTTGAGGCAATGGCGCGGCCGGATCGAGGATGCATTCAAGCTGCGGCGGGCTGGCGGGTCGGCGCATGAGTCTTCCGGCGCTGGACCGATGTGCCCGCCTGCCGTTGCGCAAGCGTGGCAGGGGTGAGAGATGAAAGCCGTGGCGGCTCGGCTTGTCGAGCACGGCAAGCCGCTGGACGTAGCCGAGGTTGACTTGTCCGCGGCCGGCGGCGACGAGGCCAGGATCGAGATGCGGTACGGCGGGGTGAATCCGGTCGACCGGTACCGGGCCGCGGGTACCGTCGACGCCGGCTCGCCGGTTCCGCGGACCCTGGGGGCCGAGGGCGCGGGAACCTTCGAGGGCCGGCCGGTCGTGGTGTACGGCCACGGGGTCGGCACGACGCGGGATGGCATCTGGTCGACTAGGGCCATCGTTCCGCGCGCCGCGCTCATCGATGTGCCCGCCCGCGTCGACCTGCAGCACGCCGCCGTGATGGGCGTGGCCGGGGTGACCGCCTGGCGCACGGTGACCGAGTTGGCCCAGGTGACAAAGGATGACCGGGTCCTGGTGCTCGGTGCCGCCGGCGGAGTCGGGTCGGTCATCGTGTCTGTCGCCCGCCGGCTCGGCGCCACAGTCTGGGGTCAAAGCAATGACCCGGCCAGCGTCGCGTGGCTGCAAGCCCGGGGCGCCGATAGGGTCGTGACGGCCGGCGCAGATGCACTCGCCAGCGAGGTTGGGGAGTTCCAGCCCACTGTCGTTTTCGACCCGCTCGGCGATGGTTTCACCGGCGCCGCGATCGGGTCGCTGGCTCCGCGCGGTCGGCTGGTGATCTTCGGAACCTCGGCCGGCCCGACCGGCACGATCCCGCTGCAGACCCTGTACCGTTCCGCCCTGCGCATCCTGGGCTACGGCGGGCTGCGGGATTCCGACGAGGCCCTCGGCGCCGCCCTGGCCACGGCGCTGCGGGCGCTGGCCGACGGACGCCTCGACGTCACCATCGGCAAAATGATGCCGCTGAGCCAGGTCAACGAGGCACTCGAGCTGCTGGCGGCACGCAAGGTCAGGGGGAAGCTGGTACTCGACCTCCAGCAATGATCCACGGCAACGCGGCGTGTGCCGCGGCAAAACCATTCACGATCGCTGAGCTGGTGCTTCGCGCTCCTCAGGCTGCTCCCCGGCACTCGCTGATCAGGCCGTGGACGACCTGCCTGCGCTTGATCCGGGCAGTCACATCGACCGGCTGGCTTTGTTCGCCAGTCCCCGAACGCGTTTGTTCGTGTCGCGGACCGCACCCCTCATCTCGGCCAGGTCGTTATCATCAGTTCTGACCGCACCCCGCTTCGTTCTGGCATCAAGGCGCTGACCTTGGCTTATACCCACCTCTCGCAGGCGCCGCTTGAACCTCGTTCCCTACGGCTTGTCTGACAGAGTAGGGCGGAGCTAGGTTCAATGGATTTTCCGCGGACCCGCCGCCTGCGCGTCTGGCTTGTCAGCGTGGCCGTCGTTGCAGAACGTCAGCGAGCACTGTTGCCACAAACCTTTGGACGGTTGGCGTGCTCGGCGGGCCGGGCTCGCGGTCTGAGAACAGAAGATGCCCCCCGCCGACCAGGGAGAGCGTGAGGGAGTCGATGTCGGCGTCGGCCGCGATGCGCCCTCGGTCGCGCTCGTCGGCCAGGTAGGCGGAGACCGCGGTCGTGACCTGGGCGAGGATCGCGGTGCCGCCTCCGGCTCTGGCTTGCCGTAGTCGCGCGCGTAGCTCGTCTCGGAAGGTGATGAGCGGGATGATCGCCATCGGAACCGGCCCGAACAGCGTGGTCAGCGCGCTGGTGAGGTTGTCGGTCACCGTGCCGGTGCCGGCCGACTCGCGCAGTGCGCCCGCCTGCGCCTCAAGCTGTGTGGCCCGGTCGAGCACAAGCTCGGCGAGGAAGGCATCGAAATCGGTGAAGTGCCGGTGCAGGACACCTTTGGCGCAGCCCGCCTCATCAGTGACAGCCCGGCTGGTCAGACCGCTTGGCCCATCCCGTAGCAGCACGCGTTCGGCAGCGTCGAACAGCTGCCGCCGGGCATCGCGCAAATGCACTCCAGTCGGCACTCACAGATCCTCTCGACACATCAGCCAGTCGGCACCAGTTGCCTTGTGGGCATACGCCCACTAGGGTGGGCGCATGCCCACTGTACCGCGAAAGCAACCAGAACCGCCTGTATCAGAGCTGCACAAGGCGCGGCCGATGGCCGAGTCGTTCGGCACCGATGCCGAGGGATACGACCACGCCCGTCCCGGCTACCCGGGCGCATTGGTGGCGCGGATCGTCGCCGAAAGCCCCGGCCTTGACGTGCTCGACGTTGGCACCGGCACCGGCATCGCAGCCCGCCAGTTCCAGGCCGCCGGCTGCACCGTGCTCGGCGTCGAGCCGGACAAGCGGATGGCCGAGTTCGCCCGCGCTCACGGCCTTCCGGTCGAGGTGGCAACCTTTGAAGCCTGGCACCCGGACGGCCGAACGTTCGACACGGTGATCGCCGCCCAGTCCTGGCACTGGATCGATCCCGTCACCGGTGCCGCGAAGGCGGCCCAAGTGCTGCACCCGAGCGGCCGGCTGGCGATCTTCGGCCACGTGTATGAACCACCCATCGAGGTCGCCGAGCCGTTCGCCGCCGCCTACCGGAGGGTGGTGCCAGACTCGCCGTTCGCCAATCTGCCAGCTCGCCGCCCGCTGGACGCATACCAGGCGGCGTATGCCAAGATCGCCGACACGATCCGCGGAACCGAACGATTCAATGAACCCGAACAGTGGCGATTCGACTGGGAGCAGTCCTACACCCGCGACCAATGGCTGACCCTGCTGCCCACCACCGGCGGCCTCACCCGGCTCCACCCCGACCAGTTGGCCGATATCCTCGGTGCGGTCGGCACCGCCATCGACACTCTCGGCGGAGCCTTCACGATGCACTACGCCACCCTGGCAACCACCGCGCGGGCGTAATGTCATAGAACGCCGCTTCTGCCATCTCAAACAATGACGCGGCCTGGCCGCCCGCTACAACAAACTCGCCGCCGTCTACCGCGCTGGCGCCGTCCTCAACGCCGTCATCGCTTGGACACGAGCTTTGTCGGACACGCCCAAGGTGCGGTCAGTTCCCGCAAGCATCTTGCGTCGGCCCCTTCCTCAAACGCGGTCCAAAATGGCGAGCAACCGCGGTCACTACTCGCGAACGTAACCAACCGGCTGACCGGGCTCGTGCAGCAGAGGTCGTTGTTCCCGCGACTGGTGGGGCCGATGCTCGTAGTGCCGCGCGTACTCGGCGAGGATCTGCCGCAGGTGATCCGGTATCAGTACCTGAGCCAGCTCGGGGACAGCGAAGACCTCCAGGTCGGACTGCTCCATCGGATGGCCGTGGACATCGCCGGGCAGTGCGGGCACACACTGCTGAAGGCGCACAGGCTCGCGTGGGGATGGACCGTCACGGAGGCAGTCGACGCGTTCCATCAGATGTGCCGCGGCGAGAACATCAAACCGAGAGGGCTGGTCGCGCGGTCGTGGCTGGACTGGGAGGCCGGCTCACGGCCGAACTGGGACTACCAGGATCTGCTGTCCCGCTTGTTCCACACCAGCCCCGTCCGACTGGGCTGGGCCGCCGGCTATACCCCTGCTGGACCGGCCGGGTTTCTCCGCGAGCTCGGCGTCGACGGAACGGACATCCCCGAGGGCCTTGATGAACGCGCGCGCAGTTACCGGGCGCGGCTGGCGGGCCGGCGCATGCTCGTGGTGCTCGACAACGCTGCCGACGAGGCGCAGGTCCGCCCGCTCCTGCCGGGGAGTCCTGGATGCGCGGTGCTGGTGACCAGCACGTCCCGGATGGCTGCCCTGGCCGGCGCGGCCGCTGTCCCCCTCGGCCTGATGCTGCCCGGCCAGGCGGCCGGGCTGGTCACTGGGCGTGCATTGCCCCTTTGATGGGAACACGGAGCGTACCGCAGAGTGCCGTTTCGTCCGTGGGATTCTTGTGGGGAACGCCTCCCGGAGGCGGACTTGTGGGGTTTTTGTGGCGCCTCGCAGGAGGCCCCGGCCCTCTCGCGGGCCGGGGCAGGGCAGCCCGGTACCCCTTCTTCCCGGCGTTGATGATCATGCGCTGAGATGACCTAGCTTTACGGAAAGCCTGCCCGCCAGAGTCACGATGCTGGCGCCTCCCTGCCGAATACTTACGCGCCGAATTACTGTCGAATCCTGCCGGGCTCGGTACAGATCGGCCATTCGGGCGCGGCGTCGTAGCACAACAGCGGCGACCGAACTGCGGTGCAGACCCGCGGCTCACGTTGCGTTTCGTCGTGGCGGGGCGTGCTTATCGCTGCGATGGCTGGTCGATGCCGATGCCGATGACGCGTGCGACTTGGTCCAGGTCGCGGTCGCAGGCCAGCAGGGTCGCCTGATTCCGCCAGGTGACGGCGGTGATCATGCAGTCGGTGAGCCCCCGCGGCGTGATGCCGGCCTGCCGGCAGCGGCGATAGATACGCGCGGCGCCGTCGAAGTCCGCAGCCGGATCGAAGCGGCACAGGCGGAAGCGCAGCAGCAGGCGGCGCAGGTCTGCTTCCCTGGCATCGCTGCGCGCGCCTGCCAGGACTTCCATGATCACCGGTTCGGTGACCGCGACCGGACCCTCGCCGGCGATCAGTTCCGTGAGGCGACGGTCGGTCGCGCTGCCGGTGGCCCGGTCGTACTCGACCCAGGCCGAAGTATCGGCGATGATCATCCGGCTGCCCGGGGAGGAGCGTCTGCGGTCAGGTCCCCGAGGGCGTGCGCGCCGCGCATGGCCAGGGCTTCCTCGCGGCTCATGGGCTGTCCGGCCAGATGGCGGAGTGCCAGCTCGACAGCCTCGGTCTTGGTGTGCAAGCCGTAGCGCTCCATGACCGTCTGCAGGTAGGTGTCCTCGATCTCGATGTTCGTGCGGACTCTGCTCATGCACGCATTATACACGCTACGTGTAAGGAACGTGTACGATGGTAGGCGTGCGTTGCCGCGGAGGCATCTGATCACCCATCGCATCGCAGTGCACCGTTGCATTGTGCCATCCCTGTGCGCGTCAGGGCATGATCACTCGTTCCCGCGACTGCCTGCGCCGCGCCTGCCCATCGCAGGTGGACGGGCCCATCGCGCCGCTGCCGCATCGCGCTACCGCCTGTCGGACAGCGCCGTGGACCGCGACGGCCGCCGCTCAAGCAACATGATCGCCGCGTCATCACCGAACTCATTCTCCTGGTGGTCGAGGATCGCGTGGATCAGCAGGCGCAGCTCCTCGGAGGCGAGTTCTCTCGCCGCCGTCGCCCGGAAGATGAAGCCGATGAACAGCTCGAGCCCGAACTCGGTGCCGCCCGGGCAGCGCCCTCCGTCATGCCGTCAATGCAGAGCAGCACCCCGTCTCCCGGCTCCAGGATGATGACGTGGACCTGGCGGGGCCTGGGCCGCGGCGAACTCGCCGGGCAGGCCCACCGGCGGCTGGACAGGCGACGAGAACTGGGGCTTCGCGATCTACGACCCCGCCACCGAGACCTGCACTCCGGCCCTGCTGCGCACCGGGCAGCCCACCGGACCCCCAATGACGCCTTCGACACCGTCGCCATCACCACCTAGTCGATTACCACCAGTAAACGTCATCCGGGCCGGCAACCATAACGACCTTGCGAGTCGCTGCACTGGCTTATTCCGGGTCCCGGCGGCCGCAGGCCCGTGCCTCCGCCCACTGCCACAGATCACCGTCCGTAACGAAGATCACACACATGGCGAGCTTCCCCGCAACGACCGGGCGCGACAGCGTCCCGCCATGCCGACCAGCCACCGCCGATCAGACGCGCGGCGCCTGGCGGCAGTTCACGGACCCGCGCAACCGCAAGGCAGTCTGCGGTCGACGGCAACGCACCCGGGCATCCGCCTGAATCTGTGCTGCCGCGGCGAGGCCGTGCCGAGCGGGGACCAGGGCGGCCGGGCTCCCCCTACGCCGCCCAGTGCCACCGTCGCGGCCAGCCCCGCGACGGTGGCCGCGTCGGTGGCCAGGGTGGCCTCGCCCTCCACGACGAGATCGAACTCCTGGGTCGCGACGCTCAACGCGCAGCGCGGGTCACACGCACGGTGGAGGCGAGCATTGATCATCGCACAATGCCGCGTCCCCGTTTCGCCATGGTGCGGATGGTACGCCCAGCGGCGGGGTGGAATGCTCTCGTCGTGGAGAGCCGAGCTGGGCTCGCATAACTGTGCCGGCCGTTCCGGCGCAGGCGCGATGAGGGAGGCGGCATGCCGATTCCGCGGGTTGTACGACAGTGGAACAAGGCCGGGCTGAACCGGGTCACCAAGCGCATCGCCCCCTGGATGCCCGGCTTCGGCGTAGTCGTCCACCATGGCCGGCGCTCCGGCCGCGCGTATCAGACGCCGGTCAATGTGTTTACCACCGAGGACGGCTATATCCTCGCCCTGACCTACGGCCCGGACACCGACTGGGCCAAGAACGTCCTGGCCGCGGGCGGTTGCGAGCTGCGGACGCGCGGACGCGTCATCCGGCTGGTCTCACCGCGCCTGTTTCACGACGAGGCCCGAGGCGGCATCCGTCCCCTCGAACGGCAGGTATTGCGGGTTATCGGCGTCGCTGACTTCTTGTCCCTCAAGATCGTGCCTGCAGCTACGCCAACGGCCAGGCAGTCCTGAGCGCCTCAGCACCGCCGCTGAGACAGAACATTTCTGTTACCCTCCGTCTTCAGCGCTATTTGGTGCTCACGATCCGTATCCGCCTTCGTTAGGTGCGAGCGTTACGCCGCACGACGACGAGCCCGGTTCACCTCAGCGGTCGGCCGCCGGGGAACCCGCCCGTCATCAACGCGCGTTTCCTCGACGATGACGCCGACCGCAGGGCCACTGCGCCGGTGCTCGGCACCGCCCGGGAGCTATTCGCCACGTGCCACTACCATGTGGCCAGATGGAACTGTCGGGAGGCAAACGGACCTTCTAGGCGACAACGGCCTAAAGTGGCAGATATGCCTGGAGTGCCGGGCGTGGCCCCGGTGCCGAGTCGCACGGCTCGCTTGACAGTGCCTCGGGCTCGGTCAGTTAAGAGCACAGTGCTTTACTGAGTCGCATGCAGCAGGTCTGGTTCGTCACAGGCTCCTCGCGCGGGTTCGGCCGCGCGCTTGTCCGCGCCGCACTCCAGGCCGGCGACCTCGTAGCCGCCACCGCCCGCCGACCGGAGCAACTCACCGGCCTGGTTGCCGAGCACGGTGACCGCATCCACCCGATCGCCCTCGACGTCACCGATGCGGCGGCCGCTCGCTCGGCGATCGCCGAGGCTCGCGATCACTTCGGTCGGCTCGATGTGATCGTCAACAACGCCGGCTACGCGAACGTGTCACCGATCGAGACCACCGAGGAGCAAGACTTCCGCGCGCAGTTCGAGACCAACTTCTGGGGGGTCTACAACGTCTCGAAGGCGGCGATTCCGGTGCTCCGCGAGCAGGCGAGCGGACTTGTCATGCAGTTCTCGTCGACAGGCGGACGCGTCGGCGGATCGCCCGGCATCGCCTCGTATCAGGCCGCCAAGTTCGCGATCGATGGCTTCAGCCGCGTGCTCCAGGCCGAGACCGCGCTGTTCGGCGTCAAGGTGATCGTCGTCGAGCCGAGCGGCTTCAAAACAGACTGGGCCGGATCTTCTATGATTGTCCGCGATATCTCCGAGGCGTACGCCGCAACTGTCGGCGCCATGAACACGCGCGTGCGGCAGAACCCCGACGGTCCGCCAGGTGATCCCGTTCGGGCAGCCGAGATCCTCGTCAGGGTCGCAAAGCGCCGCGACATCCCCTACCACCTGCCGCTCGGCGTGATCGCTGCCGAGGCCTCGATCCGGCTCGACGAGCAACTCCTCGGCGACGACCGCAGATGGCGGGACGTCAGCCGCTCCGCCGACTCCGGCCAGCCGTACCCTGTGGAGTTCCCGCCCGACACAGCGAACTGAGCCGTATCAGGCTTAGACCGCTCTGCAGGCTTATGGCTCGATGGCTGCATGGGTTCATCGGCGTTTCGTGGGCCAGACTCAAACTGGGTACTCATCGTTGTGCGTCCTGGCGCGCGGGCGACTCGGCGCGGCGGGCAACGACTCTCAATACCTCGCGGCGAATCGCGGCGCTGCTGGCCCGGACGAGGAACCAGTAGGCCGCGAAGGACCGCCGTGACCTGGGGTCCGTGGGAAGAATGCGGGTCTCGGTACTGAACAGGGTGCCTGCCGGGGTGGGTTCGAGGCGGAACTCCATCGCGACCTTGATCCAGCCAGGGTCCGACCAGGCTCGCAGGGCGGGATCGCCCGGCATGAGGCCGGTGGTGCCGCGCCGGAGCGGGTGCCGCGGGGTCATAACTACGATGGCGTGGGCCACCCTAATCGCGGAACGCGTGGAGAAGACATCGGGGTGGATCTCAGCGAAGCGGCTGTTGCCGGCCGCGCGGGCCACGGGGTATGGCGGGTCGCCGCGTAACTTCCGGCGCCTGGTCGCGGCTGCGAAGCAGGCCTAGTGCGGGAGCATCACCGGGCCCGGCGCCCGGCGGTGTGGTCGCCGGGTGAGCATCTGGTGATCGACTGGGGCAGTGAGGGCGGGCTGCACGTGTTCGGCGCGGTGCTGGCCTGGTGCCGGTGGTCTGCTTCCGGTGGATGTCCAGCCCGCCTACGATGGACATTCGGGACCTCCTTACGCTCCGGAGGGGCGCACGCGCCCCCATGTGAACTGCCTACGCGGTCAATCGTGACGCGCGTCTGAGCTGGGGAGGTCTCCCGGCACCCGGCCGCGTCCTCAGCTCAGTGCGGCCCGGTGCATGTCATCTAATGCGCGCGAGTCTGGGCTGTCGAGGCGCCGTCAGCACCGCACCGAACAGGTTTATTTGCATGCGTGCTCGTCCGGCTCGGTGACTTCGCCTGGGCCTCATGACGGCCCAGACGGCATGATCACCGGAGTCAGACGAGGATCGTGCCGCCGTCGATGACGCTGACGGTTCCGGTGGCGTAATCCTGGTCCATCAGTTGCAGGTAGGCCTTGGCGACGTCTTCGACCTCGGCGACGCGACCGAGCGGCAGACCGCGGCCGATGCTGTCGTACATGGCTTCGCGGTCGGCTTCGGGGATCTCCGACCACAGCGGGCTGCGGGCCACGCCGGGAGCGACCACGTTGACCCGGATCGGTGCCAGTTCCACGGCGAGCGCCCTGGCCGCCGAGATGATCGCACCGGAGGCGGCCGAGGCGAGGAACCAGCCGGCGCCGCCCCGGAACGCCGCGGTGCCGCTGGTCATCGTGATGGACCCGCCGGGCCGGATATGCGGGACCACGAGGCGGATCGCGTCGAGGACGGCGACCAGCCGCAGTTCGAAGAAGGCACGACCCTTGTCCGCGGTGTACTCGGCGAGCGGGGTGGAGACGAGGGGCCCCGCCGCGGTGTACGCGAAGTGGTCGAAGTCCCCGGCGAACTCGAAGAACGCCGCCAGCTCCTCAGTGGAGGAGGCATCGACCGCACGGCCCACCGAGCCTGCGGGTAGCTCGGCAAGAGCCGACTCGACCGAGGCGGGGTTGCGGGAGGCGACCACGACCGATGCGCCGGCTGCCGCTGCTGCCTTCGCGGTGGCCAGGCCGATCCCGCTGGTCCCGCCGAGAATGACGACGCGGCTGGCAGTGGAGATGGACATTGATATTTCGCTTTCTTTATGGGACCTTCGTGCGATCAGCGGGAGGCGCAGGCCGACCTGACACCGGAAGCGGTGTTCCGGTCAGTTCGGCGCAGGCCGCGAGCAGGCCCTCCTGCACGTCGGTGTCCGAGTAGGCCTGGGCCGGGCTCCAGGGCCGCCGCTCCCACTGCAGGTCGGACATGCACCGGGGCTGCCACCCCGGTGCATGCCCGAGCTCAGGTACACCAGCCGCCGCGGCGGGGTGATCATCGCCGTCAGCAGGTACGGGGCCAGCACGTTGATCGCGAACACGTGGCTGAGCCCGTCGGCGGTTGTTATCTTACGGGGCTCGCGGTAGCCGAGCGACGTTGTGGATTACCGCGTCGAACCGGCCGGAGTCGTTGGCCTGCCGCGCCACCGACCGCATCTGGTCGATGCTGGACAGGTCGCCCGCCAGCACCCCCGCGGCGCCGGGCGCGGCGGCCCTGGCATCGGCCACCTGCGCCTGGTTCCTGGCGCGCAGTACGACCTCGTGCCCCTGGCTGATGAGCAGCTGCGCGGCCATCAGGCCGAGCCCGTCGGCGGAGCCGGTGATCAAGATGGGTGACATGGGACTCCTCGTTCGATTGATCCGGGCCAGGGCGATTCGCGTGCCCCTTCTCCATGTTGCAGGCCGACAAGGCCGCTCGTCCAAGACCCTTTGCCGCGCCTGTCATACGCTGACGGCATCACCGGGGAGGCACCATGGACCTGGACCTGCGCAAGGTGCGCTACTTCGCCGCCGTCGCCGAGCACCTGAACTTCGGCCGTGCCGCGGAGGCGCTGCACATCGCGCAGCCCGTGCTGTCGCGCCAGATCCGCGCGCTGGAACACGAGCTGAAGGTGCAGCTTTTCGAACGGGACAACCGGTCCACGCGCCTCACCCCGGCCGGCGAGGCCCTGCTCGGGGACGCACGCACCCTGCTGCCAGCAGCGGACGCCACGCGGCGCCGGGTCCGCGACGTGGCCGCGGGCCAGCGCACCTTCGCCGTCGGGTTCATGCCCGGCCTGATCCTCACCTCCGCCGTCCGCGAGCTCTCCCGCCGCCACCCAGGCCTGTCCGTGGAGGTGTTCCGCACCGACTGGACCAACCAGACCGACCTCGTCCGCGATGGCCGGGGCGACATCGGTTACCTGCGGCTGCCCGCCGACGCCCGCGGCCTGGCGATCGAGCCGCTGTTCAGCGAGCCGCGGGTGGTCGTCCTATCGGCAGATCACCGGCTCGCCGGCAAAGATGCCGTCACGGTCGCCGATCTCGCTGGCGAGCACCTGCTGCAGGACCCCGACGCCGTACCGGAATGGCGCGACATCGCTGTTGAGCTACGGGGAAGGCAGCCGCGGAAGGCGATACCGCCGTTGCGGACCGTGGAGGAGAAGCTGGAGCACGTCGCCGCGGCACGGGATCGTCGTGCTCCCGCTGTCCACCGCCACGTTCTGCACCCGCCCCGACATCAGCCACATCCCCGTCCGCGACATCGCCCCCAACCAGGTGTGCCTTGCCTGGGACAGCTCCCGCCGCAGCGATGGTGGTCAGGGGCAGGATCGAACTGCCGACCTTCCGCTTTTTCTTAGTCCCCCGGGCCGACCCCGGTCCCTTGGGGTATGGCTGCTGTCGCGCAGCCGGACCCGGACGGCCGGGCCTGGCCACCACCGCAGGTGCCGCCCGAGCGCTGCGCTTTCGCAGCCCCGCCAGCCTCGTTCCGACCTCCTTGGCCAGACGCCCCGCCACCCGCCCCGCCCCGGCGCCCGGTTCCGCCGCCTGGCCCGCCGGTTCGCTAAGGGCAACGAGAAAAAGTCCGCCGTGGCCGTCGCGCGCACCCTCCCGTGCATCGCCTGGGCGGTGATGCGCTACGACGGCGACTACATCGACGCCGGCACCGACTACTACGAGCGGCGTGACCAGCGCAACCACGAGCACCTAGTCCGCTACCACCAGCACGCCTGGCGCGGCTCGGCGTCCAGGTCATCGTGACCCCGCCCGGTGACGGCACCTCACCTCCTCCGCCCGCCGATAACCCAGGCCAGGCAGCCTGACCGTCACCGCACTTCACCGGCGCGCCAATGAGCCGGCTGCGCCGGCGCTGCCGCGCGCCAAGCTGAGGTCCCCACGTTTCGTCACAGCTTGCGGGGAAGATCCGGGCTTCGGGAAGCGTCGAGCTGAGCCGTCATCACCGCATGCTTCTGGGTTCATACCCCGGATCGCGAATTCAAGCCGTGAGGCTTATGCAGAACGCGGCTTGTCACAGGCGTCATCGCAGGTCAGGCGTCCGAGGCAGGGGTGTTTGTATGACCCTCGGTGTGTTTGACTGTTTTGCGCGTATATCGTATATCAGAGTCGCGGTAGGGACCGCCCTTGCGGGCGGCCCCCCGCGCAGATCCCAGCGTGCGGGATTACCGCACTGGGCTCCTACCTTGGGTGTGTGGCGGCGAAGCGCGCCTCCGGGAAGGGATGCATTACGCGCACCGGCGGTAGCCATCGTTTCCGGATCCGGACCATCCGCGTCCAGTCGACCCTGGTTTTCTGGCTGCGGCGCCGCAGCGCTTTCAGCCAGTACCGGGTCACCTGGTCGCTGAAGGCCGCCACCGCCTCGTGGTTGCCGGGCACGGCATAGTAGGCCATGTGCCCGCGCACCACGCTGGCCAGCCAGCGGCCCTGCTCCGGTATGGGCTGGTGCATGCGCCGCCTGAGCTGGTCGTTAACCGCTTTCAGCTTGGCCCGCATCCGTTTCGAGATCGTGATCCGCTTCAGCCAGAACCGCCCGTTCCCTGACTTCGCGCAGATGTGCGTGAAGCCCAGGAAGTCGAACGTCTCCGGCTTGCCCTCACCCCGGGCTGCCCCGGTCCCGGGCGGCATGCCGCCCGAACTCGATCAGCCGGGTCTTATCCAGGTGCAGCTCCAGCCCGAACTTCGCGAACCTGCCGCGCAGCCCCGGCCAGGAACAGCTCAGCGTCCTCCCGGTACTCGAACCCGACGATGAAATCGTCAGCGAAACGCACGATGATCACATCACCGCGCGCGTGCCGCTTCCTCCACCAGTCGGCCCACAGGTCCAGGACGTAGT
>CAWDTK010000010.1:0-129678 GCA_963805255.1 uncultured Actinomycetes bacterium
TGAGCCTAGCCCCGGCCCCCGCGACGGCACCCGCCACACCACCTCGGTCCCTCCCCCGTCCGCATCGGCCGGCCCCAGGCGCAACTCACCGCCGAGGTTCTCGGCCCGGAGCCGGAGGTTTCGCAGCCCGCTGCGGCGGCCATGAGGCGGGATCCCCACCCCGTTGTCGGTGACCCGCAAGGTGAGGAAGCCCTCGGCGTCAACGTCCACGCTCGCGTCGATCCGGGTGGCCTGCGCGTGCCGGGCGGCGTTCGACAGGGCCTCACGCAGCGCGGACAGCATGTCCTCGGCGATCTCCGGCCGCACCTGCTCATTGAGTTTCGCGCCCAGTCGCAGGGACGGCGCGAAGCCGGCCGGTGCCGTCATCTCCTCCACCACCCCCACGATCGCTTCGCGCAGATTGGACTGGCTGTCCTGACCGCGGGACTGCAGGGCGAAGATCGTCAGGCGGATGTCCTTGATGGTCTCGTCCATCGCGTCCACGGCCCGCTTGACCCGGGTGGCCGTCTCCGGCCTGGTGATCATGGGCACCGTGCCCTCCAGCGACATCCCGGTCGCGTACAGCCGCTGGATGACCAGGTCGTGCAGGTCCCGGGCGATCCGGTCCCGGTCCTCGTACAGTGACAGGCGCTCCGCATCGCTCCGGCGGGCGGCCAGTTCCAGCGCGATCCCCGCCTGCACGGCGAAGGAGCCGACGACTTCCGCGGTGGCCTCCGGAAACGGCATCCCGCCCCGCCGGCGGCCTACGGTGAGCACGCCCCGCACATCGCCCGCCACGCCGAGCGGGAAAAGGATCGCCGGCCCGATGTGGCCCATCGGTTCCCGCACGACGTCGGCCGTACGCTCGTCCCCGGCGAAATCATCGACCGCGAGCGGCTCTCCGCTGCTCAGCACGTTGCCGGACAGCGACTCGTCAGTCGGCAGGACCAGGCCGCGGGTGGCATCGGCGCCGTCCCCATCCGCGAACCTGATCGTCAGCCGCCTGGTGTCATGCTCCGGCAGCGCCAGCACGACCAGGTCCGCGTGCGACAGTTCGCGGACCTGCCTCGTCAGCCCGGCGAGGACCTCGTCGGGGTCGGCTCCCGACAGGAGGCTGGTGGCGACCTCGGCGTTGGCCTGCATCCACCGCTGCTGCCGGCGCGCGGCCTCGTACAGCCGGGCGTTCTCGATCGCGACGCCCGCCGCCGCGCCCAGCGCGACCAGGACCGCCTCGTCGTCCTCGGTGAACTCGCCGCCCCCCCGCTTCTCGGTGAGATACAGGTTGCCGAACACCTCGTCGCGGACACGGACCGGGACGCCGAGAAAAGTCTGCATCGGGGGATGACCCGCGGGGAATCCCGACGAATCGGGATGCGCCGCGATGTCGGCGAGGCGCAGCGGCCTCGGCTCGCGGATGAGGAGACCGAGCAGGCCATGGCC
The DNA here is from genome assembly GCA_963805255.1 of uncultured Actinomycetes bacterium. Lineage (GTDB taxonomy): Bacteria > Actinomycetota > Actinomycetes > Streptosporangiales > Streptosporangiaceae > Bog-532. Next base: position 1,420 of record CAWDTK010000010.1, read on the forward strand.
TTCCGGCCAGTGGTCGATCTTGCCGATGGCCGCGTCGTCCAGGCCCTCGACGACGAACTCGGCCAGCCGCTGGCCTTCCCCGATCACCCCGAGCGCGCCGTACCGGGCGTCCACGAGCCCGATGGCCGCCTCGACGATCCGTTTCAGCGTGGTCTCGAGATCCAGGCCGGAGGCGACGGCGACGACCGCCTCGAGCAGGCTGTGCATCCGGTCACGCGTCGCGAGGACGGCCTGCAGCCGCGACTGCAGTTCGGCGAGCAGTTCGTCCAATTGCAGATGCGGCAGCATTGCGGGACGGCGACCGGCGCGAGGTTTCATCACCCAACCCTCTCAGATCCATACGCTCACACTGATCCAGCGCGCTGAACTGGCACAGCCCAGCGTAACCACCCACCGGACATACGGCCAGATACATGATCATGAGGAACGGGGATCGATGCCGAACGGGCCTGTGCGGGGCAATACCGCCCGGCTGGGAGTGACCCGGCCGGCGGTTCACCCCGCCGGCGGTGGCCCGGCCCGGGGCGCCCCGGCCGCGTGGACCCGTTTTCAGCCGTTGTCAAGATTGGGTACGGACCAAAGTCCCGGACGGACGTTGCCGACGGCCCTCGTCACCGCGCCGCCCACTCGAAATCCTTCATCAGGTGAGCCACGAGCGAAACACAGTCGAACCCCCCGGCCCGTATTCAGCAGACGGCCTGGCTCAGGCCAGTACGAGCGCCCGTTGCGCAACGAACAGAGGTGGGGCAGCATGACCGCCAGTCAGGAAACAGAACGCCGCCCGATGGATCCGGACGGCGGATTGTCGTGGCCGTCACCGCCCTACCCGGGTGATCTGAGCCGGAGGGTCACCCAGCGGCGGCAGGAGCTCAAGCTCACCCGGCAGCAGGTCGCGGCGCGCGCCAACGTAAGCCTGCGGTACCTGGAATTCCTGGAGAACTACCCGGGCATGCCCACCAACGCCGTGCTGCGCCAGCTCGCCGCCGCCCTGCAGACCAGCTCGTCGGCCCTGCTCGGCGCGGGGATGGAGACCCCGCCCGGTGGCGGTCGGCCGCCGAGCCACCAGGTCACGACCGAGCGGCTGTCGACGGCCGAATGCCGCCAGCTGATCTCCTCCGGCGGGATCGGCCGGATTGGATTCCCGACCGCCTCGGGCACGGTGATCCTGCCCGTCAACTACTCCATCGCCGCGAACACGATCGTGATCCGGGTCGGCTCGGGCTCCGTCATCGCCGCGCACGGCGACGGTGACGTCTCCTTCCAGGTCGATCACATCGACGAGGCGCTGGAGCAGGCGTGGAGCGTGCTCGTGCAGGGCCAGGCCCACCGCGTCCTGCAGCGCACCGAACTGGCCCATTTGCAGCGGTGCGCGGCGGTGCTGCCGTGGCCGGGCGGCGAGCACGATGCCTACATCCGGATCGCCCCGCACCGGATCAGCGGACGGCGCATCGTCCGCCACTGAAATCCCGGGACGGGACTTTGGTCCCCACCGCTTGGGGGCGCGTGTCTCTACGTGAGCAGCCGGTATACCCATGATCATCGGGACGCAAGCCGGCGGCGGGAGCGCTCGGCGAGTCCGCAGCGCCGGCTCGGCCAGTGTTCAGCCCGCGGCGGCATTCTTGCTGGTGAGGGCATCATCCTGCGGAGGTGTTGTCCTCGCTGGGTGCGGGACGTGGCGGGGCGCCCGGTCCCGGTGGTCACGGCGTACGGCGCCAGCGACTGGGCGGCCCCGCTCATGGCCAAGGAGGCCGATGGCAATGATGTGGTACTGGGGCACCGGAGTCCACGGGTGGGCCTGGGGGCTCGGTATCTTTACCGCCATTATCTTCTGGGGACTGATCATCTGGGCGATCGTCGCCCTCGTGGGCTGGGGCCGCCGCGGCAGGCCCGGTGGGCCAGGTCCCGGGCCCTGGCGGGAGAACAGGCCCTCGCCGGGTGAGGGACCGTGGCGCGACGGCGACGCCGGGCAGATCCTCTCCCGGCGGTTCGCCGCTGGTGAGATCGACGCCGAGGAATACCGGCAGCTCCTAGAGGTCCTGCGCGCCCATCGCCACGGCACCGGCGCCCCCCACCCGTAACCGGCGCCCACCGGGGCGTCCGTTCGGCGGCCGCCCGCCCAGCCCTCGTCGCTCAGCCGGCGGCGTTTCTCGCGGATGGCCAGGACGTAGACGGCGGCCAGGTTGCTTTCGTGCCGTGCAGTACGTAGGGGCGCACCAGTGGCGTGCTCCCGGCGCTGACCAGGCCGAGCAGGCGTCGCCCGGCCAGCATGCCTGCCAATACAACCGCAGCTTCAGGCTGCGGAGAATAATATGACCATATTCGCTTTCGAAAATAGATTCAGCGGTCCTCCGGGTAGTACAGTCGTGTTTTCACGGTGCGGCGATGCCGTGTCGCGGATTGTGACGTGATCCGCCTGGGTTTGCGGTTACATCGAGTCACCTCCTTCCGGTCGCCGCAGTTCAGGTGGCTGCCGCGGCCAGCAGCCGGATGCTGTAGTGGTGCCAGCGGGCTCTGGCCTGGTGGCAGCGCCGCCAGCGGGACCAGCGCAGGTGGAAGGCGAGGCGGGCGCGGGTGATCAGCCCGGCGGCGTACTGCCTGGCCAGGCGTTCGATGCGGGCGGTCTCGGCGATGGTGAGCTTGACGGCGCCGATGCGCGGCGGGCAGGGCTGCCGGCTGCGGACGGGGACGGGCGCGTCGCCGGGCGGGATGCGCAGGTCGGGGCCGCTGACGTCGTCCTTGCCGTCGCGGCCGTCGTCGTGGCTTGCGCGGGCGGGGGCGTCCGGGAGGGTGATGTCGCCGCAGAGCGCGTTGCGGATGGCGGCGTGGCGGAGCTGCGCGAGGGCGGCCAGGGCGGTGTGCCGGGCAGACCGCGTCCCAGGTCCTGGCCTGGGCCTGGTCCCAGCCCAGGACGTCCTTCCCGGTCTTGAACGTCTCCTCAGCCGGCCATCTGCGGCCTGCGATGGTGATGAAGAACGTCATGGTCGCCGGGGTGCCCTCCGGCGCCCAGCACAGGTAGAAGGCCAGGTCGCCTGGGCGGGACAGCAGGCGGCGGATCAGCAGGAAGTGCCTGGGGCTGCTGGTGGCCAGCAGCGCCCAGTCCGCGAACCGGGGGCCTTTGGCGCCATTCCCGCACGAGCGCCGCTCGAAGACCGCGTCCCCGGCGGCGTCCCCGGCCTTGATCACGGCCCCGGACGGGAGGGTGATGCGGAAGTCGCGCGGGATGACTGCCACATACGGCAGGCCCCTGGACTCGCAGAACCGGCGCAGCTCGCCGCTGCGGCCGTACACCTCGTCATACGCCGCCCACTTCGCGGGCAGGCCCGCATCCAGCAGCCGTTCCAGCTGGCCGATGGCCAGCTGCGGTTTCGTCTTGCGCTCCAGCTTGCCCGGGATCCGGGCGGCCCGGCGCCGCCGCCAGTCCTTCTCCCAGCGCTGCGGCATGAACACATCGAAATCCGCCCAGGCCTGCCCGGACGTGGTCACCCACGCGGAGAACACCGTGGTGACACAGTTCTCCACGTGCCCGGTGCATCCGGCGTGCTGCGGCGCCACGCACGCGGTCGCGTCCCCGTCCTTGAGCTGCGCGGTCTCATCGACCGCGATCCCCGGCCCGATCAGGTCGCCCGGGTCGCACGGCAGCCAGGCACGCGCAAGGCCCGCCAGCTCCGCCCGCAGGCGCGTCCAGTCCCACCGGTAGCCGCGCAGCAGGGCCTGCATCCGGTGCGGGTTCTCGTGCCCGGCCGCCTCCGCCAGGCCCCAGCAGTTCGCCCTCACCCCCGGCGCCAGCCCCCGCACGTAATCCAGCGCGGTCCCCGCGCTGCGGCGCTGCGCCAGAACCCGTCCCAGCACCGTCCTGACCTGCGCATCTGCCCTCGCCACGGTATCGAAGGCATCCTCTATCCTGGCCTGTACGGCCGTGTCGTTATTGCTTATGGTCACGCATCAGGCAACCCGGCACGGCCGCCCCGAATTTCACGGCTGTAACTCCGCCACGCGACCGAAACCAGTCACTCAGCGTTACCGTTGCGACTGCAGGCGAATCCTCGCCGCAACACCAACATCACCGAATGTAAAACCGCGACTGTACTACGGGGCAGAAACATCAGGAACAAGGTCAAGAGAAAGGTCAAGAGAAAGGTCAAGAGAAAGGTCAAGAGAAAGGTCAAGAGAAAGGTCAAGAGATAAAAGCATCGGGGTACTCACCGTGCAGATGACCGGCGAAGATGCAAGCAAAAGGGCCGGCCCCCCAAGGGTGCGCCTCGTCAGGCGGGCAGCTCCGCCAGAAGCTGCGTGACCTTGCGGGCCACGGAAGCGGATACGTCCTGCGCTTGGTACGGCTGATTCTGCTGAGCTTCCTGAGACGCCTGGGCTGGCTGCGGGCCAGCGGGCGCGGGCCGGGCGGTACCGGAGCCGCAGAGCTGGCCGGCCAGCATGAGGAGGGCGGCGGCGACCCCGGCCAGCTGCGCCTCGAGCTGCAGGGTTTGCCCGCTGACCTGGTTCACGTCCGTTTTGGCCTCGCTGGCCGCCTGGGCCACCCGCCCGAGCTGCGCCTCCAGTTCGCCGAGCTTGACGTCCAGCCCCTGCACGCGCAACTGCACTGCCAGCAGGTTCTCCTCCAGCACCGCCGTCTGCGGTACGCCGAGCCACGGGTCGATCTGCCGAGCCATTGATCCCACCACCCACCTGTTGCGGAGCCAGCGTTGCCGCCCCGCGCCGGGTGACCGGCGCAGGTCCGCGGGAAACGGGCCACCGGGGCGGAACGCCCTCACGGCTAGCGCAGCACGGCCAGCTCGGGGACGTCACAGGAAGAACGGCCGGAATCTTCCGGGCCCTAAGTCCCCGCTTCAGCTCGGGGACCAGACGCTGCCCCAACGGGACAGGCGGGACGAAAGTCCCGGATGGCTAGTGACTCAACTCCCTGGGACACTTGCTGCTGGTCCGGGTGCGCTCGGCCCGCTCGCGAAGACCGCGCCGACCGACCCGGCCCTGGCAGCCGCTCTCGCCACCTACAACGCCGCCTCACCGGACCGGCAGGGGAAGTGGGCGACGGCGTACGGGAACGCGGTGACCAAGGTCAAGTTCGTGAACAGTGCCCCGGTGGTCGCACCGGCCCCGGACACGCCGCTGAACCGAGCCCGGACACCCCGCCGAACCGGTCCTGGAGACCATTGACCGCAGGCCCCCGGTAGGGGCCTGCGGTGTCTTGCGCCCCGCCTCAGTAGGCGGACGGGACGATGGCGATGGGACCGTGCGCGTGGTTCAGCACCGGGTGCTGAATCGAGCCGACTCCGGCGAGACCCTCACGTTCAGCGTGCCGGCCGATGACCACGAGATCGGCGCGCGCGGAGTAGCTGGCCAGCACGCGGCCGGCATGACCGCGGACGATGTCCTGGCTGACCCGGACCTCCGGGTACTTGTCCTGCCATCCGGCCAGGACCTGGGCCAGGTCGGCCGCGGCGGCCGGTCCGCCGGGCGGTTCACCCAGGGCGCCGGCTTCATCCAGCCCCGGCGCGGCGTGCAGCCACCCGGCCAGCTTCAGGTCCTCGTCGTCCGACGACGAGGACACGGGGTACCGGGCCAGGGCGTGCACGGCCATCAGCAGGGCGCCGCGCATCGACGCCTCCTCGAACGCGAACCCGAGGCTGTCGGCGGCTTCGGCCGGGTCACCGACTCCGACCACGACCTCACGGTGCACGGCCAAGCTGTCCTCGTGGGCGACCACGACCGGGCAGGGTGCGTGCATGGCGACGTACCGGCTCACCGAGCCGAGCACCATCGCGCTGAAGCCGCCCGCCCCGCGGGCCCCGACGACCAGCATCGACGCCCCGGAGGCGCAGGCGGTGAGCGCCTGCGCGGGCGCCCCGGTCACCAGGCCGGCGTCGACGAGCAGGCCCGGCGCGATTTCCTGGGCACGGGTGAGGGCCGCCGCGAGGGTCCGGGCGGAGATCTTGTGCAGGATGTCGGCGACGGTGGCCGGCGTCGCGTTGTACGGGCGCATCCGGGACGGCATCACCGACACCGACACGATACGCAGCGGGGCTTTACGCCGTACGGCCTCACGTGCCGCCCATTCCACGGCGCGCGATGACTGTTCCGAGCCGTCCGCGCCTACCACGATCGGCATGCTTGCCATGACCTGTCCTGCTCCTTTTCTTCGTGTCGTTAGCGACGGCTCAGTACAACCTTGAGCGCGCCGGTCTCCGCCGCGCGGCCGAACACGTCGTAGGCCTGGGCGAACTCGTCCAGGCCGAAGCGGTGCGTGATGAACCGGCCCGCCTCGATCTGATGACCGGCCAGCAGGCGGATCAGCGTGGGCGTGGAGTTCGCGTCGACCAGCCCCGTGGTGATCGTGATGTCCCGGATCCACTGCTCTTCCAGGTGCAGCGTGGCGGGCTTGCCGTGCACGCCGCCCCGCCCAGGCACTGCCCGTAGCGGCCTTCCCGGCAGAACCGGCACCGGCCGCACGACGTGATACACGAGACCAGCACCCGGTCCCCGGCGTGGATCGTCCCGACGCCGCGGCCGGTTTCCACCACGGTCCCGACCGCCTCGTGACCGAGGATCCGCCCGTTGGTCACCTCCGGCGCGTCACCCTCGAGAATGTGCAGGTCGGTCCCGCAGATGGTGACCGTATCGACGCGCACTACCGCGTCGAGATCGTGGGTGATCTCCGGGTCCCGTACCTCTTCCCAGGCCTTACGGCCCGGTCCGTGGTAGGCAAGTGCCCTCATGGCTTCCTCCTGTCATGGCCACGGGCGGGCGGGAACGTACCGGTCGAGCAGGCGATTCCGGGTGGCCTTCAGCCGTCTGGACGCGACGTTGAGGAAACGGCGGGTGAGCTCGTAGCCGAGCCGTGGATCGGCGTCGCAGAGCGCGCGTACCGACGGCCCGTCGAACTGGAAGGCCTCGGTGGGCTGGATCGCCACCGCGCCGAGGGCCCACCGGTACCGCGGCAGCTGCCACGACCAGCCGAGCACCTCACCCATCCCCAGGGTCTCGATGGTGATCTGCCCCTCGCCCGGTACGTGCAGGTCCAGGGCCACCGAGCCGGAGCGGATGAGCCAGAAGCCCTGGGCGATCCCGCCGTCTTCGAAGATCCGGCGGCCCGACGGTATGGACACCAGGCTCGCGGCCGGCACCAGCTCGGCGATCAGCTCCCGCGGCATGCCGTGCAGGAAGTGGTGCGTGGCCAGCGCCGTCACCGTGACCCGGGAAACGCCTTCTTCGTTTGTCATGCCGGCATCTCCTCTCCCAGCAGCCTCCTGGTTCTGCCCCCCATACCGTCCCTCAGCCGGGGGCCGGCGGCCCACGGGCGTAGGGCACGCGAGCCTAGGTCTTTCGTCCCTGTCAAGGCCCGGGTCCCCCGCAATGAGATGATGGACACGCGGATGACGACGGGAGACGGAACAGGAGGGATGAGGGCATGCTCAGGCAGATTGATCCTGGAGCGGGCGCTCGCGACCGGGATGGGCGGCATCGTGTCCGCCGATGTCCGGATGGCGCTGGCCGGTGGCGGCCACGCCACGGCGCGGGGTCCGGAGCCGGTCATGTCGACCGTCATCGCCGGACTGGGCGGACGGCCCATCACCCGGGCGTCGCTGCGCACCATGCTCACCGCCGCCGCGGCGGGCGCACTGGAGCCATTGTCGTTCCTCGACCTGAACAAGGACCTGGTTGAGCGCGAGTTCATGCGCGTGCGGCGGACCCGCCGGTCCGGGCCGATCGCGGAGAACATGCTCCGCGATCAGGGGGTCACCGCCCGCATCGGCTGACGAAACGCGATCAGGAGCTGTCATGCGCACCCCTCGGTGCGCGACGGACTGCGGGCCATCGGCCAGCACCCGGCCTCGGGCTGGGCTGAACACACATAGGAGCCTGCGCCCCATTGCACAGGCTCCTGACGCCGCCCCGGCGGTCGGCCACGCGGTCAGCCGGTCTGGCGGATCCTCCGGCCGGTGATCCGGCTGGGGACGATGCGGATATAGTGCTCCTTCTTTCCGCTGGCCCAGGGCTCGACGCCGGACTCACGGACCGACCCGCGCTCGGGACCGGAGTCGACGTGATGAGCGGCCCCCTGAAGGAGAACGCTCCATCCGGTCCGTTCGGACTTATCGATCTCGTCGATCTCAAAGGCGACCTTGTATTCGGCGTGCGCGATCCCGGTCCGCAGGTCCTCGCCCAGCGGGCTGTCCGGCGCGGTCCGGAAAACGATCGTGCCCTCGAATACCTCGTAATTGACCGGGAACACGGTAAGGCCGAAACGGCCCGAGTACGCGATCCGGCCTACGCCGCCGGGCGAGATGAGCGTGCGGCATTCGTCCTCGCTGAGCTCATCCACGTTCCCGCCGTTACGGTCAGGCATGTTGCGGGGCTCCTTTACGGGCTTGACGGGTTTTTACGGGCGCAGCGCCAGACGGCCGGGGCGCGGCCCTGCGGGGCCTCATCGATGGCCTCGGTGACCTCGCTCAGGTGCCGGTCCTGCTAAATGACACGCGTCCGGCGCGCCCCGTGCAGCGCGAACACCTCGGACGGGCCGGCGCGGGTCCCCACGATCGAGCCGATGACCGATGTGCCGTTCAGCACGGTATCGCACACCGGGACGGTGGGCGTCCCCTCCGCCGCCAGGGCCACCAGTGGGCCGGTCCTCGATGACGAGCGGCCGCCCGAACTGATGAACCACTGCCGCTTTCATGCTTCCTCCTCGGACTCTTCTTGCGCCTCCAGCCTGGGCCAATGGCATCTGAGCCGGTCAGTGCTACAGGTCACGGCCGCGACGGACCAAAGCCCCGGCTGGCCCGGCCACAAGCAGACCAAGGTCCCGGCGGACAGGGCCGGTACGGCCCTGCGCCGGAGCGGCTCGCACGCGGCACTGTGGGGGCAGCGCGTGGTGGTTGCCGCGCGGCACACCCGCTTCTGGCCGGCCGTCCCGCGTCCCCTGCTTCGCCGCTCTCGCCGCTGGAGGTGACCACGATGAGCAAAGCTGACACCCCCTCGGTGGGAACCTTCCGGGCGCGCTGCGCCCGCTGGCTGGGACTGGGACGCTGCGCCCGCTGGCTGGGACTGGGACGCTGCGCCCGCTGGCTGGGACTGGACCGTAACCCGCTGCGCCGCACGGTGGACCGGGTCGAGACGGGCGTTCGGCTGGCGGCGCTGGTCCTGCTGCTCGTTGCGGTCCCGGCCGGGGCGTTCGTGGCCGGCCGCACCGCCGACCACGTGTTCCTGCGGCAGGCCTACGCGCAGCGGTCCACGGACCACCAGGTCACGGCCGTTCTCACGCAGGACGCGTCGGCGACAGGGACGGTGGACCCGTACGCCTCGGTCCAGACCGCATGGGCCACGGCCCGGTGGACGGCACCCAACGGAACGGCCCATTCCGGGCAGGTCCTGGTCCTGGCCGGCGCACCCAAGGGCACGACGGCACGCATCTGGATCAACGCCACCGGCACGATCACCGATCCGCCCGCGGGCCAGAAGGACGTCATGGCCGAGGTCGCCGTGGCCGTCATGGTCACGGGCATCCTGATGCTGCTCCTGCTGCTCGGCGCGGAGGCGCTCGCCGTCCGCGGCCTCAACCGCAGGCGGTTCAGCGACTGGGACGCGGAATGGCGCGCCATCGAGCCGCGATGGACCGGCCATCGGACCTGACCAGGGTCCTTTCAGGTATCACCATTGATCCCGCGAGCCGGGGACGTTGCGCCGTGATGGCCCCGGAGCTGGCGGGGCGACAGTGAAGGTGTCGATTTCAGGGAAAACGGATGCCGGTCACCCGGTCCTCCCAGTCCTGTCAGGCAAGACCTCTCCCTCCCCTAGTCCGGCCGGCGCCGCCCCCGTAGACGCCGGCCGGACACGGCTTCTGCCAGCGCGGTTGGCCAGGCTCGAGGGCGGGCGAAGGGTTAGCCGGGAACGCGCATGGGGCAGCGGCCCGGACGGGTGCCTCCGTCACCGAGACAATCCGCAGCGGGACCATCCGGCGCGCGGCCTCGATCGCGGCCCATTCAACGGCACGCAGAGACTCTTCCGAGCCATCGGCGCCCACCACAATCGGCCTGGTCACCATCGCTCTGCCTCCTTATCCGGCATGGTCCGCCCCGCCAGCTCGCGCCGCCGCCAGTGACGTCACCGGCGGCGGCCCACTCGGGCCGCCCTACGGCCAGGCTGCCGTCGCGGGAACCGCCGCAGTAGGGACCCGGGCACGTTCGTCTATGGCCAAAGGTCCCGGAACACGCCGGCAGGCCGAACGTCCCCTCCATGACGGACCGGCGGCCCTGCCTTCGGCCGCTCAGATGAGCGATCGTTCTTGGCAGAGGACGTGGGAGGTTGCCATGGCTAGCACCGATTATGGGATCCTCGTCGGGTATGACGGGTCATCGAGCAGCCACCAGGCTCTGAGCTGGGCCGCGCGGGAGGCCAGGGAACGCGGTGTGGTCCTTACCGTGTGCCACACCTGGGTACCGGGATCCGCGGGCCCGCCCCTGGCCGGGGAGCCGGAGGATCTGGCCCGGGAAAGTGCCGAACGTATTCTCGCGACCGGGACGCGGAGCGTCTTCGCGCCGGACGTACGTCAGTTGCTGACGGAAGGACCGGCCGCCTGCATGCTGTGCGAGCACAGCCACGCCGCCGACATGGTGGTCGTGGGATCGCGCGGCCTGGGCGGCCTGTCCGGGCTGATGCTCGGCTCGGTCAGCCTGCAGGTTGCCGCGTTCGCGGCCGTGCCGGTCGTGGTGGTCCGCGGGCACTGGCGCCCGGTCGGCGAGTACCTTCCCGGTCACATCGTGGTCGGGGCGGACGGATCGGAGGCTACCCGGACCGCGCTGGCGTTCGGCGGGGCGGAGGCCGCACTGCGGGGCGTTCCGCTGACGGTGGTCTGCGCGCTGTCGGACGCGCCGGGAGGCCTGGCCATGGCCGCTCGAATCGAGGAAGACGTCGAGCAGTCGATCATCCTGTGGGAGAAGGACCATCCCGGCGTCGTAGTCCACCGGCAGGTCACGATCGAGTCGCCGCGGGCCGCCCTGCTCGCCGCGGCCCAGGACGCGCAACTGCTCGTGGTGGGCTGCCGCGGCCGCGGGGGCATGGAGGGCATGACCCTCGGCTCGGTGACCCAGGCGCTGCTCTGGCACGCCCCCTGCCCGCTGGCGGTCATCCACGCGAACTAGGGCTCGCCGGTTCAGGGGCTCGCCGGTTCAGGATTGAGGCTGCCCGGTTCAGGGCAGGCGGGCGGGGCAGGCCGGTGACGGAGCGGCGAGTTCCGGCATCCGCCACGCCGCGGCCGCCTGGGCGACGATCTCGGCCGCGTCCTGGATGGGCGGCTGGCCGCGGACGGCGCCGCCGCTGAGGAAGCTACGCACCGCCTGCTGAACGCCCTTGTTGCCGAGCAGTCCGCCGTGCAGCGCGGGGACCACGACCGTGTGCGGGGGCAACTGGCAGGCAGGCAGGGTGAGGCTGTCCGCCAGCGGGACGACGGCCATCCAGCGCAGCGGGTGCTGGCGGGTCTCGCGTACGGCCTCCTGCGCGTACTGGGCGCCGTCGCGGTCAACCGAGTCGATCAGCTGTTCCGCCCCGGATGTGCCGAAGGGCGACAGGCCGCCGATGAACCAGACGACGGCCTGCAGCGCGTAACCGGGCACGGCCCCGCGGCCGTCCCGGTCGTCGGTGGGGTAACTGACCTGGCCCGGTGCGACGATCGGGCTGAGCAGCACGATGGACCCGGCCGGCGCGTCGGGGTGCCGGGCCAGCATCGCGTAGATGCCGAGCGTGCCCTCGCTCTCCCCCACGAGGTCGACCGGCTGCCCGGTCTGCCGGTGCAGTCGCTGCACCTGGGCGGCGATGCGGTCACCCAGAACCGGCAGCGGCACGTCGCTGGCGGCAGGCCCCTGCGGCAACGGCCGGCCCTGAGCGTCCAGCCCCCGGTAGGAGAACTGCTGGGCGACCGCGTTTCCCGCGATGGCCCGTAGGGTGGATGTGGTTGAACAGCAGCGGGACCCGAACCCCCGGATCTCCAGTACGGCCGGGCCCTTCCCGGGGCCCGCCGCGGCCGGCGGCGCCGCGTCCGGCCGGGCCGCATGGGCCCGGGGCACCGCCGAGGCCGCCTGGATGATCTGAGCGTGGGGGCCCGCCGCGAGCACGAATCCGGCCCGGGCTACGCCGATGACCAGCGCGACGGCCAGCACGGCGGCGGCGGGCGCGATCGGGATCCGCTGCGCCTCCGGCCGGAAGCGGCCTGCCGTGCGCGGCACCGTCAAAGACGTGGCCACGCCATACCAGGCACGCGCGTTGATGATCCCGGCCAGCCCGGCCACCGGCACCGCCCACCCGGCGGCGAGCCGGCTGACCACCACCGCCGCCACGGAAAGGGCCAGGAAATCAGCGACCAGCCACTCAGCCGAACGGACCGGTGGCAGAGTCCGCCACCAGCTCGCGGTACCCCCGTGACTGAGCAGCAGGGCGACCAGGATGAGCACGGGCAGTGCGCCGAGGAATGGCCAGGAGAAGGGCAGCAGGGCCACCCCGAACGTCAGCGTGACCAGCGGCGACATCAGCAGCCCGGCGCAGAGCGTGAGGATCGCCCCGGAACCGAGCAGGATCGCGGGCCGCGGCCGGACCTGGCCGCGGGGCCAGGCCAGCCAGGCCAGGGCCGCGTCGAGAACACTGCGGGCCACGACCAGCACGACCAGGGCCGCCAGGAAACGGGGCCAGGTCCCGCCCAGCCCGAACAGCCATCTCAGGTCGTGAAACACGGCGAGCGGCGCCAGGGCGGTCGCCTGGGGAGCCAGGGCGCGAGCCGACGGCACGATGGCATTCACCGCCGCCGCCTCGGCCATCGGCACGGCCGCGGCCACCACGATCAGCGCCGGGCGGCCGGTAAAGCCCCGGCCGCGGGCGGTCACGCGCGGTCTCCCGCCGTGGCCGCGGCGTCTAGGCATCCCGTCGGGCATCGCAAGGACCGGCGCTCTACCCGAACATATTGATCACCCTGCGTGACATCTCCTGAGGTGTCAGGGCCGGCTGGGTCTGGGCCGACCGTCTCTACCCCGCTGTTGATCTTAAGCCTGAGAGCAACGCCTTTATTTCGGGTATCCCGGGATGCACCAGGGCCAGCGCGCTGGCCGGGGCGTCGCCCAGCATCAGCGGGATCATCGGCGTCCGGGCTGGGGCGTGGGCAACGCGCTGTTCACCGCAACCTCGCTGGCGGTGATCGTCCTGGTCCTGCTGGTGATGACGGATCTGGCCCTCGGTCAGATGTTCAGTCCTGTTTGCAGCGTTCTTCCGCGACTCGGTACGGGACCCGGCTCGCATCGCCGGCCCCCGATCTGACGTTGACGTCAAGTTCCGTTACGATTCAGCTGCGGACCGCGCAATGCTGGTGAATCTGGGGAGTTCCATGTCTGTAGTGGCAAATCCGCCGGCCGCACCTGCGGCACCGGGCGGGCGGGGCGTCCACTACAAGTGGATCGCCCTGTCCAACACCACGCTCGGGATCCTCATGGTGACGATCAATCAGTCGATCCTGCTGATCTCGCTGCCGGCGCTGTTCCGGGGGATCAACCTCAACCCGCTGGTGCCGTCGAACACCTCGTATTTCCTCTGGGTGTTCATGGGCTTCGTGCTGGTCACCGCGGTGCTGGTGGTCAGCTTGGGGCGGGTCGGCGACATCTACGGCCGGGTCAAGATGTACAACCTCGGCTTCGCGGTCTTCACGTTCTTCTCGATCATGCTGTCCGTGACGTTCCTCACCGGGCCGGCCGGCGCGCTCTGGATCATCATCATGCGCGTCTTCCAGGGCGTCGGCGGCGCGTTCCTGTTCGCCAACTCGACCGCGATCCTGACCGACGCCTTCCCGGGGGACGAGCGCGGCAAGGCGATGGGGATCAACGGCATCGCCGCCGTGTCCGGCTCGTTCCTCGGGCTGCTGCTGGGCGGCGTGCTCGCCCCCATCGAGTGGCGACTGGTGTTCCTGGTGTCGGTCCCGTTCGGCTTGTTCGGCACGGTCTGGGCCTACCTCATGCTGCGTGACAACGGCATCCGCATCCCGGCCAGGATCGACTGGCTGGGCAACGTCCTGTTCGCGATCGGGCTGGTGTCGCTGCTGACCGGGATCGTGTACTCGCTGCTGCCCTACGGCGGCCACCCCACCGGCTGGACCAGCCCGTGGGTGCTGACCGCGGTCATCGGCGGGATCGCGGTCCTGGCCCTGTTCGCCTGGGTGGAGACCAAGGTGCCGCAGCCGATGTTCCGGCTGGGCCTGTTCCGGATCCGGGCCTTCACCGCCGGCAACATCGCCGGCCTGCTTGGCGCCCTCGGGCGCGGCGGCCTGCAGTTCATGCTGATCATCTGGCTGCAGGGCATCTGGCTACCGCAGCACGGCTACAGCTTCAGCGAGACCCCGCTCTGGGCCGGCATCGCGATGGTGCCGCTGACCATCGGGTTCCTCCTCGTAGGCCCGCTGGCGGGCTGGCTGTCCGACCGCTACGGGGCCCGGCTGCTCGCGACGGCCGGGCTGATCGTCTCCGGCGCGGCCTTCCTGCTGCTGGAACTGCTGCCGATCAACTTCAGCTACATCTGGTTCGGTCTGCTCATCCTGCTGTTCGCGGTCGGCATGGGGCTGTTCTTCTCGCCCAACCAGGCGTCGGTCATGAACAGCCTGCCGCCGGACCAGCGCGGCGCGGGCGCGGGCATGCTCAACACCTTCCAGAACTCGGCCACCGTGCTGTCGATGGGCCTGTTCTTCACCATCGTGACTGTCGGCCTGGCCAGTCACCTGCCCAAGCATCTGTACAGCGGGCTGGTCGCGGCGGGCGTCAACCCAGCCGCCGCGCACACGGTCGCCAGTGAGCCGCCGATCGGCAGCCTGTTCTCGGCGTTCCTGGGGTACAACCCGATCCAGGAGCTGCTCGCGCCGACCGGCGCGCTCCAGCACCTGCCGCCCGGCCAGGCCGCCTACATCACCGGCCGGTCGTTCTTCCCCAAGCTGATCGAGCAGCCGTTCGCGAGCGGCCTGCACCTGGCCTTCACCTTCGCCGCCATCGCCACGGCGATCGCCATCATCGCCTCCGCCGTCCGCGGCCAGCGTTACATGCACACTCCGGAGCCCCTGGCCGAAGAACTGGCCGAGGGCGCGGCCGAGGCGGGCGGCCTGATGGGACTGGAGCCCCTCGCCACCGACGGCCAGGACGCCGCCGAAACGATCGGGCAGAGCGCCATGGTGACCAACGGGCACCCGGGGCCCAATGGGCGCACCGCCGGTGACGGGCGCACCGCCGGTGACGGGCGCACCGCCGGTGACGGGCGCACCGCCGGTGACGGGCGCACCGCCGGTGACGGGCGCACCGCCGGTGACGGGCGGACAGCCAGCGGTACGCGGGCCCCGTCGGGCCCTTCGGCCACGTCGGGCATGCCGGCCCCGTCAGGCACACTGGGCACGCCGGGCACGCCGGCCCCTCAGGCACACCGGCTAGGCCGGCGATAACCAGGACGGACGAGTCCGGCTCACCGCTCGGCGGGGCGTGACCCGTGACGACGACGCCCCAGGCCCGCACGGCGGAGTACACCGGCGACCAGGTCAGCGGGCCGCTGCTCGGGATCGGCGCGGCGGCCCGGCGCCTCGGCGTGTCCGAACGGGCGCTGCGCTACTACCAGCAGATTGGCCTGATCGTCCCGGCCAGCACCACGCCCGGCGGCCTGCGGCGCTATTCGGAGAGCGATCTCGCCCGGGTGGAACGGATCGTGGAGCTGAAGACTTTGCTGGGCCTCGACCTGGACGAAGTCGCGCTGGTGCTGCGCAACGAGGACCGGATCGCGCAGATCCGGCTGACCTACCACGACGAGCGCACCAGTGCGGACGAGCGCCGGCAGCTGACCCGTGAGTGCCTCGCCCTGCAGGAAGACCTCCGCGCCACCGTGGAGGCGAAACGGGCCGCGCTGGATACCTTCCTGGCCGACCTGAACGGCCGCATCGGCCGGGCGCGGGCCCTGCTGGCCGGCCACGACCCCGCATCGCCGACGCGGGCCTAGTCTTCCCCGGGAGCCGCTCGAACCAGCTCCGGCGCGCTGTGGCCCGCGAACCTGACCTGCCGGAGGGGGCGCCCGCGTACGGTCGGATGTCAGTCCGTTAAGGGGTCGCCTGCGTCTGGAGCAGGCCGACCGGGCTGGGCGCGGCGAACTCGACGCTCAGCACGGGCGAACCGTCCGCGTCCCGGACGATGCCCGCGCGCGCGGCCAGGTACGGCGGGCGCTGCGCCCGCACGAACGCGAGCATGTTCCGCAGGCTCGCGGCGGCCGCGGCGGGGTGACCGGGCGCCGCCAGCCCGGCCGTCCGCAGCGGGGCATCCGGGCCGGCCCGGGGCCCGGAGCCGGCGAACGATTCGATCCGCAGCGGCCCGGCGGCGGCCATGGCCGCCAGCGTGATCAGCAGCCGGGAGTCGACCTGCCCGGCGAGGAGCGCGGCCCGGGCACCGGGTGACACCCCGATCCGGGAGTTGCTCAGTAGCTGGCTCCCGGCGGCCCGGCGGGCAGCCAGGTCCGCGGCCAGTGCGCTCCCGAACGCGGCCGCCCCGTCGGGCGCGACCGCGCGGACGTCGATCCGCAGCTCACCGGAGCCGAAGCTGGCGATGACCTCCGGTGCGTACACGGTGGCCAGCCGGGCGCCGAACTGGCTGCGCACCGCGGCCGTCGCCATCACCACGTCCGAGCCGAGCGGATCGGACGCCGCGGACCGCAGCACCAGCAGGTTCCCGGCCGTGACGCCCTGGCCCAGCAACGCGGAGCACATGGCCGGATCGCAGGCGACGATCGCGTTGCCGCTCACCTGGCTGGCGACCCAGGCCGCCGCCTGATGGCGGACCGCGTCGGCCGGGCTGACCGGTGTCCCCGCGGCGGCGGGCGTGAAGCGGGACGCCTGGTGCCCCCCGGACGGGGCATCGCTTGCCTCGGCGGCCAGGAAGACGGCCACGGCCACGGCCACGCCGGCCAGCACGAACGGGCGCAGCCGCCGCCGGGGCCGGCCCCGGTGCCTGCCGTCGGCCGGAGTCTGCCGGGTCAGCTCGCTGACCTGGAGCAGGTGGTAACTGGCCTCGCGCTGGGCGCGGTGATCATGCGGCCAGGCGGTACTGCACCACCGCCAGTATTCGGCGGCTCGCTGGTGGGCGTCGGTGACCTCGCCGCCCCACTGCCGTTCGGCGAGACGGCGGTGCAGCTCGAACGCGGTCCACCGGTGCACGAACACCGACGGCGGGTCGCCCGTGGTGTCGGCTGTGCCGGCTGGGCTGGCTGGGGGTCGGCCACGAGCAGGCCG
This sequence comes from uncultured Actinomycetes bacterium, assembly GCA_963805255.1. Lineage (GTDB taxonomy): Bacteria > Actinomycetota > Actinomycetes > Streptosporangiales > Streptosporangiaceae > Bog-532. Next base: position 18,707 of record CAWDTK010000010.1, read on the forward strand.
CTGGCCCGGCATTCGTCGAGCAGGCCGGCCAGCTCGGCCGGACTGTACCGGCCGACGGGGAGCAGCAGGACGTCGCGGCCGATCGGCGCGCGGTAGACCGACGCGCGGATCAGCAGGCCCTGCGCTTCGGTGCTGAGCCGGTCGAACAGGTCGCCCAGCAGCAGGCCGGAGACGGCCAGGGCGGCCGTCTCCGCCGCGGGCAGCGGCAGTTCGGTCGGCGCGACGGGCCCCTGGCGGGTCGCCGGGTGACCAGTCCGCTCCTCGATGGCCGCGGCAAGGCGGCCGGCCGCAGCCGGAAAGCGGACGTCGCCGGTCAGGAGCAGCGCGTCCAGGTATTCCATGGCCCGGGGGTGACCGCCCAGCAGCCGCCAGGTGCGGTCGAGTTCCTGTTCGCCGAGCAGCCCCAGGGCGGGCAGGGACATCGCCAGCTCGATCGCGCCGGAGCGGGACAGCGGCCCGAGGTGACGGAACCCCAGCCGGGACGCGGCCGCCTCGGGGACGGCGAACCGGTGACGGCAGGTGATCAGCAGCCTGCCCCGGTGCGGCGGGTCGGCCCAGCTGGTCAGGAACTCGATGAGGGACGGGTCACGGATGGTGCACGTGCCAGCCGTCAGCGACAGATTGTCGTCGAAGTTGTCGAGCACGAGGAGCAGCGGCACCTGATCGAGGACGTGCCGGCGGAGCAGCCCGAGGCGCTGGGCCCAGGACAGCTCGGTCCGGTTTGCCGCCGCCACCGCTTCCGCCGTGCTGCCGCCCCGGGCCGCCGCCTTGGGGTGCCGGCACAGGGCGGCGGCGACCCCGGCGAGAAACGCATCGGCGGTCACCTCGCCGTTGAGGATCGTGGTCACGTAGTCCGGTTCGAGCCGGCTCACCCGCTCGGCGATCTGGGCGGCGAGCGTCGATTTGCCGATCCCGCCGACGCCGTGCAGCACGAGCCCGGCCATGGCCGGCCCGACGAGCTCCGCGGACCAGCGCCGGCGCTCGGCCGAGCGGATCGGGAGAGACGGCGCAGCCGGCTCCAGCCCGGCCGTCCTGGCGTGCCGCGCGTAATGCGGCAGGCGGACCACTTCCGCGCTTTGCGTCTCCCGGCCTGACGGGGAAGCGGCTTCGGCCGGAGCCGATTCTTCCGCTAACCCTGTCTTTTCACCGAGCCGTGTGGGCTGACTGGCGCGCCTGAATGGAAAAGTGCTCCTGAACTGGGACGATTAGGGGTGTTTGGGTCCTTATCGCGCCGGGTTCGAGGAGCACTTTCTACGTGAACGGTACAGGGTGGTCGCGGGGTCTGGAAGTCACTGGCGGCGGTACGGGGATCGTGTCGCATGCGGGCCTGGTTCTGCTGCGGCAGCTGGCGGACCGGACGGGGCTGACGGCGGGGCTGTCGCGGGCGCTGCCGTCGCCGCTGTGGGGGCATGACCGGGGCCGGGTCGTCAGCGATCTGGCGTGCGCGATCGCGGACGGCGCCCGGGTGATCAGTGATTTCCGGGTGATGGGCGATCAGCGGGAGCTGTTCGGCCTGGTGGCGTCGGTGCCGACGGCGTGGCGGGCGCTGAAGGAGATCGCCGGCGCCGGCGACCGCGCGCAGCGCAAGCTCGCCGCCGCGGTGAACAAGGCGCGGCGGCACGCGTGGGCGCAGGCCGGCACGCTGCCGCCGGTGCGGGTCGCGGACAAGACGCTGGAGGGGGTGACGTGTATCCGGCTGGACGCGACCGTGGTGCCCGCGCACTCGGATAAGGAGCTGGCGGAGCCCAATTTCAAGGGATTCGGCCATCACCCGCTGGTCGCCGAATGCGACAACGTGCGGGAGCCGCTGGCGTGGATGCTGCGCCCCGGCTCGGCCGGGTCGAATACCGCCGCTGATCACCTGCAGATCCTGGGCGAGGCGATCGCCGCGCTGCCGCCGGCGTTCCGCCGGAAGCTGATGATCACCTGCGACGGGGCCGGCGCCAGCCACGCCCTGATCAGGGAGCTGGACAAGCTGGCGGCCCGCCCCGGGTACCAGGTGATCTACTCCGTGGGCTGGGAGCTGGGCAAGCGGGAAAAGGCCGCGCTGGCCCAGGTCCCCGAGGACGCCTGGGAAGCCGCCGTGGACGCGCACGGGAAAGTCCGCGAGCGCCGCGCGGACGATGCCTGCGGTAATCTCCGGTGCGCGCACCGGGCCTGCTGGATCGAGGAAGCCCACGTCATCGAGCTGACCGGGCTGCTGCGCGAAGGGCCGGCCGGGGACCAGCTCAAGGGCTGGCCCAAGGCGATGCGGATCTTCGCCCGCCGGGAACGCCCGCACCCGGGCGCGCAGCTGACCCTGTTCGAGGCAGAGGACGGCTGGCGGTACTGCCTGTGGGTAACGAACCGGCCCGCCACCACGCGTGGCTGGCTGGGCCAGTGCGCCTACATCGACGCGGCGCACCGGGTCCACGCCCGGGTGGAGGACGTGATCCGCACCGGCAAGGACACCGGGCTGGGCCATTTCCCGTCGCATGACTACAAGGTCAACCAGGCGTGGCTGACCGCCTCCATGATCGCCTGCATCCTGCTGGCCTGGCTGAAGCTGCTGGCCCTGGACCGCGACCTGGCGAAAGCCGAGCCGAAAACGCTCCGCTACCGGATCCTGCACGCCGCCGGCCGCCTCGTGCACGGCGGGCGGCGAAGATGCCTGAAAATCGCCGCGACCTGGCCCTGGGCCGACGCCATAACCGCCGCCTGGCAGCGCATCCAGGCGATCCCGCAAGGCCCCTGACCAGTGCTAACCCATCCCTGCGAGCAAGGAAGGAGAACCCGGGGCCGTGGAACCCCGGCCACCCGGCCCGCCAGCCGGGCCACCGTCATACACCGAAGCTAAAATCCCAGCCCAGAACACGGTCCGCACGCCGCTCAGCGGCAGCCATCAACCCCGATGAAAGATCAGGGCTAATGCGAAGTTACCGGGCCGCATACGAATCAGCCTCGCCGCCATAACGTCCCCTCCCTGCATAACCCGGTAAGCAACGGTCCCAAAGTTGTATAGCACGCCCGGCACTCTTATGGCATCTTTTTCAATTAGCTGCCGTTTACCTGCGGGCGCACCATACTATGTAAACGTTCAGGTCCTTGGGCTTGCTGCTGCGGTGCGTGATCGACGGTTACGTTTTGGCGGCGGGCGTGGTGTTGCCGTGGTGGCTGAGCGTGGTTTCGGGGATGATCCGGGGCTGTGACCGATGTGCCGCCCGAGGATCCGCGTGATGCGCTGATCCGGGAGCAGGCGGAGCGGATTTCGGTGCTGGAGGCGGTGGTCGCTGACCTGCGGGAGCAGCTGGCCGCGGCGGAGCGGTCGGGGTCGCGGAACAGCGGGAACTCCTCGATGCCGCCGAGCTCGGATGACCTGCCCGGGAAGAAGCCGCCCCGGAAGCAGCGGCGGGCCGCGGAGCGGGCGGAGGCGAAGAAGCGGAAGCGGGGGAAGCAGCCGGGCAGCCCGGGGGCGTCCATGAGCTGGGAGGTCCCGGACCGGACCGAGGACCACTATCCGGAGGGTGCCTGCTCCTGCGGCCTTGATCTTTCGGAGGCCGCTGACCTGGGGGTTACCCGCTCGTTTCAGCAGGAGGAGATCCCGGCCGCGGCGGCGGAGCGGGTGCAGCACGACCTGCACGGCGGGAGGTGCGCCTGCGGGAAGGCGCACGTCGCGCCGCGCCCGGCGGGCGTGCCGGATTCCGCGCTGTCGATCGGCCCCAGGCTCCGGGCGCTGGCCGTGTACCTGGTGGTTTTTCAGCACGTTCCGGTGGAGCGGTGCCGGCAGCTGATCGCCGACGTGGCCGGCGCCGCCGTGTCAGAGGGGTTCATCCACTCGTGCCTGGCGAAGGCGGCGTCCCTGGCCGCGGAGGTGGTGGCGCTGATCCGCGCCCTGATCACCGCCGCGGGCGTGGCGGGGTTCGACGAGACGACGCTGCGGTCTGGGCAGGCCGGGGAGAAGAAATACGTCCACGGCGCCTTCACCGAGCGGTACTCCGCGTTCTGGCTGGGTGCCCGGAGCCTGGACTCGATGCAGGACGCCGGGATCCTGCCGGAATTCGCCGGGATCGTGGTCTCCGACCGGTACCAGAACTACTTCCACCCCCGGTGGGAGCACATCGCCGGGAACCAGGCGTGCCTGTCTCACCTGCTCAGGGACTACGAGGACTGTGCCGAGAGCTACCCGGGCGCGGTCTGGCCGGTGCAGGCGCAGCGGGCGCTGCGCGGCCTGATCTGTGCCTGGCACGCCACCCGCGAGCAGGGCCTGGACGCCATCCCCGCCGATGCGCGGAAACCGCTGGAGCACGAGTTCCGGCACGCCGTCCTCGCGGGCCTGGCCAGCGTGCCCCGCGTCCCCGGCCCGAAGAACAGCACGAAGCAGAAGCCAGGCCGCGAGCTGCTCGAATTTTGCCGCGACCGCCGCAGCGACGTGCTGCTGTTCACCGAGGACACCAGCGTGTGGCCCACGAACAACATCAGTGAGCGCGGCGTCCGCCCGCTGAAAACCCAGCAGAAGATCTCCGGCCGCCTGACCAGCAACGACGTCACCCAGGACCGGCTCGACATCCGCAGTTACATCGACACCGCACGCAAGCACGGCAAGCACGCCATGGACGTCCTGCACGACCTCATGCTCGGCAGGCCCTGGCGACCGCCCGCGCCAAGCATTCTCCCCGTAACCGGGCAATCGCAGCCCCCGCTACCCATCACCACGCGTGCATGGGCTGATTGTTTACCATACTATATGGCCATTTATAACTGATATTTATATAAACTATGAGGATTATTGAAAACTCAATTCGAAGAAATAGAGACCGATGGCTGCGCGGAAAGAATCAAGAAACGTGTTGAGCGGCCGCCGATAATCGGCGAAAAGGATCTTCCAGGTTTTCAGGTGCGCAACCGCACGTTCGACGGGAGCGCGTATGGAACTGACCTGGTTATTGTACTCATGCTCACGCATGTAGAGTTCACGACCCTTTGGCTTCTTTGCAGGCGTGACGTAACCGGATCCTTGAAATCCTTTGTCTGCGATAACGGATCCAGCAAGGTCGAGAATCTCCTTCACCTCGCCTTCCAGTTTCTTCATGTCATGGTCGCATCCGGGAGCCGGGTCCGAGACGAAGATTATATTTCCCGATTCGTCGCTGATAATGAGGCTGCCGTGGCCGGTGGTCTTGTATTTCCCGGCCCACAGCTCGGGGGCGTTCTCCCACGACCAGCACGGCCACAACGTCCCGTCTACCAGCGCCAGCCGGCCCCTGGTCATCTGCTTCGCCTCCTCCGCGTCAGGCCGGAATTCTCCAGTAGCCTGAGCGATCAGCGGGGTGAATTCTGTGATGATGTCCGAGACGGTACCCTGGGAGACTCCGAAAAGATCGGCAATGACTTCTTCGATCATATTCTGCCGCTTGTAGAGCAGCGTGACCATGATCGCTTCCCGCAGCGAGAGGCTCTTCGGCCGTCCGATTCCCTTATCCCAGGGCTCGGGCAGGATGTCTTCGATACGCTCCTCAAGCTCATCGAGTTGTTCGGCGTTCAGTCCGAAGGTACGATGGTAACGCAACGGCTCCTCCATCGGCTGAGGGTTTTGGTTAGCACCTCCTTTCTACCGATGCGGGGAGTCGTTGTCTTTTCGGCGCGCCGGGCCGAAATTAGAACTTTAATAACAATTAAATGGAGATCCGTAAAAGATCCGACTGGAGAGTTTCTGATAACCCTCTATCCTGATAACGTTCTTTAGTCGTGTTTGCCCGGTAAGGGGCGGCTGGCCGGGAATCAGGACGTTCATTAGGCTTTGCGGATGGCGTCCAGGGGACGGGGGCGGCCGCGGCGGCGGCGGGGGTGCGCCGCCGTCACGGGAGGAGCCGGCCGCAGCCATGCCGCTGACCTGCATCACCGGGACAACGAGCATAATGTCACGTGAGCTGGCCTCCCCGGGCTAGCCCGCCACGATTGCGGACTGGACGGAGGCGCCCACCGGTGTTTGAGGCCGATGATATTCGGGAGTGGCGTGGCCACAACGTCGTCGATGACTCAGGGTCAAAGATCGGCGACCTCGAGGCCCTCTACGTCGATACCCGGACAGACGAGTACTTGTTCGCGACCGTGAAGGTCGGAATGCTGTCCCGGTCACGGCTGGTGTTCGTGCCGCTGGCCGGCGCGAGGGTCGGCCCCAATTACCTCAAGGTGCCCTTCGCCAGGAAACTGGTCCGCGACGCGCCCTCGATCGACACCGACGGGGAGCTGATGGCTCCCGACGAGCCCGCCATCTTCAGGCACTATGAGCTGCCATATGATGCGAGCGAGACGGAGCGCCTGCTGGCCCGCCGGTAAGCGGGCCCGCAGGGCCCAGAGGACCGAGAGGCCCCACCGGAGGCGCAGGTCCCCACCGGAGGCGCAGGTCCCCACCGGAGGCGCAGGTCCCCACCGGAGGCGCAGGTCCCCACCGGAGGCGCAGGTCCCGACCGGAGGCGCAGGGCCCCACCGGAGGCGCAGGGCCCGCGGGTCCGCAGAATCGCCGGCCAGCGGGAACGTGATGGCGGGGCGTAGCGGGGAAGGGTAGAGACGTAGCGGGGAAGGATAGAGACATGGTGCTGTTTCTTTTTGTGATCATCATCGCAATCGCCCTCGGCATCCTGGGCGTCGTGCTCAAGGGCCTGTTCTGGCTGCTGATCATCGGGATCGTGCTGTTCCTGGTGAACCTGATCCTCGGCGGGATGCGGCTCGGTAAGCGCCGGGGCACCCGGAGTCCGCGCTAACGCCCGCCGGGCAGCGGGCCGTCCGTGGCCGGCGGGACGCTCAGGTCAGCCGCCGGCATCCCGGGCCTCCTCGAGGAGAGCACGGGCGAGGCTTGTGTGGGTGACCAGGCCATTGACGATCTTCCCCCGGACAGCGGCCAGCACCGATGAGCTCTTGGCGGCACCGTACGCCACGGCGAGCACGGTCGGGATCGACGAAAGCACCGGTCCTGGCGTGATGATCATCCTAGTGTCGAGCGGCGTTTCCAGCGGGCTTCCGCCCTGGTCAAAAAACGCGCCACCCATGTCGGTATGAACGCCGAGCTCGGCCATGGCGTCGCGTTCAGCAGGCGTTATCGAGTCGTAAATCGTCGACAGGCCGGGGGCCCAGGCGCCGATGCTGAGCATCGCGATCGTCACGGACGGCACCAGCGCGAAGGCGTCCGCGACGTCGGGCTGGCGCCGGATCACGGCCGCCGTCCCGGGGTCCGCGACGATCATGGGCGCGTAGAAGACGTGCGCGCGGCCGCCGCCGACCCGGGCCACGCCGCGGACCAGGTCCAGCAGGTCACTGCCGTCAGGCTGCGGGACGGCCCCGGTGAGCTGGACGATCGGGCATGGCGGGAACCGGGTGAGCGCCGCGGTCAGGCCGCTCAGTGACCGCGCCCAGGCCATGCCCAGCACGTCATCCGGCGTGATGATGTCCATCAGCGCCTGACCGGCCGCCTCACCGAGGCGTTTCCGGAGCGCGGGCACGTCGTCGTCCGGCACGTTGAAGACGAAGGCGTATCTCAGCCCGAAGACCGAGCACAGCTCGGCGGACAGCCCGGCGTCCAGGTTGCCCCCCGGCAGCCCGATCTCGATGCGGACCATGCCGCTCTCACGGGCCGCTTCCAGCAGCCGGGCGACGCGGAAACGGCTGATGCCCAGGCGGTCGGCGATGTCCACCTTCGACGTGCCCTCGAGATAGTACTGCCGGGCGACCCGGGCCGCCAGGACGACCTCGGAGGGCCGGTCAACGGACAGTCCAGGCATGTTGCGCCCCATTCGCAGATCGTAGCTAACGCTCGTTTGAGCGTCTAGGTCTCAGTTCGACGCTGGAGCTTGACGATGCCGGCTGAGCTCTTCGCCACGGGTGTCCTCAATCCGCCGACGTTCAGCACGGACCGCCCGCCGCTCCAGGACGACGCGCTGGCGATCGAGTGTTCGCCTCGGGCACCGGGCTCAAGACGCAGGTGCTGCCGTAGCCGCTTGACGGCCGTTTAACCGAACGGGCCGGGGTATGCGTCCGCCCAGCTCAGGCGGTTACCGAAGCATGGGCAGCACAAAGCCACACCCCCGCTCCCCGGACGTGCACATACAGGCCGCCACGAATGGCTGCCATTCCCCCGGCGCGACCCCCCACTTCTCCCCGGTCCCCGATTTCACCGGCCCGCATACGGTATTTCTTTCAGTCCGCCTCGGCGCCCTCGGCGAGCACGGCCGCGACCAGGTCACGCAACGGGCCCACGAGGCCTCGTTCCGCCACCTGAATCGAATGCTCTCCGTCACTGACCTGGTAGACCGGGCGTCCCGGATCGGGGCGGTAGGGCGGGGGAAGATTCAGATTGGCCCGGCTGACCAGTTCGCGCCAGCGGGCGGCGTCGGAGCGCTCCTCGGGCTCGATCCGCGCGCGGCGGATGCTGCCATCCCCGAGGATGCGCGTCACCTCGATGTCCATCGCCCTAGTTTGTCCCAAAATTTTCGCCCTGGCACTACCTCCGGGGCGACCGGTACCGGCCCGAAGATCTCCTGCTGCGCGAGCCGGCGTTGATCACATCGATGAAGGAGCCGCCGGCGGCGGGTACCCACCGGCCGCCGGTGAACAGCTCCGCCCAGGATCGTGACGGCGTCGCTCACGTGTACCCCGGAACCAGGATCAGCCACGTTGCCTCCATTGCCTCGGCTGGGAAGACCGATTCGCCCCCGGACGCCAGGTTAGCTGGCCGCACCAGGCCAGAAGGCGCCCGTGCAGGTTAGAAACCGCGGCGACGGGGCATCCGCCCATCATGGCTGTACTGAGAGCTGTCGCGCGTCCCATGCTGGCCTCGATCTTCATCGTCCAGGGCTACGAGACCCTGCTGCACCCGGAGCGGGTGGCTCCGGCGGCGGAGCCGGTGGTGCGGCCGATCGCCGACCGGGTACCAGTCGTGCCGGACCAGGTAGAGCAGGCGGTGCGCATCAACGGCGCGGTCCAGCTGGTGGCCGGGTCGATGCTGGCCCTGGGCCGCTGGCCGAGGCTGTCGGCCCTGGCGATCGCGGCGACGCTGGTCCCCACCACCTACGCCGGGCACCGGTTCTGGGAGACCGACGACAAACAGGAACGCGCGCAGCAGCGCAACCACTTTCTCAAGAACCTCACCATGTTTGGCGGCCTGCTGATCGCCGCGGGTGACACCGCCGGGAACCCCTCCCTCGCCTGGCGGAGCCGGCACGCGGTGACGTCCGCGCGGCACGACGTGGCCCTGGCCACCAAGAGCGCGAAGGCCCAGGCCAAGACGGCTACAGCCGCAGCCCGGGCCGCCAGAAACTCATCCCGGGCCGGAGCCAGGCTCGCCCGCCTGACGAGCTTTCTGCCCACCAGCTGAGCCCCGCCCCCGGCCGTTGGCGGCCCGTCCCGGAACGAGGCTAATTTCGCGGATCTGTCTAAAACCGACGCCGGTCCTGGGGATGGGAAGGGCCCGGCCGGGTCAGGCGATGCGGCGGGCGCCGGGGCCGGGGCGCGTGGTGACCTCGCGCGGCGAGCCGAGGGTGTGGCCGGCGGAGCAGGCGAGCTGAACGTGGACCGGCTCGCCGCAGTCGCGGTGGGTAAGCACGACCGGCGGACCGTCCGGCGCGGCCGCATAACGATCACCCCACTCCATCAGCGCCACCATGACCAGGTAGAGGTCGCGGCCCTTGTCGGTCAGCCGGTACTCGCGCCGGCTGCGCTGGCCTTCTTCCTGGTATGGGGCCAGGTACAGCAGTCCCTCGAGCACGAGGCGAGATAGCCGGTCGCTGAGGACCTGCCGGGGTGCCCGGGTCCGCCGCTGCATGTCAGCGAAGCGGCGCACGCCGTTGAAGGCGTCGCGCAGGACGAGGAACGTCCACTTCTCGCCGATGATGCCGACCGCGGCGCCGATCGTGCAGTTGGCCGTGTCGTAATCCAGGACCCACGAATGGTTCATTCGAGCATGCTAAGTCTAGTTGACAGACTCAGCAATTCCGGGGCATGCTGAGTTCGTGAAAAGAACTCAGGTGGACGGGGACACCGCGCGGACCGGACTTCGGCCGGCGCGAGATTCCGATGCGGTAGCTGCGCGCGCTCGGCTCCGGCCGGCGCGGGACGGCGACGGCGAGGGCGAGGGCGCGGGCCAGAACGGCGCGAGCCAGAACGGGCGGCAGCGCGCCTACCGGTGGGATGATCCCGCGGTCGCGGCGGCCGCCGCCCGCCAGCTCGATGGCCTGGCGTTCTTCCGGGAGATCATGGCCGGGCGGCTTCCCGCGCCGCCCATCATGGCCACGCTCGGGATCAGCGCGGTGTCCTTCGAGCCGGGCCGGGCGGTGTTCGAGGTCACGCCGGCCGAGTACCACTACAACCCGATCGGCTCCGTGCACGGCGGCGTCTACGCCACGATCTGCGACTCCGCGTGCGGTTGCGCGGTACACACGATGCTGCCGGCCGGGGCCTACTACACGTCGCTGGACCTGGACACCCGGTTCACCCGGCCCATCACCTCCGGTACCGGCCGCCTGCTATGTGTAGGCACGGTCGATTACATCGGCAGCCGGACGGCGCTGGCGCGGGCCCGGCTGGTCAATTCCGGCGGGAAGCTCTTCGCCCAGGCGACGAGCAACTGCCTCATCTTCCGGCCCGGGGAGTTACGCGCCGAGCGGGATGACGCCGCAGCCCGGGGCGAGGGCCACCAAGGTCCGTTCGGCTGACATCGGCGGCGCCGGAATGCACTGCGCTGAAATCCACTGATTCTGCGCAGACGGCCCCGTCTGGGCGGCCGCTGGTTACGCGCCCGGGATCTTCAGGTTGTAGACGCGGCAGGCGTTGCCGGCCAGCACGAGGCGCACGGTCTCCTCGTCCGGGCACTGCGCCGCCACGGCGCGGGCGTTCTTCGCGATGCCGGGCACGCCGGGCCAGTCGGTCGCGAAGATCATCCGGCGGGTCAGCCGCGGCCAGCTGTGCCGGGCGTAGTACTCGCGCAGCCGCGACGGCGGCAGGCCGGACAGCTCGATCCAGACCCGCTCGTTCGACAGCGCCATGAAGGCGGCCGCGTCGTACCACCAGCCGCGCCCGCCGTGCGCCAGCACGACGTTGAGGCGGCGGAAGTCGCGCAGCACGTCGTCTAGCACCACCGGGTCGGCGAAGGTGTTGGACGCGCCCGGGAACGTGCTCGTGCCGCAGTGCACGACCACCGGGATGCCGGCCGCCTGGCAGATCCCGTAGGCCGGATACAGCGCCCGGTCGTTCGCGGCGGCGCGCGCGTGCACGGGGTGGACCTTGAGCGCGATGGCCCCGAGGCCGAGCTGGCGCTGCAGTTCCTCGTCCACCGGGTAGTGGACGTTCGGGTTGATGCTGGCCGCGACCTTGACCCGGTCCGGGTTGTACGCGGCCAGCGGCAGCATGTCCTCCACGGCCTGGATTCCGGTGACGCGGGGGCTGTATTCGGGCAGCACCAGCGCGATGTCGACGCCCTCATTAGCCAGGTGGGCGTCAAACCGGGCCGGGCTGACGGTGCCGTCGGCCTCGTAGAGCCGGTGGACCGCGTCCCCCGCGCCGAAGTCACGGACCCACTCCTCCCAGGCCACCTTGATGGTGGAACGCCGCGCCGGGTGCAGGTGAACATCGATGAGCGGGTGGCCGTCCAGCATCAGCGGGTCCCTGCCCCGGTTTTAGCCTGCACGCGCCGCCCTTCCGGTCATCTGTCGCTGTCGGGCCGCGAAATACCGCGGCCAGGGTCAGCTTGGCATGGGCCGGTTGGCCAGCCGCACCCGCCCCTTCGCCACCAGCCGCCCCTGGTCGTCGGTGATGTCGACCTCCCACAGCTGGAGCGTCCGGCCCTGGCTGGCCGCGCGCGCGTCGACCTCGAGCCGTCCTTCTTTCACCGGGCGGACGAAATCGGTGAGGTTGTCCACGCCGACGGCGAACTGACCGCTGTCGGCGACCGCGAGGTAGGCCCCGACGCTGGCCGCCGTCTCGATCGCGCCAGTGTATAGCGCGCCGTGCACGATGCCCATCGGCTGATGGTGGTCCGGGCCGGCGTCGATGTGCCCGCGGACGCGGGTGCAGCCGCCGTTCCCGTCGCCGGAACAGCCGTCGATCACCAGGCCCAGGGCCCGCATGAGCGGGCTCAGGGGCATATCAGCGAAGCTAAGCTCAGGCACTGACTTCTCCCACGTTCGACGTCGCGGCGGAACGGCGTGCGCGCGGGCAGCTTAGCCGCTTGAGCCGCTGAGCCGCTGAGCCGCTGAGCCGCTGAGCCGCTTGAGCCGCTGAGCCGCTGAGCCGCTGAGCCGCTGAGCCGCTGAGCCGCTGAGCCGCTGAGCCGCTGAGCCGCAGGAAAGGATGGACAGGTGATCGAGGCCGTGGTGTTCGACCTGGACGGGGTGCTCATCGACTCCGAGCCGGTGTGGGAGGAGGTGCGCCGGGACCTCGTGGCGTCCCGTGGCGGGCATTGGGCCCCGGACGCACAGCGGCGGCTGATGGGCATGAGTACTCCGGAATGGGCCCGCTACCTCAGCCAGGACCTGGGCGTCGGGCTTAGCCCTGATGAGGTTGCGGCCCAGGTCATCCAGGAGATGGCGGACCGTTACGCGCGCCAGCTCCCGCTCATGCCGGGCGCGGCTGACGCCGTGTACCGGATGGCGGACCGCTGGCCGCTCGGGCTGGCCAGCTCCTCTCCCCCGGTCCTGATCGAGACCGTGCTGAAGGCCGCGGCGATTCAGTCGTTGTTCGTGACTACGGTATCCACCGAGGAGGTCGCGCACGGCAAGCCCGCGCCGGACGTGTACCTGACCGTCGCGGAGCGCCTGGGCATCTCGCCGGGGCGGGGCGTCGCGGTGGAGGATTCCAGTAACGGGCTGCGTTCGGCCGGTGCGGCGGGCCTGCAGGTGGTGGCCGTCCCGCAGCCGCGCTACCCGCCCGGCCCGGACGCGCTGGCGCTGGCCCGCGTCGTCCTGCCCGGCCTGCCCGGCCTGACCCCCGACGTGGTCGCCGCCCTGGGGTGACCCCCGGCATGATCGGCGTCGCTTTTCCGCCGATGCGCGGAAAAGCGACGCCCATACGGCTATGCGTCGATGGCTCATCACGAGACGGCCTTGGGACGGGGGTGGCGGGCCTGGCGGACGGCCGTTTCCAGTTCGTCGCGGCTCAGCTTCGACCGGCCGGGGATATCCAGTTCCCTGGCCAGTTCGGCCAGCTGGCTCTTGGTCATCGCGGACAGGTCCTCATCCTGGGGGCCGGTGTCCGCCGTGGTCCGCGAACGCCCTCCGCTGCGGCCGGTCCCGGCCCGGGCCGTTCCGCTTTGGCTGCCGCTCCCCCCGCCGCCGCTCCCCCCGCTGCCGCTGCTCCCCGGGCCGCTGCCCCCCCGGCCGCGTCCGCGCGCCTCCTCCACACTGCGGCGCAGCGTCTCGGTGAGGTCGACCACCTTCGATGCCCGCGGCGCGGGCGCCGCCGTCTCGATCTTCTCGCCGTTCCGCTTGCTCTCGATCAGTTCCTCGACGCGCTCGCGGTAGCTGTCGTGGTAGCTGGACGGGTCCCAGTCGGTGGTCATCGACTCGATGAGCTGGCGCGCAATGGTGAGCTCGCGGGTGCGGGCCGGTGGCCGGACGGCTCATAGCCCGTCGCCTCGATCGGGTCGCGGATCTCATCGGCGAAGTACATGGTCTCCAGGGCCAGGATCTCCTGCTGCGGCCGGACCGCCACCAGGTACTCCTTGCTGCGCATCACGAGCGTGGCGATACCGGCCCGGTTGGTGGCAGCCATCGCCTGGTGCAGCAGGCCGTAGGAACGGTCGGCGCCGTCCCCCCTCGGGGCCAGGTAATAGGTGCGCTGGAAGTAGATCGGGTCGACCTCGGCCAGATCGACGAAGTCGGTGATGTCGATGGTGCGGGTCCGGCCCGGCTCGACGGATTCGAGTTCGTCGTCGGTGAGCAGCACGTAGGTGTCGTCGTCGACCTCGCGGCCCTTGACGATGTCCCGGTAGTTGACCTCTTCCCCGGTTCGTTCGTTCACCCGCTTGTACCGGATACGGTCGCTGGTGCCCTGCTGGAACTGGTTGAAGTGCACGGTCCGGTCCTCGGTGGCCGAGTACAGGCCGACTGGGATGTTGACCAGCCCAAAGGCCAGTGCGCCGGTCCAGATCACGCGCGCCATCAGACCTCCTGCGAACGGTACGCACCCCGGGCTTGCCTGAGCATGTACCCGTTCCGGATGCCGTGATCATCAATTGTGCCTGCTCACGGCGCCGCCCCGGTCAGCGACTCCGCCCGGGCTGAGGGTGGTTGCTGTCATAACGTCCACGCTAAGCCGAACCGGGCCCGATGACACGCGCCGTCCATCCCCGGGCGGCCAGGACGGATGTCATGCCGAAGTGGACCTCGCCGGCTGCACCACCATCCGCAGCCGCAGTTCCCGGCGGCAGCGCCCCGGCTCCGGCAGCCCCTGGTTGCCCGGCAGGATTATCCTGGCGGCAGTACGGGAACGTTAAACTTTGTGGCCCTCCGGGAGCGTGACACCGGTGCCTGAGCCCGCCAGTCCCACCGTCCGCCGTAAGCGGCTGGCTGCCGAGCTTCGCCGGCTCCGCGAACGCGCCGATCTCACCGGCGAATTCGTCGGGGAGCGGATGGGGTGGTCCGCCTCCAAGGTTTCACGGATCGAGAACGCGCGCACGACACCGCGTCCGTCCGAGATCAAGAGGCTCTTGCTCCTGTACGGCATCCACGGGCAATACGCGGAAGAACTTGTGGCCCTGGCTCAGGAGGCCACCCGTAAAGGGTGGTGGAAGGCCTACTCTGACGCGCTGCCCGACATGCACACCGCGTACATCGGGCTCGAAGCCGAGGCCACCGCTTCGTCTCATTGGGCGCCAGAGGTCGTTTCCGGGCTGCTTCAGACCGAGGACTACGCGCGCGAAGTAATCGGTACGGCAAACCTCAATATCCCGCCCGGCGAGATCGAGCGCATGGTCGAAGCCCGCGTAGTCCGGCAGAAGATCCTCAAGCGAGATCCCCCATTTGAACTGACCGTGGTACTGGACGAGTCGGCATTACTCAGGCGAATCGGCAACAACAAAACGATGGGTATGCAACTCAAAAAGCTTCTCGAAGTATCCGAATATCCTAACCTGACTCTCCGCATTCTCCCGTTCGCCGGGAGTCATCCTGTCGTCTCAGGCGCATTCATTCTCCTGCAGTTCGGGGAAGTGCACGATGTCGGCTATCACGATATCGCCTACATCGAGCACTTCACGGACGGCGTTTATATCGAAGCGGAAAGGGATACATTTCAATACAAGCTCGGTTTCAGGAGGCTGCTCGAATGTTCTCTTGATCCGGGCAGTTCGCGCGACCGGATCTCGGCGGCAATAGCAACCTGGGCCTAATGCCCCGGTGCCCTGACGGCGACGTTGCGGCCACGCGGTGAGGCTACTCAACGCACAGGTATTTGTGTATATAATGCGGGTGACCAGCGGCTTTCCGGGCTGATCCAGCCTGCAGACACTGCAAATCGTCAGTTATTCACACCTATCGCACGAAAAGCCTCGAAAACAGGCTGTTATCATAATACCTCCATATCTTTACCAAAATGAGGCAACGAGCGGCCGCGAGGTACCCTCCCGGCCAGCCAGATTCCGCGGCGCAGCCTGCCGGGGACAACACCCGTAATCGGTGTACGGGGACAGCCACGCTGGTAAGGTCATGCACGCGTATTCTTCCGCTGGAGGCGACACATCTGATCCATCTCCCGCAGGGCGAAGCCGGGTGGAAATTATACGTACCCAATCCGATCCGGCATTAGAGGTGCCAAATGCATCATGTTGACCCATCCGGCGCTGAATGGCGCACGAGCACTCGGTGCTCTCATGGCGAGTGCATCGAGATTGCGTCACTAAAGACCGGCGTCACTGTCCGGGACAGCAAAGATAACGCCAACGGACCCAGCCTGGCCTTTGCCCCTTCCCAATGGCGGCTCTTTATCGAGGACATCAGGGACGGGCGCGCAGGGGCCAGTTAGCGCACCTGCCTCCGGCTGGCCCTCCTTCGCCGCGCTACGCAACGCGAAGGGGGGCCAGTGTCCTGTGACGCTGACAGCCGTTCCTGATCCGGCCTGCGCTGATCCGGCCTGCGGGAGCATCCTCGAGGTCCCGGTTCCGCTCCGGGAGCGGAAAGTGGTACAAGAGGGGCGTGGATCAGCTTCGGGTGTCTGTCACTGGCGGGGACTCTTGCACCGTGGTCGCGCTCGCTGGCGAGTCCGACGTCTACACCTACGACCAGCTGCGCGGCGCCCTGGAGCCGGAAGCCGCCAAGGGGGTCGCGCTCCTCATCGTGGACCTGTCCGGCCTTGAGTTCATGGACTCCACCGGCGTGCAGATCCTGCTCGACATCCAGGTCATGATGAACGGCCGCGACGGCAGGCTCGCGCTCGCCCAGCCGCAGGCCACCGTCGCCCGGGTGCTCAACCTGATCGGCGCCGACCAGCTCATCCCCGTATACGACAGTGTCGGAGACGCGCAGGCCGGCACGCCGCTGAGCTGAGCCCGGCCGGGGCACCCAGCCGCGGGCGCGATCTTCTGGCGGAAGGACCGGCGCGGACATGCGGAAAGGCTACTACGTCGTGTCGTTCAGGATGATGACGAGGGCCCGGCTCGTACGCCGGCGGCCTGATTGCCGGTATCGGGCTGCGCGCCCTCATCCGGCGCGGCGGCGTGCCGGTCGCCATCGGGCCGCGCGGCGGCCTGGTCCGCAATCCCGGCCTGCTCACCGGCCGGGCGCGCCGGCCCGTCATGACCGGCGATGGACCGGGACGGGCTCCCGGACTGCGCGCCCGGGCGGAACGCGGCCGGCTCGGGCGGGGTGGCCGAGCCCGGCTCGTCGCCGACGATGACCGTCCCGCCGTGTCCCCACGTCAGGTAGCGCCACGCGAGGTTGATGATCGCGGACACCCGGTTGCGCCCGCCCATGAGATACAAGAAGTGCAGGCCCAGCCAGCCGAGCCAGGCGAGCGTGCCGCGGAGGTCAGGGCCGTGGGCCAGCTCGATGACCGCCGACCGCCGGCCGATCGTGGCCGCCTGGCCCTTGTCGTGGTAATGGAACGTCCCGGTGGGCTGCCCCGCCTCGATCCGCCGGATCTGCTCGGCCGCGAACCGGCCCATCTGGATGGCGGGCTGCGAAAGCTGCGGAGCCGGGTTATCAGTCACCAGGCCGATATCGCCGACGGCGAAGATGCGGTCCTGGCCCTTGACGCGAAGGTCGGGCCCGGTCTCGACGCGGCCCGCGTGCCCCTGCGGGAGCCCCCACTGCTTCGCCTCGGGCGGGGCGGCCACGCCGGCCGTCCACACGGTGATGTCACTGTGCAGGTCCTGCCCGTTCTTCAGCAGCACCCGGTCGGGCGTGACCTCGGCGATCGCGGTGTTCAGGCGCACATCGACCCCGCGCTTGACGAGCTGGTCGCGGGTGTAGCCGCGGAGCTTCTTATCGAACGGGGTCAGCAGCTCGGACTGCATCTCGACCAGCCGGACGTGGATCCGGGACGAGTCGACGTCCGGGAACGTCTCACGCAGCACGGCGTTGCGCAATTCGGCCACCGTCCCGGCCAGCTCGACGCCGGTGGCGCCGCCGCCGACCATGGTGATGGCCAGCGTCGCGCCGGGCGGCCCCTCACTCAGCCGCTCGACGTCCGCCAGGAAACGGTCGCGCAGCGTCACCGCGTCGCGGCGGGTATAGAGGCCGTAGGTGTACTCCTCGGCGCCCTTGATGCCGAAGTGCGACGCGGACACGCCCGAGGCCAGGATCAGGTAGTCGTACGTCATCTCGCGGCCGTCCTCGAGCGTGATGCGCCGCGCGGCGGGGTCGATGCCGGTCAGCGTGCCACGGCAGTACCGGGCGCCGTACCGGCGGGTGTAGCCGCCGATCGCGTAGGAGACGTCGCCGGGGTTGAGGCCCCCCGTCGCTACCTGGTACAGCAGTGGCTGGAACGTGCTGTAGAGGTTGCGGTCGATCAGCGTGACGCGGAACCGCCTCTTGCGGAGGCCCTGCACGGCGTACAGGCCCGCGAAACCGGCACCGATGACGATCACGTGCGGGGCGGGGGATGGCTGGCTGTTACCGGTTGTCGCCTGAGTCATGAGGGTCCTCTCCCCGCGCCGGGGGCGCGGGCACAGCGGGCTTCTCCGGTTCGGTATTGGTGGAGGCGGGTGAGCTCGCTGGCGCTTTCTCATCGCCGGGGGGGCCGGGAGCGGTTACGTCGCCGGAAGGGCCATGAACGGTCACGCTGACGGTTTCGTCCTTCTTGCGTGCCTCTGCTTCAGCGTATAGCTGGTACGCGCGGACGTCTTCTTCGGTGTGCGGCGGCGGCACCAGGCTGCGCGGCCACAGCTTGCGGACCCAGACGACGTTGGCTTCCGCGGCGTAGAGCGTGGCCTCGGCCTGCAGGTACAGCCAGGCGATCAGGCCCAGCACGATGCCGAAGGTGCTCCCGTAAAGGGACTGGCTGTGCGCGAGTACATGCCCGATGTAGTAGCCGCCGACAAGCTGGAGGACCTGCCAGACGATACCGCCGGCGATGGCGCCGAGCCTGAGCTCGCGCCAGGTGATGGTCTTGGCGGCCGCCAGCCGGAAGGCGAGCCAGAACAGGCCGATGTTGAAGATCAGCGAAACGAGCGTGGCCAGGACGGTGATGGCGAACCCCGGCAGGAGATGGCCGCCGCTGATGAAGCCGGACAGCACCGACGTGGCGATCTCGCCGAGGCCGACCACCAGGACGAGGCCGAAGCTGCGCAGATAGGACCACGGGAACCCGGGACGGTCCGACTTCGGCACCTCCCAGACGGAGTTGAGCGCGTTCTGCATCGCGTTGGCGACCCCGCGCGCGCCGAGGAAGGTCAAGATGAGCCCGATCACCAGCGCCGGGCCGGTCTCGTGGAACGAGTGGACGCTGCTCTGCAGGTCCGCGCCGACGGCCCCGTAGTTCTTGACCGCGTCGCCCGTCAGTTTCGCGGACAGCGCGGGATGATCGCGCAGCACGATGTCCAGCACGGTGACCAGGACCAGCAGCAACGGGAAGATCGACGCGAACGCGTAGTACGCCACCAGGGCGGCGAGGTTGCCGGCCTGGTCGTCGCCGAACTTCTTCCACACCGCGACCGGGACGGCCAGCCAGGGGAAACGCTGCTGGAACCGGTCGGCGAGCTTTATCACCTTCTGCGCAGCGTTCATCGTGATGACGCCCTTCTACTGCAGGGGGCGTACCCAGGCCGGGAGCATCCATCCCGGCGGAACGACTTCGCCGCTCAGCGGTAGATGGCGACGAGCTCAGGGTCCTGGCAGAGCTGACCGGATGGCGACGGTACCGCCGGGGCGCTGGCCGACGGTGATCCGCCCGCCGCGGCTGACCCGCTGGGTGATGGCGAGCCGGCGCCGGTTCCGGCCGGCGCTGAGGGGCTGGCCCGCCCCCGGGAGGGGCTGGGCGTCCCGGATCCGCCCGGTCCCGGGGAGCCCCCGGAGCCCGCGGAGCCCGGCGGGCTGGGCGTGGTCTTCGGCGCCAGTTTCGCGCAGTCCGCGACGATGACCGTGCGGCCGTCCGGCTCGGCGCTGCCGCCGATGCCGCTGATGTCGACGAAGTAGTGCGGCCACGGCAGGCCGGGCGATGTCCACGTGACACGCTGCAGGCGCACGTCATACCCCCAGGCCTCACCGTTCGGCCCCTGATCAAGCCCCAGCGCCACGCCATCCCGCACCGTGAACATGCCCGCCGAACCCGCCACCGCCGACCCGGACGCGCGCGCGGTGATGTGGCCGGTAAGCGGGTTCACGCCGAGCAGGGTGGTGCCCTCGGTGAGATAGAAGCGCCCCTGAACGGGATCTGTCCCCTCCGGGACCGCGCCCGGGAGCGACCAGAGCTTCAGGCCGGTCAGCCCGTCGTAGGCCGTCACGCCAGAGGCCGCCGAGAACAACGCCACATCGTCGATAACGCCGCCGAACGAACCCGGGAAGGAGGTCGCCGAGGGCCGGACGATGCTCTCCAGCCCGTCCTTCAGGTCGATCCTGCGCAGCGCGGTCACCGGCGCCGATCCCAGGTAGCCGCCGGCCGCCTCCGTGACGTACAGGTCGGGCCCGTCGACCCGCCAGGCCTGGGCCGCCCGGCCCGTCGGCCTGCTCCACCGCACGGCGCCGGTCCGGTTGTCATAGGCGGTGACGGCGGTGGTCCCGACGATCACCGTGGCCTGCGCGGAGGCGGCCACCGCCCCGCCGAACGGCGCGGCGTTGTACCAGCGGATCTGATGCCCGGTGAGGCTGGCGAACACCACCTCGGCGCGGGCTGCTGCGCTTGGCCCGTAGGCCACGCCGGCCGTGACCACGCCGGGCCAGGCCCGGACCGAGACGATCGACGCGTCCGCCGGGAATCCCGTCAGATCAGCGTTCCACAGCGTTTTCCCGGTGCGCGAACCGTAGGCGCGCACGCTCGTCCCGAGACCCACGACGGCCACACCGCCGCCGATCGCGGCGTAGGCCTGCCCGCTGACCGGGCCCGTGCCCGCGAGCCCGCTGCTGGCGGCCCACTGCCCGGGCAGCGCACCCGCCCAGAGCACCTTTCCCGCCGCACCGGCGTGGCGGCACGGCCCACGGCAGGGCCCCGCCGGCGGGACGGACGCGGAGCCGATCACCGGGTACGGGGCGAACGCCACGGCGAGCAGGGCCGCGGCCAGGACGGCCCGCCGTATCCAGCCGAAGGACCCGGGACGCCGGGCCCGGACCAGCGGCCTGCGCCGCCGTATCCAGGCGAACGGCCCGCGTCGTTGCGCCCGGATAAGGCCCCGCGCCCGGATGAAGATCCGGCGCCGCCGAGCCCAGACATCGGGCCTGCGCGCCACCGCCAGCCTCCGTTCCGGCCCCGGAAGTTCCCCCGGCCACCATGCCCCGCCCGGTCCCGGCGCATCCTGGCGGGGCGGCACGGACCGGCCTGACTCCCCGCACACCACGGTAGGGGCATTTGCGGCAACGGAGGCCGATAACCCTAAATGGCCGTCGCCCGGGGCATGATCATCCCAGTCTCCGGCCACTGACGGGGGCCCGGGAGGGCATGGGCTAGGGGGCGATGGCGGCGAGGCGGCGGCGGGCGGCGGTTACGTCGTAGCGGTGCCGGGACAGGCCGGCCCAGGGATCGGGGGTGCCCGCCAGCCGCTCGCCGATCGTGCGGAGGGTGAACCGGGCCGGGGTGAGGCCCGCGTCCTCGGCCTCCTCCCAGTGCAGCGGGGTGGCGACGGGCGCGCCGGGGCGGGCCCGGACCGAATAGGGCGCCACCACCGTCTGCGCGTAACTGTCCCGCATGACGTCGGCGTAGACGCGGCCGCCGCGGGCGTCCTTGCGCTGCTCAGTGGTGACCACGTCGGGATGCCGGGCCGCGAGCACCCCGGCGGCGTCGCGGGCGAATCCGCGGGCCTCCTCGAAGTCCGGCCGGCGGTTCAGCGGCAGGTGCACGTGCAGGCCCTTGCCGCCGGTGGTCTTCACGTAGCAGGTGAGGCCGAGCTCGGTTTCGAGCAGGTTCCGCAGCCAGAGCGCGCAGCGGCGGGCGTCGTCGAAGCCGCCCGCGTCAACCGGATCGAAGTCGACGACAACCTGGTCGGGGCACTCCAGGCTGCCGACCCGGCTGAGGAACACGTGGAACTCGATGCACGCCTGGTTGGCCAGGTACAGCAGGGTGGCTGCATTGTCACACACCACGTGACGCAGCGTCCCGCCCTGTTTCTTCACCTCGACAGTGGTCACCCAGTCCGGGTAGTAGCCGGCGGGGTTCTTCTGGAAGATGCGCTGCCGGGTGATGCCGTCCGGGAACCGGGCCATGGCGATCGGGTGGTCCCGCAGATAGGGCAGCATCCAGTCGGCGACCTGGCCGTAGTACTCGATGAGCTCGCCCTTGGTGATGCCGTCGCGGGGAAACAGCACCTTGCCGGTGTTGCTCAGCTTGACGGTGACGCCGGCGGCGCGCACGTGGTCGCCGTGCATGTCGATGCTGGTCACTTAGGTGTCTCCCGGGTGGCTTAGGTGAACGTCTCCCGAACGGGCCGCACCCGGACCTGCCCACCGGATCACGTGGGTACCTCCCGGATGACCTCGGTGGCGGCCTTGTCGCGCCGCAGCCCCTGGAACCGGGGGTGGCGAAGCTGCCCGTCCCGGGTCCACTCCGAGAACCCGACCTGGGCGACCAGGGTGGGCTCGACCCAGCGCACGCCGGACCGGGGCAGGTCGCCCAGGCCGAACGGCGGCTTGTCCCGCTCGATGGCCGACAGTTCGCCGTGCAGGCTGCGCAGGGTCCTGGTGTCGAAACCGGTTCCCACCTTGCCGGCGTAGACGAGCCGGCCGGATGAGTCGTGGTAGCCGAGCAGCAGGGCACCGAACCCGATGCGTGATCGCTGCGGGTCGGTGAAGCCGCCGATGACGAACTCCTGGTTGGTCTCGCACTTGAATTTCAGCCAGTCCCGGCTCCGGCCCGCGCGGTACGGCGCGCCGGCGCGCTTGGCGATGAGCCCTTCCCAGCCCTGGCGGCAGGCCTCCGCGTAGTACGCCTCGCCGTCGGTGTCGCGGTGCCCGGTGTACCGCAGCGGGTCACGGAACGGCAGCAGGCCGGCCAGCACGCTCTTGCGCTCGCGCAGCGGGAGCGGCCGAACGTCCCGGTCACCGGCGTACAGCACGTCGAAGATGTAGTAGAAGACGGGCACCCGCCGCAGCAGCGCCGCGTCGGGGTGGGTGACGTGGATGCGCGACTGCAGCAGCTCGAAGCTGGTCTGGGCGCCCTGGAAGGCCACGATCTCGCCGTCCACGATGAAGTCGTCCTGACCCTGGTCGCGCAGCGCCGCGGCGATCTCGGGGTAGTTGGCCGCGACCTCTTTCTGGTTGCGTGTCATCAGCCGGACGGGCTCGCCGCGGCGGAACGCCAGGCAGCGCTCGCCGTCCAGCTTGCGCTCGAACAGCCACCCGGGGCCGGAGAACCGGTCCCGGGTGAGGGTCGCCAGCTCCGGCTCGAGCCAGTCCGGCTGCTGGCCCCGCCCCGTCTTCGCCACCTCGGCCCGCCTCCCTGGCCACGGCCTACGGCCGGGTGTCTGCTTCCCCGTCGGGCTTGCCGGGTACCGCGTTGCCCACCAGGCGCACCGGGCCTGGCCTGCCCTCCCCATCATCGCCTCCCCCGGCTTCCCCGGCCGTCGCGATCTGGACGGCGGGTGCGTCCGGCACGTCACCCTGCGGCGCGGGACCCGGCATCATGTCGCGCACGGCCTTTCCCGGCCCGGTGTCGTCCGGTTCGTGATCGGCGGGCTGGGCAGGCTGAGCGGCCCCGGTTGGCTGATGAGCCTCTCCCGGCTGACGGGCCGCGTGCGTCTCGGCGTGTTCCTCGTTGCGGATGACGGCGGCCTGGCCGTGCTCGTCGTCGTGGCTGGCCGGCAGCGGCTCGTCCCGCCGCTGGTTCACCCACGTCCCCGTCTCGTCACCGTACGGTTCCT
This sequence comes from uncultured Actinomycetes bacterium, assembly GCA_963805255.1. Lineage (GTDB taxonomy): Bacteria > Actinomycetota > Actinomycetes > Streptosporangiales > Streptosporangiaceae > Bog-532. Next base: position 42,168 of record CAWDTK010000010.1, read on the forward strand.
CGATCTTCGTCATACCCACGGCCTACCCGCCACGCGGCCGCCCTCACCTGTCCAGCCGCTCCGATCAGGCCTGCCCGGCCGCCGGCCCGGCCTGGGAGCGCGCGCTGGCCGGTGACCGCCCGCACGTGCTCGAGTTCGTCACCGACTCCGCCGTGCCACCGGTGCCGCCGCACGTGACGCACCCCCGGACGAGGTGAGCCAGGTCGCGCAGCCGGGTGGGCAATATCTGCCCGCGGATGTTTATCGCCCGCACAGCGGGCACGACGAGGCTGTCCATCTCGTTTTGCAAGCTAGTGGAGATCTCATGGCGATGGCTCTTGCCGCACAGACCCCGACGGGGCAACGCGAGGAGCTGAACAATCTCGACGACCACGACCTGCTCCTCATGGTGCGTGCGCTGCCGCGTGACGACGATCTGCGCGCCAGCGCCTGTGAGACCCTGATCGGCCGGTACCGGAAGCTGGTGCGCTCGTGCGTGCGCCAGTACCGCGGCAGCCCCGAACCGGCCGAAGAGCTCATGCAGGTGGGGTACGTCGGCCTGCTCAAGGCCATCAACAACTTCAACCCGGACCTCGGCTTCAGCCTGTCCGCGTACGCGCAGCCGTGCGTGAGCGGCGAGATCAAGCGGCACTTCCGCGACAAGCGGTGGCAGGTGCACGTGCGCCGGTCAGCCCAGGAACTCCTGCTGGAGGTACGCAAAGCCACCGAGGAGCTCACGCACAAGCTCGGCCGGGTCCCCGGCGACGACGAACTCGCCGCCCACCTCGGCGTCGCGGCCGGCGAACTGCAGGAGGCGCGCCGCGCGGACATGGTGTTCCACACCTACTCCCTCGACGCGCCGGTCTTCGATCACCAGGGTCCCGTCCAGCTCGCGGACCTGCTCGGCGAGGACGATCAGGACGTAGAGCAAACGCTCGACATGGAGGCGGTCAGCGCGCACTGGAAGGAGCTGCCCGTTCGTGAGCAGCGCATTCTCACCATGCGGTTCTACGGCAACCTGACCCAGGCCGAGATCGGCGAGCGGCTCGGCATCTCACAGATGCACGTGTCCCGGCTGCTGGCGCAGGCGCTCAGTTACCTCCGCGACCGGCTGCTGGGCCGGAACGAAACTGACGATGGCGCCATTGCCGGCATGGCCTGAGACAGGGCATGTCAGGAACAGGAAAATGGCGGCATCCCTGCCCGGGATCGCGCGCTCCACGGTAACGCCGCCGGCATTTCGGTACTCTTCCGGCATCTTGGGGTACACCTAACGGCGGCCCACCATGAGCGCGCGAGTGCGGCCAGCGCATTCTCCAGGAAGGGGAAACACATGAAGAGCGGCATATGCCTGTTCTGGATCGCCGTCGGGGCCATTCTCACCTTTGCCGTAACAGCAAATACGTCCGTCTTCAATCTGCACGTGGCCGGGTTCGTGATCATGGTGATCGGCATCATCGGGCTGGTGACACCCAAGCGCGGGTACGAGTGGCTGGGACGGCGCGTGTACGTGAAGCGGACCAGGCAGGGCCCGGTCAGCCGGGTGGATGAAACGTCGTACCCGCCGTATGTGCTGCGCAACCCGGGCACGGCCAACGCCCACGCCGACATCCCGGACCGGCCGAGCCTGGAGCCGGACCCCGAGGTGGCCCGGTGGCAGGAGCCGGCCGCCACCCCGGACGAGGAGATGGCCACCCAGCGGGCCACCAGCCACGGGGCGGACCGCTACAACGACCTGGCCCCGGACCCGAAGGAACGGGTGCCCAGCGACACCGAGGTCATCGAGGACGTCTACGAGGAACCGCCGGCGTAGCCGCACGCTGGCCGCCGCGGCCACGTCACCAGCAGGTCCAGGGCAGATCAGGCCGAACGGGCCAGCGCTGGGAGTCACCCCGGTGCCGGCCCGTTCGGTCATCGCCGGTTCGCTGACCAGTTATTCCGGCGGATCGGTCACCCGCAGCGCCAGCACGGTGAGGTCATCGCGCATCTCGCCCGCCGAGAAGGCCTCCGCCCGCACCTGGACCCCGGCAACGACCTCGGCGGCGGACCGGCCGGCCAGCCCGACCAGTTCATCGGGCAGCCGCTCCTCGTAGTACTTCATGTCCGGGCTACGCGTTTCTGTGAGCCCGTCGGTGTAGAAGAACAGCAGGTCACCCTGCCCGAGGTCGACCTCTTCGAGCCCGGGCTGGGCCACCGGGAACAGGCCGAGCGGCAGGCCCCCGCCGCCGAGCATCTCGACCCGGCCGTCCGACCGGATGACCGCCGGGCCGGGGTGGCCGGCCGTGCCCAGCGAAACGTGCAGCGAACTGCCATGCCAGCCCAGGTGGGCGGTCTTCGCGGTGACGAACCGCCCCCCGGACTGCTCGGACAGCAGGACGTCGTTGGCCTTGGTCAGGACCTCCACCGGATCCGGTTCCCAGTGCGCGATGACCCGGATCGCATACCGCGCGGCGGCGGTCAGGGCGGCGGCCTCCTGCCCCTTGCCGGCGACATCCCCGATCGCGAGGCCCCAGCCGCCCGGGATCCGGTAGACGTCGTAGAAGTCGCCGCCGACGTCCAGTCCCTCGGTGGCGCCCATGTAGGCGGCCGCCAGTTCTATCCCGGGAACGTCGGGCAGCACCCGCGGCAGCAGGCTCGCCTGCAGCGCCTCGGCGACCTCGGAGCGCCGCCGGAACAGCCGGTCGACGCGTAGCGCGACCGCCAGCTGGCCACCCAGCTCCTCGGCCAGCGCGAGGTCGGCGATCTGGAACGGCCCCTCGCCGGCCCGCCGGCACAGCGTAATGACCCCGTAGCCGCGCTCCCGGTTTCTGATCGGCACGCTCAGCACGGAGGTCGCGCCGAGCTTCATCAGCAGCGGCGCGCCGTCCGGCGCGGTGCCGAGCATCCCGGCGTCGCCGGAACGGGCCTGCAGCAGGGACTTGCCTGACTGGTGCACCTGCCACGGCAGGGAGTCCGGTTCCGGGTCGGCATTGCGGGCCGCCCGCGCGATGGACTCCGATTCCTCGCCGGACGGCCCGGCCGCGACCTGGCGGCGTAGCCGGCGCCCCCGCACGACGTCGATGATGACCCAGGACGCCAACTCCCCGGCCAGCAGGCGCGCGCACCGCTGGAGGGTCAGCGACTCGCTGAACGTGCTGTTCTCCAAGAGCAGCCGGGTCACCGCGGTCAGCAGGTCCATCCGCCGCGCCATGGCCTGCACGGCCTGGATGGCCGCGGGCTCGCGCTCGCGCCCGCCCCGCGGCGGCGCCGGCTTCGCCGCATGCGGGGGCGCGGGCTTCGCCGCCTGGGGAGCGGCCGCCCCGGACGGGCCCGGCCGGGGGGCAGCCGGCCGCGGGGCGGGGCCGGCGAGCTGGCAGCCGGGGACGCGGACGCGGACGTCGCCTCGAAGCTGGCCGCGACGAGCAGCACACCGGAGTCCTCGGGGAGGCTGATCGGCTCGACCGTCAGGCGGACGTCGATGACGCCGTCCGCACCGAGCAGGCCGCATTCGGCCTGCCGGGCCCGGCCGGTCCGCGCCGCGGCGGCCAGGTAGGTCTGGACCGCCGCGCGCGCCGGCAGGTCGATGAAGAGCGTGAACGGTTTTCCCGCCGCGTAGGCGGGACGTGATCCGATGATGTCGCTGGCGCGGTTGTTGACCCGCCGCACCGTGCCGTCCCGTTCCAGCAGAAACAGGGGCACGGGCGCTTCCTGGAACACCGCGCGCAGCATCCTCCGCTCGGCCCGGACCGGCTCCGCGGGCGCCTCGGCACGCCGGGCGGCCGAGTGGGCCTGCCGCTGGGTGAGCGCGTCAATGGCTCCGTCGAGTTCCGCGAACGCCGCGTCCAGGAGGGGCCTGAGCTGGGCGCCGGGCAGGCCGGCCGCCTGCTGCAGGGCGTCCCGCCGGGCCGCGAGATCGGTGAGGCCGGATTCGGCCGGCTCGAAGCCGTCCGGCGGCGCCGCGGCCGGCGCCGTGGACGGCCGGCTCCCGGTGGCCGCGCTGTTCCGGCGCGCGGATGACCGGGTGCGCGCCTGGCCATCCGTCATCCCGTCCCCTCCTTCCGCGCCGCCGTCCCCCTCCAGTGTGACCGGTCCCGGGGACCCGGGCCAGCCCAGGCGGGCGCCGGCGCCCGGCCCGCCGGGCCCGGCGGGCGGGCGCCCTCGCCGGGCCCGCGGGCGCACGAGGACGAGGCTGCCACACCGGCGAACCGGCGCGGCAGCCTCGGTCACGCGTGGCTTACTGGCTGGGGCGCGCCGCGCTGATATCGGCCAGCGCGGACTCTGACCCACCGTATAGCGGCGCCGCGAACACTGACCACAGCGCTTACCACAACGCTCACCACAGCGCTCACCACGGCGGCGAAACCCCATCGTTTTGCGGGTGGTGAGACCGGGTACCGCTGTGAGAGTCAGGGCGGCGGCAGGCCGGGCAGCCGGAAGGAGGCGGCGACCATGCCCGGGGCCCAATGAACAGGGCACCGGTCAAAGACCAGAAGACATACCGGAAGCTCCGCGGAAAAGGCGAGTGCAACGGGAAGGCGGCACGGATCGCCACTGCCGCGGCGGGCTTCTCGCGCCGCACCGTGCGCGCAAAAGGCGCTAATAGCTCATCGTATGAGGACTGGAACAAAGCACAACTGCTCCGCCGGGCCAGGGAAATCGGCATCAAAGGCCGGTCCGCCCCGGCCGGGAACACGACCAGGAAGCAGCTTGCCGAGGCTGCAAGTAATCATTGACCGGCGGTTACGCGGCCATTGACGGCGTAACGACAAATCAGGCTAAGCGCGGCTAGCGAGCTAGGCAGGTGTCACATGACAAGGCCGATCATGCCCAACGACGGTGCGCCCCCGGCCCGTCCGGTCGTGGACGCGCGCCAGCTGTGGGCGGGCGGGGTCGCGACCGCCGTGGTCGCGGCGCTGATCGCGCTGGTGGGCGTGGTGGTGTGCCGGTGGCTGTTCAACATCCCGCTGCTTTCCCCCAGGAGCCAGGGCACATACGGGGACGCGCACACCACGGACGTGGTGCTGCTGGCCGCTGCGGCGGCGCTGCTGGCGACCGGCCTGTGCCATCTGCTGCTCGCGGCCACCCCGCGGCCGCTGGCGTTCTTCTCCTGGATCGTCGGCCTCATCACGCTGCTCTTTGTGCTGTTCCCGTTCAGCACCTCCGCGCCGCTGTCGCAGAAGATCGCCACCGCCGTGGTGGACCTGGTGATCGGGTTCGCGATCGGCTCGCTGCTCAACGGGGTCGGCGCCCGCTCACTGCGGCGGCCGCCGCCGTCCGATGGGCCCGGTTACGACGCCCCGTATGGCCAGCAGCCGTACGGGCAGTGGGGCCCGTCCGGCCGGACCCGGCGGCCGGCGAACTGACCGGCCTGGTACCGGCCGCGCCGGGGCTGGCCTGCGGCGAGTCCCATCGTGGCTGGAACCGCGGCCGGGCTTGGCCCCGCTGCGGGTCCCCGCCGTCCGGGGCGAGGACCCGCAGCCGGGACCGTCCGGCTGATCACTCCTGGCCTCAGGTGCCGGGCTGGTCCTCAGGATGAGCGATGCCCAGGGCCGTGAGTACCTCGTGCGTGTTGTGGTAGCGCCCGCCTTCGGGCAGCTGACTGACCCGGTCCATGAGAGCCGCCGTGGCGCCCCTCTCGTCGAGGATGGCCAGCAGGCCCGCCCGGCCGGCGGGGAACTCATCGCGGGTGAGCAGCCGCGCCAGCTCGCTGCGCAGCTCGATGGCGTCCGCTTCGGAAAGCGCTTCTTCCCCCTCGAAGAGCTCGCGCGGGTCGTCCACGGGCTCGGGTTCGCGCCACTCCTCGGTGCGGGCCGGCTGGGGCGCGCCCCGCACCATGCTTTCGGTCTCGCGCGCCATCTCCTCGTCGTGCAGCGGCCCGTGCTTGGTGCTTCCGCGCTCCATCACGCCTCCCTGCGTTGTCCGTGAGCCCAGCGTAAGACCCGGGGAAACCATCGGCGGACGGGCCACCGGCTAGACGAGCGCCCGCCGCCGTTGGTCCCGGGCACTTCGGGACCTTCGCCCCTAGTGAGGTTCCGGCGGGCCGATTGTTTGCCGCGCGGCAATATTGGATATGCTCTTACCCAGCGGTGCCTACGACGCAGGCACGCACGCGCCGTCCGGCGCACTCGCACTGCGTGCGACGTGCAGGGGGCAGGCGTCGGCACCGCCGATTAGCCTCTTCTTTCTCTCCCTCCCCCGCGCTTCATGGTTACCCACGCTTCCTGCGAGTCGCTGCGACTGCGTACGTAGCTCAGAGTCACATCTGCCGCGAGGAGCCGACCCCCATGAAGATCGCCCTAGTCGCCGAACAAGCCTCCGCCCTTACCCATCCGGCGGGCAGTGAGCCAGCCAGCCAGGAGACCCGCGTCGCCGCCCTGGCCGAAGCACTGGCCACGCAGCACCACGACGTGACCGTATACGCGCGCAAGGACGCGCCCGGCTTGCCCGAGGAGGACAAGCTGCCCAGCGGCGTGCGGGTCGAGTACGTCACGGCCGGCCCGGCCGGGCCGCTGGCCGACGAGGCAGTGCTCCCGCACGTGCGGGCGTTCGCGTCCGGCCTGGCCGGCGCCTGGCACCGGCACCAGCCCGACGTCGTGCACGCGATCGGCTGGACCGGCGGGCTGGCCGCGCTGGCCGGGACGCGCGACCGGAGTTTCCCGGTGGCGCAGACGTTCCATTCGCTCCGCATCGCCGAACGCCGTCACCACATCGGCCGTAACGGCGACGCGTGGCCGGCCGGTGCCGCCCCCGCCGAGACCGGCTCCCGGAACAGGCTCGAGCGGGCCGTCGCGTGCAGCGCGGACGCCGTGATCGCGACCAGTTCCGATGAGGTGTCCGATCTGACCAGCCTGGGCGTCCCCCGTACCTCGGTCAGCGTGGTGCCGTTCGGCGTGGACCCCGAGCGGTTCAGCGCGGAGGGCCCGGTCGCGCCGCGCGGCGAGCGGCCGCGGCTGATCGCGGTGGCGACGCACCTGCGGCGGGACGGCCTGGAGACGGCCGTACGCGCGCTGCCCGACATTCCCGGCACCGAACTGCTCATCGTCGGCGGCCCGGCGCGGCCGATGCTGCGCCGCGACGAGACCTGCTGCGACCTGGCCCGGCTGGCCGGCAGCCTCGGCGTCTCCGACCGGGTCAAGTTCGCCGGCCAGGTCAGCCAGGACGACATGCCCGCGCTGCTGCGCTCCGCCGACCTGATGGTGGACGTGTCGTGGTACGAGCCGTTCGGCATGGCCTGCCTCGAGGCGATGGCCTGCGGCACGCCGGTGATCGCCTCGGCAATCGGCGGGCACCGCGACACAGTGGCCGACGGAACGACCGGTGTGCTCGTGGCGCCCGGCCAGCCGGCCGCGCTGGCCCGCCGGATCCGGCGCCTGCTCGCCAGCCCGATGCTGCTGGAAGGCTACGGGATCGCCGCCGCCGACCGGGCCCAGGCGCGCTACTCCTGGGACCGCGTGGCCCGCGAGACGGTCGCGGTCTACGAGCGCGCCCAGCGGCCGGCCGTCAGCATCGTGGCCGTCGAGGACGTCGAGGACATCGATCAGCCCGCAGCGTGACGGCCGGCTGACTGCTCACGGCGCTCCGGCCGGGTGCCCGCTCAGCGGGCACCCGGCCGGAGCCAGTTGCGACGGGGGCTTATCCGACGGGAGGCTCACCGGAGCCAGTTAGGAGCGCGCTGAATAAGTCCCATTTTCTCATGATCAATGTCGCAAAGCCGCAGGTCAGCTGCTAGCTCCTTGATCGCAAACAGGGTTATTCAGTGGCCGGTGCTCTAGGCGGCGGCGGGCTCGCCGGTCAGTTTGGCGCGCAAGGTGCGGCGCGCGCGGTGCAGCCGCGACATCACCGTCCCGACCGGCGTGCCCATCAGCTCGGCGGTCTCGTGGTAGGTGTAGCCCTCCACGTCGGCCAGGTACACCACGGTGCGGAAATCCTCCGGCAGCTCCCGCAGGGCCTGCCGGATCTGCTCGGTGGGCATCCGGTCCAGCGCCTCCGCCTCGGCCGAACGCGCCCCGGTCCCCGACGGCCAGACCCGCAGCGACAACCGGTCCACCAGGTCGTCCTGCAGGAGCAGGGGAACGCGATCACGGCGCCGGTAGCCGCTGATGAAGGTGTTGGTCATGATGCGGTAGAGCCATGCCCTGAGGTTGCCGCCCGGCTCGAAGTCGCGGAAGGCGGCCCACGCCTTGACCATCGTCTCCTGGACCAGGTCCTCGGCGTCCTCGCGCGCCCGGGTCATCCGGACGGCCACCGGGTACAGCTGGTCAAGGTAGGGAATGGCCTCGTGCTCGAATCTGGCGGCGAGGTCGGGGGGCGTCGGCGCTGATCGCGTCAAGGCAGCCCTCCCGCGTCGTGTGGCCTGGTGAGGTGCATACGAAGCTTGGTGCCCCGAAATCGGCCGGTCTACCGTGGGTCAGCTGTGCGGGGCGGCCCCGTGACTTTCGACGATCTGCTTGGCCACGTCGGTCACCTTGATGTGCTGTGTCTGCGACACGCGCCGCATGCGCTCGAGGGCATCGGCCGCGGAGCAGCCGAGGGCGTGCATGAGAATCCCCTTGGCCTGGTCCACCACGGCCCGGCTCTCGACCGCGTTCCTCAGCTGAACGGCCTCACGCTGGGCGTCGCCGTACGCCGACGCGTTGGCCAGGACCGCGCCGCCGAACGCGGCCAGCGTCCCGGCGAACGGGACCTGCTCGCCGTCGATCGCGTTGGGACGCACGCTGGCCACCGCCAGGACGACCGTCAGCGGGGGGAACTCGTGCACCAGGACCGCGGCGGAGCGCACCCCGCGGCACAGCGCCTCGCTCATGAAGTCCGGCCACCGCGTGTCGAGGAGGGTGTCCCGGACGGTAACCGGCTGGCCTTCGCGCATCGCCTGGATGGCCGGCCCGTAACCCGCCTTGAGCTGGAACTCGGCCAGCTCGGCGAGGTCCGGATGGGTCGACGTCAGCCCCACCAGCTCCCGGCCCCGCCACAGAATGGCCGTCGCCCCGCAGCATCCGGCGACCTCGCGTACCGCCAGCTCGGCCAGCCGGTTCAGCGACCTCATCTGCCCCGAGTTGCCGACGCTCAGCAGATCGGCGGCATCCCGGGCAAGATCTTCAATAAGCACGGTGGCCTCCGCCAGGGAGTTGAGCGGGGATCCGGGGGACGTGATTCCATTCAAACACGCCCGGGCCACACTTGCCACTCGGCAAATGTTGCCAGGGGCGAACGATTGGCGCGAAAGGGGGGATGGATGCAGGTCCGTGTCCAGGGCAGCGGCGGCGCGCGCGGCTGGCCCGAGCCCGGCTGCCGGTGCGCCTCGTGCCAGCGGGCCCGCTTCGCCGGGGCCGGCCGCGCCCCGTTCAGCGTCATCGTGGACGGCATCCTGCGGCTGGATGGCGCGCACGCGGCCGTGCTGACCGGAAACGGGCCTCCGCCGGAGTACGGCCAGGGCACCGGACGCGAACTCGCCGGGTACCGGGTCAGGCGGCTCGCCGGCGGGTGGGACGTGACCGCGCCGGACGGCGGGCGGCTGCTGTGTGCCGACGGGCCGGGCCCGGGCCCGGCGGTGCCGCCGCGGACCCGCCGTTACGACGTGGCGCTGCTGGACCTGCTCGGCGACCCGGCTCAGCTGGGCCGGCTACGCAGCCAGGGCGTGGTGACGTCCGGAACGGCGGTGGCGGTGGCGTTCGCCGACCATCGCGTGGTCTCGGAGCGGGAACTTCTGCGGCGAGGGCACATCTGGCGTGTGGCGGTGCCGCGCGACGGCGACACCTTCTGCGCCCCGGCCCCTGATGAGGCGCCAGCCCCCGGTGCGGCGCCGCGTACCGGGGCGGCCCCGGCGGCTGGTGCGGCCCCGGCCCCTGGTGCGGCGGCCGCCGCCGGTGAGCGGCCGGTCCCGTACCGGGTGCTCGTGCTCGGCGGGGCCCGGTCCGGGAAGTCCGCGGAGGCGGAGCTGCGCGTCGCGGCCGAGCCCGTGGTGACGTACGTCGCGACGGGCTCGGCGTCCCCGGATTCCCGGGGCGGGGACGCGGAATGGGCCGCGAGGATCGCCGCCCACCGGTCCCGGCGGCCATCGTGGTGGCGGACGCTCGAGACCACCGACCTCCCCGGTGCCCTCCGGCAGGCGCGCGGCGCCGTCCTGGTGGACAGCATCACCGCGTGGCTGGCGGCCGTGATGGACGAGTGCGGGGCCTGGGACGGCGCCGCGGCGTCGGCCGCCCGGCTCGGCCAGCGGATCGCCGGGCTCGTCGCGCAATGGCGGCAGGCGAGCGCCTATGTGGTGGCGGTCAGCGACGAAACGGGCCTCAGCATCGTACCCGCGACACCGTCCGGCCGGATGTTCCGCGACGAATTGGGGCGGCTCAACCAGCTGCTGGCCGCCGAGTCTGACGAGTTCATCGTTATCGTCGCCGGGCAGGCCACGGTCATCGGCGGGCAGGGATCCTCTTGCGGGTGACCGGGGCGCCCCTTACGCTGCCATAGCGATACAGTCGTCCCCGCGTAATCTCGGCTAGCACGTTATGGGCGGTGACAGTTACCTTTAAGTAAAGATGGGTTTGCGGGTCTCCGGGCGACGAGCAGAAGCACGGGAGGCGGCCGCTGGAATGCGTTATGTTCTTGCCCGCTGCCCCACAACGGACAGTTGAATCGGAGGCAGCGGGACCGTGTGCTTCCGGGACTGAATCGGAGGCAGCGGGACCGTGTGCTTCCGGGACGAGGTGAGAACGCCATGACGCGCGTCGTTGTCGTCGGGGATCTTATGACAGACGCCGTCGCCCACGCGCTTTACCCCTTGGCCCGTGGCAGCGACACGGCCGCGACAGTATCCATGCACGGCGGCGGGTCCGGCGCGAACATCGCGGCGTGGCTGGCCGCGGACGGCATCGACGTCGCGTTCGTCGGCCGGCGCGGAGCGGACATCGCCGGCCGGAACCGCGACATGGAACTGATGGGCTACGGCGTCGACGCGCGGCTGGTCATGGACCCCGAGCGGCCCACCGGCACGTGTGTGGTCATGATCACGCACAAGGGCGAGCACACGATGCTGTCGGACCCGGGCGCCAATGCCGCGCTCTCGCCCGACGACCTGCCGCGCGACCTGTTCGCGCCCGGGAACCACATGCACGTCTCCGGGTACACCCTGCTCAGCGAGGGCGCCCGGCCGGCCGCGCTGGCCGCCATCCGGTACAGCGTGCACGCCGGCATGACGGTCTCCGTCGACGCGGCCTCGCGCGCGCCGCTCGATCGGGTCGGCGCCGAGCCATTCCTCGAGCTGACCAACGGGGCCACGCTGCTGTTCCTGAACGAGGCGGAGGGGCACGTGCTGACCGGCCGGGACGACGCCGAGCAGATGGCGCGGGTGCTCACCGCCTGGTACCCGCAGGTGGTCGTGAAGATGGGCGCGGACGGGGCGATGTTCTACGCCAACGGGCGCCCGCCGGTGCATGTCCCGGCCCCGCCCGTCGACCGGACCGCCGACGGGACGGGCGCGGGTGACGCGTTCTGCGCCGGATTCCTCGGGCCCTGGCTGGACAAGAAGCCACCCGGTGAGGCGCTGGCCAGCGGGTGCCGGCTGGCCGCCCACGCGATGAGCCTGATCGGCGCGCGGCCCGTTCTGTAGGCTGAGCGACTTCCTGGCCAGCCGGGCCAGCGGCTACATCACCGGCCAGACCATCTTCGTCGACGGCGGCTTCTCCGCCACCTGACCGGGCGCTGCCCCGGGAAACGCCGTAGGAGGTGGGCGTTTCCGGTCTGGACGGGCGGCACAATGGCGGACATGGCCCGACGTTCAGCACCCCCGCCCCCGCCGCCGGACTTCGAAGAGAACATCGTCGACATCGACGTCGCCGAGGAGATGCGGGGCAGTTACCTCGAGTACGCCTACTCGGTCATCTACCAGCGCGCGCTGCCGGACGCCCGGGACGGGCTCAAGCCGGTGCAGCGCCGGATCCTCTACCAGATGAACGAGATGGGGCTGCGGCCCGACCGCGGGCACGTCAAGTGCGCCCGCGTCGTCGGCGAGGTCATGGGCCGGCTGCACCCGCACGGCGACAGCGCCATCTACGACGCCCTGGTCCGGCTGGCCCAGCCGTTCGCCATGCGGCTGCCCATGGTCGACGGGCACGGCAACTTCGGCTCGCAGGGCGGCGACGACCCCCCGGCGGCCATGCGGTACACCGAGGCCCGGCTGACCGCCGCGGCGATGGAGATGGTCGCCTCGATCGACGAGGACACCGTCGACTTCCGGCCGAACTATGACGGCCAGGAGACCGAGCCCGACGTACTCCCCTCCGCGCTGCCGAACCTGCTCGTCAACGGCGCCTCCGGGATCGCGGTGGGGATGGCGACCAACATGGCGCCGCACAACCTCGGCGAGGTCATCGCCGCGGTGCGGCACCTGATCAGGCATCCCGACGCGAGCCTCGACACGCTGATGCGGTACGTGCCCGGGCCCGATCTGCCGACCGGCGGGAAGATCGTCGGCCTGGAGGGGGTCAGGGAGGCGTACGAGTCCGGCCGCGGCATCTTCCGCACCCGGGCCACCTGCCGGATCGAGCAGATCACGCCGCGGCGGACCGGGATCGTGGTCACCGAGCTGCCCTACGGCGTCGGGCCGGAGAAGGTCATCGCGCGGATCAAGGACATGGTGCAGGCCAAGAAGCTCACCGGGATCGCCGACGTGAAGGACCTCACGGACCGGCACCGCGGCCTGCAGCTCGTCATCGAGATCCGCAGCGGGTTCCATCCCGAGGCGGTGCTGGCCGGGCTGTACCGGCTGACGCCGATGGAAGAGACGTTCGGCATCAACAACGTCGCACTGGTGGACGGGCAGCCCCGCGTGCTGGGCCTGCGGGAGCTGCTCAGCATCTACGTCGATCACCGCATCGAGGTCGTCCGGCGGCGCAGCGAATTCCGGCGGCGCAAGCGCGAGGGCCGGCTGCACCTCGTCGACGGCCTGATGATCGCCCTGCTCGACATCGACGAGGTCATCGGCGTCATCCGGTCCAGCGACGACTCCGCGGCGGCCAAGCAGCGGCTGATGGCGGTGTTCGGCCTGTCCGACATTCAGGCGCAGTACATCCTGGACACACCGCTGCGGCGGCTCACCCGCTACGACCGGCTCGAGCTGGAGCGCGAACGGGACACGCTGCGGCGCGAGATCACCGAGCTGACCGACATCCTGTCCGCGGAGGAGAAACTCCGCGACGTCGTCTCCGGTGAGCTTGCCGACATCGCCAAGCGGTTCGGCACGCCGCGCCGCACCATCCTGCTGGAAGGCAATGGCGCCGCGCTGACCGCGGCGGTCCCGCTGGAGGTGGCCGACGACCCGTGCACGGTCCTGCTGTCCGCCACCGGGCTGCTGGCCCGGACCGCACCCGGCTCCACGCCCGGGTCATCGCCCGGGTCATCGCCCGGGTCATCGCCCGGGTCATCGCCCGGGTCATCGCCCGGGTCATCTCCGGCGGAGGGCGGGGACCGGGGCCCGCGCGCCGCGCACGACGTGATCGTGTCCACCGCGCCGGCCACCATCCGCGGAACGGTCGGCGCGGTCACGTCGGCCGGGCGGATGATCAAGCTCAGCGTGCTGGAGTTCCCGGCCCTGCCGCCGAGCGCTCACTTCCCCGGCCTGTCGGGCGGCACCCCGGCCGCGGAGTTCCTGTCGCTGGAGGACGGCGAGACCGTGGTGGAGCTGGCGTCCCTGGACACGCCGCTGGCCGGCCTGGCGCTCGGCACCGCTTCCGGCGTCGTCAAGCGCGTTTTGCCGGACTACCCGCAGGGCCGGGACGAGTTCGAGGTCATCGCGCTGAAGGAGGGCGACCAGGTCGTCGGGGCGGTTCAGCTTTCCAGCGAGTCACCGGATCTCGTCTTCGTCAGCAGCGACGGCCAGCTGCTGCGCTTCCCGGCCTCGGCGGTCCGGCCACAGGGCCGTTCGGCCGGGGGGATGGCCGGGATCCGGCTGTCTCCGCGTGCCTCGGCCATCTGGTTCGGCGCGGTCGACCCGGCGGCTTCGCCCGGCTCGGCCGGCTCTTCCGGCCCCTCCGGCTCTTCCGGCCCCTCCGGCTCTTCCGGCCCCTCCGGCTCTTCCGGCCCCTCCGGCTCTTCCGGCCCCTCTGGCTCTTCCGGCCCGGTGGTTGTCACCGTGGCCGGGAGCGCGGGCGCCCTGCCGGGGACGGCCGCCGGAAGCGTGAAGGTCAGCCCCTACGCCGAATTCCCGCCGAAGGGCCGGGCGACCGGGGGCGTGCGGTGCCACCGGTTCCTCAAGGGCGAGGACGCGCTGATCCTGGCCTGGGCCGGCCCGGCACCCGCGCTCGGGGCAACTGAGGCGGGCGGGCCCGTGGAGCTGCCCGGGGCGTTCGGCCGGCGGGACGGCTCCGGGGTCGGGCTGACCAAGCCCCTGGCCGCCGTCGGCGGCGCTGCTCTCCCGTGATCGCCCCAGCCGCCCCAGAGTTGAATCATTCGAGGCCACCACCGAAATCGAGGTCACCACCCCCGCCCGTCCCTGGCCCGGCGCCGTACAGCTCGCCGGCAACGGCGACCTGGACTGGGCGGCTTTTCCGCAAATGCTGCGGTTTTCCCCGCCCCGAATCACTGAAACCCGAAACGGGTGTGTGTGGCGGGGCCGGTGTGACGAGTTAGGGGCCGGGGAGCGGGCGGCTGGGGGGCGCGGGGCGGTGTCTGTGGCGCAGGCGCGGGATGCGGCGCCATGGGGGTACCGCTTCGGGGGGCATGGCCTGGGGTGCGGTGGTGATGGGCGCGGGCACGGGCGGCTAGGACCCGGGCGGGCACGGGCGGGGGGACGGGGGTACAGGCGGTGATGGCCAGGGCGGCCAGGATGTCTTGCCGGCCGCCGGTGGGCTGGTCGGCGAGCTCCCAGCCGCGGACGACGGCAAGGCCCGCCCGGCCCGGGTTGAACACGCCACCGCGGAAGCATCCGACCCCGGCCAGTTTCGCCAGGTCGGGATGATCGTCGGGAAGTGCCTCGATGCAGGCGGCGGCGTCCCGCAGGGCCAGCACGCTGCGCGCGGCCCGGATCGCGCTCACTCCCGGGCTGTTCAGCCGCCACCACGCCTGGTCACGCAGGAACTGGGCCACGATCATCTTCTTCATCACAGAGAGTGATTATATCGAATACTCAGAGTTACATAGCTGAAAGCTCGCGACCGGGGCGCCCGAAGCTGGCCGGCCGGTGGCGGCACCGCGGGCGGCGGCACCGTGAGCGTCGGCACCGCGGATGCGGCACAGCGCGGGTTTGGGGGCGGCTCGGCAGCTCTACGGCGGCCTGGAGGGGGTTACGGGGCCGTTCAGGGGGGGTTGAGAGCGGAGCATTGGGTAACGGCCAGCCCGGCTGCTGATCCTTCATCTCACCGGGGGCCGAATGGCGGCCCGCTGGGAAGGGAGGCATTTATGCCGTCCGGAAGGGGCGTGCTGCTGCGCCGCGCTGTCATCACCGCCGTCCTCGCTGGAGGGATGGGGGCGGGCGCGGCCACGGTGGCCATCGCGGCCACGCACGGCAGCGCTCCATCGGCGCCGGCGTCTGCGACGGCCGCCACACCGTCAACGTCGCGTCGGTTCCGCCGTCCTCCAAGCCGACGACGAAGCCGGCTCACAACTGCCCGAACATGGGTGGCCAGTCGCACGGGACCTCACGTACGCAGGGGTACGCCGCGATGCCTGGTCAGCCGAAAGGGTAGATGAGCCGTCGCTGCTCCGTCGGCACGGAACGGTTGCCGACCCGATGTCGGCTGGCCGGGTATGCTCCCGCCCGGCTGGCCCGCAGCCCACTGAGTTGCCATCCCCGGCGGCGGGTCATGTGTCGATACGCGAGGGATCCAGCTCGGCCGCCCCGCCCACGATAAAGTCGCGGCGCGGGGCGACCTCGGACCCCATCAGCAGGCTGAACATGTCGCCCGCCACGGCGGCGTCCTCGATCCTGATCCGGCGCAGCGTGCGGCGCTGTGGGTCCATGGTGGTCTCCGCGAGCTGGCCGGCGTCCATCTCGCCCAGGCCCTTGTACCGCTGGACCGGTTCCTTCCAGCGCTGGCCCCGGCGCTCCATGTCCAGCAGCACGCGCCGCAGCTCGGCGTCGGAGTACGTGTAGGTGTACTTCTGCTGGCCCTTGCGGGGGCTGGACAGCTCGGTGCGGTGCAGCGGCGGCACCGCGGCGAACAACCGGCCCGCGTCGAGCAGCGGCCGCAGGTAGCGGTGGAACAGGGTGAGCAGCAGGCAGCGAATGTGCGCGCCGTCCACGTCCGCGTCGGACATGAAGATGACCCGCTGGTACCGGGCCGCGTCCAGGTTGAACGCCGACCCGGAACCGGCCCCGATGACCTGGATGATCGACGCGCACTCGGCGTTCTTCAGCATGTCGGCGAGCGACGCCTTCTGCACGTTGAGGATCTTGCCGCGGATCGGCAGCAGCGCCTGGAACTCCGAGTTCCGGGCGAGCTTGGCCGTGCCGAGCGCCGAATCGCCCTCGACGATGAACAGCTCACTGCGGTCGTCGGCGGTGCGGCAGTCGACCAGCTTGGCCGGCAGCGACGAGCTGGCCAGCGCGGACTTGCGGCGCTGGTTCTCCCGGTGCTCGCGCGCGGCCACCCGGGCCTTGGCGGCCGAGATGATCTTTTCCAGCAGGGAGCGCGACTGCTGCTTCCCGGCCCGGGAACGGGCGTCGAAGAAGGCCTTCAGGCCCGCCGAGACCACCTGGGCCACGATCCGGGACGCGGCCGGGGTGCCCAGCACCTCCTTGGTCTGCCCCTCGAACTGCGGCTCGGGCAGCCGGACCGTGACGATCGCGGTCATGCCCTCGAGCACGTCTTCCTTGGTGACCGGCTCCTCGCCGTTCTTCAGCAGCCGGGCCGCGCGGAGCTGCTCGTTCATCGTACGGACCAGCGCGCGCTCGAAGCCGGACACGTGCGTGCCGCCGTGCGGCGTGGCGATCACGTTGACGAACGACCGGGTGGCGGTCTCGTAGCCGTTGACCCACCGCGCCGCCACGTCGACCTCGAGCTCGCGCTCGACCTCGGTCGGCGTCATGTGACCCCGGTCGTCGAGCACCGGCACGGTCTCGGTGAAGTTCCCCGAACCGACCAGGCGCAGCACGTCGGTGACCGGCTCGCCGGCCGCCAGGTGCTCGCAGAACTCGCTGATGCCCCCGTCGAAACGGAACTCCGCCGCACGGAGGCTCCCGGGGCCCGCAGCATCGGGCTGAGGTCCCGCTCCGGCCCGTTCGGCATGATCATCGGCGCTCACGGGGGCAGCGGGCGCGGAGGGTGCGGGGGGCGCGAAGGGCCGCTCGTCACGGACGCTGATGGCGAGGCCGGGCACGAGGTAGGCGGTCTGCCGGGCGCGTTCGGTGATCGCGGTGAAGCTGAACCGAGCGTCGCGCACAAAGACCTGCCGGTCGGGCCAGAACCGGGTGCGGGTGCCGGTGACCTTCTTCGCGACCCGCCGGAGCTGGCGCAGGCCCGCCCGCCGGGTGAAGCTGGCCCCGGGGCCGGGCTCGCCGTTGTCCGCGAACTCGCCCGTGACGCCGCGGCGGAAGCTGGCCGCCCAGGTGTGGCCGTCCCGGTCCACCTCGACGTCCAGGCGCGAGGCCAGGGCGTTGACCACCGACGCGCCCACGCCGTGCAGGCCGCCGGAGGCCGTGTAGGAACCACCGCCGAACTTGCCGCCCGCGTGCAGCCGCGTCATGACCAGCTCGACGCCGGTGAGCTTGCTCTTCGGCTCGACATCGACGGGGATGCCGCGGCCGTTGTCGCGCACCTCAGCGGACCCGTCGGCGTGCAGCATGACCTCGATCCGGGAGCAGTACCCGGCCAGCGCCTCGTCCACCGAGTTGTCGAAGATCTCCCAGAGGCAGTGCTGGAGCCCGCGGCCGTCGGTGGAGCCGATGTACATGCCGGGCCGTTTGCGGACCGCGTCCAGGCCCTCGAGAACGGAAAGATGCCGGGCGGTGTAGGCGTCAGCTTCGGCAGTCGCCGCGGCCGGTGCAGCGGACCGTGCCGCGGCGGCAAGGGTGGTCACGGGCGGTAAATCTCCTTCACTGGGCCTGCGGGGGGTTAACGAGGCCCTCTGGCAGGGTAGCCCGCCGCCATGGATGCTGTCCCCTGCCACGCCGCATGCGCCCGGGGAAGAACTTTGGTGTCATTTCGGGCAGGTCTTTCGCTGTCGGCGTACGCGACGCCATGGGGGGAAGGCTGACGCATGAGTAAGTGTTGTGCTCTGCTGTAGGTACAGCGCAGATCACGAAGCCAGCCGGATACGGTATGCCGGAGGCACGAGGCGAGGAAGGCGACGTTGACCGGAGCTCTAGCCCCCACCCAGCCGCTCACGGCTGCGGACGTGTGCGACCGCTGCGGCGCCCAGGCGTACGTCCGCGTCATGCTCCCCAGCTCGCGGGAGTTGCTGTTTTGCGCGCACCACAGCCGTGAGCACGCCGAGGCGCTCGCGAAGGTGGCCAGCGAAATTCAGGACGAGACACAGCGGCTATCGGATCCCTCCTAAAGGGCTGCTGCCGGAGCCGTCAGCACCCGTGCCTGCCCGGCAGCGGCCATAAGCCAGGGCAGCGGGAACGCACGCCCGCCCGGGCCGGGAGGCCCGCAGCGGGCTCGCGGTTATAGCGAAGACAGTCATACGGCCAGAAGAACAGTCATACGGCCAGGGGCCGGGCTGAGTGCCTCACTCAGCCCGGCCCCTGGCCTTTCACCTGCGCATGCACCCGGCGGGCGTCAGTCCAGGTAATCCCGCAGCACCTGGGACCGCGACGGGTGCCGCAGCTTGGACATGGTCTTCGACTCGATCTGGCGGATACGCTCCCGCGTCACCCCGTAGACCTTGCCGATCTCGTCCAGGGTCTTGGGCTGGCCGTCAGTGAGCCCGAAGCGCATGGAGACCACGCCGGCCTCCCGTTCGGACAGGGTGTCGAGCACCGAGTGCAGCTGCTCCTGGAGCAGGGTGAAGCTCACCGCCTCGCCCGGCTGGATGGCCTCAGAGTCCTCGATCAGGTCACCGAATTCACTGTCGCCGTCCTCACCGAGCGGCGTGTGCAGCGAGATCGGCTCCCGGCCGTACTTCTGGACCTCGATGACCTTCTCGGGGGTCATGTCGAGCTCGGCCGCCAGCTCCTCCGGGGTGGGCTCCCTGCCCAGGTCCTGGAGCATCTGACGCTGCACGCGGGCGAGCTTGTTGATGACCTCGACCATGTGCACGGGGATACGGATCGTCCGGGCCTGGTCGGCCATGGCGCGGGTGATCGCCTGCCGGATCCACCAGGTCGCGTAGGTGGAGAACTTGTATCCCTTGGTGTAGTCGAACTTCTCGACCGCGCGGATAAGACCGAGGTTGCCCTCCTGGATCAGGTCGAGGAAGAGCATGCCGCGGCCGGTGTAGCGCTTGGCCAGGGACACGACCAGGCGCAGGTTCGCCTCGAGCAGGTGGTTCTTGGCGCGGCGGCCGTCCTCGGCGATCCACTCCAGGTCGATGCGCTGGTCCGGGGTCAGCCGGATGTCCTCGGCCAGCTTTTCCTCGGCGAACAGGCCCGCCTCGATCCGCTTGGCCAGCTCGACCTCTTGCTCGGCGTTGAGCAGCGGCACCTTGCCGATCTGCTTCAGGTAGTCCTTAACCGGGTCAGCGGTGGCGCCGGCCACCGCGACCTGCGCGGCCGGGAGATCATCATCGTCGTCACCGAAGACGAAGGTCTCGTCATCGCCTTCACCGCCCTCGGCGGCCGGCTTGGCCGCACCGGCGGCGGGCCCAGCCGCCACGGAAGCAGCCGCGGCGGTGGCCGTGTCCGGGCCCTCGTCCTGCGCCTCGGCGACATCCTCTGGCCCGTCGGGCTCATCCGGCTCGTCGGTGTCCTCGCCGGCGACGTCCTCGTCGTCCTCGTCGGAGACGGACTCGTCCGACCCGTCGGCCTCATCGAGCTCCACGACCGAGATCTCTACGTCCTCCACGGACAGGTCGTCGAAGCTTTCCAGGTCGACGCCCTCGTCCAGGCCGTCGGCAAGGCCGTCCGCGTCGCCCAGATCGACCACGGCGACCTCGCCGGGAAGGTCGGCGCCCGGGACCTGCGCGCCGTCACCGTTGCCGCGGCCGTTCTCCGCCGCCGGCCCCGATCCGTTCCGGTCCGCGGGAGCCCGCGGGTCCTGCCCCGACGACGACGGCCGGGAGCGCTTCCGCGCTGCGGAGTCAGCGCGCACCACCACGGTCACCCCTTCCTTCGCTGGATAGCAGCATGCGTGGCCGCCAAGCGCGGCCGCCATGCCAGGCTGGCGGCCCGTACCGGCGCCGTTCCTGCGTGCGTATGGCGAGAATCAGGTCCTCCCGCGAGGGTCCGGATGCATGGACCGAGCCGGGAAGCAGAATCAGCCGTCGGCCGGGCTGACGTCCGCGCTGCGCGCGGGAGCAGCCTCCTGCCTCCCCACTCACACCACCATAGGCGGCAGCCGAGGATGACTTGTACATGACGAGGCACGAAGGCCAGCATCCGGGCGGCCGCACAAATGCGACGCATACCGGCCGCGCACTATTCCCCGCCCCCGTCATGGCCCGATTCCCCGCCCCCGTCATGGCCCGTCTTTCCCGTCGCGTTCGGGGACGTGCACGACGAGTACGGTCACGTCGTCGTCCTGCTCGTGACCGGCCAGCATCGCATCCACCAGGTAGCTGAGCAGCCGTTCCGGGTGGCCTACCACGCCGCCGCGGGCGCGGGCCGCCACCGCCACCAGCTCGTCCAGGCCCACGTCGAGACCGCGGATCCGGTTCTCGACCAGGCCGTCGGAATACAGCACCGCGGTACTGCCGGGCGGCAGCCGGAACGGGTGCTGCTGCCGCGGGCTGGGCCAGCCCAGGGGCGTTCCCGCTTCGGTTTCGTCGAGGAATGGCCCGGCGTCGAGGCCGAGCCGCAGCACCGGCAGGTGCCCCGCGTTGCCCATCAGCCCGTCGCCGGTCCGCGGGTCGATGACCAGGTAGGCGACGGTGGTGACCTGCTCTTCCAGCTCGGTGGCGCTGAACAGGCGGTCCAGTCCGGTCAGCACGGCCGCGGGCCGCGGATCGGTCAGCGCGAGCGCGCGCAGCGCGTTGCGGACGCGGCCCATGCCCGCCGCGGCGGTCAGCCCCTTGCCCATGACGTCGCCGACCGCGATGGCCAGCCGCCCGTCCGGGAGCCGGAACGCGTCGTACCAGTCACCGCCGATCTCCATGTTCCGGGCGACCGGCAGGTAGCGCGCCTCCATGACCAGGCCGGGCACCAGGGGCAGCCGGTCCGGCAGCAGGCTGCGCTGCAGCGTTTCCGCCGTCGTGTGTTCCCGCTCGTACATGACGGCGCGCTCCACGGCCAGGGCGCACTGCCCGGCCAGCGCCTCGAGGAAGACGCGCTCCTCCTCGGTGATCTTGCGCGGGCGGCCGAAGGAGAACCGCAGCGCGCCCAGCGGCGCTCCCGCCGCCAGCAGCGGCAGCCCCACCCAGGACCGTTCGTCCTCGCCCGCGACGATCTCGACGGGGGTGTCTTCCAGCAGCTGCCGCAGCGCGCCGGTGTCCTCGGCCAGCACCGGGCGGCGGGTGGCGATCGCCCGGGTCATCACGCCGGGGCTGTCCAGCAGGATGTCGCGGGTCGCGGCGGACTGGCCGGGGGGCATGCCGGCCGGGTTGATAACCCGCAGCCGGCCGCCGTCCAGCAGGGCCACGGCCGACCGCTGCGCGCCGATCGCGGTGCGGCCCACCTCGGTGATCACCTCGACGACCTGCTCGACGGTCAGCGCCTCGGCCAGCATCGACGTGGCCTGCTGCAACCGCGCGGTGCGAAGGGCGGCCGCCGACAGCTGCTCGGTCAGCCGGCCGCGCATCTCCTCGGCCTCGCGCTGCCCGGTGACGTCGGTGCTGGCGCCAACCCACTCGACGATCTTCCCGTCCCGCTCGATTGGCACGGCGCGGACATCGTAGTGCCGGTGGGAGCCGGCCCGGGTCCGGACGCGGTAGCGGTCGTCGAAGGTCTTGCCGGACTTGACGCACGCCTGCCAGTCGCGCCCGACCCGGTCCCGGTCCTCGGGGTGGACCGCGTCCAGCCAGCCGCTGCCCAGGTACTGCCCCTCGGTCTGCCCGGTGACCCAGCGCCATTCGGGGCAGTCCTCGATGATCTCGCCGTCGGCGTTCGCGACCCAGACGACCTGCGCGCCACCCTGGACGAGGGAGCGGTACCGCTCCTCGCTGCGCCGGATGGCCTCTTCGGAAAGCTGCCGGGTCGTGACATCGACCGCGATCAGCACGACACCGGTGATGTGCCCCTGCTCGTCGTGCGAGGGGAACCAGGACAGCGCCCAGTCCGCGGCCTGCCGGGCGCCCTGGTCCTGCTGGGCCGCGCCATCCTGGGCCGCCGCGCCATCCTGGGCCGCGCCATCCTGGGCCGCCGGGCCATCCTGGGCCGCGCCATCCTGGGCCGCGCCATCCTGGGCCGCCGGGCCATCCTGGGCCGCGCCATCCTGGGCCGCGCCATCCTGGGCCGCGCCATCCTGGGCCGCCGCGCCATCCTGGGCCGCGCCATCCTGGGCCGGGCCGGCCGCCTGCCCGGGGACGCGCACAGCCGGGAGCACGAACTGATGGGCCCCGAATACGGGCTGGTCCTCGGCCAGCACCCGGCGGGCTGATGCCTCGGCCTTCGCCGCGAATCCGGCCGGCCAGACATCCGACGGCATTTGCCCGAAATGATCTTCCGGGTCATGGCCGTGCAGCCGGGCCAGCGTGTCGTTGACACGGCGGAAGCACAGGTCGGGGCCGAACAGAGCGAATCCGATCGGCGCCTCGCGCAGCAGCGTATCGAGCAACGCGGCGTCGGCAGTGTCCAGCTCGGGCATGCGCGGCTGAGGCACGGACGTATCAGTGCTCACCTCAGTGCTCACCTCAGTGCTCACCGCGGGCACCGGTGCCGCATGCACCGACCTGCCATCGGCGGCTCCTTCCTGCTCCCTCGTCGCCTGCACGTGCCAACGTTATGGCGTCAGCGGTTCCCGGCGCGGTCACGGCGAGCGGAGTCGCGCCCGTGCCACGGCCGTTTCCCTCTATCGTCCCTGGACGGCCGCCGGCACGGCGGCTAATCGCAGCAGTTATTCAGACAAGCGTGCCACATTCCCGGCACCGTTGCGGCCAGCTGGCTATACCTGGTGCCAGTGACGGCGATGTGACGAACAGGACGCAAGGGGCAAACGCGTCTCCGTGCATGTGTCTCATTCTGGGCACTTAGGCGCAACACGCCGATTCTGGCCGGGACTACAGCGGGCATTGCACCGTAGCGTAGCGTCCACATAGACAGATCTGAGAGGCTATCAAGGTGAGTCCGCAAAGCCGGCGACGCAGCCCATCTCCCGGCGGAGGCAGCGGCCAGGAACCCATCGCGGCCGCCGCCGTGCCCCCGAACCCCCTCTTCGATGAGCTTCTCCGCACCGCGCGCGAGCTCCTCGCGGTACGCAGTCCGCTGGATGCGGAGCTGATCGTGAGCGAGCTGCTCGGCACCTGGTGGGGGCAGCGCCGCGGCAACTCGCAGGGGGCGGACGTCGAACGGCTGGTCGGCGAGGGACTGGTCGATTACGCCGCCCGCCGCAGCAGCCCCGCCGCGCTCGCGCTACTGTCCGGTATCGCCTGCCTGGGCACGCCACGGCAGGCGTCCAAGGCCGAGCAGGCGGCGCTGGAGCTGATGGAGCGCGGGGTCCGCAGCCCCAACTGGGCGCAGCAGCTGGGCGCGGTCACCGGGTCGGACTGCTACCTGAACAGCGACGCCTACGGCGACACCGACGAGGTGGTCTGCGTCTACAGTTACGGCGGTACCGAACCGCACGCGCTGGTCACGGTGGTGGACTACAACGTCAGCGGGATGATCAGGGATGGCTGGGTCACGTCCCGGGTGACCAAGCTGCTGGAGCTGTGCCGCAAGCAGGCCGGCGAGGGCGACCGGAACGGCTTCAAGCCGCTGGACGCGCCCACGGCGCGGCGCATGCTCGAGGCCGCGCTCGCGGAGACCGACGCGGCCGACAACCCCCCGGTCAGCGAGTCGTTCGCCTCGTACCACGCGTTCATCCGGGCGCGGATCCGTGCGCTGCCCCCCGCTGCGGGTCTCGCTGGGCCCGCCAGGCCCGCCAGGCCCGCTGGGCAGACCGGGCTCACCGTGCCGGTCGGCCCGGGCGGCAGCACCAGCAGGCGGCGGCCGTGGGGCAGAGACCGCCGCGCCATGCTCGCGGCCGAGTTTCTCGCCTCGGACGAGGCCGAGGATCTGTCGGACCGCAGCTCGGCCAGCCACTGCGCCGACCGGATCATCGACTACGGCTGCGACAAGGACTTCGGCCGGCCGTTGCGGATGAGCCCGGTCAAGGTCGAGACGTTCCTGCTGAACTGGCTGCCGCGCAAGGTCATGCTCTCACCGGAGGAGCAGGAGGCGATGCCGTACGTGCTGCTCGCCTGGGTCCGCTGGGCGGGACGGCGCCGCGGCCTCGATGAGAAGACGGTCAGCGACACCCTCGACGCGGTATTCAACGCGATGGGCCCTTTCGGCCGAACATACCGCGGCCCGGCGGAGTTCGGCCTCGACTCGGCTCTGGTCGCACGGCTGCTCCCGGACTGCGACCTGGAGGCGCTGCCCCGGCGGGCCTTCGCGTTCCCGCTGCTGCACGGCCGGGTGGGCGGCGTCGACCTGGGCAGTCTCGACCCCTCGGCCGCAGCGGGGCGGCGCGCCCTGCTCACGGCCGCGCACAAGGACTCCGGCGCCGGCGACCGTCATCTCAAGCAGCATCTGGACCTAGCCGACCGGCTGTGGCGCGGCGACCCGCCCTCCCTCTGGGAGGCCGCGCAGCGGCTGCTCGACGCGGACCAGGACCGGCATCTGGTGCTGCACGTGCTGATGGGGGTGATCGATGCGGCCGGCGACGACGGCACGGCGCTCACCATCGCGCTGCGTGATCTGTCCCCGGAGTCCGGGCAGGAGCCCGGGGATTGAACAGCCGAGCCGCCGGCGCGGTGGCTGGAGCGGCCGCCAGCCGGGGCGGGCGCGGGGCTGATCCTTAGCCAGCGCCAAGGGCGGGGCCGGCTGGGGACCCGCCCCCTGGTGCCGGGGTGATATGGGGCGGGCTGGTGAAGTCGGCCGCCTGGTCGCCGGCCAGCTCGCGGTAGGCGGCGCGCAGATCGCCGGCGGTCACGGTGGTGAGGTCCTCGGCCGTCGCCGTCTCGCCCAGGCGTACCACGCGGACGTCGCGGTGCGCGCACGCGCGCTCGAACAGGGACCGGGCGAACCGGCCGTTGCCGAGCTCGTTGATCCGCCGCTCCATGCCGCCCGCGTGGCTGAAGATCTGGCCGAGCACATGCACCGCGCCGGCGTCGAACGCGTCGCCGGCCTGCTCCGCGAGCAGGGCGGTGATATCGGCCAGATCCTGCGGCGAATAGCTCGGGAACTCGATCCGGGTGCTGAACCTTGAGGCCAGCCCCGGGTTGCTGCGCAGGAAGCGATCCATGTCGGCCGGGTAGCCGGCCAGTACGATGACGAGCCGGTCCCGGTCGTCCTCGGCCCGCTTGAGCAGCGTCTGGACGGCTTCCGCGCCGAACGCGTCGCCACCGGAGTAACCCTCGTTGTGCAGCGAATACGCCTCGTCGATGAACAGCACCCCGCCGAGGGCGGAATCGACGAGCTTGCTGGTCTTGATCGCGGTCGCACCGAGATGCTCGCCGACGAGATCGGCGCGCTGGGCCTCGACCACTTCGGGGCGGACCAGCAGGCCGAGGGCCGCGAAGATGCGCCCGAGGATGCGCGCCACCGTGGTCTTGCCGGTGCCCGGCGGCCCCATGAAGACGAAATGGCGGGTCGGCGGCTGGCTGGTCAGTCCCTGCCGGCCCCGCAGCTTCGCGACCTGCAACTGGGCCGCGATCGCCCGGACCTGCTGCTTGACCGGCTCCAGGCCGATCAGCTCAGTTAGCTCGGCGAACGCGCTGTCCAGGGTTGGCGTGTCGGTGTAGCCACGCAGCCGGGAGGTCAGCTCGGCGAAGGCCCGCTGCAGGTCACCGGCCTGGATCGTGACCAGTTCCTCCGGCCCGGGCTCGGCGCCTGTGGTCATCACCCGGACGTCCCGGGCCTGTCCCGTCTTTTCCAGCAGGCTCCGGATGAACCGCCCGTTGCCCAGCTCGTCGGTGAGCCGGCGGCGCCCGACGTCCTCCAGCATGCGCCACAGGGCGGGCCGGGCGCCGGCGTCGAGGTTCTCGCTGCGCCGCTCCAGCAGCGACTCGGCCAGGGCCAGCAGTTCGGCCGGCGCGTAGCTGGAGAACTTGATCCTGGTGGCGAAGCGGGAGGCCAGTCCCGGGTTCGAGCCCAGGAACGTTTCCATCTGCTTCTCGTAGCCCGCCAGGATGATGATCAGGTTCTCCCGGTCATCTTCGGCCCGCTTGAGCAGGGCCTGGACGGCCTCGATACCAAACCGGTCGCTCTGGCCGTCGCCCTCATTGACCAGGCTGTAAGCCTCGTCGATAAACAGCACCCCGCCCAGCGCGGAGTCGATCAGCTCATTGGTCTTTATCGCGGTGGCGCCGAGATACTCCCCGACCAGGTCCGCGCGATGCGCCTCCACCACCGTCGGCTTGTCCAGCAGGCCGAACGCGTAGAAGATTTTCGCGACCACCCGGGCGACCGTCGTCTTACCCGTGCCGGGCGGCCCCAGGAAGACAAAATGGCGCATCGGCTTTTCGGTGACGACTCCGGCGATGGCGCGGCGGCGCGCGGCCTCGATGGAGGCGGCGATCGACCGGACCTGCTCCTTGACCGGGACCAGCCCGATCATCTTGTCGAGCTCGGCCATCGCCTCAGCCACCGAAATGTCCGGCAGCGGCTCGACGGTCGCCTGGTCGCGGGCGGCGGGGTCGTGCGGGGCGGCGGCCGCCTGGGCGCGGACGCCGTATCCGGCGTTCGGCGCGCCCATGCCGGAGCCAGGCGGTCCATGTGCTCCCGTCCCGGGGGCCGCCTCAGCGCCGTAGAGGTGCGCCTCCTGCGACCCCTTGGCCAGCCGCCAGACCAGCACGATGCAAGCGATCAGCCACGCAGCGGCGATGCCGATGAACGGCTCGGCGGGCCAGCCGCGCAGGGCCGCGACACCGACCGGGATCGACCACAGCAGGGCCCAGGCCACGGTGCGGCAGGGCACGTGCCAGCGGGCCAGCGGGCCGGCATGGGCGGCCACGGCGACGACGAACGGCAGAATGAGCAGCAGGTAGAGCCAGGATGTGCTGGCCCCGGCGAGACCGGCCGCCACCAGCCCGCAGACGGCGACCGACAGCGACGCGACCAGGCTGGGGCGTCCCTTGATCACCGCGTACACGGCGTAGGCCATGGCCGCGAGCAGGACGACGCCGATCTCTGGCCCGCAGAGAATGATGACCAGGACGATCAGGCCGATCCGCAGCGGAAGCGGGGCCCGCCGGAAAGCGTTAAGAACGCGGGCGAGCCGACCGGGAACGGCTGGCGCCGCGGGCTGGGCCCTGTCGTTTGGCAGCATCTCGCTTCCTCGCACCTAGTCCCCTGTATAGCGCATTACCAGCCGTTCACGTCAGCACACGGCCGGATACGGGGAGTGAGATTCATGTCGGGTACTTCCACGATTCGTTAGGGGCGGGGCCGTAGCTGCTTTCCCATGATGGACCCCGCCGCCGCGGGCACGTCAAGTATCACTTACGCCGGCCGTCGGTAAAAATCATGCGCGCCGGGCGGTGGGCGGGCAGGGTTTTTCCGGAATTTCGTCGCGTATATCAACGTCGACACGGCTTGCGGCGTGTGGCGGTTCAAACGCACTCTCATACGCGGAGCGCGAGGTCGATTTCGTCGCGCAGCGGAATTCCGTAGTCGCCGAGCCGCGGAATTTCCGGCTTTTCGAGCCGGGCCCGGTCGACGGCGCCCGGGCGCAGGGCCACCAGCCGCAGGCCGCGCCGCTGATAGAAGCGGATCGCGTCCAGGTTGTCGTTGGTGGTCGTCAGCCGGATCTCATCGCAGCGCAACTGTCTGGCGTCGGCCGCCACCGCCTCCATCAGCATGGTGCCCACCCCGGTGCGGCGCTCGAGCGCGTTGAGCGTCACGATTTCCAGCACTCCGTCGGCCGTGTGGTAGGTCAGCAGCCCGACCAGCCCGGCCCGCTCGGCGATCAGCCCGGGCAGGTCAGCGGGGCGGAAGACGGTCTGATGGACGATCTGGAACGTGGAGCCCCAGAGTTCCACCATGAGCCAGGCGATCGTCGGGCGGTCGCCAGCACCGACGGGCCTGACCCGGATCTCCGGCTGATGCACCTCGCCATTATGCCGGGAATCGGAAGTCGTCCCGCGCCGGGGCAGCCCGGGGTCAGGGGCAACCCGGGCGGCCGGATGAAACGGCGTTCCGCTGCAGCGATGCCTGCCTCCAGGCGGCCTCCAGGCGGCCTTCAGCCCGGCCTTCCGCCCGCTGGCGGGGGGATGCTCCCACGACCGGTTCCCGTCAGCGCGGCCGGTGCGGCCTGCGACGGCCGGTGCGGCCAGCCAGCGGCTCCCGGGTTGTGACATCGTTACGCGGGAGCGGATCACGCGGATGAATGCGGATGAATATGGCCGCGCCAGCCGGGGTACGGGAGGCGTCATGGGTTCACAGAGTTCAGACGAGAGCGCCGGGGAATTCCGCCGGGACCGCCGTCAGCATGGTGGCGCGCCGGAGCACCTCGACGATGACCGGCTTGCCCGTGAGGCGGAAGAAGAGCGCGTGGACGCGGGTCTCGACGCCTATGACCCCGACGACGTCCCGCCGGCCACCGACACTCCGCCGCTGGACATCGACGTCCGCGACACCGAGCAGTACCAGGAGGAGCGGGCCGAGATCCGGCGCGAGGAAGACAAGGACGAGATCCTGATCCGGGGCGAGCGCGAGCAGTTCCCGCCGTCCCGCTACGACGAATAACGCACGCAGGCGCCGCGGGGCAGCTGGCAACCATGCCGCCACCGCCGGCTGGGACGAGGCTTACGCGGAAGGCACGCTCCACGTCTCAGCGAACCCGCTGCCAGCCGCCGTGCTAGCGCTAGCTGAGCATGGCGCCTGCGGCTATCGCGATGAGGAGCCGGCCTTAGGACCAATGCCGGGGAGTTAGGGTCCTTCAGCGTTTGTCACGGATTTCCGGCGGCGTGTCGCAGGCTGGTGATAGCTGGGGTCGACGTGGGCGGTGATGCTGGTTATGCGATGGTTTGCGCGGGGTTTGCCGTCGGGGTGCTTGTTCCAGCGGCTGAGCGGGGACTTGACCTTGCGGGCGCAGACGCGGGGCCGCCGGGGGCCGTGCAGGCTCGCGAGGACGGCGCGGCCGATGCCGCCGGTCAGGTCCCCGCCGGGATCGGTGATGTTCTGCGCGGTGATGAGGAGGTTCTGGGCGGTCTCGACGGCGATCTGGTAGCTGGCCCGGTCGGGGTCAGTGCCGGGCACGGACTGGACGGCATCGGTGACAGCGGTCCGCAGCGCCTGGTAGACGGCCAGCAGCGCCCACATCTCCTGCTCGATGCCGGCGGGGTCCCCCGAGCGGAGCACGCGGCCCTGAAGCAGGGTGTGGCGCAGCGCGAGGTAGGTGATCTCGTGCTGCCAGCGCTCGTGGTACAGCGTCATCAGCGCGTCCGCCGGGTATGCGCGGTGGCCCAGCAGGGTCGTGGCCAGCCGGTAAGTGCCGCCGTAGGTGGTGCCGTCGTGGCAGGTGACGGTCACGGCCGCGGTGATGATGCGGACCTTCACGCCGCCGATGACTGACAGGAACGACCCGTCGGGCAAGTGCCGCAGGACTGGCAGGCGGCGGGTGCTGGTGAGCCGGACGAGGAACTGCGCCTTCGTGGCGGCGACCGCGGCGAGGAAGTCCCCGCCGTCGAAGCCGCGGTCGATCAGCACCAGCATGGACTCATCCAGCAGGGGCAGCAGCTCCCGCGCCTGGCCCGTCTCCCCCTCGGCTCCCGGGCCGAAGACCGCGCCGAGCAGCGCCCGGGTACCTGTCTCCACCAGGGCCATCAGCGCGAGCCCCGGGTAGCCGGTCTCCCCGTTGGACGCCTTCTGCTTGCCCAGCCACGCCCGGTTCTTCGCCGTATCGGGCACCTTGACCGACTTGCAGCCGTCGAACGAGACCGTCCGGTACCCGCGGAACATGATCCCGGGCGTGCGCGGCTGCCCCAGCGGCCCGGCCAGGATCTCGAACAGCCGCCTCACCGGCGGGATCCCGATACGCCGGCGCAGGTCCCGCAGGGCCTTCCCCGAAGGCGCCGCCAGCCCCAGCACCCGCAGCCCCGCGGTCAGCTTGCCCCATACTCCCCGATAACCGGCCCGCGGGAACAGGCACATCGCCAGCAGGAAATACAGGCCCGCCCGCGACGGCGCCAGCCGTACCCGCCTCTCCAGCCCGCCTTCTTCCTCCAGCACCGCATCGGCGAGCTCGAACGGCACGATCCGCGTGAGCTCGCCGAGGTGACCGGCAGCAAACACCCCGGCGGCCACGGTGATCGTCGTCGTGACCGACGTGACAGCAGAACGGATGACAGACTGGGCAGGCAACGGAGGTCTCCGGTACACGGGCCGTTTTGGTCGACACCCGTCCTACCGCAGCCTCCGTTGCCATGTCCGCCCGAAGCCACGATCCCGGCAAACCGCTTGACTACAAGGCGAAACGCTTAACTCCCCGGCATTGGCCTTAGGACCGGCTCCTCATCGCGTATCACTCATGCCAGGCTGTGCCGCAGCTGTTGCGATACCGCCTTCTTTACTGGCGCAGGGCACTTACTCGGAGGGTGCGGTATTCGGGATCCGTGTCCACGTCGCGGAGCGGCCTGTTCCGTCGGCCCGGACCTTGCCTTCGCTCCTCAGCTGCTCCAGGACGAGCCGGATCGTCTGGTCACTCACACCTGGCACTGCCGTCCTGATGTCGGCGAGGCGGAACGTGGCCGGTGCGTGCCGCAGGATGTGCTCGCGAACGCGCTGCTGCTTGGTCCGGGGAGTCTGGGACGCGGCCGCCCGATCGGCGAAGACGGCGTAAGCGCCGGCGATCACCCTGGTGAAGTAGCCCAGCCAGGGCCACGGGTCGGCGGTGCCCTCGTGCCAGCCATGGGTGGAATCCAGGAGCGCCTGGTAGTAAGCGTCAGCCGATTCGGCGACCGCTTGCTCAAGGCTCACGTAGCGGCCGGCCGTGTAACCGTGCTCGCCGAGCATGGCATTGGTGAGCAGGCGGGCCACTCGCCCGTTGCCGTCCTCGAAGGGGTGGATGACGAGGATGTCGAGGATGAACAGCCCGGACAGGAGCACTGGATGGTGATCGCCCGCCGCGACCGCGTTCTTGTAGCGTTCGGTGAGGTCGTCGATGGCGAACGGGGTGCTCGCGGCGGACACCGGCTTGAAGCGGACGGTCGTGGAGCCGTCCGGCGAGCGGTCCACGACCAGATTGTCCTCCGTCTTGAACGCGCCGCCGGGCACCGCCGTGTGCGCGAACAGCAGCCGGTGCAGGTGCAGGATCAGGCCGGCGTTCAGCGGGCGCCAGTCCTGCTGGAACAGGTAGTCCTGAGCGTCGCGGTAGCCTGCCAGTTCCTGTTCGCTGCGGTTGCGCAGCGTCGTCGCCTGCCGGTTGATGATCCGCTGGGCACGGTCGGCGTCCGCGACGATGACGCCCTCGATCGCGGACGAGGCGGTGATGCTCTGGACGCGGGCCCGGTCGGCGAGCTCGGTGAGCAGCCCGGGCATCTGGTCACGGTAGAGCGCCTCCGAGCCCCGCCCGAAGTCAATCGCGCTGAGCCGGGTGACGACCCGGGCTGGCACCAGCCCGATGAGCGCGTCAAGGTCAGCGAAGCTGCGCAAGGAACCTCCCAACCAAACGTAGTAAACAACCTAATTCTAGTGCTGTTTAGTGCGTTTGGTGGGTTTGTTTAGCAGGTTTCCGGCTGTCGATGTCTTCGGCATCGTCGGCGGCGCGCTGGCCGACGTAAGCTGCCCAGTCTCGCTTTGCCCACTGGGACCAGCGTTCGGCGGTGCTGATGCTGATGCCGGTCAGGTCGGCCAGCACCGAGGCGGGCAGTTCCGCAGCCAGGGCGAGGCGCCCAGTGTTGCGGCCGGCGTGGGCGTCGATGCCGTAACGGTGAAGACGGACACCGAACAGGATGTCCACGGCCGGGCGGGCCGGGCTCTGGCCAGGGAAGAGCCACGGCACCGGGGTTCCCAGGCGGCCGAGAGTCCATCGCGGCTCGTCCTGGTCACGTAGCTGGCGGACGAGGTGCGCCAGCATTGACGGCAGCATGAGGCGATGCCCGTCGATGGCGAGATAATTGGCCTGGCCGTCCTCGATCACGTCGTCCTTGGTCAGCTGGGTGATCCGGCTGACCAGCATCCCGAACAGCAGGACGAGCGCTCCCCCGACCCGCAGGTCCAAGGGCATGGCCCCGTCGGTGAGGCACCGGTCAGGCTGGTGGATATGGTCGCTCTCGGCGAGCAGCCGCGCCGGTTCCTGGCGCGGGGGAAGCGGCACCCTTAGATCACCGGCCAGGCCGCGGCCGCGTGCCCATTGAAGGAAGTAACGAACGGCCCGCCGGGTGGTGGCCCCCTCAGCGAGCCACTGATCCAGGTCCGCCTGAGTGAGGTCGCGCAGGACCTGGCCGCGCTGGTCCAGCCAGGACAGCAGGTCGAGGGCGGCCAGGACGCGGACCCGCGCGAAGTCGGCCGATCCCCGGGTGAAGGCCCGGCGGCCGACGGCCCGGCGGGCGCGGCGGAGCACGAACCAGGGCGTGAAGGGCCTGACGAGCCGGGCGTGGTGGGCTGGCTTGTCGTGCAGCAGGTGCTCGAGCCAGGGCGCCAGGCGCTCCAGGTGCTCGTTGCGTGCGGGCAGGACGCCCGAGTTGACCAGTACTTCCCTGACATAGTGCAAGGCCTGGGTCTGCGGCAGGTCATCGAGCAGATCATGGGTGATGGGGTCGCCTGTTCTGCATCCGGGCGGCCGCCCGGCGCCTCCGGCCGCATTCGCCGCATTCCGTCACGACCAGCTCGTCCTTGTCATAGCAGGCCGAGCAAATCCCGCCTTCTGGACGCCGGGCATAGATCCGCCTGGGCCTGCCGCAACGGGCGCACGTTCCAGTGCCGCCGCGGGCCGCGCAGGCTCCGCAGACCCGGCCGGAGGCGGTCTTGCGCCGCAGGTCGATGGTGATCTTGCCGCACCCGGCGCAGGCCGGGGCCGCGACCATCTGATACCTGGCCTCAATCAGCGCGTGCGCCAGCCGGACCAGCGCCAGCGGATACGCAGCCGGGGTGGTGACCAGGGCGCCGGGATGCTCCTTCAGGAGCGCATCAACCTCGCGTAGCGCCCGCCCGCAGTCAGCCCTGGCCGTGGCGAGGACGCGCTGGGCGGCCCCGGCGTCCAGCCCTGGCACCGAGGGCGAGCATGCAGGAGATGACGCGAGCACGCGACCTGCCATCCAGGTCGGCTGTCGTCACGACAGGTCCGGGCGGCGGATCGCGCTGCGCCGCACCGGCGGCGGTGCTGCCCGGCCAGATTCGCCGGCC
Organism: uncultured Actinomycetes bacterium; assembly: GCA_963805255.1. Taxonomy (GTDB): domain Bacteria; phylum Actinomycetota; class Actinomycetes; order Streptosporangiales; family Streptosporangiaceae; genus Bog-532. The sequence continues at coordinate 75,637 of CAWDTK010000010.1, forward strand.
GCCTTGCGGACCTGCTTGCTGACGACCTCGATCTCGATCAGGTCGTTGGGCTGGCAGTCCAGGATGTCGCACAACGCCGCCAGTCACGCGGCCGGCAAGGCGCCGGGCATGCGTGCGACTGAATGTTTCCGAGTACGAGTAGCTGCTCACGCTGCCGCCTTGAAGCTTGTGCCGCCTCCTGCGCCGCCGCGATTAGCAGGTCTCGGTCCCGCACCTCGTAGCGCTTGGCCACGAGAGCGTCGAATACGCCTCGGCAATCCGCTCACGGAGCCACAGCACCAAGGATGGGGTATCTTCTGGCGCCAACTCTGCCCTGACATACACAGCCAGGTCACGGTCGTTGACATTGCGGAGTGCCGCGCCCTTCGCTACAGACCCGGCGTGGAGCGATTTGACGAGACCGTATCCGGGTGTTGCGGCGATCTTGGTTTCGATCCGGTCACGAAGCCGGTTGACCTGGGCACGCTGATCATCGACCTCGGACTTCCTCAGATTGACCTTATCGTCAGCGAACGCGACGAGGTCACGATGTGTGATCTGTGGCAACCGCCTTGCACCTTCCATCTGTTGTATCTAATGCAACATTGTTATCTCCAGTTCGTGGTGAGTGGACTACCTGGATCAGGCTCCCGGTGATGATGAGGCGACAGGCCTCATCATCACCGTTGACCTGCAGTTATTCAGTTGTTCGCATCAGCGCAGATGCTGTATCTGTCGCAACTTTGCCCATAACTAGCTGCAGCCGCTGGTGGCGCCGCAGCCTTCGCAGACGTAGCAGCTGCCGGCCGGGCGCATCTTCGTGCCGCAGGTGAGGCACAGGGGTGCGTCGGCGGTACGGCCCTGGTGGGACTCGAGCAGCTCGACCGGACTGTGTGCCCCGGCCGGCGGGGCGGCCGCGCGCTCCTTGGCCTCCGGCTCGTGGCGCTCCTCGCGCTCCGTGTGCAGCGGCTCGACGGGAGCCGACTGGGCCAGTTCCTCGGGGTCGACCTCCTCGGCCAGCGCGCTCGGGTCCGCACCGGCAAGCTGGGCGCTTCGCTCGCCGGCCGACAGGATGCTCATCTCCGCGCGCTGGCCGTACGGCAGATGGTCCAGGGCCAGCCGCCGGAAGATGTAGTCCATGACCGAGCTGGCGATCCGGACGTCCGGGTCGTCGGTGAGCCCGGCCGGCTCGAACCGCATGTTGGTGAACTTGGCGACGTAGGACTCCAGCGGAATGCCGTACTGCAGGCCGACCGAGATGGCGATCGAGAAGGCATCCATCACGCCGGCCAGCGTCGAGCCCTGCTTGCCGAGCTTGAGGAAGACCTCACCCACGCCGTCGTCCGGGTAGTCCGAGACGGTCATATAGCCTTCCGCGCCGGCCACGGAGAACTTGGTGACCGTGGCGGGCCGCTGCCGCGGGAGCTTCCGGCGGACCGGCCGGTGCACGGCCGGCTCGGCTGGCGTGGCGGCTTCCTCCTGCGCCGTGCTCGCGGCCTTGTTCTTCGAGACCGAGAGCGGCTGGCCGACCTTGCAGTTGTCGCGGTAGATCGCGAGTGCCTTGAGGCCGAGCTTCCAGCCCTCGAAGTAGATTTTCTCGATGTCCTCGACGGTCGCGCTCTCCGGCATGTTCACGGTCTTGCTGATCGCACCGCTGAGGTGCGGCTGGACCGCGGCCATCATCCGGACGTGCCCCATGGGGCTGATCGCCCGCTCCCCCATCGCGCAGTCGAAGACCTCATAGTGCGCGAGCTTGAGGCCGGGACCGTCCACCACATGACCGCGCTCGGCGATGTACTCGGTAATCGCCTCGATCTGCTCCGGCTGGTAGCCCAGGTTCGTCAGGGCACGCGGCACGGTCTGGTTGACGATCTGCATCGAGCCGCCGCCGACGAGCTTCTTGAACTTCACCAGGGCCAGGTCGGGCTCGATGCCCGTGGTGTCACAGTCCATCATCAGGCCGATGGTGTTGTGGCTTACCATGCCGTTCGCCACGTACGTGACATTGTCCGGCACTGACAAGTCGTAGGTCGGCCGGACTCCACCGTCGTCATTGCCCGTCACCGACTCGAACAGGTAGCCGAGCGCCCTTCCGAGCCGGGGGTCGAGGGTCTCCTCGAAGATCCTCCTGGCCAGCATGCGGGGAACCCCGCCGTGCTCACGCCGTGACACCTGCACAGCGTTTCGAGCCGGATGGCCTGGCGGGATCAGCTCTGCCCATGCCTCGTCCGGCAGGAAGACGCAGTCCTTCTTCGCCGGGGCGTCCGGTTCCAGGGCGGCGACCAGACGTGCCTTGCGCTCACCAATGAAGCCAACGTATTCGCTGAAATTCAGCGCATGGTCGGCATTACGGAGCCTGATCTGGAGGATCGGGCCGCCCCAGCCGGTCACCGTCTTCCGCGTCGTGGTGGCAAGACCCATCGCGAGCATCAGGGTCCGGATCTCAGCCGCGAAGGACTCATCTGCCGTTGACAGGCTGGGCACGCCCTGCGCAACGGTCCCGTCGGCTTCGAAGAGGCCGCGCAGGAACGCGCTGTACACGGCGGGATCGTTCGCCTCCAGGATCGCCGGAGGAATCCTTGGAATCCAGCCCTTCCCAGGGTGGCCGCCTGCAGGGAGTTCCGTTGCGAATCCGGCCGCCTGCCACCAGCGTGCGAGCCGGACCGAGGAAAGGCTCAGCTCCTGGTAACCGTCCTGGGGGGTGATCGTCGGCGAGATGCCGAAAAGCTCCTTCGCTAGCACGCCGAGCCGCTCCGCGACATCAAGGTCTGTGTTCGCGGCACACAGCCGGATTCCCTTTGCGTGCAGGCTCCCGTCCCCCATGAAGTAGCCGGCCAGTTCGGCAAGCTCCGGCGTTACTGCCTCGGGCACGCGGACATGGCGGTCTCCGGTGCAATAAGCCTGGTCCAGAATTGGCAGCGGAACATGCCGCGGCTGGCCCACGAGGGTGCCCAGCTGGAGCGGAATCACATCTGCGGGGACGACGTCCGCCAGGCGCTTCCAGACCCACGTACCGGTCGCCGGCTCCACGACTTTTACCCGGTGAGTCAGCGTGCCCTGGATGCGGTAGCCGCCCTCCGTCGTGACAAGGCGCGTCGGTTCCTCGCCATTGATGAAGAACCTGGTCGCCTGGCGTGGTCCCTCATCGGTGGACACCCCGAGGCCCAGATCCTGCCAGCGGTCCCCGTAGACGTCGCCGAGTTCGGCGAGGCGCGTGATACCTCTGTCGGTCGTTATCAGGGTGTCCCCGGTCAGGCATCCCGTCGGCGCGAGCAGGCTCGCCTGGGCGTTGCGGTATCCGTTCGCCTCGCCGATCCGGAGGCACTCCTGCCAGGCGGTCAGGGCGCCGGAAAGGATCTCGCGGTCCATCGGGCCGACGGCCCGGATCTGGTCGCTGGCGTCAGCGTGCCTGCGCATGACCCGCTTGTGGCCGACCGCGTTGCGCTCGTAGCCGTCGTAGGGGCCGACCACCCCGGCTAGCTCCGCGGAGCGCTTGTAAGCCGTGCCAGTCATCAGCGACGTGATGGCCGCCGCGATGGCCCGGCCGCCGGCCGAGTCGTAGGCGTGCCCGGTCGCCATCAGCAGCGCGCCCAGGTTGGCGTACCCGATGCCAAGCTGGCGGTAGGCCCGCGTCGTCTCGGCGATCTTCTGCGTCGGGAAGTCAGCGAAGCAGATGGAGATGTCCATCGCGGTGATGATCAGCTCAGTGATCTGCTGGAAGCGCCGCACGTCGAACGTGTCGTCCTTGCGGAGGAACTTCATCAGGTTGATGCTGGCCAGGTTGCACGACGAGTTGTCCAGGTGCACGTACTCCGAGCAGGGGTTGCTCGCGGTGATCCGGCCGGACTCCGGGCAGGTGTGCCAGTCGTTGATGGTGCCGTCGTACTGAATGCCCGGGTCGGCGCAGTCCCAGGCCGCCTGGGCCATCTGGCGCAGCAGCCCCTTGGCCCCGACCCGGCTGATCACCTCGCCCGTGCGGCGGGCCAGCAGGTCGAAGCCGCCGTCATCTTCGACGGCCCGCATGAACTCGTCCGACACGCGGACGGAGTTGTTGGCGTTCTGGTACTGGACGCTCACGATGTCCCTGCCGCCGAGGTCCACGTCGAACCCCGCGTCGCGCAGGATGCGCACCTTCTCTTCCTCGCGCGCCTTGGTCTCGATGAATTCCCCGACGTCTGGGTGGTCGACGTCAAGGACCACCATCTTCGCGGCCCGGCGGGTGGCGCCGCCCGACTTGATGGTGCCGGCCGAAGCGTCGGCCCCCCGCATGAACGAAACGGGGCCGCTGGCCGTGCCCCCGGAGGAGAGCAGTTCCTTGCTGGAACGCAGCCGGGACAGGTTCACCCCGGCACCGGAGCCGCCCTTGAAGATCAGGCCTTCTTCCTTGTACCAGTCCAGGATGGAGTCCATCGTGTCGTCCACGGCCAGGATGAAGCACGCGGATACCTGCTGCGGCGACAGCGTGCCGACGTTGAACCAGACCGGTGAGTTGAAGCTGAAGACCTGGTGGATGAGGGCGTACTTGAGCTCGTGCGCAAAGATTTCGGCGTCGGCGTCCGAGGCGAAGTAGCCGTATTTCCGGCCGGTCTCCAGGTAGACGCCGACCACCCGGTCAACCAGCTGCTTGAGGCTCCCCTCGCGCTGCGGGGTGCCCACCGCGCCGCGGAAGTACTTAGTCGTGACGATGTTGACGGCATTGATGGACCAGAACCCGGGAAACTCGACGCCCCGCTGCTCGAAGTTGACCGTGCCATCACGCCAGTTCGTCATGACGACGTCGCGGCGCTCCCAGGTCACCTCGTCGTAGGGATGAACGCCCTTGGTGGTGTGGATCCGGTCGATCCTGAGCCCCTTGCGTGCGTTCTTGCCCTTAGCGGCAGCGGACCCGCTCACTGTCTCCGTCATGCCAAAGCCCCCTTCTGCGACCTTGCCCGGGCCGCTCATGCCTTATTGGGTCTTTTCCGGCGGCCAACTGCGGTTGGTTGCGCCGTACTTGATGACACCGGCCACGTCTACGGGGCCGGCTTTCCGCTGCCTGCCCCGCCGCGTGCGGCACGCCCGCGCGCGCCGCGCCCGCACGTTCATCACGCAGCGCCTCGATTTCCTTCTCAAAGTCCGCGAGAGATTCAAACCCCCGGTAGACAGAGGCGAAGCGCAGGTACGCGACCTCGTCGAGCTCACGCAGCGGACCCAGGATGGCCAGGCCGACCTCGTGCGAGGGAATCTCGGCGCAGCCCCTGGACCGCATCGTCTCCTCGACGCGCTGGGCCAGGATTGCGAGCTGGTCTTCGTCGACCGGGCGGCCCTGGCACGCGCGCCGAACGCCGCGGACGATCTTGTCCCGGACGAAAGGCTCCGTCACCCCGCTCCGCTTGGCCACCATCAGGATGACCGTCTCCTGCGTGGTAAAACGCCTTCCGCACTCCGGACATGCCCGCCGACGGCGGATCGCCACGCCGTCGTCGGTGGTACGGCTGTCGATCACCCGGCTGTCCGGGTGCCTGCAGAAGGGACAGTGCACGCGATCAGACCTCCTCACCGGCCGTCCGTCTCGCATCCCCGCCGGGACACAACTTCTGGATAAAACACATCGGTGTAACTACTAGATGTTGTGGTCAACGTAGACCACTGCACCCAGTCACCGCAAGTATCAGGCGAGCCCATCCTCAAACCGCTGGCGGCACGGGAACACTGGCACCCGCCTGCGTGTCGCGGCACCGATGCCGGAGTCCCGGTCCTGGCACGATGCCACGCGCACGGCTCCCGCCGCCGCCCGACGGCGGTATCCACCGCAATCTCCGGGTCGCGGGTCACGGGCCGCGGCGCCTGGCTCCCGGCACGGGGCGGTGCCTACTCCCGGGATGCTCTCCCGGCTGCAGCGGCGCGCTGGCTCCCGGGGCTGCCGGGGCGCGCCTAGCCCAGCGGTACCCACAGGCGCTGGCCGGCTGCGATACTTGCGGTCCTGAGCCGGTTGGCCTGGAGTATCTCCTGCACGATGGTCCGCGCGTCGACGTCCGGGTCAGCGCTCTGGGCGATCGACCACAGCGTGTCGCCCGGCTGGACGACCACCCGCTCCGCCGCACCGCGCACTCCGTGCGCGGACGTGGAGCCGCTGGCCTGGGCCGCGCTGGCTCCCGCCACGAACAGGCCAAAGGCCGCGAGCGCCGCCAGGACCGCCACCACGATCCGGCCTCGCCTGGTCAGCTGCAGCCGCTGCGGTGAGACCGCGGGGACCGCGCGCCCGGCCTCGGCCAGCTCTCCCCGCGTAGCTACCTGCCCGGTCCCGGCCACCCGCCCGGCCCCGGCCAGTTCCCCCCGCGCAGCTGCCCGTCCGGCCGTGTCCAGCCGTCCGCCATCAATCGGCCGTCCCGGCGTAGCCGCCACCGGTCCGGGCAGCGTTTGGAAGCTGGCCAGCGGCCGGGACGGCCGCGGGGCATCAGCCGCCAGCCGGGACGGCCGCCGGGCACCCGGGCCGGGCTGCGGCGACCGCCCGCCACCGGGCGCGGTCCGGCCCGGGAAACTCCGGCCGCCACCAGGAAAGATGCAGTCCCCGTCCGGGAGCAGCCACTTCCTGCCCGGGAAGAGCGGGTGCACCGCCGGCCGCGCCGAGGCGCCACCCGGCCGGGACCGCAGCCCCCGCGATCCACTTCCCGTACCGGCAGGGACGGCCCCCGACGGCTGCTCCTCTACAGGCAGAGCGCTCATGCCGACCTCCTCATCAAACGTTCATTCGAATACTGCAGTTCGATCGTATACCTGTTCGATCGAACGAACCTACGACATCTTTCTACCGGGCGGGTCTGACATTTTGACGACACGTCGAACAGATGTTTGAGATCACGGAGACCAGCCACTACCCTCGGCTTCGGGTAGGCAATAACCGGATTGAAAGGTCGTCTGATGGACAACGGCAGTACGGACAACGCCGAGGGAGCGGCCGCGGCCGTCGGCGACACCCCCCGGCCCAAGGGAAAGCCCGGACGTAAGCCGAAGGGCAGCGTTCCGCCTGTTGTTCCGGTGACGCCGGACAAACCGGAGCCGGGGCATGTGCTCACCTGGCGCCAGCGCAAGGTGCTTCAGGTAATCCGTGACTCGGTACAGAAGCGCGGCTATCCGCCGTCAATGCGGGAAATCGGCGAAGCGGTCGGGCTGACGAGCACGTCGAGCGTCTCGTACCAGCTTTCGACCCTTCAGGCGAAGGGGTACCTGCACCGCGATGCGGGCCGCCCCCGGACCGTGGAGGTGCGGCTGCCCGGCCATCCGGCCGTCCGCCCGGAACTCGAACAGGACGACGAGGAGACCGTCGGGGCTCCGGCCGGCGCCTTTGACATTCCGTCACAGGAAGCCGCGTACGTCCCCCTGGTCGGCCGCATCGCCGCCGGTGGTCCCATCATCGCCGAGCAGCGGGTCGAAGACGTTTTCCCGCTGCCGAAGCAGCTAATCGGTGCGGGCGAGCACTTCCTGCTCAAGGTGAGCGGAGACTCGATGATCAACGCCGCCATCACGGACGGGGACTGGGTGGTGGTCCGTTCGCAGCCGAACGCGGAGAACGGCGAGATCGTCGCGGCCATGGTCGAGGGCGAGGGGCCTGAGGGCGAGGCGACCGTCAAGACGTTCAAGAAGAGCGACGGGCACGTCTGGCTGATCCCGCACAACCCCCTCTACGCCCCGATTCTGGGCGACGAGGCCACCATCCTCGGCAAGGTGGTGGCCGTGCTGCGGCGCGTCTAGGAGCACCGCGCGTGGCCGGCAGGCGGCCCGCCCCGGCCGCGCGCCGGGCCTCAGCCTGCCACGACGCTGACCAGCTTGGGCGCGCGGACGATGATCTTGCGGATGGACTGGCCCGCCAGCGCGCGGATGACGCCGGGGGTGGCCAGGGCCACCTCGCGCAGATCGTCCTCGCTGATCTCCGGCGGCACCTCGACCCGGTCCCTGACCTTGCCGTTCACCTGAACAACGCAGGTGACCGACTCGGTGACGAGCAGGGCGGGGTCGGCCACCGGCCAGCCGGCCTTGGCCACCGACGGTTCGTGGCCCAGCAGCTCCCAGCACTCCTCGGCCGTGTACGGGGCGAACAGCGACAGGAGCACGGCCAGCACGTCCGCCGCCTCGCGGACCGCCTGGCCGGCCGCGCCCGGCCCGGAATCGATGGCCCGCCGCGTGGCGGTCACCAGCTCCATCAGCCTGGCCACGGCCACGTTCAGCCGGTGGACCTCCACCAGCCGGGTGACGTCTTCGATGGTGTGGTGCGTGACCCGGCGGAGCGCCGTGTCGCCACCTGGTCCGTTCGGCAGGGATGATCCGCCCGCCGCGACGCCGGCTCCGGCACCATCAGCACCGGTGCGGGCCGCCGCGACATCAGCGGCAAGCCGCCACGCCCGGCCGAGGAACTTCACCATCGCCTCGGGCCGCACATCGGCCCAGTCGATGTCATCTTCCGGCGGGCTGGCAAAGATCATCGTGAGCCGGATCGCGTCCACGCCGTACGCCGCCAGCTGCTCGCCCAGGTCGACGCCGTTGCCCAGCGACTTGGACATCGCCTTGCCGCCGTTGACGACCTGGCCCTGGTTCAGCAGCCGGGTGAACGGTTCGCGGAAGTCGGTCATGCCCATGTCGTGCAGGACCTTGACGAAGAACCGGCTGTACAGCAGGTGCAGGATGGCATGCTCGACACCGCCCACGTACAGGTCGATCGGCGCCCAGTGCCGCACGTCGGCGGGGTTGAACGGGCCGTCCGCGTAGTCCGGCGAGCAGTACCGCAGGAAGTACCAGGACGAGTCGACGAACGTGTCCATGGTGTCGGTGTCGCGCTTGGCCGCGCCGCCGCACTTCGGGCAGCTCACGTTCACCCAGTCCGCCGCAGCGGCCAGCGGCGACACGCCCTTCGGGGCGAGGTCCTGCCCGCGCAGGTCAGGCAGGACGACCGGCAGGTCCTCTTCGGGAACCGGCACCTCGCCGCAGGACGGGCAGTGAATGATCGGGATCGGCGTCCCCCAGAACCGCTGCCGGGACACCAGCCAGTCACGCAGCCGGTAGTTGACGGCGGCCTGGCCCAGGCCCTTCCGGGCCAGGATCTGCGTGATGCGCGCAATCGCCTCGGCCTTGCCGAGCCCGTCCAGCGGGCCGGAATTGACCAGCTTGCCGTCACCCACCGTCGCGATGCCCGTCACGGCCGGGCCGGGCTGACCGGTGTCCACCACGACCCGCACGGGTAGCCCGTGGGCCCGGGCGAAGTCCAGGTCACGCTGGTCGTGCGCGGGAACCGCCATGATCGCGCCGGTCCCGTAGTCGGGCAGCACGTAATCGGCCGCCCACACCGGGATCAGCTCGTCGTTGACCGGGTTGACGGCGTGCACGCCGAGGAACACACCGGTCTTTTCCCGTCCCGTGGCCTGGCGCTCGATGTCGGTCAGCTTGCGGACCTCGGCGACGTAGTCGCGCAGTTGCTGCAGCCGGCTCGGGTCGCACAGCTCCTCGGCCAGCGGCGAGTCGGCGGCCAGCACGAAGAACGTCGCGCCGTACAGGGTGTCGGGGCGGGTGGTGAATACCGTCACCGGCTCATCGCGGCCCTGGACCGCGAAGTGCACCTCGGCGCCCTCCGAGCGGCCGATCCAGTTGCGCTGCATGAGCAGAACGCGCTCCGGCCAGTTTCCCTCGAGGTCCGCGGCGTCGGCCAGCAGCTGATCGGCGTAGGAGGTGATCTTGAAGTACCACTGGGTCAGCGTCCGGCGGACGACTTCGGTGCCGCAGCGCTCACACCGGCCGTTAATGACCTGCTCGTTGGCCAGGACGGTCTGGTCCTTCGGGCACCAGTTGACATAGCCGTCCTTGCGGTAGGCCAGTCCCCGCTCGTAGAACCGCAGGAACAGCCACTGGTTCCAGTGGTAGTACTCCGGATCGCAGGTCTGCAGCCGGCGCGACCAGTCGAAGGAGACCGCGTACCGGCGGAACGATTCCGCCTGCGTCTCGATGTTCGCGTACGTCCAGTCGGCGGGGTGGGCGTTGTTGCGGATCGCCGCGTTCTCGGCTGGCAGCCCGAAGGCGTCCCAGCCGATCGGGTGCAGGACGTTCCGGCCGAGCTGGAACCAGTACCGCGCGACGGCGTTGCCGATCGCGTATGCCTCAGCGTGCCCCATGTGCAGGTCACCGGACGGATAGGGGAACATGTCGAGCAGGTAGGCGCGCGCGCGGGCATCCGCGGGATCGTCACTCGCGCGGAACGTATCCAGTTCCGTCCAGCGACTCTGCCATTTCTCCTGGATAGCGCGTGGGTCGTAGCGCTGCGCCGCCTCGGCGCCCTCCGCCGCTGTCATCGTTTCCTCACCCTGTTAGGTCCGGCCGCGTGCGTGTCATGGTGAGTCTGGCCCCTGCAAAGGACGCCCCTGGGAATGAAAAGGCCCCTCGCTCACGAGGGGCGGCCACGCCGACGGAGCTTCGGCCAGCGTGGCTAGATAAGGAGCAGCCGGACGGCACGCATGCGCCGAGGATAGCGCATGCTCAGCAGCGCTGCGGGAGGCCGCTGGAGCCGGTGCCGGGCATCGTGGCCAGGCCGGGGGCCGCGCGCCGCCGCGGTTATCCGCGTCCGGCGCTCACGTCCGCGCAGAGAGCATCGGGTTGCCCGGCCCTCCATCCGATGGCTCGCCGCGCCCGGATAATCCCGCCGGGACACTCCCCAGTAGTACAGTCGTGTTTTCACGGTGCGGCGATGCCGTGTCGCGGATTGTGACGTGATCCGCCTGGGTTTGCGGTTACATCGAGTCACCTCCTTCCGGTCGCCGCAGTTCAGGTGGCTGCCGCGGCCAGCAGCCGGATGCTGTAGTGGTGCCAGCGGGCTCTGGCCTGGTGGCAGCGCCGCCAGCGGGACCAGCGCAGGTGGAAGGCGAGGCGGGCGCGGGTGATCAGCCCGGCGGCGTACTGCCTGGCCAGGCGTTCGATGCGGGCGGTCTCGGCGATGGTGAGCTTGACGGCGCCGATGCGCGGCGGGCAGGGCTGCCGGCTGCGGACGGGGACGGGCGCGTCGCCGGGCGGGATGCGCAGGTCGGGGCCGCTGACGTCGTCCTTGCCGTCGCGGCCGTCGTCGTGGCTTGCGCGGGCGGGGGCGTCCGGGAGGGTGATGTCGCCGCAGAGCGCGTTGCGGATGGCGGCGTGGCGGAGCTGCGCGAGGGCGGCCAGGGCGGTGTGCCGGCAGACCGCGTCCCAGGTCCTGGCCTGGGCCTGGTCCCAGCCCAGGACGTCCTTCCCGGTCTTGAACGTCTCCTCAGCCGCCATCTGCGGCCTGCGATGGTGATGAAGAACGTCATGGTCGCCGGGGTGCCCTCCGGCGCCCAGCACAGGTAGAAGGCCAGGTCGCCTGGGCGGGACAGCAGGCGGCGGATCAGCAGGAAGTGCCTGGGGCTGCTGGTGGCCAGCAGCGCCCAGTCCGCGAACCGGGGGCCTTTGGCGCCATTCCCGCACGAGCGCCGCTCGAAGACCGCGTCCCCGGCGGCGTCCCCGGCCTTGATCACGGCCCCGGACGGGAGGGTGATGCGGAAGTCGCGCGGGATGACTGCCACATACGGCAGGCCCCTGGACTCGCAGAACCGGCGCAGCTCGCCGCTGCGGCCGTACACCTCGTCATACGCCGCCCACTTCGCGGGCAGGCCCGCATCCAGCAGCCGTTCCAGCTGGCCGATGGCCAGCTGCGGTTTCGTCTTGCGCTCCAGCTTGCCCGGGATCCGGGCGGCCCGGCGCCGCCGCCAGTCCTTCTCCCAGCGCTGCGGCATGAACACATCGAAATCCGCCCAGGCCTGCCCGGAACGTGGTCACCCACGCGGAGAACACCGTGGTGACACAGTTCTCCACGTGCCCGGTGCATCCGGCGTGCTGCGGCGCCACGCACGCGGTCGCGTCCCCGTCCTTGAGCTGCGCGGTCTCATCGACCGCGATCCCCGGCCCGATCAGGTCGCCCGGGTCGCACGGCAGCCAGGCACGCGCAAGGCCCGCCAGCTCCGCCCGCAGGCGCGTCCAGTCCCACCGGTAGCCGCGCAGCAGGGCCTGCATCCGGTGCGGGTTCTCGTGCCCGGCCGCCTCCGCCAGGCCCCAGCAGTTCGCCCTCACCCCCGGCGCCAGCCCCCGCACGTAATCCAGCGCGGTCCCCGCGCTGCGGCGCTGCGCCAGAACCCGTCCCAGCACCGTCCTGACCTGCGCATCTGCCCTCGCCACGGTATCGAAGGCATCCTCTATCCTGGCCTGTACGGCCGTGTCGTTATTGCTTATGGTCACGCATCAGGCAACCCGGCACGGCCGCCCCGAATTTCACGGCTGTAACTCCGCCACGCGACCGAAACCAGTCACTCAGCGTTACCGTTGCGACTGCAGGCGAATCCTCGCCGCAACACCAACATCACCGAATGTAAAACCGCGACTGTACTACCAGCGCGGGCATGTCACGAAAAGCCGAAATGCCGTCTGCATAGCCGACATTACGGTGCAGAAATGAAAATGGCCCGGGAACCGGTACGTCACTGTCGGAGAGTTGCGTCTGGACTGGCTTGTCCAGTCCGCAGGTGACCGCAAGCAAAGGCTTCAGCTGGCCTTTGGCATTATAGTCCAGGCGACAGAACAGCCGGTAGTGATGCCGCCGGGGCCATCGACGCGGGCCTTGAACCCTCCCACCATATCACCTTTCATTGCCTCCCGGTACCCGCCGCCTGTGAATCTCTTCGGCGGCGCATACCATGACGGCCATTGGTTCAGCTCCCTGGCGTGATGCCGGTGAGCCCTGGTGACATTGCACGGCAGATGCTCTGTTACATCTGCAGGTTCGTGTGTGAGCCGTGGTGGACATCAGGGCCGGTAGTGATCACATCCCATTTATTCAATTTCACCGGGCCAGCGAGTAGCCCGGGTGCGGCCAGAGCCTGATGACAAGCCCAAGAGGCCTACCGTACGGACCGAATCGCAGTCCGGCCGTTTCATGCTTACTTACAGGTCAGCAGGTATTGACGCGGCTACCGGGGCGCGGTTTACTCGATCAAATAGCACTAATAGTGTTAAAAATTCGAACGGCGGACTCTCGGAGGCTGCCTTGATGCGGAGGACCACTCGTCTCGGTGTGGTCGAGCCTCCCGCCTCACGACGAGCTGTGGTGGCGGCAGCGGGCACGAGGCTGAGCTGCGCGCACCACCGGAGGTGATCCGGAGATGAGCAGGCTCCCAGCAATCATCCGCCGGTGGGTGGCTATTGGCGCCGGCGGCCTCGCGGTGGCGACGGCCCTGGCGGTCGTCCTTGCAGCGCCGGCGCAGCGGGCCGGCGCGGCTCCGGCGGCGGCGCCTGCGTGCACGCCGGGAACGCTCGTGCACACCAACAACGGGCCGGTTTGCGGCACCACCGCCAACGGGCAGACGTCCTACCTGGACATTCCCTACGCAGCACCCCCTGTCGGCAAGCTGCGCTGGATGCCACCCCAGCCGGTGCAGCCGTGGATGACCACCTTCCAGGCCACTCAGCGTGGCCCGGAGTGCCTGTCACCGGGCTTCCCCGCAGGCTCGGTGCAGGCTGGCACGAGCGAAGACTGTCTCTTCCTGGAGGTCCAGGAACCCGCTGACGCCCGGCCCGGGCAGAGCCTGCCGGTGATGTTTGAGATCCACGGCGGCGGGTTCCTTGGCACAGCCTTGACTGACAACGGAGCGAACCTGGTCGGCACCGGTCCAGTCGTCTACGTTTTCGCCAATTACAGGCTTGGGATCCTTGGCTTCTTGGCGGACAAGGCGCTCGGCCCTCATCCGGGTGATTACGGTCTGCAGGATCAGCAGGCTGCGCTGCGCTGGGTGCAGGACAACATCGCCCGTTTCGGCGGCAACCCGCACAATGTGACCATCTTCGGCGAGTCCGCCGGTGGGGCCAGTGTCTGTGACCAGGTCGCCTCGCCGACGGCGAAGGGGCTGTTCCGGCAGGGCATCAGCATAAGCGGTTTCTACAACTTCAACGTCAACACGATCTGGTGGCCGGCGGACTGCAAATCGAAGCTGCTGACCGAGGCTCAGGCCCAGAAGATGGGCGCCGAGTTCGCGGCCAAGGCCGGGTGCGGGAACGCTGCTGACGTCGCGGCCTGCCTGCGGGCGGTGCCGGCAAGCACGCTGGCCGAAAAGGGCGGGCAGGTCCTGGACCCTTTGGCTGGCGGCGTGATCGGGCCAATCGTCAACGGCACAACACTGCCCCTGTCCGCGGCCGAGGCGCTCAAACTTGGCCGCGTCAACAAGGTCAAACTGATAATCGGCGTTGGCCGGGACGAGTTCAACGGCGGGATATACACCAACTTCCCCGGCCATACCGTTGTTGCGAACACTCCTGCCCAGTACCGGCAGCTGGTGCGTCAGCAATTCGGGTCGCTCGCGCCGGCCGTGATGCGGCTTTATCCGCTGCAGCGGTTCCCAACTCCGGCGCCGTTCATCGCGTACCGCACCATCATGGCCGACGCTTTCGGCGTCTGCCCGGCTCTGGTCGGTGATGCCCAGCTTGCCAAATCCATTCCGGTGTACGCCTACGAGGACGACGACTCCGATTCCCCAGCTGCCGGGGAAACGCAACCACTCGGCGCCTACCACAGCGCAATCAACCGTCTCGCCCACGATCCGCCCGCTTCGCTGGATCCGGACCAGGCCGCACTGCAGAGCCAGGTGCTGGCCCAGTGGACCGGGTTTGCTCGCACCGGTAACCCCGCCGTGACCACCGGTGCCCCAGGCTGGATCTGGTACGGCAGGGGCGACCGCGCGCAGGTGATGTCGCTCGTGCCGGCCGGGGACAGCACGCTTATCCCGGCCAGCACGATCATGATCCAGCACAACTGCGGCTTCTGGGATGCGGTCAACCGAACGGCGCCATGGGCGCCCTGAGCCGCGGACGCCGGTGAGGTAGGCCACCACCCAACCGTCAGCGGGATCGCGCCGGGCAGCGCGGCCACGGTCACGGCGCGCGAGCTGACGCCGCAGGACGACATCGCCGCCGTACTGCGCGGCTAGGCGGCGCCGACTGGTGGCGGTGCCGGGGCCCGGTCTTTCGCCTCGGCGATCATCCTGCCTGTCTGCTTCCAGCTCACCGGGGACGGCACCTGCCTTGATCGCCGCCAAGCCCACCTGGGATGGGGTTCTTAGCGTAACTTCTCGTTCCGCTGCTACTTCTGCCCCGAAGCGCACTTCCCCGGCTGACAGCAGGCTCTGCCGCCCGTGCTCGGCATCGGGACCGGCGGCGATCAGCGCGAGCGCGGTCAGGTGATAACCGGCGATCCTGGCCGCGCAGTCCGCGTCCAGCACGTCGGTCCGGTACCGCAGCCGCAGCACCAGCTGGCCGCCGCGCCGGCCGATCCCCACCCGCAGCACGGTGCCAGCGGCCAGCCCGCTGCCATCGCCGCCGCCGCTGTGGCCTCGCTGTCGGCGCCATCGTGGCCGGCCGGGTCGAACTCGGTCTCGAACTACCAGCCACCGGGTGCAGGTTCCACCGCGGGATCGCGGTGGAGCCGCTGGCGGTGAGCAGAGCGCGCCAGAACTCCCGGCCGGTCTTTGAAGTGGCCGCCGTGTCAGGCGAGCTGATCGTTGTCATGTCACATCTGCCTGGCCGGGTTTCCGCCCCACTGTGCGTGCGGCGGGACTTCCTCGCCTTTCATGAGGAAGGAGTCGGGGGCGAGCACGGAGCCATCGCCCATCGTCACGCCGTAGTGGACCATTGCGCCGACCCCGAGGGTGCAGCCGGCGCCGAGCGTGGTCCGGTCGGACTTGAAGGTGCCGTCCTCCTGGGAGTGGCACTGGATCTTGGTGTTCACGTTGAGTGTGCAGTCGTCCCCGATGGTGGTCAGGGTCCGCTCCGTCAGGTAACAGCCGTCGTCGAAGACCCGCCGGCCGGTCCGCACCCCCAGCCCCCGCCAGATCAGGTTCTTGAACGGGGTGCCGTCGAACAGGTGCAGGTACGCCTCCCCGGGTACCTTCCAGAGGCGTTCGTGGCGCCAGAAGTACGGGTCGTAGATGGAGCAGTACCTCGGCTGCAGCCGGCGGAATGCCTTGAGTGCCCGCTCCACCAGTATGAAGTAGACCGGGGTGATCAGGATGCTGAACACGAACAACGCGGCCATCCACAGCTGTGCGTATCCGCCGTAGGAATCGAAGGCGGCCAAGCCGAATACGGTGATCAGGAAGACCTCCAGCCACCGTCCGGCCAGGAACACACCCATGGTCCGGATGTTGTACCGGTTCTTGGCGGGCAGGCGGCGGCGCAGCTCGTCCTCGGTCCGCAGATGGTCGAACCGGCTGTCCCGCTCCACCGACCGGGGGATCTCAAAGCACGGCGAGCCCAGCAGGCCCACCCCTTCGCGGATCTCCCCGTCCAGCGGGATCATCGTCTTCGTCGCCAGCAGGCAGTTCTCGCCCGTCCTGCCTCCCGCGGGATAGGCGATGTTGTTCCCGATGAAGTTGCGCGGCCCGATCGACACCCGGGACAGGCGGAAGGACGTGCTGGAAAAGTCGGCGTTCATCATGGACAGCCCGTCGGCGACCATCGTTCCGCTGCCGATGGAGGTCAGGTACGGGGTCTCGTGCCCGACCTCCGTGCCGAAGTTCGACCCCGTTTGCTCGACCTGCGAAAGGTCGTACCCCAGCCAGCGCAGGTAGTGGACGATGTAGGAGCTGTCACCGAAGAAATGCGTGAAGAACTTTATGCCCGTCATCCGCGCGATCGCCCGGTGGACCCGGTCGTGGAAACCGTACAGGGGATAGACCCGGCCCGGCTGGATGAACAGGTTCAGCACCCGGGGGACGGTGACCACCAACAGCAGGCCGGCGAGCAGGGCACCGAAGAAGAACACGAGGGAGACGGCCGCCGCGTCGATGTAAAGCGCCCGCGACGTGATCGCATCGGTGCCCGGATTCAGCACCTTGCCCAGCGACGGCACCGCGGTCAGCAGCAGGAACACGCCCCCTTCGACCAGCGGCAGGTACAAGAAGAACACACACAGCAACGTGACGGCGCAGAACCTGACCCGGCGCAGCGTGCCGCAGCGAGCCGGGGCGACCCTCAGGTAGTTCACCTCGGTGCGCTGCGCCGGGGACCCGTGCCACCGCTCGCCGTCCGGCACCGCCTGACCGCTGTACAGCGCGGAGGCGTGCCCGAGCTGCGCCCCCTCGCCCATCGACGTGCCGATGTCGAGCACGCTCTTCTCGCCGACGAACACATCCTGGCCGAGGGTGACCGGACCGGTCTGGATCCAGCCCGCCTGCGCCCGGTAGCACTGGAAGAACGCGTCCTTGCGGATCACCGTGCCCGCGCCGATGGTCAGCAGGTCAGTGCACACCGGCACGTGCTGGGAGAAGATCGCGGCGCCCGCCCCGACCTTGGCGCCCAGCGCCCTCAGATAAAGCGCATACAGCGGCGAACCGTGGGTCAGGAAAGCCAGCGGGTTCGACCGGACCAGCGTCTTGACGATCCAGAAGCGGACATACGCCAGGCTCCAGATGCGGATCTGCTGGGGCTTCCACCGGCCGATCAGCACCCATTTCGCCAGGATCGGAAGGGTGCACACCACCACGAATCCCGCGCCGCCGAACAGCACCGCCCGCAGGTAGATGCTGGCAAAACCTGAGCCGGCCGAGATCCACGCATACGCCCGGGCACCGGCCAGTGCGGCCACCCAGGCATAGCCGAGGAAAAACAGGAACTGCAGCATCCCGCACAAGACGTACTGCCGCGTGCTGGCCGGTGCCGCCACCTCGGCCGGCGCCGGAACCGGCGACCCGGCCGGGGCGGGCGCGGCGTCCGCCAATGCCGCAGCGAGGCTCCTGATCGTCGGATGCCGGTAGATGTCCCTCATCGACACCGGCGGCAGGTCCCCCCGCTTCCTGACCCGGGCACAGAACTGCGCCATCAGCATCGAGTCAGCACCCAGGTCATCAAAGAAGTGGCTATCGGCCGGCACCTGCCCGGCATGCAAGACATCCGCCAGCACCCCAGCCAGGATCCTCTCGGCAGGAGTGGCCGCGGCGTCCGTGAGCGCCGTCGCCAGGCTCCTTATCGTCGGATGCTGGTAGATGTCCCTCATCGACACCGGCGGCAGGTCCCCCCGCTTCCTGACCCGGGCACAGAACTGCGCCATCAGCATCGAGTCAGCACCCAGGTCATCGAAGAAGTGGCTATCGGCCGGCACCCGCTCGGCATGCAAGACATCCGCCAGCACCCCGGCGAGGATCCTCTCAGCGCCGGTCGTCAGGCCGGAGAATCCAGGCTGGGTGGCTGAAGATTGAGCCAGATCGGCGGTCAAGACCTCGGCCGATTTACTCACCATGTAAAGCTCCTTGAATCAAAAGTCGTCAATTCGTGACCGGTTCCGGCAGGCACGTGACATGCGTGCCGGTCACCGGGCCGATGGCGCGGGTTCAGGCTGCCGGGAACCGGCGGTCGGCCCGGCGGAGCCGGGCACGCGATCGAAGAAACCCGCCGACAGGGTGTGCAGGTGCGCGAACACCCGGGTCCGCAGCCGGTGCAGGAAGTTCTCCCCGATCCAGGTGGCCAGGTGCTCATCGGCGAAACGGTGACCCCAGCCCATGGTGCTCAACTCCCTCCCGTTTCGGCCGTTCACCTCATTCAGCTCGCAGCACACCCCACGCTCCTGTGCCCAGCCTGAGCGTTACCTCTCGACTCTCGCAGTTATGCCGACAGGTCTTCCCAGGCCAGGGGGATGGCGTGGACTTCTTCGTATGCCGGGCGAAGACGCCGCGGGCGAGGACGGCGAGGACCGGGAGAAGCTGCCCGGGGAGGAGGGCACCCGCCGGTTCGGGCATTCCAAGGACCACCGGGACGACCTGCCGCAGGTGGTGATCGCGATGGCGGTCACCCGGGACGGCATCCCGGTGCGCTACTGGACCTTCCCCGGCAACGAGCAAGACCAGAAGATCATCCGCACAGTGAAGGACGACCTGGGCACGTGGAACCTGTGCCGCCTGGTGCGGGTCGCCGACCGCAGGTTCGCCTCCGCGCGCCTACCTACCTGGACTCCCGGTAGCTTCGATCCTGGTGGTTTATTCGTGTTCATGCGGCTAGGGCCAGTTCGAGGTGGGTGAGGTGGCTTGTTCGCCGCCGGTCGAGGGGCTGGTGGTTCCAGTAGGCGTCGAGGCGGATGAGTTGAGGGCGGTCGCGGAGTAGATGTGCTCGAGGCGGGTCTTGGGCAGGCCGCGGTAGTGGGCGCGGCGGGATCCGCAGACGGCGACGGTTTGCCGGATGGTTCCTTCGGCGCCGGCGCGCCGGGCTTAGCCGGCCTGGAAGTCTTTAGTGTTCTGCGTGGTCCGGCCTTCGGCTTGGGCCTAGGACGGCACTGAATAACTCGCGAACCCTGATGGGCGTGTTTTGCCGGCATCGTGTTCGATTCCCTGGGAGAATCGTGCCATGCAGGGGATGACGCGACCGGACCGGGACTTGTGGGACGCGGGCGAGGTCACCGGGCACTTGGTGCCGCCGGGCAGCGTGTTCGCGTTCCTGGCCGAGCACCGCACCGAGCTGTTCCCCGACAGCTTCACCGCGGACTTGTTCCCGTCGCGGACCGGGCGCCCGTCGCTGCCGGCGGACCTGGTCGGGTCGGTGCTAGGGCGTGTCCCGTGGATCATGGGACGGGGTCGCGTAGCCAGATGCTGATCGAGGCGACGTCGATGGTGCCTTGGTAGATGCGCTCGCGCTTGTCGTAGCGGGTGGCCACGGCGCGGAACTGCTTGAGCTTGCTGAAGCAGCGTTCGACGGTGTTGCGCTTCTTGTACCACCCGTCGTCGAAGACCGGCGGCAGGCCGCCGGAGCGGCCACGGTTGCGGCGGTGGGCTTTCTGGTCTTCCTTGACGGGGATAACCGCCTTGATACGGTGCTGCCGCAGGTAGGCGCGGTTGCCGGCGGAGGAGTAGGCCTTGTCCGCCATCGCGCGGCCGGGCCGGCTGCGGGGCCTGCCCAGGCCGCGCCGCTGGATGCGGACCGCGTCCATCAGCGGGATGAACCGGGGGGAGTCGCCGTGCTGGCCGGGGCTTGTCAGCCGGGCGACGGGGCGGCAGCGCAGGTCAGCGGCCAGGTGGATCTTGGTGGTCAGCCCGCCGCGGGAGCGGCCGATCGCTTCCCGGCCAGATTTCTTGTCATTCGCTGGAGCCCCCTGTGCGGTCATCAGCAGCCGGTGCATGGCGGGCCCCGGCCGCGTGCTGATGGGCCCGGGTGACCGTCGAGTCGGCGCTGACCGTCCAGTCCTTGCCCTCGGCCTCATCACACCCGGCCCGCAGCCCGTCCAGGGCCTTTTCCCAGGTTCCATCCAGTGACCAGCGGCGATGCCGGTTATAGATGGTCTTCCAGTTCCCGAAGCCCTCCGGCAGGTCCCGCCACGGGCAGCCCGCCCGGGCACGGAAGAAGATCCCGTTGATCACCGTCCGGTGATCGGCCCACCGGCCGCCCTGCCGGGGATCGGCGGGCAAGAACGCCCGCAGCCGCTCCCACTCCTCATCAGTCAGGTCATGACGTTTCAGTCGCTCAAGCACCTTACTGATCTACAGCATCAGGCCTCGAAGATCCACGGGACACGCCCTAGTGCTCAAGGAGCTGTATGACCTGTCGGACACCCAGACCGCGGACGCGCTGAAGTTCGACATCCGGTGGAAGGTGGCCTGCGGCCGGTCGCTGCTGCAGATGAGCTTCGACCCGTCGGCGCTGGTGTACTGGCGCAAGCGCATCGCGAAGTCGAAGCGCCCGGACCGGGTGTTCGACGCGATGGCGGCGGTGATCGCGGAGACGGGGCTGCTGCGGGGCCGGCGGAAGCGGTGCGTGGACTCGACGGTTTTCGACGACGCGGTGGCCACGATGGATACTGTGTGCCAGCTGATGGCCGCGATGCGGAAAGTGGCGCGGGTGGTGCCCGGTGCCGCCGCGGTGATCGTCGGCGTGTGCCAGCTGGACTACTCCAGGCCGGGCAAGCCTGACATCGACTGGGACGACCCGGCTGCCAAGGAGCAGCTGGTATCGGATCTGGTGAATGACGCGCTGGCGGTGCTGGCGGAGCTCACCGGGGAGGGCGCGCCGGAGCGGGACGCCGCCGCGGCGGACGCGCTGGGCCTGCTGGCGCTGGTGGCGGGGCAGGACGTGGAGCCGGCTGGGGGGTCGGACGGGACGGACGGGCGGTGGCGGATCGCCCGGAAGGTCGCCCCGGACCGGGTGATCTCGACGGTGGACCGCGAGGCCCGGCACACCCGCAAGTGCAAGTCCAAGCGGCGCGACGGGTTCCGGGGGCATGTGGCCGCCGAGCCGGAGTCTGGGCTGATCACCGACTGCGAGATGACGATGGCCGCCGGGCCGGGCAGCACGGACGCGGAGAACGGCGTCAAGATGGCCTGCCGCGACCGGTTTCATGGTGACAGTGCGAGCGCCGGTGACGGCGGGGATGACGCTGCCAGCGCCGGGCAGGGCGCGGATGCCGGCCCTGCGGCGGCGCAGCCGGGGCCGGGCACGGCCGCCGGGCCGGAGCCTGAAGCGCATCCGGAACCGGGACCTGAGCCTCAGCCGGAACCGGAGCGGGAGGGCACGGGTGAGCAAGGCCGGGCGGATGACCTGGAGGTTTACGGCGATTCCGCCTACGGCAGCGGGGAGGCCCGCGCCGCCTACCGCGACGCCGGGCATGACACCGTCATCAAGCCGAAGCCGCTGCGGCCGGCCGTGCCCGGCGGGTTCACCCTCGACGACTTCACCATCAGCGAGGACGACGGCACGGTCACCTGCCCGGCCGGGATCACCCGGCCGATGAGCCCCGCCCGGACCGTGACCTTCGGCGCCGCGTGCGCGGGCTGCCCGCTGCGCGAGCGGTGCACCACCGCCAGGGATGGCCGCTCCATGACCATCCACCCGCACGAGGGCCTGCTGCGCGCCGCCCGCGCCCAGTCCCGGACGGCGGAATTCAGGCAGGCCTACCCCACCCGGTCAATGATCGAGCGGGTCATCGCCTGGACCGCCACCCAGAACGGCCGCCGGGTCAAGCTCCGCTACATCGGCACCGCCAAAAACGACGCCTGGCTGCACAACCGGTGCGCCGCACTCAACCTGCGCACCCTGCTGCGGCACGGCCTGACCCGCTCCGGCGGGGCGTGGGTGCTGACCTGACCAGCCAGCACACCCCGGCCCGCCCTGGCGGCAGCCCCTGCGGCCCCCTCCGCGGTTTCTGCTGCCGCGCCGCAGCCGCCCGGCCCGCCGCGCGGCGGGCCAGCGGAAGGTTGCGGGCACCGGAGCCCGGCCAGCCGGCCACCAGGCCGTCCGCCCGATCCGGGTTGTTCAGTGGCGTCCTAGTGGGCCTCGCGGGGCCAGATGGTCAGCTGAGGCCGGTTGCGTTCAGAGGTGGTGCACGGCTCGCGATGCGCACGTCGGCATGGTCGGTCGCGGCCGACGTGGACCTGTGGGTGGCCGGCCAGCGGGACCAGGGCGCGGAGCCTCCAGCGTGTGGTGGCGGCTGTCGGGAGATTACGCGGTAGCTACCCTCACGTGATTTCTCAGGCAGGAGCGCTCTTCATGACAGACGTTACGGGGACGAGGTTCACTCCCATAACGCCCAGCCCAGCGGACGTGATCTATGTCCATGTGCGAATTACGGGGCTAGGTGCACGGGGGCCGTCCGGAGCTCAGGCGAGCGCCGTGTCGTGAGCCGGAGGGGCCGTCCCGCCGCCCGGTGCCGTCCCGTTCCCCGCTGCTGTCCCGTTCCCGGTTCCGGGCGCATCCAAGGCTGAGGGCCGTGTCTCCCAGTTGGGCCGCAGCGGCATGCCAGAATGCCCATCGGGGGTCAGTTTTACGCCCAGCACCTGGTGCAGCTGGATGCGGTTGCGCTCGAAGCCGAGCCTCGATCCGGCCATGTACAGGCGCCACACCCGGGCGGTCCCCTGGCCGACCTCGGCGACGGCGTCCTTCCAGTGGGCGTCGAGGTTCGCGCACCAGGCGGCCAGCGTCATCGCATAGTGCTCGCGGAGGTTCTCCTCGTGCCGGACCTCGAACCCGGCGTCGTGCATCAGCGAGATCAGGTAGCCGGGCCCTTCCAGCTCGCCGTCGGGGAAGACGTAGCGGTCGATGAACCCGCCCTTGCGGGCGGCGGGCTCGGAGTTGTCCGGCCGGGTGATGCAGTGGTTGAGCAGGCGGCCCTCGGGCCGGAGCTTGCCGAGGAGGAACCCGAAGTAGCCCGGAAGCTGCCGCACGCCGATGTGCTCGGTCAGCCCGATCGAGCTGACCGCGTCGAACGCGCCCTCCGGGACGTCCCGGTAATCGATGTGACGGACTTCGGCCAGGCCGGACAGGCCCGCCTTCTCGATCGCGTGGGCGGCCCAGGCGGCCTGCTGCTCGGACAGCGTGACGCCGAGCGCGCGGACGCCGTATTCGCGGGCCGCGTGCATGACCATGCCGCCCCAGCCGCAGCCGACGTCGAGCAGCCGCATGCCGCCGCGCAGGCCGAGCTTGCGTGCAACCAGGTCGAACTTGTACTCCTGGGCCTCTTCCAGCGTCGAGTCCGGCGCCGGGTAACAGGCGCAGGTATAGGCCATCGACGGGCCCAGCACCCACTCGTAGAACTGGTTGGACACGTCGTAGTGATGCGAGATCGCATTGGCGTCACGGCCTTTGGAGTGCCGCCTGCCAGTGAGCCACCGGCGGCCGGCGTTCACCTCCTGCGGGGGCGGCGCGAGCCGCGGGACGAGGGTCCGGGGACCGCCGAGCTCGCGGAACAGCCGGAGCCGCTCGGCCAGGTCAAGGTTCATCGACTGCGTCCTGGCCATCCGGGCCAGGGCGGTGTACATGTCCCCGTCCACGTCGAGGTGCCCCGACACGTAGGCGCGGGCGAGCCCGAGCGCGCCGGGCGCCTGCGCCAGGTAGGACACGGCGGCCGGCGACCGCACCGTGATCCGGACCGGCGCGTCCGCCGCGCCCGCACGGCTCCCGTCGTACCCGACGAACTCGACTGGGGCATTGGGTCCTGCGAAGGTCTTGAAAACTTGCGCTAGCGCCATGCTTGCCTCGCTTCCGTCGATCTAGCCGTGGCGGTTCAGCGTCCGCGGACGCACTTGTCGTACAGGCCCGGCAGGCGGCCGGCGCCGTCGTACGCCCGCTTCAGCTTGTCGTGGGCCACCCCGTTATAGAGCCTGCTGAAGTCGTCTTCGGTGTAGAAGGACGTGGAATACAGCGACTTGTGGCCGCCGAGCGCGCCGGTCTCATTCTCGATCAGCCGGTTGTAGTAGCCGTCCGGACGGCCCGGCGGCAGCGGCACCGTGCCCCAGAAGCCGAAGTTCACGTACACCTCGCCGGGCTCCAGGGGATACAGCGGCCAGTCCCGCTCGCCGCGCAGCCGCAACGGGCACATCCAGACCGGGCTCATGCCCACCTGGGACGCGAAGAAGGCCAGGAAATCCGCGCTGCGCCCGACGCGGATCTCCACGTCCTGGATCACCGCCTCGCGGGACGGCAGCCGCCGGCGCTCGTTCAGCACACCGCTCAGGCCGGCCCGGTGGTCCAGCGCGACCAGCTTGCGGTATACGTCGGAGCGCCGGTAGCGCCGCGGCCATAGGGCCCGGATGAGGGGTTTCTGTACCCCGAATGGCCGGGAGCACCAGAACCAGTCGGTATCCCACCGCCACAGATAGTCGCGGACGGTCAGAAAGTCCTCGTGCGGACCGCGGATGGAGGTGTAGTAGATGTCCCGGCCGGTGTAGTCGCTCCGCCAGGGCGCGACATCGCTGAAGGCCCCGACGGTCAGGTAGAGCTCACCGGGACTGAACGCGACGCCATCGACGAAGTCCGCGCGGTGACCGTGGTAGCTCCCTTCCGCCGCGATCTGTTCGATAGCCGCCATGCAGGCGCCCGGCTCGCGGAACGGGAAGTGGCGCAGGTGGACGAACGGCCGGACGGGCTCCAGCTCGATGGTGAGCGACAGGGCGTAGCCGAGGGTCCCGTAGGAGTTCGGAAAACCGGCGAACAGGGCGCTGTGCTCGTTGCCCGGCGCCGCCGTGACGACCCGGCCGTCCCCGGTCAGGATCTCCATCTCCAGGACCGACTCATGGGGCATGCCGTTGCGCAGCGAGGTGGACTCGATACCCAGCCCGGACACCGCACCGCCGAGGGTGATCGTTTTCAGCTGCGGCACGACGAACGGCATCAGCCCGTGCCGCAGCGTCGCGTCGCAGAGGTCCTCGTAGGTGGTCATGCCGCCGACGACGGCGACGCGCGCGGCGGGGTCGACGGACAGCACGTGGCCGAAGGCGGACACATCGAGCCCCGGGCGGCTTCCCGCGCCGCCGGCGGCCGGGTCGCGGAACCGGAACAGGTTGGATGTGCGCTTGGCCAGGCGTACCGGCGTGCCGGGCGGCATCGCCGCGTACGCCTGGCGCAACCGGGCCACCGCGGCACGATGCTCCGTCATGGCGGCCAGCGGCGCGTCCTTGCGGGCGACCTCCGTCATGCGCCCTCCTTCCTTCCAGCTGCCCAGGTCACGGGCCTATACTGGACAACAGCTCACGCAGTTTATCCCGGAGTGCCGGGCCGTCCAGGCCCGCGAGCTGCCTGGTCGTCATCGGGGTCGTCACCGGGTGGCTCGCCGGCTTCGGCCGCAGCCCGCTCATCGTCCGCTGCGTAGCTGGCCGCGACCTCCTCCGGAGTCATCGGCAGCCGGGCCATCGACGGCGGGGTACCGGCGTCGATCGTGTCCCGGAGCAGCAGCGCCATCGAGTACCCGGGGTCGGCCTCCAGGGCACGGTCCAGAGCCACATTGGCCAGCGCGCCGTTGCCGCACTGCCACGCGGTGAAGGCGGGCAGTCGTCAGCGTCAGGTCTTGGCGCGCCACATGCTCCGCCTACGAGAACGGTTTTACTGACCCCCCTCCCTTAACGCTGTGACCTGCGCAACTACTACCACGCCCTGAGCAGGCAAGGCGCCTTGCCGTAGGCCGACCTGGGCACATATTGGGCGCCGAGCACTCAAAGCCAATCTGGCGGGCCCGTAGCCGGGGTCCCCATGATCGATTTATAGCGCCAACGCCTGGACGCGCCGCTACGACCGTGTCCGCCAGCAGCTCGGAAGGCTGCGGGTACAGGGGCGTTGATCGGCGCGAGCACACGTCAGCGGCGCGCCCGCCTGTCCGTGCGTGACCGTGAATCACACCTGTTCACCGTCCGATCGGGCACGCAACGGGCACGCCCCTCGCGCTCGGGTGTGTGAGCCGCAGCGCGGCGAACGTCACGAGTGATCCGATGGCAAGCTGACAAGCCGGACGGTCAGCTCAAAAGTCCCGTCAGCCACCTGATTCGGATACCACAAGCAGCATGAAAGTTCACTCAACCATATAACAGCCATATAACAGCAGCTCAATATGCCCATGTACCGACTTTGACCCAAGCCCTGTCTTTCGACCCCTGGTTTTTCAGAGGCGGAAGTCCTGGCCAGGCTGGGCCAAGGCCTCTTCCGTATCCCCGCCCAACGGCCTGGTGTGAAGTTAAGGGCATCGGTCAGCGGGGACGCGAAGCTGGCAAGTCGTCCTGCGGACCGGTGCCGCCATGCACTACAGAGGAGTAACTGTGAACACACAGGTCACGGACCACACGAATGGCACGTTAGAGAGGAAGAGCTGGGACAAGCCCGCGAAACAGAAGTTCGGGCTCGTGCTCCAGGGCGGCGGCGCCCTTGGCGCTTACGAAGTCGGCGCGGTCGAGTATCTCTACGAACGCGGCATGGAGTGCGCGATCGTCACAGGAGCATCCGCGGGGGCGATGAATGCGGCGGCGCTTGCCGGAGCGACGCGCTACCCGCCACGGGTCCTCCGGGAGCTGTGGGGAAAGCTTGCGCTCGATACACCGGTTCCGTTCCTTCCGCAGTGAATGATGCCGCTTCCGCAGTGGGCAAAGCAATTCTGGTCTTACCATGTGCCCTCGCTGTGGGTCCCGAATATGTACCGGCCGCGGCTGGATTTCTGGAATCTGCCGACCTGGACCTACGTTGCCAAGCCGACGCTCGGCCGGACGCTGGAAGACCTGCTGGACTGGGACCAGGTGCGGGACGCGGGGCACATGCGGCTGAGCGTCTCGGCCAGCGGCGTCGAGAACGGCGAGGTCACGTACTTCACCAATGTTCCCGCGGACCAGCTGCCGCCGGGGCCGGAATACCAGGCCGTGCGCTTCGGCACCGAGCACGTGCAGGCCAGCGGGAGCTTCCCGGGCGGCTTCCCGTGGACCACGGTCAGGAACCGGGCCTACTGGGACGGCGGCCTGACCGACAACACCCCGCTCAAGCCCATCCTCGACAACCTGACCGAGGATGAGGCGAAGACGATGCCGATCTTCATGATCGACGTCAACACGGCGTCCGCACCGCTGCCCGCGAGTTTGAACGGGGCGACGCAGCGGATGCTGGAGCTGCTCGTGCAGAACCGCCTCCGGGCCGACCTGGACACCGCCAGCAGCTACACGCGGTTCATCGGCATCCTGAAGCAGGTGGACGAGCAGCTGCCGTCGGACGCGCCGGTCCGGAAGGAACCGGAATGGGATGAGGTCATGGGCTATCACCACGTCCGGCGCATTCACCTGATCGACATGAAGAAGCCGGCCGAGGACAGCCCAGGGGATTTCTCCCGTCAGTCGATCTTGCGCCGGATCAGCGCAGGCTACGATCAGACCAGGGCCGCCCTGGAGGAGACGAGCTGGATGTCCTCGTCGGTGTAGCGCCACCGGGATGCTGCGAGCCGGAATCGAGTGGGGAAAGCGCGGCCAGGCTGCGAGCACCAGGTCTGCGTGACGAGTGAGTTGTGCTGACCTGGCGAGCCTTGCGGCGTGGCACGGCGTGCGCCGCGCGTGCCTTCGGAGGCTGAGCGCGGCGCACGACGCCGCGCCTGTCTTGAGTCCGGGCGAACTCGGCAATGCGTGTCGCCGGGCATAGGACGAATCATTCACGAGCAGGCGACCGATCACCCACGCTCTGAACAGGCCCGACGCGACACTATGGGCTGATCTGGGCGCGTATCGGGCATGCTCAAGCACTTGGAGCTCGTGACCTTCTTTTTACCATCTAGTTGCAGCAAGGTCGATGCTGGTCGTTGGAGCAGGTCAATGGCCTACGGCGGCCGGATGAGGTCGGTGCGGGGCGGTGCGGTTGCTGCACCTTTCTGCTGCACCATCCCCTGCCTCTAGACATCTCGCGAAGGGGAGCGCATCGTGAGACGTGTCGCATGGAGCCACCTCGAGGGCGAGCTTAGACAGGAGGTCGGCTATGTATGCAGTGGTACGGCGATACGACGGTGTGACCGATCCCGCAGAGGCGGGACGCCTGGTCAAGGAGGAGTTTGTCCCGATTCTCCGCGATGTGTCCGGATTCGTGGCCTATTACTGGGTCAACGCCGGGGGTGGGGTGATGGTTTCAACGTCGGTCTTCCAAGACCAAGCGGGGGAGGAAGAATCGACGAAAAGGGCCGCGGACTTCGTGAGGGCCAATCTCGCGTCGCTGCTCCCGAACCCTCCCCAGGTCATGGCTGGCGAGGTTGTAGCGTCCGGCTAGGGGTCTCGCAGACTA
Source organism: uncultured Actinomycetes bacterium (assembly GCA_963805255.1). GTDB lineage: Bacteria > Actinomycetota > Actinomycetes > Streptosporangiales > Streptosporangiaceae > Bog-532. The sequence continues at coordinate 104,164 of CAWDTK010000010.1, forward strand.
CGGGCTTTGAAGATCGGAAGATCGGTTGCGTGACTCCGTCAGCGCGCGATGGGATGAGGTAGCCGTCCCGGGCGCGGGTGAAAGCGGAGTTGCGTGTCAGCCAGCAAGTCCAGCGGGTCGGCCGCCAGCTCCTGCGAGGGCCGTGCCAAGACTGAAGGATCAGAAGCTCCGCTTCCTCTCCCTGACCTGTGCGTGGCCGCGCTCAAGCTCCGCAGGCAGGGGCAGGACACCGATCGTGAGCATGCCGGTGACGGCTGGGTCGAGACCGGCCTGGTGTTTACCACGCGGCATGGCACGCCGAACGAGCTGCGCACCTTCACCCGGAGTTCGACCGGCGCATCAGCAGGGCAAAGGTCCGCAGGATCACCATGTGCACGGTGCCCGGAAGTCGTGCGGGTCGCTGCTAGCGGCTCTCAGTGTCCACCCGCGCGTAGCTATGCACATCCTGCGGCACAGCAAGTTCTGGCTTGACCGTCGAGGTTAGATTGCCCTGACCCTCTCGATGCGAACGAGCGGCGGGAAGGTCAATAGAGGCCATCCAAGCAGGTCAGAGCGTTGATGTCGGACGATCGCGGACACGTGTGGGCGATGCGGTTGCTGCCGTTTGCTGCTGCCATAGACAAGGCTCGCTTGACGCTTAAGCGTCAGGTGACCCTCTCCTTACCATCTAGGGGCAGAGTAGTCGATAAGGGTCGTTGACGCAGGCCAGAGGTCTGTACCGGTCATTTAGGGTCGTTGTCGTGCGGTGCGGTTGCTGCACTTTCCTGCTGCACCGACCTTCATGGAGTCCAGCCCACGACTCCTTGACCCCCAGGCATATTATAGGTCGAAATTACCAGCGATAATATTACCTTGAGCTCCGGCGGCGTGTACGCGTAGATACACGAATGTCCGTAGGTGTTTGCGGCGGTTGTTACTCAGTTAGTCACTCAGCCGCTGCCCCCTTGCCACGTCACCTCTGACGGCCCTGAGGGTCCCCGGGTGCATCCGGAGTCATCCACATCCCGTTTGTCCCGAACTACCGGCAGGATCAAAGGCTCGTCTATCCGCCGTATATCTTTGGTTCCTGTTTGTCAGACTCATTCATTTGGTCAAGTGTCTTGCTAATATGCTCTTCATCGTCGACCGTTTCCGGATCTGGATTTAGTATGCTAAGGTATATATGCCTTAGCGTAATAGGTGAGGATGAGGACAGGGGAACCGTGAGCGCTGTTTGGGGAATGCTTGGTTTTGCCGATTCGCCTGCTTCAGTAACTGTCTCAGTAACTCCCACCGGAAGCTGTGGCGGCGCTAGCGGTTGCGACGCTGATTCGCCGGTTATGCCCGCCACTGCCGCAAGCATCGCCATGGCCGCGAGTTCCCATTTGGAGTGTTTTTTCATTTGCCCTACCTCTATTTCGTGCGCGGCGTAGTAGGCGATTTTCCGCAAGTCTGAGTTGGGGGAGCGGCCCCGCTGACTGAGTTGCACCCAGAAGGCTGTCATTACCTAGCGAACCGACTGGATCACGGGATCCACTCGACAGACTATTGCCGCGACCTCGGCGATATTGCCCAGCGCTTGGCGCAGTGTCGCCATATCCACGTTTATCGGCCGTGTTGGTCGTGTTCATAACCTCGTCGATGATCCGTTGGTCGGCGGCTGAGACCTGGCCCCGCAGAACCTGAACCGCGTTGACCAATTCTCCGAATGCCGCCTGTGAAGCCGCCAATTGACTCGGGCAGCGATGACCTCACGTCTGCAGAACACTGCGCATCACCCCCTTGCCGCGGTACAAGCGTCCCCTGAGGGTTATTCACAGGGTCGGGTTTATTCGCTAGAAAGTACGCAAAGCATCGGCGCGCCTAAGTGAAAGACGGCCCGCTTCTCGAAAGGATTGGGTTACCACACTCAACCTAGAGAAGCGAGCCGCCGGATGTATAATACCACGGGTTTCACCAGGGATGAGGTCATCGAACTCTGCGCCATGATCAACGCAGCCGAACTGGAACCCGGGACGAAACTCTGGCCGCCGATCCTGGGATTGTTCAGGTCGGCTGTCGCCTCTCTTACATATATGCGGCGCAACCGCGTCCAAGCGGAAATAGCTGAATCATTCGGCGTCTCGCAGCCCACAGTGAGCCGGGCGATTTCAGCAATGACCTCAATCATAAAGAAAGTGCTTGCCCCCTATGTTCCCACCGCGGACGAACTCGAGGAGAACATGCAGTACATCATCGACGGAACTCTGCTCCCGTGCTGGTCATGGGCCACACGGCCGGAACTGTACTCCGGCAAGCGCAAGACCACTGGCATGAACATACAGGTCGCGTGCAACCTTGCGGGACGCCTCGCGTGGATTTCCAACCCTGTCGACGGCAGCCGCCACGACAGCCATTGCATGGATGAATCAGGAGTCCTCATCACGATGGATCCCGGGTAAGTATTCGGTGATTCCGGTGGGCTGAGCGTGGCTGGCCGGCGCAGGCGACACGCTGGCGGGGCGGGTGCGGCGGTGCTGGACACAGGGACTGGTGGTGGTGCAGCCTTGGCGTGATGGCTGCGCGTACTTGTTCCCGGCCCGCTGATGAGGCGGCGTTCTGGCGTGAGCGGGCGGAGCTGCTGGAGGCACAGAACACGCGGCTGGCCGGGGAGAACGTGCGGCTGGAGGCGGAGAACGCCACGCTGGCCGCGACGGTGGCCGCGCAGCAGGAGCAGCTGGCCGCGCTGAAGCAGCGGGTGGTGACGCTGAGCCGGATGCTGTTCGGCACCTCCAGCGAGAAAGACGGCGCCGGTAAGCGGCAGGCGGGCGGGCAAGCCGCCGACGCCGGCGGCGGGGATGACGCCCCGGCAGGGGATGGCGGCGCTGCGGGCGGGCGGCGCCGGGGTCAGCGGCCGGGATCGGCCGGGCATGGGCGGCGCCGGCATGAGCACCTGGAGACCGAGGAGCAGGTCCATGACATTCCGGAGGGCGAGCGGCGCTGCCCGCGGTGCGGCCGGGCCTATGAGCTGTTCGGGGAGGATGCCAGCGAGCAGGTATCGTGGCGGGTCCGGGTGTGGCGGGTGGTGCACCGGCGGCGCAAGTACGCCCGGTGCTGCCAGTGCCCGGTGCCGGCGGTGCGGACCGCGCCCGGCCCGGCGACGCTGATTCCCAGGGGCCTGTTCACGACGGAGTTCTGCGTGAACCTGCTTGTCGCCAAGTACGCGCTCGGGCTGCCGTTCAACCGGGTGATCGCGATGCTGGCGATGCAGGGCCTGGAGGTGGCGCCGGGCACGCTGGCCGGGGTGGCCCGGCGGCTGGAGGAGCTGCTTGCGCCGCTGGCGGCCGCGATCGCCGCGCGAAACGCCGCCGCCGGGCACGCGCACGTGGACGAGACGTCGTGGCGGGTATTCGGCCAGCCCGCCGATAACGGAGGCAGCCGCTGGTGGCTGTGGGTGTTCACTGCCGCGGACACGGTGGTGTACACGATCGCGGCGTCGCGGTCGCTGAAGGTGCTCGAAGACCATTACGGCGTGCAGGCCGGCCAGCTGCCGGAGGGCCGCAGGCCGCTGGTCATCAGCTCGGACTTCTACTCGGTGTACCGGTCGTTTTCCGAGCTGGACGGCGTCACCTCCCTCTGGTGCTGGGCCCATATCCGGCGGCGGTTCATCCGGGCCGGCGACGCCCACCGCAAGGAGCTGGGCAGCTGGGCTGATGCCTGGACCGGCCGGTTCGCCGCACTATACGCCGCGCACCGCGCCCTGGCCGCCGCCCCCGGGGGCACTGGCGAGCACGCCCGGGCGGCCGCCGCGTTCGATGCGGCGCTGGAGGAGATCGACGCCTACCGCCGTATTCAGGGTCGCCGCCCGGACCTGCTGCACCCGGCCGCGGCGAAGGCGCTGGCCACCTTGGACCGCGAATGGGGCGGGCTGGTGCGCCACCGGGACTTCCCGGACCTGCCGCTGGATAACAACACCGCCGAGCGGGCGATCCGCACCCCGGTCGTGGGCCGCAAGAACTACAACGGCTCCGGCGCGGAATGGTCCGCTGACCTGGCCGGCCACGCCTGGACCGTCCTGGGCACCGCCCGGATCACCGGGCACAACCCCCGCGCCTACCTGGACGCCTACCTGCAGGCCTGCGCCGCAAACGGCGGCAAGCCGCCGGCTGGGCAGGCCCTGGAAGCCCTGCTGCCCTGGAACATCACCCTGACCGGCCAGCCCGGCGAGCCAGACGGCAGGAAGGACCAGCCGCCGTGACCGTGACCGGCACGCCCGGCCAGTACCCGGCCCGCTACTGCGGCAGGGACTTCACCCTCGCCGAGCTGGAGGAGATCCGCTCCCTGGCGGCGACGCTGCCGACCCGCCGCGCGATCGCCGACGCGATCTGCGACGCGCTCGGCTGGCAGACCCCCGGCGGGCGGCGCAAGGACATGACCGCCCGCGTCGCCCTGGGCCGGATGGCCGCCGACGGCCTGATCACCCTGCCGCCGCCGCGCAACGGCAACGGCAACGGACGCCACCCCCGGCACGGGCACCCCGGCCAGCTCGCCCTGCCGCTGCCGGCGCACCCCGCCGCCACCTTGGCCGATCTCGGCCCGGTCACCATCAGCGTCGTCGACAGCCGCCAGGCCTCCCGGCAGTGGAACCAGCTCATCCGCGACCACCACTACCTCGGCTACACCCCGCTGGCCGGCGCCCAGATCCGCTACCTCGCCGCCGCCCCCGCCGCCGGCCCGATCGCCGCCTTCGCCTTCGCCGCCAGCGCCTGGAAATGCGCCCCCCGCGACGACTGGATCGGCTGGGACCCCGCCACCCGCCGCGCCAACCTGAACCTGATCTGCGGCAACGCCCGGTTCCTCATCCGCCCCGACCTGGCGGTCCCCAACCTCGCCTCCTCGCTGCTCGCCGCCGTCACCCGCCGGCTGCCCGCCGACTGGCGGGCCCGCTACGGCTACGCCCCGGTCCTGGCCGAGACCTTCGTCGAGGCCGGCCGGTTCACCGGCGCCAGCTACCGCGCCGCCAACTGGACCCGCATTGGCCAGACCAAGGGCAGGGGCAAGCTCGACCGCCGCCATGAACACGCCCTGCCGGTCAAGGACATCTACCTCTACCCGCTGCACCGGCGCTGGCGGCAGATCCTCACCACCCCGCCCGCTCAGTAACAGCCCACGGGATCACCGAATTCTTACATCTCAACCGTTATTGCTCTGCACTTCTACAAGATCGCCTGAATAACCCTCAATGCGTGGCGACAACAACCTGACCAGCTCTTACCTGGCCCGATTTTGGGGACCTGGCCAGGACCCAGATCTCCGGCAAACGCTGTGCGTGGGGAGTTAAAGGCCGGGTTCGGGGTTGAGCCGGTAGGTGACGGGGCGGGTGTCGCCGGGCATGACGGGTGGTTCGTTGTTGACCTGCTCGATGAGCATCGTCAGGGCGCGGGCGACGCGGGGCGCGCGGGGCAGGTCGAGCTGGACGGTTATCGCGTCCGGTGTGTAGGTGATGACGCCGGCCAGGCCGCGGATGATGGTCTGGCGGGTGATGGCGCGGTACTCGTCGTCGTCGCGGAGGTAGGCGTTGAGCTGGTTCGATACCCAGTGCTCGGCATTGTGGGCGAGCAGCCGCAGGACCATCTGCAGGCCGCGGCGGCCCGTGCGCAGCAGCGCTTTCTTCGCGTCGGGGTCGATGTCGGAGGCGGGCAGCTTGGCGGGGATGTCCTTGCGGGCATCGACGGCGGCGGCCACGGCCTTGCGGGCGCGGGTGATCTTGGACTGGGCGGCGGGGATGGCCGCGTTCTTGGCAGCGGCGGTCAGCGTGGGGCCGGCGAGCAGCCCGGCTAGGGCGCGCTCGGCGGCGGCCAGCCTCTTCTCCGCTTCGCGGACCGCGGCGCTGGCTTTCTTGCGGGCCGGGTTATCGATGATCTTGGTGTTGGTCTCGATGCTGGCGATGTAGTCGCAGATCTTGCCGATCCCGTAGTTCTCGGAGGCGTACTTCAGGAAGTTCTCCTCCCGCCACCGGGATTTCAGCCAGGACAAGATGCCCGCCGGGCACGCCTGCAAGTCCGAGGTCAGGATCTGCAGCACGACCTGGCCGTGCTCGAACAGGGTGATCTGCCGGGCTTCGCCGTAGTCCTTGATCTGCACTTTCTCATCGGCCCAGGCGATTTCCCGCTGCCGGCCGGCGACGGTGATGGTGGTGATGACCGGCAGCATCGCCGGGACGGCCAGCGGCGCCCGCCGGTAGGTGACCCAGTGCACGTCCTGCTCGCGGCAGTGCCTGAACACCTGGGGATAGGCGCCGCCGCGGTCGAACCCGAGCATGATCTTCGCGCCCGGGCCGGCGGCTTTCTTCAGCTCGGCCAGGGCCAGCGGCAGCGTGGTGCTCAGCCCGGACGGCTCCCCGGTGACGAAGCACACCGCCCGCCCGTCGTGCGCGGTCACGTGGGTGTCCGCGCGCCCTCGCTCAGCGCGCCCACGCTTGTTGTTCCAGCCCTTGGCGACCGGCTTGGCGCCCGTATACGGGACGAAGTGGTCATCGACGTAATAGACACCGGACAGGACCGGGTCCGCGGTGAGCATCGCGGACGCGAACAGCCGCTGCACCGCCACCGGGTCCGCGGCGTCGGCGATCTGCGCCAGCCGGGGCCGCAGCGCCCGCAGGCCCGGCAAGGTCCCGAGCCCGGCCAGCGGCCCGGCCTCAGCAGCGGTCAGGTGCTTGAACTGCTCGGTGGTCGCCGCGCCCAGCGCGAAGCACATGCTCACCGCGGCCAGCACCGCCGCGTCTCCCGGCTCCGCCGCCCGCCCGCCGGCCTGGGCCAGCACCGCGCCGGCGCCGGCCCGGGCGAAGAACCCGTGCAGCAGCATCGCCCCCGCATACCGGGACCGGAACACCCCCTCAGGAACCAGGGGCCACGACGGCAGCCCGCCAGGGCCGCCCGCCCCAGGCTCCCCGGCCCCCGGTCCTGGCCCTGCCGCAGGCTCAGGCGATGCCGCAGGCTCAGGCGATGCCGCAGGCTCGGGTGATGCCGCAGGCTCAGCTGCGGGCTCTGCCTGAACCCTGGCCGCCGGCCCGGCATCAGCCTCAGCCTCCGGCTCGGGATCAGCCGCAGGCCCGGTCTCAGCTGGGGTGGCCGGCTTCGGCTCGGTGAACAGGGGTTCCGCGGGCGCCCAGCCGGGCTCGCCGCCGCCGGCCGCCTGCCCGCGCCGGCCCAGGCGGCGGCTGATCGTGGTGTGCGCCACCCCCAGCTGCCGCCCGATCTGCGCGTCGCTGGCGCCCTGCGCCCGCAGCTGGCTGGCCTGCGCCCACTGCGCCGGGCTGACCGTCCCGGGCCGGCCCGGCCGCGGCTGCCCGATCAGCGCCGCCGACCCTTCCCGCATCGCCGCGTTATGCAGCGTGGAGACGTAGTTCTCCGTCAGCCCCAGCACCGCCGCGACCGTCCGGCCCCTGAACCCCAGCTGCCGCAGCGTCGCCAGCGCGATGTTCCGCATCGCGGTATCAGCGGCGTCGTACTCGAACAGGACCACCGGCCCGGCCGAGATCACGCACCGGCCCCCCGAGGTGAGCATCCGAAGGTCCCGTGCCTCTGGCATGCCTTCCAGGATCGCCGCAACCGCTGCTGACATGCCACTATACTACCAAAGCTTTAAGAATTACGCACAGATGATCGCGGATAAAACCACACGTCACGGACTACACGTTTCGCCGTTGCCGGAGATCTGGGACCAGGACCGACCCGGCGGCCGAAGCGACTTCTACGCATTCCCCGCCGTTGTCACCTGAGTAGCTGCTCTTTCGCCAGCTGCTTTCCATTCCTCGCACATCCGCTCTATCAAGGTCAGGGACTCTGACCCCCGGAACGCTTCGCTCCTGAGCGTATCGAAACGAGTGAGCAGCCCAGCAATAATATCGGAGTCCTCGAACACCTGACCGGCTACCGCAGTTTCGACGTACGCGGCGCGGTCGGCGATCGCGAAACCGCCGAGCAGGTCGGCGTGTTCGATGTTCGGTACTACCTGGATGGTGACATTCGGCAGGCGCGCTGCGGCCGCGAGGTGGGCTAGCTGGGCGGCCATGATGTTTGGTGAGCCGACGCGGCGGCGTAGCGCGGTTTCGTCCACCAAGAACCATGCAGACGGGGGGTCATCCCGGGTCAGGAGTGCCTGACGTGCCAGCCGCGCGGCGAGACGCTCGCTCACCTGGTCATCGGTCACGCCCGGGTTGACGGCCAGGATGGCGCGGGCGTACTCCTCGGTTTGGAGCAATCCCGATAGGACGCATGGCTGCCAGAGGCGCAGGGTTGCGGCGTGCTGCTCGTGCTCGACCCAGCTGCGGAACCACGGCGGGGTGGCGATCCAGGTACGGGACTCGGCGTAGAACTCGCTGAACCACTCGCCGCGATCGGGGAACGCCCGGTCGCACATCTGGGCGAACAGTTCCGTGGGCGGGCGCTTGCCGTTCTCGATACGGGATATCTGCCCGGGGTCGTAACCGATCCGCTGCCCGAACTCCGCGAGCGTCCACCCAGCCGCGAGCCGTGCCCTGCGGACGTGCTGCCCGAAGTATCGGATGGGGTTGCTTGTGCCATCGCTCATCGGCGGACTCCTGGGCCAGGGCGCCCGGCAGGGCCGCGGGAAACGGGCGTCTTGGCGACCGAACGACCCTGCCGGACAGTTTCCACGATAGCAGAGCATCGATAGCTCTCATAGCTCACAGAGCTAGCCAGTCTTCTTGTAGCTCAGCGAGCACCCTATGTTGATCTTGTGGCCGCGCGTCCTATTGATCCCTTTGGGGCTGAATATTCCTATGTCCAGGTAGCGGAGGACGTCGAGCGGCGGATCACCGAGGGCGAGATCACGCGGAAACTCCCCAGCGAGCGGAGCTTCGCCGAAGAATACGGAGTCGCGTACACCACCGTGCGGCACGCAATGGCGCTGCTGCGCGAGCGCGGAATCATCGTCACCGTCCACGGCCGGGGAACCTTCGTGACACCGCGCGAACCAGGAAGTGCGCAACCCTGAGGCAGGCCCAGCCGTGGGCACTCCGTGGCCCGGCCAGACTTCCCCGTTTCCTGACGAACTAATGACGTTTTCGGCACGTTCCACTTCGTAGTGTGATGAAAGGGCACACTGTGAAGGGCCGGGCGAGCGACCAAAGGGAAACGGGCAGCACGCCGATGACAGTGACCACCGCAGGCATGCGGGCGACCGGCGACCGCGTACACGCGCACTCGGACGGACCTGGGCGTCTGCTCCAGGCGCACCCCGAGCGCGATGGCTTCCGCCCTGGGTCCATCAGGGCTGAGCCGAGTTCCCGCGCTGCTCCCATGATTGCCACGGGCTGCTCGAAGGGCATCGGCTCATGCAGGTGATCGCATCGTGGACGGGCGCGCAAGCGGACGCCCTGCGGCAGGCGTTGCGCATGACCAACGAATCGTTCGCCGATCATCTGGGCATCGCGGTCCGCACTGTCGCGTACTGGCGGAACCGTCCCGGCATGATCCCGAAGTCGCAAAACCAGGAAGTGCTTGACGCCGCGCTGGAGATGGCCCCTGACCGCGTTAAAGCCCAGTTCTCCCTGCTGGTAAGCGAAACAATCGATGGTCCCGGCGATCAGCCGTATACCGGAAGCCCGTTTTCGGTTTCACTGGAAGACATGACGAGCCCGGAGTGGACCGGCGACGACGCGCGTCGGCTGTCGCTGAGCTTCGACTCCGCGCTTGAGCGGTCGGCGGTCGAGGACATCGAGCGGCTCGCGCATATGTGGCTTATCTGCGACCCTCCGCAGGTAATCGAGCTGAATGCCGGGCGGCGGATCCGCGAGGCTCTGGTGAGCGCGGTCGAGCACCGGGTTATCCAGTTGCGGCGGGCCGACGATTTCATCACCGGTACCGCCAGCCGGGACCTCATGCAGACCGAACTGTCCGCAACGGTCCGTCTGCTGTCCGAGGGCACGCTCACCGAGGACCAGGCACGCCGCGTTCTCACGGCCATCGGTGAACTGGCCCAGCTCGGCGCATGGGTAGCCGGTGACGGCGGCCTGCTCGATGAGGCCGCACGGTACGTCAGGGGCGGAGTCCTGGCCGCTCGTGCAGCGGATAATGCGCCCCTCGCTGCCAACATCATCTCCACGTTCAGCTATCAGCTCGCCAATACCGGGAATCCGAACGAGGCCCTGGTCGTTGCCCGCACGGCGTATCAGGGCGCCCGGCCTGACGCAACGCCCGTGACACGGGCGCTGCTGCTCGAACGGGTCGCCTGGGCGGCCGCGCGATCTGGTGACCTGCGCGACTGCGAGCGGACGCTCGGAATGGTCGAGGAAAGCTTTTCCGCCGGGCCGAGCGATCACGACCCGGACTGGCTCTACTGGCTTAACCGGGAAGAAATCGACATCATGGCCGGCCGCTGCTATACGGAACTAAAGAAACCGGCCCGCGCTGAGTCGCTGCTGACAAGTGCCATGGCGCGATACGGCCAAGAATCTGTCCGGGAGAACTCACTGTATCTGAGCTGGCTCGCAGAGGACTATGTCCAGCTCGGCGAGATCGAGCACGCGGCAAGTATCGCCACCCAGATGGCAGCACTGGCCGCGCATACCAAATCCGCCCGGACCGACGCCCGCCTGCGCTACATCGCCGACCAGCTTGCGCCATACCGGGGTACAGATCTCCGGCAGTCGGTGATCGTGAAAGCGCAATTACTGTGGCTGCCGGAGGGTGTAGGTGATGGGCCGGCCGTCGCCCGGTAGCTTCGGCGGGCGGGTGTTGATCTCGGCGAGGAGCAGGGTGAGGGCGCGGGCGACGCGACCCTGGCCAGGCCGGTCGAGCGTGACGGTGATGCTCTTGGGCGTGTAGGTGATGGTGCCGGCAAGCCCGCGGATGATCGTTTCCCGGGTGATGGCCCGGTACTCGTCTTCGTCGTCCAGGTAGGCGTTGAGGTGGCGGGCGAGGTAGTGCTCGGCGTTGGCGGCCAGCAGGCGCAGGACCAGTTGCAGGCAGCGCCTTCTGATGTGCAGGATCGCCCGGGTCGCGGCCGGGTCGATCTCGCTGGCCGGTAGTTTCGCGGGGTGCTTCTTGCGCTCGGTGTCGGCTTCCTGCAGCGCCTGCTGGCATGCTTCGATCTTCTGCTGGGCACGGGGGATCAGCTCGCCGTTCTTGGCCGTGGCCGGGATGGCGGGGTCGGCCAGCAGTTTCGCCAGCGCGACCTCGGCCTTGGCCAGCGCGGTGTTCGCTGCGGCTTCGGCCTTCTTGGCGGTGGTGCAGGCCGGGTTGGCTTTCAGCTTGGTGTTGGTCACCTCGTCGGCGAGGTAGCCGGCGAGCATGTCGAGACCGTAATTGGCCATGTCGTACTTGAACATGTTCTCCTCGGCCCACCGGCCGCGCAGCCACCCGGCCAGCTCGGCGGGGCACGCGCCGGGCCGGCCGCTGATCGCCTGGGCGGCCATCTTCCCGTGCTCGAACAGGGTCAGCTGCCGGACCGGCTTGCCGTAGTCCTTCAGGGTGACCTGCTCGTCGGTCCAGGCCACCTGCCGCACGCGGCCGCCGCGCAGGGTGATCGTCTGCGCGATGGGGAGCAGCGTGGTGGCCGCCAGGGGGGCGCGCCGCCAGGTCAGCCAGTCATACCCGGCCGCGTCCACCGCGGTGAAAGTGGAGGGGAACGCGGCCCCCCGGCCGGACACGATCAGCGGCCTGGTGTCCGGGCCGGGCTGGTCGCGCCCGGGCAGGGCGCCGGTCAGCGCCGCGAGCGCGCCGGGCAGGGTGGTGCACAGCGCGGAGGGTTCCCCGGTGGTGAACGCGATCGCCCGCCCGGCCAGGTCGCAGATGTAGGTGTCGTCGTGTCCCTTCGTGGGCTTGCCGCGGCGCGGGTTGCGGCCGGGCGCGACCGCCTGGTGACCGGTGTACTCGGCCAGGTGGTCATCGGCCAGGTAGACCTGCGACTCGGCGGGCTCGATCGCGAGCATCTGGCTGGCCAGCCGGCGCTGCAGCGCCAGCGGGTCGCACCCGTCAGCGAGCTCGCCCAGGCGCTGCCGCCAGGTCCGCAGCGACGGCAGGGACGTCAGCCCGGCCAGTGCCCCGGCGTCGGCGCCGGCCAGGTGCTTGGTCTGCTCGATCGTCAGCGCACCGAGGGTAAACGACATCTGGGTGCACACCAGGATGCCCAGGTCATCCGCCGGCGCGCCGGCGCCCGCAGCTGAGGTGCCGGTCCCGGCGCTCAGCAGGTCCCGCGCGCCGATCCGGTCGGTGAAGGCGTGCACCAGCATCGCGCCCGCATACCGGCAGGCAACGGTCCCGGTCTCGATCCTCCTCGCCACCCGCCAGGTCGCGTCATCCCCTTCGGTGTCGCCCTCAGCGCCGGCGGTCCGGCCATCGCGGCTTGCGCGTGTTTCCTGCCCGGTCCCGGCATCCCCGCAGGTCCGCTGGCCGGCGGTCCCGCCGGCGGCATCGGTGTCACCGGTGTCACCGGCGTCCTCGAACAGGGGGCCGGGGGCGGGCAGCGTGCCGTGCTGCTTGATCAGCTCGGTGATGCGGGACCGGGACACGCCCAGCCTGCGGCCGATCTCGGCGTGGGTGAGGCCCTGCCCGGCCCAGGTACGGGCCCGCCGCAGCCGGGCGGGGCTGAGGATCGGGGGGCGGCCCATCTGGTGGACCAGTCCCCTGGCGCCGTGCTGCCGGTAGCGGGAGCGGATCCGCGACACCTGGGAGGGCTGCAGGCCGAACGCGGCGGCGACGGTCTTGCCCTGGAAGCGGCTGCCCTCGGTCAGTGAGCAGATGGCCAGGTCCCGCATCTCCAGGTCGCCGGCGCTGAAGGCGGTCAGCAGCATCGGGCCGGCGTGCACCGCGACGACGCGGCCGTCCCCGGCGCGGGTGACCCGCAGCGGCCAGGGATTCGGCATGCCAGGGAGCTGCGGGGCGTCCATGCGCGCCAGCCAACCCTTCGAAGATCACGATAAGCTTACTTCCCGACCTCATTGTGGTGACAGTATTCCCAGCTCACAGTGTATTTGCGAACGGCCGCGCCGACTGTCTGCAAGCCGTTCCGGCACCGGCGAGCCGGCCCAGGCGGGATACCGATTGCGCGCGTGCTGGATTGCCGAGATCTCGACATCGACCGCGTGGCGGCGAACCCGCAGGTCAGGCACAGGATCTAAATCAACGACTGCTGGAGATCTGGGGTACCGCCAGCGTCGCCGACTTCTTCGACGCCTACCAGTCGGCAGCCGCGCCCGAGATTCCCGCGCCACGACCAGGCGACTGACCCGCGAACCTAGGAGCGCTCGGCACTCCCCGCAGATGCCCGGACCCGCATCGACCCCAGTGAGCTATACCGGATAAAAGCCGGGCTGGCGGCGCTCCCGCATGCCCTTATCCGGCGTCTTGCACTGTGGTTGCACTGACTTGCATTGAGCTTGCACCGACGAAATTGGCTTGCGTCAAGAGTGCATCACCTATTCCTGACTTGCGTTGCGGCTGCATTACCAATGCATGGGAAACCGGACCGATTACCGGTGGAATCGAGGCATGGAAAGTAGTCCACAGCTCCGAGGGAGTGATGCCCGATGATCTACCACGCTAATTCAGAGGAACGCGGACGGCTTATCGCCGGATTGCGTCAGCTCGCCGATTTCCTTAGCCAGAACCCGGACGTGCCCGCACCGCGCTACGCCGAGGTAATCGTGTTCCCGGCTCGCGGGACAAACGCGGAGATGTTCGCGGAAATCGACGTGATCGCCCAGCAGATCGACGCGATGGCCAGCGATGCCGACAGCCCGGCCGGCCACTACAGCGCCGCACGCCACTTCGGGCCGGTGCGCTACCGCGCCGTGGCCATCCCCACCCGCGACGACGAGAGCAACGAGGGGTGACGCCAATGTTTTTGCACTTCATCCTCGGTGTGGTCGCCTTGCTGACAGGTGCGTCCGCCACCGTCCTGGCCCTGCTCATCCTTGGCGTCCGCCGGGGTGACCGGGGAAAGCGGCTGACCGGCCAGCCCGGTAGCCGTTCCGAAATGCTCTCCCAGCGAGTGCTGACCGGTTCGCGCGGCTGCGATTCCCGTGACCACGCGGAGGAGGGTCAGTGAGCAGGATGACCGGCCTTACCTCTGCCATCTATTCCGGCCGTCACTGCCACGACATCAACTGCCGGAAATGCCGTGCCCGATCCCGCTGGATGCGGCGCAAGGCATGGCGAACCCGCAAAAGCCCGAACCGCCGCGACCACGGCCGGAAGAGGTGATGCCAGATGACCATATCAATTCCGCTCATCGCACTTATCGCCATCGTCGTCTACGTCGCTTACCGGAACATGGGATTGCGCGCCTGGCACGTAGTACAGTCGTGTTTTCACGGTGCGGCGATGCCGTGTCGCGGATTGTGACGTGATCCGCCTGGGTTTGCGGTTACATCGAGTCACCTCCTTCCGGTCGCCGCAGTTCAGGTGGCTGCCGCGGCCAGCAGCCGGATGCTGTAGTGGTGCCAGCGGGCTCTGGCCTGGTGGCAGCGCCGCCAGCGGGACCAGCGCAGGTGGAAGGCGAGGCGGGCGCGGGTGATCAGCCCGGCGGCGTACTGCCTGGCCAGGCGTTCGATGCGGGCGGTCTCGGCGATGGTGAGCTTGACGGCGCCGATGCGCGGCGGGCAGGGCTGCCGGCTGCGGACGGGGACGGGCGCGTCGCCGGGTGGGATGCGCAGGTCGGGGCCGCTGACGTCGTCCTTGCCGTCGCGGCCGTCGTCGTGGCTTGCGCGGGCGGGGGCGTCCGGGAGGGTGATGTCGCCGCAGAGCGCGTTGCGGATGGCGGCGTGGCGGAGCTGCGCGAGGGCGGCCAGGGCGGTGTCCAGGCAAACCGCGTCCCAGGTCCTGGCCTGGGCCTGGTCCCAGCCCAGGACGTCCTTCCCGGTCTTGAACGTCTCCTCAGCCGGCCATCTGCGGCCTGCGATGGTGATGAAGAACGTCATGGTCGCCGGGGTGCCCTCCGGCGCCCAGCACAGGTAGAAGGCCAGGTCGCCTGGGCGGGACAGCAGGCGGCGGATCAGCAGGAAGTGCCTGGGGCTGCTGGTGGCCAGCAGCGCCCAGTCCGCGAACCGGGGGCCTTTGGCGCCATTCCCGCACGAGCGCCGCTCGAAGACCGCGTCCCCGGCGGCGTCCCCGGCCTTGATCACGGCCCCGGACGGGAGGGTGATGCGGAAGTCGCGCGGGATGACTGCCACATACGGCAGGCCCCTGGACTCGCAGAACCGGCGCAGCTCGCCGCTGCGGCCGTACACCTCGTCATACGCCGCCCACTTCGCGGGCAGGCCCGCATCCAGCAGCCGTTCCAGCTGGCCGATGGCCAGCTGCGGTTTCGTCTTGCGCTCCAGCTTGCCCGGGATCCGGGCGGCCCGGCGCCGCCGCCAGTCCTTCTCCCAGCGCTGCGGCATGAACACATCGAAATCCGCCCAGGCCTGCCCGACGTGGTCGCCCACGCGGAGAACACCGTGGTGACACAGTTCTCCACGTGCCCGGTGCATCCGGCGTGCTGCGGCGCCACGCACGCGGTCGCGTCCCCGTCCTTGAGCTGCGCGGTCTCATCGACCGCGATCCCCGGCCCGATCAGGTCGCCCGGGTCGCACGGCAGCCAGGCACGCGCAAGGCCCGCCAGCTCCGCCCGCAGGCGCGTCCAGTCCCACCGGTAGCCGCGCAGCAGGGCCTGCATCCGGTGCGGGTTCTCGTGCCCGGCCGCCTCCGCCAGGCCCCAGCAGTTCGCCCTCACCCCCGGCGCCAGCCCCCGCACGTAATCCAGCGCGGTCCCCGCGCTGCGGCGCTGCGCCAGAACCCGTCCCAGCACCGTCCTGACCTGCGCATCTGCCCTCGCCACGGTATCGAAGGCATCCTCTATCCTGGCCTGTACGGCCGTGTCGTTATTGCTTATGGTCACGCATCAGGCAACCCGGCACGGCCGCCCCGAATTTCACGGCTGTAACTCCGCCACGCGACCGAAACCAGTCACTCAGCGTTACCGTTGCGACTGCAGGCGAATCCTCGCCGCAACACCAACATCACCGAATGTAAAACCGCGACTGTACTACACGCGGTCGCCTGCATGATCCTCGGATTCCTGCTCGCGGCAACTGCGGCCGCACCGCAGATCAACAACATCCTCACCGAAATCGTGCGGTGGCTGGGCGGTGGCCGATGAACGATGCACCGTTCACGCTCTACGTCGGCGACGCCCGCGCCGTTCTCGCCGGGATGCCCGAGGGGTCGGCGAACTGCATCGTGACCAGCCCGCCCTACTGGGGCAAGCGGGACTACGGCGTGGCCGGCCAGTACGGGCACGAGGACAGCCCCGCCGCCTATGTGGACGCGATGCGCGAGGTGTTCCGCGAGGCGCGCCGGGTGCTCGCCGACGACGGTACGTGCTGGCTCAACCTAGGCGACTCCCACTCGGCCAGCGGAGGCGGGGCCACCGGGATGCACGCCTACCTCGGCGAGCACCTCACCACGCACCGCGCGGCCGGGCTGCACACGAAGAACCTGCTCGGCCTGCCATGGCGGGTGGCGTTCGCGCGGCAAGACGACGGCTGGATCGTGCGGAACGCGATCGTGTGGCACAAGCCGAACGCTATGCCCGAGTCGGTACGTGACCGGCTGTCTTGCCGGCACGAGCTTGTATTCCTGCTCGCCAAGTCGCCCGGTTACTGGTTCGACCTCGACCCGATCCGCGAACCACACAAGACCGTCAAGCGGCACGAACCGCTGACGACGCGCGGCCGTCCGCCTGGCTACCCGCTGGGCCGTACCCGCCGGCCGAAGTACGGACCGTACACGCCCGAGGTCACCACGGCCCGCCGCTACGGCAGCCGACGGCACAGCCGCGGGCACCCCAACGGGCGCAACCCCGGCGACGTGTGGTCGATCCCCACCCGCCCCTACCGCGGGCCGCACTTCGCCGCCTACCCGATCGACCTGCCGCTGCGCTGCATCGCGGCGGGCTGCAAGCCGGGCGGTGTCGTCCTTGACCCGTTCACCGGGAGCGGGACGACCGGGCTGGCCGCGATCCAGCTGGGCCGGCAGTTCACCGGGATCGACCTGTCACCGGAGTTCGCGCAGCTGGCCGAGCGCATCGCCCGGGCCGTGGCCGACAAGGAGGGGGATGCCCGGTGAACGCCGACACCTTCCAGCGGATCACGACCCGCAACGACATCGCGCGAGACATCATCGCCGGGTTCGCGTCCGTGACGCCGACACTGACGGGCGTCTTCCGGCTCGTGGATTCTGCGCTCGCCGACGTGCCCGCCGTGCTCGCGGACCTCGGGCGGATGCGGGCGGAACTCGAGGCGGTGCGGTTGGACCGGGCGAACCTGCTCGCCGCGATCCGGGCCTGCCTGGCGGCGGACGCCGACGCCGAGGACGATCCGCTCGGCTACCTGCGCGCCGAACTCGGTACGACCGGTACCCCGGCGGCGGACACCAGGCGGCGGCCGTGACTAGCTATCGCCAGATGCGCCGGAACGGACGCCGCGCCCGCCGGGTCGGGCTTCAGCCGATCATGGTCATCAACACGGACGGCCAGTTTCCCACCCCGGTGGCCGTGATCCTCGCCCGCGTCGCGTGGCGTTACCGTTCCGAGCTCGCGCCCGTCTTCACGGCGTGCGCGACGCTCGGGGCGGGCTGGTGGGCACACCTCGCGCACCCGAACTGGTGGCCGTACCTGCTCGGTGCATCCGTTGTATTCGCGGGGGTGCTCGTGCCGTTCGGTGCGCGGCTCGGGTTGCCCCGGCTCGCCGAGCGGGTCTATGCGGGCGTGGTGGCGTCCGCGGTGGGCGGCTGGCTGGTGGTTGCCGCCCTGTTCGGCCCGCTTACGCCGCCGCTTCCGCAGGTCCTGGGCGTCGGTGCGTTGGTGCTCGCGGTTCCGTGGTGGGCGCACCGGCGCCGCCGCGCGAAGGTGCGTGTGCAGCGGACGCTCGCGGCGTGGCCGGATATCTCGCGCGCTATCGGCCTGCCGGGGTCGCAGGTGATGTCGGCGGATGTGGATCTGTGGGGATGGCGGACGCGGCTTCGCCTGGGGCGCGGGCAGACCATCGCGGATGTGACCGCGCGGATACCGGCGATCGAATCGGCGCTCGGCACGTTCCGCGGCGCGGTGCGCGTGTACCCGACCCGCGACGACAAGGCCAACCGGTGCGAACTGCGGGTGCTCGGCACGGACCCGCACGCCGAGGCGATCGCCTGGCCCGGGCTGTCCGCCCGGTCCATCACCGAGTCCATCGACCTCGGGCCATTCGAGGATGCCGAGCCGTGCCGCGTTCTGTTCCTGCGCCGGCACGCGCTGTTCGCCGGCACGACCGGGCCGGCAAGAGCGGCGGCCTCAACGCGCTCATGGGCACCCTGGCCGCCTGCGGGGACGTGGTTATCTGGGCTATCGACCTGAAGAAGGGAATGGAACTCGGCCCCTGGGCACCGTGCATCGACCGCCTGGCCACCACGCCCGAGGAAGCCGCCGCGCTGCTCGCCGACGCCGTGGCCATCCTCCAGGCGCGGGCCGCGCACCTCGCGGCAACCGGGCGGCGCGTCTGGGAACCGTCGCCCGCCATGCCCGCGCTGGTCATCATCGTCGATGAGTACGCCGAACTCACCGATGAGGCACCCGACGCGATGAGCGATACCAACTCCGTCGCGCGCCTGGGCCGCGCGGTCGCGGTGACCCTCGTCGCCGCGACCCAGCGACCGACGCAGAAGGCGATGGGGCAGGGCGCGGTGCGCTCCCAGATGGACACGCGGATCTGCTTCCGGGTCCGCGAGCGGCGAGACGTGGACCTGGTCCTCGGCCAGGGCATGCTCGCGGCGGGGTGGAACGCGCACGCGCTCAACGCGCCCGGCAAGTTCCTGGTGTCCGCACCCGAGCACACCACGCCCAGGCGCGCCCGAGCGTATCTCGTCACCGATGATGACGTGGCCCGCACCGTCGCCCGCTACGCCCCCAGCCGGGCCGCACTGGACGACGTGTCACGCGCCGCGCTCTACTACGACGCGCCAGCCGAACCGGCACCGTGGTACCTCCGAAACCCCCACCGCGACGTGGGCGAGCCCGGCGACACCCCGGCCGATTCCGGCACCACCACGCCCGAAGGCGCGCTCTGGACCGCTCTGTGCGCGGCACCCGAGGAGGGAACCGACATCGCCGACCTCTTGCGGGCCAGCGGCATGGGACGTTCCACGCTGTACCGCTACCTCGCCCAGCTCGCTCAAGCCGAGCGCGCCATCCAGGTCGGGTGGGGCCGTTGGCGCGCGATCACCCCGGCGGAGGTTAACCCTGTCTTTTCACCGAGCCGTGTGGGCTGACTGGCGCGCCTGAATGGAAAAGTGCTCCTGAACTGGGACGATTAGGGGTGTTTGGGTCCTTATCGCGCCGGGTTCGAGGAGCACTTTCTACGTGAACGGTACAGGGTGGTCGCGGGGTCTGGAAGTCACTGGCGGCGGTACGGGGATCGTGTCGCATGCGGGCCTGGTTCTGCTGCGGCAGCTGGCGGACCGGACGGGGCTGACGGCGGGGCTGTCGCGGGCGCTGCCGTCGCCGCTGTGGGGGCATGACCGGGGCCGGGTCGTCAGCGATCTGGCGTGCGCGATCGCGGACGGCGCCCGGGTGATCAGTGATTTCCGGGTGATGGGCGATCAGCGGGAGCTGTTCGGCCTGGTGGCGTCGGTGCCGACGGCGTGGCGGGCGCTGAAGGAGATCGCCGGCGCCGGCGACCGCGCGCAGCGCAAGCTCGCCGCCGCGGTGAACAAGGCGCGGCGGCACGCGTGGGCGCAGGCGACGCTGCCGCCGGTGCGGGTCGCGGACAAGACGCTGGAGGGGGTGACGTGTATCCGGCTGGACGCGACCGTGGTGCCCGCGCACTCGGATAAGGAGCTGGCGGAGCCCAATTTCAAGGGATTCGGCCATCACCCGCTGGTCGCCGAATGCGACAACGTGCGGGAGCCGCTGGCGTGGATGCTGCGCCCCGGCTCGGCCGGGTCGAATACCGCCGCTGATCACCTGCAGATCCTGGGCGAGGCGATCGCCGCGCTGCCGCCGGCGTTCCGCCGGAAGCTGATGATCACCTGCGACGGGGCCGGCGCCAGCCACGCCCTGATCAGGGAGCTGGACAAGCTGGCGGCCCGCCCCGGGTACCAGGTGATCTACTCCGTGGGCTGGGAGCTGGGCAAGCGGGAAAAGGCCGCGCTGGCCCAGGTCCCCGAGGACGCCTGGGAAGCCGCCGTGGACGCGCACGGGAAAGTCCGCGAGCGCCGCGCGGACGATGCCTGCGGTAATCTCCGGTGCGCGCACCGGGCCTGCTGGATCGAGGAAGCCCACGTCATCGAGCTGACCAGGCTGCTGCGCGAAGGGCAGGCCGGGGACCAGCTCAAGGGCTGGCCCAAGGCGATGCGGATCTTCGCCCGCCGGGAACGCCCGCACCCGGGCGCGCAGCTGACCCTGTTCGAGGCAGAGGACGGCTGGCGGTACTGCCTGTGGGTAACGAACCGGCCCGCCACCACGCGTGGCTGGCTGGGCCAGTGCGCCTACATCGACGCGGCGCACCGGGTCCACGCCCGGGTGGAGGACGTGATCCGCACCGGCAAGGACACCGGGCTGGGCCATTTCCCGTCGCATGACTACAAGGTCAACCAGGCGTGGCTGACCGCCTCCATGATCGCCTGCATCCTGCTGGCCTGGCTGAAGCTGCTGGCCCTGGACCGCGACCTGGCGAAAGCCGAGCCGAAAACGCTCCGCTACCGGATCCTGCACGCCGCCGGCCGCCTCGTGCACGGCGGGCGGCGAAGATGCCTGAAAATCGCCGCGACCTGGCCCTGGGCCGACGCCATAACCGCCGCCTGGCAGCGCATCCAGGCGATCCCGCAAGGCCCCTGACCAGTGCTAACCCATCCCTGCGAGCAAGGAAGGAGAACCCGGGGCCGTGGAACCCCGGCCACCCGGCCCGCCAGCCGGGCCACCGTCATACACCGAAGCTAAAATCCCAGCCCAGAACACGGTCCGCACGCCGCTCAGCGGCAGCCATCAACCCCGATGAAAGATCAGGGCTAACGATGAGTAATTGTCTCTCGCGATTGTCTCTGTCTCTCCCTCGCGCGTGTCTGCACGTAAACGCGCCGAGACAACCGGAGAGACAAACGCCGAGACAACCCGTCGGCCCTACCCGGTGTAGCCGGACGGCTAGCCATGTCTAGCCGCGTCGTCGGCCGCGGCTTCGAGCGCAACCTAGACGCCGGCCCGTTGCAGCCAATGATAGGTAGTTTCGAGCTGCACCTGCGCGCCGAGAAAAAGTCACCGAAGACGATCCGCACCTACATCGAGGCCACCCAGTGGCTCGCCGCCGAATACCTGATTCCCGACGGCATCAAGTTCTGGGTCGACGTGACGGCGCGGCACGTCCAGGAATGGACCGTCATCCTGCTGGACCGGTACTCCGACTCCTACGCCAACAACCAGTTCCGCGCGCTCCAGCAGTTCTTCAAGTGGCACGCCACCGAAGACCCCGACGAACCGCGCCTCAACCCGATGGCCAACCTCAAGCCGCCCAAGGTCGGCGACAAGCTCGTTCCGGTCTTCACAGGGGACGAGCTGACCGCCATGCTTGCCACGTGCAAGGGAGGAGGATTCCAGAACCGCCGCGACTACGCGGTCATCTCGCTGTTCAAAGACGCCGGCATCCGGCTGTCCGAGCTGGTCGGCCTGAGCCTGGACGATATGAGCCCGGCGAGCCGCGAAGCGACCGTTACGGGCAAGGGCGACAAGCAGCGAACCGTGCGGTTCACCTACGACACCGCCCGCGCGCTTGACCGCTACTCGCGCGAGCGAGCAAAGCACCCCATGGCGCGAGTCTCGGCGCTATGGCTCGGCGTGCGCGGCGGGCCGATGACGGCCAGCGGCGTCTACCAGATGATCGAGCGGCGCGGCCGGGAGGTCGGCGTTGAGGTCAACCCACACAAGTTCCGGCACACGTTCAGCCACAACTGGCTAGACAACGGCGGAGCCGAAGGCGACCTGATGGAGCTTAACCCTGGCTTTTCATCCGGATGTTCAGCTGACCGGCGCGTTGACCGTAAAAGGTGCTCCTGAACTGGGACGATAAGAGTGCTGAAGCCCTTATCAGCGCTAGTTCGAGGAGCACCTCAAAAGTGAACCTTACCGGGTGGTCGAAGAGCCTGGAAGTCACCGCCGATGGCGAGGGCGTCGTGTCGCATGCCGGGCTGGCCCTGCTGCGCCTGCTAGCCGACAAGACCGGGCTGACCGGGGGGCTGTCGCGGGCGCTGGCCTCGCCGCGGCTGCTGATCCACGACCGCGGCCGGGTGACGGCGGACCTGGCCTGCGCGATCGCCGACGGCAGCGAGGTGATCAGCGACTTCCGGGTGCTGGGCGACCAGAAAGAGCTGTTCGGTCTGGTCGCCTCGGTGCCGACTACGTGGCGGACGCTCGATGAGATCGCCGCGGGCGGCCCGCGGGCCCTGACCCGGATCACCAGGGCGGTGAACGGCGCCCGCCGCCAGGCCTGGGCCGCCGTTGAAGCCCGGCACGGCGCCCTGCCCGGCGTGCGGGTCGCGGATAAGGTCCTGCAGGGCGTGACCTGCATCCGGCTGGACGCCACGGTCACCCCGGCGCATTCCGATAAGGAGCTGGCGGAACCGAATTTCAAGGGTTTCGGGCATCACCCTTTGCTCGGGTACTGCGATAACACCGGTGAGCCGCTGGCCGGGATGATGCGCCGCGGCGGCGCCGGGTCAAATACCACCGCCGATCACCTGCAGGTGCTCGGTGACGCGATCGCCGCGCTGCCGCCGAAGTTCCGGCGGCGGCTGATGGTCACTGCGGATGGGGCCGGGGCCAGCCACGGGCTGATCACCCGCCTCGATCAGCTGGCGTCCCGGCCCGGGTACCAGCTGACCTACTCCGTCGGCTGGGAGCTGGGCGGCCGTGAGCGGGCCGCGATCCGGCTGGTCCCGCAGGAGGCCTGGCAGATCGCGATCGATCAGCGCGGCCAGGTGCGCGAGCGCCGTGCGCCTGGCGCCTGCGCGGACCGGTCTTGCGGGCATACGCGGTGCTGGATCGAAGAAGCGCACGTCACCGAGCTGACCGGGCTGCTGCGCGAAGGCCCTCACGGGGACCAGCTGGACGGCTGGCCGGCCAGCATGCGCGTCTTTGCCCGCCGGGAGCGGCCGCACCCCGGCGCCCAGCTGAGCCTGTTCGAGAACCAGGACGGCTGGCGTTACTGCCTGTGGGTCTCGAACGTGCCCGCCGGGCTGCGCGGCTGGCGGGCCCAGCTGGGCTATATCGACGCTGCGCACCGGGTGCACGCCAGGGTTGAGGACGGCATCCGTACCGGGAAGGACTGCGGGATCGGCCGGTTCCCCTCGCACGATTTCGCGATGAATTCCGGGTGGCTGGCCGCCGCCTTGATCGCCGCGGCCTTGCTGTCCTGGCTGCGGCTGCTCGCCCTGGACGGCGACCTGGCCAAAGCAGAACCAAAGACTTTGCGTTACCGGATCCTGCATGCCGCCGGGAAGCTCGTCCGCGGCGGCCGCCGCCGGCGGCTGAAAATCCCCGCCACCTGGCCCTGGGCAGAGGCCATCGCCACCGCCTGGGCCCGGATCACCGCCCTGCCACACGCACCCTGACCAGCGAAAGCTATCCCTGCGATACGGAAGGAGTCCCCCCGGGGCCTGTGGAACCCCCGGCCACCGGCCCGCCAGCCGGGCCACCGTCATACCCCGACCGTAAAATCACGAACTGTTCAGCGGTTCAGCCGCGATCCCAGGCCAGCCCTCCGCCCGCATGAATCATCAGGGTTAACCCTGATCTTTCATCGGGGTTGATGGCTGCCGCTGAGCGGCGTGCGGACCGTGTTCTGGGCTGGGATTTTAGCTTCGGTGTATGACGGTGGCCCGGCTGGCGGGCCGGGTGGCCGGGGTTCCACGGCCCCGGGTTCTCCTTCCTTGCTCGCAGGGATGGGTTAGCACTGGTCAGGGGCCTTGCGGGATCGCCTGGATGCGCTGCCAGGCGGCGGTTATGGCGTCGGCCCAGGGCCAGGTCGCGGCGATTTTCAGGCATCTTCGCCGCCCGCCGTGCACGAGGCGGCCGGCGGCGTGCAGGATCCGGTAGCGGAGCGTTTTCGGCTCGGCTTTCGCCAGGTCGCGGTCCAGGGCCAGCAGCTTCAGCCAGGCCAGCAGGATGCAGGCGATCATGGAGGCGGTCAGCCACGCCTGGTTGACCTTGTAGTCATGCGACGGGAAATGGCCCAGCCCGGTGTCCTTGCCGGTGCGGATCACGTCCTCCACCCGGGCGTGGACCCGGTGCGCCGCGTCGATGTAGGCGCACTGGCCCAGCCAGCCACGCGTGGTGGCGGGCCGGTTCGTTACCCACAGGCAGTACCGCCAGCCGTCCTCTGCCTCGAACAGGGTCAGCTGCGCGCCCGGGTGCGGGCGTTCCCGGCGGGCGAAGATCCGCATCGCCTTGGGCCAGCCCTTGAGCTGGTCCCCGGCCGGCCCTTCGCGCAGCAGCCCGGTCAGCTCGATGACGTGGGCTTCCTCGATCCAGCAGGCCCGGTGCGCGCACCGGAGATTACCGCAGGCATCGTCCGCGCGGCGCTCGCGGACTTTCCCGTGCGCGTCCACGGCGGCTTCCCAGGCGTCCTCGGGGACCTGGGCCAGCGCGGCCTTTTCCCGCTTGCCCAGCTCCCAGCCCACGGAGTAGATCACCTGGTACCCGGGGCGGGCCGCCAGCTTGTCCAGCTCCCTGATCAGGGCGTGGCTGGCGCCGGCCCCGTCGCAGGTGATCATCAGCTTCCGGCGGAACGCCGGCGGCAGCGCGGCGATCGCCTCGCCCAGGATCTGCAGGTGATCAGCGGCGGTATTCGACCCGGCCGAGCCGGGGCGCAGCATCCACGCCAGCGGCTCCCGCACGTTGTCGCATTCGGCGACCAGCGGGTGATGGCCGAATCCCTTGAAATTGGGCTCCGCCAGCTCCTTATCCGAGTGCGCGGGCACCACGGTCGCGTCCAGCCGGATACACGTCACCCCCTCCAGCGTCTTGTCCGCGACCCGCACCGGCGGCAGCGTGCCGGCCTGCGCCCACGCGTGCCGCCGCGCCTTGTTCACCGCGGCGGCGAGCTTGCGCTGCGCGCGGTCGCCGGCGCCGGCGATCTCCTTCAGCGCCCGCCACGCCGTCGGCACCGACGCCACCAGGCCGAACAGCTCCCGCTGATCGCCCATCACCCGGAAATCACTGATCACCCGGGCGCCGTCCGCGATCGCGCACGCCAGATCGCTGACGACCCGGCCCCGGTCATGCCCCCACAGCGGCGACGGCAGCGCCCGCGACAGCCCCGCCGTCAGCCCCGTCCGGTCCGCCAGCTGCCGCAGCAGAACCAGGCCCGCATGCGACACGATCCCCGTACCGCCGCCAGTGACTTCCAGACCCCGCGACCACCCTGTACCGTTCACGTAGAAAGTGCTCCTCGAACCCGGCGCGATAAGGACCCAAACACCCCTAATCGTCCCAGTTCAGGAGCACTTTTCCATTCAGGCGCGCCAGTCA
>CAWDTK010000011.1:0-696558 GCA_963805255.1 uncultured Actinomycetes bacterium
AATGCCCCGGGACCGAGGGCGGGCCAGTACCGGAGACCGCCGTAACTCGGGTCCGGCTCGACGAAGCCTGGGAAGCGGTCCGCGTGCGCGCCGAAGTCGAAGGTGCCGCCGTCCACCACGATGCCCGCGATGACCGTGCCGTGCCCGCCGATGAACTTGGTCGCCGAGTGCACGATGATGTCCGCGCCGTACTCTATGGGCCGGGACACGTAAGGCGTGGGCACCGTGTTGTCCACGACGAGCGGTACCCCGACCTCATGGGCGACGCCCGCGACCCCCTCGATGTCCAGCACGTTGCTGCGCGGATTGCCGATGGTCTCGGCGAAGAACAGCCTGGTTTCCGGCCGCGCGGCGGCCCGCCAGGCGTCGAGGTCGTCCGGGTCCTCGACGAAGGTGACCTCGATCCCGATCTTGGGCAGCGTGTAGTGGAACAGGTTGTAGGTCCCGCCATACAGCGACGCGCTCGACACCAGATGGTCGCCGGCGCCGGCGAGGGTGAGCACCGTCAGCGTCTCGGCTGCCTGGCCGGAGGCCAGCGCCACGGACGCGACTCCTCCTTCGAGCGCGGCGAGGCGCTTTTCGACGACATCGCTTGTCGGGTTCATGATGCGCGTGTAGATGTTGCCAGGCTCGGCCAGGCTGAATAGGTTCGCGGCATGCTCGGTGTCGCGGAAGACATACGAAGTCGTCTCGTAAATGGGCACGGCACGCGACCCGGTCGCCGGGTCGGGCACAGCTCCCGCATGCACCTGCTTGGTCTCGAATGACCAGGCGGGGGTGCCGGATTCTGGGGCATGATCGGTCATGATGATCTCCTCGCGAGGATGTGAGGGCTGGCGGCGCCGCATCCGGTCACGACAGGCCGATGCGGCGGCTGCAGGCACGAGCGGCCGGGCAGGCGGAGTGCCACGGGCCTGATACGGGCCCGGTCCTAAAAGCGGCCGGCACGGTCCGCCGGACATTTCGCCGACGGGCGCATGCCCGCTGGCCAGGGACGACAACCCCAGCGCGGGTCCCGTCGGCACCCGTGACATTTCCGCCTGGCTGGCCCGCGTCAAAGCCGGGCTGGCTAAGCCGCGCGTCGAGTGAATCCCGCAGCGTATCGCAGATACCCACGGCACTCCAGAAGATCATCGCCGAGCGGCGGGACCGCGTCGAGACCAGACTCGTCACCGACGACCGAAACGACCGGTTCGAGCCGGGTCCCGGAAGTGGCACACGACGGCCGTGGCGTCGCCGTGTGCCCCGCCACGCGGCCAGCGTTGCCCATCAGGATCGGATCGCTCGACGTCCCGCAATCGGCCGATGAGCGTCTCCGGGCCACGCTTGTCGAGCAGATCGAGGAAGCCCGGCCAGTCCATCGATCCAGAACGGCCGGCCAGTCGAGTGGCTCCCTTGCTAAGCACGGCCGCACTACGCAGGCCCCGACGGGCAATGGTGCCGGTCACGGCATAGTCGACAGCATCAGGGTTGCTGCTGACCCTCCAGAAGCCGTCCTGGCGGCCGTAACCTGCCGGCCCGGCAACCGCGGCAAAGTGGCCGCCCCGGGCAGCTGACCCCGTGGCTTGCTGGTGCCCCGCTTGCTCTCCCCCAGCAACCTTCTCCAGCCAGTCATCGGTGACCACGCGAACGCCGGCCGGCTCGCCGAGCAGCACGGTGGTGTCTCCAAGCAGGAGGAACTCAACCGTCTCCTCCTGCTCACGGAGGATGGCGATCGCAGCTGAGGGGTTCGCGGGATGCCCTAGGTCGCACGCGTTGATATGCAGAGCGTTGACGTTGACAATTGCCTGAGCAAGATTGTCCACCGGCGCCTGTTCCGTCTGCGTCGAAAGAACCTCCAAAAGTGCGGCACCGAGCCGGCGGACGAGCCAGCGTGTGCCGTGAACGCAGCCGGTCTCAGCTCCGGGGGGCGCCGAAGCACCATCCAGCACTACCACCACGCTCGCGGTAGCGGCGACGAAGTCCTCGTTTACGGCAGCGCCGGGTGAACGGCACGATGCGAATGCGACTTGCATGGCCTCCTCTCTTCGTACCGGCAGCGGGGTGCGCGGCGCTCAGCTTGGACGAGGCCGCCGGGGACTCCGTCTTCGCCGCCCCCGCCGCAGTCCCCGGCAGGCACATGGCCTATTATCAACTAAGTTGGTCGGACAAGTCCACTTATCTGGCTGGGGCGGCGCCCAGCAGTGCTTGCGCCTCGTGCCAGATCCGCCTTCGCCCGGGCCCGGTACGCCTCCGCGCCCGGGCCGCCGGCCAGGTCGCGCTCGACCACCGCCTCGATCCAGCTGCCGGACTGGCAGGTCTGCTCCCAGGCCGGATGATCGAAGGGGTGGCGCGGGCGGCCCGGACCGGCCGCCCGGTCAGCCAGGTAGCTCCTCAGTGGGCGCCAGTGTCTCCCCAGCGGGATTCACATGCTCCCCGCCGGGCACAGGGACCGCCCCTGCCGCCGTGACCGCCACCGGGCCATCCCGGAGCGCGCGAACCCGCGGCGTCACGACGTAGGTCATGACCGCCCAGGTCGCGGCCGCGAGGGTGACGCCGCCCATGACGTCCATCGCGTAGTGCTGGCCGAGGAAAACGACGCTGAACCACACTGCCAGGCACCACGGCACCATCACCAGCGCGGTGCGCCGGCTGACCTGCCACAGCGCCAGCGCGCCCAGCGCCGGGTAGGCCGCGTGCAGCGAGGGGAACGCCGCCACGGGGTCGGCGTCCAGCCGCTGGAAGTAGGGGCTGACCGCACTGGGCAGCGTCCCGTGCACCAGGTCATGGACCCCTGGCAGCAGCCCCAGGCTGTTCGCATACCACGGCGGCGCGGTGGGCACCAGCAAGAAGAAGATGAAGGCCGCAAACGACATCCCCAGCAACGCCACGACGAAACGCAGGTTGCGGTCGACCAGCCACAGCACCATCCCCACGGCGATGGGGAACAGGAAGTGGCAGAAGTAGATGACGGTGCACGCGATCACCAGCCAGTGCAGCCCGCCGAAGTGCCGCTGCAGCACCTCGCTGGGATCCCGGCCGGCGAACAGTTCCCTTTCGATGTGCACCATGGAACCGGCCTGGGGCTTGATGCCGAGCTTCGGCGCCACCCCCGACAGTGCCTCATACCCCAGGAACAGCGCCACGAACGGCACCCAGTCCCGCAGGAACGCGAACGCCCGCCCGCTCAGCAACGCCACCGGCACCAGGATCAGCAGCAGGTAGTCCGGCGACACCGAGATCCCCCGCCAGATCATCATCCCGGACACCAAGACCAGGTACGCCACGGACACCGCCACCAGCGGCCCGGGCCTCCGGGCGCGCCGGATCAGACGGTGAACTGTGGGCATCCAGGAAACTTCCTTTTGTTTACATCACGGCAACGAGAGTAAATCCCATTTGGTCTATAGGGTTAGTGGATAATACCAGCGCCAGATCTTCTGCCTGGGCAGATTCCACGACAGTGGCGCCGCCGGGCCCGCGCCGGTTACCGGCGGAATACGCTGCCGGTAAGTTCCACGTCGACCTTGTCGCGCGGAGCTCAGGCAGGGCGAGCTCGGCAACTGCCCGGGTGCGCGCGACGACCCGGCCACTGCGAAGGACGATCCGGTCCGGCGTCCCGCTGGCAACCGCGTTGCCGAGGTCGGCCGCGCGGACCGCGACCAGGTCCGCAGGCGAGCCGGGGGCGACACTGACATCAGGGAGTCCCATGATCAGCCGCCCAGCCGAGGTAACCGCGGCGAACGCCTCGGCCGGCGTCAGCTTAGCGGCCACGAGGAGGAGTGAGGCTGCTCCCAGCGGGTCAGCGCGGCCCATCGGATTGAACGGCTCCTGCAGGCTGCCCCCGCCGGCAGCCACCGGTACGCCCGCTTCCAGCAGATCCCGCACCGCGGCCAGGCCGCCGGGAACACCGGCACCAAAGCCGTCTGCCTGCGAAAACACGCAGGCCTGCGGGAGCGTTACCACGCCGATCCCAGCGTGCGCCAGCGAGTGCGCCGTCACATAGTGCTCCGGCACCTGTGTC
This sequence comes from uncultured Actinomycetes bacterium, assembly GCA_963805255.1. Classification (GTDB taxonomy): domain Bacteria; phylum Actinomycetota; class Actinomycetes; order Streptosporangiales; family Streptosporangiaceae; genus Bog-532. The sequence goes on from CAWDTK010000011.1 coordinate 4,004, forward strand.
CCGAGGCGGACCGCGTAGCTGGCAGTGACCGGATGACCGAATCCCGCTTCAGCGACGGCGACCAGGTGCGGCAGCGTCAGCACGGCGGGGCCGGCCGTCTCGTCGATATGCAGGTCGAGCCCAGCGCCGGCGTCGGCGGCCACGACCGCCAGGGCCTCAATGGCGCGTCCGGGTTCATCATCGAGCGCCGGCGTGCCACCGGCCAGATCCGCCCCCGCGGCCAGCGCGCGCCGCAGCAGCACCCGGCTGGCGGCCCCGGCCCGGCCGGTCACCGGAACCGGGGTGATGGCCACGATCTGGATGTCCATGATTCCCGCGAGGCCGGCGCGCACTTCGACCAGCGCCTCTACAGCCTCCAGTCCTGCCTCGCCCCCGATGCCGACATGCACTCTGATCGCCGTCGTCCCATGGGCGAGATACCGGGTGGCGGCAGCCCAGGCACGGGCGGCAATGCCAGCCGCGGGCAGCCCGGGGCGAGTGGTCATCGGGGCATCGAAGGCCCCCGGAAGGGAACCACCCGCGCTGGCGATGCCCCGCGCAGTGAACGCCTTGCCGAGATGAGCGTGCGGCTCGACCAGCGACGGGAGGAGCAGGTAGCCACGAAGGTCGATAACCTCCGCGGATGCCGTCTGGCCTACGGCAGTGTCTCCGACGGAAACGACCGCGCCATCTGCGACCAGGATGTCGGCGACCTGGCCGTCAGCCAGGCATGCCCCCCGGAGCAGAAGTGCGCGCGGGGCGGAGAAGCCACCCGGGACGCCAGGAGACGACGATGGGAGGATGAACACGCTGGTCTGCCATTCGTGAGGGATGCCAAGCAGGGTCTGGGTGATAACGGCCGGGGACGGATAACGACCCGCTGGCCGAGAAGAGCGTCCGCGACACCGGTACCGGGTTCCGGAACAGGTCAAGGACGGGACAGTGCTCGTCCACGGCCGCCGCGAGCTCCTGGTAGCGCCCAGCGCTCTCCGGCCCGCTCACCGTCACCTGGGCACGGACTGCGGAGAAACCCGGCCGTACTGTTTCGTCGAATCCGGGGAATCCGCGGATGCCGGGGTCACCTTCGGCCCGGACGGTGAGCGAGCCGGAGGAGATGCCGGGCTGCTCAGCCCAGCAGCGGTAGGTTATGACCTGGCATGACCCGGGCGACGCCGGCGCGTACTGCACCGGGTTCGCTGCGAGGCCGGCACCGCCGGCCGCGGGCGGCTCGTCCACCTTGAAGGTGGGTGTCCCGGTCCGGATGTCCACCTCGGTGACACCGGCCAGCGTTCCATGCGCGCCGAAGACCGCCTGCGCGTCGCCAGCGTCGCCGGCGACGGCCTCGCGCGTGTCCGCGATCAGCGTGGTGAGCGACACTCCGGACCTCCGGACGCAGGGAAACGAGGCGATCAGAACATTTTCCATAAAACCGGTCTGCATTGTCAAGATTAGCCTTGCCGGTCCGCGCCGCAGCGGCAACGACCTCCCCCGGCCCCAGCCGGCCTCCTGCTGCAGCAGCCGCGTGGATCCGGCCAGCCTTCGCGGATCATAAAGTTGGCATTTCCTATAATTTCGATTGCCTAGGTCGTTTAGACTCGCGGACGCGGCCCTGGCGTACCGTGCGACCCGTGGCGTAGCGATATCGTCCAGCCCGCACCGTGCCCGGCCAGAGCGGGCAGCCCGTACTTACGTCAAACGTACACACGCAAACAGATGAACCAACTCGAAGCGACAGGTATCGCCGAGTGACAGTAGACAGCGCTGCACCCGCCGCGCGGCAGCATGCTGACCGCCAGGTGAGCAGGTACCAGGCCGCGCACGTAGTCGCCGTGGGGATGCTCGCCGCACTGATGGCGGCCGGCTACTCCGTGTTCTCGCTGGTCCTCAACTACACCTTCCAGACCTCGTCCTACGACCTTGTGATCTTTGATGAGGCCGTACGGTCGTACGCCCACTTCCGCCCCGGGATCTCGGCCATCAAGGGTCTGCACAACGGATTCGGCCCGCACTTCTCCGTCCTCGGCGATCACTGGTCGCCGATCCTCGCGTCGCTGGCCCCGCTGTACTGGATCCACGACAGCCCCACGACTCTCCTCGTGGCGCAGGCCGTGCTCTTCGCGCTCGCGCTCCCGCCGCTGTGGGTGTTCACCCGCCGGGCGTTCGGCGGCGGGGCGAGGGCGACCGCCGCCGCATATCTCGTTTCCGTGGCGTACATGCTGAGCTGGCCGATCGCCTCGGCGGCCGCCTTCGACTTCCATGAGGTCGCGTTCGCCCCCGTGCTGATCGCGGTGGCGCTCGAGCGTTTGCAGGCGCGGCGGCTGCGGACCGCGCTGATCGCGCTGGCCGCCCTGCTCCTGGTCAAGGAGGACATGGGCCTGCTGGTCGCTGGGATCGGGGTGTACCTCGCCGTCACGCGGGCGCAGCTGGTGCGCAGACAGCGCATCGTCGCCCTCGCTCTCATCGTCGGCGGGGTGGCCGATACCTGGCTGGCCACCTATATCCTTATCCCGGCCTTCGGGGGGCATGCCAGCTACTACTGGGCGTACGGCGCGCTCGGCCGGGACGTGCCCCAGGTCGCGGTGCACGTCGTCACGCATCCGCTTGGCGCCCTTCGGCTGTTCATCACACCCGGTATCAAGCTGGACACCATGCTCTGGCTGCTGGCCCCGTTCTGCTTCCTGCCGCTGGTGTCACCGATCTCGATCGCGGTCATCCCGCTGCTGGCGGAACGGATGCTGCAAGGCCAGTTCCCCAATTGGTGGCTTACCGCCTACCACTACAACGCCTACCTCGTGATCATCCTCGCCTGTGGCGGCGTCGACGGCGCGGCCCGGCTGGGCCGGTGGGTGCGACGGGCCAGGCAGGACAACCGCCCCAGGGCGGGCAAGCCGGCCCGCACGGAGGCGGACGGGAGCGTGAGCACGGTGGGGCTCTGCGCCGCCGCGGCGATGTGTGCCGTCGGGGTGTTCCTGATTCCCCGGTTCGCACTCGGATCCGCCCTCCACTCGTCGTTCTACCAGCGGACCGCGGGAGAGAAGACGGCCGCGGCCGCCGTCGCCGCCGTGCCGAGCGGCGTCACTGTGGAAGCCGCGAACCGGCTCGGCCCGCACCTGTCCGGCCGGGACAGCGTCCTGCTCTGGGACGGCGACAGCGGAACCCCGGTATTGGCGCCATGGGTGGTCGCCACGACGGCCGGGCGGCAGTTCACCTTCCACTCCGTACAGGAGCAGGAACAGCGCATTGCGCTGCTCAAGCAGCACGGCTACAAGACCGTCTTTGACCGCGGCGGTTTCATCGTGCTGCACAGTCCTAATGCGGCCAAGACCGGGCCCAATGCGGCCAGGGCCAGGCCGGGTTCCGCGGAGCACGGCGGATGAGCGTCGGCGCCAAGTCGGAGACCACCGGCCCCGCCGCCGGGGACGCGGGCGGCGGGCCGGCGGCTGGCCCGCCGGATGCGGCCGGACGGCTGCTCGCGCGGCTGTCCGTGCTGCCGGCGCTGCTGGTGATGGCCTGGCTGCTGGCCGGTTTCCTGCTGCTGCTCATCGGCCGGTTCACGCCCGTACTCGCGCTGGCGGGGTCGGTGCCGGTGGCGGTCGCGCTCGTAGTGCTCGGCCTGCGCTGGATTCCCGCCCCGTCGCCGCAGGTCTGGCCGGTGCGCGCGCCGGAGAAGGCACACACGCCCTGGTGGGCGGTCGCGGGAGTCGTAGCGGTCGCCGTCGCCTTCGGCACCGATCAGGTGGTCTACCACTCGCAGTTCATCATCGTGATGCGCGACCCGGCGTCCTATTTCCAGTTCGCGGAATGGATCTCCCGGCACGGATCGCTGCCGATCCCGCAGGATCGCGCGGCCTTCGGCGGTTCGCACAGCAGCCTGCTCAACTTCAGCAGTTTCGCCTACTACCAGGTCGGGGACAGCGTCGTGCCGCAGTTCATGGCCGGGCTGCCGATGGTGCTGTCAGGCGCCCTGTGGATCGGCGGCGCGAACGCGGCCCTGGTCACAGCACCCGTGCTGGGGGCTGCGGCGCTGCTCGCCTTCGGCGGCCTGACCGCCCGGCTCGTCGGGCCCCGGTGGGCGCCGCTGGCGGCCCTCGTCCTCGCGGTTTCCATGCCCGAGCAGCTCACCAGCCGGTCGAGCTACAGCGAGGCCCTGGCGCAGATCCTGTTCTTCGGCGGGCTCTGCCTGGTCATCGACTCCCTCAGCCGGGACCGGGCCGGTGGTGACCGGGTTATCGCGGCGATCGCGGGCCTGGCGCTCGGCCTGACTTTGCTGGTGCGCATCGACGGGGCCAGCGACATCCTGCCGATGGCCCCCTACTGCGGCCTGCTGCTGCTCGGCCGGCGACGGCAGGCCCTGCCGCTGGCCGGCGGTCTGGTGGTGGGCGCGGCCTACGGCATCGTTGACGGGCTGGTGTTCTCCCGGCCGTACCTGGCCACCAACAAGTCCTCGCTGGAGCTGCTGGCGCTGGCGGCCGCTGTCGTGCTCGCCGTGACGCTGGCGGGGCTTCCGCTGATGTGGAATCGCGGCCTGCCGCAGCTGAGGCGGAGGTGGCTGCCGGGCACCGCGTCGGCGCTGGCCGTCCTCATCGTGGTCGCGTTCACCGTCCGCCCCTGTGTGCAGACGGTCCGCAGCCCGGCGAACCCGACCCTCAGCCAGGTCATAGCGTCCTACCAGCGCGCGAATCACCTGCCCGTCGACCCGACGCGAACCTACGCCGAGCTGAGCCTGCACTGGGTGTTCTGGTACATCGGCGCGCCCGCGGTGATTCTCGGCACGGCCGGGGCCGCGCTGCTGGCCCGCAGGTGCCTGCGCGGCCAGGCCACGCTGTGGACCCTGCCGCTGATCACGTTCGCGTGGACCATCGTCACGTTCCTGTACCGGCCGGCGATCACCCCCGATCAGCCGTGGGCCAGCCGCCGCCTCGTCCCCGCCGTGCTGCCGGGTTTCATCCTGCTGGCGGTCTGGGCGTCCGCCTGGGTGGTCGGCCGGCTCCGCGAGCACGGCTTGGCCGGAGTTTCCAGCGCCGGCTCCGCGGTAGTCTTCGCGGCCGCCCTGCTGCTGCCGGCCTCGATGACCACGTTCGGCCTCGGCGTCAGGAGCGGTGGCCCGCTCGGGCTTACCCCCACCGCGGACGGCCTCGCTTTCAAGGCCGCATACACAGGCGAGCTCAGTGCGGTCGACGGCATGTGCGCGGCGATCCCCAAAGGCTCGCCGGTCATCTTCGTCGACGGCCCGGCCGCCGACCGGCTCACCGAGGTCGTCCGCGGGATGTGCAGTGACCCGGCGGCGCGCGTCACCCCGGTGCACAAGTCCACAGCGGCCACCGCGGTACGGGACGTCGTGCGGGACATCCAGCGGGCCGGGCGGCGGCCGGTGCTCCTGGCCACCAGTACATCGGAACTAAGGCCCTACGGCGGGCTCGTGAGGAAGGTCATGACGCTGAGCACGAGAATCGACAACAGCACGCTGATGTTCCCGCCGCGGACCACCTGGCCGTACAACCTGGACGTTTATATGTGGGAGCCGGCGCCGTGACCGATCCACCGTCAGCTCCGGATGTCTCGATCATCCTGCCCTGCTACAACGAGCAGGGTCACGTGACGGCCGAGGTGGCACGGATCTGCGCGGCCATGGACGCCAGCGGGTACCGCTACGAACTGCTCGTGTTCGACGACGCCTCCACCGATGAGACGCTGGCCCGTCTCTGCGAGGCCGCGCCCCGGTTCCCGCAGATGGAAATCGTGCCGTTCCACCGCAACGGCGGGTCCGGCACGGTCCGCCGCATCGGCACCCAGCGGGCGCGGGGCGAGATCGTCGTGTGGACCGACGCTGACATGACGTATCCCAACGAACGGATTCCCGAGCTGGTCCAGATGCTCGAGAAAGACCCGGCTATCGATCAGGTCGTGGGGGCGCGGACCAGCGAGCAGGGCACGCACAAACTGCTGCGGGTGCCGGCCAAGTTCGTCATCCGCAAGCTCGCCGAAGTGCTCACCAACGCCCAGATCCCGGACCTGAACTCCGGGCTCAGGGCGTTCCGGCGCGAGGTCGCCCAGCCGTACCTGCGGCTGCTGCCGCCGGGGTTCTCCTGCGTCACCACGATCACGGTCGCGTTCCTGGCCAACCAGCACGACGTGCGGTACGTGCCGATCGAGTACGCCAAACGGTCGGGGACGTCGAAGTTCAAGTTCGTCAAGGACGCCTACCGGTACATCCTGCAGGTGCTGCGGATGGTGATGTACTTCAACCCGCTCAAGGTGCTGATGCCGGTGGCGCTGTTCCTGCTGGGGCTCGGCATCCTCAAGGGCGTTTACGACCTGGTCGTCCATCCGCTGCTCTTTGCGGTCAACACGGTGCTGATCTTCCTGACCGGGATACTCATCGCCTCCCTCGCCCTGCTCGCCGATCTCATCGTCCGATCGAGAGGAGACGTCTGACCGACATGGATTCCGGCGAAAGCAGTCCCCGCACCCGTGGTGGCGCTCGCGCGGGACGAGCGGATCGGCTCGCTGGCCGGCTGCCGGGTCGGTGCGCTGGGGGTCGCGTTCAAGCCGGGCAGCGACGACGTACGCAGCTCGGCCAGCCTGGACGTGTGCGGCCGGCTGACGGCTGAGGGTGCCTCGGTGACCGTTCACGACCCCGTGGCAACCGGCAGCGCGGCGCTCGTCCGCCCCGATCTGCGTTACGCCGAATCGGCCGTGGCGGCGGCCGCCGATGCGGACCTGATCGTGCACCTCACCGACTGGGAGGAGTACCGGCTGATCGACCCGCACGTTCCCGGGGCGGCGGTCACGCGGCGTAACGTCATCGACACCCGGTCCGCCCTCGACGAGCGGCGGTGGCGGTCAGCCGGCTGGTCATTCCACGCCCTGGGACGCCCCTGAGCATCAGGCATCGGCCGCGGTGCCGCCCGGTAGCCATCGCGGCCGTGATGGCTGCCGGTCTACGGCCCCGGGAGTTCACCGTCGAGGCGGGCCAGGACCAGGAGGCCGGTCCCGGTATTCGGGAACGCCCGCTGCACCACCCGGAAGGGCGCGGTCCCCCACCGGGCGGCTGCCGCGCGCGGGCCGCCGGACGGCTGAAGCAGCCGGCCGGATCCGGCGGTGCGCTCCGCCGCCGGCGTGGCCGCCGCTGAGGCGAGCCGCCGCCGGGCGATCAGGTTGCGTCCGGCTTCCAGCAGGTAGCCAAGCGGGAAGCCATACTGGCGTAGCTGTATCCCGGCGAAACCGCAGCTGGCCAGGAGAGCCGTCATCGCTGCGGGATCATAGCGGCGGAAGTGGCCCACCAGCTCGTCGGCCGGACCGTACCGGTACTGGTGCGCGGGCACGGACAGCAGCAGCCAGCCGGGGGCGCGCAGCCTGCCCGCCCACTCCTTCAGCGCGGCCGCGTCGTCGTCGATGTGCTCCAGCACCTCGAACGCGCAGACCAGGTCGAACCGGTCGTCGCCGAGGTCCTTTACCGTGACGTTGCGGACCTCCCCCCGTCCGGCCGCGCTGATCCGCTGGCTGGCTACCGCCCAGGACGCCCGGTCTGGCTCGACCCCCAGGTAGTTGTAGCGCTGCGCCAGCCGGACACCCAGCGCACCCTGACCGCAGCCGACCTCCAGCACGTCGCTGATTCCGGGCGGGAACATGTCCTTGACCAGTTCGTAGCGGAGCCAGGCGTTCGGCGTGAGCGGCGCCAGCGCGCTGATATCCGTTTTTGCCGCCATGGCCGTCGAACCGGAAGCCACCCGCGGCACCTGCCTAAGGCCGGGCGGCGGCAGCGGTGCCGCGGTCCTGGCGAGTTCGTCGATGAGCGGGAGCACGATCTGCTCCGGTATGAATTGCTCCCCGGCTAGCTGGCGGGCCTGCCGGCCGAGCCGGGCCACTTCGCTGCGGTCACCGGCCAGCCGCAGCAGGGCCGCGGCCAGCGTGTCAGGGTCGCCGGGCGGCACCAGAACGGCGGCCCCGTCCAGGGCCCGCCGCTGCGGCGCAGTATCCGAGGTCACGATCGCGCAGCCCGCGGCGGCCCCCTGGAACACCTTGTTCGGCACCACGCGGAGCGCCTTCTCACCGGCACCGAAGATGCCCAGGCAGACGTCGTGGCTGGCGACCAGGGCGGGCAGTTCAGCGGCGGGCACCCAGTCCAGCCAGCGGACCGCGTCGTTGCCGTCCGCCGCGGCCATCGTGGCGGCCTTGTCCTGGCCGTCGCCGATCATGGTGACCTCGAGGGGCGCACCGGCGATCTGCCCCAGCGCGGCGCCGATGACCGGAGTGCCCTGCAGGGGGGTGTACAGGCCGTAGAACACCGCCCGCAGCGGCCCGTCGGTGTTGTCCCGCTCAGGGGGCCGATCCGCCCGGTACCACGCCGTTGGCGCGCCGACCGGTACGACCACCGCCCGGGCCTGGTACCGTCCGGGCAGGCGGGCCACGTGCTCCTCAGTGTCCACAACAACGATGTCGGCGGCTCTCAGGGCGCCGGTGTCGACCATCCTCAGGAGGGCCTGGCGCCCGATCCCGCCCAGCCCCCGGTCCCGCGCGGTGTCGCTGGCCCCGATGAGGTGGTCGAGCACTATCGGCACCCGGCGGAAGATCAGCCTGGCCAGGTGGACGTCGAAGTGACCGAGATAGCCGACCAGGACCACGTCCGGTGCGGGCATCCGGCGGGCGTTCCGGGCCAGGATCACCCAGCGCCGTGCCAGCAGGGCCAGCAGGGCTGGAGTCCGCCACGGGTGCGCCAGCATGCTCACCCTCGCCGCCGTGTCGAGGCCCAGCGGTGCGTTGCATTCGGCCACGTCGATACCGCGGGCCCGCAGGCCCTCAGCGATCGTGCCAATTCTCGGATGAAGCGAGGTGTCGTAGGTGCCAAAGAGCAAAGCATGCATGATCCCTATACCCTAGTATTCCGATCGGCTCCCTAGGCAGAAATCCCGCGAATGCCCGAATCCAAGGTGAGGCTGTCGCCATGCCGGATCGCCCCGCGATATCGGACTACCCGCCCGCCGCCGCTGCGGACGGGCGGCCCGGCAGTGGCGGCACGCTACGCGGCAGGCTCCGCACCTCGTGGACCGTGGCCAGGCGGATCCTCACCGGCCGGCCGGTCCGCTGGGGATTCGCCGCGGCCGCGGTCGCCATCGGCGGCTACGCGGTGGCCCGCCAGTGGGCAGATGTACGTGCCGCGCTGGCCAGCATCGGGATCCTGGTGGTCGCCGCCGCCATGGTCAGTGTGCTCATTGCCATGCTCGCGGCGATGCAGGTCTGGCGGCTGCTGCTCGCCGCGCTCGGCTCGCCGCTGCCGGCCCGGACCGCGGCCCGGATCATGTTCGTGGGCCAGCTGGGCAAATACCTGCCCGGATCGGTCTGGCCGGTTCTGGCGCAGATGGAGCTGGGCAGCGCACACCGCGTGCCGCGGCACCACTCGGCGAGCGCGTCCGTGCTCACCATGCTCGTGTCCGTGCCCAGCGGATTGCTCACCGCGCTCGTCACGCTGCCTTTCGTGGCGGGATCGGCGCGCTACCTGTGGGCCTTCCTGGCCGCTCCCGCCTTGCTGGCCTGCCTGCACCCGAAGGTGCTCAATTACGTCCTGGGCCGGTTGTTCCGGCTGACCCGGCGGCCTCCCCTCGAGCAGCCGCTGACGGCCCGGGCCATAGCAACCTCGCTCGCCTGGTCGTTCGGGTCGTGGATCTTCTACGGCCTGCAGATCTGGCTGCTCGCGACGCGGCTCGGCGCGCCTGTCGGTACGGGGGCGCTGCTGGCCATCGGCGGCTTCGCCTTGGCCTGGAGCGTCGGTTTCCTCGCCGTGTTCGCGCCGGCCGGGGCCGGGGTGCGCGAGGTGCTGCTCGTCGCGTTGCTCAGCCCCGTACTCGGCGTCGGCGCGGCTACCGCGGTGGCCCTGGTCTCCCGCGTGCTGACCACCGTCGGGGACCTGCTGACGGCCGGCCTGGCGGCCGGGTACTTCCGCCGGCCGGGGCTCCGCCGGACCATCGAGCAGCGCCCGACTGACCGCACACGCAGGCTCCGTCATCCATGGTTCACGCGGGCGTCCGCAGATCTGCGCGGGAACCTAGCGATGCGGCCTGAAGCTGGCGATGCAGCCCGACGTTAAGGAGTCCCACGTGGAGCCGACTGGGATCGAGGGCGCCTGGATATTCACGCCCCGGATCTTGTCCGACAGCAGGGGGTCTTTCCTGGAGTGGTTCCGGGCCGGGGAACTGGCCGCGTCGCTCGGATACCAGCCAGAGGTCGCGCAGGCGAACTGCTCGGTGTCCCGCCGGGGAGTGATCCGGGGTATCCACTTCGCTGACGTCCCACCCGGCCAGGCAAAATACGTGACCTGCGTCAGCGGCGCCATCCTCGACGTGATCGCCGACGTCAGGACCGGCTCGCCCAGCTACGGACGCTGGGAGGCGGTACGGCTGGATGACGCCGGCCGGCGTGCGGTATTCCTCTCCGAAGGGCTGGGCCATGCGTTCATGGCGCTCAGCGCCGAGGCGACGGTTGTCTACCTGTGCTCCACCGCCTACGCACCGGGACGCGAGCACGGCGTGGACCCGTTTGACCCGGACATCGGCATCGCTTGGCCGGCTGGCGCGGAACCGGTACTGTCCGGCAAGGATGCCGCCGCCCCAACGCTGGAGCAGGCGAGGCGCGACGCCATGCTGCCGGCCTACGCTGACTGCACGGCCTACCGGGACTGCCTGCGCCGCACCGCCGACGGCGAGCACGCAGCCATGGGCGTCCAGAGCCGGTGACCGGCCATCATTCAGCCGCCACGGCTTGGCGCTCCCCGGCGGCGACCTCCGGGAACGCCCGCTTCAGGGCCGGCTGCCAATTCGCGATCGCCGGTACGCCCGGCCGGGTCCAGGCGCCGTGGCTGAGCACGCTGCAGGCGGGACGTGGCGCTGGCCGGGACAGTGCGGTGCTGGGGATCGGCCTGACCCGGGCCGGGTCAGCGCCGAGCAGCCGGAAAATCTCGCGGGCCAGCCCGAACCATGTGGTCTGCCCGGAACTCGTAGCGTGGTAGATACCGGGACTGGCCGCCGACTGGACCAGGGCGATGATCTGCCCGGCCACGTCCGCGGTCCAGGTGGGCTGGCCGTACTGGTCGTCGACGACGTCGACGGTCGGCCGTCGGCGCTCCAGCGTGATCATCGTACGGGCGAAGCTCCGGCCGTACGCTCCGTACAGCCAGGCTGTGCGGACCACGTAACCCGCGCCGGGCAGGCCGTCGAGCACGGCTCGCTCACCGGCCAGCTTGGTGCGTCCGTAGGCGGACCGTGGCGCGGGGATGTCATCCTCGGCATACGGCCGCTGGGCGGTCCCGGCGAAGACGTAGTCGGTCGACACCTGCACCAGACGCGCACGGCCGGCTTGGCAGGCTGCGGCAAGGTTGGCCGCGCCGCCGCCGTTGACCGCCAGCGCCTGCTGCTCGTGCGCCTCGGAGTCATCGACGCCGGTCCAGGCCGCGCAGTTGACGACCACATCCGGCCGGAAGGCGGCCACGGCCTCAGCGACGGCAGCGGCATCGGTCACGTCCAGGCCGGCCCGGTCCAGGCCGGTTACGGCCTCCCCGCGGCGGCCCAGGACGGTGACCAGCTCACGGCCCAGCATGCCGCCGGCCCGGTAACCAGCCACCGGATCATGGCGCCCGCCCGGTGCCGGCCGGGACCGCCAGCCTGGCTGCGGCGTCTGGCGCCGGCCGCTTCAGCGGCTCCCACCAGGCGCGGTTGGCCTGATACCACTGCACGGTCGCCTCCAGGCCCTGGCGGAAGGGGATCCGGGGTGCGTAGCCCAGGGCCCATAGCGTGTGATCGTCCAGCGAGTAGCGCCCGTCATGCCCCTTGCGGTCCGGCACGCGGGCCACCATGTCCCAGTCCGCTCCGCAGCACTCCAGAAGCGCGGCGGTCAGCTCCCTGTTGGTCAGCTCGGCATCACCGTTGATGTGATAGATCTGCCCGCCCCCGCCCCGCTCCAGCACCAGCTGGATGCCGCGGCAGTGGTCGTCGACGTGGATCCAGCCGCGGACGTTGCTGCCGTCGCCGTACAGCGGGACGCATCGCCGGTCGAGCAGGTTGGTCACGAACAGCGGGATGACCTTTTCCGGATGCTGGTACGGACCGTAGTTGTTGCAGCACCGGGTGATGCGCACGTCCAGCTCATGAGTGCGGGCATAGGCCCGGGCGATCAGGTCCCCCCCGGCCTTGGCCGCCGCGTACGGGGAGTTCGGCTCGACCGGGGCCTGCTCGGCCCAGGAACCTGACGCCACGCTGCCGTACACCTCGTCGGTTGAGACCTGAACCACCGGCCCGACCCCGGCTTCCAGGCACGCCTGCAGCAGCACCTGTACCCCGGCCACGTTGCTGGCCACGAATGGGGCCGCACCGGTGATCGACCGGTCCACATGGGTCTCGGCGGCGAAATTGATCACTGCGTCGTGGCCGGGCACGAGCGAGCCCGCTAGCGCGGCGTCGGCGATGTCGCCCCGGACGAACCGCAGCCGCGGGCTGGCCAGGACCGGCGCCAGGTTCGCCAGGTTCCCGGCGTAAGTCAGCGCGTCCAGGACGGTCACGTCCGCGTCCTCATAGCCGGGGTAGCCGCCGCCCAGAAGCGTGCGGACGTAATGCGAGCCGATGAACCCGGCACCGCCGGTCACCAGGATTCTCACGCGGTCTCTCCCGGGCTTAGGAGCTGATCTGCACCTTGCTGTGATCCCCGAGAACAAGGCGGTGCGCCTCGCGGACCCGGGGCGCCGGTGTCACCTCGACGTCGTGGCCGATCAGGGACGCTTCGATCCGGCGGACACCACGGATGGAGGCTCCGCCGAGCACGATCGAGTACTCGATCTCGCTGCCGGCGATGACGCAGCCCGGCGCCACCGAGGTGTACGGGCCGACGTAGGAGCCGGTCACCACGGTCCCGGCGCCGATGATCGCGGGGCCGACGATCCGGGATCCGCTGATCTGGGCCCCCGTCTCGATGATCACCCGCCCGATCAGCTCGCTCGCCGGGTCTGCCGTGCCGGCCATCCGCGGCTCGGCGCTTTCCAGCACCATCCGGTTGACTTCCAGCATGTCCGCGACGTTGCCGGTGTCCTTCCAGTATCCCGAGATGATCGTGGAGGTGACCTTGCGGCCGTGGTGGACCAGCCACTGGATGGCCTCAGTGATCTCCAGCTCTCCCCGCTGCGACGGCGCCAGCCCGGCTATCGCCTCGTGCACCGCCGCGGTGAACAGGTACACCCCGACCAGCGCCAGGTCGCTCTTCGGCCGCTCCGGCTTTTCTTCCAAGCCGGCAACCTGGCCCGCGTGATCCAGCTCGGCCACACCGAACTGGCGTGGATTCGGCACCGTCGTCAGCATGATGTGCGCATCCGGCCGGCCGGAACGGAACTCCTCCACCAGCGCGGTGATCCCGCCCACGATGAAGTTGTCCCCCAGATACATCACGAAGTCGTCGTCACCCAGGAACTCCCGGGCGGTCAGGACGGCATGTGCCAGGCCCAGCGGGGCGGGCTGGCGGATATAGGTCACTCGCAGCCCGAACGCCCGGCCGTCGCCCACCGCCGACTGGATCGCCCGCACCGTATCGCCGACCACGACGCCGGCGTCGGTGATCCCCGCGTCCCGGATCGCTTCCAGGCCGTAGAACAGCACGGGCTTATTCGCGACGGGCAGCAGCTGCTTGGCGGAAGTATGGGTGATCGGCCGCAGCCGGGTGCCCGATCCCCCGGCCAGAACCAGGGCTTTCACGGGTCGTGACTCTACCGCCTCGGCACCGAAAAAGCCTAGCATTCCTATCAATTTTATTGACAAATTAGCCTCTGAAGTGCCCTGCTTCAAGCCACGGCGGGCCGCAGCCGCGGGCGGACCCGCCGGTGACCGCGGGCAGCAGGTCATGATTCCAGACCAGCACCTCGTAGGCGCCTATCCGGGCGGTACGCACCGGAGCACCGAACTGGGCGACGGCGCTCGCGCCGGTACCGTTCGCCCCGGCGGCGCTGGTGAGTGCGAGCACAAGAAACGTCGCAGTACTCGGCGGTTCATACCACGAGTCCCTGGATTCCCAGGCATCCGGGGAGAAACGGCCACAGGAGAGATCGACAGGCCGTACCGCGCGTACAGCCCCGGCGCCGCGGCCGGCCCCGCCGCCGCCCGCCAATGGCCGCCGCCACGGCTATTGCCGAGGATTTATTCCTATTATACTGATCGGGAATATTGACAAAATTACGGCGACCTGACATGTTCTGTTCATGGCGACTCACGGCGGTACTGAGCGCTGTTACGCGGACTGGCTCCGCGTGGCCAGCGCGATCTGCTCCCGACCGGTCTGACGGCGGCACGCCGGGCGTCTCGGCCGGCGCGCTGCCGGACACCTCCGCCGCAGCGTTCAGGCACGCAGCAGATGCGCTGCATCCGGGTCAGCGCCTGCCCCGATTCGGCCCGTGCCGGTTGAGCGTCGGCCCCTTCCGCGGCCACACCCGGCCAGCCGCGCTGCCCCGGTCCGCGCGCAACTGCCGCCGCCCGCTCGTCCCCTGATCGATTCGTCCCCCGATCGAAGAGGTACCCCCCATGACCGAAACCATCAGCACGAAGGCATATGCCGACGTCATCAGGCTGGCCGGCAACATCGGCGCCGAGATCACCGGCATCGACACCGGCGATGTGCTCAGCGACGATGCGGTAGCCCAGGTACGCCGCGCGCTGCTCGACCACAAGGTGGTCTTCCTGCGCGACCAGAGCCTCGATTACGCCAGGCAGGTGGCCTTCGCTGAGCGGCTCGGCCCGCTGACGCTCGGCCATCCGACCCTCGCCTCGCCGCCGGGCCAGCCTCTCGTCGAGGAGATCGACTCCCACAAGGGCGGCCGTGCCAACCACTGGCACACGGACGTGACCTTCGTCGAGCGGCCGCCGGCCTTCACCCTGCTGCACGCCGTCGTCATCCCGCCGGTGGGCGGGGACACGATCTGGGCCAACACGGTGACCGCCTACGAGAGCCTGCCGGCCGACTTGCGGGACCTGGCCGGCGCTGCGGATCGTGCACACCAACGACCACGACTACGCAGCGGTCTACGGCCGGGGCGAACCCGTTGACCCTGCGGTCGAGGCGGCGCAGCAGGAATTCCTGTCCACCGTCTACGAGACCGAGCATCCGGCCGTGCGGGTGCACCCGGAGAGCGGTGAGCACTCGCTCGTGCTCGGCGGCTTCGCGCGGACCGTGCTCGGCTTCTCGCCGCAGGCATCACGCGACCTGATCCGGATCCTGCAGGAGTACGTCACCCGTCCCGAGCAGACAGTCCGCTGGCACTGGCGCGAGGGGGACCTCGCGATCTGGGACAACCGGGCGACCCAGCACTACGCGATCTTCGACTACGGCACCGCGCACCGGCGCGGCGAGCGGGTCACGGTCGCGGGCCCGGTGCCGGTCGGCGTCGATGGCCGGCCGAGCGTGTCGCTGAAGGGCGACGCGACGGCCTACTACCGCAACGGCGCGACGGACTGACGCACGGCCCGGCCGCGGCCGGGCCGTGCCCGCACTCCCGGACAATTCCTGCTGAGCATGTGGGACCAGTACCGGACCACCATCATCTTCGTGACGCACGACATCGAGGAGGCCGTGCTGCTCGGCGACCGGGTCGCGGTGATGGGCGGCCGGCCGCCAGGCATCCAGGAGGTCATCGATATCCCGCTCGGCCGGCCCCGGCATGCCGCCGATGCCGATACCGAGTCCTTCCTCACCGCCAAGCGGAAGATCCGGGCCTCGCTGACCGTATGAGCCGCACCGGCGGCCAGCCATGGCCGCCAGACGCGGGCGGGCCGAACGGCCGGCCCCCGGACTCTTGCTGAGGAATGTGAATCATGTCAGTCTGGCGCTCCCTGCCGCCGCCCGGTAACCGTCTCCTCGCCGACGACCAGGAGACGGTCGCGGCCCTGCTGGGCCCGGAGGACCAGGACGGACTGGACGAGCGCGCTGACCGCGACGACCTCGCCGCGTACCGGCGGGCCAGGCGCCGGGCGCGGGCCCGCCGCCTGGCCACCGGCGCGGCCGGCCTCATCGGCCTCGCCGTGGTGTGGCAGATCATCGCGACATTCATCAGGGACCCGGTGTTCCTGCCGTCGGTCACCCGGATCGTCTCGACGTTCGCGCACTACATTGACCGGCCGTACCCGTCGCAGGGCTCGCCGCTGTGGTACGACGCACTCACCAGCCTGCGCCGCATCCTGATCGGCTTCGCCATCGGTGTCGTCGTCGGGGTGACCCTGGGCTCGGCCATGTCTGCCTCCCGCGTGGTGCGGCACCTGATCGACCCGGTCATCGAGGTCCCCCGCCCGCTGCCGCCGCTCGCCTTCATCCCGCTGTTCATCATCTGGTTCGGGATCGGGGAGCTGCCCAAGGAAGTCCTGATCGTCATCGGGGTCACCCCGATCATGGCGGTCACCAGCGTCGCCGCGCTCGACGAGGTGCCGGAGGACCTGCGGCTGTGCGCCCGGACGCTCGGCGCGTCCCGCTTCTACACCCTGCTGCACGTGCAGCTCCGGTCCGCGCTGCCCGGCATCCTGACCGGGATGCGCATCTGCATGGCTGCCGCCTGGACCAGCATCGTCGCCGCCGAGCTCATCGCGGCCACCAGCGGCCTCGGCTACCTGATCCAGCAGGCGGGCGACTACCTCAATACCGCCCTCGTCCTCTCCGGGATCATCTGCATCACGCCGCCCGCTCATACTCGCTGGCCGGGCAGCCGGACATGGCCCTGCCGCTGGAGACGCTCTGCTGGCGGTGTCACCTGGCCTGAGCGAGCCGGCTGCAGAGGTTGAAGCCGAGCGCGCGGAGCTGCTCGCGGCCGTCGTCGCTGATGTGCTCCGGGCCCCACGGCGGCAGCCACACCCAGTTGATCCGGAAGTCGGACACGACGCCTTCGAGCGCTTCCCGGGCCTGGTCCTCGATCACGTCGGTCAGCGGGCACGCCGCGCTGGTCAGCGTCATGTCGATCGACGCGTTCCGCGCCGCGTCCAGCGTGACCCCGTAGACGAGGCCGAGGTCCACGACGTTGATCCCGAGTTCCGGGTCCACCACGTCGCGGAGCGCCTCGAGCACGTCCTCGGTTTCCTGGTTAGCGGCCAGAGGCGGCTCACCCGGCGCGGGCGTCTGCGTGTCCTCGGGGGCTCCTGTGTCGTCCTGGCTGGTCATGTTTTCGGTCATGATGCCTGTCCTGTCGTCTCGTCCAGCGCCCGCCCGGTGGCGTCCTTCCAGGCCATCCAGCCGAGCAGCGCGCACTTGATCCGCGCCGGGTACCGGGAGACGCCGGCGAACGCCACCGCGTCCTCCAGCGTGCTCTCGTCCGGCTCGGCCTCGCCCTTCGACTGCATGAGATCCAGGAACTCCTGCGAGATCCGCATCGCCTCGCCGACCGGCTTGCCGATGACCAGGTTGGACATCACCGACGCGCTGGCCTGGCTGATCGAGCAGCCGAGGGCGTCATACGACACGTCGGTCACCACCGGGTCGCCGTCGACGTCCTTGAGCGTGACCCGCAGGGTCACCTCGTCCCCGCACGTCGGGTTGACGTGGTGGACCTCGGCGTCGAACGGCACCCGCAGCCCCTTGTGGTGCGGGTTGCGGTAGTGGTCCAGGATGATCTCCTGGTACAGCGACTGGATCTGCATATGTGCCCTAGTCACATCTGGTGTCCGTTATTCCCGGTTCGTCTGTTTCGTGCTCAGCTTGCACCGAAGAAGTTCTGGGCCTGGCGGATGCCCTCGGCCAGCGCGGCGACTTCCTCGTGCGTGTTGTACAGGTAGAACGACGCGCGCGTGCTGGCCTGCACGCCGAGCGCGCGGTGCAGCGGCCACGCGCAGTGGTGCCCGGCGCGCACGGCGATGCCGAGCTCGTCCAGTACCTGGCTCACGTCGTGCGGGTGCACGCCGTCCACCTCGAAGGAAATGGCGGCGCCGCGGCCGGCGGGCTCGGCCGGCCCCAGGATGCGCAGCCCGTCGATCTCGGCCAGCCGGGTGAGCGCGTCCGTCAGCAGGGCCTGCTCGTGGGCGTGGATGGGCTCCCGGCCCGTCTCGTTCAGATAATCGATCGCCGCGCCGAGGCCGACCGCCTCGGCGATGGGCATCGTGCCCGCCTCGAACTTGTGCGGCGGGGTGGCGTACGTCGAGTGATCCATCCAGACGGTCTCGATCATCTCGCCGCCGCCAAGGAACGGCGGCATCTCCGCCAGCAGTTCCCGGCGCGCCCACAGCACCCCGATGCCGGTCGGCCCGCACATCTTGTGGCCGGTGAAGCCGACGAAGTCGGCCCCGAGGCCCTGCACGTCCACCGGCATGTGCGGGACCGACTGGGCGGCGTCGGCGAGCACCAGCGCGCCCACGGCGTGCGCGCGGTCCGCGATCATCCGGACCGGGTTGATCGTGCCCAGCACGTTGGACTGGTGCACGAGCGCCACCAGCTTGGTGCGCTCGTTGATCAGGTCGTCCAGGGCGGACAGGTCGAGCCGGCCCTCCGGGGTCACGCTGAACCAGCGCAGGGTGGCCCCGGTGCGCTGGCAGAGCAGCTGCCACGGAACGAGATCGGAGTGGTGTTCCATCTCGGTGACGACGATCTCGTCGCCGGGGCCGAGCCGGAACCGTTCCGGGGCAGGCGCGCCCGCTGACGCGTTGCCCAGGGAGTAGGCGACCAGGTTGATCGCCTCGGAGATGTTCTTGGTGAAGATGATCTCCGTTTCGTCGCGCGCGCCGACGAAGCCGGCCACCTTGATCCGGGCCCCCTCATAGGCCGCGGTCGCCTCCTCGCTGAGCTCGTGGGTGGCGCGGTGGATGTTGGCGTTGTGCCGTTCATAGAAGCCGCTGATCGCGTCGATCACCTGGCGCGGCTTCTGGGAGGTGTTGGCGCTGTCCAGGTAGATCAGCGGGCGGCCGCCGCGCACCTGCCGGTCCAGGATCGGGAAGTCCTTGCGGACCCGCGCGACGTCCAGGGTCATACCGCCGCCTCCGTGTGCAGGAAGTTCTCGTACCCGTCGCGCTCCAGTTCCTCGGCCAGCTCCGGGCCGCCCTGGCGGACGATCCGGCCGCCGACGAACACGTGCACGAAGTCCGGCTGCACGTAGCGCAGGATGCGGGTGTAATGCGTGATGAGCAGGACGCCGTGGTCCGGGTCGGCGCGGAACCGGTTGACGCCCTCCGACACGACCTTCAGCGCGTCGATGTCCAGGCCCGAGTCGGTTTCGTCGAGCACGGCGATCGTCGGGTTCAGCAGCTCGAGCTGCAGCACCTCGTGCCGCTTCTTCTCCCCGCCGGAGAAACCCTCGTTCAGGTTCCGTTCGGCGAAAGCGGGGTCGATGGCCAGGGCGGACATGGCCGCGCGCATGTTCTTCATGAAATCGCGCAGCTTCGGCGCCTCACCCTGGACCGCGGTGACCGCGGTGCGCAGGAAGTTCGACACCGAGACGCCCGGCACCTCCACCGGGTACTGCATGGCCAGGAACAGGCCCGCACGGGCGCGGGCGTCCACGCTCATGGCCAGTACGTCCTCACCGTCCAGCGTCACCGATCCCTGCGTGACCAGGTACTTCGGGTGGCCGGCGATCGCGTAGGCGAGCGTGGACTTGCCGGAGCCGTTCGGCCCCATGATCGCGTGCGTCTCCCCCGCGTTGACGTCGAGGTCGACGCCGCGCAGGATCTCGGTAAAGGTGCCGGCCGCCTCCTCCACACTGACGTGCAGGTCGCGGATCTCAAGGGTCGCCATGTCTAAAGTCTCCAGATACTTCTTCAGGTCAGCGTTGCGCTGTCAGTTCGCAGGGGTCTCACGGGAGCGCGGTCTCACGGGAGCGCGACGTACACGTCGTCGCCCTCGGTCTTGACCGGGTAGACCGGCACCGGCTCGGTGGCCGGGGGGCCGGTCGGCGCGCCGGTCCGCACGTCGAAGCAGGACCCGTGCAGCCAGCACTCCAGGGTGTGGTCGTACACCTCGCCCTCGGACAGCGGGACCTCGGCGTGCGAGCACACGTCGCGCAGCGCGAAGATCCCGTCGCGGGTCCGGACGATCGCTACCGGCATGCCGTCAATGTCCACCCCGAGCGCGCCATCCTCGGGCACGTCCGCGAGAGCGCACGCGAACACGAACCCGCGGCCGGTGTCCGGCGTGTCCGGGCCCTGGGGCGTGCCCTCCGTCTCGTGCTGCGTCATCCCAGCTCCGCTTCGACCGCGGCCGAGACCCGGGCGCGCAGGTCCGGCACCCGGATCTTGTCGAGCAGCTCGCCGAAGAAGCCCTGGATGACCAGGCGGCGCGCCTCCTCATCCGGGATACCGCGGGCCATCAGGTAGAACAGGTGCGTGTCCTCCAGGCGTCCGGTCGCGCTGGCGTGCCCGGCGCCGCGCACCTCGCCGGTGAGGATCTCCAGGTTCGGCACCGAGTCGGCGCGCGCCCCGTCGGTCAGCACCAGGTTCCGGTTGTACTCGTAGGTGTCGGTGCCGGTCGCCTCGGCGCCGATCAGGACGTCCCCGATCCAGACGCTGTGCGCGCCGTCACCCTGGAGCGCCCCTTTGTACAGCACGCGGCTGCGGCAGTCGGGCACCGTGTGGTCGACGAACAGCCGGTGTTCCAGGTGCTGCCCGGCGTCGGCGAAGTACAGCCCGTTC
The DNA here is from genome assembly GCA_963805255.1 of uncultured Actinomycetes bacterium. Classification (GTDB taxonomy): domain Bacteria; phylum Actinomycetota; class Actinomycetes; order Streptosporangiales; family Streptosporangiaceae; genus Bog-532. The sequence goes on from CAWDTK010000011.1 coordinate 24,598, forward strand.
AGCTCGGCGTCGCCGCCCCGGCCCGCGTAGCTGACGGACGGGGCGATCCGGACCACGTCGCCGCCGAAGGAGACCACGGTGTGCGAGATCCGCGCGTCCTTGCCCAGCCGCGCGTGGTGGTGGGACAGGTGCACAGCGTCATCCGCCCAGTCCTGCAGGCTGATCACGTCGAGGGAGGCGCCGTCCGCCACCAGCAGCTCAACGTTGTCCGCGTAGCTGGCGCTGCCCCGGTGGTCGAGCACCAGCGTGGCGCTCGCCATCGGGCCGACGTCCACGACCCTGTGCGCGAACGCGGCACCCTCGATGCCGTGCCCGCGCACGGTGATGATGGTCGGGGCCGACGTGATCGCCTCGGCGGGCACGCTGATCACGGTGGCTGCGGTGAACGAGGCGAACGCGCGTGCGCTGACCCGGTCCGCCTGGCACGTAAGCTACGCCGATCCGCGGGTCGCCGCGCTCCGCCTTCTCCGCTTTGACCTCGGGCGACGGCTCGACCTCCTCGGTCCACGCGCCCTCGGGCAGCGGGTCCGCGCCGTGCAGGCCGCGCAGCCGGCGCAGCGGCGTGAACCGCCACTCCTCCTCGCGGCCGGTCGGGACCGGGAAGTCCGCCGGGTCGTAGGACCGGTGCTCGTGCAGCCTGGATACGGGCGCCGGCGATTCGAGTGCTCCCTGGAGCCCTGCCATCAGCCGACCGCCCCCTCCATCTGGAGCACGATCAGCCGGTTCAGCTCGAGCGCGTACTCCATCGGCAGCTCGCGCGCGATCGGCTCGACGAAACCGCGGACGATGGTGGCCATCGCCTCGTCCTCGGTCATGCCCCGGCTCATCAGGTAGAACAGCTGATCCTCGGAGATCTTGGAAACCGAGGCCTCGTGGCCCATCTCCACGTCGTCCTCCCGCACGTCCACGTACGGGTAGGTGTCGGACCGGCTGATCGCGTCCACGAGCAGCGCGTCGCACTTGACCGTCGACTTCGAGTGCTCGGCGCCCTCCTGCACGTTGACCAGGCCGCGATAGGAGGTCCGGCCCCCACCGCGCGCCACGGACTTGGACACGATCGTGGAAGAGGTGTTCGGCGCGCAGTGCACCATCTTGGCGCCGGCGTCCTGGTGCTGGCCCTCACCGGCGAACGCGACCGACAGGGTCTCGCCCTTGGCGTGCTCACCCATCAGGTAGACCGCCGGGTACTTCATCGTCACCTTGGAGCCGATGTTCCCGTCGATCCACTCCATCGTCGCGCCCTGCTCGGCGATGGCCCGCTTGGTGACCAGGTTGTAGACGTTGTTCGACCAGTTCTGGATCGTGGTGTAGCGGCAGCGCGCGTCCTTCTTCACGATGATCTCGACCACCGCGGAGTGCAGCGAGTCGGACTTGTAGATCGGCGCGGTACAGCCCTCCACGTAGTGCACGTAGGCGCCCTCGTCCACGATGATCAGCGTCCGCTCGAACTGGCCCATGTTCTCGGTGTTGATCCGGAAGTAGGCCTGCAGCGGGATGTCAACGTGCACGCCCTTCGGCACGTAGATGAACGAGCCGCCGGACCACACGGCCGTGTTCAGCGCGGCGAACTTGTTGTCCCCCGGCGGGATCACCGTACCGAAGTACTCCTGGAACAGCCCCGGGTGCTCGCGCAGGGCGGTGTCGGTATCGAGGAAGATGACACCCTTCTCTTCAAGGTCCTCGCGGATCTTGTGGTACACCACTTCGCTCTCGTACTGGGCCGCGACGCCGGCGATGAGCCGCTGCTTCTCGGCCTCGGGGATGCCGAGCCTGTCGTAGGTGTTCTTGATGTCGGCCGGCAGCTCGTCCCAGCTCGCCGCCTGCTTCTCGGTCGACCGGACGAAGTACTTGATGTTGCCGAAGTCGATGCCGGACAGGTCGGCTCCCCACGCGGGCAGCGGCTTGCGCCCGTACATGCGCAGCCCCCGCAGGCGGAGGTCCAGCATCCATCCGGGCTCGTTCTTCTTGCCCGAGATGTCGCGGACCACCTCCTCGGACAGGCCGCGGCGCGCGGCCTCGCCGGCTGCGTCGGTGTCGGACCAGCCGAACTTGTACGTGCCAAGGCCGTCGAGCTTGTCCTGCGTGGTCGTCGTCATATGAGGAGCCCTCCGGACTCTGAAATGGTTTCGCCGTGCGTGCTCGCCGGCGGCGTCGTCACCTGGCCGGTGACGGGCCGCTGAAGTCTTCGTGTGTCCCGGTCCCGCGCCCCAGGGCGGCCTTGAGCGCCAACTCCGGCCGGGGCGTCCTGCTTCCCGGTTGGGGCCTTGCCTGCTGGACCTGCCGGGGCCTTCCGCGCCAGGTCCCCGGGGTCTTCGACCAGGGACCGGCCGGTGACGTGCGTGGTGCAGATGCCGTTGCCATGGGCGATCGTAGCCAGCCGCTGTACCGGGCGGCCCAGCAGCCGGCTGAAGGCCTCGGTTTCCGCCTCGCAGAGCTGCGGGAACTCCGCGGCCACGTGCGCCACCGGGCAGTGATGCTGGCACAGTTGCTCGCCGCCCAGCACCAGGGACTGCTCGTGGCCGGGCGTGGTGGCGCGGGCTCCGGGCGCAGCCGGGGCGCCAGCGGCTCCGTGGGCTCCGTGGGCTCCGGGGGCCGCGTACGCTGACGCGGCGTACCCGTCGGCGGACAGCGCGTCGGCCAGGGCCCGCACCCGGTCCGCGGGCGCCACGCCGGCCAGCACCGCGCCGTACCGGCGTTCCAGCTCGGAGACCTGGTGGCGGGCGAACTTCTCCACCGCGGCCGGGCCGGCCTCCTCGGCCAGGAAGCGGAGCGCGCTGCTGGCCAGGTCGTCATAGGTGTGCTCGAAGGCGCTGCGCCCGGCGTCGGTGATCGCGAAGAGCCGGGCGGGGCGTCCCCGCCCCCGGGTGGCGTAGGTTCGGGCCGTCCGCGTCTCGATGAGGCCCTCGGCGAGCAGGTTGTCCAGGTGCCGGCGGATGGCGGCCGGGGTCAGGCCGAGCCGGCCGCCGATGACCAACGCCGTCGACGGGCCCAGCTCCAGGATCAGCCGGGCGACCCGGGCCCGGGTGCTCCGCTCGGCGCGGGCCTGCGCGGACAGCCCGCCGCCCGGCCGCGGTGATCCCGCAGGGCCCGGCCGGCCTGGGCGCACGCCGTCGCGGGCCACGGCATCGTGTGCCGCCGCCCTGCGCTTCGTGTCCACCGTCCGCATGATTTCCACAACACAAGTATGCCCTAAATAAGTCCGTTCCGGCAAAGTTTACCCAACGGCAGTGTGACGTAAATCGCGGGCCGGCCATGTCACGTCCGCGAACCGCCCGGGGTCCCGTAACGTCGTACGCCGTGAGGGCCTGCGCGGAGTCCCCGGTTTCGCGGCGGCCTGCGCGGGACCAGGCCGGTTCGCGTCCCGGCCGGTTCGCGTCCCGGGCCGGTTCGCGTCCCGGGCCGGGTCTGGATTCGCGGCAGGCCGGGGCCCGTTTCGCCCGCGGCCGGCACCCTGTTCCGCCGCAGGCTGAGGGCCCTGTTTCGCCCCAGGCCGAGGCCTCTGTTCTACCCCCGTCAAGACCCCGTTTTCGCCCCCAGCCGAGGCCCCTGTTTTCGCCCCGAGGCCAGGGCCCCCCGTTTTCGCCGCAGGCCGATCAGGGAAGGATTGACCTGTCATGGCTTCCCCGAAACCCGATGTCGCCGACCTGCTGGAGGTCCCGGTCCCGGCCGGCACGACGGTGCTCGCCGTCAGCGACCTGCACCTGCCGCCGCAGCGGACGGATGTGTCGGAGCGATCGTGCGAGATCCTGGCCAGGCTGTCCGCGGAGACGGGCCCAGTCACGGTGGTGCTCGCCGGTGACGTCATCGAGTTGCTCGGTTTCCCCCAGGCCACTGTGGCGGAGATCCTGCGTGAGCACGAGGTGCTGTGCGCCGCGCTCATCGCCGTGACCGAGCGCGGCGGCCAGGTCATCTACGCGATCGGCAACCACGACAGCGACCTTGCCTGGGACGTCAAGGCCGCCGACGCGGTACGGGAGATGACCGGGGCCCGGCTCTGCCTCGCCGCCGACCTGGTACTGCCCAGCGGACGCCGGGTACGGGTGGAACACGGTCACCAGCTCGATCCTTACAACTGCTTCCACGACCAGCGGAACAGCCTGGACACGCCGCTCGGCCATCACATCGTCCGGCAGGTGCTGCCGCGGATCGAGTGGCTGGGCCGCGACTGGCTCACCGGTGCGCACGAGATGGCCGACCCGGCCGATTTCCCGGCCTTCGTCGGTTCCCGGCTGTTCTACCGCAAGCTGGCCCGGCACGCGTGGTGGCTGGTCGCGGTGCCGGTTTTGCTGCTGCTGGTGGTACGGATGTCGGAGTTGTTTGAGCTCCAGTCGCGCTATCCGGACACCACCAGGTGGGTGCACGGCGCCGAGGTCCTCGGCTACGGCGCCGTCGCCGACCTGATCGTCGTGGCCGTCATCATCGCGATAGTGTCGCACCGCGCGTGGACGTCCATTAGCGCGCTCGCCCTGGACGAACGAGGCTACGGGCAGAACCGCGCGGCCCGGCAGCGCGCCGCGGACCTGACCGGCGACGGTTACCGCGGTTTCCTGTCCGGCCACACGCACCACCCCGAACTCCGGGAAACCGGCCACGGTTTCTACGCCAACACGGGATCGTGCACCACGGTGGTGGAGGCGGTCGCCACCCGCCTCGGCATGCCGCCGGCCTACCTGCGGGCGCAGCAGATCACCTGGGTGGAGATCACCGGTGATCAGGCTCATCTCATGGCCGCCCGCATCCACCTGAAAGGGGCGACCCGGCTGGAGCGCTTCGCCTCTCACGGCCGCAGCCGGTTCGCCACGACGCCCGTCCGGGTCGCCTCGTGGCCGGAAAGCTCCGGCCACTCCGGTGCCGGCGGCCCGCCGGAAAATGAGCGCCCATAGACTCGCGGGCGTGAGCAGCCCCCCTGCCGTCGAACTCGTGCGCCTGGTGAAGCAGTACCGGCGCGCGGTGGCCGTGGACGGGCTGACGCTGACCGCCGCGGCTGGCGAGGTGACCTCGATCCTCGGTCCCAACGGGGCCGGCAAGACCACCACGATCGAGATCTGCGAGGGGTACCGCCAGGCCGATGGCGGTACGGTGCGGGTCCTCGGGCTGGACCCGGCGCGCGATGCCCGTGCCCTGCGCCCGCGCGTCGGGGTCATGCTGCAGGCCGGCGGGGTGCCGCCGGCCGTCCCGGCCGGGGAGTACCTCCGGCTGCTGTCCCGCTTTCACGCCCATCCTCTCGATCCCGCCGACCTGCTTGGCCGGGTCGGGCTGACGGCCGTGGCGCGGACACCCTACAAGCGCCTGTCGGGCGGCCAGCAGCAGCGGCTGGCCCTCGCCGCCGCCGTGATCGGCCGCCCGGATCTGGTGTTCCTGGACGAGCCGACGGCCGGGATGGACCCGCAGGCACGCCACGCGACCTGGGACCTCATCGGCGAGCTGCGCGCGTCCGGGGTGACCGTCATCATGACCACGCACTACATGGAAGAGGCCGAACAGCTGTCGGACCAGGTGGCGATCATCGACCACGGCCGGCTCGTCGCCGGGGGCACCCCGGCCGAGCTGTGCGGCGGCGCCGGCCAGCTCCGGTTCCGGGCGGAGGCCGGCCTGGACACCGACGGCCTGCTGTCCGCGCTGCCCGACGGCAGCCTGGCCAAGGAATCCCCGGCCGGACACTACGTCATCGAGGTCCCGGACGGGGTCAGCCCGCAGCTGCTCGCGTCAATGACCGCGTGGTGCGCCGAGCACGGTGTCCTGCCGACCAGCCTGCGGATCGAAAGCCGCACGCTGGAAGACGTCTTCCTGGAACTGACCGGACGGGAGCTGCGCCCGTGACCGCGGCCGATCCCGCGGCCGCCGCGGCCCCCACGGCGGAACCTGCGTTCAGGCCGGCCCCGGGTGCCGCTCCGCTGGCCCGGATGATCGCCGCGCAGACCGCGATGGAGACGCGCTCGCTGCTGCGCAACGGCGAGCAGCTCACCGTCACGATGGTCATCCCGCTCGGGCTGCTCGCCATGTTCAGCCTCGAGCCCCTGGTGAACGTCGGCGGCGGCAGCCGTGTTGATTTCCTCGCCCCGGGCATCATCGCCCTTGCGGTGATGTCGACCGCGTTCACCAGCCAGGCGATCGCCACCGGCTTCGAGCGCCGGTATGGCGTGCTTAAGCGGCTCGGGGCGACGCCCCTGTCGCGGGGTGGCCTGATCTCGGCCAAGACCGCCACCGTCATCATGATCGAGCTCCTCCAGGCGGCAGTCATCACGGCCGTCGCGACCGGACTGGGCTGGCACCCGCACGCCACGGCGATGGCGTTCCTCACGGCGCCGCTGCTCGTCTTGCTGGGAACCGCCGCGTTCAGCGGGCTGGCCCTGCTGATGGCCGGCGCCCTGCGCGCCGAGGCGACCCTGGCCCTGGCCAACCTGATCTTCATTGTCCTGCTTGGCCTGGGCGGTGTCGTGTTCCCGCTCACCAAGTTCCCCGCTGGGGCCCGGCCGTTCCTGACCCTGCTGCCGACCGGCGCGCTGGCCACCGGACTGCGCGCCGTCCTCGCGCAAGCCGCGGACGTCCCCCTGCGCGACCTGGTGGTGCTTGCCGTCTGGGCCGTGGCCGGCATCGGCCTGGCCGCCCGCACATTCCGCTGGGAGTGACCGCCCAGCACGGAGCCGGCAGGTTCCCCAGCACCGGCGACCCGGATACGCCCAGCGGCCCGGACGTGGCCAGCGGCCCGGACGTGGCCAGCGGGGCGGACGTGGCCAGCGGCCGGACGCGGCCAGCGGGGCGGATGTGGCCAGCGGCCGGACGCGGCCAGCGGGGCGGATGTGAGCGGCGGGGCGGAAGTGGACGGACGGACGGAGGCGGGCCGGCGGCCGGGGCGCAAGCGGGCAGTGGCCGGGCCGGCCGCGCTGGTCGTGACCGGGATCGTGTCCGTCCAGCTCGGTGCGGGCCTCGCCACCCGCCTGTTCCACGAGCTGCCGCCAGCTGCGGTGACCGGGCTGCGGCTGTGGAGTGCCGCGGTATTGCTCTTCATCATCGGCGGCCGCGGGGCAGGGGGCGCCGTCGCCGGCTTGGCCGGGCGCCGCGCCTGGCGTGATGCGGCCACCGCACTGTCGTTCGGTATCTGTCTGGGGGGCATGAATTTCGTCTTCTACCAGGCCATCGCGCGGGTGCCGCTGGGCGTGGCGGTGACCATCGAGTTCCTCGGCCCGCTGGCGGTCGCCGTGGCTGGTTCCCGCCGCCTGCTTGACCTGCTCTGGGTGGCACTGGCGGCCACCGGCGTGGTTCTGCTCACCGGGGGCGGGACGGCCCACCTGAGCATCTCCGGGGTCGTCTTCGCCGCACTGTCCGCCGTGGGCTGGGCCGCCTACATCGTGCTCAGCGCCGCGACCGGCCGGCGCTTCCCGGGGTCGTCCGGGCTGGTCATCGCCATGCTGATCGCCGCAGTGGTGGTAACCCCGGGCGCGCTGGCCACGGCGAACAGCTCGCTCCGGCGGCCATCCGTCCTCGCGACCGGGGCGAGCGTCGGCGTACTGTCCTCCGCGATCCCCTACGGGGTCGAGCTGCGGGCGCTGCGGCGGCTGTCGACCCGGGTGTTCGGCATCTGGATGAGCCTTGAGCCGGTGGCGGCGGCGCTGGTCGGGCTGGTCCTGCTCGGCCAGCGCCTGTCGGTCAGCCAATGGGCTGCCGTCGGCTGCGTCGTCGTCGCCTGCATCGGCGCCGCCCGCTCCGCTCCCCCGGCCCCGTGACCCCAGCCCCGGCCCGGCCCCGTGACCCCCAGCCCCGGCCCCGGCGCGGTGACCCGCGGCGCCCGCATCAACGCCCGGCCGGGACCCCGCACGCTCACAGGTCCCACCCGTACCTTCCTGACCTGCCGAAGTGGCCGGACGTTTACACGCAAAGGCGCCATCGCGTGCACAAGGATGCGGCGGCCGGGAGTGCGGGACTGGGGGGCGGGGCAGAGGGCGGGCTCCTACGATGGGTAGTGTGTCCGCCGATGTCGCCCCCGTGTCCGAGGCCTCCGGGCCCGCTTCGCCGCTCCGCCGCGCCGTGAACCGGATCGCGGGGAACCGGATCGCGGGGAACCGGATCGCGGGAAACCGGATCGCGGGAAACCGGATCGCGGGAAACCGGATCGCGGGAAACCGGATCGCGGGAAACCGGATCGCGGGGACGGTGCTGCGGCCGACGCCGGGGTCGATGCGGGGCCTCGCGCTGGCCTCGGTGATCGCGAACGCGGTCATCATGTCGACCGGCGAGGCGGTGCGGCTCAGCCAGTCGGGGCTCGGCTGCCCGGACTGGCCCAGCTGCACGGCGCGCAGCCTGGTCGTGGCGAACACGGCCGGCCAGTCCACGCTGAACACCTGGATCGAGTTCGGCAACCGACTGCTGAACATCCCGCTCGTCGTCATCGCCGGCCTCGCGTTCATCGCCGCGTGGCAGTACCGGCCGCCGGGCCGCAACCGGCGGCGGCGGGACCTGGTGTGGCTCGCGGCGGCGCTGCCGGGCGGAGTGATCGGCCAGGCCGTGGTGGGCGGGATCGTCGTGCTGACCAAGCTGGATCCGGCCTGGGTGGCGGTCCACTTCCTGCTCTCGACCGCGATCCTGGGCGCCGCGGTCACGCTGCATGTCCGCTGCGGAGAGGGCGACGGGCCCGCGACCCCCGTGGTCCGGCGCGACCTGCGGCTCGTGGGCGCGATCCTCGTGCCGGTGGTCGCCCTGATGTTCGCGGCCGGCACCGTGGTCACCGGCACCGGCCCGCTGGCCGGGAACGCCGCGGCGCCGCGCTTCCACCTGCCGTTCATCGGCGTCACCCAGTTCCACGCGGACATCGGCTGGATGATGGGCGGGCTGTCCTTCGCGCTCATTCTCGGCCTGTCGGTGTCTGGCGCGCCGCGCCGGGCCGTTCGGCGGGGCTGGACGCTCGGCGCGCTGATCCTGGTGCAGGGCGCGATCGGGTACGCGCAGTACCTCAGCGGGCTGCCCGCGGGACTGGTCTGGGTGCACGTTACGGTCGCGGTGATCATCTGGATCGTCACGATCCGGCTGTTCCTTGCCCTGCGTGACCGGGGCCCCGCCGGGCCCGCCGGGCCCTGCGTGACCGGGGCCGCCGGGGCGGTCACGGCCCGCGATCCGGTCCCCGCCGAGGCGGCCACCGCGCAGCCGGTCCCCGCCGCGGTGGTCCCCGCCGAGGCGGCCACCGCGGAGCCGGTCCCCGCCGCGGTGGTCCCTGCCGAGGCGGCCACCGCGGAGCCCGGCCGGCGCCCCGGAACTAGCGCTCGCGTCCCTGGGGCACAAACGGGTGCGGCATCGGTGCACGACGAGATGACGGCCGGGTGAATCCCGACGCCCCGGACCCGGCCCACGGGGTCGGCGGCGGGGCCGGGCGGCGGCGCAGGAACGCCGAGCGCGCCACCTGCATCAGGCTGAGCAGGGCCTGCTGACGCTGGGCCACCTGCCCGCGGTCGAGAACACCCCGGCGGGCCTTCTGGTGCAGCAGCGCGAGCTCTGTCGCCGCGAGCTGGTAGTTGCCCATCGCCGACGCCGCGGGCAGGCCGCCGGTCGCCAGCGCCCAGTTGCGGGCGAGGCGCCGGTCCTTCAGCGAGCTGAGCATCTGGATGTCCTGCGGCGTGACCAGGCCGGTCGGCTCGTAACCGGGCAGGTAATGCCCGATCAGGGCGACGATCCGGCGGCGGTCCGCGACAATGACGGCCCACAGGACGCCGAGCAGGCAGAGCAGGATCAGGTACGCGACGAACGTCCCGGCCAGCCCGAAGATGCTGAGCCCGTTCCACATGGCGTGCAGGCACATGGCGGCGATCCAGCCCACCGGCAGCGCCCAGCCGGCGTGCCGGTGCGAGGCCGCGTAGGCGGCGCCGATCCCGGTCATCGAGGTGAAGATGGGGTGCAGGAACGGCGACAGTACGCCGCGGAGCACGAACGTGTAGCCGAGCAGCTGAACGCCGCCGTGCACCGGGTTGACGAGCGCGTTGATGTAGTAGCCGATATTCTCGGTCATCGCGAAGCCGAGCCCGACCATCGCGGCGTAGACGATGCCGTCGGTCGGCCCGTCGAGTTCCTGGCGGCGCCAGCGGACCAGCCAGACGAGGAAAAGGCCCTTCAGGGTCTCTTCCACCACCGGCGCGCCCGCGGTGGCCGAGAGGTACTGCCCGGCGGAGGCGCCCAGCGCGGGCTGGGTGATGTACTCCAGCCCGGCCGTGTTGATGAGCGCGGCGAAGAGGGCCGCGATGCCGGCGCCCCATAGGAAGCCGAAGGCCAGGTTGATCCGCGGCTCCGGCTCCAGGCGGTCGATGAACAGGACCGCCGCCACCAGCAGCGGAACGGGCGCCAGCGCGAGCGGCAGCGCGACGAGGAACGGTGTGGTGCTGTGCCCGGACGCCACGCTCTCGCCGAGCTCGACGCCGAACACGATGATCACGCACAGCGCGGCCACCACGATCCCGATGATGACGCCGACCCGGGGCCGGCCGGGCGGCGTGCCGTCGATGACCGCCCTTGGGTCGAAGACGGGTGCGGGCGTCCCCATGCCGGCAGAGCCTACCGGGAACCCCCCCACAAACCGGCTGGGCCCGGTCACGGGGCCCATGGGCCGCCGCTGAGCGGGCCCGCGGCCCTCCGCTGAGCGGGCCGTGAACGGCGGGTGTCGGCCCGGTCAAAACCTCGTCACGACGGGCCGCTAAGGCCCCTCGCGCTCGGGCTGGCGCGGCCAGCGGGATAGGCTCGACCATGGTTATGGCCCCCGGGTTTCGCGGGGGGCTTTTTGGCTGCCCGGACGAGGGTAGGTGGGGCTGCGCAGCGGGCATCACGGCAGCGTCCGCGAGTGCCGTGACCGCAGCCTTCATCAACAGAGAGGAGCCGTGACCAAGCGGTGAGTAGCCAGCCGAAGAACAAGCTCGAGTGGTCTGACATCGACGAGCGCACCGTGAACCTGATCCGGGTCCTGGCCATGGACGCCGTGCAGAACGAGGGATCGGGGCACCCCGGCACGGCGATGAGCCTCGCCCCGGCCGCGTACCTGCTCTTCCAGCGGATTCTCCGGCACGATCCCGCGGACCCGGCGTGGACCGGGCGCGACCGTTTCGTGCTGTCCTGCGGGCACTCCAGCCTGACTCTGTACATCCAGCTCTACCTGTCCGGTTACGGGCTGAGCCTGGAGGACCTCAAGCAGTACCGGTCCTGGGGCAGCCTCACTCCCGGCCACCCGGAGCACGGGCACACGGCCGGGGTGGAGACGACGACCGGCCCGCTGGGGCAGGGCCTGGGGAACGCGGTGGGCATGGCGATGGCCGCCCGGCGCGAGCGCGGCCTGTTCGACCCGGACGGGGAGCCCGGGGCCAGCCCGTTCGACCACCACGTGTACGTGTTCGCCTCCGACGGCGACATCGAGGAGGGCATCACGCACGAGGCCTCCTCCCTCGCCGCCCACCAGGAGCTCGGCAACCTGATCCTGATCTATGACGACAACCGCATCTCCATCGAAGATGACACGCTGATCGCCAAGTCCGAGAACGTCGCGGCGCGGTACGAGGCCTACGGGTGGCACGTGCAGCACGTCGACTGGGTGCAGCCGGACGGCAGCTACACCGAGAACGTCCAGGCCCTCAACGACGCGCTGATCGCGGCCAAGAACGAGACCGGGCGGCCGTCCATGATCGACCTGCGCACGATCATCGGCTGGCCGGCCCCGCACAAGAAGGGCACCGGCGCGGCGCACGGCTCGGCCCTGGGCGCGGCGGAGGTCGCGGAAACCAAGGAGATCCTCGGCTTCGACCCGGCCATCTCCTTCCCCGAGGCCCCCGACCTGGTCGCGCACGCGCGCGGCGTCATCGAGCGCGGCAAGGCCACGCGCGCCGAGTGGGACGACACCTTCGCGGCGTGGGCCAAGGCCAACGGCAGCCGCAAGGAACTGTTCGACCGGCTGGCCAAGCGCGAGCTGCCCACCGGCTGGGACGGGGCGCTGCCCACAATCCCGGCCGGCAAGAAGGGCATGGCCACCCGGAAGGCGTCCGGTGAGGTGCTCAACGCGCTCGCGCCGGTGCTGCCGGAACTGTGGGGCGGATCCGCCGACCTGGCCGAAAGCAACCTCACCACCATGAAGGGCGAGCCGTCCTTCATCCCGCGCGACCACCAGACCAAGATGTTCCCCGGGAACAAGTACGGCCGCACGCTGCACTTCGGCATCCGCGAGCACGCCATGGGCGCGATCCTCAACGGCATCGCGCTGCACGGGGGAACACGGCCGTATGGCGGCACGTTCCTGGTCTTCAGCGACTACATGCGGGGGTCCGTGCGGCTCGCGGCGCTGATGAAGCTGCCGGTGACGTACGTGTGGACGCACGACTCGATCGGGCTGGGCGAGGACGGGCCGACGCACCAGCCGGTGGAGCACCTGTGGGCGCTGCGCGCCATCCCGAACCTGGAGGTCGTCCGGCCCGGCGACGCGAACGAGACAGTCGTGGCGTGGCGGACCATCCTGGAGCGGGACAGCAGCCCGTCCGCGCTGTGCCTGAGCCGGCAGAACATGCCGGTACTGGAGCGCTCCGCGGGCCGCGCCGGCGCAGGGGGCCTGGCCAGCGCGGAGGGCACCGCCCGCGGCGGGTACGTGCTGGCCGAGGCGGACGGCGATCTGCAGGTGATCATCATCGCCACCGGCAGTGAGGTGCAGATCGCCCTGGCGGCCCGGGACGAGCTGCAGGCCGAGGGGACGCCGACCCGCGTGGTATCCATGCCCTGCGTGGAATGGTTCGCCGGGCAGCAAGCCTCCTACCGGGAAGAGGTTCTGCCGAGCCGGATCCGGGCACGGGTGTCGGTAGAAGCAGGCATCACGCTCGGCTGGCGAGAGTACGTCGGTGACCTGGGTGAGTCGGTCGGGGTGGAGCACTTCGGCGCCTCCGCCGCGTACCAGCGCCTGTACGCCGAGTTCGGGCTCACGTCAGAGCGGGTCGCCGCCGTGGCGCGCACGGCCCTGGAACGGGCCAGCGCACCGTGAGGGTGAAGTACATCGCCTCCTGAGGATGAAGGGCAAGGGCCTCAGCAGGATGAACGGCATAAGGGAAGGAACCAAAGGTCATGACCTCCCAGTCAGAAGACGTTCTCGCTCAGCTGACCGCCCTGGGGGTGGCGGTGTGGCTGGATGACATCAGCCGTGACCGGCTCCGCACCGGGAACCTGGAACAGCTCATCCGCGACGACCACGTCATCGGCGTGACGTCGAACCCGACGATCTTCGCGGCCGCGCTGAGCAAGGGGTCGGCGTACGACGGCCAGTCCCACGACCTGGCGATCCGCAAGGTGCCGGCCGACGAGGCGGTCCGCGCCATCACCACATACGACATCCGCTGGGCGTGTGACGTGTTTCAGCACGTCTACGAGGAGACCGGCGGCCAGGACGGCCGGGTCTCCCTGGAAGTGGACCCGCGGCTGGCCAACGAGACCGAGCCGACGATCGCCGAGGCGCGTGCGCTGTGGTGGATGGTCGACCGGCCGAACCTGTTCATCAAGATCCCGGGCACGCTGGAGGGACTGCCGGCCATCACGCAGGCGATCTCCGAGGGCATCAGCGTCAACGTGACCCTGATCTTCGCCCTGGAGCGCTACAACGCGGTCATCGACGCCTACATGGCCGGCCTGGAGAAGGCGGCCGAAGCCGGCCGCGACCTGTCCGGCATCGCGTCGGTCGCGTCGTTCTTCGTCAGCCGGGTCGACACCGAGGTCGACAAGCGGCTGGACAAGCTCGGCACGGACGAGGCGAAGGCCCTGCGCGGCAAGGCCGCCATCGCCAACGCGCGGCTGGCCTACGAGCTGTACGAGCAGCGGATCGCGACGCCGCGGTGGAAGGCGCTGCAGGCTAAGGGCGCGCGGGTGCAGCGGCCGCTGTGGGCGTCGACCAGCACAAAGGACCCGTCGTTCCCCGACACCATGTACGTGGTGGAGCTGGTGGCGCCGGACACCGTCAACACGATGCCGGAGCCGACCATCCACGCCATGGCCGACCACGGCCAGCTGCGCGGGGACACGATCCACGGCACCTACGACGAGTCCCGGAAGGTCATCGCGGACCTGGAGAATATGGGTATCTCCTACGACAACGTGGTCAGGGTGCTGGAAGATGAGGGAGTGGCGAAGTTTGCCGCGTCCTGGAACGAGCTCATCGAGACGGTCAAGGGCGAGCTCGCCGAGCAGTGATCAGCGCATGACGACGGACGGCGGCGGGCCGCGGCACGCCGCCCGTCCGGCGCCACGGTAGCGACCGAACGGGAGAATCGTGACCGAGTCAGTGACGTCAGCCCAGGGCAGCCGCGGGCCCGCGCCGGCCAATCCCGCGGCCATACCGGACCCGCAGGTGCTGGAGAATCCGCTGCGGGATCCGCGCGACCGGCGCATCCCCCGGGTGGCCGGGCCCTGCGTGCTCGTCATGTTCGGCGTGACCGGCGACCTGGCGCGCAAGAAGCTGCTGCCCGCCATCTACGACCTGGCCAACCGCGGCCTGCTCCCGCCGGGCTTCTCCCTGGTCGGCTTCGCCCGGCGGGACTGGGAAGACGAGGACTTCGCCCAGCTCACCTACGAGGCGGTCAAGCAGCACGCCCGGACCCCGTTCCGGGACACGGTCTGGCAGCAGCTCAGCGAGGGAGTCCGCTTCGTCCCGGGCGAGTTCACCGACGACGCCGCGTTCGACGACCTGGCCGCGACGGTCCGCGAGCTGGACGCCGAGCGCGCCACCGGCGGAAACTACGCGTTCTACCTGTCGATCCCGCCCAAGGCGTTCCCGGTCGTGGTGCAGCAGCTCAAGCGGTCCGGGCTGTCCGACCCGGACGCCTACACCCCGCCGGAGGGGCAGGCGTGGGCGTGCCGCCGCCCGTGGCGCCGGGTGGTTATCGAGAAGCCGTTCGGCCATGACCTGAAGAGCGCCCGGGAGCTGAACGACATCCTGGCTGAGGTCTTCCCGCCCGAGTCGGTGTTCCGCATCGACCACTACCTGGGCAAGGAAACCGTCCAGAACATCCTGGCGCTGCGCTTCGCCAACGAGATGTACGAGCCGATCTGGAACCGCGGGTACGTCGATCACGTGCAGATCTCGATGGCCGAGGACATCGGCATCGGCGGCCGGGCGGGCTACTACGACGGGATCGGCGCCGCCCGCGACGTGATCCAGAACCACCTGCTGCAGTTGCTGGCGCTTACCGCGATGGAGGAGCCGGTCGCCTTCGACGCCGACTCGCTGCGCGCGGAGAAGGAGAAGGTGCTGTCGGCCGTCGAGCTGCCGTCCGACCTGGCCACCGGCACCGCGCGCGGCCAGTACACCGCGGGCTGGCAGGGCGGTGTGGAGGTGCGCGGGTACCTGGAGGAAGACGGGATCTCCCCGGACTCCCGGACCGAAACCTACGCCGCGGTGCGGCTGGGCGTGGGCACCCGGCGGTGGGGCGGCGTGCCGTTCTACCTGCGAACCGGCAAACGGCTGCCGCGCCGGATGACCGAGATCGCGCTGATCTTCCAGCGCGCGCCGCACCTGCCGTTCTCCGCGACCGACACCAAGGAACTCGGGCAGAACGCGCTGGTGATCCGGGTGCAGCCGGACGAGGGCATAACGGTGCGGTTCGGCTCCAAGGTGCCCGGCTCGGCCATGGAAGTCCGCGACGTGAACATGGACTTCGCCTACGGGGAATCCTTCACCGAGTCCAGCCCCGAGGCGTACGAAAGGCTGCTGCTCGACGTGCTCATCGGCGACCCGCCGCTGTTCCCCCGGCAGGAAGAGGTCGAGCTGTCGTGGCGCATCCTCGATCCGATCGAGGAATTCTGGGCGGAATACACCAAGCCTGATCCGTACCCCGCGGGCACCTCCGGGCCCGCCTCCGCGGACGCGCTGATGGCCCGCGACGGCCGTACCTGGCGACGGCTCTAGCCGCCCGCCCGCCAGCCGCAGCCGGCACGACCGGAGCCGACGGGAGAGGGACAACGATGACGATCGACCTGACGGACACCAGCACGAGCGCGATCTACGAGGCCCTGACCGAGGCGCGGCGCCGTCTCGGCGGCGCCGCGCTGGGCATGGTGCTCACGCTGATCGTGGAGACCAGCGAGGCCGCGCAGTACGACGCGATGCGCTCCGCGAACCAGGCGGGACGCGAGCATCCGTGCCGGGTGCTCGGCGTAATCACCCGCCGCCCGAACGCCGAGTCACGTCTCGACGCGGAGATCCGGGTCGGCGAAACGGGCCCCGGTGAGACGATCCTGCTGCGGATGTACGGCCCGGTCGGGCAGCACGCCGACTCGGTGCTCGCGCCCCTGCTCGTGCCAGACGTGCCAGTGGTGACCTGGTGGCCCGGGCAGGCGCCGGACATGCCGTCGCAGAGCCCGCTCGGGACCCTGGCCCAGCGCCGGGTGACCGACTCCGCGGCGGGGGACGACGTCCCGGCGGTGCTGGCCGGGCTGGAGAAGGCCTACCGGCCGGGGGATACCGACTTCAGCTGGACCCGGCTCACCCCGTGGCGCACGCTGATCGCGGCCACGTTCGACGTGCCGCACCCGGCCGTCACGCGGGCGGAGGTGCTCGCCGAACGGGACAACCCGAGCGGCGACATACTCGCGGCCTGGCTCGCGCTGCGGCTGGACATCCCGGTGCGGCGCGCCGTGTCCGGGGGCCCGGGCATCACCGACGTCCGGTTCGAGACCAGGAACGGCCAGATCAGCATTTCCCGCCACGACGGCCGGACCGCCACGCTGTCGAAGACCGGTGAGCCGGACCGGCGGGTCGCCCTGCACCGCCGCGAGCAGGCCGAACTGCTCGCCGAGGAACTGCGCCGGCTTGACCCCAACGACGTCTACGCGGAGTCTCTGGCCTGGCTGTTCAGCGAGGCGCGGATCGACGGCGACGAGGCCGGCACGTTCACGCTGGCCGGCTCGGTCACCCCGCTGCAGGCGGCCCCCGGCCGCCCGGCGCAGGAGGCAGCACAGGAGGCGGCGGAGCAGCGCCTCGCGGAGTCGGTCGAGAAGAACGCGCCGGAGCCGGGCGTGGCCGACGCGGCCGCCACGGCGGCCATGGACGCCAACGAGGGCGAGACGGGCGTGGAGGCGGACCAGGAGATCGCGGGCCAATGAGCGCTCCGGAAGTCATCGTGCACCGCGATGCCCAGCTGCTGGCCAAGGCGGTCGCGGCACGGCTGGTCACCCGGCTGGTGGACGCGGCCGCGGCCCACGGCACCGCCTCGCTGGTGCTCACCGGCGGCGGGATCGGCACCGCCGTGCTCACGGAGCTCGCGGCCGCCCCGGCCCGCGACGCGGTGGACTGGCGGCACGTGGACATCTGGTGGGGTGACGAGCGTTTCCTGCCGTACGGGGACACGGAGCGGAACGAGACCGGCGCGCGCGCCGCCCTCCTCGATCACGTCGACGTCGATCCGGCCCGGGTCCACCCCATGTCGCCGTCCGACGGCCCGGACGGTGACGACCCGGAGGCGGCGGCCGCCCGCTACGCGACGTGGCTCCGCGAAGCGACCAGGCCGGAAGATCACGGCCCCGTGCCCTCCTTCGACATCCTGCTGCTGGGCATCGGTCCCGAGGGCCACATCGCGTCGCTGTTCCCGGGCATGCCGGCGCTGTACGACGACCGGCCGGTGGTCGCGGTGCGCGGAGCGCCGAAACCGCCGCCGATGCGGCTGTCGCTGACGCTGCCGTCGATCAACGCCGCCCGGGAGATCTGGACCCTGGCCGCCGGCCGGGAGAAGGCCGGCGCGGTCGCACTGGCCCTGTCCGACGCCGGCCCCGTGCAGGTCCCGGCCGCGGGCGCCCGCGGGCGGCAGCGCACGCTGTTCCTGCTCGACGCGGAGGCGGCCTCGCAGGTGCCGGCCGGGATCGGCCGCCCCGCCGCTCACTTAGCCGGGCCGCCCGGTTACTGAGCCGCCCCGCGCGGCGGCGGTAAAATCGCCGGCCGGGTTAGTCCGCGGCCGTCCGGGCCCCGGGCGGCCTTCCGCGAGCCGCGGGGCTCTCGCGACAGGGCCAGCCCGGCGGCGAGGCACGCCACCGGCACCGCCGCGCTCACGTACCGGTAGCTGAAGCCTGCCGTCAGCGGCGGCAGGATGAGGAGCAGCGCGGCGACGGCCCACGGCAGCAGGGCCAGGCCGCCCCACCGCCGCCAGCGCGCGATGATCCCCGCCGCGCCGAGCAGCAGGATGACCCCCAGCATCGTGCCCCGCAGGTAGAAGACCCTCTGGTAAGCCTGGATGAAGCCGGAGAACGGCTTGGTGACCGTGGGCTGGCCCAGGCTCGGGCCGGCGAAGCGCAGCAGCGCGGACTTGGTCTGCGGGTAGTACATCACCCACCACAGGGTCTTATTGGCCGTCACCGGCGCGACCACCGGCTCGAACTGGAAAGACGGCCCGGAACCGGTCAGGTCCGACTGGGTGCGGTCCCAGCTGAAACTGTGCGCGGTGTCTTTCAGCACGGCCCTGGCGTACGCCAGCGGCTGTGACTCGATGGCGTCCCGGGCGAACGTGCCCGCCATGGCGTCGGCGGCCGGCGAGAACTGGTTCCCGTGGCTCACCTGGTACAGCGGCGTGTCGACCGACCACAGGTATTCCTGCGAGCTGGGGCGCTGCGCAAGCGGTCTGGGGTCGCACAGGACCTTCAGGCTGGCCGGCAGGGTCATCTTGGAGCATTCGGCGAAGCTGCTCACCCGGCTGTAGAGGAAGGTGCCGTTGGAGGTGTCCAGGGCATACTGCCCGTAAAAGCCGTGGTACCAGACCATGTAGCCGGCGATCGGCAGCACGCCCGCCACCAGCAGCACCGCCGCACGCTTCCAGTCCACTCGCCGCAGCAGCAGGCCGGCCACCAGCACGGCCAGCAGCGGCTCCCCCACCGACCGGACGACGCCCGCGTACCCGATCACCAGCCCCGCGGCCGCGCACAGCAGGACCGGCGGCCGGTCGAACCAGCACAGCGCGGCCAGGGCCACGGTGACGAGGAAGATGAACAGCACGTCGGACATGACCATGTGCTCGATCTGCATCTCGTACACGTCGAAGAGCACGGGCAGGGCGGGCAGCGCCGCCCCCCAGCACGGCAGCCCGCGCCGCCGCAGCACCGCGTAGATGGCGGTGCCTATGGCCAGGCCCATGAGAGCCTGCAGGGCGGCGATCAGGGTGAGGCTATGGAAAGGCAGCAGAATATAGAGGAAGAGCGGATAGCCGTCTGAACGGACAATATCGGGAGCCTTCGCGACCGCATCGGCGATGTAGTTGTATGAGTCGCTGTACCACAGGATGGGCTGGTAGCCCAGCATGATCACGCCGCGCAGGGCCGCGGCGGCCGCGATCACGATGACGAAGGGCCAGTGGGCGCCCAGCAGCCGGCTGACCTGGCGGCGGGTCCGTTCGGTGGCTTCTTCTGTTGTTTCCCCAGGCGTGGCCGGGCCTGCCTGCGCGTCCCCGGCGGGCCCGGCGGGCCCCGGGTTCAGCGAAGCTGTGTCCGCCGACGCGCCCGCGCCGCCCGCGCGTTCGCCTCCAGCGGTTACATCAGCCACCAGGTCCCCCGAATTCCTAGGCACTGAGCCGCGTACGCCGATGCAACGCGCGCCTTCCCGGCGAGCCCGCACGCTCCGTTACGGCACGCCATTCCCGCAGGCTCCGGCATTAGCCGTCCAGACACCGACGCTACTAGATTTTTCCGGCCAGCAGCCGTAGGCAGGTTCGATTCTCAGATAGTAGCCAGAGAACTCTGAGTGTCTTGCGCACCTGCATCACGGTACCGCGGTTTACGTTCTTCGGTCGGCTAGGCGCGCTTCTGCACACGTTCGGGCACAATCAGCCCGGACCCGCTCGTAACGGGGTTTGGGCGTTTTCCCGCGGCGCCTGAGCGCTAGATGATGTCGTCCGCGCGCCGGGACGCGCCGGACGCGCCGGGCGCGCCGGGCGGGCCGGACGGGTTGTCCCTCGGCGGGCGCCTGCGCCGCCAGCCGGCCATCCGCACCGACAGCAGGCACAGCAGCACGATCGGGATGACCACGGCGGACGCGTGCGCGGCAGCCGCGACGACCAGCCAGACCAGGGCGATCGGCAGCAGCGGGATGAACGGCGGCCGCTGGGACCGGTAATGCAGCGGCGCGTCGACCATTTCCGGCTTCGGCGCCGGCATCTTGAGGTCGGCGCCCAGGGTGGGCTCGGCGGGCAGATCGGACGTCAGCTCGCGCAGGTCGGCCCAGGTCTTGGCCGCGTACGCGGCGGTGGTCCGCTCGTCGAACTCGTCCAGGTTCAGGCGGCCGGCCGTGTACGCATCCCGGAGCACCTCCACGGCACTTTCCCGGTCGTGGTCGGAAGCGCGAATCCCGCCGTCTGCTGTCATATCCGGGCCTTCCCGTGGCCTAGCCCTGGTAACAGTTCAGCATACTCGCTGCGCACAGCCGCGTCGGCCCGCGCCCCGGCGGTGCGGCAGGCCCGCCGGGCGGCGGCCCCGCGCCGCTCGCGGAAACCCGCTCCCTTAACCGCTTAACGGCGCGTTAACGGTATAGCTGGAAAACACGCCCTCAGGGTATCGCGAACGGGGGTCCAGAGGGTTACGCTCACTGGAGATCTTCCATCTGGTTCTGCTGATCCAGATGTGAACGATAAAAGGAACACGGCATGGCCGTCTTGCGCTCGACGCGAGCAGAACATGCCTTCCTTCACAGGAGGATCACCGTGAGCGTCAACGACGATCGCATCACCGGGGGTGGTGAGCGCGCGGCGTCGGCGGAAGCCACGTCCGCCGCAGTGTCACCTATCGCCGACCCGGCCCCCCTCGGCCTGGCCGCTTTCGCCCTCACCACATTTCTGCTGTCCGCCGCCAACGCGGGCTGGATGACCAAAGCGACCGGAACTGCCTGGCTGGGTTACGCCTTCGCCTACGGCGGCGCCGTCCAGGTGCTCGCCGGCATGTGGGAATTCCGCAACAAGAATGTCTTCGGCGCCACCGCATTCTCGAGCTACGGCGGCTTCTGGCTCGGCCTCGGGCTGTGGGTCGTTCTGGTCCAGCGTGCCGCACCTCCGCTCGGGGTACTCAGGCTCCTTTACGCGGCGCAAGCCGTCAAGGACCTCGGCTGGATCCTGCTGGCGTTCGCTATCTTCAACACGTACATGCTGCTGACGAGCACCCAGGTCACCGTGGCCGTGTTCGGGGTGTTCCTCACCCTGGAGGCCACCGAGATCCTGCTGTTCATCGGCTTCTTTACCGGCAACTCGACCACGATCAAGGCCGGCGGTTACGTCGGCGTCCTCACCGCGCTCGTCGCCTGGTACACCTCGGCGGCCGGCGTGGCCAACGGGCTCCCGGGCCGGCTCAGGATGCCGGTCGGCGGGCCCCTCATCAGCTGACCCCGCTCAGCCGGCCTGTTCAGCCAGGCGACTGGTCCCGGAGACGCAGATCTCCGGGACCAGTCGCATATCCCGAGCCCGGCGTGCTGTTCCGGGCCTGCCTTGCTGTTCCGGGCCTGGGCTGCTGCGTCCCTCCCCGCCCTGCCGATACCGTAGGCGGGACAGTTGCTGCCCCGCGGTGCGAAGGAGGGAAGCAGGGGGTGGATGAGGAAGAGCAGCAGGCGCACGACCTGAGGGAACTGAGCGCCCAGGTGGCCCGGGTCAAGGAGAAGACCCGGCCGTGGAAGGAGACGATCGCGCTCGTCCTCGCGATCGCCGCGTCCCAGGTGTCGCTCCACTCGGCGTCGATTTTCGGGCCGTACGTCGACCATGACATCAAGTACACCCACGCCATCGGGTACGCGCTGGCCGTCGTCTTCTGCGCGCTGGCGATCGTGGCGGTGCTCGGCATCTCGGCCAAGACCCGGGCCTTCTTCGAGCCCCGGCTCGGGTCGGCGCATGCGGCGGTGATCCGGTACGCGCTGCTGCTGGTGGGCCTCATCGTCACCGTGTTCATCACCTTGCATCTGTTCGGGGTCGCCGTCGGCCAGCTCCTGGTCGGCACGGCGCTCACCAGCGTGCTCCTCGGCATCGCGGCCCAGCAGTCGCTGTCGAACATCTTCGCCGGGATGGTCCTGCTGCTGTCCCGGCCCTTCCGGGTCGGCGACCCCATCCAGCTCCGCGCGGGAGCGCTCGGCGGCCAGCTCCAGGGCACCGTCACCGAGATCGGCATCACCTACATCCGGCTGGACACCGGCGACACCATCATGTGCGTGCCGAACTCCCAGGTCCTGGCCGCGGCGGTCGGCCCCATCCCGCGCCAGCGGGAGAAACCCGCCCCACCGTCCGTGCCCGATAGTGACAACCCGGCCACCCGTCCCCCCGGCACCGGCACCCACGTCTGACGTCCCCGCCACCCTGGGCCCCGCGTCTGACGTCCCCGCCACCCGGGCCGTCGCTGCCGCGGGCCGGCGCCAGTCCCCGCAGCCCCCAGCGCCGCGAGACAGGCTCCCCGGCTCCGGGTGGGCCTCTTGGGTTCCGCCGCACGGGGTCCGGGGAGGCGTCTCGCGGCTAGCAGCCGAAAGGCCCAGCGGCTCGCAAACGTCGGTCGCGAGCTGCTGGGCCCAAGGCCTGAGGGGCCGGTGCGGAGGTCGCCTCCTCGGCGAGCGGCACAACGCGGTTCCAGCCGAGCGGTATTCCGCGAAGGCTATTTTGGATGCGGCCCGGGGCACTCAGCCGCACCGGCCGAATACTAGGAACGCGGCCCTCGGCTCCACTGTTCCCGCGCTGGCGATTTTTCCCGGATTTCCCGGCCCGGGCCGGGACCTGCGAATCCAGCCGAACGGGCGTGTCCACGCGTACCAGCGGGAAACGGGCCGCCCCGGGAAGGGGTCAGGGCGTACCAGCCGGAACCGGACCCGTCCGGGATGGGTCAGGAACGGCCACGGGGCGCTCGCGGTTCCTGGCGGTCCAGCGGCGGGCCGTAGGGGTGCGAACTAGTCCGCACGCCGTCCAGGTAACCGCGCTCGCGGGAGTCCGCCGGATTCACCGGCTGCAACGGGTCGGCGGCGTACCGCGGACCCCGGGCCTCCCCGGGATACGAAGCGGGCTCGTCCCGGTAGGACGGCGGGTACCGGTCCTCCCGGTAGGACGGCGGCCGCTCACCGCGGTAGCCGGCCCCCCGCGGGTCGTCCCGGTAGGCGGAAGCCCCGGGGGGGTCGTCCGGGTAGGCCGGCGGCGGGCTGATGTCGCGGTAGACGGGCGGCCCGTCATCGGTGTAGCCGGGGAACGAGGCACCCGCGCTGTCCTGGCCGCGCTCACGCTCACGGTAGGCGGGGTAGCCGCCCGAGCCCGACCCAGGGCCCGGCCCCCGCGGGCCCCGCGCGTCATCCCGGTAGGTGGGGGTGCTGTCACGGTGACCGGGCAGGGACTCGTCGCGGTAGCCGCCCGAGCCGAGCGGGTCGTCCCGGTAGCTCGTGCCCCCAAGGGGGTCGTCCCGGTAGGCCGGCGGCGGGCTGAAGTCGCGGTAGACGGGCGGCCCGTCATCGGTGTAGCCGGGGAACGAGGCATCCGCGCTGTCCTGGCCGCGCTCACGGTCACGGTAGGCGGGGTAGCCGCCCGGCCCAGAGCCCGGGCCCTGCGGGCCCCGCGCGTCGTCCCGGTAGGAGGGGCCGTCCGCGCCCACCGACCGGAATTCGCCCGTCCCGGGGGCGATGTGCTGGCCCGTCGCGTAATCGGGGAAGCTGGCCACCGCGGGCATCGCGTCGGTCTGGGCCCCGGCGGTCTGGGCCCCGGCGGTCTGGGCCCCGGCGATCTGGGCCCCGGCGATCTGGGCCCCGGCGATCTGGGCCCCGGCGATGCCGCGGCGCTGCCCTTCGCCGCTGAGGTCACGCGAGTCAACTGCCGGCAGGGCGCCTCCGCGTGGCCCGCGCTGCAGGGCCTCCACCATACGCGGCAGGTCGTCGATGGGCAGCCGGAACGTTCCCGTGCAGGTGCCCCCCTGCCAGATGCTGAATACCGCCACGCCGGTGTCGGAGTACCAGCTGAGACGCATGCTGCGGGAGCTGCCGCGTACATCGAAGAAGACTTCGCCGAGCCGGGGCAGAGGTGCTGCGTCGGACGCTGACATGGAGCCCATGGTGGCGTGCGGCACTGCCTTTGTCCAGTTCGTTACGCGACTTGGTGCAGCCGGACTTGGTGCAGCCGGAAAAGACTGCTTGTCACGAGACGGCGTTAATTACCGCCCCCGGCTGCGCGGACGAGATCAATGGTGGCATGATTGTCGCCGGGCTCGTTCACGCCTGCGTCACGAGAGATCGGGCACGGACCGTGACGCTCGCGCTAGCCGTTCGGCAGAAGATTGCGCCGTCTAGTAACGCCGTTGTTTCCGGCACGGGGATGCGCTGCGCCCACGGGAACAGAACGGCGATAGTACGCGTTGCATCAATCGTCGGGCGGGTGGCCGCGCGCTGCACGGCCTGTCCGCGTGTCCACGAGCCAGGCTAAACGAACTGGTACTAACGATGTCCTGCAGCTAAGTCTAGGAAACAATTAGAGGTGATTGGTCCCATGTCTCAGGTGCGTCGGCAGTCAGCTGTGCTTCCCCGGCCCAACTGGGGCTGGCAGGATGCTGCTGCGTGCCGTGAGGAGGATCTTATCCTCTTCTTCGGCCCCGACGGTGAGCGCCAGCCGGAGCGTGAGATCCGGGAGCGCAAGGCCAAGGCGGTGTGCGCCGATTGCCCGGTCCGGGTGGAGTGCCTCAATTACGCGCTGTCCCGGCCGGAGAAGTACGGCGTCTGGGGTGGCCTGAACGAGGAAGAGCGCGCGGCCGAGCGGCGGCGCCGGATGCGCCGCGCCAACGCCGCCTGATGGCCCGGCCACCCTCCAGCTCAGCGATTCCGGCTGCCAGCAGTCCCCGCCGCGCCCTCTGGGCCGCGGCGGGGACTTCATCATGTGGCCCGGGCCTGGGCGAGCAGTGACAGCACAGCGGCGTCGGTGAGCTGGCCGAAGGACATGTACCACTCCCCGACCGACCGGAAGCCCGCCGGGCTGGCCAGTACCACCACCTCGTCCGCCTCCCGCTTCATCTGGGTGGCCGCCGCCGGGGGCGCGACCGGAACGGCCAGGATGATGCGGCCGGCGCCCTGGGCGCGGAGGGCCCGCAGCGCCGCCCTCGCGGTCACGCCGGTGGCCAGGCCGTCGTCGACGAGCACGACCAGGTGGCCGGTGACGTCCGGGGGTGGCTGCCCGCCCCGGTACACACGCACGCGCCGGGCGAGCTCCGCGCGTTCCCGTTCAGCCGTGGCCAGCAGATCAGCCGGTTCGAGACCGATCGCGGCCAGCAGCCCGTGGTCGTAGACGGGCTCGCCGCCTTCGGCGATTGCCCCGAGCCCAAGTTCGGGCTGCCGCGGGTAACCGATCTTGCGTGTGACCAGCACATCAAGAGGCGCCCTCAGGATGCGGGCCACCTCGGCGCCCACGGCGACACCGCCGCGGGGCAGGGCCAGGACCAGCGCGGGAAGGCCCGGGCGGGCATCCGGGAGCCCGGCGCCCTCGGCGAGGTTGTCCCGGAGCCAGGCCCCGAGCAGCCGCCCGGCTCCGTGACGGTCCGGAAACGGAAGCGCTACGCGGCGATGCGTTGCCCCCTTCATGGGATCACCCGGATTCCTGTCCACGCGGGGAAGAAGCGAGAAGATACGAGAAGATATCCGCATGATCTGCGTTCCGTGCCGGGAGCGCCACCACGAGGACTGCCCCGGCGGCACCTGGTGTGATTGTCAGCACCTTCCGCCCCGCGAGACCGAGCCGCCGATGGGCTGGATTCACCAGGGCTGACCGGCCCGGGAATGCCTCAGGGAAGGGAAATCACGGGCCCGGCGGCCGGAGCGGAATAACCCGGGCCAATCGGCGCGTTCCTGGCTGCGTGACGTCACACGAACGTGCGACCCAGGCCGCGGCCAGGATATCCGGTGCCGCATGGACAGGCGGCGCAGGCGCGTGTGATGCTATTGGTGTGAGCGCCGCGGACCCCTTGCTCGTCGAACGCAGGCATGTCGACCTGCTTCGCGTCCGCAGCGCCATCTGTCTGCACGCCCGCTGACCGATTGCCCGTGACGTAAACCGGGCGCGTGTCGCGGAAACCGGGCGTGCATCCCGGACTGAGTTACCGCAACCGGCCGTACCGGGCCGGCCAGCGGTGAGCCAGGCCAGTCCCGGGAGGGGCGTGCTTCTCCGGCACCCCCCGCCTCCGGCCCGCGCAGGCGCTCCTGAGAGCCGAAGGACACCAGCTGTATGCCACCGAGCACCGCTAAGCGCACCCCCCGTCGCGCGCGCGGCGAAGGTCAGTGGGCGCTCGGATACCGCGAGCCGCTCAACAAGAACGAGGAAAACAAGAAGAACGACGACGGGCTGAACGTCCGCCAGCGGATCATCGACATTTACTCCAAGCGGGGATTCGACTCCATCGATCCCGCCGACCTGCGCGGGCGGTTCCGCTGGTTCGGCCTGTATACGCAGCGCAAGCCGGGCATCGACGGCGGCAAGACCGCGGTCCTGGAGCCCGAAGAGCTGGACGACCGTTACTTCATGCTCCGGGTCCGGATCGATGGCGGTCAGCTCACCAGCGAGCAGCTCCGGGTGATCGCCGGCATCTCCCGCCGGTACGCCCGCGGCACCGCCGACGTCACCGACCGGCAGAACATCCAGCTGCACTGGATCGAGATCGAGAGCGTCCCGGCCATCTGGGACGCGCTGGAGTCGGTCGGGCTGTCGACCACGGAAGCCTGCGGTGACACCCCGCGGGTCATTCTGGGCTGCCCGCTGGCCGGGATCGACGCCGGCGAGATCATCGACGCGACGCCGCAGATCGAGGAGGTCCAGCGCCGCTACATCGGCGACGCGGCCTTTTCCAACCTGCCGCGCAAGTTCAAGTCGGTGATGAGCGGCTGCCCGGCCCAGTGCACCGTGCATGAGATCAACGACGTGGCCTTCGCCGGCGTGCTTTCGCCTAGCGGGGAGCCCGGCTACGACCTGTGGGTCGGCGGCGGCCTGTCCACCAACCCGATGATCGGCAAGCGCCTGGGCGCGTTCGTGCGGCCCGGCCAGGTGGCCGAGGTGTGGGCGGGCGTCGTCGCGGTGTTCCGTGACTACGGCTACCGGCGGCTCCGGCACCGGGCCCGGATAAAGTTCCTGGTCGCCGACTGGGGACCGGAGCGGTTCCGTGAGGTCCTGGAGAAGGAGTACCTGGGGTACGCGCTCCCGGACGGCCCGCCGCCGGGCGCGCCGCGCGGGGGTGTCCGGGACCACGTCGGCGTGCACCCGCAGCGCGACGGCGCGAGCTACGTCGGGTTCGCCCCCCGCGTCGGCCGGCTGAACGCCGGCGCCCTGGACGCCGTCGCCGATCTGGCCGCCCGGTACGGAAGCGGCCGCATCCGGACCACTACCGAGCAGAAGATGGTCATCCTGGACGTGCCCGCGGACCGCGCCGGCGGCCTCGTCGCCGACCTGGAGGCCGCTGACCTGCAGGTGAACCCGAGCGCCTTCCGGCGGCACACGATGGCGTGCACCGGCATCGAGTTCTGCAAGCTGGCGATCGTGGAAACCAAGCAGCGGGCCATGGACCTGATCAGCGAGCTGGAGCGGCGGCTGCCGGACTTCGCCGACCCGGTCACCATCAACGTGAACGGCTGCCCGAACTCCTGTGCCCGCATCCAGACCGCCGACATCGGGCTGAAGGGCTCGCTCGTCACCGGGCCGGACGGCCGGCAGGTGGAGGGGTTCCAGATTCACCTGGGTGGCAGCCTGGCCGGCGGCGACGGGTCGGCGTCCGGTTTCGGGCGGAAGGTCAGGGGCCTGAAGACGACGACCGATGATCTTCCCGACTACGTGGAACGGGTTCTCAGCCGCTTTGCGGCCGGCAAGGAGCACGGCGAGACGTTCGCGCAGTGGGCTGGGCGCGCGAGCGACGCGGATCTGTCATGACCAGCCACACGGGCCGGGCCGTGCCCTTTTACTGCCCGTACTGCGGAGAAGAAGACCTCGAGCCGCAGGGAGCAGCCGATGGGGATTGGCACTGCCGTAGCTGCACCCGCAGCTTCCAGCTACGTTTCGCCGGAATAGGAGCAGCCTTGTGAGTTCCGTGGCAACAATTACCAGTGAGCCCGTGGTCGATGAAGCCGTTGCCCAGGAGGAACCGCACCGTATGGAGCAGATCGTCGCGCGTGCCGCCGAGGACCTGGCCGATGCGTCCGCCGACGACATTCTCCGCTGGGCGACCCAGACGTTCGGGGAGCGCATCTGTGTCACGTCGTCGATGACCGATGCGGTGATCATCCATATGGCATCGGCCGTCGCGCCCGGCGTCGACGTGGTCTTCCTCGACACCGGCTATCACTTCGCCGAGACCGTCGGCACCCGGGACGCGGTGTCCGCCGTCTACCCGGTCAACCTGATCAACGTCACGCCGTCCCGCACGGTGGCGGAGCAGGACGCGGAGCTGGGCCCGCGGCTCTACGGGCGCAATCCGGACCTGTGCTGCTACCTGCGCAAGGTGGAGCCGCTGGAGCGGGCGCTCAGCCGCTACGACGCCTGGATCACCGGCGTGCGCCGCGACGAGACCGTGGAGCGCCGCGACGCCCGCGTGGTGGAGTGGGACGGCCGCCGCGAGATGGTCAAGGTCAACCCGATCGCCGGATGGTCCCAGAAGCAGGTCGACGACTACATCGCCGGCAACGGCATCCTGGTCAACCCGCTGGTGTATGACGGCTACCCATCGATCGGCTGCGCGACCTGCACGCGCCAGGTGGCTCCGGGCGACAATCCGCGCAGCGGGCGGTGGGCCGGGACCGGGAAAACCGAGTGCGGCATTCACCTCTGAGCGCCCCGGCCGGGGTGCCCTCGCGGGCGGGGGCGCCGGCGCTGGTGGCGGTGGCGCACGGGAGCACGGATCCGCGCGCGGCAGCCACCGTCGGGGCGCTGCTGGACCTGGTGCGCCGGCGCGCGGCGCAGGCCGGCTATCCGGGCCTCAACGTGCGGGCCGCCTACCTCGGGCACGCGGCACCCACGCTGCGCCAGGCGCTGGAGACGCTGGACACGGTGGGCGGGGCGGCCGTCGTGCTGCCCCTGCTGCTGACGGCCGCCTACCACAGCAAGACCGACATCCCGAAGGTGCTGCACGCAGCGCGCAGCGCGCAGCCCCGGCTCGACATCGCCTACGGCCGTCCGCTGGGGCCGCACCCGCTGCTGCTGCGTGCGCTGGACCGGCGGCTGGCCGAGGCGCTGGGCGAACCGGACGCGGGCGCACGGGGCGCGGGCGCACGGGGCGCGGGCGCACGGGGCGCGGGCACACGGGGCGCGGGCACACGGGACGCGGGCGCACGGGACGCGGGCGCACGGGACGCGGCCGGTGGTGCGTTCGCGCCGGATGACACCGCCGTGGTGCTGGCCGCGGCCGGTTCCAGCGACCCCGCCGCGAACGCCGTGATCACCGACCTGGCCGCACGATGGCGGTCCGCCCGGGGCTGGCGTGCGGTCCTGCCCGCGTACGCCTCCGCGGCGTCGCCGACCCCGCCGGAAGCGGTGGCCGCGGCGCGGCGCGCCGGGGCCCGGCGGGTCCTCGTCGCCAGCTATCTCCTCTCCCCCGGGATCTTCGCCGATCAGGTCCGCGGTGAATGCCTCGCCGCGGGCGCGACGGCGGTCTCCGGGGTGCTCGGGGCCGCGCCCCAGATCGCCGACGTGGTGCTCGGCCGCTACGCCGAGTCGCTCGCGGACGGTGCCGCCGCCGCGGTATGAACTGGCGACGGCGGGGTATCCCCCGGACGTCAGCGGCCACGACATGATGCGGCAATCGCCTGCAGATCGTCACGAGCCGGAGTGCACCGGTAGCCTTACGCGGGTAGTTAGATAACCAACGGCCCGCGGCCACATACGCCCGGGGTGCGACGCGAAGGAGGCGGATGCATTTCTGGCCCGGTGCGCCGTACCCCCTAGGTGCCACCTGGGACGGATGGGGCACGAACTTCGCCTTGTTCTCCGAGGTCGCGGACGGCGTTCGAACTTTGCCTTTTCGCTGGCGACGGCACGGAGGCGGACACCCCCCATTCCGAGACCAGGGTCCAGCTGACCGAGGCCGACGGATTCGTCTGGCACGCCTACCTGCCGGGCGTCGGGCCGGGACAGCGGTACGGATACCGCGTGTACGGCCCCTACGACCCGGGCGCCGGGCTGCGGTGTGATCCGTCCAAGCTGCTGCTGGACCCCTACGCCAAAGCCATGCAGGGCCGCATCACCTGGGACGAGTCGCTGTTCTCGTACCGTCACGACGATCCGCGGGTCCGGAACGTCACCGACAGCGCGCCCTGCATGCCGAAGAACGTGGTCATCAACCCCTTCTTCGACTGGGCCAACGACCGGCCGCCGCGTACGCCCTACCACGAGACGCTGATCTACGAGGCGCACGTCCGCGGGCTGACGCTGCGGCACCCGGACGTCCCGCCCGCGCAGCGCGGCACCTACGCCGGCCTCGCCCACCCCGCGATCACCGAGCATCTGCAGCGGCTCGGTGTCACCGCGGTCGAGCTGATGCCGGTGCACCAGTTCGTGCCGGAGCAGGCACTGGTGGCGCGCGGGCTGACGAACTACTGGGGCTACAACACGATCGGCTTCCTGGCCCCGCATAACCGGTACTCCTCCTCCGGCCCGCTCGGGGAGCAGGTGGGCGAGTTCAAGACGATGGTCAAGACGCTGCACGACGCCGGGATCGAGGTCATCCTCGACGTGGTTTACAACCACACCGCCGAGGGCAACGACATGGGCCCGACGCTGTGCTTCCGCGGCATCGACAACGCCTCCTATTACCGGCTGGACGAGGGGGACAAGTCGCGTTACATCGACTACACGGGCTGCGGCAACAGCCTGAACGTGCGGCACCCGCACTCCCTGCAGCTGATCATGGACTCGCTCCGCTACTGGATCCTGGAGATGCACGTCGACGGGTTCCGGTTCGACCTCGCCTCCGCGCTGGCCCGTGAGCTGCACGACGTCGACCGGCTGTCCACGTTCTTCGACCTCGTGCAGCAGGACCCCGTGGTCTCGCAGGTGAAGCTGATCGCCGAGCCCTGGGACGTCGGCGAGGGCGGCTACCAGGTCGGGAACTTCCCGCCGCTGTGGACGGAGTGGAACGGGAAATACCGCGACACGATCCGCGACATGTGGCGCGGGCAGCCTGGGACCCTGCCGGAGTTCGCGTCCCGGCTGAGCGGCTCCAGCGACCTGTACGAGACCAGCGGGCGGCGCCCGGTCGCCTCGATCAACTTCGTCACCTGCCACGACGGCTTCACCCTGAATGACCTGGTCAGCTACAACTACAAGCACAACGAGGCCAACGGCGAGGGCAACCGGGACGGCACCGACGACAACCGGTCCTGGAACTGCGGCGCCGAGGGCCCGACGGACGACCCGGAGATCAACGAGCTGCGGGCCCGGCAGCAGCGGAACGTCCTCACCACGCTCTTCTTCGCCCAGGGCGTCCCCATGATGCTCGCCGGGGACGAGATGGGCCGCACCCAGGGCGGCAACAACAACGCCTACTGCCAGGACAACGAGATCTCCTGGGTGGACTGGCCCCGGATGGACAGCGAGCGGGACCTGGTGGACTTCACCCGCGCACTGTCGGCGCTGCGCCGCGATCATCCCGTGTTCCGGCGGCGCCGGTTCTTCCGCGGGCGCCAGCCCGGTGCGGGCTCATCCGGCGGGCCGGGCGACATCGTTCGGCTGACCCCGGACGGCAAGGAGGTCACCGACAGCTACTGGCACGCCCATGACGCCAAGTCGCTGGCCGTCTTCCTCAACGGCGACGCGATCAGCGAGCCCGATCCGCGCGGTGAGCGCATCACCGACGACCGGTTCCTGCTGTTGTTCAACGCGGACGCCGAGGCGGTCTCGTTCACGCTGCCGGGGGTGAGGTTCGGGCGCGAGTGGCAGATCGTGATCGACACGTGCGGCCCCCGGGTGCCCGTCCTGCACGGTGAGCTGCCGCTGCTGACCGCGAGAGCGCACGCCAAGGTGGCCGGGCGCGCGGTGATGGTACTGCGCTGTCCCGGCGGCCGGGGCTGACGTGCGGCAGCTGTTTCCCGCGGCTTGCGGGCCCGGCGACGCCGATGCCGGGCGGCTGGCCGAGCTCTACGCCTATCCCCCGGTCAGCCTGGTCAGGCGCCCGTGGGTGCGCGCGAACATGGTGGCCAGCGTGGACGGGGCCGCGTCGGTCAACGGCCAGTCCGGGGGCCTGTCAGGCGCCGCCGACCGGCAGATCTTCGGCATCCTGCGCAGCCTCGCCGACGTCGTCCTGGTCGGCGCGGGGACGGCCCGGGCCGAGCACTACCGCCCGGCCCGTCCGTCAGCGACCAGGCCGGAGCTGCGGGCGGGGCGCACCGCCACGCCCCCGATCGCGGTCATCTCCGGGCGCCTCGACCTGGACCCGCGGCTGGAGCTGTTCACCGCCGCATCGCCGGACGCGCGCACGATCGTCATCACCAGCGAGCAAGCCCCCGAGCAGCGGCGGGCCGCGGTGGCCGCGCACGCGGACGTGATCGTCGCGGGCGCGGCGCACATCGACCTGAAGACCGCGCTGGCCGGCCTGGCCGCCCGCGGTTACCAGCGTGTGCTCACCGAGGGCGGCCCGCACCTGCTCGGGCAGCTGGCCGCCAGCGGGCTGCTCGATGAGCTGTGCCTGACCGTCAGCCCGCTGCTGGCCGGGCCGGGACCGGGCCGGATCGTCGACGGCGGTGAGCTGGTTCCCGGGGGACTGCCGCTCATGCTCGGGCACCTGCTGGAGGACGAAGGCTTCCTGCTGTGCCGGTACACCAGTGCCCATTACCTTACCGAGGGAGCCGACGGTGGCGCTGCACAAGCAAGTGAACGTTGCTCACCAGGACCGGGAGGTCGACATCAACCCGGTCTACGTGCGGGAAAGGGGGCTTCAGGTGCCCCGGTTCCGGCTGCCGGACAACGGGCTGCTGCCGCGGACCGCCGCGCAGGTGGTGCAGGACGAGCTCATCCTGGACGGCAACGCCCGGCTCAATCTCGCGACCTTCGTTACCACCTGGATGGAGCCGGAGGCCGAACAGCTGATGGCCGCGTGCTTTGACAAGAACATGATCGACAAGGATGAGTACCCGCAGACCGCCGAGATCGAGCGGCGCTGCGTCAACATCCTGGCCCACCTGTGGCATTCACCGGCCGGCGGCAACGCGGGCGGCTGCTCGACCACGGGATCGAGTGAGGCCTGCATGCTCGGCGGGATGGCCCTGCTGTGGCGCTGGCGCAAGGCCCGCCGCGCGGCCGGCCAGGACGCGACTAAGCCCAACCTGGTGATGGGCACGAACGTGCAGGTCTGCTGGGAGAAGTTCTGCCGTTACTGGGAAGTCGAGCCGCGGATGGTGCCGATGGAGCTGGGCCGGCTGCACCTGACCGGGGCGGCGGCGGCACCCCGGTGCGACGAGAACACGATCGGGGTCGTGGCGATCCTGGGCTCGACCATGGACGGCAGCTTCGAGCCGGTGAAGGAGATCAGCGACGCGCTGGACCACTTGCAGCGGAGCCAGGGCCACGACGTCCCGATCCACGTTGACGGCGCCTCGGGCGGTTTCGTGGCGCCGTTCCTGCACCCGTTCCTGGAGTGGGACTTCCGGGTGCCCCGCGTCGCGTCCATCAACGCCTCCGGGCACAAGTACGGCCTGGTTTACCCGGGCGTCGGCTGGGTGGTATGGCGGGACCCGTCCGCCCTGCCGGAAGATCTCATCTTCAACGTGAACTACCTGGGCGGCCAGATGCCGACGTTCGCCCTGAACTTCTCCCGGCCCGGCTCGAACGTCGTCGCGCAGTACTACAACTTCCTCCGGCTCGGCTTCAAGGGCTACCACGACGTGCAGCAGGCCTGCCAGGAGGTCGCCGTCTATCTCGCCGCGGAGATCGCCAAGATCGGCCCGTTCGAGCTGCTCAGCGAGGGCAGGGAGCTTCCGGTCTTCGCGTTCAAGCTCAGGGACAGCGTTACCGGGTATTCAGTCTTCGACATCTCCGAGCGGTTGCGCGGGCGTGGCTGGCTGGTGCCGGCCTACACGTTCCCCGCGAACCTGCAGAAGACTGCGGTGCTGCGGATCGTGGTTAAGAACGGCTTCAGCATGGACCTGGCCGGATGCCTGCTGGCGGACATCCGCGAGCAGGTCAAGGCGCTGGAGGCCCACCCCCATCCGCCGATCCCCCTGATCAGCGAAGAATCCCGCGAGTCCTTCCACCACTGAGGGCTGGCCGGGACACTGTGACGAAACCCGCGTGCAGCGCGGGTTTCGTCACACGATAAGAGGAGGGACCGGTGCGGGCCCCGGGCTGGGGAGGGGCCGGTGCGGGCGGGGGCTACGGGGTCAGGCTTGCGGCTCGCCCTGGGAGGCGCCCCAGGCGTCCGGCACGGTGCTGTAGCCGCCGCTGTAGCTGGAGAACTGCGATCCCCCTTCCCGGCCCGTTAACCCGGCGAGCAGACGGCTGGTGGCCCGGCAGATGCGGCGCCGCATAACCTCAGGCGCCCTTGCGCAGACGGTCCAGGGCCTCGGCGAGGATGGCGGCGCCATCGGAGTCGCTGCGACGCTCCTTCACGTACGCGAGGTGCGTCTTGTACGGCTCTGCGCGCGGCGGTGCGGGCGGGTTCAGCTCGTCCTGCCCGGCCGGGTACCCGCACCGGGGGCACTCCCAGCTGTCCGGAACGGCCGCGTCGGTCGCGAAGCTCGGGCGCGTCTCGTGCCGGTTGGCACACCAGAAGGACACCCAGACGCGAGGCGCGGAGTCACCGCGTTCGGCCTCGCCCATGGGACCTGCGCCCACCCTGCTACCGCGGATGGCGTTGCCACTGCTCACAGATCACCCCTTGTATAGCGCACATGCGTTTACGCCCGGTGCGGGAGGACGCCGGTACAGAAAGCCGGTAAAGCCAGTTAGTGGAGGATCAGCAGGTTGAGCCCGATAATGCTCACGAACCAGAGGACCCCGAAGAAGATCGTGATCCGGTCCAGGTTCCGCTCAACCACCGAGGAGGAACCGAGCGTCGAGGAGACGCCACCGCCGAACATGTCGGACAGCCCGCCCCCCTTGCCCTTGTGCAGCAGCACCAGCAGTACCATCACCAGGCTCGTGATGATCAGGATGATGGAAACACCAATGACCATCGCCGCTCGTTCCCTCTTCCCTGTTCCTCTTCACTAGCTAAAGCCAGAACCCGGCCCCGGCATCCGTGCCCAGGCCGTACCAACGCCAGCGCCCCGGTTGCGGGCGTAGCCCGCCCCGCAGTGTTGACCCGGGGGGTCCCCCCCGGGTCAACACTGCGGGCTTATGGAAGCTGACCGAAGGTCAGCGACCAGACTGAGCCGCCATGGTCAGCGAACAGCGTCAGCGACTTCGCGGTACCTGCAGATCCTGGCGAACTCAGCCGCATCAAGGCTGGCTCCTCCAACGAGGGCACCGTTGACATCCGGCTGCGCCATGATCGGCGCGATGTTGTCGTGCTTTACCGACCCGCCATACAGGATACGCAGACTACTGGCCGTCTCGCGCCCATGAACCGCAGACACGTACTCTCTAATTGCCCCGCACGCCTCCTGAGCGTCCTCGGGCGTGGCCACCTCGCCCGTGCCAATCGCCCAGACCGGCTCGTACGCGATCACCATGCCGGCCACCTGCTCGGCGGGGATCCCAGCCAGCGATCCGGTCACCTGCGCGACGCAGTGTTCCACCTGCCGTCCCTGCTGGCGGACCGCCAAGGCCTCGCCGACGCACAGGATGGGCGTGATCTCGGTCCCCAGCGCCGCCTTCAACTTGGCGTTGACCAGTGCGTCGTCCTCGTGGTGGTACTGGCGCCGCTCGGAGTGCCCGGCCAGCACGTAATCGCAGCCGAGCTTGGCCAGCATCGACGCCGAGATCTCACCGGTGTACGCGCCGGCGGCGTGCGAGGACACGTCCTGCGCCCCGTAGGCGATCCGCAGCCGGTCCCCTTCCACCAGCGTCTGCACACTGCGCAGCGAAGTGAACGGCGGCAGCACCGCCACGTCCACCGCGTCGAAGTCCTTATCGGACAGCGTGAAGGCGAGCTTCTGGACCAGCGCGATGGCCTCGAGATGGTTCCCGTTCATCTTCCAGTTGCCCGCCATCAGCGGCAGCCCCGGCTTGCGCTCGCCCCGGCCGGTCATGCCGGGCCGCCCGTGCTGGGGCCGCCCGTGCTGGGGTCGTCGGCCTCGAGGGCCGTCAGGCCGGGCAGCGTGCGTCCCTCTAGGTATTCCAGGCTGGCACCGCCACCGGTGGAGATGTGGCCGAACGCGTCCTCCGGCAGCCCGAACGACCGCACGGCCGCCGCCGAGTCGCCGCCGCCCACCACGGTGAACCCGTCGACCCGGGTGATCGCCTCCGCCATGTCCCGGGTGCCGAACGCGAACGCGGGGAACTCGAACACGCCCATCGGGCCGTTCCAGAACACCGTCTTGGCGTCGGCCACCTTCTCGGCGAACAGCTCGCGGGTGGCCGGGCCGATGTCCACACCCTCCCGGTCCGCCGGGAAGTCCTTGACCGAGACGACCTCGTGCTCGGCGTCCGCCGCGAAATGCGTGGCCGCGACCGTGTCGACCGGCAGCACCAGTTCCACGCCGCGCCGCTCGGCGTCCGCTATGATCTCGGTGACCTGCGGGATCCTGTCCGCTTCAAGCAGCGAGTGACCGACCTCGTAGCCCTGCGCGGCCAGGAAGGTGTAGGCCATGCCGCCGCCGATGAGCAGCCGGTCGGCGCGGTCGAGCAGGTTCGAGATCACCCCCAGCTTGTCCGTTACCTTCGCGCCGCCGAGCACGACCACGTAGGGCCGTTCCGGCGCGGAGGTCAGCCTGCTGAGCACCTCGACCTCGGCGCGCACCAGGTCACCAGCCGCGTGCGGCAGCCGCTGGGGCACGTCGTAGACGCTGGCGTGCTTGCGGTGCACCGCCCCGAACCCGTCGCCGACGTAGTACTCGCCGAACAGCGCGAGCTGGGTGGCGAACGCACCGCGCGTCGCGTCATCCTTGCTCGTCTCGGCGGGCTCGTACCGGACGTTCTCCAGCACCGCGACGTCGGAGTCGGCGAGCCCGGACACGACCCGGGACGCGTCGTCCCCGACCACGTCGGCGGCGAACGCGACGGGACGGCCCAGCAGCTCCCCGAGCCGGGCGGCCACCGGGCGCAGGGACGGCCCGCCGGCGGCCCGTTCGGCATAATCGGCGCCCTTCGGCCGGCCGAGGTGCGCCACGATGATCACCCGGGCGCCGCGCTCGGACAGCTTCCGGATGGTCGGCAGGCTGGCCCGGATCCGGCCGTCGTCGGTGATGCGCGGGTCTTCCGGGTCCGACAGGTCCAGCGGCACGTTGAGGTCGGCCCGCAGCAGCACGCGACGGCCGCCGACCGCGAGGTCGTCGATGGTTTTCATCGTGTTATGACAGCCGGGAAGCGATGAGCGCCGTCAGGTCAGCGAGCCGGGCGGAGTAGCCCCACTCGTTGTCGTACCAGCCGAGCACCTTCACCTGGTCACCGAACGTCATGGTCAGCGAGGCGTCGAAGGTGCAGGAAGCCGGCGAGCCGACGATGTCGGAGGAGACGATGGGGTCCTCGGTGTAGTACAGGATCCCCTTCATCGGGCCCTCGGCGGCCGCGCGGTAGGCCGCGTTGACCTCGTCCTTGGTCGCCTCGCGGTTGAGCTCGACGACAAGGTCGACGAGCGAGCCGTCCGGCACCGGCACGCGCAGCGCCATGCCGTCGAGCTTGCCCTTGAGCTCCGGCAGCACCAGGGAGGTGGCCTTGGCGGCGCCCGTGGTGGTCGGGATGATGTTCACCGCGGCGGCCCGGGCCCGGCGCAGGTCCTTGTGCGGGAAGTCCAGGATCACCTGGTCGTTGGTGTAGGCGTGCACCGTCGTCATCAGGCCCTTGACGATGCCGAAGCTGTCCAGCAGCACCTTCGCCATCGGCGCGACGCAGTTGGTCGTGCAGGAGGCGTTGGAGATGATGTGGTGGGTGGCGGGGTCATAGGCGTCGTCGTTCACGCCCAGGACGATCGTCAGGTCCTCTTCCTTGGCGGGCGCGGAAATGATGACCTTCTTCGCGCCGGCGTCAAGGTGGTTGCGGGCGTCGGCCGCCTTGGTGAAGCGCCCGGTCGACTCGAGCACGAGGTCGACGCCGAGGTCCTTCCAGGGCAACTTTGCCGGGTCGCGCTCGGCCAGCACCTTGACCGACTGGCCGCCCACCCGGATGGAGTCACCGGAGACGGACACGTCCAGCGGCAGCGTGCCGAGCACGGTGTCATACTTCAGCAAGTGCGCCAGGGTGGCCGTGTCGGTGAGGTCGTTAGCCGCGACGATCTCGATCTCGCCCGACGGGACACGGCCGGCCATGCCGATTGCCTCGGCGTTGGCGGCGCGCCAGTAGTTACGGCCGATCCGGCCAAATCCGTTGATGCCCACGCGGATGGTCACAGCACCGCTCTCCTCATTTTCGCCATCTTCTATTGGGGCCGATTTAAGACCGCCGGCCCCGCGCGCCCCAGAGACTTTCGTCCTTAAGACCCTATCGAACGCCGTGTCCTGGGGATCCCCAGGACACGGCGTTCGGCCCAGCGCTCCGCCCCTGTTCTGGGCGGCGCGCGGCAGGCGGTCCATGGCCCCTATGGTCTAGACCATAGGGGAAGCAGCTGGGCGGGGCAGACAAACGTGCCCGTGAACAGTGCTGGCCCGGGGGGACGACCCAGTGTGCCCGGTCAAATGGCCAACATGATCTTGGGGTGTGGTCCCGGTTGTGATCAGCCAGCCGGGCACGGCCTTGACACACCATAACATAGGCTAGCCCATCGCGACCTATGTCGCTATACGTAGCGGTTTGCCGGGCCCTACCATGATCACGTGAGCCAGCCCCGTGCCCCGCAGCCTCCCTACCTGCGGATAGCTCATGAACTGCGGCAGCGAATAGAACACGGAGAGTTGCGGCCCGGGGAGCAAGTGCCGTCGGTCAACGATCTGGCAAAGGAATATGGAGTTGCCCGAGGTACGGCTCGGCGTGCGCTCGATCAGCTCAAAGAGTGGGGCCTTACCGAGTCGGTCGTCGGATGGGGGACATTCGTCAAGGCGAAAGCCTAATTTTGAACACAGTCGTATGCTTGTTCGATGGCGCGGGCGTGGATTGAACTAGACGGCGAACAGGCGGGCTGGGGTCCGACGCGGGTGGTGGTGTCCAAGCTCAGCCGTGATGGCTATGTCGCCCAGGTGCTGGCAGGTTCCCGGCCCGAGGTGCTCATCATCACGGGCCGCATACTGCCCGACTCGGAGCTACCGGCCATCGGGAGCCCGCCACCCGCCACGCCGTAGGCGCAGCAGGAGCCGGCGTGGCGGGCGCCGGCCAACGCCATTGACTTAAGGGGTTTGGCCGGTGAACTGGGATGTTACGTGTGCGGCCTGCGTCAGCCCGTGGTGGCGGTGTCCCGCGCTTGTCCGGCGTGTCGCGGGCGTAGATCGGCTGGAATGAGCGGCGGCTCCTGGTATGAGGACTGATGTCTGAAGTCAGTTCTAGCCCAGGAGCCGTGCATGGAGTTCTACCCGACTTTGCCTGCTGACGCCAGCCCAGTGGCCGGTGGCATGGATGCTCGCGGCGTGAGGCCGGGGATCGTCGCGGTGCGGCCCGCTGACCTGCGCCGTCCCGGCCGGGGCGGGGTGTCGGCTTTGCTGCCCGGCCCGGCGGGCCGGCCGGTGACTTCAGGTGAGGATCTGGTGTTCTGCCATCAGGTGACGGTCGCGCCAGCGGTGGTGCGGCGCAGCGGCGATGTGCAGGCCGGCGGCTGGCTCCCCGGTCACGTCACCCTCGGCCTGCTTGAGGCATACCTGCCGGCTGGGGAGATCGAGGAGCTGGTGGAGGATTTCGGCTGCGCAGAGGAACGGCAGCGGCTGCTGCCGGCCGCGATGACGGTCCGGCTGCTGGTGGCGATGACCTTGATGCCGGACGCGCCGGTGCCGGAGGTGACCTTGCGGGTGGCCGGGCTGCTGGCGTGCCTGCCGTGGGCGCGGCCCTGGCACGTGCCGGGTACCGAGGCGGTCACCCGCCGCCTGGACATGATCCCCGCGGAGCTGTCCGGGGCGCTGTTCTGGCTGGTCGCCGGGCCGATCGCCGATCCGGGTGCGCCGGGGATGCGGTGGCGGGGGCTGCTGCTATGCGCCCTGGACGGGTTCCAGGTCCGGGTCCCGGACACCAAGGCGAACCGGAAGTATTTCGGCTCGTCCGGCACCGCGGATAACTCGTCGCCGTTTCCCCAGGTCCGGGCCGTCATACTCACTGCCGCACGGGCCAAGGCCACCCTCGGCATGGAGTTCGGCCCCTCCTGCGACGGGGAGCAGACCCTGACCCGGCGGCTGGCCAGATCCCGTCCCGGGATCTTCGCGGCGGGCCGGCTGATCCTGATGGACCGCAATTTCCCGGGATTCGCCCTGATCAAGGCGATCCGCGCCCAGGGCGCGCACCTGCTGATGCGGATGAAGTCCGATATCGTCCTGCCGCTGCTCAAGGCACTGCCGGACGGCTCGTATGAGTCCTTCCTGTCCGACGGCGCCGACCGCATCCCGGTCCGCGTCGTGGAATACGACGTGAAAGTCCCCGGCCCGGGCGGCGCCGGGGACGAGCTGTACGCTCTGGCCACCACGCTGACGGACTGGCAGGCATACCCCGCCGCGGAACTGGCCGCCTGCTACCCGGACCGGTGGGCCGCGGTGGAAACCGTCATCGGCGAGGACAAGTCCGCGATCACCGGCGCGGGCCCCTCCCGCGGCCCGATCCTGCGCTCGTCGTCCCCGCACCAGGTCACCCAGGAGATGTGGGCCTGGATCACCGCCACCCAGCTGGTCCGCATCCACGGCTGCCACGCCATCCAGGCCGGCACGGCCGCCCAGCTCACC
This sequence comes from uncultured Actinomycetes bacterium, assembly GCA_963805255.1. Taxonomy (GTDB): domain Bacteria; phylum Actinomycetota; class Actinomycetes; order Streptosporangiales; family Streptosporangiaceae; genus Bog-532. The sequence goes on from CAWDTK010000011.1 coordinate 65,453, forward strand.
GCCGCTCCCGGCAGCGAGCCGAAGGCGCCGGCCACGCCCGCCCGGGTGTCGTTCACGACCGCCCGCCGCGAGGCCGTCCGCTCGATGACCCAGACCCTGGCGCCCGCGACTGCCCCCGCCTCAGTGCTCGCTGCCGCCGCCGCGCTGGCCAGCTCCCGGATCCTCGCCGCCCTGCTGCCCGTCCGGCCGCCCCGCCACCGCGAACGGTGCACCAAGGGCCGCCAGCAGTTCCCGTCCTCGCCGGCCACCGGGCGGGTACCCGCCAGCACCGGCGAGGCCACCATCACCATCTACCCCGCCGGGCAGATCATCTACGCCGGCGCCCGCACCGCTCCTGCAGCCAGCCCGGCCTCCGGCGACACTTCCTAACCCGGTCATCCTGCATAAACGACCCGGAAGGAGAAACCCCGTCCCGGCCCGTGGAACCGGCGCCCCCCCCGGAGCGACATCTGAGGTGCCCCGAGGTTTCCGGACAGTCCATCCATTAGGATGGGCGTCTGGAAAGGTGAAGTATTTTGCCCCGACCGAAGAAGAGCTTCTCACCGGAATTCAAAGATGAAGCCGTGAAGATGGTGATCGAGACGTCGCGCCCGATCGCCAGAGTGGCAAAGGAGCTCGGAATCAACGAAGGCACCCTCGGTAACTGGGTTGCGGCCTATCGCCGTGAGCATGCCGGCGAGGAACCGCCGCTGACCGTGAATGAGCGGGCGCGGCTGCGCGAGCTTGAGCGGGAAACCCGGGAACTGAAAATGGAGCTTGAGTTCGTGAAAAAAGCCGCGGCGTACTTCGCCCGCGACCATCGGTGACCGATAAATTCGAGTTCATCGACGCGGAGTACGCGGTGTACCAGGAATCGGATGATGAGTACGTGCCGTCGATCGTGATGATGTGCCGGTGGATGGAGGTATCGCGGTCCGGGTTCTATGAATGGCGGAGCGCGCCGGAATCGGCGACGGCGAAAAGGCGCGGGATGCTTGCTTTGATCGTGCGGAAGTCATTCGATGAGGGTTATTCAGGCGATCTTGCAGAAGTGCAGAGCAATAACAGCTGAGATTGTGGTAGAGAAAGTTTCGATCGGCCGCCGATAGTCGGTGTGCATGATCCGCCAGGTTTTGAAGTTCGCGATGACTTGCTCAATGACGTAGCGGAGCTTATTGACCTGAGTGTTGAATTCCTTCTGCCAGTCGAGAAGCTCGCCTCCGGCGGGCTTCTTAAATGGAGTGATCATGCCATGGCCGACATATCCTTTATCGCCAGCCCAGTTACCGGGATCCATCGTGATGAGAACTCCTGATTCATCCATGCAATAGCTGTCGTGGCGGCTGCCGTCGACAGGATCGGAAATCCACACGAGGCGCCCCGCAAGGTTGCACGCGACCTGGATGTTCATGCCAGTGGTCTTGTGCTTGCCGGAGTACAGTTCCGGCCGGGCGGCCCATGACCAGCACGGGAGCAGAGTTCCGTCGATGATGTACTGCATGTTCTCCTCGAGCTCGTCTGCGGTGGGGACATAGGGGGCAAGAGCTTTCTTTATGATCGAGGTCATTGCTGAAATCGCCCGGCTCACTGTGGGCTGCGAGACGCCGAATGATTCAGCGATTTCCGCTTGGACGCGGTTACGCCGCATATAGGTAAGAGCGACGACAGCCGACCTGAACAATCCCAGGATCGGTGGCCAGAGTTTCGTCCCGGGTTCCAGTTCGGTTGCGTTGATCATGGCGCAGAGTTCGATGATCTCATCCCTGGTGAAACCCGTGGTATTATACATCTGGCGGCTCGTTTCTCTGGATTGAGCGTGGTAACCCAATCCTTTCGAGAAGCGGGCCGTCTTTCACTTAGGCGCGCCGATGCTTTGCGTACTTTCTAGCGAATTAACCCGACTCTGTGAATAACCCTCGATGAATCGGATGAGACATACGGGTACCGCCGGGTGCATGCGGACCTGGTGGCCTGGGGCGTGCCCGCGGGGCCGGAGCTGGTGCGGTCCATCATGCGTGAGCTGGGCCTGGAGCCCTGCCAGCCGCGGCCGTGGCGGGTCAGCCTGACCGAGGGCGACGGCCAGGAGCACGACATTCCCGACCTCGTGAAACGCGATTTCACCGCGGCCGCGCCGGGCGAGAAAATGGTCGGCGACATCACTTACATTCCGACATGGGAGGGCTGGCTTTACCTGGCGACGGTTATCGACTGCCATACAAAGGAAGTCATCGGCTGGGCAGCGGGCGATAACTACAAGACGCCGCTCATCGAGAAGGCCATCGAGATCGCCGCCCGTAATTTTCCTCTCGCCGCTAATGCGATTTTCCACTCCGACCGCGGCAGCAATTACACATCCCGGCAGTTCGCGGAGACGCTCAAGAAGCATAATCTCCGGCAGTCCGTCGGCCGCACCGGTATCTGTTACGATAATGCAATGGCCGAATCGTTCTTCGCCGCGCTGAAGAACGAGCGTGTTCACCGCACTCAGTATCCGACCCGCGAGCACGCGCGCCGCGACGTTGTGAGGTACATCGAATTCTGGTACAATTCCAGACGTCGGCACTCCGGGCTTCAGTACCGGACCCCGCAGCAAGTCCGCAATGAGTACCTGGAACGGCAGTCCGCAGCGTGAATTAACCACAAATCCGCTGTCCGGAAAGCTCGGGGCAGATCACTCGGCGCGCTGTGGGCCGAGGACGCGGTGTACCCGAGCGCCTTCGTCGACGGGGACGGGAAGCCGCTGGACGGCGCCAGCGCCTACCGGCTCCACTTCGAAAAAGACGGGCTGTTCCCCTCCCACAGCGGGGTCTGGTCGATCTCGGCCTACCGGAAGAACTTCTACGTGCACAACCCCATCGAACGCTACGGGATGACCTCCGGAATGCCCCTGCACTCCAACCCGGACGGTTCGCTGGATGTGTACATCCAGGCACAATCGCCTGGCCCGGACCCAGATCTCCGGCAAACGCTGTGCGTGGGGAGTTAAAGGCCGGGTTCGGGGTTGAGCCGGTAGGTGACGGGGCGGGTGTCGCCGGGCATGACGGGTGGTTCGTTGTTGACCTGCTCGATGAGCATCGTCAGGGCGCGGGCGACGCGGGGCGCGCGGGGCAGGTCGAGCTGGACGGTTATCGCGTCCGGTGTGTAGGTGATGACGCCGGCCAGGCCGCGGATGATGGTCTGGCGGGTGATGGCGCGGTACTCGTCGTCGTCGCGGAGGTAGGCGTTGAGCTGGTTCGATACCCAGTGCTCGGCATTGTGGGCGAGCAGCCGCAGGACCATCTGCAGGCCGCGGCGGCCCGTGCGCAGCAGCGCTTTCTTCGCGTCGGGGTCGATGTCGGAGGCGGGCAGCTTGGCGGGGATGTCCTTGCGGGCATCGACGGCGGCGGCCACGGCCTTGCGGGCGCGGGTGATCTTGGACTGGGCGGCGGGGATGGCTGCGTTCTTGGCAGCGGCGGTCAGCGTGGGGCCGGCGAGCAGCCCGGCTAGGGCGCGCTCGGCGGCGGCCAGCCTCTTCTCCGCTTCGCGGACCGCGGCGCTGGCTTTCTTGCGGGCCGGGTTATCGATGATCTTGGTGTTGGTCTCGATGCTGGCGATGTAGTCGCAGATCTTGCCGATCCCGTAGTTCTCGGAGGCGTACTTCAGGAAGTTCTCCTCCCGCCACCGGGATTTCAGCCAGGACAAGATGCCCGCCGGGCACGCCTGCAAGTCCGAGGTCAGGATCTGCAGCACGACCTGGCCGTGCTCGAACAGGGTGATCTGCCGGGCTTCGCCGTAGTCCTTGATCTGCACTTTCTCATCGGCCCAGGCGATTTCCCGCTGCCGGCCGGCGACGGTGATGGTGGTGATGACCGGCAGCATCGCCGGGACGGCCAGCGGCGCCCGCCGGTAGGTGACCCAGTGCACGTCCTGCTCGCGGCAGTGCCTGAACACCTGGGGATAGGCGCCGCCGCGGTCGAACCCGAGCATGATCTTCGCGCCCGGGCCGGCGGCTTTCTTCAGCTCGGCCAGGGCCAGCGGCAGCGTGGTGCTCAGCCCGGACGGCTCCCCGGTGACGAAGCACACCGCCCGCCCGTCGTGCGCGGTCACGTGGGTGTCCGCGCGCCCTCGCTCAGCGCGCCCACGCTTGTTGTTCCAGCCCTTGGCGACCGGCTTGGCGCCCGTATACGGGACGAAGTGGTCATCGACGTAATAGACACCGGACAGGACCGGGTCCGCGGTGAGCATCGCGGACGCGAACAGCCGCTGCACCGCCACCGGGTCCGCGGCGTCGGCGATCTGCGCCAGCCGGGGCCGCAGCGCCCGCAGGCCCGGCAAGGTCCCGAGCCCGGCCAGCGGCCCGGCCTCAGCAGCGGTCAGGTGCTTGAACTGCTCGGTGGTCGCCGCGCCCAGCGCGAAGCACATGCTCACCGCGGCCAGCACCGCCGCGTCTCCCGGCTCCGCCGCCCGCCCGCCGGCCTGGGCCAGCACCGCGCCGGCGCCGGCCCGGGCGAAGAACCCGTGCAGCAGCATCGCCCCCGCATACCGGGACCGGAACACCCCCTCAGGAACCAGGGGCCACGACGGCAGCCCGCCAGGGCCGCCCGCCCCAGGCTCCCCGGCCCCCGGTCCTGGCCCTGCCGCAGGCTCAGGCGATGCCGCAGGCTCAGGCGATGCCGCAGGCTCAGGCGATGCCGCAGGCTCAGGCGATGCCGCAGGCTCGGGTGATGCCGCAGGCTCAGCTGCGGGCTCTGCCTGAACCCTGGCCGCCGGCCCGGCATCAGCCTCAGCCTCCGGCTCGGGATCAGCCGCAGGCCCGGTCTCAGCTGGGGTGGCCGGCTTCGGCTCGGTGAACAGGGGTTCCGCGGGCGCCCAGCCGGGCTCGCCGCCGCCGGCCGCCTGCCCGCGCCGGCCCAGGCGGCGGCTGATCGTGGTGTGCGCCACCCCCAGCTGCCGCCCGATCTGCGCGTCGCTGGCGCCCTGCGCCCGCAGCTGGCTGGCCTGCGCCCACTGCGCCGGGCTGACCGTCCCGGGCCGGCCCGGCCGCGGCTGCCCGATCAGCGCCGCCGACCCTTCCCGCATCGCCGCGTTATGCAGCGTGGAGACGTAGTTCTCCGTCAGCCCCAGCACCGCCGCGACCGTCCGGCCCCTGAACCCCAGCTGCCGCAGCGTCGCCAGCGCGATGTTCCGCATCGCGGTATCAGCGGCGTCGTACTCGAACAGGACCACCGGCCCGGCCGAGATCACGCACCGGCCCCCCGAGGTGAGCATCCGAAGGTCCCGTGCCTCTGGCATGCCTTCCAGGATCGCCGCAACCGCTGCTGACATGCCACTATACTACCAAAGCTTTAAGAATTACGCACAGACGATCGCGGATAAAACCGCACGTCACGGACTACACGTTTCGCCGTTGCCGGAGATCTGGGACCGGGAAGCCAACTGGCTGCCCTGTCCCCCCAGCGGCCCCTTCAACATGACCGCCCGCGTCTACCAGCCCCAGCAGGCGATGCTCGACGGGCGCACACCGAGAACAACCTCGTAGTGCAGGCCGGCACCTATCAGATGCCGCCGATCCAGAAAACGAGCCAGTACGGCACGTGTTACCTGCTAACCGGAACAATGGATTGACAATGATGCCTGAGCTGTCGTAGCGAGACCGCGAGTACGGCCCTAACCGACCTGTGATGGACTCGCCCAGATTTGCGGTTTCAGGTGACGATCAGGTAGATGCTGTTGGCGATGAGCCAGAAACCGAGGATCAATCTGCCCAAGATGATCACCAGGTCGGTGCGGGTTTTCATCCAGGTCCTGAACCTGGCCAGGAACGCTTCGCTCTGCCTGGGCAGGCATTCACCGACGGCCCGCTAGCATGCGCATCCGGGCTTCAGACACCCTCGACGGCTTCCAGCCGCCCGGACCGGACGGCGGTCACGAATTCCTGGTAGTCGCGTTCGTTCTGGTCGGCGTAGCGCTGGCAGAACTCGGTGATCGAACGATCGAATGCGTCGCTGCCGCCGAGGTACTCGGCGATCGCGACCGGGTCGCCGGACCGGGCGTGCGCCCGCGCCAGTGTCCAGCCGCAGGTGCGGGCGTAGAAGGTGAGCCCGAGCGGTGTCATCAGCTCGACCAGCACTGAGCCTTTCATGTCGCGGAGCTGGCGCCAGTAGAAGTGGCGGTTCACGTCCACCCCCTTGGTCCAGCCCAGGTAGATGTCGCTGGCGGCTTGCATCATCCGCTGTCCCTGCACCACCCGCTCGCCGTGCTGCTCATAGCGGCTCTTGCCCAGATGCTCTTCCAGCACTGAGGCCGTGGCCTCCTTGATCTGCAGGAAGAGTGGGTCCTGAGCGTCGCGTCCTTGCAGCAGGACGATGAACGCCCGGGTGCCGACGCTGCCCACGCCGACGACCTTACGGGCCGCGTCCACGAACTCGAACCGCTCCAGCAGGTGGCGCCGGTCATCTTGCAGGGTGGCCCGGTAGGCGCGGAACTGGTCGTGGATCGCCGGCACGACCTCGTCCGGGGACATGCCGTAGGTCGCGGCCAGGTCGCGGGCCGGCACGATGACCGGCGGCGCGCTGACGATCCGGTACTGCCCGTCGGCTACTTCACAGAGCTTCGACAGCGCCTGCAGGCTGTCGCGCGTGTGCGCCTTGGCGGCGTTCTTCTCCGCCCGCTTTTCCGCCAGCTTGGCCAGCTTTGCCTGCTCCTTCTCGTCCTTCTTCCCCTTCTTCGCCCCCTTGGCTTCCTTCTTCGTTTCGGCCACCGTGCTGCGGATCGAGGCCATCAGCTCGTCCTCATCGAGGTGGGCGTACCAGATGTCCATCGTGCCCATCTGCGCGAAATCGGCCATGGCCTCCCGGTAGGCCGTTACCGACGCCTGCGTCGCCGCGCGCGCGTCGGCCTTGGAGAATCCGTTGTTGCGGGCCGCGATCGTAAAACTCGCCGCCATCCGCTTCACGTCGTACTCAAACGGCCCCGGCAGCGTCTCATCGAAGTCGTTCAGGTCGAACATCAGACGCCGTTCCGGCGAGGCGAACACGCCGAAATTCGACAGGTGGGCGTCGCCGCACAGCTGGGCGTCCAGGCCCGCCACCGGCGTGTCCTTCAGGTCCGCGGCCATGATCTTGGCCGCGCCCCGGTAGAAGGTGAACGGCGAGACCATCATCCGCCCGTGCCGGACCGGCACCAGATCCGGCTCCCGGGTGAGGTTCTGCGCCTCCAGCAGGGCAACCGGGTCAGGCCGATCCGCGGCTGGGCGCCACCCCATATGACTCGACGGCGGCGTCCGCTCGCGGGTCTGCTTGCCAGCAGCCCTGCGCTCATCGATGCTCGGATGCGAGACCACCTGTACCGCCATCCGGCTCACCTCCCGTTCCGATCGGGCCAGCCGGCCCGGGTGTCAGGCCCTCAGCGCCGGACCTGCCCAGGCCAGGCGGTAAACGGCCAGCCGGGATATTTCCGCTGGCTCTCCAGCTCCTACTGACTTATATCTTGCGACACCGCGGCCCAATAGGCATCACCCAGCCAGGATGATTGCCGCCGCCTCACGTCGCCTCGGTGCAGGAAAGGCTCCGCCACGCGCGGCCGGGGACGAGTGATGGCAGTGTCCGTCCCAGCCGGGCGGCGTTTTCCCCGGGATGGGGAGCGAACCGGGAAAACTCGGTGTCACTGCTGTTCCCCCTTCGTTGCGGGCTCGGGTCACAGTTCTGTGGTCCACTCGATTACCAGGCGTCGGCTTGGGTTGGCTGTTTGCCATTTGGAGTGGCACGCCCCCCCCGGAACCCCCCGCCGCGCTTCGCGTCCGCGCGGTGGTTCTTCGCCGAGACACCGGCGGCTCACCGGGCCAGCGGGCCGGTTCGCTGGGGCCGGGTACGAACGCCTCGCCGTAACCCGCGCGGGTGCTCGCCGTGCAGCGGCCGCTCGCCCGGGCCGGTGGCCCGGACTCGCTGGGTTCCCCCCGGGGTATCACGGCATGAGCATGTCGACGGTGAGGCTCGCCTCCGTGCTGGGCAGGCCCAGCTCGCCGGCCCGGCGGTCGGCCATGGCCAGCAGACGGCGGATCCGCCCGGCGATCGCGTCCTTGGTCAGCGGCGGGTCGGCCAGCTGGCCCAGTTCCTCCAGGCTGGCCTGCCGGTTCGCGATCCGCAGCTTCCCGGCCATGGTCAGGTGCTCCGGCGCATCGTCACCGAGGATCTCCAGGGCCCGCTCGACCCGGGCGCCCGCCGCGACCGCGGCACGCGCGCTGCGCCGCAGGTTGGCGTCGTCGAAGTTGGCGAGCCGGTTCGCCGTGGCCCGCACCTCCCGGCGCATCCGCCGCTCCTCCCAGGCCAGCACGCTGTCGTGCGCACCGAGCCGGGTGAGCATGGCGCTGATCGCGTCGCCGTCCCTGATCACCACGCGGTCGACCCCGCGCACTTCCCGCGCCTTGGCACCGATCTTCAGCCGCCGGGCCGCGCCCACCAGGGCGAGGGCCGCCTCCGATCCCGGGCAGGTCACTTCGAGCGCCATCGACCGGCCGGGCTCGGTGAGTGACCCGTGGGCCAGGAAGGCGCCCCGCCACGCGGCCTCGCAGTCGCAGGTCGTGCCGGAGACGATCTGGCGCGGCAGCCCGCGCACCGGGCGCCCGTAGTTGTCCACCAGGCCGGTCTGGCGGGCGAGGTTGTCGCCGCCCTTGAGCACGCGGACGACGTAGCGGTTGCCCTTACGCAGCCCGCTCGGCGCCAGCACCAGCAGCTCGGACGCGTGCCCGAACACCTCACCGATGCCGGCCCGCAGCCGCCGGGCGACCGACCCGGTGTCAAGCTCCGCCTCGATCACGATGTGCCCCGCGGCCAGGTGCAGCCCGCCCGCGAACCTCAGCATCGCGGACACCTCGGCCTTGCGGCAGCACGGCTTGACCACGGTCACCCGGCTGAGCTCGTCCTTCACCACGCCAGTCATCGCCATCCGCGTCCTCCTGTGCTGTGCCGTGCTGTGCTGTGCAAACCCGGGGGGGCGACCCCCCGGAACCCGCCGCCGCGCTTCGCGCCCCGCCGCGGTACTCGCCGTAACACCGCCGCTCACCAGGCCGAAGGCCCGGTTCGCTGGGCGGCCGGACCTACGGTCCGCCCCTGTCCGTAACCCGCCGAAGATATCGGCATACGCCCTCGCTAGCCGAAGCGGATCATGCCGGGGGGTTCCGTCGGCCACGGCCACGTCCGCGAGGACGAGCCGGGCACCCAGCAGAGCGGCGGCCTTCTCCAGGTCCGCCGCCGCGCCGCACGCGGTTTCCGCCGCTGCGGTCTTCCCCGTTGCGATCCCCGCAACGCCTGCCCAGGCTTCCCGCCCAGCCGCCTCAGCGATCTGCCGGCGCGCCGCCGAGCTGTCCGCGAGCACCACATCGAACGCCAGTCCCGGCGAATGTCCCGCCAGGACCTCCAGGTGCTTGTTCGGGAAAAACCGCCTGTCTCACCCGGCTGCGGCGCCAGGTTCAGCGCCACCAGGCGGTGCGCCGGGGTCCCCCGCAGCGCCGAGGCCAGCTCTGGCACCAGCAAATGCGGTAGCACGCTAGTGAACCACGACCCCGGGCCGAACACCACCCAGTCGGCCTCCATGATCGCGGTGACCGCGGCCGGAACGGCCGGCGGATCGTCTGGCAACAGCGAAATGGACCGGACCCGGCCGGGGGTGGACGCGCACGCGTCCTGGCCGCGGACCCAGGAGATCTCGTCCGGGCACGCCGGGTCGGCCCCCTCCACCTCGGCCACGATGTCCAGCGGAACCGAGGCCATCGGCAGTACCCGGCCGCGGGTGCCCAGCAGCCGGCCCACCCAGTCCAGGCCCTCGACCGTGTCCCCGAGCAGTTCCCACAGCGCGACGATCAGCAGGTTGCCCACCGCGTGACCGGAAAGCTCGCCGTCGCCGCCGAATCGGAGCTGAACGACCCGGCTCCACGTCGTCCCCCAGTCGTCGTCGCCGCACAGCGCGGCCAGCGCCATCCGCAGGTCACCGGGCGGGAGCACGCCGTACTGGCGCCGCAGCCGGCCGCTCGACCCGCCGTCGTCGGCCACGGTCACGATGGCGGTGAGGTCACCGCTGACCCGCCGCAGCGCGGACAGCGACGCGGCCAGCCCATGGCCGCCCCCCAGCGCCACCACTTTGGGCGCCCCCACGGGCGCGGTCACTCGGGACGCCGTCACCAGGGCCACCTCGTGCCCGCGTGAGCCCTCATTCACGCCCGAGGTCCCGGTGGGTGACCTGGACGTCGGACCCCTCCTCGCCCAGTAGCGCCGCAAGATACTCCGCGATGGCCACGCTGCGGTGCTTGCCTCCCGTGCACCCGACCGCCAGGGTCACAAAGTGCTTGCCCTCGCGCTCATCGCCGGCCAGCAGCACCTGCAGCGCCTCGAAGTAGGCCTCGAGGAACTCCTGCGCGCCCGGCCGGCTCAGCACGTAGTCCCGGACCGGCGTATCCAGGCCGGTCATCGGGGCCAGCTCCGGGATCCAGTGCGGGTTCGGCAGGAACCGGCAGTCCACCACGAGGTCCGCGTCCACCGGGAGCCCGTATTTGTAGCCGAACGACACGACGCTGACCCGTGGCCCCCTGGCCGAAAGCCCGCCGAAGAAATCGCGCATCCGCCCGCGCAGTTCGTGCACGTTGAGCCGGGAGGTGTCGAGGACCAGGTTGGCCTCGCCGCGTACCTCGCGCAGCAGGTCCCGCTCCGCGGCGATGCCGTCCACCACCCGCCCGCTGGCCTGCAGCGGATGCGGACGGCGCACGCTGTCGAACCGGCGGACCAGGGTCTCATCGGCGGCTTCCAGGAACACGATGCGCGGGGCCACGCCGCGCGCGCCGAGGCCGTCGATGGCGGACTTCAGGTCCGTGGTGAACGCGCGGCTGCGCACGTCGACCACGGCGGCGATCTTCGGCACCGCGCCGTTGGACCGCTCGGCCAGGTCGACCATCGTAGGCAGCAGCCCCGGCGGGAGGTTGTCCACCACGAACCAGCCGAGGTCCTCCAGCGACTTGGCGGCCGTGCTGCGCCCCGCGCCGGACATGCCGGTGACGACGACGATGTCCGGCGCGAACGGCTCGTCCGGGCCGATGGCCGCGACCGCGGCCCCGGCATGCTCGGGTACCGGCTCCCGTACCGGATTCATCAGGCCTCCCCCGTGCTTTCGGCTTCCTGGCGCCCCGTACCGGCCTGCTGGCCCCTGCCTTCGCCCTCCTGGCGCAGCGCGGCGGCGATGGTCTCCGCGAGGCGCGGCCCGATGCCGGGCACCGTCGCGATCTCCTCCGGGGTCGCCGCGGACAGCTTGCGCACCGAGCCGAACCGCTTGAGCAGGGCGGCCCGCCGGGCCGGCCCGAGGCCGGCGATGTCGTCCAGCGCGCTCGCGGTGAAGCCCCGGGACCGCTTCTGCCGATGGTAGGTGATCGCGAACCGGTGCGCCTCGTCCCGGACCCGTTGCAGCAGGTAGAGCCCCTCGCTGCTGCGTGGCAGGATGACCGGGAACTCCTCCCCCGGCAGCCAGACCTCTTCCAGGCGCTTGGCCAGCCCGCACACGGCCACGTCATCGATGCCCAGGTCGGTCAGGGCCCGCCAGGCCGCGTCCGCCTGGGCCGGGCCGCCGTCGACGACCACCAGATTAGGTGGATACGCGAACTTGCGCTGGCGCATCGCGGCGTCCCGTTCGGCCGTATTTTCCTCAGGATCCTGCTCGGGATCGCCCAGTACGTCCAGCTCACCGGTTTCCTCGCGTTCTTCCAGGTAGCGCCGGAACCGGCGGGTGATCACCTCGTAGATCGAGGAGATATCGTCGGTGCCGTCGTCGCCGCGGATGGAGAACCGGCGGTACTCGCTCTTGCGCGCCAGGCCATCCTCGAACACGACCATCGACGCCACGACGTGCGTGCCCTGCAGGCTGGACACGTCGTAGCACTCGATCCGCAGCGGCGCGTCGTCCAGGCCGAGCGCTTCCTGGATCTCGTGCATGGCCCGGCTCCGGGTGGTCAGGTCGCTGGCCCGCCGGGTCTTGTGCAGCGCCAGCGATTGCATGGCGTTGCGCGCGACCGTCTCCAGCAGCGCCTTCTTGTCGCCGCGCCGCGGCACCCGCAGGTCGACCGGGCCGCTGCGGCGGGCGGCCAGCCATTCCGCGACCGTCCCGGCTTCCGGCGGCAGCGCGGACACCAGAACCTCGCGGGGGACGCCGCTGCCGGGGCCTTCGGCGGAACCTGGCCCGGCGTCGGCCGCGTTCACGGCCGTCTCCCCGTAGACCTGCCCGAGGAAGTTCTCGACCAGTTCCCCGGTCGTCACGTCCTCGACCTTTTCCAGCACCCAGCCGCGCTGGCCGCGCACCCGGCCGTCGCGGACGTAGAAGATCTGCACGGCCGCTTCGAGCTGGTCCTCGGCCAGGGCGATCACGTCGCAGTCGGTCCTGTCCCCGAGCACGACGGCCTGCTTTTCCAGCGCCCGCTCCAGCGCGCGCATGTCGTCCCGCAGCCGCGCGGCGCGCTCGAACTCCTCGGCCGCCGCGGCCTGCCGCATCTCCGCCTCGATCCGGCGGATGAACCGCGCGGTCTGGCCGGCCATGAAGTCGCAGAAGTCCTCGGCCAGCTTGCGGTGCTCGGCCGCGCTCACCCGCTCCACGCACGGCGCCGAGCACTTGCCGATGTAGCCGAGCAGGCAGGGGCGGCCAATCTGCCCGGCACGCTTGAATACCCCGGCCGAACACGTCCGGACCGGGAACACCCGGAGCAGGGTGTCCACCGTGTCCCGGATCGCCCAGGCGTGCGAGTAGGGCCCGAAGTACCGGGTGCCCTTGCGCTTCGCCCCCCGCATCACCATGACCCGGGGGTACTCCTCGCTCATGGTGACCGCGAGATACGGGTAACTCTTGTCGTCCCGGTATTTGACGTTGTACCTGGGGTCGAACTCCTTGATCCAGGAGTATTCGAGCTGGAGGGCCTCCACCTCGGTGCCGACCATGGTCCAGTCGACCCCGGCCGCCGACGTCAGCATGGCCTGGGTCCGCGGGTGCAGGCTGGCGAAGTCCGCGAAGTAGGAGTTCAGCCGCTGCCGCAGGGACTTGGCCTTGCCCACGTAGATGACCCGGCCGCGCGCGTCACGGAACCTGTAGACCCCGGGCGACTCCGGGATGGAGCCCGGGGCCGGCCGGTAGGTCGCCGGATCTGCCACGCAGTAACTCTACGGCGGCCCGGCGACGATCCGGGCCTTCCCGCGGTCAGCCCCGGTGATCGGCGTTGGTTTCCGCAGATGAGAACGGACACCCGCTCAGACCGGCGCGGTGCAGGAGCCGAAGCCGCTGGTCTGCCAGGCGGCACCGTCCGGGGTGATGCCGAGGGCCTCGTAACCGTCCAGGCTCCCGACCCACTCCCGGGCGGTTCCCCCCATCGCGAACGCGGCGGTCGCGTAGGCGTCGGCCGAGGTCACCCGCGGCCCGACGACGGTGACGCTGGCCAGTTCCGCGGCCGGCCGGCCGGTACGGGGATTGATGATGTGCGCGCCGCGCTCGGCCGTCCCGGAGGTGGCCACCGCGACATCACGGCCGGTTATAACGGCCGCCAGCGCGGAGGGACGCAGCGGGTGCGCGATGCCGATCCGCCATGGCCGTCCGGGCTCCGGCTCGCCCGTGCACTGCAGGTCGCCGGCGCCGTTGACGCTGTGGCCGGAGCAGCCGGCGGCGCTCAGCATGACCGCCGCCCGCTCGATCGCCCAGCCCTTGACCAGGCCCGACGGGTCGAACCGGCCGCCGGGCCAGTCGGTGAAGTAGCCGTCGCTCAGCTCGCGGATCACCGCGCACTCACCGATGACCTCGGCGAGTTCGGGCGCGCACTGCGCCAGAGTGAGCTCGCCGCGGCCGAACCGGCTGACGTCACTGTCGTCGCGGTACGTCGAGAACGTCGCGTCCACCCAGTGCAGCCAGTTCAGTACCTCCGGCAGCGCCGGGACGGCCGCCGCCGGGATGTCGAAGGAGAACACCGTGCCCATGACGTGCTCGGCGTGGCGGAGCCGCCCAACCGGCCGCCCGATGCCGATCGCGCTCGGGCTCGTGGCGCCCAGGCCGGCCACGTTCGGGGCGGTCACGCTCACGCCGGACGCGCCCGCGCTGGTTGCGGGCGGGCCGGACGCGCTCGCGGCGGCCACTACGCGCGGGCCTTGTCCAGCGCGCTCTGCAGCGACTTGATGTAGCCGGCGCTCGTATAGCTGGCCCCGGAGACGGCGTTGATCTTCGCGCTCTGCGCGGTCAGGGTCTCGTTGTTCAGCTGGGGAAGAGCACGCCCGTCGATCATTTCGCTGTTGATGCCGTCGTCGGTGTGCTGCAGCACGGTGACCTTGACGATCTTCCCGGCGTTGAGCGTCACCTGCACCTGGGTCGGGCCGTACCCGGTGCTGATCACGTCCCCGGTGACCGCGGTCCCCGTCCCCGAGCCCGCACTGACGGGCGCCGACGCGGCCGCCGCCGCGCCACCCGCCGATCCCGCGGAAGTGCCTGACCCGGACGACGACGGTCCTCCTGAGGCCGCCGGGCCGACCGGGCCCGCCTGGCCCGCTGGACCCCCCGGGCCCGTCACTCCCGCTACCGCGGCCGAGCCCATGTGACTCCGGAACGACAGCAGCATGATCAGCCCGGCGATGGTACCGCCAAGAGCGAGCACTACCCGGCGCATCGGCTTCCTCCGTTCGACGTTCGCAGGTCAGGTTCGCTTCGGATGCGGCAGTGCGCAGAATTCAGGTGCTCAGAATTCAAAGGACTCGTGGTGGATCTGCCCGCGCGGCACGCCCGCCACGTTCAGGGCGGCGATGGCGGATTCGGTCATGCCGGCCGGGCCGCACACGTAGACGTCGTAGCGGTGCAGCCCGGGCACGATGGACAGCAGCCGGTCAGCGGTCAGCGGGTCCGCGCCGAGCCGGGCCCGCGAGCCGATCAGGTAGTGCACCGCGGCACCGCGGTCCCGGGCGATGGCGTCCAGCTCGGGACCGAACACGACATCGCCGGGGCTGCTCGCCCGGTAGATGAGGGTGACCTCACCGGGCAGCGTCGCGAACATCGCGCGCAGCGGCGTGATACCGACTCCGCCGGCCAGCAGCAGCACCCGGCGGCCGTCCCGTGCCGGGGTGAACGCCCCGTACGGTCCCTCCGCGATGACCCGGGTCCCCGGGCGGAGCCGGCTCACCGCGCCGCTGTGGTCGCCGCGGTCCTTGACGGTGATCCGCATGACGTCGGAGCGGGGCGCCGCGGACAGCGAGTACGGATGCGAGGACCACCACATGCCGCGGGTGAGAAACCGCCAGCGGAAGAACTGCCCCGGATCGGCCTGAAGCTCGTCCAGGTGCTGGCCGCCGATGTACACGGACACCACGTCGGCTGATTCCCGGCGCAGGGCGACGACGTGGAACCGGTGATGGGCCGCGCTGCGCAGCGGGCTGATGACCCGGTACCAGGCCAGCAGCGCGGCGACCGACGCGTACAGCAGCGACCAGACGAACCGCGCCTTGAGGCTGCTGATGAAGGACGCGCCGTCCGCGAACTGATGGCTGAACGCCAGCGCGATGGCCAGGTATGTGTAGAAATGCAGGTGATACCAGGTGTCGTAGGACAGGCGGCGGCGGGCGGCGCGCGCGGACACCAGGCCGATGCCCAGGAACAGGAACCCGGCCACGGTCGCCATCAGTACGTCCGGGTACGACGTAAGCAAGGTGCTCGTCTCGCTGACCAGCCCATCGTGCGCGGTGACCGAATATCCCCAGGTGATGAGCAGGGCGTGCGCGACGATCACGCTGACGACGTACCGGCCGCCCATCGCGTGCCAGCGCGCCAGCCGGTCGGTGCCGATCCCCAGTTCCAGCGGCGGGAGGCGGGCCATGAGCGCGACCAGCACGACGACCCCGTAGCCGGCGAGCAGGCCGAGGATGCGTCCCGCATTGGTGAGCCAGTCGCCCAGGCCGTGGACGGATGGCGTGGCCGACCACCACAGCGCGAGGACGGCCAGCGCGCCGGCGCCGATGAGGGACAGCACCAGCCAAGGGCGTGCGCGCAGGCGTTCCGGTGGCTCGACGACCCGGCGCGCCCGCTCATGCGGGCGGGCGGCCGCGGCCCGGCGGGCCCTGGACGGGCCAGTTCCGTGCGCACCCGGGGTGGACGCGGTGGACCCGTTGGGCGGGCCCGGCCGTGGTTCGACGCTAAGCATCACATTCCCCTCCTGAGCCCTCGGCCTGGCGCTCCATCAGGCCAGCGTGATCTGGCCGGACTGGACCTTGAGGGGCTGGGCGGGCAGCGGGGCGGGGGCCGGGCCCGCGACCACTTGCCCGTCTCTGACGCTGAAGCGGCTGCCGTGACAGGGACAGTCGATCGTCCCGTCCGCGACCCGATCGACGATGCACTGCATATGCGTGCACACCGCGCTGAATCCCCTGAAATCACCGGCCGTGAGCTGGGTCACCACGACCCGGGCCGAGGTGAAGACCTTGCCCCCGCCCAGCGGAATCTCGCTCGTGCTGGCCAGCGCGCCGCTGCTGCCCGCCTGGCCCGTGCCACCGCCCGTGGCCGCGCTGCCGCCGCCGGAGGCGGTACCGCTCGCCGCGCCGGAGGAACCGCCGCCGCACGCGGTGAGCGTGCCCGCCAGGCCAGCCAGGCCGACGCCGGCGAGCAGGCCGCGGCGGGTGGTCTCAGCATGGTGCTGCTGGGTCACAGGTGATCCTCCGGTGTCGATCGGGTCACAGGTGGGCTGCCACTCATTGATACGTGCCCGGGTGGCCGTCTGTTCAGCAACCGGGCCGTCCGTAATCGCCTGTTAAGAGGCGGCCATAAACCGAACGGAATACGCGTCCGCGTGTGTGGGCAAAATGGCCCGGCGCCCCGGCGGGGAAAACGTCAGCCGGCCCAAAGGCACAAAGGGATTGCCGGGCCCGGGCGTTTACCCGCCAGGCCGGTCAGGCCGGTCAGGCCGGGCCCGGGCCTTTACCCGCCGGGCGGGTCAGGCGGGTCAGGTGTCGGGCCAGTTGGGCGGGAGGACGTCGGAGCTGGCCCCCATGGCGTCGCGGAGCCGCGCGCGGAAGCTCTCGTGCAGTTCGGGTCCCCAGGCGTACTGGCTCGGCACCTGGATGGCGCTGAGCAGGATCTCCCGCAGGTCGCGGGCCCGGCCGCCGCCTTGCGCCAGCGGCAGGGCGGCGAGGGAGTACATCTGGTCCAGGGCGCCGAACAGCTCGTTGGCCAGCAGCGGCAGCGTCCCGTAGCAGACCGCGGCCTCCACGAACCCTTCCCACCAGGTGGGCGGCGCGTCATCGTGGTCGGACGGCACTTCGTCGCCGCCGAACGCGCGGCGCAGCCTCGTCCGTACGGCCGTCCCCACGGCCGGGTCGGGATCCTCGAGGCCGCGCTGCCAGACGAGGGCCGCGTCGGCGTCACGCTCCCGCAGGGGCAACGTCCGCGCCAGCAGCTCGACGGCGAGCGGCACGATGTCGCCGTCCCCCGATTCACAGCCCCGGGAGAACGCGTCGATGGCCCGGTCGAGATAGCCCATGCCCTCGGCGACGGAATCCGCCGGGTCAGTACCACCCAGGCTCGGGCCAACCAGGTTCGGGCCGGCCGGGCCTGGGGCGGCCGGGCCGCTGTCGGCCGTCTCCGCCAGTGTCTCGGCGGCCACATCCGGCGTATACGTCTCGGCTGTCGTGCCGGGCGGCTCCGGCCCTTCGGCAGTCATGGCGGAAGACTCGGCCACATCCGGCGTATACGTCTCGGCTGTCGTGCCGGGCGGCTCCGGCCCTTCGGCAGTCATGGCGGAAGACTAAGGGGGAACGCCGCGTCCCGGCTAGCCGGCGCGGCGTTAGCGCCAGGTCAGGCAAACGCCTCAGGCGGCGGGCAGGCGCACACCAGGTGCCGGTCACCGTAGGCCTGGTCGATCCGGCGGACCGGCGGCCAGTACTTGCCCTGCCGGGTAACGGCCACCGGGTACGCGGCCTCGGTGCGGTCGTAGGGGTGTTTCCACTCTCCCGCGATGAGCATTTCGGCGGTGTGCGGCGCGTTCTTCAGGGGGTTGTCGTCGCGGTCGTCATCACCGGAGCCGACCCGCTCGATTTCCCGCCGGATCGCGATCATGGCGTCGCAGAACCGGTCCAGCTCGGCGAGGTCCTCGCTTTCGGTCGGCTCGATCATCAGCGTGCCCGCGACCGGGAACGACATCGTGGGTGCGTGGAACCCGTAGTCAACGAGCCGCTTGGCCACGTCCTCGTTGGTGATGCCGGTGCTGGCGGTGACCGGCCGCAGGTCGATGACGCATTCGTGCGCCACCAGGCCCTCCCTGCCGGTGTAGAGCACCGGGTAGTGCGGCGTGAGCCGCTTGGCGACGTAGTTGGCGGCCAGCACGGCCACCTGGGTCGCCTGCCGCAGCCCGTCCGCGCCCATCATCGCGATGTAGGCCCAGGAGATCGGCAGGATGCCGGCGGACCCGTAGGGCGCGGCCGCCACCGGCCCGACCGGGCTTACCGTCCGGCCGGATCCGCCGGGCCGGCCGGATCCGCCGGGCCCGACGTCGCGGCCGGGCAGGAACGCGGCCAGGTGCGACCGGACCGCCACGGGGCCGACGCCGGGACCGCCGCCGCCGTGCGGGATGCAGAACGTCTTGTGCAGGTTGAGGTGGGAGACATCCGCGCCGAACGAAACCGGCGTGGCCAGTCCCACCAGCGCGTTGAGGTTCGCCCCGTCGATGTAGACCTGGCCGCCCGCCTGGTGCACCGCGTCGCACACCTGGCTCACGGTCTCCTCGTAGACGCCGTTCGTGGACGGGTAGGTCAGCATGATCGCGGCCACCCGGCCCGCGTGCGCGTCCAGCTTGGCCCGCAGGTCGCCCAGGTCGATCGCGCCGTCGGAGCCGCACTTGACCACGACCACGCGCAGCCCGGCGAGCACCGCGCTGGCCGCGTTCGTCCCGTGCGCCGAATCGGGGATCAGGCAGATCGTGCGGTCCGGTTCCTGCCGGGACCGGTGGTAGGCCCGGATGGCCAGCAGGCCGGCGAGTTCGCCCTGGGAGCCGGCGTTCGGCTGAAGGGAGACCGCGTCGTATCCGGTGATCTCCGCCAGCGCCGCCTCCAGCCGGCTGATCAGCTCCAGGTACCCGCTGGCCTGCTCCGGTGGCACGAACGGGTGCAGGGCCGCGAACCCGGGCCAGGTGATCGGCTCCATCTCGGCCGCCGCGTTCAGCTTCATCGTGCACGAGCCGAGCGGGATCATGGACCGGTCGAGGGCGATGTCGGCGTCGGCGAGGCGGCGCAGGTAACGCATCATCGACGTTTCGCTGTGGTGGGAATGGAACACCGGGTGGGTGAGGAACTCACCGGACCGGCGCATGCGGGCGGGCAGTCCCGCGTCCTTGCCCGCGTCCGGCGTGCCGGTGGCCAGGTCCACTTCGGCGGCCGGGCAGCCGAGCAGCGCGGCGGCCACGTCCCGCAGGGTTTCGTCGGTGGTGGTCTCGTCGCAGGCGATCTGGATCGCGCCGTCGCCGGTCAGGTACAGGTTGTAGCCCGCGTCACGGGCCCGGGCCACGGCCGTGGCGGCGGTCCCGGCACCCTCGGGCGGGACGACCCGGATCGTGTCGAAGAAGTCGCCAGCGCCGCCCGTCCGGCATCCGGAAGCGCGCAGGGTCGCAGCGAGGACCGCGGCGCTGCGGTGCGCGCCGGCCGCGATGGCGGCCAGGCCGTCCGGGCCGTGGTACACGGCGTACATCGCGGCGAGCACAGCGGGCAGCACCTGCGCGGTGCAGATGTTGCTGGTCGCCTTCTCCCGGCGGATGTGCTGTTCCCGCGCCTGCAGCGCGAGCCGGTAGGCGGGCTTGCCGTCGGCGTCGACCGAGACGCCGACAAGGCGGCCGGGGAGCTGGCGGCGCAGCGTGCCGCGGACCGCGATGTAGCCGGCGTGCGGGCCGCCGAAGCTCAGCGGCAGCCCGAACCGCTGGGTGCTGCCGACCCCGATGTCCGCGCCCATCTCCCCCGGCGGCCGCAGCAGGGTGAGCGCGAGCAGGTCGGCGGCGACCGCGGCCAGCGCCCCGCACTCGTGCGCCGCCTCGATGGCCGGGGACAGGTCGCGCACGGCACCGGACGCGCCCGGGTACTGCAGGAGCACGCCGAACAGCGCACCGTCCGGCTGCCCGGCGATCGCCTCGGGAGTGACGTCGGTGACGACAAGCTCTATGCCGAGCGGTTCGGCGCGGGTGCGCAGCACGCTCAGGGTCTGCGGCAGGCAGTCGGCGTCCGCGAGGAACACGTGGCCCTGGCCCGCGGCGCGGCGGGCCAGCGTCATCGCCTCCGCGGCCGCGGTGGCCTCGTCCAGCAGCGACGCCCCGGCCACCGGCAGCGCCGTCAGGCCGGAGATCATCGTCTGGAAGTTCAGCAGCGCCTCCAGCCGCCCCTGGGAGATCTCCGGCTGGTAGGGGGTGTAGGCGGTGTACCAGCCCGGGTTTTCCAGGACGTTCCGGCGGATCACGGCCGGGGTGATCGTGCCGTAGTAGCCGAGCCCGATCATCGGGGTGAGCACCTGATTGCGCCCGGCGAGCCGGCGCAGCTCGGCGAGGGCGCCCGCCTCGGTCAGGGCCGGGGGCAGGCTGAGCGGCGCGGCGGACGCCGATCCGGGCAGGGCGGCCTCGGTGAGCTCATCCAGGGATGAGTACCCGACTGCCGAGAGCATCTGCCGCTGCTCGTCCGCGGACGGCCCGATATGACGCCGAGCGAATTCCATCCAGGAGCCTCCTGAGCTTACGGTCAGTTGGGCGGCCCGCATGGCCGCAAGGCTCCCCCTCTGTCGTTGACCCCGGCTCATCCGGGGTTGACTTCAGAGATGCCTGTCCCGTCCGGTCCTGGCGCCTGAGAGGTTCGGGGGACGTTGCCCCTTCGGCGCCCCGCGCTGGCCGCGCGAGGACTCTCCCGGATGGTGTCACTGGCAGCAGGTAGTCTACCCGCAACGATCGCCCGTCTAAGGGTCGGCGCACGCCAGAAGCAGGCCAACGGGCAGACTGGCAACGGTGAGGGGGTCGCGCGGGTGGTTCCGGGGGGTCGTCCCCCGGGCTGGCATCGCGAACGGCTAACCGGCGAGCAGCCAACCGGCTGCGAGCACAGTTATCCCTTAGCCAGTTCGCTGCGCTCTGCGGCGGGAGAGCTCGTCCTGGCCGACGGTCAGCAGGCCGTCTTCGGCGCGGACGGCGGGGAGCTCGGCGAGGTTGCCCTCTACCTCCTGCCAGACCCGGCCGAGCGCGATCCCGAACACGCCCTGGCCACCCTGCAGCAGGTCAACCACCTCGTCGGGCGAGGTGCACTCGTACACGCTGACCCCGTCGCTCATCAGGGTGACCTCGGCCAGGTCACCGGTCCCGCGATCCCGCAGGTGGTGCACGGCGGCGCGGATCTGCTGCAGCGAGATGCCCGTGTCGAGCAGCCGCTTCACGACCTTCAGGACGAGGATGTCACGGAAGCTGTAGAGGCGCTGTGACCCGGAGCCGTGCGCACCGCGGACGCTTGGCTCGACGAGACCCGTGCGCGCCCAGTAGTCGAGCTGGCGGTAGGTGATGCCCGCCGCGGAACACGCGGTCGGCCCGCGGTAGCCGGTATCCGCCGCGTCCGCGTCGAATCCGGCGCCGGCTGCACTGGGCCCAGGCTCGTTACCCTCGCTACCGGCGTCAAACAGCGTGCCCTGCTCCTCGGCGTACGGGACTCCCGCTCGGCGACTATCGGCCGGCTTGCCGTGTGCTTCAGATGGCTCTGCTTCAGATGGCTCTGCTTCAGATGACGCTGTTTTGGACGACTCTGCTTCAGACGGTCCTTTAGATGGGCCCGCGGATCCCGCGCCCCTGGTTCCCGCCACGCCCACCTCCATCGCGAGCTGACCACCCTGGGTACTCGTCTCGAACCGTAAGCCGACCAGCTCATGGCGTCAACGACCCCCACACGGCGCGTCGCGACATTCCGTTTGAGTCTGGCATACCGGCCAGTGACGAGCGCTCACCGGCTGCGCACCCTAACCCCGCTACCAGGAATAACAGTCTCCCTCAGTGCGGCTCCGTAAACGTACAGTGACCGTTCAGGTGGCGCGGCCGAAGTCTTCCGGCGAGATGGTGTCCAGAAACTCCCGGAACTTCTCAACCTCGTCCTCCTGCTCGTCGGGGATAGCCACGCCGGCCTCGTCGAGGATTTCCTCGGCCGCGAAGATCGATGCGCCGGTGCGCAGGGCCAGCGCGATCGAGTCCGAGGGCCGGGCGCTGACCTCGGCCCCGTTGGAGAAAACAAGGTCGGCGTAGAAGATCCCGTCCCGCAGGGCGGTGATGTTCACCGTGCGCAGCTGGACGTTCAGCACGTCGAGCACGTCACGGAAGAGATCGTGCGTCAGCGGCCGCGGGGACACCATTCCCTGCTGGGCGAACGCGATGGCCGTCGCCTCGACGGCGCCGATCCAGATGGGCAAGTAACGGTCGCCTTGCGTCTCCTTGAGCAAGACGATAGGGCTGTTCGATGGCATCTCGACCCGGACGCCGACGACCTCCATCTGCCGCACTACAGCTCCATCCTCACGTACCGCTGGCACACCCTCGTTGGCCGGCCACTCCCTTTGTCAAGGTACACCCGCTATCGCCCCGACGCGGAGCGCAACCCGCCCCCTACGTCGTCAGCGCGCGGTGCCGGGGCGGTGACCGAGGGGGCAGGCACGCCGCCCGCCAGGCCCGCCTCGTCCAGGGCGGATTCGACGAGCGCGGCGTGCAGCCAGAGCGTCAGCGTCGCGATCTGCCAGGCGTCACGGGCGGCGGAGGCCCGCGCGCCGGGACCGCGCTGCCGTAGCTGCGGCGCAACGAGCTGCTCGACCAGTGAGATGTCCCGGTCTGCCGAGGCCCTGACCCCGCGGAGGTGCCGGGCGCCGACGCCGAACTTGGCCAGCGCCGCCGCGGCCCGGGCCACCGCCAGGGCGTCCCGCCCGTAGTGCCGCCCGGATCTGCGGATCAGGCCGTAGTCCTCCAGCTCGGCCAGGCTGTCGCCGTCGATGCCGGCCGCCTCCAGCAGTTCGGTCCGGGTCAGCGAGGACCCCGGCCCGCCCGGGCCGCGCCGGGATGCCTCGTCGGCCGCCACGGCCCCAGCCAGCGCTGACGCGAGGGTGGGGCGGGTGCTGGCCTGCGCGGACGCGTCGATCGCGTCGAGGCGCTCCTTGATCACCCGCAGCGGCAGGTACTCGTCCCGCTGGGCGGTCAGGATGTACCGGAGGCGCTCGACGTCGGCCAGGGCGAACTGCCGGTAGCCCGACCGGGAGCGCGCAGGCTCGATCAGACCCTCAGCCTCCAGGAAACGGATCTTGGAGCTGCTGACGTCCGGGAACTCAGCCCGCAGCCGACCGAGAACCTCGCCGATCCCGAAGGAGGCAGGTTCGCGAGATGAGCTCATGCGTAGTCCTGTGCGCCTCCGCCGCGGCGCTGTCCCTGCAGGCGCGGGTGCGTCATGAAGATGAGCCGGAACTTGCCGATCTGCACCTCATCCCCGCTGAACAGCTCGGTTTCCTCGATCCGGTCCCGGTTGACGTAGGTGCCGTTCAGGCTGCCGACGTCCCGGACGGTGAACCGGGTCCCGATCCGGTAGAACTCCGCGTGGCGGCGGGAGACGGTCACGTCGTCGAGGAAGATGTGACTGTCGGGGTGCCGCCCGGCGGTGGTCAGCTCGCTGTCGAGCAGGAACCGGCTGCCCGCGTTCGGGCCGCGGTGCACCACCAGCAGGGCGGTGTCAGTCGGCAGCGCCTCCAGCATGGCCGGGTCGGCGAGCGGCTCGTCGTTCAGCTCGGCGTCGAGGGCCTGGGCCCGGTCCAGGGAGATCGTCGAGGTCGTTTCCCCCGGGCGCTCGGCCACTCCCCGCATCAGGGGAGTCCCGCAGTTCGAGCAGAAGCGCGCGTCTTCCGGATTCGGACGACCGCACCGTGTGCAGTAGACGCTGGCCATCGCTTCGCCAGGCCTCCCCTCCATGGGCCAGTCCCACTCGGGCGGGGCCGCGTCACGGCCCGGTCCCTGCGCATGTGACGCGGGACCGTGGGATGAGGCTGACCAGGTTACCGGGACCGGGGCGTCCCGGTCCATGCACCACGCGAACAGCCGCCGCCAGCCCTTGTGCGGCCCCTGGCCACTGCTGCCGGAGGATGCCCCGTCCGGGGACCGCCCCGTTTCCCCGGCGCGACGTCTGCGCCACACCGCCGCTCCACCTCCGCCACGCCGCCGCCCGGCCGGAACCCGCCAGCCCGGGACTCGCCACCAGGGTACGAAAGCCTCGCGGCGTCCCGTGTCCCGTAGTGTGCGTGATTGTCTCACGGCCAACGGACTTCACGACATGGCGTACCTAGTCAGTCCTCAACCATAGCGCGGCTCGTGGCGGGAGATGAACAATCGCGAGGGTCCACCCGCGCCATTGCGCGGCATCGGTTACCAGCCGGCTTAACCGTTCGTTACGGACGGGTTCCCGGGCCGGTCACCGGTGTGCCCAGCCGCCGTCACGGGCCCGGTCCCGGGGCACCGTCACTCGCCCGCCTGCTCGACCACGACGGCCCACTCATCCAGCAGCAGCTGCGCGGTGTCGGCGTCCGTGCCTTCCGCCCACAGGTGGGTCACGGCGTCGGCCGGATCGGGCAGCACGAGGACCCAGCCCCGGTCGGGCTCGACCACGCGCACGCCGTCGGTGGTGTCCACCTCATGGGTGCCCGCCGCTTCCACCACCCTCCGCATGACGCCGCCCTTGGCCGCCCAGGGGGTCGGCATGGACCGCTTGAGCAGGTACGCGTCGGGGATCCGCGCGTCGATCTGGCTCAGCGTCAGCCGGGTCCGCGCGACCAGGCCGATCAGCCGGGCGAAGGTCGCGATCCCATCCACCGTCCGGGTGAACTCGGGCACCACGAAACCGCCGCGCCCGTCCGCCGCGAAGATCACGTCGTCGGCGGCGGCCGCCTGGGTGAGCGCGTCCATCGACGTGGGCGTCCAGTTCACTTCCACCCCGTGGAACCGGCAGACCTGCTCCGCGACCCGCGTCGTGGTCACCGGCAGCGCGACCCGGCCGGTCTTGCGCTCGGCGGCGACCAGGTCGAGCACGACGAGCAGCGCCCGCTCGTCGCTGACCATCTCGCCCTTCTCATCGACAATCCGGATCCGCTCGCCGACCGTGTCGAACCGGACGCCGAACGAGGCGCGGGAGGAGGACACCACCTCCGACAGACGCTGCAGGCCCGCGCGCAGCTGGGCGACGGTCTCGGTCGGGGACACCTCGTCCAGCCGGTTGTTGACGGTGAGGACGTCGACGCCGATCCGGCCGAGCAGGCTGGGCATGACCAGCGAGGTGGTACCGCCCGCGCAGTCGGCGACCACCTTCATCCCGCTCTCCCGGACCGCGGTCATGTTCACGCAGCGCAGCAGTTCGCGGGTGTACCATTCCACGACGCGCGGCGGGTAGGTGAGCTCCGCGATCTCGCCGGGGAACGCCCGGCGGTACTCCTGCCGCGAGAAGACCCGCTCGAGCTTGCGCTGAGCCGCCTGGGATAGCTCGGCGCCGCGCTCATCCAGGAAGATGATGTCGATGGACTGCGCGTCCCCCGGCGTGGTCCGCAGCGCGATCCCGCCGCTGTAGTCGGTGCGCTCGGTCTCGAACCGGGCGACCGGCAGGGGCTGCGCCTCCAGGTCCACGACGTTGATCGCGCTGGCGTTCAGCGCGCCCTGAACGGCCCGCTTGAACGTCCGCGCGGCGCGGGACACGTCACGGGACGTCGTGACGGTCGAGCCCTTCTTCAGGGTGGTGGCGTACGCGCTGGCCAGCCGGACGCACAGTTCGGGCGTGACCTCGACGTTGATCAGGCCGGACACGCCGCGCTGGCCGAACAGGGTCCGGTTGCCGCGGGACTCCCAGATGACGCTGTTGTTGACGACCGCGCCGGCCTCGATCGTCTTGAACGGGTACACCTTTACCCCGGCCGACAGGTACGCCTCCGGCTCGATGACGCACTCGTCCCCGACGACGGCGGACTCCTCGATCCGCGCCAGCCGCATGACGTCGGTGTTCTTCCCGACCACGCAGCCGCGCAGGGTCGCGCCCTGGCCGATGTACACGTTGTTGTGCACCACGGCGCGGTGCAGGAACGCGCCCTCCTTGACCACGACGTTGCTGCCGATCACCGTGTACTCGCGCAGGTGCGCGCCCGCCTCGACCTTGGCGTAAGCCCCGATGCAGAGCGGGCCGGTAAGCACGGCCTCCGAGTCGACCTCGGCGCCCTCCGCGACCCACACGCCGGGCGAGACCTCGAAACCCTCGATGTCGGCGTTCACCCGCCGGGCGAGCACGTCGACCTGCGCCTTCAGGTAGCTCTCGAGATTGCCGACGTCCTCCCAGTAGCCGTCGGATATGTAGCCGAACAGCGGCGCCCCGCGCTTGAGCAAGCTCGGGAAGACATCGCCGGACCAGTCCACCGGCTCCTCCGGCGGTACCTCGGCCAGGACTTCGGGCTCCATGACGTAGATGCCGGTGTTGACCGTGTCCGAGAACACCTGGCCCCACGTCGGCTTCTCCAGGAACCGCTGGATCCGCCCGTCCTCGTCGGCGATGACGATCCCGAACTCCAGCGGGTCGGGCACCCGGGTCAGGCCCACGGTGACCAGGGCGCCCTGCTCCTTGTGAAAGCGGACCATGGCCGTCAGGTCGATGTCGGTGAGGGCGTCACCGGAGATGACGACGAACGGGCCGTCGCGCAGGGCCGATTCCGCGTTCTTCACGCTCCCCGCGGTGCCGAGCGGCATCTCCTCGGTCGCGTACTGCAGGTTCATCCCGAAGTCTTCGCCGTCAGCGAAGTAGTTGCGAACCAGCGCGGCCAGAAACTGGACGGTGACGACGGTGTCGGAGAACCCGTGCCGCTTGAGCAGCCGCATGACGTGTTCCATGATCGGCCGGTTGGCCACGGGGAGCAGGGGCTTGGGCTGGTTGGCGGTCATCGGGCGCAGCCGCGTCCCTTCCCCGCCTGCCATCACGACCGCCTTCAACGGTTACGCGCTCCCTCCGGAATGCGCCTTCTACGTTATCGGTGCCCTTGCTGCTGGTGTCCCTCGTCGTCCGGAACTGTGTCGTCGTTGCCGGGGAGTGTCGTCGGGGGCTGTGTCGCTGGGTCGTGGGTCTACGGGTTCGGGTCGGAGGCGAGGCGCCCGGTCAGGAGCGCGTGCGTCTGGGTGAGGTAGAGGACCGCCGCCCACCAGTACAGCGCCGTGCCCCAGATCGCGAACGCCCAGCCTATGACGCGGGCGATCTCGGCCCAGGTCCCGGCGTACGCCCCGAGGAGCAGCAACGGGAATGCATATAGAAGGCAAAGCGTAGCTGTTTTCCCGACAAAGCTGACCTGCAGCGTGCCGAAGCCGAGCCGACGGCGCAGCAGGCCGAGCGCCCCGGCCACGGTGAGCTCGCGCACCGCGAGCAGCGCGACGAGCCACCACGGGATGATCGCGCGCACGGCCAGCGCGACGAGCGTGGCGGCGATGTACAGCCGGTCGGCGGCCGGGTCGAGAGCCTCGCCGAGCCGGGTCTGCTGGTTCAGCGCCCGGGCGATCTTGCCGTCCAGCCAGTCGGTGACGGCGGACGCGATGAGCAGCCCGACGGCCCAGGCGTCGGCCTTCGGCCCGAGGACGAGCCAGAGGAAAACGGGGACGCCGAGCAGGCGCGCCACGCTGAGCGCGTTCGGGATGGTGAGCACGCGGTCCTGGGCGCCGTCGCGGGAGACCGGGGCGCCGTCGCTACGGCCGGAACCGTCCCCGCTGCTCGCGTCGCCCCCGACGATCTGGCCCACGCCCGTGACCCTACCTGGAAGATGCGGTCACTGCCTGCTCGCGGGCGCGGCAAGATTCAGCTGGTCTCGGCGAATTGAACGAAAAGTTCGCTCCTTTGTTGAAGTCCCGTCTCCCGTGGTAGGCCCGGCATGACGCGGGTCACCGGGAGCAGGGAGGGTCACCGGGAGCAGGGAGGGTCACCGGGAGCAGGGAGGGTCACCGGGAGCGGGGAGGGTCACCGGGGCCGGTAGAGAGAAATCCGGAAGGCGGCGGTCACGCTGACCGGCTCGGCCAGAGCGGCCAGGCGGGCACGGGTCTCGTCCGGGCCCGTGTGCCGGGCGGACGGCCCCATCCCGGCGAGTGTCACGGCCCCGGCCCGGGTCAGCCGCAGCGCGATGGCGAGTTCCCGCTGGCCGGCCAGCAAGAAGTGCGCGCCGAGCGCGGCGGACAGCCGTTTGTCCTTGCGCTCGTCGACGGTCAGCAGGCCGGCCTCCCGGACCAGTTCGGCCAGGTGCCCCGGCCCCGGGGTGACGACGATCAGCGCACCGTCGTCCCGCACCGTGGAGGAGAAACCGCACTGCGCGCGACGCATGAGACCTTCCTGGCTCTAGGCAACTCCGGTGATCCCGCGGGGATCATAACGCCCGGGACGGCTCGCTGGTGTCGGCGGGATCAATCCCCGAACGGGCCACGCCGGGAGCACCGCCCGCGCCGGGAGGGCCGGCCCCACTGGGAGCGCTGGCCCCACCCCCACCGGGAGCGCTGGCCCCACTGGCCGCGGCCCCGGCCGGCGGGCCCGGCGTCTGGCCGCTCCGCGCCCGGATGGCGACCCGCACCGTGGCCGCGATGACGATCACGAACAGGGCCAGGCCGCCGAGGATGAACGCGTTGCCGGTGACGAGCTGAAGGCCGTGCCAGTGGTACTCGGCGAACCAGGGCTGGTCCCCGTCCTGGTAGTACGTGGCCGGGTCGGTGTTCGGCGGCTGCCAGAGGATGCCGAGCGAGAACGCGCCGAGGTCCCCGGGCTCGCTCCACAGGCTGCCCGGCCACGCGCCGTACACGGCGAGGATCGCTCCGGCCAGTACCCACCAGGCCCATGCGCCCAGTGCGCGGACCCCGGAGGAGCGCCAGGCCCGGACGGCGTAGTGCCCGGCCACCGCCACGGCGGGCGCGGTCCAGACCCAGTGATGGTCCCAGCTGATCGGCGAGAGCAGCAGGCCGGTGAGCGCCGCGGCGAGCAGGCCGGCCACCTGGTGCCCGGCCCGGTCCAGGATCGCCGCGCAGGCGATGCCGGTGATCCCGATCAGCACGGCCGCGATAATCCACATCGTCTGGGAGCCGGCGATGCTCCCCGCGAACCGCGTGAGGAGGCCGCGCAGCGACTGGTTGCCCTCCCAGCCGGTGAATCCGGTCCGGCCACCCTGGAAGAACAGGCCGCCGAACCACCATTTGGACGAGTCGGAGCCCTGGATGAGGAATCCGAGCAGCACGGTGCACGCGAAACCGGCGGAGGCCATGAAGGCCTGCCGGAACTTCCGCGCGAACAGCAGGTACGGGATGAAGACGAGCGGCACCAGCTTGACGCCGGCCGCGATGCCGACCCCGGCGCCCTTCCACCAGCGGCTGGCCTTCGTGTCCGGCTGGCACAGATCCCAGCTGATGAGCGCCATCAGCACCAGGTTGACCTGGCCGAGGTAAAGGGTCCGGAGCACCGGCTCGGTCCAGAACACCACGGCGGAGGCCAGCAAGGTCGCGCCGAGGCGCACCCAGGAACGGTTGCGGTAGCCGAGGCCGCCGAAGGTGCACCACAGCGCCGCGACCAGCGCGGCGATGTTGACGCCCATCGAGAGCTTCGGCAGCACCGACCACGGGATGAACGACACGATGGAGAAGACGATCGCCGCGAACGGCGTGTAAGTGAACTTCAGCCCCAGGAGGCTATAGCCGCCCCAGTCGTACAGCGGCGCGGGCAGCCGCGGGTTGAACTCGGGCTGGACGTGCCGCACGATCAGGCCACCCGACCGGTACACGCCCAGGTCAACCGGATCCAGCGTCCAGCTGGTGGGGTGAATCGCTGCGTAGACCGCGTACAGGGCGATGGCCAGGCCGAACGCGGCCGCCCCGGCGCCGGGCAGCCACCCGCCTGGCGCCCCGCGCCAGGTCCCGGCCGCCTTCGGGCGGACGAGGACTGGTTTCACCCGGCTAACCATATCGGCACACGCCGTTACCTGCGTACGTCCGCGCGACGACATGGGATAGTAAATGAAGAACGAGGTGGTGAGGAGGCGAGCAAGCCATCAGCGGGATCCAGCAGGTGGTCTTGTCCGGGCCCCTCATCCTGGCCGCTCCCATCGCCGCCGCGGCCGGCGCCATCACGTTCATCTCGCCGTGCTGCCTGCCGCTCGTGCCGGGGTACCTGGCTTACGCGACCGGCATGTCGGGGACCGACGCGCAGACCGCGAAGCCCGCCGCCCGAAGCCGGGACCGGCGTCCCGGCGCGGCCAGCCAGCCGCACACCGGGACGGCTGCCGCCACCGCCGGGGCCGGAGACAGGGAAACCGGGGACGGTTCCGGCGCTGCCGGGGGCACCCGGGTAGCCGTGGACGACCGGCTGGCGGACGCGCCGGGCCCGCCGGCCGCGAGCACGCCGCCCAGCACGACTGGCCCGCTTGGCCCGCCGGGGCGAGGGCGCACGATCGCCGGGACCATGCTCTTCGTGCTGGGCTTTTCCGCCCTGTTCGCCGTCTACGGTGCCGCCTCGGGCAGCCTCGGCGGCACCCTGCTCGCGCACCACCAGGGCGGCGTCACAGCGGTGCTGGGCGCCCTGACCATCGTGCTCGGCTTGCTGTTCGCGGGGCTCTTCGACCGGTTCTCCTTCGCGGGCCGGGTGATCCGCCCGTCGGTGCGGCCGCGGGCTGGCCTGGCCGGGGCGCCCCTGCTCGGGGTTATGTTCGGGCTGGGCTGGACGCCGTGCATCGGCCCGACGCTCGCGACGGTGCTGGCGTTGTCGACGACCACCGGGACCGCGGGCCGCGGAGCATTCCTGGCCTTCATCTACGGCCTCGGCCTGGGTGTGCCGTTCCTGATCGTTTCGGTCGCCTTCCAGCGCAGCATGCGCGTGTTCGGCTACGCCCGGCGGCACGCCCGCCTGGTGACCCGGGTCGGCGGGGCGCTGCTCGTCGCGGTGGGCGTGCTCGAGGTCACCGGCGCGTGGGCCACCGCCATGACCTGGCTGAAGATTAACTGGATCGGCGGCTACCAGCCTCCGCTGTAACCTCCGGCGCGCAGCACCCCGCAGGCCGGCGGGAGCCGCGCCGCGGCCAGATCAGGTGTCAAACCGCCGGCGCGGTCAGATCCGGGCGCGCGCCTTGGCGCCCGCCCGGCCCGCCCGGCCGCCCCTTCCGGCCGGCTGCTTCGCCGCCGCGACCTCGGCCGCGCGGGCCGCGGCCCCGGCCGCGGTGGCCGCCTGGGCCGCGGCCACCAGCGCCTCGAACAGCCGCAGGTCGCCGCCTTCCTCGGGGTGCCACTGGACACCGACGGCGAACGGGTGCCCCGGAAGCTCGACCGCCTCGATGACCTGATCGTCCGCCCAGGCCACCGTTGCCAGGCCCTCGCCGGGCTGCTGAACGGCCTGGTGATGCAGCGCCGGCACCCGGGCCTGGGAACCGAGCCGCCTGCCCACCATGCTGTCCGCGTTGAGGTGAACGTCGTGCGGGCTCATCCGGTACGGATCCGGCGCGTGCCCGTGGTGGCCCACCGCTTCGGGGAGATGCTGAATGAGCGTGCCGCCCCGGGCCACGTTGAGGATATGCATGCCGCGGCAGATCGCGAGGAACGGCAGCTGCGCGTCGATGGCCGCGCAGACGAGCGACACCTCGAACCGGTCCCGGCGGCGGTCGGGCGGGTCCGTCTTCTCGTGCGGGGCGGCGTCGTACAGCGCGGGGTTAACGTCGGTGCCGCAGGTGAACACTATGCCGTCGAGGCTCTCGACCAGCCGGGCCACGCTGTCGGCCGGGACCGGGGGCAGGATGACCGGCGTTCCGCCGCCGCGTTCCACGGCGCGGGTGTAGGTGAGCGGGGAGAGGACAGCCTCACGAACCCAATCGCCCCAGTGCGCGGCCTCGAACTGACCGGTGATCCCAATGAGCGAGCGGGTCATGCACCCTCCTGCGGCGGTGGTCGCGAATGTCCGGCAGGTCGCGAAAATCGTTCCCCGGTGCCCATGATGGTCCATCGCCACCTCCCCAGGTCAGCGCCTTGCCAAAGTTCACCAGAAAGCTGCCGGCAGCGGCGCGCGGGCGGCTGCCCGGCGCGTCCGGCAATGGCATCGTCCCAGGCACGGAACAGCACAAAACGGACAGTGAACTATAAGGCAACCCACTGCGCGATAGCGGGAATGGCCTAAATGTGTTTCCGGAAGAGCCGGCCATGCCGTCCTTATTACCTTCTATCGTTGTCAGCCTGTCTTGGGCCCTAACATTAGCCGCGGATTTTGCTATGCTGCATACATTAAAGTCCCGGCTTGCCGCTATCTGTTGTAGAAGAGAGGCGGCAAGTGGGAGACTAGGGCGGTGGCAGCCTCCGGCGGCCGCGGCTCACCAAAGAAATCATCGGGTCCGGCAGGCAGAGGGGAATACGGAGATCGCCACGGGAGACTGGGTGGGGCAGCGGGCAGGCGAAGATCTTTCTCCGCGCAGGTCCCGGACGTACTCGCCGGAGGTCACGGCTCATCGCGGTTCCGATCCGCTGGCTGATCTCTTTGCCGCGATCGATCCCGTGTCCGACGCGGCGATGACCTATTTCTACGGTCATCTCTTTGCCATCGAGCCGCTAACGCGGGCGATGTTCCCGCCTGCCATGGACGCTCAGCGAATACGGTTCTACCAGGCTCTCTGCCGCATCGTGTCGAGCACCGAAAATGACGGGCAGCTCGCCGCTTATCTGGACGGGCTGGGACGGGCCCACCGCAAATTCGGCGTGCAGAAGGAGCATTTCGAGGTATTCCGCCGGGCGCTCACGGCCACCTGGCAGCTGGCAGCGGTACGCGCCGGAGGCCTGGACGGACGCCGCGGCCGCTGCGTGGGAAGACCTCTTCAGCCGGGCCGCCGGCCGCATGATCGGCGCCGCCGAGCGGGACGCCGATCGGACGCCCCCGTGGTGGCTCGCGGAAATCGTCTCCCACCAGGCCCGTTCCGCTGACCTGGCCATCCTCACGCTCCAGCCCAGCCAGCCGGTGCCGTATCTGCCCGGGCAGCACGTCAGCATCCAGACGCCGCGGTGGCCGCGGCTGTGGCACAACTACTCCATCGCGAACGCGCCCCGCGAGGACGGCACGCTGACCATTCACGTCCGGGCGGTCCCCGGCGGCCTGGTGAGCGCCACGCTGGTTCATCACGCGGCCGTCGGCGACACCCTGCTGCTGGGGGCGCCCGCCGGGTCGATGACCGTGGACCCGGCTTCCCAGCGCGACATCCTGTGCCTCGCCGGGGGCACCGGCCTGGCGCCGGTCAAGGCCATCATCGAGGCCGTCACCAGCGCACCCGGGACCGGCCGCCGGCGCGAGATCGTGCTCTACCACGGCGCGCGCCACGAGTCCGGCCTGTATGACCGGCCCGACCTGCAGCGTCTGGCGGCGGCCTACCCGTGGCTGCAGGTCATCCCGGTCGTGTCCGACGAGGCCGCGCCGGAAGCCATCTACGGGACGATTCCCCGGGTGGTGGCCACGGCCACCTGGAAGAACCGCGACATCTACATCAGCGGGCCCGACGGGATGATCGCCCGGACGGTGGCCGAACTGAAGATCAGGGGCGCGCCCGGGGACCTCATCCGCTACGACTGCCCGCTGTTCTAGCCGGCCCTGCTGCGCGCGGGCCTGGGCGGGCGCGTTTCAGACCTTGCGCCAGCCGGGTATCCAGGCGCCGTCGCGCACCTCGTAGTCGCCGAACAGGGCCGGCGCCTCGGCCCGCACCAGATCGCCGATCTTGCTGAACACCAGGCGGATCTCCTCTTCGGCCCCGGGATCGGTCCGCGCCTCGATGGTGTGCCGCAGCGCGCGGACGTTCGCCGACCACACCAGCCCCGTGGCCACCCCGTCCGGCGCGAACCGGCGCATGAACGAGGTCTTGTGCTTCTTCTCGTGGAAGGGCACGCCCTCGTCGTCGAGCCCGAAATGCTCCGCCATCCACCGCTGGAAGTTCTCCATCTCCGACAGAAGCACCCCAGCTCGCTTCATCAGTTCTTCGTCTTCGCGGGCCCATTCCGGGAACCAGAACGGGATGTCAGCGAGCCGCACAAACCGCAGCGACTCCTGCGACACCGCCGTTCCCGGCCGGTGCCTGACGATTTCATGAGTTAGGACACGGCTTACGTTGTGCAGGACGAACGTGAAATTCACGTGCTCCAGGACGGAACCGTGCGCGCTGGCCAGGATGTTCTCCAGGTACTTGGCCTGGTCGGTGCGGATGCGGGTGACGTTGGGGTTCAGCCCGGGTTCCCAGGACCGGTAGCAGAGCCGCCCCGCGAACTCGGCGAGACTCTGCGCGTCGTTGCCCAGGTCGCCGCGGTCCAGCCGCTCCAGCCAGGCTTCGCCGCCCACCTTAGCCAGATACTCCGCGACCGCCTCGTAGTCGAGCTGGGGCCGCGCCACCAGCAGAACTTCCGGCTCAACGCTCCTCATGTCACTGCACTCTAACGACACCGGCCGCCCGCGCACGCGAAGACACCCGCACCCAGCGACCGCGATGGCACCGCCGTCGCGTTATAGCGGCCGCGATCGCACCGCCGTGGGCGGTGGGAGCGCGTCTGGGACACGGCGTGCGTAGCTTGTGGCGTCGGCTAGCGCCCGGCGCGGGCGCGGCAGAGGCGGAGGACATTGGCGATGACCTGGTGGCCGGCCCGGCCGGAGGCGGTCAGGATCGACTCCGGATGGAACTGGACGCCCCAGCGCCCGTTCGCGGGATCCTCGATGGCCATCACCACGCCGTCCGGGGTCGTCGCGGTCACCTCGAACCCGCCCTTGACCTGCTCGGGCCGCGCGTAGATGGAGTGGTACCGCGCACCGGTGAACTCCCCGGGCAGCCCGTTCAGCAGTTCGCCGCCGGTGACCCGGACGACCCCTGGCTTGCCGTGCACGGGCTCCGCCAGCAGCGACAGCTCCCCGCCCGCGTGCTCGATCATGGCCTGCAGCCCCAGGCACACGCCGAACGCGGGCAGCCCCCGGTCGTCGAGCTCGGTGAGCAGGTCATCGCACGAGAAGTCGGCGGGCCGGCCGGGGCCTGGTGACAGCACCACCAGATCGGGAGCGTAGGAGTCCAGCAGCGCGGGCGGGAAACCGGCCCGCAGGGTGGTGACCTCGGCGCCCTGCTGGCGGAAGTAATCGGCCAGCGTGTGCACGAACGAGTCCTGGTGGTCCACGAGCAGGACGCGCAGCCCGGACCCGGGGCGATCCTCCCCCGGCCGGCTTTCCGCGCTGGCCGCTCCGGTGCCGGTGACCGGTCCCGCCGCGGCCCGTTCGGCGTCTTTGAGGGTTTCCATCAGTGCCCGCGCCTTGATCTGCGTCTCGCGTTCCTCCGCCGCCGGGTCGGAGTCGAACAGCAGGGTGGCCCCAGCGCGCACGGCCGCGATCCCGTCCCGGATGTGCGCGGTGCGCAGGGTCAGGCCGGTGTTCATGCCGCCGCCGAAGCCGATCGCCCCGACCGCGCCGCCGTACCACCGGCGCGGGGTGGCCTCGTGGTCCTCGATGAACTGCATCGCCCACGTCTTCGGCGCCCCGGTGATGGTGACCGCCCACATGTGGGTGAGGAACGCGTCGAGCGCGTCGAAACCGGGCCGGAGCTTGCCCTCCACGTGGTCGACGGTGTGGATCACCCGGCTGTACATTTCGATCTGGCGGCGCCCGATGACCCGGACGCTACCCGGCTCGCAGACGCGCGACTTGTCGTTGCGGTCCACGTCGGTGCACATGGTCAGCTCGGACTCCTCCTTGAGCGAACCGAGCAGCGTGCGGATGTTCGCCGCATCCTCCAGCGGGCCCTCGCCGCGGGCGATCGTGCCCGCGATGGGGCACGTCTCCACCCGGTCGCCGGTGACCCGGACGTACATCTCCGGGGACGCGCCGACCAGGTACTCCCCCTCGCCCAGGTTGAACATGAACTCATACGGCGCCGGGTTGCGCCGGCGCAGCCGCTCGTAGAACGCCGACGGGGTGGGGCAGCGCCCGTAGAAGACGTGGCTGGGCACGACCTCGAACAGGTCGCCGCGCGCGAACCGCTCTCTCGCCTCCGCCACGACCTGGGCGTACGCCCCCGGCTTGGGCTGTTCCGGCAGGTCCGGCAGGTCCGGGGCGGGCCGCGCCCCGCCGTGGCCGGTGCCCGCGGGGCTGGCGAGGGGGCCGGTGCGCCCGGTTAGGCGGGGCAGGCCGGCGGTGGAGGCCCCGTCCACCTCGAACTCGTAGGCGTAGCGGGTGGCCTGCTCACGCTTGCGGTCCAGCACGTAGATCTCATCGGGCAGGTGCAGCACGAGGTCGCGCTGGCCGGCCGGGCGGTCCAGGCTCAGCCGGACGGGCTCGAACTGGAACGCCAGGTCGTACCCGAACGCCCCGTACAGGCCCAGGTGCGAGTCCTCGCCGCCGAACGACGCGATGATCTCGCGGAGCGCGGTGAACACGGTGGGGCGCCGGCTCCGTTCCTCTTCGGTATAGGCGCGGTCCGGCTCCGGGATGACGACTTCCACGCCGTCGGCGGCACGGTCGCCCACGGGGGTGCCGGCCCGCAGGAGGGCCGCGCTGATGACCGGGAGCAGTACCCGGCCGCGGTCGTTCAGCGCCCGGGCCCCGATACGGCGGCCGCGGGCTACGATCTCCACGCACGGGTCGGCGTAGGCGATGTGCCAGCGGCTGTAGCGTCCCGGATACTCCATGCCCGAGCTGAGCACGCCGCCGCGGCGCTCGTCGACGGCGCGCGACACGTCGGCCAGCAGGTCCGGGTCGAACGGCCCCGCGGTACGGGTGACGCGCACGCCGCCGGCGGTCTCGAAGGTGGTCAGCTCATTACGCGGTTCGGAGTCCACATGGGCACCTTTGTCCGGGCCCAGGCCCCGGC
This sequence comes from uncultured Actinomycetes bacterium, assembly GCA_963805255.1. Lineage (GTDB taxonomy): Bacteria > Actinomycetota > Actinomycetes > Streptosporangiales > Streptosporangiaceae > Bog-532. The sequence goes on from CAWDTK010000011.1 coordinate 102,299, forward strand.
GGGAACGAAGAACGACCGCCGTTTCCCGGGCGGTCGTTTCATGATCTGCGCAGTACGCGAGCCATCACGCCGCCTATGGGCGGCGCCACCACTGCAGACTCGGCACGGCTCGCACAGCGGCCAGCTTAGCGGGCCGGGCCGGCCACCGCCAGCGACCGGGAGCGCCCCGCCGGGTTCCCCCGGTCTCTGTAACGCCCCGAGGCCTATGACGCACTACTTCGTATCACTAGCCACTTGCGTCACATCGCCACCGGAGGTAACTGCTACCCCGCAGTAGGCACAGAACCGCGCCCATACCGGTAAACCACGCGGCTCCGGCCGAATTACGCAAAGCTATTTTGCCATTCCTCTTGGTGACATCGCCGAATAGTTCGCCGACGATAACGACACGTAAAACGGGATATTTTGGACGCAGAGTAACTAAAACCGTTGACCAGCTCAGAACGCCCCAGTTAATGTGGACAACGCTTTCCGTCAATTCTGATACACAAGGTATCGCGGTGACATGCACAGCGCATGAGCATCAAGATCTCCACTTGTGACGCACAGGGGCCGTCACAGGTGGCGGATCTCCCGTAGCGGTACGCTACCGGTCGGCGCGTGACTTCCCCCGGGTCGCAGGCACGGGGGCAGCTGCCCGGGACACAGCCGTATTCGGGCTTTCCGATCGGCATGGTCAATGCTGATCCATTTATGCAAACGATTTCGGCCCACGGATTTCGTATACGCTTTGACGGTAATATTCTCATATGGTTATATAATTGTATGGCAACGGAGACGTTCGCGGTGCTGGCCGAGCCGATGCGCCGGCGGCTGCTAAATCTGCTGCTGGACCGGCCGCGCCCGGTTGGCGAGCTAGCCGTACTGCTGGGCCTGAGCCAGCCCGGCACGTCCAAGCACCTGCGGGTGCTGCGAGATGCGGGCCTGGTGCGGGTCCGCCAGGACGCGCAGCGGCGCTGGTATGAGCTGCAGCCCGGCCCGCTGACGGAAATTGACGCCTGGCTGCGGCCGTACCGGAAATTCTGGGCCGGCCGGCTCGACGCGCTCGAACGCCGCCTCGAGACCGCGCCGGACGCGGGACCCTACACGACGAAGAAGACGAGCCCGCCCGTCTGAGCGGCGCTTTAGCCGAGCCCGTGCCGCCTCAGCTACCTCATAGGCTGCGCAGCGGGCCCGTTCCGGCCAGGCGAGACGAAAACAGGTGGCCGACTGGCCCTGGAGGTGGCCAACCCGCTGAGATTGTCGGCCGTTGGCGGCAAACTGCCTGTAGGACATTTGAAGGGGACGCGATCATGACGAATACCAGCAGACGCCGCGCGCTGCGTGAATCCGGTACGCCAGCGGCTGGCCGGCATGAACGGCACGAAGAGGGTGAGCGCTGAAGATGAAGCTGCTCAAGCATGAAGTCAGCGCCTGGACCATCGGGCAGCTTCGCAAGGCTCTGGCCGACTTCCCCGACGACATGCCCGTCCGGGTGGCACCGCTGGAAGAACCGGGCGGCGACCTGGAGGCGCCGTTGCAGGTCGTCACCGGTACGGAGGTCCGGCCGTTCGCCTCCGGCGACGGGGAACCGCTCAGCGGGGGCCAGGGTGCGAGCGAGGGCCAGGGTGCGTCGGGGGAGTATGTGACGCTCGAGTGCGACTTCCCGTCCGGGGAGTACGCGCCCTAGCCGGGCCAGCCACCGGGCGTTACGCGCCCTGACCCGGGCGTCGCGCGACCTGGTGGCGCGGCGGGGGCACCGGGCGTTGCGCGCCCTGGCGGCGCGGCGGGTGTCAGTTCGCAGGCAACCTGGCGCCTTCGCACGCGAAGGGGCGCGACATGTGGCGTCTTCGCATTTGATCTGGCGTGGCGCCAGGTAAGCCGGCTTGCGGCGGGGGGCCCGGGGAGCGCCGCCCCAGGAATCCGCCACATTGGCTGAGAAGGGCTAGGGCTCCAGCGCAACGGACGCAAGTGGCGCGTCGCAGGTCAGAAGCACCCACCGCGCCAGATTGGACGACAAGTGACAGCGGGGCACGGGGTGTTACGCGGTCGCGGCACGTGGCGGCGGAACATCCGGAATGCGCGCGAGGACCAGGGTGGTGTCGTCCTCGCCGCGCTCCCAGAGCTTGCCCACCACGACATCGAAGATGCCGGGCAGCGGTCCCTGGCAGCCGGCCGGGGCGTCGCGCAGCGCCTGAATGCCCTCGTCAAAGGACCGGGCCCGGCTCTCCACGAGGCCATCGGTGTACAGGGTGAGAACGGCGCCGGAGGCCAGCGGCACTTCAGCCGTGCCGAAGGCTTCCGCGCCCAGCCCGAGCGGCAGGCCAGCGGGGACGTCGATCACTTTCGTGGTGCCGTCGGGCGTGGCGAGCACGGGCGGGAGGTGTCCAGCCACGGTGATCACACACGACCCGGTGGCAGGGGCCAGGACGGCGTAGACGCAGGTGGCGAAGGTGGCGGTTTCATAGACCGGGATCGTGCTGAATCCCCGCGGCGCCTGTATGGTTCCCGTGGCGAGCCCGGCAGTGGCCCTTGAACGTCGCCTTGCCGAACCCGGCATCGTCCTCGAAACTCGCCTCGCTGAACCAGCTATCGCCCTCGAAGGTCGCCCCGTCGAACCAGGTATCGCCCTCGAAGGCCGCCCGGTCGAACCAGGCAGTATCCTCGAAGGCCGCCCCGTCGAACCAGGTATCGCCCTTGAAGCTCGCCTCGCCGAACCGGGCAGTGCCCTCAAAGGTCGCCTCGCCGAACCGGGCAGTGCCCTCGAAGGTCGCCTCGCCGAACCCGGTACCGCGCTTGAACGTCGCCCTGCCGAACCCGGCATCGTCCTTGAAGGCCGCCCCGTCGAACCGGGCGGTGTCCTTGAAAGTCGCCCGGTAGAACCCGGCAATGCCCTTGAAGGTCGCCTCGCCGAACCGGGCAGTGCCCTCGAAGGTTGCCTCGCCGAACCCGGCGCGGCCCTTGAACGTCGCCCCGGTGAACCCGGCATCGTCGTCGAAACTCGCCTCGCTGAACCAGGCATCGTCGCCCTCGAATGTCGCCCTGTCGAACCGGGCAGTGCCCTCGAACATCGCCCCGGTGAACCCGGCAGTGCCCTTGAACGTCGCCTCGCCGAACCACGCATCGCCGTTGAACGTTGCCCCGTCGAACCAGGCAGTGCCCTCGAACGTCGCCTCGCTGAACCAGGTATCGCCGTTGAATGCCGCCCTGTCGAACCGGGCAGTGCCCTCGAACGTTGCCCCGGTGAACCAGGCGTCGCCGTTGAACGTTGCCCCGTCGAACCCGGCAGTGCCCTCGAACGTTGCCCCAGTGAACCAGGCATCGCCCTCGAACGTTGCCCCGGTGAACCAGGCAGTGCCCTCGAACGTCGCCCCGTCGAACCGGGTACCGTCCTTGAACGTCGCCCCGGTGAACTCGGTACTGTCCTTGAATGTCGCCCTGCCGAACCGGGCAGTGCCCTTGAACGTCGCCTCGCCGAACCCGGCATCGCCCTCGAAAATCGCCTCGTCAAAGAGCGCATCCGCAAACATCGGGTGGCCGTCGTCATCGTGCGGGGCGGCCTCCAGGATTCTTATACCGAGGGGCTCAGAGATCACCACGCCACGGACGTCGAGCCTGCTGGTTTTGGAGAACTGCCCAAGCGCTGCGTCCCGCTCCTTATCTCCCGCATGGGCGAGACAGCTGGTTCCGGAGGCCAGGCAGACGCCAGTGCATCCTTCTTGATCACAGGTGGGCCAGCTACCGGCCATCGGGCTTGCCTCCGGGAATCGGTGAGCCTTGCTGGTTTCCGTTGAGCTGCGGGAGTGCTCGGCAACTATCTCATGACGCCCCTGTGTGGTTAAAGGTCGCCGGGCTCCTGCCCGCTCAGCCATGCCGTCAGCGCATACGACGCGTGCCGGCCGAGGGAACGCCGAGCTGATCATAGCGCCAAGTCATGCGGGTCAGCGTGGCCCGCAGCGTCCTGAACATCTTCCGGGCTGCTGCAGCGGGTAGTGGAAGCTCCGGGCTGGGCCTGCTGTTCGGCGAGGACGACCGCCGAGCGCTCTCCCGGGCCGATTGCCTGGGCGACTGAGCCCGGGTGACTGAGCCCGCACAACCCGGCAACGTCACTGATTCCGAACGGACCTGATGCAAAGCCCGGGGGCGCTGCGACGTCGCAGCGTCCCAGGCTCCATCGCGGCCCGTTCGGTTAAGGTGACCGACGTCGCCATCTGGGCCGTGGCCTGGTCGAGGATGCCGGCGCTGGTCGCGAAGTTGAGCCGCGCGTAACCGCTGCCGACCGCGCCGAACCGCAGCCCGGGTTCGAGGGCGACCCGGCCGCGATCGAGGAAGTGGTCGCGGGCCTGGTCGTCCGGGCCAAGGGCGGAGCAGTCGAGCCAGGCCAAAAAGGTCGCCTCCGGCGGGTGCCAGGCGACAGTGGGGAGGCGGTCCCGCAGCAGGGTCGACAGCAGAGCGCGGCGGTGGTCGAGGGTGGCCAGCAGCCGGTCGAGCCAGGGCTCCCCCTCGCTGAACGCGGCGATCGCGGCGAGCACGCCGAAGTGGCCGATGCGCCACTTGGTGTCGGGCGGGAACCGGTCGGTGAGGGCGGCCATGGCCGGCGCGGCGGTGACGACGGCGGCGCACTTCAGCGCGGCGAGGTTCCAGGCCTTGCTCGCGGACAGCACGCTGACCGCGAGGCCGACCGCGCCGGGCACGGTCAGCAGCGGGGTGAAGGTGGCGCCGGGCAGCACCAGCGGGCCGTGGATCTCGTCACTGATCAGCGTGACCCGGTAGATCCGGGCCAGCCGGACCAGCGCGGCCAGGTCGTCGGCGGTGTGCACCCGGCCGACCGGGTTTTGCGGGTTGCACAGCACGTACGCGGCCGGGTGGGTGGCGAACGCCGCCTCCAGCGCGGGCAGGTCCAGGCGCCAGCCGTCGGCGCCGTGCGCCAGCGGGACCTCCACCAGCCGGGCCCCGGCTTCGGGCACCCAGTCGAAGAACGGCGGGTAGACCGGCGGGCTGATCACGACCGCGTCGCCGGAGCGGGTCAGGATCCGCAGCAGTTCGACCACGCCGACCCCGACGTCTGTCACCGCGGTCACCGCGGCCGGGTCCAGGTCCCAGTTCCAGCGGCGGGCCGCGAATCCGGCGATGGCCCGGCCCAGGTCCGGCACGGCCCGGGCGTACCCGGTGTCGGACCGATCGACGGCTTCGCGCAGGACGTCGGCGACGGGCGGGGCCAGCCCGAAGTCCATCTCGGCCACGGTCAGCGGCAGCACATCGGCGGGGTAGGTCTGCCATTTGGCGCTGCGCCGCTGCCGCAGCACGTCCAGCGGGTCGACCGGCAGCCCGGCGGCACCAGAATCCATGCGCCCCAGCCTGCCCTAACGCAACGCCCGGATCAAAGCGCGCACTGGTGCCGCTAAGACGGTCGTGGGCGATCGCGGGCGGAGGAGCCCCGGGTCGGCTCAGATGTCTAGATCAGCTCGAAGATGGTGGCGTTGGCCTGGCCGCCGCCCTCGCACATGGTCTGCAGCCCGTAGCGGATCCCGTGGTCCCGCATGCGGTGCACCAGCGTGGTCATCGCGCGGGCCCCGCTTCCGCCCAGCGGGTGGCCCAGGGCGATGGCGCCGCCGCTCGGGTTCAGCACCTTGGGGTCGGCGCCCAGCTCGGCCAGCCACGCCAGCGGCACCGGCGCGAACGCCTCGTTGACCTCGGCCACGCCGATCTGGTCGATGGTCAGCCCGCTGCGCTGCAGGGCCTTCTGGGTGGCGGGGATCGGCGCGGTCAGCATGATCACCGGATCGGCGGCGGCCAGCACCGCGGTGTGCACCCGCGCCAGCGGGCTCAGCCCGAGCTCGGCGGCCTTCGCGCTGGTCGTGATGAGCAGCGCGGCCGAGCCGTCACTGATTTGCGAGCTGTTCCCGGCGGTGATCACGCCGTCCGGGCGGAACGCCGGCTTCAGCGCGCCCAGCGTCTCCAGTGTGCCGCCCCGGCGGATACCCTCGTCGGCGTTGACTACTGTGCCGTCGGGCCTGGTCACCGGCACGATCTGCGCCTCGAAGCCGCCCTCGTCCTGCGCGGCGGCGGCCTTCTCGTGCGAGGCGAGGCTGTATTCGTCCAGCTGGGTGCGGGACAGCCGCCACCGCTCGGCGACCATCTCCGCACCGATGCCCTGGTTCGGCAGCACGCCCTCGTAACGGGCCCGGAAGCCTTCGCCGAACGGCCACACCTGGCCGATGGAGGAGCCCATCGGCACCCGGCTCATGGACTCCACGCCGCCGGCCACGGCCACGTCGTACTGCCCGGCGATGACGCCGGCCGCGGCGAAGTGCACCGCCTGCTGGGAGGAGCCGCACTGCCGGTCGACGGTCACGCCCGGCACGGACTCGGGCCAGCCCGCGCCCAGCACCGCGTTCCGGGCGATGTCCAAGGTCTGCTCCCCGACCTGGCTCAGGCAGCCCCAGATCACATCGTCCACGATGGCCGGGTCGACCCCGGTGCGCTCCGCGAGGGCCTTGAGCACAAGCGCCGACAGATCGGCCGGATGCACCCCGGACAGCCCGCCGTTGTGCCTGCCTACCGGTGTCCGCACCGCCGCCACGATTACCGCGTCACGCACTGAGCCGTCCTCGAGGTCGCCGGGACCGCACGATCCCGGGATGTTCCGGTACCCGGCCAGGTTACCATTCGGGTATTACTGAATCTATATAAACTATCTGATCTTTCGGTAGCGGCCCGGATGGGCCGGTCATCGTTGCGGCGGCCGAATACGCTGGCCGCCATCTGACCCGGGGACGGAGGCTGGCCCATGGCCGCAGACGCGGACGAGCGCAAGCGCATCATCGACGCCGCATACCGCTGCCTGACCGCCCGTAACGGCGCGACCGTGCCGGTCACCGACATCCTGGCCGAGGCCGGGCTGTCCACCCGGGCCTTCTACCGGCACTTCGAGTCCAAGGACAGCCTGCTGCTGGCCATGTTCCGGCGGGACAGCGACCGGGTGATCTGCGAGATGGACGCCATCGTGGCGGTCGCCGCGTCCCCGGCGGACGCGTTGCGGGAGTTCATCCAGGGCACGCTGCGGCTGACCGCCGAGGAACGCCGCCGTCAGCGCGTCATGATCCTGATGTCGGAGGAGGCGCAGCGCGCCCGCGGCTACGGCGCCGAACGCTCCCGGGCCCAGGCCGCGCGGGAGAGGACGATCATCCGCATTCTGGGTCAGGGACGTGCGGACGGGTCGTTCCCGTGGGCCAGGCCGGAGGCGGACGCCCGGTCGATCCGGGCCGCCCTGTGCCAGGCGTTCGACGAGCAGATGTCCCAGTCCGCCCCGGTGACCGCGGCCGAGGCCGCGGACCGGATCATCGACTTCGCCCTCCGGGCGCTCGGCGCGGCCGCGCCGAGCGGCCTGGCCGCCACTCCGCATCATAAAAATTTAGATTCTTAACTGGCTAACATAGAGTAATCGACGGCTGACCGGAACGGAGATGGCGCCGTGACGAGACCGGTAGGCGCGCGCCCGTTCAGCACGAACGGCTACCGCGTCCGGCCGCAGAAGATGGCCGGCATGGTGGCGGGCCGCATCCGCCAGATGATCGCGCGCGGCGAGCTCACCGACGGTGAATGGCTACCGACCGAGCCCGAGCTGATGGAACAGTTCGGCGTGTCCCGTCCCACGCTGCGGGAGGCGTTCCGGCTGCTGGAGTCGGACTCTCTGGTCACCATCCGGCGCGGGCCGCCCGGCGGCGCGCGGGTGACCGTGCCCGGGCCCGAGGCCGCGGCGGCCCAGTTCGGCATGCTGCTCACCCTGACCGGCACCACCCTGACGGACGTGTACGAGGCGCGGACGGTGATCGAGCCCGCCGCTGCGCGCCGGCTCGCCGAGCGGGGTACCGCCGCGGACCGCAAGCAGCTCGCCGCCGTCCTGGGCCAGTTGCGGGAGAACGTCGAGGACCCGATGACGTTCGGCCGGACGACCACGATGTTCCACCAGAGCGTGGTGGAGCTGTCCGGCAACAAGACACTGACTGCGGTGGCCGGGATGCTGATGGAGATCATCAACCGTCACGTCGAGCGCACCTGCACCGAGACGACGCGGACACCGGAGGAGATCGAGGCGGACAACCGGCGCGCGCTGCTGTCCCATGAGAAGCTGGTGGAACTCGTCAACGCGCGGGACGGTGACGGCGCGGAGAAGCTCTGGGTCAAGCACATGCGCGCCGTCCGCCAGTACCTCCTCCCCGGTGCGGACACCCAGGTTGTCGACCTCCTCTACTGAGCCTCCCCGGCGCCGCGCCTGCTCCATGCCGGTGTGCTGAAACCCGCGTCATGCCAGGGTGTCAGCACACAGCAACGGCGAGGTGGGCGAGCTTCCGGTGGACATGTTCAGATAGCTACTTCCGGTGGACATGTTCAGATAGCTAACAGAGACCCACTGCGGCCGTCTCACGGAGGTGGAGAGCGTGCAGATATCGGACAATGTGGCCCTGGTGACCGGTGGCGCTTCGGGGCTCGGCCTGGCTACGGTGCGGGAACTGCACGCTCACGGGGCCCGGGTGATCATCCTCGACCTCCCGTCGTCGCAGGGCAAGACGATCGCGGCGGAACTCGGCGACCGGGCCGTGTTCGCGCCCGGCGACGTGACCTCGCCGGACAGCGTGTCCGCCGCCCTGGACGCCGCAGGGGAGCCGGGCACCCTGCGCATCACGGTGAACTGCGCCGGGATCGGCAGCGGCATCCGGACGGTCGGCAAGAGCGGGCCGTTCCCGCTGGATGCCTTCACCAAGGTGATCAACGTCAACCTGATCGGCACCTTCAACGTCATCCGGCTGGCCGCCGAGCGGATCAGCCAGGCCCCCGACGCCGGCGGGGAGCGCGGCGTGATCGTCAACACCGCCTCGGTCGCCGCGTTCGACGGCCAGATCGGGCAGGCCGCCTACTCCGCGTCCAAGGGCGGCATCGTCGGCATGACCCTGCCGATCGCCCGTGACCTGGCCGGCCTGAAGATCCGTGTGGTCACGATCGCGCCGGGCCTGTTCCGCACGCCGCTGCTCGCCGGGCTGCCACCGGAGGCCATCGCCTCCCTCGGCGCCCAGGTGCCGCACCCCTCCCGGCTCGGCGACCCGGCCGAGTTCGCCGCACTGGCCCGGCACATTGTGGAGAACCCCATGCTCAACGGGGAGACCATCCGGCTCGACGGCGCCATCCGGATGAGCCCGCAGTGACCCTGGAGACCTAGAGGACGCTGATTGCGACCGTGGTGCAGAAGGGCATCGTGCACAGCAGCCGGCCCCGGGTATAGCCGAAAGGAGCGCTCCATGTCAGGTCCGCTGCACGGGCTGCGGGTGGTCGAACTCGCCGGGATCGGCCCGGCGCCGCACGCGGCGATGATCCTCGCCGACCTGGGCGCCGACGTGGTGCGGGTGGACCGCCCGGTCGCGGCGAGCTTCGGCCTGGCCGGGGACGGGCCCGACCACCTGCTGCGCAACCGCCGGTCGGTGACGGCTGATCTCAAGACGGACAGCGGCCGGGATCTCGTGCTGCGCCTGGCGGCCAGGGCCGACGTGCTGCTGGAAGGCCTCCGGCCGGGGGTGGCCGAACGGCTCGGCGTGGGACCGGAGCACTGTCACCCGGTCAATCCCCGGCTCGTCTACGGCCGGATGACCGGATGGGGACAGGACGGCCCGATGGCGTCGCGCGCCGGGCACGACCTCAACTACATCTCGCTGACCGGCGCCCTGCACGCGATGGGCCCGGCCGACCGCCCGCCGCCGGTGCCGCTTAACCTGGTCGGCGACTTCGGCGGCGGCTCCCTGTTCCTGGTCGCCGGGATACTCGCCGCGCTGTGGGAACGCGAGCGCTCCGGCGAGGGCCAGGTGGTGGACGCGGCCATGGTCGACGGCGCCGGCGTGCTGATGCAGATGATGTGGGCGTTCCGTGGCGTAGGCACCTGGAGCGACGACCGCGACGCGAACCTGCTGGATGGGGCCGCGCCGTTCTACGCCACCTACACCTGCGCGGACGGCCGGTGGATCGCGGTGGCCCCGCTCGAGCCCCGGTCCTACGCCCAGTTCCTGGCGGGCCTGGGCATCGCGGACGAGGACCTGCCCGCCCCGGGTGACCGGTCCGGCTGGCCCCGGCTGCGGGCCCGGTTCACCGAAGTGATCGCCAGCCGGGCGCGCGACGAATGGACGCAGATCTTCACCGGCACCGACGCGTGCGTGACCCCGGTGCTGTCGTTCGGCGAGGTGAGCTCGCATCCGCACATGGCGGCCCGGGAATCGGTCATCACGATCGACGGCATCGAGCAGGCGGCGCCGGCCCCCCGGTTCTCCCGCACGCCCGCCGGCCGCCCGGCGCCTCCGCCGGCTCCCGGCGCGGACACCGAAGCGGTGCTGGCCGACTGGAAGGCCTGACCCCGGGAACTTCTAGCTTTCTGCCCCCGCCGCTCGGTGCAGCCTCAAACTGGGCCACGAGGTAGGTCACCCCGAAGGGGGCGTCGGCGTACAGCACCTCAGTGACGGGCCGCCCGGTACCCATCGCAGCAGCCAGGACCTGCCACGCGGGGCGGCCGGTCGCCATCAGTTCCCGGGCCAGGCCGACGTCCAGCGCAGCCAGCGTGGCCAGCTCGCCGTTCCGCACGGCGCGCTCGACCCAGGCGTCAAACGGGGCGGCACGTTCATCCAGGTGACCCGGCGCGGTGAGGCTCCGGCGCGCACTGCCGTCTCCCATCACGAGCAGGGCGGCGCGGGCCGCGGACGCCGCAAGCCTGTCCCCGAGCTCGGCGCAGCCCGCCGCGGGCTCGTGCTCCCCGACCGCCTGCAGGACCCGTGGCCCGGAGTAGCCGGCCTGGTCGAGAAGCAGGGCGGCCAGCCCCAGCGAAAACGGCAAGCCCGGGGTGCCGCTGGACCCCAGTGCCGGGGCGAAGGCGGACAGGTCCAGGCGGCTCGCGGGATCCCAGCCCGCGGTCTCGGGCGCGGGCCCGGCGACGATGACGGCACCGGGATCGGCGTCAACCAGGCGGGCGGTGACTTCGGCGCAGGCTTCACGCAGGCCCGAAACGAGCGGATCACGTCCGGTCAGCTCGCGCGCCAGCAGCGGCGGGCACGGGCATAGCGCGGCACGGATGATCACCGCTGGATCTCCGCCCTGCGCATGCGCTAGACCAGCCCCCTCAGGACCCGGGCGGGCCGGAGATCACCCTTGATCGCCGCAACCATGTCCAGCGCCTGCCGGGTCTCGACCACATGGTGAGCCCGGAACACCCTGGCCCCCAGCCAGCCCGCGACCGAGGTGACCGCCAGGGTGCCAGCCAGCCGGTCCTCGATGCCCGCGCCCAGCGTATCGCCGACGAAGTCCTTGTTCGAGACGGACACCAGCACTGGCCAGCCGGTAGCGGTCATGTCGCCAAGACGGCGTGAGATTTCCAGCGAGTGCCAGGTGTTCTTGCCGAAGTCGTGCGCGGGGTCGATGAGGATGCGGGACGGGTCGACGCCGACCTGCATCGCGTGCTGCGCCAGGTTCAGTGTCCGGTCCAGTACGTCGGCCATAACATCGGCGTACGCCGCGCGGAACACGCGGGTACGCGGTTGCAGCCCGCCCGCATGTGAGCACACCAGGCCAGCGCCGAATTCGGCCGCGACCTCGGCCAGCTTCGGATCCCAGCCGCTCCAGGTGTCATTGAGCAGGTCCGCACCCGCCGCGCAGGCAGCCCGGCCGACTTCGTTCCGCCACGTGTCGACGCTGATGACCAGGCTGGGGTAGGCGTCGCGTACCGCCAAGATGAACGGGACCGTGCGCCCGATCTCCTCATCCACCGTCACATCGGCACCGGGTTTGGCGGGTACCCCGCCGATATCGACGATGTCCGCGCCCTCGGCGACCACGGTGTGCACCCGTTCCAGCGCGGCTGCCTCGTCCCACGTGATGCCGGGCCGGTAAAACGAGTCGGGGGTCCGGTTGACGATGGCCATGACCAGCAGCGTGCCCGGGGCGAATACCTGATGGCCGAGCCGCAGCAGCCCCGGCTCGCGCCACAGCCCCGATGGGCCGCCCGGGTCCGGGAGGCCTGGCGGGCCCAGCGGGCTCGCCTGCATGGATCACCCTTGCCTTCGGTCGTTACCCTGGGCCCGGCGCAGGGCCCGCGCGATGACCATGCGCTGGATCTGGTTCGTACCCTCGAAAATCTGCGGCACCTTAGCTTCCCGCATGTACCGCTCGACGGGGAAGTCGCGGCTGTAGCCCGCGCCGCCGAGCACCTGCACCGCGTCCGTGGTCACGCGCATGGCCATGTCGGTGGCCACCAGCTTCGCGATCGAGGCCTGGCGGTGGAAGGGCAGGCCCCGGTCCCGGCGGCGCGCCGCCTCCAGGTAGGTCGCGCGGGCCGACTCCACCCCGGCCGCCATGTCCGCCAGCAGGAACTCCAGGCCCTGGAACTCGATGATGGGCCGGCCGAACTGGATGCGCTGGGCCGCGTAGGCAACGGCCTCGTCCAGCGCCGCCTGGGCCAGGCCGACCGCGCATGCGGCGATGCCGAGCCGCCCGGAATCCAGCGCCTCCAGAGCGATCTTCAGGCCCTGGCCCTCGGCACCGAGCCGCCGGCTGGCCGGGACCCGGGCCCCGTCGAAGATCAGCTGCGCGGTCGGGGAGCCGGTCAGCCCCATCTTGTGCTCCAGCGCGCCGACGATGAGCCCCGGCGTGTCCGCGTCGATCAGCAGGCAGCTGACCCCGCGCCCGCCGTCGTCGCTGGTGCGGACCATCACCGTGTAGAAGTCCGCCTGGCCGGCGTGCGTGATCCACGCCTTCGTTCCGCTGAGGAGGTAGTCCTCGCCCGCCGGCACGGCACGGGCGGACAGCGCCGCCGCGTCCGAGCCCGCCTGCGGCTCCGACAGCGCGTACGCGCCGAGCAGGTCACCGGCCAGCATCGCGGGCAGCCATTCCGCGCGCTGTTCGCCGCGGCCGAACCGGGCCAGCGGGTAGCACGCCATCGTGTGCACCGACAGCCCGACCGCGACCGTCATCCACGCCGCGGCCAGTTCCTCCAGGACCTGGAGGTAGACCTCGTGGCTGACGCCGCCGCCGCCCCAGCGTTCCGCGTACGGCAGGCCCAGCAGCCCGCTCTTGCCCAGCAGGCGGAACTTCTCCCGCGGGAACCGGCTCTCGGCCTCACACTGGCTGGCCAGCGGCTTCAGCTCGGATACAGCGATCTCGTGCGCCACCGCCACAAGTTCCTCAGCCTCGGCGCTGGGCAGCATCCGCTCGACCGGCATAACGCCAGCTTAACCGGGCGGGCCTACGACTCCCCTGACCCGCCGCAGGACCTCATCGGCGCCCAGCACCCCGGCGACGGCGGCGAGGTCGGGGCTGCGGGTCGTCCCGGTCAGCAGCACCCGGATGACCTGCGACGCATCCCGGATCGAGCCCCGGTAATTCCCGGGGTCCTGCTTGTAGGCCTTCTGGCTGGGCGCGAACCCGAGCTGGGCGGCCAATTCGCGAATCTGCCCGAACCACTCCGTGTCCGCTGACGGCGGCTGATACCGGCTCGCAAACATATCGGCCACCGAACGAACCGTCCCAGGGTCCAGCCCGCCGAATCGGTCATCCGCGGCGTCGGCCACCGGGGCGTAGAGCTCGGCGAAGAAGTACCCGTACACGGTCCGGAAGTCGGCCCACTTCCGCAGGTCCTTCCGCGGGTTGGGGACGCCCTCGCGTTCGATGGCCAGCGCCCGCAGCGCCAGGTCCGGCTCCGCGGCCAGGACCTTTGCCAGCGGCGGGTCATAGGCCTGCGCCCAGGTGGTGACCTGGGCGAGGATGCCGGAGGCGGGCAGGGTGGCGATGAAGTCGGCGCTGATGTCGTCGAGCTTGACCAGGTCCGCCAGCGGCCCGGCCGCGCCGAAGTCACTCAGCTTGATCGGGGTGGCCAGCGCCTCGCGCAGGGGCAGTTCGGCCAGCTTCCCGTTGGCCAGGCCGCGCAGGTAGTACTGCACCGCCTCGGCCGGGTAGCCCTGCTCGATGTAGAAGCCGACGCTGGCTTCCGGGTCCCTGCGCTTGGACAGCTTGCGGCGGCTGCCGCCGTCCTGCTTCATCAGCGGGGCGACGTGCGCGTAGCGGACCCGGGGGAAGCCGAGCGCGTCGAACAGCTGGCGGTGCAGCGGCACCGAGGAGATCCATTCGTCGCCCCGGACGACCAGGCTGACCCGCATGAGGTGGTCGTCGACCGCGTGCGCGAAGTGGTACGTGGGCAGGCGCAGCGGCTGGTCGCTGCTCTTCAGGATGACGGCGTCGTTGCGGTTGTCGTCGGCGGTTATCTCGCCGCGGATCGCGTCGGTGTAGCTGACCCGGGACCCGGCGGTGCCGGCCGAGCGGAACCGGACCACGTACGGGTGGCCGGCCGCGAGCCGCTCCTCGACCTGGGCCGCCGGGGCGTCCCGCCAGATCGCCCACGGCCCGTAGTAGCCGGGCACCGCGCCCGCGGCCCGCTGGCGGGCGCTGATGTCCGCCAGCTCGGCCTTGGTGGCGAAGCACAGGTACGCCCTGTCCTGGCGGAGCAGCCCGCGCACGTACGTCAGGTAGATCTCCGCGCGGCTCGACTGGACGTACGGGCCGTAATGCCCGTTCAGGTCGTCTTCCTGCGGGCTGATCGAGAAGTACGTCAGCGCGGCCGCGAACTGGTCGACGGCGCCCCCGGTGACCCGGGCCTGGTCGGTATCCTCGATCCGCAGCAGGTAGGTACCGCCCGAATGCAGCGCGATGTCCGCGTCGATGATCGCCACATAGACCCCGCCGATGTGCAGGTAACCGGTCGGGCTGGGCGAGAACCGGGTGACTTCGGCCCCGGCGGGCAGCTCGCGCGGCGGGTACCGCTTCTCCCAGGCGTCCGGGCCGGGCAGGCCCGCCGGGAACAGCGAGTCGATCAGGGCGTGGCTGAGCATGGGCAGGCAGCTCCATCAAAGACGGACGACAGGTCAGCCTACCGGTTGAGCGGCACGCACGGCCTCAGGTCAGGCCCAGGATCTCCAGCAGGTCGCGCAGATCGGTGATCGTGTAGTCGGGCACACAGCCCAGGTACGCCTTCGTTCCCTGGTCGGAGTCGAACATCACGGTCGTCATGCCGGCCTCCCGGGCCCCGAAGATGTCCCGGTGCATGTCGTTGCCGACGTACAGGGCATTCCCGGCGGCCACGTTCATCCCGTCAAGTGCGAACTGGAAGAGCCGCCGGTCGGGTTTGCGATAGCCGTAATCGCCGGAAACGATGATCGGGTCGAAGTAGCCGAGCAGGCCGACCCTGTGCATTTCGGCCCGCGCGTAGGCGCTCTGCGCGTCGGTGACGATGGCGAGCGGGTAGCGCTCGCGCAGCACGTCGAGCACCCGGCGCACGTGCGGGTACAGACGCAGACGGCGGCGCGAGATGCCGCGCGACATCTCCGCCAGGAACAGGGGCATCTGCTCGATTTTCCCGGCTGGCAGGCTGCGGGTGAAATCCGTCGCATGCCCGTCGATGATGCTGCGCCAGATGCCGACGGCATCGTATTCGGGATGCTGCTCCGGGCTCGCGTGCTGCTGCTCCTTCAAGATCTGGAAATACAGATCGCGAACTTGCTCGCGGTTCACGTGTATGCCCTGGTAGGCGAGGAAGTGCGCGGCAGCCCGGAAGACCTGATCCATGCCCTCCTCGGTCAGCATCCGCACCAAGGTGCCGTTGACGTCGAAGCCGACCGCTTGAATGTCCATGGTGGGCTGGTGATGCCCCCGCATCGGCATTCGCAATCGTGACGCCGCCGGGATCGAGGCGGTCAGCCGGCTCGGAGCAGCTTCTTCGCCCGTGCGACGAGCCGCCCGCCGTAGACCCGGCCAATGTAGTCGTTGCGTGCGATCCGCAGCAGGTTAGACGCCATGTAGTACGGCAGGCGTGCGGTGGTCGATTCGAACGTGCGCTGAGGGTCGGGGAAATGGCAGCTGTACTCCCAGAGGAAGTGGCCGATGAACGGCTCCGCGCGGCGCCAGTCGCGGGCGGCGCTCATGAACGCGTGCTGGAGCTCGCCTGCCACCCGCCCTACGTCGAACATCCGGTCACCGCGCTTCATGCGTTCCAGGTCGATGGCCGCGACGTCCATGCCGTGCCCGAACAGGAAGTTCGCTGGGGTCGCGTCACCGTGCAGCCAGACCTGCCGGTCCTGCCACATCCGCGGCCGGTCTCGCCAGCAGTCGCGCAGCCAGGACAGCTCGTCGATGTCCCACTGCCCGATCCGGTGCGCTTTCCTGAGCCGGCGGATGAGCGTGTCGAAGTACCGGCATTCGGGATCAAAGTCGACGGTGGCCCCGTTAGCGGTCCGGTTGTGCTGCGTCGCCAGGAAGTATGCCAGCGCCTTCAGCCGCCAGTAGAGGTGCCCGTCATCGCGGTACTGCGTCGCGCGCGCGATCGCATGGCTGAGTTCCTCGCCGGAATAGTATTCGACCGCCAGCACGGCATTGATGTCGCGGCTGAGACCGAGCGGGCGAATCACATGGTGCGGGGACCCGGTCAGGTTGTAACGGCGCAGCGTCTCGAGCCCTTCGTATTCCTGGCGCGCCAGCCCGGCTGCCTTGTCGCGGTCAGCGGCGAATCTCGGGCCGTAGAATTTGCAGATGATCTTGGTGCCGCTGAACTTTTCCTCGTAGGCGTAGACCACGTTGCTGCCGGATAGCCGGAAGACACGGAACGCCGGCCGTGGCTCACGTACCCCCAGGCGATCACGGATGATCTTTCTGACCCGATTCCATGAGTAAGCCGGTGACACGCTCGTGTAAATGCCGATAGGTGCCGCTCTGGCCTGGGATGATGATCGCTGCCAAGTGATGACCAGCCCAGCGGAGAGGACACCTATCTGGTGAGCAGGATACGTGCTGGTGGCAAGCGGCGTCAGCAGGTGCGGGCCGGCGCGCCGGATGCGGCGCTGACGCCGAACGCGGGGATGGCCGCGATCAGCGAGTTGTGTGACCGGCTGGACGTGACCGGGGCGCTGGATGCGGCGGTCGGCCCGATCAAGCAGCGGGATCGCGGGTTCGGGGCCGGGGAGCTGCTGGCCGGGCTCGCGGCGGCGCAGCTGGCCGGGGAGGACTTCCTGGCCGGGCTGGACCGCCAGCGCGGTGATGCGGCGGGCCAGCTGATCACCCCGGTGCCGGGGCTGGCGTCCACGACCGCGGCGGGCCTGGCCCGGCGGATCACTCCCGCCCAGTGGACAGCGGTTGAGCGTGGCCTGGCGGCGGTGACCGGGCGGATGCTGGACCTGCTGCCCGCGGAGCGGGCCGCGGCGCTGGCCGGCGGCCCGGTCACGATCGACCTGGACACCACCGACGTGGAGGTCTACGGCCGGAAGAAGCGCGGCGTGGCGTATAACCATCAGGGCCAGCGGGTGGGCCTGCCGCACGTGGCGGCCTGGGCCGAAGCCGAGATCGTGCTGGCCGCCGACTTGGGCGACGGCACCGATGACCCGCGCGCGACCGCGCCGGATCTGCTGCGCCGTGCGCTGGCCGCCCTGCCCGCGGCGGCGCGGGCTTCGGGCCGGGTGGCGATGCGCGCCGACGCCGGCTACTTCGCCGGGCAGCTGGCCCGCGCCGCCCACGACGCGAAGATCGCGTTCGCGATCGGCGCCAAGCGGATCGCGCCGTTGTGGCGGCTGCTGGCCGGGATCGCCGAGGACGACTGGCATGACGCCATTGACATGGACGGCGCGCAGGTCGCCGTCGCGGAGTACTGCCCGGACTGGTGGCCGGCCAGCACCCGGCTGCTGATCCGCCGGGTCCTGCTGGATCCGGAGCAGGTCTCCGCCGACCCCCGGTCCCGCCGCCGCCGCACCCTGCGCCCGGACCAGCGGGCCCTGCCGTTGCCTGAGCTGGCCGGTGCCGGGGCGATCTACGCTTACTCGTTCATCGTGACCAACCTGGACGTGACTGCCCCGGCCAAGGCGATAGCGGTGGAGCACTGGTACCGGCACCGCACCACGGTGGAGAACATCTTCCGCGACAGCAAGCTCGGCGCCGCCTTGCGGCACCTCCCCTCCGGATACCCCCAGGTCAACCTGGCCTGGATGTGGGGCGCGCTGCTCGCCGCGACCATGGCCGCCTGGCTGCACCAGCTCACCGCCATCACCGCCGGCGAGGACATCCTGGCCGGTCACGGCGTGCGCGGCGGCAAGGCCATGATCGCCACCCTGCGCTGGCGGCTGATCGCCGTCCCCGGCCGGCTGGTCCGCCACGCCCGCCACCTGATCCTGCGGCTGCCGCCCGGCCACAGCCTGCTCCCTGAGGTCCTGGCCCGGCTGCGGGAACTTCCCATCCCCGCCTGACCTGCACACCCTGAGCCCCGGCTCCCCGTCCTTATCCACGGCCTGCCAGCCCGACCCGAAGAAAGGCCCGCAGATCGCGAACCCGGCGCGGCTCCCGGGCCATTAGCATGCCCGCTACCGGGAATCCTGGCACACCAAGATCATTTAGGGGCAGGAATCAGCTCACAGCGCTATTCGCGGAATCGGGTCTGAGGAAGCCGTGCAGCGGGTCAGCCCCCGCGACATACCCGACGTAATTCCCGTTCATCGGAAGCATTTCCCCGCGTCAGGTCCCGGGCGGCCACATTGGCTCCGGCACGGCATGTGAGTGACGGTCCGTCCGTGCATAGCACATCTAACCCCCCCAGGTCACTCCTTGTTAAGCCGCTCTTTACCTCGAAGAGGCACCTGGCGTGCTATTGACACACATCTGCACCGAACATCCGCTCTGCTGGCCCTGGGGCCTTAGCCGGGCCCTATAGGGTGCCGCTGCGCTGGAGGCCGAGATAGGCGATCCAGCCGGCCGGGATCGGCAGCCAGAAGGTGGCCACGCGGAACACCAGCACGGCGGGGATCGCCTCGTGCGCGGGGATGCCGATGCCGGTGAGCCCGGCCGCCAGGACGGCTTCCACTCCCCCGAGCCCCCCGGGCGTGGGGGCGGCCGAGCCGACGGCGTTACCGGCGAGGTAGACGACCGCGGCGGGAAGAATCGCCGGGTGGGCGCCGACCGCATACAGCGAGGCGAAGAAGGCAAGCAGGTAAGCGGCGGTAAGCACCAGGTTCGCTCCCGCGCTGGCCGCGAGCCGCAGCGGGTGGGACAGGGCGTCGAGGAACCGGGGCCAGATACCGCGCAGGTGCGGCAAGACGATGCGGTTCAGCTGGGCGCGGGTCTGGGGTATCGAGATCAGGATGGCGGCCGCGGCGGCGACCACGGCCAGCGCGATGAGCACGTCGGCGCCCGGCACGATCTTGAAACGGCTGAGCCCGGACCCGGTGAGCAGGCCGAGGGCCACCAGCAGCAGGACGGTCATGACCACGTTCACCAGCTGCGACAGCGTGACCGCCGCGGCGATCGAGCCCTCGTCCACGTCCTGCCGGCGCAGGTAGCGGGCGTTCACGGCCACGTGGCCAACGGACGGCGGCATCGCGACGCCTACGAAGGCCGTCGAGAGCTGGACGAAGAACCCGCGGATCGGGGACAGCCGTTTCGGCACGAACGCGGCCAGGTTGCCGGCGGCCGCGGCGTACGTGACGGCCGACGCGACGAGGGCGACCGCGAACCAGGCCAGGTTCGTATGGCTCAGCGTCCCGAGCAGGTTCACCTTCGAGAGCTCGCCGATGAGCAGGTACGCCGCGATGGTGAGGGCGAACGCGCTGAGGACGGTCCGCCAGCGGAATCGTTCCAGGCGGGCGATCGGCACCGCCGTGTCCGGGCCCAGCAGCTCGTGGCGGACCTGGGTCAGGCACCCCTCGGCACTGCGCATGGCCGACCATCCCCACGGCGCCAGGGCGAGCGGCTGCATGACCGCGGCGACGGCGGCCTCGTCCACCGGGCCGTACCCCGCGCGCAGCGCGCGGACCGCGTTCGCCGGTCCCGCGGCCCGCCCGAGGGTGGCCAGAAGCTGCGCCAGATCGAGCCGCCGGGCCAGCACGCTGGCCCCGGGCACGGCCGCGTCCAGCGACGTGAAGCCGGCGGCGGTCCCGTTCACCAGCAGGTTGCCGGGACGCAGGTCGTGGTGCGCGATACCCGCGTCGTGCAATCCGCGCAACGAGGTGAACAGCGCCGCCGCGCCTTCGGCAGTGACCGTCCCGTCGAGCTGGTTGCCTCGCGGCCTGGCCACCGCGAGCACCAGGGTCTCGTTCGGCATCTCCTCGAGGAGCAGCACGGAAGGGCTCAGCGCGGTGGTCTTCTGCGCCAGCGAACTCGCCAGCGCGAGCTGCTGGAGCTGCGCGCGCGAGCTGAGCGGGATGTGCCCGGCGACGACCGGCCGGAGCCGGACCAGGGACCACAGCCGCCGCCAGAGGCCCGATCCGCGGGTGTCGCGGTCGGCGAGGTGCACGTCGACCGGGGTGCCGTCGGTGCGGGTGCCTTCCAGCCGCCCCTGGTCCTGGGAGTCGGTCCCCGCGAGGTCAGCGAGGTCGACGCCGTGGCCGGACAGCCAGGCCATCAGCTCGCCGGTGGCGGGCCGGACCGACGCCGCACGCAGCAGCCAGCGCACCAGCCAGCCGACCATCAGCCCGCCGAACAGCACGATCACGACGGCGTAGGGCGTGAGCGTGTCAATGGCGAGCCCGGTGAGCAGCAGGGCGGCCGCCGAGCCCATACAGCGCCGCGACCAGCGCGACCGCCGGACCAGGTCGCTGCCGACCAGGAACGCAATGTACGCGGAGTCGACCACGAACATCGAGGGGTTCTTGTGGTGGATCAGCGCGTGCGCGACGGCGCCGTTCTCGACCCGCCAGACGATCCATACGACGATCGCGGCCGCGGCCGCGGTGAAAGCGGCGACGCTCGCGTTGAGCGCGTCCCGCCAGTTTCGCCGTACCAGCACGAAGAGAACCAGGACCGCGAACAGGAAACAGCCGACGCCGACCGCTACCGCGGCCACGGAGGACAGCCACCGCGGGATGTGCTCCAGCCCGTGCGACACATCGTTGGAGAGCTCGGTACTGCCCAGCGGAAGGGCCCGGATCGAGCTGACGACGACGAGCACGACCGTCAGCGACAGCAGTGCGAACAGCAGATCAGCCGGGCGGCGGACGCGTCCGGCCGCAGTTGACCCGCGTGGCGGTGACGTCACGTCGCGCGCTCGTTCGTGCCCGATGGCATTCCGACCCGGCAGCTCCGTTCCTCGCGGGTTACCAGATGCGGACGCGGGTGGGGGTCACCCGGATCACGTGCGGGTAGCCGTCGGACATGCTCTGCGGCGTCCAGCCGTAGGAGTCGATCAACCCGCTGTACTTCTCAACGTAGTCCGGCACGGCGTCGGCCCGGGGGCCCTCCGGGTCGATCCGGGCGTCGCCCTCGAAGATGACGTTGCCGCCGCCCCGCCCGTTGCCCTCCAGGTGCAGGGAGACGTGCGGGTTGGACTCGATGCTCTGGTTCTTCGGCCCGTTCCTGGCGCCGTAGATCAGGAACTCCCCGTCCTGCCACAGGAACCAGACCGGGGTCGACTGCGGCTGCCCGGATGGGGTCACGGTGGTCAGCCAGATAATCGGCTCGGACTGCAGACGGCCCGCGGCCGCGGCGTGGGCGGGCTTTCCATGATCCAGGATCGTCATGGTTCAGTCCTACCAGGGAAGCATGACGGGAATTACCCGGGCCCGGTCTCCACCGGGGAGAAGAACCAGTCGTTCAGCTGCTGCGGCGTCTGGCCGCGTTCGCCGAGGCCAGAATGTTCAGGTTCACACCGGCGCGCCCACGGACTGCGTGTCCGTGTCATCGATGTCGCTGATCGAGGACCGAGATCCGGTCGGCGAGCTGGCCGGCCTTCCTCCAGATACCGCGTGGTCAGGGGAGCAGAGGAAGGCGATCAGGCTGGCGACTTCGCGGCCGCAGCACGCTGGTTCAGCGCCCTGCTGCCGGCCGGTACGTAGCGAGCCGCCGCACGTTGGATCGGGTGATCACGGACACCGGAGCGGGCAGGGCGTCCAGGGGAAACCAGCCGATCTCGCTGCACTTGAGCGGCTCGCGGATAACGGGCTCACCGCCGGAGTGCCGGGCGAGGTACGTGACGGACACCCAATGCTCGCCCTCGCCCTCGCCCGGGAGAAGGTGGTCAAACGCCCCGAGCTGCCCGGTGATCTCTATCCTCATGCCATACTCCTCGGCGAACTCCCGCCGGATGGCATCCTCTAGCCGTTCGCCGTACCGGACCTCGCCGCCCGGGAATTCCCAGGTGCCCGTCTCGTTGCGGGCGGCTGGCCCACGGCGGGCCAGGAACAGCCGGTTACGCGCGCCTGAAACGACGGCTCCCACACCAATGCCGATGTAGTCCTTACCCGGCCGCATGGCGGCTCCCGTCATTTCATCGCCGGCAGCACGAACGCAAGCACGTACGACCACAGGAACGCCACCGAGGCGGCAACGAACAGCATGACGTAGGTCTCGTACCAGCGCAGGAAGTTGCGCGGCTGCGCTGGCCGGCGAAAACCGGGACGTACCGCGGCGTCGGTGAGCTCACACTCTTCACGGCGATAGTCCAGCCAGTTCAGGACGCCCGCCAGGATCAGCAGGCACGTAAATGCTGCCACGACCGTAACAAGCCACATCAGCCCGGTCACGCCGCAGGGGATCGGCAAGTTGGTGTTATGTGACTGGGTGTGGCTACGAGTGCGTGGATGCCTGATTTGACTGCGGGGTTATTGACGGCTACCGGGGCATGAGGCTGGCCGTGATTCGCAGAAACGGCCTCCCGTCCGGTTTGATCACGGGTGTCTAAGCCAGATCGGACCGGAACGAAAGGCCGCCGATGCCAGTGTCGCATGCCCGTGCTACCGCCGTGACCAGCGCCGATGAACAGGCGTCCGGGGAAGTCCCCGGGCTGCTGGAGGTACTCGCGCGGGTCCCGGACCCGCGCAGGTTCCGGGGCCGCCGCTATCGGCTGGCGTTCGTGCTCGCGGTCGCGGTGGCGTGCGTTCTGGCCGGGGCGAAGACCTTCCGGGAGATCGGCGACCAGGCCGCTGACCTGCCGCAGGAGGTTCTGCGGAGGCTGGGCGGGACACGGCATCCGCTGCGCGGCAAGATCATCGCCCCGAGCGAGAAGCGGATCCGCACCCTGATCCAGGCCATCGGCGCGGATGTCCTCGATGACCTGATCGGCGGCTGGCTGCGCGCCCTGGCCGGCGCAGGCCGGCTGGACGGGCTGCTGACCGCGATCGCGATCGACGGGAAATGGCTGCGCGGCGTCGCGGACGGCCAGGTCAAGCTGTTCGCAGCGATGCTCCAGGAAGAAAAGGTGATGATCGCCCAGCACCGCATCCCGGACGAGACCACCGAGACCACCCAGGTCAAGGCGCTGCTGGACATCGTGGACCTGGGAAATGCCGTGGTTACCGCCGACGCCGCCCATGCCCAGCGCGAGACCGCGGAGTACATCGCGGGCAAGATCGAAGACGGCGGCCGGGACTCGGACTACGCGGTCACGGTGAAGGGCAACCAGCCGGGGCTGCAGCGGGACATCTACGGCAAGGTCGCCGCGGACTGCGGCACCGAGCCCGGTCACATCGAGATCGACTACGGCCACGGCCGGATCGTCAAGCGGTCCATCTGGGTCACCGATGCTGAGGCCATCGACTTCCCGCACGCAGACCAGGTGTACCGGATCCGCCGCGACACCTACGACCTCGACGGCACCGCCCTGACCAAGGAAATCGTGCACGGCATCACCAGCCTCGACGCGGAACGCGGCACCCCCGGCGTTCTCGCGCATATCACCCGCGGGCAATGGGGTATTGAATCGGTGCACTGGCTGCGTGACACCGCATGGCGGGAAGACCAGAACACCGGCTACGCCGGGAACGGCCCCCAGGTCATGGCATCGCTCAGGAACATCGCGGTCAGCCTGCTCCATCTCGCCGGGATCACCGAGATCCTCCGCACCCTCCAGGCCATCTGCCGTGACCGGACCCGCATGCTCGCCTACCTCCCGCTATGAGACAAAGACCACATCAAGCTCGCTGACGACTTTGCCGATCCCGTGGTCACGCCGGCCCGCGCCACCGATGCCGCGATCCCCCATTTCCGGTATCCGACGAACAGCGCCAGGCCGCCGCTGACCAGGGCCACGGCCAGGGTCTGATAGATGGCCAGAAAACGGTGGACGTTCTCGTTCACGGCATTGATCTGCTGCAGGATGTACTTGTACCGCTCCAGCACGAAATCTCTGCTATCGGGTTTATCGGGCGGCGTGCCGTCTTCGCTCACACTCATAGCCGGCTCATATCTTCGGCTGTCAAATCCCCTCCCGGTTGCCGAGCTGTGCGCGACACTTTATACGTGCCGGCCGGCGGTGAATGCCCTATGTGGCGTGCACCCATACCAGCCCCGGCGAGGAATGCCAGGGATACCGGCGGGTTACAGATCGGGCAGTCCGGGCGGGTCAGCGAACAGTTCGAGCTGGATCTGGTCGGGATCACGGAAGACGAGCACGGCGGCGCCCGGGATGGAGTTGGCGGGCGCGACCGGCGAGTGGGTGACCCCGGCCACCGACAGTCGCTCGGCCCAGGCGTCAAGCTCCGCGCGGCCGGCGACGGTGAAGGCCAGATGGTCCAGGCCCACGCGCGTCTCGTCGAACGGCTGCTGGTCGCCGGCCTGGTGCTGGGTCAACCCCAGCCGGACGTCCAGGCCGTCGTGGCGGAGAAATATCTTGCGGCGGGTCCCGTCAGCGGGCTCGAACTCCCCGATCCGCTGGAAACCCAGGGCCTCCTGGTACCAGGCCGCGCTGGCGTCAACGTCCCGGACGGTCAGGCCCAAGTGGTGAATCCCCCGGATCATGTCCGCCTCTCCATCGAGCCTGCCTGGCCTGGCGCACATCCTACGGCTAGGCAGCCCGAGCGGGCAGGCCTTCATCACTGCGCTGCGCGCCCAGCAGAGAATAGGACCGTTCTCCCCGTGGCCGCGCCGGGACCCGGCACGACCGCGGGGAGCCGGGCCCGTGGCGGGCCCGGGACCCGGTGTATCAGGCCCGGTGCCCGCCGCTCCGCATAGATGACGGTAGCCAGGCAACTCCTGGCTACTGTCATCCACCGGTCAGCAGCCGAAGGCTGACCCGCAAGGGCCGCAGCCGGGCCATGACCACTCCCCCTGCCATTTCAGAAGGCGCGACCCGAGCACGCGCAAGCTGTCGACGGCTCACCGGGGTGAGGCGGTCCGGCACGCGAAGCAGCTTGAGCTGATCTGAGCGCGTGGTGCCGGAGTGTGGTCCGGGAAGGTGTTACACGATGCCGGTCTGGCGGCCCTGGGCTACGGCGTCGTGCCGGGTGGAGACGCCGAGTTTGCGGTAGATCGCGCGGGTGTGGGTTTTGATCGTGTTTTGTGACAGGTGCAGTTCCTGCCCGATCTGGCGCAGCGACAGGGTGCCCTGGAGCAGGCGCAGCACTGCCGCCTCTCGTTCGGTGAGCGGGTCGGCCAGGGAGATCAGCCGCGGCGGCCGGGTACCGGTCCGGCGTTCCAGCCGTTCCAGCCGGGCCAGCTGCGCTTCCGCGCCGTCCGGCAGCGCGGTCAAGATGTCCCTGGCCTGGCCGAGAAGCGCGGCCGCGGCGGGCCGGTCGCCGCTGTCGAGCAGCAGCGACGCGAGCCGGAGCAGGATTTCCAGGGTGGGCCATGGGCTCAGCCCCGGCCATCGCCGGCTGGACCGCAGCCCGCGCTCGAACGCTCTGCGCGCCTCCAGTGGCCGCCCCTCCAGCGCGTGCACCGCGCCGATTGCGGCGTGGGCGAGGGAATTTTGCGGGGCGTGCCGCAGTACGTTGTCGCCGGCGGCGTGCCGGGCCGCGCTGGCCAGTTCCATCGCGGGCGGGAACCCGCCGTCTTCGGCGGCCACCAGCGAGGCGGCCGACACGGCCATCATCTTCACGAATGGCAGGCACGCCGGGCTGGTGAGGGCTTTCTTCAGCGGTCCGGCCGCCGCCCCCGGTTCCCCGCACAGGTACAGGCTGAAACCGGACCCGGTCAGCGCCAGCGGATACCACGGCGACATCGGCTCGGGTTCCAGCTCAACGGCCCTGGCCGCTGATTCGCGCATGGCCCGGATGCCGTCAAAGCCGAACACGCCGCCGAGCAGCGCCGCGGAAAATTCCAGCGACCGCATCCCATCGGGCAGCGGACCGTCGTGGTGCCCGGCACGGATGACCTGAACCCAGCGCCGCGCGGACTCCCGCTGGCCGGCGAAGGCAGCCAGCCACGCCGCGCTGTGCGCGGCCAGCGGATCGGCGGCGATCTGATCATCACCGAGCAGGCGCAGCCACCCGTGCACGGTCGCCACCCGGCCCGACACCGCATAATCGAACCAGTGCCGCGCGATCAGGCCGGCCGCGGCGGCGGTATCCCCCCCGGCCAGCGCGTGCTCGATCGCCTCATCCACCGACCCGGACCGCCGGTGCCAGGCACTGGCCCGCTGATGCAGGGCCAGCCTGACGCCCGGCTCGGTCCGGGCGAGCTGGCTGCGCAGTACCTGCCCGAAAAGATGGTGATACCGGTACCACTGCCGATTGTCATCCAACGGCACCAGGAAAAGGTTCTCCCGCTCCAGCACACCGATAATCTCCGCCGCATTGACCGAGCCGGCCACGGCCGCACACAGCGGCGCGCAGAACCGGTCCAAAATAGCGGTCCGCGCCAGAAACTGCCGGATCTCCTCCGGCTGGCGGGCCAGCACCTCCTCGGCGAGAAAATCGACGATGAACCGGTTGTCGCCGGTGAACTGGCCGATGAAGGCCCGCGGACAGGGATGACCGCGCAGCGACAGCGCCGCCAGATACAACCCGGCCGGCCATCCCTCGGTCCGCTCCAGCAAAACAGCCAGGTCGGGCTGGCCGAGCCCGGCACCGGAAACGTTACGCACCAGCGCCGCCGCCTCCGCGACCGTGAAGCGCAACTCGCGCGCCCGCACCTCGAGCAGCTCCCCCGCCGCCCGCAGCCGGGCCAGCGGCAGCGGCGGATCCGCCCGCGTGATCAGCACGATCTCGGCCGAGGCCGGCAGATGCAGCAACAGGAAAGCGATCTGGTCATGACAGCTGCGCTCACTGATCACATGATAATCATCCAGCACCACAACAAGCGGCGCCGGCAGCGCAGCCAGCTCGTTTACCAGGATCGGCAGGACCGCCCCGGCAATGTCGGGGACCTGGGCCCGAAGAGCCCGCAAGATCTCCTCCCCATCCAGTTCCGGGCACGCCCGCTGCAGCGAATACACCACATGCGACCACAGCCGGCCCGGATCATCATCCCCCGGATCCAGGGAAACCCAGGCGAACCGCCGCCTCTCCACCGCGCTGGCCCGCCACTGCGCGGCGAGGACGGTCTTGCCGAAACCGGCCGGAGCCTCCACCACCACGAGCTTGACCGCGGTACCAGCCAGGCAGCTGACCAGTTCCCGCCGCTCCACCCACTCCTGCCGCAAGCCCGGAGCATGCAGCTTGGTCTCGATCGGCACGTCAGGACGCGCGCTGGACGCCGCAACGGGCACCGCCCGCAGACCGCGCTCTTCCTGCCGACCTGGCCTGCTCACCCCTCCGACGATCTGCCCACACCCCCGGCATAACCAGGGTCCAACGGCCCTAACCCGATCCAAGAACGGCTAATTGGGCCCCCCTGATGGTCATTCCAGGCAGCCATATGCCTAGCCATATGCCTGGCAATAAATCATTTAGCCCTGATGATTCATGCGGGCGGAGGGCTGGCCTGGGATCGCGGCTGAACCGCTGAACAGTTCGTGATTTTACGGTCGGGGTATGACGGTGGCCCGGCTGGCGGGCCGGTGGCCGGGGGTTCCACAGGCCCCGGGGGGACTCCTTCCGTATCGCAGGGATAGCTTTCGCTGGTCAGGGTGCGTGTGGCAGGGCGGTGATCCGGGCCCAGGCGGTGGCGATGGCCTCTGCCCAGGGCCAGGTGGCGGGGATTTTCAGCCGCCGGCGGCGGCCGCCGCGGACCAGCTTCCCGGCGGCATGCAGGATCCGGTAACGCAAAGTCTTTGGTTCTGCTTTGGCCAGGTCGCCGTCCAGGGCGAGCAGCCGCAGCCAGGACAGCAAGGCCGCGGCGATCAAGGCGGCGGCCAGCCACCCGGAATTCATCGCGAAATCGTGCGAGGGGAACCGGCCGATCCCGCAGTCCTTCCCGGTACGGATGCCGTCCTCAACCCTGGCGTGCACCCGGTGCGCAGCGTCGATATAGCCCAGCTGGGCCCGCCAGCCGCGCAGCCCGGCGGGCACGTTCGAGACCCACAGGCAGTAACGCCAGCCGTCCTGGTTCTCGAACAGGCTCAGCTGGGCGCCGGGGTGCGGCCGCTCCCGGCGGGCAAAGACGCGCATGCTGGCCGGCCAGCCGTCCAGCTGGTCCCCGTGAGGGCCTTCGCGCAGCAGCCCGGTCAGCTCGGTGACGTGGGCTTCTTCGATCCAGCACCGCGTATGCCCGCAAGACCGGTCCGCGCAGGCGCCAGGCGCACGGCGCTCGCGCACCTGGCCGCGCTGATCGATCGCGATCTGCCAGGCCTCCTGCGGGACCAGCCGGATCGCGGCCCGCTCACGGCCGCCCAGCTCCCAGCCGACGGAGTAGGTCAGCTGGTACCCGGGCCGGGACGCCAGCTGATCAAGGCGGGTGATCAGCCCGTGGCTGGCCCCGGCCCCATCCGCAGTGACCATCAGCCGCCGCCGGAACGCAGGCGGCAGCGCCGCGATCGCGTCACCGAGCACCTGCAGGTGATCGGCGGTGGTATTTGACCCAGCGCCGCCCCGGCGCATCATCCCGGCCAGCGGCTCACCGGTGTTATCGCAGTACCCGAGCAAAGGGTGATGCCCGAAACCCTTGAAATTCGGTTCCGCCAGCTCCTTATCGGAATGCGCCGGGGTGACCGTGGCGTCCAGCCGGACGCAGGTCACGCCCTGCAGGACCTTATCCGCGACCCGCACGCCGGGCAGGGCGCCGTGCCGGGCTTCAACGGCGGCCCAGGCCTGGCGGCGGGCGCCGTTCACCGCCCCGGTGATCCGGGTCAGGGCCCGCGGGCCGCCCGCGGCGATCTCATCGAGCGTCCGCCACGTAGTCGGCACCGAGGCGACCACGCCGAACAGCTCTTTCTGGTCCGCGAGCACCCGGAAGTCGCTGATCACCTCGCTGCCGTCAGCGATCGCGCAGGCCAGGTCCGCCGTCACCCGGCCCCGGTCGTGGATCAGCAGCCGCGGCGAGGCCAGCGCCCGCGACAGCTCCCCGGTCAGCCCGGTCTTGTCGGCTAGCAGGCGCAGCAGGGCCAGCCCGGCATGCGACACGACGCCCTCGCCATCGGCGGTGACTTCCAGGCTCTTCGACCACCCGGTAAGGTTCACTTTTGAGGTGCTCCTCGAACTAGCGCTGATAAGGGCTTCAGCACTCTTATCGTCCCAGTTCAGGAGCACCTTTTACGGTCAACGCGCCGGTCAGCTGAACATCCGGATGAAAAGCCAGGGTTAGCGGTAGGAGCAATTCGCCGGCTGGATGGCCAGCTCGGTGACGCGGACCGCGGTCTGCCCCGCCACCAGCTTGCTTATGGAGCCCCCGGCGTGGCTGAACGGCTTGTCCCGCCGGGCCATCCAGGCGGCCCGCCAGGTGAGCAGGCGCGCCGCATCGGCCGGCGCCTGCATGCCGGCCAGCGTGAAGGCCACGCCCTGGTGCTGGCCGATCGGTGGCCGAACTGCAGCTCCTAGCTCCTCGCGGCCGGCGCGGCAGCATGTTACTCAGGAGCTACGCCGCCCGCGCGCGGGCCAGTCCTGCCAAGGCCCGTTCGGCGGCATGAAGATTTCCGGGCTACGCCTTGGAGTGCCGGTCGAGGAACTCGTAGACGTCCGCCTCGTCGACCCCCGGGAAGCTGCCGGCCGGCAGCGCGGACAGGACGTGCGAGTGCGCCCGCGCCGAGGGCCAGACCATGCCCTCCCAGCGCGCCTCCAGCTCGGCGGGCGGGCGCTTGCAGCACTCGCCGTCCGGGCAGGCCGAACGCATCCGGGTGGAGGTGTCCCGGCCGCGGAACCAGCGGGAGTGCTCGTACGGAACGCCCAGGGTGATGGCGAACCCGCGGTCGGCGCGCGGATCCACGTGCGAGACGCAGAAGAACGTGCCCGACGGCGTGGCCGAATACTGGTAGTACGGCGAGAAGGGGTCGGCGGCGGTGAACACCTGGCGCCCGGCCCACTTGCGGCACATCCGCTGGCCCTCGATCGCCCCGTCCGGGTCGGCCGGGAAGACCAGCCCGTCGGACTCGTACGCCTTGAAGATGATGCCGCTGGAGTCGTTCTTGGTGAAGTGGCACGGCATGTCGAGGTGGCGGGTGGCCAGGTTGGTGAAGCGGTGCGCGGCCATCTCGTACGACACCGAGAACACGTCCACCAGGTCCTCCACGGCCAGGTCGCGCGCCTCCTTGGCGTCGGCCAGGAAGCGGACCGCGGCCCGCTGCGGCATCAGCACCGCCGCGGCGAAGTAGTTGGCCTCGACCCGCTGGCCCAGGAAGTCCGCGAAGTCACGCGGCTCCCGGTGCCCCAGCAGAAAGTGCCCGAGCGCCTGCAGCAGAACCGCGCGCGGCGAGTGCGTTCCGACCGGCTCCTGCTTGACGTAGATCCGGTGGTTGCGAAGGTCGGTCAGGGACCGAACGGAATTGGGCAGGTCCTGCACATACCGCACGGCGAAGCCGTGGCGGCTGACCACGGACAGCAGCATGCCCTGCGACAGGGCGCCGCCCGCGTAGCCCGCCGCCTGCAGCGCGCCATCGGCGGCCCCCTCGATCTCCTCGAAGTAGTTGGTGCGCTCGCGCATGGCCGCGCGCAGCTCGGTGTTGGCGGCGCGCGCCTCCTCCGGCGTCGCCGTCGGCCTGGCCCGGTGCTCGCGCAGCGCGCCGGCCACCTTCACCAGGTGCTCCAGCACGTCGGTGGGCACCCGGGTGCCCACCTTGAGATGCGGCAGGCCGAGCTCGGCGTAGGCGGGATCGCGCTGCGCCTCCTCGAGGGCGATCTCCAGCTGGGCCCGGCGGCTGGGCGCCTGCCGGCTGCAGCAGCTCCTCCACCGGCACCGACAGCGCGGTGGCCAGGTCCTCCAGCACCGAGAACTTCGGCTCGCGGCGGCCGTTTTCCAGCAGCGAGAGCGCGGACGGCGCACGGCCCACCCGGTCGCCCAGCTCGGCCAGGGTCAGGCCCCGGGCACGGCGAAGGTGGCGAAGGCGCTGGCCCATGGTCATAAGGTCTAGACCATGGTCAGACGTCAACTTTAGCGATCCTTCTGTCATGAAAAGTAGCTTATCTTCTCGTAACGAAAATTTCTACGTTTTTTACTCGTGAACTTACCGCTTAGTAGCTTGATAACGAGGCATTCTTGTACAAAGGCGACGAAGTGGCGCTCAATGCAGGAGGCAACGGAAACATGGGCAGGATCAGCGAGCAGGCAAGCCGACTGCGGAGCGAATGGCAGGAAAACCCGCGTTGGGCCGGCACCGAGCGGACGTACACCGCCGAGGACGTCATCCGGCTGCGCGGCTCCGTCCGGGAAGAGCACACGCTCGCCCGGCTCGGTGCGGAGCGGCTCTGGTCGCTGCTGCAGGAAGAGGACTACGTCAACGCGCTCGGCGCGCTGACCGGAAACCAGGCCGTCCAGCAGGTGCGGGCCGGGCTGCAGGCCATCTACCTGTCCGGCTGGCAGGTCGCCGCCGACGCGAACCTGGCCGGGCAGACCTACCCGGACCAGAGCCTGTACCCGGCCAACTCCGTGCCGCAGGTCGTCCGCCGGATCAACAACGCGCTGATGCGCGCCGACCAGATCACCTTCTCCGAGTCCAAGGACGGCGACACCGGCAAGGCCCCGTACTGGATGGCCCCGATCGTGGCCGACGCGGAAGCCGGGTTCGGCGGCGTGCTCAACGCCTACGAGCTGATGAAGGGCATGATCGCGGCCGGCGCGGCGGGCGTGCACTGGGAAGACCAGCTCGCCTCCGAGAAGAAGTGCGGCCACCTGGGCGGGAAGGTCCTCATCCCGACCGGCCAGCACATCAAGACGCTGAACGCGGCCCGGCTCGCGGCCGACGTGTGCGGCGTCCCGTCCCTGGTGATCGCGCGCACCGACGCGCACGCCGCCGCGCTGGTCACGAGTGACATCGACGAGCGCGACCAGGAGTTCACCACCGGCGAACGCACCGCCGAGGGCTTCTACCGCACGCGCAAGGGCATTGAGCCGTGCATCGCCCGCGGGCTGGCCTACGCCCCCTACTCCGACCTGCTATGGATGGAGACCTCCACCCCTGACCTGGAGGAAGCGCGCCAGTTCGCCGAGGCGATCAAGGCCGTCTACCCCGGCCAGATGCTGTCCTACAACTGCTCACCGTCCTTCAACTGGCGCCGCCACCTGGACGACGCCACGATCGCGAAGTTCCAGCATGAACTCGGGTCGATGGGCTACAAGTTCCAGTTCATCACGCTGGCCGGCTTCCACGCGCTGAACTACTCGATGTTCGAGCTGGCCACCGGGTACGCCGCCGAGGGCATGCCCGCCTACGTCGAACTGCAGGAGAAGGAGTTCGCGGCCGAGGCCGAGGGCTACACCGCGACCCGGCACCAGCGCGAGGTCGGCACCGGCTACTTCGACCTGGTGGCCTCGGCCATCAATCCGGCCTCCTCCACGGTGGCTCTGGCGGGCTCCACCGAGAGCGAGCAGTTCACACCGGCGAGCGTTAGTTAAACCGGCCAGCGAACCCCGGCCTTGTGCCCGGGTGAGCGGCCGGTGCGGTTAACGGCGACCGCACTGGCGCGGATCTTAACGAAAGCGAGCAAACTCGACACGGTGTGATCTGTTCCTGTCGCCTTATGGCACAGCCTTATGGGCACAGCCTTATGGGCACAGGAGGACCCGTTCCCGTCCCTACCGCTGCGGGAACGGGTTCTCCTGCGTCGGGGGGAAGGGGTCGCCGCCCGCGCTGCCCGTACTGGCCGGCGGGAACAGGTCGTGGACGATCGTCGGTGCGGTGTACTGCTGCTGCGGTGCGGTGTACTGCTGCTGCGGCGGCGGGAAGAACGCACCCAGCTGGGTGGGCGCCTCGGAATCCTCGGTCAGCAGCCCAGTCGAACGGCCCGCCGGGGCGACGCTGTACGGTGCGCGGCGCCGCCAGCGCGACGGCGCGAACAGCGGGATCACCATGGCCAGGCCGGCCAGCGCGAGCACGCCATTGAACAGCATGGCCTCGAATCCCTGCCCGTAGATGTGGGTCTTCAGCGGGATCAGCCGCACCGCGTGCCGGACGCTGGTCAGGTAGAACCCGGTCAGGGCGAGCAGCGCCAGCCCGGGCAGCCCGGGCGCCAGCGGCGAGACCCACGGAATGGCGATCAGCAGCCCGGCCACCAGCCCGACGGCGAGCAGGGCCGCCAGCGCGACCAGCACGTGGTGGCTGTGCAGTAATGAGCCGCCGCCCGCGGGCAGGCTGGCCACCGCCCCGGCGGGGCCGGCCCCCGGAGCAGCCTCAGGTACCCCCAGCCGCCGGCGAAGAAGATGACCACCGCGGCGGCGACGGCGAGAAAGATCCCGGCAAGATGCCGCATGTCCGCATTCCCTTCCGCCACCCGTGCCGCGAAGCGGGGCGGGTGCCTCGTGGCCGGGCGCCCGTGCGGCCGGATGACTGTTACCGAGGGTAGCGCGCGGGTCCGGGGTTGGGGCTAATACCGGTCCGGCTACCCCGGGCACGACGGCATGGCTCTCCGCAACGAGCCCTTTCGCCACGCCGGCGTAGCCAGGGCGTAACACCAGGCTCAGCCGACTCACAGCCGACCGCCAGTATCATTCTGCAAGTGCGAATCGATGGGGTCTTCGGGGCAATCGGGTCGTTCGCGGTCAGATTCCGCTGGGTCATCCTGGTGGTGTGGGTGCTGGCCACGTTCGCCGTGCCGCGCTTCCTGCCATCGCTGGCCAGCGTGACGCAGGGCAACAACGCCAACTTCCTGCCGGCCAGCGCACCGAGCCAGCACGCCGTGGACCTGGCCAAGCCTTTCGGTACCACCAACCTGGTGCCGGTCCCGGTGGTGGCCGCGGTCAGCCAGGGGCAGCTCACCGCGTCCGACGTAGCGTGGCTGAACACCCTCCGGCAGGACCTCCGCTCCGTGCCGACGGTGGTGCGCGCCAACGACCTGGGCCGGTCGGGTGACGGCCAGGCCGAGCAGTTGCAGGTGCTGTCCGACGTCAGCCAGGGCGACCAGACCGGCATGACCAACCTGGTCGGCAACCTCCGCACGGCCATCGCGCGGGCGGCGCCGCCGCCGGGCCTGCAGGTGCACCTGGCCGGGGTCATCACCGTCCAGGTGGACCAGCAGAAAAAGAGCGGCTCCACCGGCAACCAGGAGGAGCTGCTGTCGGTCGTCTTCATCCTGGTGCTGCTCCTGCTGATCTTCCGGTCGCTGCTGGCGCCGCTGATCACCCTGCTGCCCGCCTTCATGGCGGTGGCCATCTCGGGTCCGCTGGTCGCCGAAGCGGCGCACGCGGGCCTGAAGGTCTCGCAGATCGCCCAGCTCATGCTGATCGTGCTGGTGCTGGGGGCCGGCACCGACTACGGCTTGTTCCTCGTCTTCCGGGTCCGGGAGCAGCTCCGTTCCGGGGTGGAACCCAGGGCGGCGGTGCAGGCCGCGCTCATCCGGGTCGGGGAGTCGATCACCTTCTCCGCCGCCACCGTCATCGCGGCCCTGCTGTCGCTGCTGGCCGCCACGTTCCAGATCTACTCCCAGCTCGCGATCCCGCTGGCCATCGGCATCGGCATAATGCTGCTGGCCGGGCTGACCCTGCTGCCCGCGTTGCTGGCCATCTTCGGCCGGGCCGCGTTCTGGCCAACCCAGACGCGCCGCGGCACGGGCACAGCGGGGATCTGGGGCCGGATCGCCCAGCGTGTCGTCCGGCGGCCCGCGGCCGCGCTGATCACGGGCGTCGTCGTTTTCGGCGTACTGGCCTTCGCGGTCACCGCGTACAAGCCGGCCGGTTTCGGCGGCACCCTGAACGCCCCGAGCGGCACCGATTCAGCGGCCGGCCAGAGCCTTCTCGCCAAGCACTTCCCGGCCAGCAGCGCCAACCCCACGAACCTGATCTACAAGCTGAAGCAGCCGGCCTGGGACAACCCGCGGGTAATAGCGGCCGGTGAGCAGAAAATCGTGCAAAGCGGGCTGTTCACCGGCGTGACCGGGCCGCTCAACCCGGTCGGGGCGGTCAGCCTGACCCCGGCCCAGTTCGCCGGCCTGCACGCGGAGCTGGCGTCGCTCGGGCCGCCCTCGACGCTGCCCACCACGCCGCCCAGCCACCTTCCGGTCCCGGTGCGGGCCTACGAGGTGTACCGCGCCACCGCGCAGTACGTGAGCGCGGACGGCCGGACGATCCAGTTCGAGGCGGGCCTGAAGGCGGGGGAATCCGTCCTCGACCGCCGCGATGAACGCGGTGCCGTCCATCCGCCAGGCCGCGGCGGCGGCGGCGGCCAGCATGCGCGCCCCGGACTACGGCGTCGGCGGGGAGGCGCCCGCGTTCTACGACATCAGCCAGATCTCCGACACCGACCTCGTGCACGTGATCCCGATCGCCATCGTGGTCATCGGCGTGCTGCTGGCGCTGGTGCTGCGGAGCCTGGTGGCCCCGCTGTACCTGATCGCCTCGGTCGGCCTGTCCTACCTCGCGGCGCTCGGCCTGTCGGTGCTGATCTTCATAAAGCTGGCCGGCGACGGCGGGCTGACCTTCATCCTGCCGTTCCTCATGTTCATCTTCCTGCTCGCGCTGGGGGAGGATTACAACATCCTCGTGATGAGCCGGATCCGGGAGGAAGCCCGTCACTACCCGCTCCGGGAGGCGGTGAGCCGGGCGGTCGCGGTGACGGGAACCACGGTCACGTCCGCGGGCATGGTGCTGGCCGGGACGTTCGCGGTCTTCGCGGTCGTTGGCGGGCGGGGCTCGGGCGGCAGCCAGATCCGCGACGTCGGCGCCGGCCTCGCCCTGGGCGTGCTCATGGATACCTTCGTGGTGCGCACCGTGCTCGTTCCGTCCACGGTCGTGCTTCTCGGCCGGTGGAACTGGTGGCCGTCCCGGCTCAGCCGCCTGCCGGCCGACCACCCCGGGGACGAGGGTCACGGGGGTGGCGGCGGCCCCGGCGGCGGCCCCGATGACGGCCCGCCCGGACCGGGTGGCGCGGCGCTCTCCGGGGGCCAGGCAGGCGCGCCGGATCGCCCGGCGGACGCCGCGGGCCAGTCTGACGCGCCCCCCGCCGGGCATGAGACGGCCCCCGCCGGGCATGAGACAGCCCCGGCCGGGATCGAGGCCGGCCCCCGATAAGCCGGTGAGCACACCCCGCGTTAGCTGCCCGGCGTCCGCCCTCTCGCAAGCCGGCCTCCGCCCCCGCGCAAGATTGCAAAGGTGAACTCGGGACATGCCGGTCAGGGTGCTGGCCAGATGGCCCTTGACCGGACAGACTCGTGCCGGGAGCCCGAGGTACCGGCATAGGGTACGACCGGACACAGCGTTAGCGCTCGGACACGGCGCTGGCGGCCGGGCCCAGCGGCCCCCGGTCAGATGCGAGAGCGGAAGGGACGCCGATGCAAGAACTGCGCTTCGTCGCGGTAAGCGAAGACGGCAGCTACGCCGTCCTCGCCATTCCGGGGCGGAGCGGGCGCTTCATGCTGCCCATCGACGACCGGCTGCGGGCAGTCGCACGGGGTCAGTTCTCGCGGCTCGCCCAGTACGAGATCGAAGTGGAGAATCCCTTGCGACCCAAGGAGATCCAGGCACGAATCCGCGCCGGGGAGACAGTCGAGGAGATCGCGGACGCGGCGGGAATCCCGGTCGAGAGAGTCCGGTGGTTCGAGGGCCCCGTCCTCGCCGAGCGCGGTTACGTGGCCGCGCAGGCGCGGAGCGCGTCCGTTCGCCGCCAGGGAGACTCTACGCCCGGTCCCCGCCTCGGCGAGGTGGTGGCGGAGCGCCTCACCGGGCTCGGTGCTGATCCCGAGGACGCGCAGTGGGACTCGCGGAAGCTCGGGGATGGGAGCTGGCAGGTACAGCTGGCGTTCCGGGCCGGCGGTCGCCTGCACATCGCCGAGTGGCTGTTTGACCCGCGCCGCAGGCACGCTTCGCCTGCCGATGACAACGCGGGACGGCTGTCGCTGCCGGAAGCCGACTTGCCCGCGCCGACCGGCGGGTCGCTCGGGGCGGCCACCGTGACCCCGATCAGGCCCCGGCCGGACCGCCGGGAGGCAGCACCGCAGCATCAGGCCGTCGCCGAACCGGTCGAGGAGCCGGCCTGGGCGGCCGCGCACGCGGCGTCACCGTCGTTCGCTCCCCCGCGCCCACCCGTCGTCCGGCCGCCGTCTCAGGCCGCGCCGCACCCGGGCAACGGTTCGCGGCCGGCAGCGGATGATCAGCGGAACGGGCCCGCCCCGGCGTTCAGCGACCGCCCGGGGGCCAGCGGCCGGGGAGTGGCTGGCCAGGGAACCGATCGCAGGCCCGCCGAAGAGCCCACGGGAGCACCTGCCCAGAACGTGGCGGCCCAGAACCTGGCAGCACAGAACCTGGCAGCACAGAACCTGACGGCACAGAACCTGACGGCGCACAGCCCGGCGTCCCAGAGCGCGACAGCGCAGCGGCCAGCTGCGCAGAGCCCGGCGGCCGTGAGCCCGGCCGGTCGGGCGGCCGTGAGCCCGGCTGCCGGTCAGCCGACGGCCCAGGCCCAGGCCCCGGCACCGGGCGGGGACGCCGCGACGCGGGATCAGGACCGCCCGGGCGTGGCCCGGGACGCCGCCGCCTCGCGGGCCGGGGCGCCGCCGGCCCCGGACGCCGCGGCCTCCCGGCTCGGCGCGCCGCAGACGCCGGTAGCCGCCGAAACCCCGGACGCCGTATCCCGCGGCCCGGGCAACGGCGGGCCGCAGGCCCCGGCCCAGCCGGCGGCCGAACAGCGCGCGGACGAGACGCCGGCCCGCGGGCGCGGCAAGAAGGCGGCCGGACCACGCGGCCGGCGGTCGTCTGTCCCCTCGTGGGACGAGATCATGCTCGGCAACTCGCGCCAGCCTGACTAGAACGGACGCGCCCGCCGGTCATTGCCCCAGCCTGTCCTTCGCCGCACATAGGATCGGGCACCGGGAGCCGTCCGGCTTCCCGGGACAGCGAGCTACCGGTGGCAACCGAAGGGCAAGGGTGACGGGCGCGTGAGCCGGTTTCCGCGTGTGGGCCACCGCCCTCGCGCAGGCGCCGCCGGTGCGGGCCTGTCCATCCTGCTCGCCGGGTGCGGGGTCGCCTCCGGGACCGGGAGCCTGACCCCGGACGCGCCGTCCACCATGACCGTGAGCAGCGCCGCCTTCAGTGCGGGCGCGCTCCTGCAGCATTTCACCTGCCACGGGGCGAGGATCAGCCCGCCTTTGGACTGGAGCGGGGCACCGTCCGAAACGAAGAGCTACGCCATCGTCGTAGATGACGCCGCCGCACCGATCACGCCGTACATCTACTGGATAGTGTTCGATATCCCGCAGGCGACCACCGACATCCAGACCGGTCCCCAGTTGCCCCCCGGGGCCAGGCAAGCGGACAATAGCCTGGGCCAGCCCAGCTACGACCCGCCCTGCCCGCATTCCCCCGGGCACAGCTACCGCTTTACGGTGTACGCCCTGCAGTCCACGCTGAACCTGCCGAACGGTGCGTCGACCCTGGCGGCCTGGACAGCGATCGCCAAGGCGGCGATCGCGCGGGGCCGGATCGCCGTCGCCGCCAATCCCTGATCGTCCCGGGCTCCCGCAAGAGCCACGCGGGGGTCCGGGGACACGCGGGGGCCCGGGGAGGGGTGGCCGGCGCACCATGTTGGTGAGCCTTCCCCTGCTCCGGCGCGGGAAAGTGCGCACAACCGGGGACAAGCCGCTGCAGACTATGGGCCGGAAGTTCGGCAATTCCCGGACACCAGCTAGGCAGGTCCGGGAGAATCAGACGTCGGGACGACTAGGCGCAGACGGGTCCAGGGCGCTAGCGAAACCGGGGGCAGGTCCGCGTCGATGGCCGCGTATTCCTCGCTAGCGCCACCCAGGAGGCCATGGTGTTAGGTGGTGAAATGACTCTGCTCGTGGTCCTCGGGGTCGTGGTGATCGCCACGATTTTCGCGGCCCTCTACCTCAGCCTGAAGTCGGGACGAGGCGATGAGCCCGCACCCGGTGGCGCAGGAGCCGACGACCGGCAGGCGGGAGGCGGGAGCAGGTCGGCCAGATCACCGTCACTGGCGGGGCGGGTCCGGTCGATGCCCGACCAGGGCAAGGCCGCCGGATCTTCCCGGCGCCGCTTTGGCGGCGACGATGACGACGAGTACGACATGCCCGATTACGTCGCGGCGCGCCGGTCTTCCCGCGGCGGCGGCGACCGTAGCGGCCTGGTGGCGGCCGGGACGGGCCAGCGAGCGGCGGGCGGACGGGCTGCGGCCGCCCGCGGCGGGTTCGACAACACAGACCCCGCCCTGCACGCTGGCTACGGCCCCGACGGCGCGGGCTACGACGGGTACGACGCCGCAGCCGACACGCGCGTGTCCGGCCCGATGGGCGCCGAGCCCGGCACCGGGCCATACGGCGCCGAGCCCGGCAACGGGCCATACGGCGCCGAGCCCGGCACGGGGCCCTACGGCACGGGCGGCTACGACACGAATGCCTATGACGCGGGCCCCTCCCGCGGGTACGGCAGCGAGCCGTCTGGCGGATATCGCGGTCAGGACAGCGCAGGCGAGCACGGACGTGCCACCAATTCTCCCCGCCGCCGGTCTCCGGGGTCCGCTCGTCAGGGCACCGGCGGCAGCGAGGTGTACCCACCGCCGGACCGCTACTCCCCCGCTGGCCACCGCAACCCAGTGGACCGCCGCGACAGTCCCCGCACCGGACGGCGGCGGATCGCGAAGATCCAGAAGCCGCAGCTGCGGATGGGCCGCTCCCGGCAGGACTACGACAACGATCCGTGGCCCAGCGCCGACGAGATCGACGGCCTTTCCGACGACCAGTTCTGGAGCGACCTTTCCTCCGACAAGCCGCTGGCCACGACGGCGCGGACCGCGCAGACCCCGGGCGATTCCGGCCAGTTCTGGGCACCGGGCGACCGCCTCGGCGGGCCGGGCCCATCGGCCGGCCCGGGCTCACCGGACAAGGTTTCCACCCCGCTCCAGGCGGGCGCCCCGCCGATGGGCCGCGGGCACCCGGCCCGGAGACATGCCGAAGAGCCGGAAGAGGGCCCGGAGGAGGGCACTGAGCCGCGTCCACTGCAGCAGCCCGGCGGGCCCGGCGGGTCGCGGCGCCGGGGTGAGCCGGTGCGGCCGGCGGCGCGCGGCGCCGAAGAAGATCCACTGACGAGCGCATCGTTCTCCCGGCACGCGCGCGAGGCCAGTGACAGCCGTTCCTACCGGGGCTCTCGCCAGGCCCACCGGCCCTCACACGGCCGGCTTGACGAATCGGCGGCCGAGACGCAGGCCATGCGCCCCGACCCGCGCGGCTACGAGGCGCCGGGCCCGGCCAGGCCAGGCTCACCGCGACGCGGCGCGCCGGGGCCAGGCGGACAGCCCGGGCCAGGCGGAACAAACGTTCCCGGCCAGCAGGGAACCCTGGGCCTCCCGCCCGCCGGGCACGCTGGGCCGGGCGGGCCGGGTGGCCCCGGCGGATGGCCCGGGTCCAGCGGAACCCTGCCCCCGGCGGGATCTGGCGGACCCGACAGCGCCAGCAGAGCGACCGGACCCGGCCGAGCGACCGGACCCAGCGGTCCCGGCGGACCTAACGCCGTCGGCGGGCCGGCCGGGCGCCGCGACCCGTACGGCGACGGCCGGTACCGCAACGGCACGCGCCCGGCCGGTGCCTACCCCGAAGGCACCGGCGGCTATGAGCCCCCCGCCCGCGGCTCCCGGCACGCGTCCCCGCCCGGGGCTGGCCGCCCGCCCGCGGCCAGCGGCCCACGGCGAGCGCGTCCCACACTGCCCGGTCCTGCGTCCAGCGGCCCGTCCTACCCAGACCCGTCCTACCCAGACCCGTCGTATCCGGGTACCAACGGGAGCTCCGCCTACCCCGGGACCAGCGGGAACTCCGCCTATCCCGGGACCAGCGGGGACTCGCCCTATCCGGGCGGTTCCGGGGGCCCGGGGGGGTACCCACGGGGGCGCCGGTCCAGCAACGGGGACAGCCGCCGGCCGGACGACCCCTACGATGACCCCTACGGCCGGCCGGACGACCGCTACTGAGCACACTGCTACTGGGCACACTGCTACTGGGCACACTGCTACTGGGCACACTGCTACTGGGCACACTGCTACTGGGCACACTGCTACTGGGCACACTGCTACTGGGCACACTGCTACTGGGCACACTGCTACTGGGCACACTGCTACTGGGCACACTG
Source organism: uncultured Actinomycetes bacterium (assembly GCA_963805255.1). Lineage (GTDB taxonomy): Bacteria > Actinomycetota > Actinomycetes > Streptosporangiales > Streptosporangiaceae > Bog-532. The sequence continues at coordinate 143,621 of CAWDTK010000011.1, forward strand.
CTACTGGGCACACTGCTACTGGGCACACTGCTACTGGGCACACTGCTACTGGGCACACTGCTACTGGGCGGCGCCGTCATCGGGCGGCGCCGCCTGGGGCATGCTGAGGCTATGCCTGAAGGGGACACCGTTTGGCGGGCGGCGCGTCAGCTTGGCGAGGCACTGGCCGGGCGGGTACTGACGCGCAGCGATTTCCGGGTGCCCCGCTTCGCGGTGGCCGACCTGGCGGGCCGGACCGTCACGGAGGCGGTGCCGCGCGGGAAGCACCTGCTCGTCCGCACGGACAACGGCCTGACGGTGCACACGCACCTCAAGATGGAAGGCCGATGGCGGATCATTCCTGCCGCCGGGCGGCTGCGGGAGAGTTACCGGATCCGCCTCATCCTGGCCAACGCCGAATGGCGGGCGGTCGGGTACCAGCTCGGGATCGTCGAGGTGCTGCCCACCGCACAGGAGGAACGGGTCACCGGACATCTCGGCCCGGACCTGCTCGGTCCCGACTGGGACCAGGCCGAGGCGGTACGGCGGCTACGCGCCGATCCGGAACGTTCCGCCGGGGAGGCCCTGCTCGACCAGCGGAATCTCGCCGGGATCGGGAACGTGTACAAATCCGAGGTGCTGTTCCTGCGCGGCATCCGGCCGTGGCGGCCGGTCGGCAGGATCCACGACGTCGACGCGCTGGTCAGCCTGAGCCACCGGATGCTGCACGCCAACAAGGACCGGGTCAACCGGGTGACGACCGGAGACCAGCGGAGAGGTCACGAGACCTGGGTGTACAGCCGGCGTGACCGGCCATGCCGGCGCTGCGGCACCCGCATCCGCTGCGCGGAACTTGGCGACCGGATAACCTATTGGTGCCCCACGTGCCAGCCCGGCTAACCGCGCCGCCCGCCCGCCCAGCTAGCCGCGGCGTTGTCCACTCCGTCACGGCATTACGCATTCAGCGAACCCGGAACCAGGCCCGGCCAAAGATCAAATCAGCGTAGGGCAGACTGACAGCATGATAACGGACACGCCATGAGCAAGCAGCTAACGCCCCCGCCGCCGGGCGATAAGCCGTCACCCTCTGCTCCGCCGCCGCCCCCAACCTGGCGGCACTGGCTGTGGCCCATCGCCCTCGTTGCCGCGCTGGCGCTGTGGATCGTGCTGCCTGCGGCGCACACGATCTCTCGGGTGACGCTGAACTACTCCCAGTTCCTGCAAGACCTGTCGGCGCACCAGATCAAGACCATTAGCCTGGCGCAGAGCGGGCAGGCGAGCACCGGGACGCTGACGAACGGGAAAGACTTCACCACCGTTATCCCGAGCCAGGCAGGCTCGTCGTTGCTGAACCAGCTGCAGGCGGCGCATGTCCAGGTGACCGCGGCCCCCACGGGTGCCTCGTTCGGCTCGGAGGTGCTGTCCTGGGCGATCATCATCTTGCCGCTGCTGTTCTTCGGCTGGCTGTGGTTCCGGCTTTCCCGTAACGCGGCCGGCCAGCTTCAGGGCGTCATGGGCGTCGGGCGATCGCGGGCCAAGGTGTTCGACGCCGAGCGGCCCACGACCCGGTTTGCCGACGTCGCCGGGTACGAGGGCGCGAAGCGGGAAATCTCCGAAGTGGTCGACTTCCTCAAGGAGCCCGAACGCTACCGCCAGGTCGGCGCGACCCCGCCGCGCGGCGTGCTCATGGTCGGGCCGCCGGGAACCGGCAAGACCCTGATCGCCCGGGCCGTGGCCGGCGAGGCGGACGTGCCGTTCTTCTCCGTCGCCGGCTCCAGCTTTGTGGAGCTCTTCGTCGGCGTCGGCGCCGCCCGCGTCCGCGACCTGTTCAGCGAGGCGCGCAAGCGGGCCCCGGCCATCATCTTCGTGGACGAAATCGACGCGATCGGGCAGCGCCGCTCCGGCGGCCAGGTCTACGCGTCCAACGACGAGCGCGAGCAGACGCTCAACCAGCTGCTGTCCGAGATGGACGGCTTCGACCCCATCATGGGCATCGTCGTGCTCGCCGCGACGAACCGTCCCGAGGTGCTGGACCCGGCCCTGCTGCGGCCCGGCCGGTTCGACCGGCAGGTCACGATCCCGCTGCCGAACCTGACCGAGCGGGCCGCGATTCTCGCCGTGCACTGCCGCGGCAAGCAGCTCGCCCCGGACGTCGACCTGACCGCGGTGGCCCGCGGTACCCCGGGATTCTCCGGCGCCGACCTGGCCAACCTGACCAACGAGGCCGCGATCTTCGCGGTCCGCGGCGGGCGCGAGGTGATCACCGCCGCGGACTTCGACGCCGCGCGCGACCGGATCCTGCTCGGCCGGCGCGAAGACTCGAACGTGCTGCTGCCCGCGGAGAAGCGTTCGGTGTCGGTACACGAGGCGGGCCACGCGATGGTCGCCGCGCTGTCCCCGCACGCCGACCCGGTGGCCAAGGTGACGATCCTGCCCGCGGGCCAGGCGCTCGGGGTCACCGAGCAGCTTCCGCTGGTCGAACGGCACCTGTACGCCGAGGACTATCTCACCCAGTCGCTCGCGGTCCGCCTGGGCGGCCGCGCGGCCGAGCTGGTCAAGTTCAACCAGGGCTCCACCGGCGCCGCCAACGACCTGGCGTCGGCCACCGACCTGGCGACCAGGATGGTGCGCGAGTTCGGCCTGTCCCCGGCCATTGGCCCGGTGGGATACCCGCAGGGCGGATCGATGTACCTGGACGGCGGCGGCCCCGGCCTGTCCAGCAGGCCGTATGCCGAGTCCACCCAGGCCGTCATCGACAAGGAGGTCTCCCGCCTGCTGCGCGAGGCCGAGCAGCAGGCGATTGGGCTGCTGCAGGCCCACGAAACCCAGCTCGACCAGCTCGCCGACCTCCTCATCGATCAGGAAACGGTGGGCGGCGAGGAGGTCTACCGGCTGCTGGGCCTGACCCCGCCTGAGCGCATCGACGACGCCCCGACGGTCGCGCCGCACCGGATTGGGGTCGGCGCCGGCCATCGCGCGGCGGACCAGCACGCACCCGGCCACCACGCGCCCGACCACCACGCTGCCGCTCAGCCTCGGGAGAACCGCACCCAGGACTGACCGCAGCACGACGAAGGCGAGCGCGAGCGAGCCGAACACCCGGGGCCCGGCGGGGACCACCGTCAGCCACGGCGGTGCGCTGGGAGCGGCACTGGGGCGGCCGTGCCCCATGCGGCGGCCGGCGCACCGGCTCCGGAATGGGCTCCTCCCGGCTAACTCCCGTCCTGTGGCCAGGGGGCCTTCATCATGCTCCGCGCCTGGTCCCCACAACCACGATGGCGTTCAGGTCCCGGCTGGCCGTCGCGCGCGCGATCAGCCCGTGCGCGGCGAAGGCCTCGACGGCGTGCGGCGCCTGGCGGTCGCTGACCTCGCTCAGCAGGCAGCCGCCCGGCGCGAGCCATTGCGGGGCGCCGGCGGCCACCCGGCGCAGCAGATCCAGCCCGTCCCCGCCACCGTCGAGCGCCGCCCGCGGCTCGTACAGCCGGGCCTCCGGTGGCAGCAGCGCGATCTGTCCGGCCGGGATGTAGGGGACGTTGGCGGTCAGGATGGCGACGCGGCCGCGCAGCCCGTGCGGGAGCGGATCGTACAGATCCCCCGCATACACCTGGCCGCCCGTGGCGGCCAGGTTGCGCCGGGCGCACCGCACCGCGGCGGGATCCACGTCGGCGGCGTGCAGTTCGGCCGGGTCCAGGGCCGCCGCCACCGCGGCGCCCACCGCGCCCGAACCGCAGCACAGGTCGAGGACGACGGCCGGCTCCCCGGGCCGGACCGCCTGCCAGCCGAGCGTGATCGCGGTGCGGGCGAGAAATTCGGTGCGCCGGCGCGGCACGAAGACCCCGGGGTCCACGGCCACCCGCAGCCCGCAGAACTCGGCCCAGCCGAGGACATGCTCCAGGGGCAGCCCGGCGACGCGCTGCTCGACCATGGCGGTGAGGTCGTCCGGGGTCTGCGCGGAGGAGACGAGCAGTTGGGCCTCATCCTCGGCGAACACGCAGCCCGCGGCGTGCAGCGCGCTGACGATCGGCGGAAGATCAGCAGGGGAAAACGAAGCGGCCAAGGGAGCCTTCCGGGCGCTGGAAGCAGTCACACTACCCGACCCCCCGCCGCAGGGTGACGCCCTGAGCTGAACGCCGGACCGCCTGGGTGATCACGCAGGTAGGTTGAGCGCATGGATGAGAACCGGGCACGGCGGGTCGCCGACGCTCTGCGGGATCGCGGGATCGACGCGCACCTGGAAAAGGGCGGCATCGGCAGCTACGGGGTACGCGTCACCCTCAGCGGCGGCCGCGAGGCGATCTGGGGCAAGGAAGGCACCGCATCGCTGGAGGCCGAGGTGCTGCTCGACGGGGAACTGGTGGGCTTCGTCCCCGAGATCCCCGGTTCCGGGGACTTCAGCGATGAGCAGGTCGTGGACGCGATCGCGCGAGCCGACTACACCCAGCCTGAAGGGCGCGAGCAGCCCACGGCCCCGCCGGACGGACCGCCGCTGCAGCGCGAGGGGGGCCTGTTCCGCCGCTTCCGCGAGGGCTTCCGCTACGACTCCGAATCGTAACCGGCGGCCTCCGCCGAGTCGTAACCACCGGTCGCCGAAGGTTTACGCCAGAGATTTACGCATCTTTCGCCCGGAAACGGCGATGTGTGGTTTGAAACTGGCTGGAATCTGGCGGAAACTAATGTTGTGAATCGTCGTACGTTGCTCACAGGAGTGGGATTGCTCGCCGCCGGCGGTGCCGCCGGGACCGCGACCGGGCTGGCGGCCGAGCCGGCTATCACGGCCGAAGGCCCGACGGCGCGAACGGCAAGCCCGACCGGGTCGGCCGCGTGCGCGGCGACGGTAACGTTCCGGACCGCGCCGTCCGCCCGGTTCGTCGCCCTCACCATCGATGACGGCCCGACCAGGCAGTGGACGCCGCAGGTGCTCCAGATCTTGCGGCGGCGGGACGCGAAGGCGACGTTCTTCCTGGTCGGCAGCCGGGCACAGGCCTATCCCGGCGCCGTGTCCCGGGCCATGGACGCGGGTCACGAAGTGGCGAATCACACCTGGGCGCACAGCGACCTTACCCAGCACGACGAGGCGTTCGACCGGGCCAGCCTGGAACGCACCCACGAGCTGCTGACCCGGCTGTCCGGCCGGGCGCCCACGCTGTGCCGGCCACCGTACGGCCGTATCGACAGCGTCGGACTGGCCGTGTGCGCGAGCCTGCATTACGAGGTCATGCTGTGGTCGGAGGGGGTCACCGGCGGCAATGCGCGCGTCGACGTCGACGAGACACTGCGGCGGGCCTCTCCCGGCAGCATAGTGCTCGCCCACGACGGCGGCCCCCAGCCGAACGCCACCCTCATGCAGCAACTCGATCGCCTCGTCGGGTCGATGACCGACGCCGGGTACACCTTTGTGACGGTGAGCGAGCTGCTGGCCGCCCAGGCGCCCGGCCAGCGATGAGTTTGGGCTGCCCAGGTGGTCACACCCTCGGCCGGCATCACCTTGCCCGCGGCCGCCGGGCACCGGACACCCGGCCGGTCTGTCATTGTGACCCTCCCGCCCAGGCCCGAACATCAGGCCGGCCCGACGGCCGTTCCCGGCAGGACCTTCTCCCCTATCGGCCGCCCGGAAATTAGCCTGAGCTGGTGTATCTGGCGAGACGGCATACACCGGCGGACAGGCCGGCCCGCCTCAGATCACGGCGAAGGAGCGGTGATTCGTTATGGCCTCAGTTTCTTACACGCCAATGACACCCCTGTCATTCCTGGCACGGTCGGCTCGCGTGTGGCCGGAAAAGACCGCCGTGATCTACGGCCGCCGGCGCCTCACCTACACCGGACTGGCCGCCGAGGTCACCCGGGTGGCCCGCGCGCTGCGGGCCGCCGGCGTCGAACCCGGCGACCGGGTGGCTTACCTGCTGCCTAACCTGCCCGAGATGCTCATTGCCCATTTCGCGGTGCCACTGGCGGGCGGGGTGCTGGTGGCGATGAATACCCGGCTTACCGCGGAAGAGATGTCATATATCTTGCGCCATTCGGGCGCGAAGCTCTTTGTTGCCGACGCCGCGCTGCTGCCCACGGCCCTGGCCGCCGCGAAGGACCTGGACACGGTCGGTCAGCTGGTGGTGGCCGAAGATAGCGAGATCGAGCCCGCGGGCGCCGACCTGGGCGCCGACCCGCGGCTGGTGAGCTACGCCGAGTTTCTCAGCCGGGCCTCCGGGGATCCGCTTCCCTGGTCGGTCGAGGACGAGATGACCCCTATCTCGATCAATTACACGTCCGGCACCACCGGGCTCCCGAAGGGCGCCATTTACACCCACCGGGGCGCCTACCTGAACTCGTTCGCCCAGATCGTCCATTCCCGGCACGACGAGAACAGCGTTTACCTATGGACGTTGCCCATGTTCCACTGCAACGGCTGGTGCACTCCCTGGGCCATCACCGCCATCGGCGGCACGCACGTGTGCCTGCGCGAGGTGCGCGGCGACGCGATCTGGGCGCAGCTACGCGAGCATGGCGTCAGCCACCTCAACGCGGCACCGACGGTCGTGACCACCATCCTGAACGCGGCCGAGGCCGGGCTGCTGACCCGGCCGGTTCTGATCACCACGGCCGGTGCGCCGCCGAGCCCCACGACGCTCGCGCAAATGGAGCGCATGGGGTTCAGCATCGTGCACGTCTACGGGCTGACGGAGACCTACGGGCCGAATACCGTCTGCCAGTACCAGCCGGAATGGGCTGACCTGGGCGCCGAGCAACGCGCGGTGCTGCAGTCCCGGCAGGGCGTCAGCATGATCCAGGCCGAGAACGTGCGGGTCGTGGATGACGCGATGGCTGACGTCCCTGCCGACGGCACCACCATGGGCGAGATCGTCATGCGCGGCAACACCGTCATGACCGGCTATTACCTCGATGCGGACGCCACCGCCGAGGCGTTCCGCGGTGGCTGGTTCCACAGCGGGGACCTCGGCGTGATGTACCCCGACGGGTACATCGAACTGCGCGACCGGGCCAAGGACATCGTCATCTCCGGCGGGGAAAACATCTCGACGATCGAGGTAGAGCAGGCCCTCATGAGCCACCCCTGCGTTCTCGAGGTGGCGGTCGTAGGGGTGCCCGACGAAAGGTGGGGCGAGCGCCCCAAGGCGTTCGTCGTGCTGCGCCCCGCCACCAACGCTACCCCGGACGAGCTGATGGCCCACGTGCGGACGAAGATCGCCCGCTACAAGGCGCCGCGCGACATCGACATCACCGTGGAGCTGCCGAAGACCCCGACCGGAAAGATCCAGAAGTTCCTGCTGCGCGACGCGGAATGGGCTGGTCACACGAACCGCGTACACGGCTAGCACCCCCACTCGCAGGCGCGGGTCCTGTCGCCTGCGACGACCTGCCGAGTCGTTCGCCCGGCTCGCCCGGCCAGTTGTCCGGCGGGTCGTTCGCCCGGCTCGCCCGGCCAGTTGTCCGGCCAAGTATTCGATTTTTCCTTTAATCGTCACTAATTCGGCATGCCATGATAATGTGGATCTACAACTTGAGATGAGATGAACGCGCGATGCCTTTCAGGTCACCCCCGTCACGAAGGGTGTCTAGTGCTACACAATCCGAGATCGCCATCAACCGTGTGATCGCTGACAGGGGAAGCGCCGACCAGCTCGCTCACGCCGACCCCGCCCTCCGCGTCGCCTGCCCCTCCTGCGAAGCACTCAGCCATCAGCGGTGCCTGGAGCGAGACCCCAAGCATTACGTCACGCCGCACGCCGCGCGTACCGCGCTCGTCACGCGCGCCGCCCCCTAGGCGTCAAGCGGTGCACAAGATCCTCACCCATCCCGCCTACGCGGGTGCCTACCAAGCGGTGCACAAGATCCTCACCCATCCCGCCTACGCGGGTGCCTACGTCTACGGCCGCACCCGCGGCGAGCACTACATCGACGCATCCGGGACCCGGCCGGCAAGCGGCCGGTGGTATGCAGGCCAGAAGACTGGCAGGTCTTGCTGACCGCCATCATTCCGGCTACATCGACTGGGACACCTACCTCGCCAGCACCGCCTGGCTGGCGGCCAACATGGCCCCCGTCCGCGGCGCCGACGGGACCGGCGCGACCCGGGAGGGCTGCGCGCTGCTGCCGGGCCTGGCGATCTGCGGGATCTGCGGGCGGCTCGGCGTGCCAGATGACCCGCCTGCTCGGCGGCAGCTTCCATGTACTGACCGCACTCGAAGCCATTGTCTGTCAGCGACCGTCTAATACCGGCGCTGTTCGTCAGCGGCGCCCGGAACACGGCCACCTCGGTATCTAATACCGGCGCTGTTTCGTCAGCGGCGCCCGGAACACGATCACCTCGGTATCTAATACCGGCGCTGTTTCGTCAGCGGCGCCCGGAACACGATCACCTCGGTATCTAATACCGGCGCTGTTTCGTCAGCGGCGCCCGGAACACGATCACCTCGGTATCTCCGCCGCCATCGCGTTCCTCATCTGGCGGGGTCAGCCGTCGCCGATGTTCGCCAGGCTCTGCTGGACGGCGTGGGTCAGCGGGTCCCCGGGCGGCAGGACCAGCTCACAGCGCATAGCGGTGTCACGAAACAGGGCTAGCGCGTCTTCTATCAGGCCCGCAGTGTAGTACAGGTGGGCCAGGTTTGCCCGGCGGGTTAGCGTGTCCACGTGCTCGGGACCGAGGATTCGCTTCGAATCCGCGCAGCACCGCTCGGAGAGCTCCAGCGCTGACGGTATCCGTCCGGCGGTGTGGTAGGCGGCGGCGAGCTCGGCGCGAGTCGCGATCGTGTCCGGATGGCTGTGCCCAAGCGCGCGCTCGCGGTCGGCGAGCACGCGCTTGTACTGCGAGACGGCGTCCTTGATCTTGCCTCCGGCCAGGCAGGCCGCGGCCAGGTGGTCCCGGGTGGTCATGGTGTCCGCGTGGCGCGGGCCCTGCAGGCGCTTGCGGTCGGCCAGCGTGCGCGCCAGTAGCCCGATCGCCGCCCCGGGCTCGCCCGCGGCATGGTATGCGGCGGCCAGTTCCTCCTGGGCGCCGAAGGTTTCTGGATGGCCGGGCCCGCGGAGATGCTCGCATTCGTTGACCGCCTGCTGCGACGCAAACACCGCATCTGCGTGCTCGCCCGCCATGAGGAGCGCCCGGGCCAGGCTGACGCGGGCTGCGACGAGGGCGGGGTGCCCGGGCGCCAGCTCGTGGCCCCGCTCGGTCAGCACCCGCCGGTACCAGGTCACCGCCTCCCCCGCTTGCCCGGCCGCCAGGTAGGCGGCGGCCAGCTTATCCGCTACGGCAAGGGCGTCCGGGTGCCCAGGTGAAAGCTTGGTGTCGCAGCGGGAGGCAAGGTCCCGCCAGTACTCGACGGCCGGCCCGATCAGACGGGCGCCGTCGAGGCTCCGGCCGGCGCGCAGCAGCAGCGGATGGCATCCCCCGGTCCACAGCACATCGGCGGCCCAGTTCTGCAGGCTGGCCAGGTTCGCGCGCAGCCTGGCCGCGGTCCACGGCTGAGATTCCTCGGCTGGCCAGGCTTCCAGCAACGCACTCGCTGCCGCCCGCGCCGCAGGGTCCTTGAGCTGGGCCGACGCTGCCAGCCTGATCGCCGCTGCCAGCACCGGGCTCATCAGGATTGTCGGCGGGGTCTCGGCCCGGTCGACGGTGATCATGCCGGCCCGCTCGATGGCCAGCAGCGCGTCCCAGGCTGGCTTCAGGCCGGTTGCCGGAGAGACTGGGGCGGCGGCTGCGCCCAGGTACGCGCTCACCGCCGGCGTGTCGAAGATGGCTCCCGGAATGCCGTGGCCATCGAGAAGGGCAACGATCACCAGCATCAGCCGGACCGACTCCCCGGGCAGTAGCGACTCCGCCTGGCCCAGGGACAGCGTCCAGGTCACCATGGCCGCCGACCCCGCCGCGCCCGCCACCACCCCGACCTGCTGCCACCGGCGGGAGAAATACTCACGGTAGTCCCGGCAGGTCAATGCCGAATTGGCGACCACCGAGGCGGCCTGGGCGAGCGCCAGCGGCTCGCGGCCGAGGTCCTCGATAAGCTCGAGAGCGCCGTTGCGCTGGACCGGATCCGCGCTGAGCCGCCCGGTCAGGCAACTCAGCGCCTCACGGACGCTAAGGAACTCCACCGGGACGACCCGCGTCCCGGGCAGGCCGGAGGCGAGCGTGGACTGCCTGCTGGTGACCAGCAGCCGGCCCTCCGGGCCTTCCGGCCACAGGCCATCCAGGTCCGCCGGGTCCTGCAGGTCGTCCAGCACCACGAGCCACGGCTGACTCGTGGTGCCCAGCCAGCTCACAAAGCGCGCCGCGACTGATTCGGCTGTGCCATCCGGTCCGATGCCGGTGCCCGCCATGTACGCCTGTGCGTACCCGGACAGCACCGCCGCCCGGCTGGTCGCGGCGATCCAGATCAGCGCGTTGATGGCGCCCGATTGCCACAAGGATTCGGCGAGGCTCACGGCGAGCTGAGTCTTGCCGGACGCGCCCAGCCAGTTCTGCGGGCCTTCCGTGAAGGCCGAGCCAGGCACGAGCACCACGGCCAAGCCGGGGGCCAGCGCCTCCACGATGCCAGGAGCGGTATCGGGCCTGTCGGTGAATCCGTCGGCAAGCGGAGGTACCCCGCCGACCCGGAACCGCCGTGCCGCCTGTCCAGCCGACGTTCCTCCTGAGGGCACCATGATCTCCTTCCCCTCCATTCATGCATGTCCATTCATGCATGTCCATTCATGCATGTCCATTCATGCATGGCAAAACCGCCTCGAAAAGCTTAACGAATAATATGGGCAGGTTGAGTGCTGAACCGGACATTTCACTGGTTTGCCCGGGTCGTGTGAGGCTGGTCACAGCTTTGGCTCTTCTTACATATCTGTAACATGAACGAAATGGCGGAGAATTATTATCCCGCGAGGCTTTGCCCCCTGCCTGTCATTTGACAGGTATCGGGTTCTCTGCTGTCATTTGGCAGGTATCGGGTTCTCTGAGCGTTTAGGAGCAGTCATGACGCCGTCCGCCGCCGGCATACCTGCACCGTCCGCTACTGATCAGCCGGCCGAGCAGGCCGACCTCGCACGGTTCGGCTACAAGCAGGAACTGCACCGCCGGGTCGGATCCTTTGCATCGTTCGCTGCGGGTTTTTCGTACGTCTCGATCCTCACTACAGTCTTCCAGCTGTTCTTCCTCGGGTTCGGTTTCGGCGGCGCCGCCTTCTTCTGGACCTGGCCGGCCGTCTTCCTCGGCCAGTTGCTCGTGGCGCTGAACTTCTCCACCCTGGCCGCCAGGTTCCCCATCTCCGGCGCGATCTACCAGTGGTCGTCGCGGCTGGCGGGGCAGACGTTCGGCTGGTTCACCGGCTGGATCATGATCATCGGTCAGATCCTGACCGTCGCGGCGGCCGCCATCGCATTGCAGGCGGTACTGCCGTCCATCTGGCCGGGCTTCCAGTTCATCGGCGGGGCAGGCGCGAACCCGTCGCCCACGTCACCGACGGGTGCCGAAAACGCTATTGTGCTCGGCCTGATCCTGCTGGCCGTCACGACGACGATCAACATCATCGGCATCCGCCTGATGTCGATCGTCAACAGCACTGGCGTCGTGCTTGAGCTCCTGGGCGTCACGGCGATCGTCGCCACCTTGCTGTTCCATGTGCGTCGTGGGCCGTCGGTGCTCTTCACCACGACCGGCGCGGCGCCGACCCCCGGCACCTCGTACATCTGGGCCTGGCTGGCGTCGGGCCTGATGGCCTGCTACGTCATGGTCGGTTTCGACTCCGCGGGCGAGCTCTCCGAAGAGACTCACGCGCCGCGCCGCATCACGGCGCGCACGATCATCCGCGCCCTCGTGGTCTCCGGTGTCGGCGGCGCTTTCCTGCTGTTCGGCGCGCTGCTGGCCGCGCCAAGCCTCACCGACGGGCACCTGGCGACCGTGGGCCTGCCGTGGGTGCTGACGTCCATCATGGGCCCGGTCGGCGGCCGTATCCTGCTGGTCGATGTCACGATCGCCATCTGCGTCTGTACCCTCGCGTGCCAGGCATCCGGGTCCCGCATGATGTACTCGATGGCACGGCAGCGCGCGCTCCCGTTCCATCGCGCCCTTGGCCGGGTTTCTCCGCGCACCGGCACGCCGATCGTCACATCCGTCGTCGTCGGCGCGGGCGCCGTGCTGGCCCTGGCGGTCAATGTCGGCCGGAGCGCGATCTTCCTTGCGCTCGCAAGCCTGTGCATCGCCATGCTCTATCTCGCCTACTTGGGCGTCACCGGGCCTCTTCTCGTCGCCCGCATCCGGCAGGCCCGCCATCGCGGATCGCTGTCGGCCGAAGTCGACGAGACCGGGCGCCGGCTATTCAGCCTCGGACGCTGGGGAATCCCGCTCAACCTGATCGCGGTCGCATACCAGATTGTCGCCATCGTTAATCTCGCCTGGCCGCGGAAGGAGGTCTATGACCCTACCGGCCACACCTGGTGGCTTCAGTGGAGCGCGGTGCTCTTCATCGGCCTCACCCTGGTCGTCGGGGTCTTCGTCCACCGGCGACTGCGCCGTAACGCCGCAGTCATCCCGCTCTCGAGATTCCACGCCCGCCCGGCCACGGCAGCCGATATCGCAGCACCCGAGGTTGACCTCGCCTGAGCCGCCCGCTCGCGCATGCAGCAGAACGCGCTGCCGCGCGAAAGTCGCCGAGTTGGGGATGCGGGGGAGAGTGAGGAGTTCTCAGGATGGTCACTCCATCTGCGCAGCACGAGACCGACACGGTAGGCGCGGCGCGTGCCGATGCGCGGGCCCGGGCTGGCCGGGTCGCCGAGGCGATGCCGTATCTGCCGGCCAGCAGCACCCCGTTCCCGCCCCCTGGCGTGGATGCGGACCTGCTGGTGTGGGCGGAAACGGTCCCGGCGGGTGGCTACACCCACAAGGCCCTCGCCCGCGGATCGCGCATCCGGCTGGAGGACGTGACCGGTGAGGCATGCGCGCACGTGCTGCTGTACAACGCCCTCGAGCCGTGGGAGCGGCTGAATGTGGCGGATACGATGAAGATCCCGTGGCAGGCCTACCTCGGCACCGGGCACCCTCTGCTGTCGGGCGAAGGGCGGATACTAGCCACGATCGTCGCCGACGACTCGGGCCGGAACGATGCGCTCTGCGGTACCAGTACCGCTGCCGCCAATCGCGCCAAGTACGGCGATTCGGTGCCACAGGGCCCGTCGCCGTCCGGGCGTGAGCTGTTCATCCTGGCCGCCGCCAAGCACGGACTGACCCCGCGCGACCTGCCGCCGAGCATCTCGTTCTTCCAGGGGGTACGCGTCCGGGCAGACGGCGGGCTTGAGTTCACCGGCAGCGCCGGGCCGGGCCGGGCGGTGGAGTTGGTGGCCGAACTGCCGCTTATCGTGCTGATCGCGAACGTGCCGCACCCGATCGATCCCCGGCGCGGCTACGTGTCTGGCTCGTTCCGCGTGCACGCCTGGCGGTCGGCACCGACCGGGCCAGGCGACCGGTACTGGGACGCGGCGCCGGAGGCGCACCGCGCTTACCTGAACACCACTGACTACGCCGACGCCCGAGGACTGTGACTCGTGACCACTTCTCCCGTCGCGGTGACGGACGCGGCCGGTCGCCGCCCATACTGCCCCGCAGATCTGCCCGTGGTGCTCAACCCGGCTAACTATGCCGACGGCACCGTGCTGGACCTCGCCGGACCGCTAGCAGCGGGCGAGATCGTGCTCGACCAGGTCGTGCCCGCCCGGGCGCCATGGTCGGCGGTCGTGCGGGCCGGGCAGGTCCTGACCATTGTCGACGTCGGCGGCAACCAGTCAGGTGACTGCCTGTTGTTCAGCGCGGAGGACACCGGCGAGCGGTACAGCGTGCCGGACACCATCAGCCGGTCGGGCAATGCGTACGTGCGTACCGGAACCGTTTTGCGGTCCAATTACGGGAACGCGCTGGCGACGGTGGTGGCCAACGAGATCGACAGACAGGACACGATCGGCGGGGCCTGCGGCAAGGAATCGAACACGCTGCGGTACGGCTACCACACCATGGCTGAGCATGGCTGCCGGGAAAACTTCCTCGCCGAGGCGGCGAAGTACGGCATGGGCGCCCGCGACATCGTGTCCAACCTCAACTGGTTTATGAACGTCCCGATCGAGGCTGACGGCACGCTCGGGATCGTCGACGGCATCTCCGGGCCGGGTAAGCGGGTCGCGTTCCGCGCCGAGATGGACATCCTGGTGCTGGTGTCGAACTGCCCGCAGATGAACAACCCGTGCAACGACTTCAATCCCACTCCGCTTCGGATGATCATTACGGCCGCGGAGGGACGGAGCCGCGCGTGACCACTGACCCCCGGGGGTGGACGTTCGACACCGTGCTGGTCGCCAACCGGGGCGAGATCGCCCGCCGCATCATCCGCACCGCGCGCAGGCTGGGGCTGCGGACGGTCGCGGTATACTCAGAGGCTGACCTGGCGGCCCCGCATGTGCGCGAGGCCGACGGCGCGGTGCTGATCGGCCCTGCCAGCGCCGGCGAGTCATACCTGAACGCCGACGCGATCCTGGCGGCAGCGGCTCGAACCGGGGCTGGTGCCATTCATCCCGGCTACGGCTTCCTGTCTGAGAACGCAGACTTCGCGCGCCGCGTGGAGTCGGCGGGGCTCGCCTTCGTCGGGCCCACGGCGGCGCAGCTAGAAGCGTTCGGCGTCAAGCACACCGCTCGCGCTCTCGCGCAGGCAGCGGGCGTGCCGTTGCTGCCCGGCACAGGCCTGCTGCGATCGGCGCAGGAGGCGGTGGCAGAGGCGGCCGGGATCGGGTTTCCTGTGATGGTCAAGGCCGCTGGCGGCGGTGGCGGCATCGGCATGCTCGCCTGCGCCGACGAGCCCGCGACGGCCGCCGCCTTCACTCGCGTGCAGCGCCTTGCTGCCGCGAACTTCAGCACCGGTGGCGTGTTCCTCGAGCGACTCGTTCGTCCGGCCCGCCACGTCGAGGTGCAGATCTTCGGCGACGGCGCCGGTGCGGTGGTCGTGCTCGGCGATCGGGACTGCTCGCTACAGCGCCGCAACCAGAAGGTGATCGAGGAGGCACCCGCTCCCTGCCTGCCTGCCGGCCTGCGGGCACGGCTGCACGAAGCGGCGCGGGCGCTGGCCGCATCGGTGCGGTACCGGTCGGCCGGAACTGTCGAGTTCGTCTACGACCCTGTGCAGCAGGAAGCGTCTTTCCTGGAGGTGAACGCCCGCCTGCAGGTGGAGCACCCGGTTACGGAACAGGTATTTGGCATCGACCTGGTGGAGCAGATGTTGCGGCTGGCCGGGCTGGGCCCGGCCGGCGTCGCGTCCTTGCTGGCGGCGGACCCGGTCGCCTGCGGTCATGCGATCGAGGCCCGCGTCTACGCCGAGGACCCGAATCACGGCGGCCGCCCCAGCCCCGGCCTGGTCACCTCGGTCAACTGGCCGGGCCAGGCTGGTATTCGGGTCGATGGCTGGATCGGGGCGGGACTGGAGGTGCCGGTCGACTACGACCCCATGGTCGGCAAGGTCATCGCCCACGCCGCTGACCGTGAACAGGCGCTGGAGGCCCTCGGCGCGGCGCTGGCAGAGGCTCGCGTCGATGGCGTGCAGACCAATCTCGGCCTGCTGCGTGCGGTCCTGACCCGTCCGGATGTCCGGGCGGTGACGCATTCCACCTCGACGCTGGAGCGGGTTACCGACCCGGAGCCGCGGATCGAGGTGCTTGATCCGGGCGCGATGACCACTGTCCAGGATTGGCCAGGACGAGTCGGATACTGGCAGGTCGGTGTCCCGCCGAGCGGCCCGATGGACGAGGTGTCCCTGCGCGAGGTGAACCTGGCGGTGGGCAATCCGGGGGGCGCGCCGGCGCTGGAGTGCACGGCATCTGGACCGACGCTTCGCTTCTCGGCAGCGGCCCTGGTGTGCCTGGGCGGTGCCCTGGCAGTGGCGGAGGCCGACGGGCAGCCGGTGCCGTGGTGGGAGCCTTTCGAAGTCGCCGCTGGGGCCACGCTGACCATCGGCCCCGTGCCAGGGCCGGGCCTGCGCACCTACCTGGCCGTGCGCGGCGGATTCGACGTTCCCCGTTACCTCGGCAGCGCGTCGACGTTCACGCTGGGCCGGTTCGGCGGCCATGGCGGCCGTGCGCTGCAGGTCGGCGACGTGCTGCGGCCCGGCGCGGCGGACCCGCAGGCTCCGCATCCCGCCTTCGCTCCGGGCACGCACATGACCGCGCCGCACGGGCCGGTGCGCGTCAGCAAGCGCCCGGCGATCGTGACCGCGTGGGAGATCGGCGTGACCGAGGGCCCGCATGCCGCACCCGAGTTCTTCACCCGCGCCGATATCGACCTGCTCTACGCCAGCGGGTACACAGTGCACTTCAACTCGGCCCGCACCGGGGTGCGACTGATCGGGCCTCGGCCAGCCTGGGCTCGCGAAGACGGCGGCGAGGCCGGCCTGCACCCGTCGAACATCCACGACACCGCGTACGCGATCGGAGCGCTGAACTTCACCGGCGACACCCCGATCATCCTCGGCCCGGATGGTCCGAGCCTGGGCGGCTTTGTCTGCCCAGCCGTCGTGGCTAGCGGCGAGCGCTGGAAGATCGGCCAACTGCGCCCCGGCGACACGATCCGGTTCGTCCCGGTCCGCGAGCGGGACGCGGCCACGCTGCGGCAGCGCCGCTGGTCGCCGCCTGTGCTGCGCCACGGCGGCGATGGCGACGACGGCATTATGGCCCAGCGCGAGGGCGGGCTGGATCGCCCCTGCGTGACGTATCGCCGCGACGGCGATGACAACCTGATCGTGGAGTACGGCGCCCAGGTCCTGGACCTGGGTCTGCGGATGCGGGTGCACGCGTTGCAGGCAGCACTTGAGCGAGAGGATCCAGGCGGCGTGCTCGACTACACCCCCGGCATCCGATCGCTGCAGATCCACACCGACCCGGCACGAAGGAGGGCGAGCTCGCTGCTCGGCCTCCTGGGCCAAGTGGAAGATCAGCTCCCCGAGACTCGCCAGCTACGCGTCCCGTCCCGGACGGTGCGGCTGCCGCTGTCCTGGGACGACCCGGCCACGCGGCTTGCGATCGAGCGGTACATGAACAGCGTGCGCAGCGACGCACCGTGGATCCCGTGGAATATCGAATTCATTCGCCGCATCAACGGACTCAAGACCGTCGAGGACGTGTACCGCATCGTCTTCGGCGCACGCTACCTCGTGCTGGGCCTTGGCGACGTGTACCTCGGCGCGCCGGTGGCGACGCCGCTGGACCCACGGCACCGGCTCGTGACCACGAAGTACAATCCGGCCCGTACCTGGACCGCGGAGAATTCCGTCGGTATCGGCGGCGCGTACCTGTGTATCTACGGCATGGAGGGCCCCGGCGGTTACCAGTTCATCGGGCGAACGGTACAGGTGTGGAACCGGTTCCGCCGGGCCGGCCTGTTCGCCGGCCAGCCGTGGTCACTGCGGTTCTTCGACCAGATCGAGTGGTACCCGGTCGGTCCCGACGAGCTTCTCGACCTGCGCGCGCAGATCGACGCCGGACGCGGTCACATCGACGTCACCGACGGCGTGTTCGACTACGGCGTCTACACCCGGTTCCTGGCCGACAACGACCACGCAATCGCCGCGTTCCGCGCTCAGCAGGCGGCAGCGTTTGAAGCGGAAAAACAGCGCTGGCGCGACGCTGGCGAGTTCGACGTCGCACCTGACCTGCCGCCAGCCGCGCCGGGCCAGACGGTGCAGATCCCTGCCGGCGCGGCCGCCGTGACGGCCCCGTTCCCGGCCAGCGTCTGGCAGATCGACGCCCGTGCCGGCATGCAGGTCGCCACGGGCGACAAGCTGCTGTCGCTGGAGGCCATGAAGATGGAAACGATCCTGACCGCACCACACGACGGCACGGTGGTCGGCGTCTACATCGCCATCGGAGCCCAGGTCCAGGCCGGCCAGCCCTTGGTCGCAATCGAGCCTGCCGGCGACGCGCCGGCGAGGCCAGCAGTGGTGGCGGTGGCCTCCTGACCGCCGTCGAGCGCATCCGCGCCGCTTACAGCGAGATCGCCGCCGCCAACCGGCCTGAGATCTGGATCGCGCTGCGCCCGGAACAGGAGGCTATCCGTGCGGCCGCCGCCGTGGACGCGCGCGTGGCCACCGGTGACCGGCTGCCGCTGGCGGGCCTGGCCGCCGCGGTAAAAGACAACATTGACGTCGCCGGAATGCCGACCACAGCTGGCGCTGCCTCATACTCGTACCTGCCCGAACAGGACGCCACGAGCGTCGCCCGGCTGCGCGCCGCCGGCGCGGTCGTGCTCGGCAAGACCAACCTCGACCAGTTCGCCACCGGACTGGCCGGAACCCGCAGCCCCTACGGCGTGGTCCGTAACGCGTGGGATCCAGCCCGTATCTCCGGCGGTTCCAGTTCAGGCTCCGCGGTCGCGGTCGCGCTCGGCCTGGTCGATATCGCCCTCGGCACCGACACCGCCGGATCGGGCCGCGTCCCGGCAGCGCTCAACGGCATCATCGGCGTCAAGCCCACCCGCGGCAGCATCCCGGCCACCGGCGTCGTTCCGGCCTGCCGCACCCTGGACTGCGTCACCGTCTTCGCCTGCACCCTGGACCTGGCACGCCGGACGGTGGCCGAGCTGTCCGGCCCGGACGGCCGCGACCCGCTCGCCCGCGCGTTCCGGGGCCCTTGGTGCCCAACCCCAGCCGGCGGCGACGGGCGCGGCCCGCGGGTTGCGGTTCCGCTACCCTCGCAGCTCCAGGATCTGGCCGACGGCTGGGCGGACGCCTTCGCCACTGCCGTCGAGCGGCTGCGCTTGACCGGGGCCGAGATCGTGCCGATCGACATCCAGCCGATGCTGGATGCGGCTGCCCTGCTCTACGGCGGGGCCTTCGTCGCCGAACGCTACGTGGCGGTTGGCGCGCACATCCGCGCGCACACCGACCTGATCGGTACCGACCTCGACCCCACCGTGGCGCAGATCATCCTCGACGCCGCGATACCCACCGCGGCGAACTACTTCGCCGACCGAGAACGCCTGGACTTTCTCGCCGCCCGCGCCGCCGAGGCGATGTCCGGGCTAAACGCGCTGCTGACCCCGACGACCACCGCACATCCCACCATCGCGGAAGTGCAAGCCGACCCGGTCGCGGTCAACTCCCGGCTCGGCCGCTACACCAGCTTCGCAAACCTGCTCGATATGGCCGCCCTAGCGGTACCTGCGGGCACCGCTGGCGGCCTGCCGTTCGGCGTCATGTTCACCGGCCCGGCCGGAAGTGACGACCGGCTCGCCCAGATCGCGCGCGCTGCGGACAAGCCCCGGTCGACCTTCTTGTCATCGGCGCTCACCTGAGCGGACAGCCCGCGATTCATGGCCGACCTGACAGCACCGATGGCCATCGGCCTGGTTCAGCTTGACGACGGCCGCCACGTACTCGGATTCTTGTGCGGGCCAGCCGCCGTGACCGGAGCTCAGGACATCACCAGCTATGGCAGCTGGCACGCGTGGCGGACGCGGTCGGTGACCGCGACTCCGGCCACGCGTTAACGGCGGCCCCGGCTGCGATGCGATAATCCGGCATGTGGCAGAAGTAGCGGCGCACCGGCGGCGAGCAGGCCGTCCCCGCCTCCGCCCGGCCAGCAACGCTGGCCTGTCGCCACGCGATGAAATACTCAATGCAGCGGCCGGGCTGTTCGTAAGCCAGGGCCTTACCGCTACGACGACTCGCCAGATCGCCGAGCATGTTGGCATCCGCCAAGCCTCGCTGTACTACTACTTCGCCAGCAAAGACGAAATCCTGCTCGAGCTGCTCACCCAGTCTCTCCGGCCCAGCCTCGAGATCGCCAAGATCCTCGAGGCGCGATCCGGCGGCCGGGACGACCCCGCCGCCAGCCTGTACGCGCTCGCCCTGATCGACGTCCAGACGCTAACCAGGGCACCACGCAACATCGCCGCGCTGTACCTGCTGCCAGAGGTTCAGGGAGACGACTACGCCTCCTTCCGCGCCGAACGCGCCGAGCTACAGGCCGCCTACGGACGGCTCGGCAAGGCAGCTTCGGCCCTCCCCAGCCTGGATCGGACACTCACGGCAGCGCTGATTATGCAATTGGTCGAGTCGGTGATCCATCTGCGCCGCACAGAAGAACTTCAGAATGCCTACAGCCACGAGATTGCCGCGGCATGCCTTCGCTTGGTCGGCCTGACGCCCGAGCAGGTTTCACGCGCTCGGCGCGCTGCCGACAGGCTGCTCGCCGAGCCCACGTGCCGCAGATCAGGCTGAGTCCGTATCAGTGTTTCCAGGGCCAGCCGGCGCCGGATATGACGCGCAGCACTCGATCCGGCCAGGGCAGGCTCTTTCAATACCGTTGCTCTGAAGCATTACCTTCACTGCGGCCACCCAACGTTCTCCGCCGCGGTGACCGGGTCACCGCCCAGCAGCCGAGCCCCCATCGCGGCGGCGAGTTCCGGCGTGGCACCGGCTCCGGCCAGGACGAGCGGAGCACGCTGGGCCAGCGCGCTGAGCTGCTCAGCGAGGGGCTCGAGGTTCTTCGGCAGGGTCGCGGCCAGGACGACGAGGCCGGGGTGCCTCGCGTCGACGGTCCGTGCCAGCTCCTCGATCGGGGTGCTCATCCCGAGGTAGTCGATCCTCCACCCGTTGCGGTTGAGCATGATGCCGAAGACCATCAGCGCCAGGTCGTGGAGTTCGCCTTGAGGGCAGGCGAGGAGGGCGCGGGGGCCGTGCCCGGTCCCCCAGCCCCGGGCCAGGCCAGCGAGCCGCCCGCGGATGACGTTGCTCGCGAAGTGCTCCTGGGCGATGCTGGCCGTTCCCCGCGCCCAGCGCTCCCCCAGCTCGGTGAGATACGGCAGCACGGCATCTCGTAGCACCGTCGCCAGGGAGAGGTCGGACACGAGCCGGTCAAGGACTGCCTGTGCGGCTGGCTCGTCGAAGGCGTCGAGAGCTCGCCGGAGGGCACCGGACAGCTCGCTCAACGTCGACGGGGCGCGGTCAGGCCCGGCCGCTCGGCCGGGGCCGGTACCCGCAATGTTTTCCTCCCCGAGGACCACGTTGTCCTCACCGAGGACCACCCGGGCAGCCTCGGCGGCCGACAGCCCCTGGGCGAGGCGGGCCTGCATCCGCCGGACCCGCAGCGCGTCCTTCTCGGAGTACAACCGGAAGCCGCCCGTTGAGCGCACCGGCTGAAGGAGGCCGTAGCGGCTCTCCCACGCCCGCAGGACGTGGTCGCTCACGCCGACGCGCCGGCTCAGCTCCCCGATGCGCAGCACAGGCGAGCCTTCGGGAGTGTCCATGCCGGAACTTTACAGTATTTAGACAAACATTTGACACGGCTGACTCATTAGCGCTACTTTTTACTAGACAAACCTTAGACGGAAGTTAACGTCATGAACTCGGATGCCAACGGCTCGGTGACCGCCATCGGCTCCGCCTCCCAGCGGCAGGGCACCGCCGCGGACGCCCGGCGGCCTTCGGTCGCCGTCATCGGGGCGGGAGTCTCCGGCCTGACCGCCGCCTACCTCCTCTCCCGCACCCACGACGTCACGGTCTTCGAGGCGGCGGACCGGCTCGGCGGTCACGCGCATACCCACGACGTGCCCGGCCCGGACGGCGGCCGGTACGCCGTCGACAGCGGGTTCATCGTCCACAACGACGTGACCTACCCCTGGCTGCGCAAGCTCTTCGGCGAGCTCGGCGTCCAGGTACGTCCCGCCGAGATGAGCATGAGCGTGCGGTGCGAGGAGTGCCGGCTGGAGTATGCCGGCGGCCGCGGGCCAGGCGGGATATTCGCCCAGCCGCGCCGTCTCCTCGACCCGCGGTTCATCCGCATGCTGTTGCAGGTCAGGCGATTCCACCGACGAGCCGCTGCTTTCCTGCGGGCGGCCGCTGACGACGACCTGACGACCTACGGCGAGTTCCTCCGGCGCGGGGGATTCAGTGACTACTTCATCGCCCATTACGCCGTGCCGGTCGTATCGTGCGTATGGTCCGCGGGGCGCGAGACGTCCCTGCGCTATCCGGCGCGGTACCTGTTCAGGTTCCTCGAAAACCACGGGATGCTGCGCGTGGGCGGCTCCCCGCAGTGGTACACCGTCGCTGGCGGGTCCGGCACCTACGTCGGCCGGCTCGCCGCGCTGCTGCCGGACGTCCGTGCGGCCCACGCCGTCACGGACGTCACCCGCGCCGAGGAGGGCGTGGAGATTCGTGACGTCACGGGTCACCGCTGCCACGTGGACCGTGTCGTCATCGCCACTCACGCGGACCAGGCCCTGGGCCTGCTCACCGACCCGAGCGATGAGGAGGTCACCACCCTCAAGGAGTTCGGGTACTCGCGTAACGTCACCGTGCTGCACACCGACAGCTCGGTCCTTCCGGACGCCGCGCAGGCCCGCGCCTGCTGGAACTACCGGATGACGGCCTGCGGCCAGCCCGGCCAGCCCGGCGAGACCGCCGTGGTGACGTACTGGACGAACCGGCTCCAGGGACTCCGCGCCGCCCAGGACTTCCTCGTCACGCTCAACGACCGCGAGCGCCTCGACCCGGAGTCCATCGTGGCGACGATGGAATACGAGCACCCGATCTATACGCCGGAAGCGGTCCGCGCACAGTCCCGGCTGAGCAGCCTGGCCACCAGCCGCACCGTCTACGCCGGCGCCTACCACGGGTGGGGATTCCATGAGGACGGGTGCCGCTCCGGCGTGGAGGCGGCACGGCACTTCGGAGTGATCTGGTGAGCACGGCCCCGCTCGTCACGGCCGTGTCCGCACGTGCACGCCCCCCACTGCCAGCCCTGGTCGTCGGCCATGTCACGCACCGGCGCCCCGGACCGGTCCGGCACGCCTTCCGGCACCAGGTCTACCAGTGGCTGGTCGACCTGGACTCGATCCCCCGCCAGCCCTGGTGCCTCAGGGCATTCGCGCACTTCAGCAGCGCTGACCACCTCGGTGATCCCGGCCTGCCGATCAAGCGCAACATCGAGAACTACCTGGCGCAGGGCGGCATCCAGCTCGGTGACCGGGGACGAGTGCTCATGCTGGCCAACGCCCAGGTCCTTGGCCATGTGTTCGACCCGCTCTCGGTCTTCTGGTGCTATGACGCAGGCGGCGTCCTCGTGTGTGTCGTCGCGGAGGTGCACAACACCTACGGCGAGCGGCACGCCTACCTCCTGCGGCCAGACGAGGCCGGGGTTGCCGTGACGGACAAGGACTTCTACGTCTCCCCGTTCTTCGACGTCAGCGGCACCTACGAACTGCGGTTCACATTGCGGCCGGACCTTGTCGGCACGACCGTGACGCTGCGACGCCAGGATGCCGTGGCGTTCAGCGCGACCTTCCGGGGACGCCCGGAACCCGCGACGCGCGCGGTCCTGGTCCGCCGGCTCATCCGCCAGCCCCTCATGCCGCAGCGGATCTCGGCCCTGATCCGGGTGCACGGCATCTGGCTCTGGCTCCATCGCCTGCCCATCCGCTCCCGGCCACACCACACCCCACAGGAAAGGGTCTGACCATGACCGTCTCCGCCGCCATCAGATGGCCCGCCGCCACCACACCACGGGCGCCCCTCAGGGCCACCATCGCGCGGATGATCTTCGAGCGTGCCGTGGAGCGGGTCCCCGTCCGCGTGACTTACCCCGACGGCCATGTGCTCGGCGGCGGCTCGGGGAGCTCGTCCGAGTTCCAGATCCTGCGTCCCAATGCCTTCTTCACCCGGCTCGGCCGGGACGCCAAGGTCGGTCTCGGTGAGGCGTACATGGCCGGCGACTGGCGATCCGGCGCCGGCACCGACCTGGCCGACCTGCTGACGCCCTTTGCCGCGCGGCTGGCCAGCCTGGTCCCTGCGCCGTTGCAGAGACTGAGGGCCTTCGCGGACAAGCGCATCCCTCGTGGCCACGAGAACACCCCTGATGGCGCACGCAGCAACGCCGCCGCTCACTACGACCTGAGCAACGAACTCTTCGCCTCCTTTCTGGACCCGACGATGACCTACTCCGCGGCGTGGTTCGACGAGAGTGAGCCCGTGCAGACCGCGACCCGGCTCGAGGAGGCACAGCTGCGCAAGATCGACGGGATTCTCGACCTCGCCGGCGTGCGCAGCGGCACCCGGCTGCTGGAGATCGGCACCGGATGGGGCACGCTCGCCATCCGCGCGGCGCAACGAGGAGCCCAGGTCACCACGGTGACGCTCGCCCGAGAGCAGCTGGGGCTCGCCTGCGAGCGGGCCGGGGCAGCCGGTGTGTCCGATCGCGTGGAGGTGCGACTGCAGGACTACCGCGAGGTCGGGGGCGAGTACGACGCGATCGTCAGTGTCGAGATGATCGAGGCGGTGGGCGAAGCCTACTGGGCTGACTACTTTGCCGCGCTGGACCGCCTTCTGGTGCCCGGGGGGAAGGTGAGCATCCAGACCATCACCATGGCTCACGACCGGGTCCTCGCCACCCGGCGAAGCTTCAGCTGGATTCAGAAGTACATCTTCCCCGGCGGGATCATCCCGTCCTTGCAGTCGATCGATGACACTCTGGCGGCGCACACCACTCTGCGGGTCACCCAGCGGCGTGAGCTCGGGGCGCACTACGCCCGGACCCTGCGCCTGTGGCGCGAGCGCTTCAATGACCAGTGGCCAGACATCCACTCCCAGGGGTTCACCGAGACCTTCCGCCGGATGTGGGAGTTCTACCTCGCCTACGCCGAGGCGGGCTTCCGCAGCGGTTACCTGGGCGTGAGCCAGCTTGAGATGAGCCGGGAGCCGGCATGGAGCTGAACGGCAAGGTCGCCTGGGTCGTCGGCGCATCAAGTGGTATCGGCGCAGCGGTCGCCCGGGAACTCGCCTGCCGCGGCGCCACCGTCGCGATCTCGGCCCGCCGTGACGAGCGGCTCCGGGAGGTGTCGGGAGGGGACATGCTCGTCGTGCCACTGGACGTCACCGACGCAGCGTCGGTCGCGGCCGCCGCCGCGCGAGCACACGAAGAGCTCGGGCCCATCGACCTTGCCGTGCTGTCCGCCGGCTACTGGAAGCAGATGGACCCGGCGGACTGGGACACGGGGGTCTTCGACCAGCACATCCGGGTCAACCTCACCGGGATGAGCAACTCGATCGCGGCCGTGCTGCCCGGCATGCTGCGGCGGCATCACGGCGTCATCGCCGGCATCGCGTCCGTGGCCGGATACCGCGGGCTGGCCGGCTCCGAAGCCTACGGCGCGACCAAGGCGGCACAGATCAACCTGCTCGAATCCCTTCGGGTCCACATCGCCCGGACCGGGGTGCACGTGACGACAATCTGCCCGGGCTTCGTGCGTACCGACCTGACGGCAGGTAACCCCTTCCCCATGCCCTTCCTCATCGATGCCGGCGAGGCCGCGCGATTTGTCTGCGACGGCCTGGAGCGTGAGCGTACCGAAATCGTCTTCCCTGCCCGGATGGCACTGCTGATGAAGACCGCGCGCCTCGTCCCCGCCCGGGCATGGACCGCGCTGTGGGCTCGCACCTCACTCACCTGACGCGCGCCCCGGCCCGCTCACCCAGCACCAAGGAACCCGAAGGACACCATGAGACTGCGGAAGACCGTCGTCGTCGACAAGCCGCTGGACACGGTGTTCGGCTACCTCTCCGACTTCACCACGACGACCGAGTCGGATCCGGGCAGGTTGCGCAGTTCCGGTCCGGCTCGCAACCAGCCCCGGCGGTCCACTCAGCAGACGCCCGGCGTCCCCGGGCGCGGTCAGGGTTGCTGGCGGTCATGGCGTCACCACTTGTCCCTTCCCGACCACGGTGATGCCGCCGCTGGAAACCATGAAACCGCGGGCGCGGTCGTGCTTCTTGTCCACGCCGACCGTAGCGCGCTCCAGGACGACGACATGCTTGTCCAGAATCGCGTTCTGGACCACGGCCCGGCGGCTGACATGGGAATTGTGCAGTATCACTGCCCGGTCCACCTGGGAATGGCTGTCCACCCGGGTTCCCGGCGACAGGACGGCGTTACGCACCAGGCCGCCGGAGATGACGACGCCGTTGCTGATCACGCTGTCGATCGCCCGCCCCGCCCGGCCGCCTTCGTCATGCACGAGCTTGGCCGGCGGCTGCCAGGGCACCTGGGTCAGGATCGGCCACCGGTCGTTGTACAGGTTGAACACCGGATGCAACGCGCACATATCCATGTGCGCGTCGAAATAGGAATCGAGCGTCCCGACATCCGGCCAGTAGTCCACGTCGCACGCCTGGGAACCGGGAACTTTGTTCTGCAGGAAGTCATAGACGTGTGCGGCGCCCTGTCGCACCAGCATCGGGATGATGTCGCCGCCGATGCTGTGCCCGCTGCCGTCATCGGCTGCGTCCTTCTTCAGCGCCTCCACCAGCACATCCCGGTCGAACAGGTAGTTGCCCGTAGACGCGAATGCCTCATCCGGCTGGCCCGGCCGCCCCGGCGGGTCGGCAGGCTTTTCCAGGAACGCCTTGATGCGGTGCCCGTCCGGCGCGGTCTGCACCACGCCGAAGTCCGTCGCCCGCATCCTCGGTACAGGGATCGCCGCCACCGTGACTCCCGCGCCCCAGGCCGTGTGCTGGCCGATCATCTGCATCGGGTCCATCCGGTACACATGATCGGCCCCGAAGACCGCCACGAGGTCGGGCCGGTCGTCATCGATGAGGTTCAGCGACTGGTAGATCGCATCCGCCGAGCCGGCCTGCCAGCGCGGGCCGAGCCGCTGCTGCGCCGGGACCGGCGTCACATATTCGTCTAGCAGGCTGTTCAGCCGCCAGGTGGTGGTGATATGCCGGTCCAGACTGTGGCTCTTGTACTGGGTAAGGACGCAGATCCGGCGGATACCCCCATGGACCAGATTGGACAACGCAAAATCCACCAGCCGGTACAGGCCGCCGAAGGGAACAGCTGCTTTGGCCCGGTCCGCGGTCAAAGGCGCAAGGCGCTTACCCGCCCCGCCCGCCAGAATCATTCCCAGGATTCGCTGTCCAGCCATCTCTTCACCTCCCGGCGCTCAGTCTCGGGTACCCCCGGCGTCCTGCAACTCCGTGCGCGAGCCACCGCCTGCCGCGAGCAGCCGGTCTCCAGGCGAGCCCGTCCGCACACTCCGCGTGCAATTTCTAGACGGACTTTCTAGATGCCCAAATTACCCGGCTTCGAGAGCCGTCCGGCAAGGGGGGCGCGCCCGCGCCGGGCGGGCGTCCCAGCGCAGAACCCGGTCGCGAGCGCGCCAGCGGCGCCGCGTTAAGACGTTCGGCACCGGTGCGCGGGGCTTCAACGTCTACGACGGGTCACTGCCGCACGCCTCGTTTGAGTCGATCACCACCCATGGTGACGGCTCCGTCGGGGTCCAGGTGAGCAAGGCCCTGCCGGTCCTGGAGATCTCTGGCGACCTGACCACCGAGGGCGGCGAGGGCCAGAGCCTCGTCAAGGGCGTGCAGGAATCGCTCAAGGCCATCGCGCTGAGCATCAAGCCCGGCGGCAACATCGGGACCATCACCATCGGCGGAGTGTCCGAACTGCCGGCGACAACGTGATCACCATGGAAATCGCCGGTGACCTGGGGCAGGTCAAAGTCGCCAGGGGCATCACGGCAGACGGTATCGACTCCGACGCCATCCATACGCGCGGCGACATCGCGAGGCTGGACGGCCTCACCGTGCACGCCGCCCATGGCCAGGCCATCACCCGGATACCCTGAACTGCCCGTTGTCGCGACGTGGTAAGGCTTACGCTCGGCACTTGCCACAGTGACGTTCTCGGCAAAGCATCCGGGCAGCCGGGCATGTGCCCCCAAAGTGCCCCGGTCCCTTCCTGAGCGCTGTTACGCCGCAGGTCAGCGGCGCAAGTGGCGGGCGAGCCGGCCTGTAGGCCGGGTTCTGTCACCCCTGTTTTCCTGACCGGCCCTACTCCCCCGGTATGTGTTCTGACCTGCGCATGCACGTCTCACGGCTTCTCAGTGTTTCCGGCGTGTTCCCGCTCTCTGGCGGAACTGAGCCGGAACTGGCCACCCCCACCACAAAGGCAGGCCGCCGCATGCCCTCTCTCGGCCGCGGCGGCCCTAGGCAAACCGACCTATGAGGAGGTCAATCCGCCATGGCAACCACGATTCCACAACCGCTCACCGCCATCGGGCAACCGGTCCCGGTCGAGGCGGCCGAGCGCGTGCGGCTGGCGAACTGCCGCAGTGCTGGCAGCGTCCCGGGCCCGCGTGCACCGTCAGCGGCGTGCCCGGTGACCACCTGGCCCGCTGGCAGCGCGCCAAGCGCCCTGGCCTGATCACTCGCGCCGAGCTGGCGGCCGTGGTCGCCGGGCTCGACGTGATCGCCGCGCACGTGATCATCCGGGACGGTGCCCGGTGAGCGCGGAGCTATCCGCCCGCCGGACAGCGGCCGCGGCGGTGCTAGCCGACTACCAGGCCGAGCTGACGTCGGCGCCGCTGAGCAAGCCTCCCGGCCGGGAGTGGATGCTGCGGCTCGCGTCAGTGCTTGAGGACCTGCTAGCCGCACGACGAGGACGGCGAGGACGACGGCACCGAGCCCCACTGTGCCGAGTGCGGTCACTGGATCGGCATGTTCTTCGGCCTGGAGGGCTGGCGGCACTTCCGCGGCGACCCGGCACCCGGCGGAAAGCGCGAGCTGTACGACGCCGGCCACGAGGCCGCGCCCGTCTGGTGCGAGCCGCCCGGCCGGGCCGTCTCCCCAGCGGACGCCGTGATCATCCGCGCGGCCCTGGCCGATGCCGAGGCGTACCGCCGCGAGCGGGCCTGGGCGTGGTGCGCGGACTGCCAGCAGCGCCCGGCCGGGGCGTGCGAGTCTCATCTCGACGACCTTGGCCAGGCCGGCGCCTACCGGGGCTTGGCCGCTGAACTCGCCCGCGTCCTGCCACGCAAGGAAGGCCTGTCATGAGCGATCACGACCATTACGGCGAGTACGCCGAGCTGCGGCACCGTCACCGCGACCTTGAGCGCGACGACCAGGACCTGCGGCGGGAGATTCAGAGCCTATGGGAGGCTTTCCGCGAGTCTGCGCGGCGACCTGGAAGACGCATTCACGCGCATCAGTGCACTGGATGCCAAAGGCCCAGCAACTTCAGCAAGAAACCGGCCTCGCCGCGTCCCACCTCGCCAATTCCGGCCCAGAGCGGGGAGATCCGCTCGGACCCCCCAGCGCGTCGGCACTGCGGCCAGGCAGCCGACCCGCTGGCCGAGGCGCACCACCTTGATCGGATGCAGGTAGTGAGCACGACCGGCATCCTGGACGGGCCCCGCCGCGTTGCCCTGGTTGCCATCGCGATCCTGGTCGCCGCGGCGTCCCTGGTCAGCTTCGCCGAGTCCTACCGGGGCCTGTACCTGTGGGCGCATCACCACGGCCTGGCCGGGCCGTGGGCCATCTTGTGGCCGCTACAGGTGGACGTGTTCATCGCGGTCGGCGAGCTGGCGCTGTTTATCGCCCTGGTGGACCGATGGGAGCCGCAGTCGAGGACGGCCGCGTGAACAGTCACTTTCACCGGGCTCGGCGTCTCCGTGGCAGGGAACGTCGGCCACGTCAACGGGCACTCGCCGACCGCCCGGGCGACCGCCACCATCCCGCCGCTGGCCGCCGCGACCCTTTGGCTTCTTTGCCGGCGTGACGTAACCGGATCCTTGAAATCCCTTGTCTGCGATAACGGACCCAGCAAGGTCGAGAATCTCCTTCACCTCGCCTTCCAGTTTCTTCATGTCATGGTCGCATCCGGGAGCCGGGTCCGAGACGAAGATTATATTTCCCGATTCGTCGCTGATAATGAGGCTGCCGTGGCCGGTGGTCTTGTATTTCCCGGCCCACAGCTCGGGGGGGTTCTCCCACGACCAGCACGTAAGTATTCGGAAGTCCTGTGAGCGCGTCCGCGTTTGCGCTGGTAGACGCAGTCCTACCAGTCGGTAACCACACGATTTCCGAATACTTACACCAGCACGGCCACAACGTCCCGTCTACCAGCGCCAGCCGGCCCCTGGTCATCTGCTTCGCCTCCTCCGCGTCAGGCCAGAATTCTCCAGTAGCCTGAGCGATCAGCGGGGTGAATTCTGTGATGATGTCCGAGACGGTACCTGGGAGACTCCGAAAAGATCGGCAATGACTTCTTCGATCATATTCTGCCGCTTGTAGAGCAGCGTGACCATGATCGCTTCCCGCAGCGAGAGGCTCTTCGGCCGTCCGATTCCCTTATCCCAGGGCTCGGGCAGGATGTCTTCGATACGCTCCTCAAGCTCATCGAGTTGTTCGGCGTTCAGTCCGAAGGTACGATGGTAACGCAACGGCTCCTCCATCGGCTGAGGGTTTTGGTTAGCACCTCCTTTCTACCGATGCGGGGAGTCGTTGTCTTTTCGGCGCGCCGGGCCGAAATTAGAACTTTAATAACAATTAAATGGAGATCCGTAAAAGATCCGACTGGAGAGTTTCTGATAACCCTCACGGCAAAAGAAGGCGGTCCTCATCGACCGCCTGCCACCCCCGGCCACCGCCGGGTAGCCCCGGGGAATCTCACCCCGAGGCCCCCACAGAACCGTGCTTAACAGTCTCCCGTTACACGGCTCTTCTCACCTAATCCGTCAGAACTCGGTCATCCATGCCCAGTGAGCAAACAGTCCGGGCTCTCGTTTCATGAGCCCGTTCCACCAGCCTTTAGCACGCTTGAATGACCTCAGCCGCTTGAACTTCCTGCGAGCCCAGCGCACCAGGTAGGTGTTGATACGCCGCAGGAGACCGAACATCTCAGTCCGGTAGAACTTTCCGTAATAATTCATCCAGCCACGGATGACTGGATTCATCCACTCGGCAAGTCCTGCCAGATCCGAGGTGGTGCGCAGGTTAATCCGCCACCCGCGAATAATGTGACCCTTATCTTTCAGGGCGTCCCCGCTGATCGCCGGGAGGAATGCTGCAAACATACTCCTCCCATCTCTCGTCGGAGCCTTCCTGACACGGAAGGTATACCCAAGGAACGTGAACGACGTGCACTCATAATCAAGCCGCCGCTTCCTGTCCTTGCAGTACACCACTCTGGTCTTGTCTGGATGCAATCGCAACCCGACGCTCTCCAGCCGTTGCGACAGCGCCGCCCTCACCTGGAGGGCTTGGCGTTCGGTCGCACAATGCACCACAGCATCATCAGCGAACCGTTCAAACTCGACGGCCGGGAACTCGCGCTCCAGCCACGAATCAAACGCATAGTGCATAAACAGATTAGCGAGCACGGGAGATACTGCCGATCCCTGCGGAGTACCGCATTCCCGTTCCGCCAGCCTGCCATCGGGCATCTGAAGCGGCGCTTTCAGCCACCTCTTCACATACAGCACCACCCATTTCTGGCTGGTGTTCGCCTCCACCGCCTTGACCATAAGATCATGGTCAACCGAGTCGAAGAACTTCTCGACATCAAGGTCAAGAATCCAGTCCTTCTTCCAGCACCGCTCGCGGCACTTCGCGACCGCATCCAGCGGTGACCTTCCTGGCCGGTACCCGTAGGAGTCGTCATGGAAGATCGACTCCGTGCGCGGTTCCAGCTGCAGGGCGGCCACTGTCTGCGCGATCCTGTCGGCGACGGTGGGCACGCCCAGCATTCTTGTGCCCCCGCCGTGCGGTTTCGGTATTTCAACTGCCCGCACCGGAGGCGGAAAATATGTTCCCGAGGACATCCGGTTCCAGATCTTGTAGAGATTGTTCTCCAGATCGGCCTCGAAGTCCTCGATGGACACACCATCCACCCCTGCGGCACCCTTATTCCGCTTGACGCTCTTATACGCCTCCCACACCAGCCGCTTCGGTATCTGAAACGGTTTTCCTTCCGGACCTGACTTGCCCACTCGTCTCCTCCCAGAGAATCCCCTGGTTGCCCGCGAGAGCAAACCCCAGATGAGCCGGCCCCTTCGCTCCGCTCCCATTACAGAAGTTTCATCACTACTACGAGCCGGTCCGCCAGCATGCGCCGCAACGGTACTCGGCGCCTCCCGGTTTCTGCCGCTCAGCGCACTCCCTCTCGCACCCGCCACCTTAAGAACAGTGCAGGTGCGGTATCAGCACATGCCTTCCCATGTTCCGTGCAGAAGCCGCAGACCAGGCTCACGCCACCTCTATGCCGGACACCGCCTGGCCAGTAAACGGGCTCCCGCCAAGCTCATCCCGGGGCCGCATTGACGCCCCGGTTCCGATGTCATTTCCTAAATCTCGGCACTTCATCAGCGGTTCACTTGCGTTCGTCTTCCTGGTCCCCATCTGACGGCTCTTATACCGCCTTTTCCTCAACGCTCACGACACCAGTCTTCAGCTAATGCCGCTTGAGGTGATTTGACGCCTCCCCCCGCAGGGCGACGCCAGAGAGCCACAAATCCTCCATCTTCTGCACAGCCGCACATCAAACGAGTCGTCTCCTACCGATACGACTCCTTTCCGCGCTCATGGCGCAACAATGCCGCTTAGCTTAAGTTGATCTTGGTTTGCCCTGGCGTGTCGCTGCGGGGTGTCTCGGCTGGTTGCCGGCATGATCGCGGGTTATGACGCAGACTGGCAGTGTGGCTGAGGGCCGCTTGAGCGACTGGATCTCCCTGGGCGTGCTGGCGTCCTGGGTGCCGCGGGACGCGGTCGACGAGGCGGTCGAGGCGACGGGGAAGGGCGCGAAGCGGAAAGGCGGGAAGCTCCCGCCGCCCGGCCACCACCTGTTGCAAAGGCAAAGAGCTGATCCGCCGGCTCCGGGCAGGCCGGTGCGAGTGGTGCGAGCAGCGCGCCGACGTACAGGCACACCACGTCCGCAGACTCGCCGACCTCGACAAACCCGGGGGGCCACGCCAACCCGAATGGGCCAAAATCATGACGAAACGGCGCAGGAAGACCCTCGTGGTATGCGCCGATTGCCACGACAAGATCCATACCGGGCAATGCGCAGGGAAACTCACGCAGCAGTCACTGGAGAGCTACGTGCGATGAAAGTCGCCCGCGTGGTTCGGAAGGGGGGTGCGGGAAAAGGACCTGCCACAGTAGGAACCTCGCCCGCACCCTACCTTGTGCGAGGAACTCGCCTCCGGCCTCCGCCGTCCCCTGTCGGCGGTCTGGCTCGAAGGCGTCGCCGCCGAGCACGAGGGGCGCCTGAAACTGTGGATCGGGTTCACCGAGATGGCCAAGATGAAGCCCAAGCCGTGGCCGCTGGCCCGCTCCGGCAAAGCCGACATCTTCGGCGAGATCCCGTTCGGCACCGACCCCCGCGGTCGCCAGGTCCCCACTGAGCTTTTCGAGATGAACTGGCTGATAGGAGCCGCACCCGGCCAGGGCAAAACCTCCGCGGTCCGGGTCCTGGGCCTGGCCGCCGCGCTCGACCCGCTCGCGGACCTGTGGGTCCACGAGCTCGCCGGGAAAGGCGACCTTGAGCCGCTCGCCCAGGTCGCCCACCGGTATACATCCGGCCTCGACGACGAGTCGATCGCCTACTCCGCCGCGTCCCTGGCGGAGCTCCGCGCCCAGCTGGGGCGCCGGTCGGCCAAGCTGAAGGAGATCCCGCGAGACCAGCGGCCCGACGGGAAAGTCACCCGCGAGCTGGCGAAACGCTTCAGGCGGCTGCGTCCCCTGGTGTGCATCCTCGACGAGTGCCAGAACCTGTTCGCCGACCCGGACCGCGGCAAGCAGGCCGCCGACGACGCCGCTTACGTGATCCGGCTCGGCCGCGCCTACGGCATCATCCTCATCCTGTCGGCGCAGCGGCCGAACAGGGAAATGCTGCCCACGGACATCTCGGGCAACGTCACCGCCCGGTTCTGCCTCAAAGTCCCCTCCCACGTCGAGAACGACCTCATCCTCGGCACCTCGGCGCACGCTAACGGATACCGGGCGACGGTATTCCGCGCCAAGACCGACGCCGGTCTCGGCTGGCTCAAGAGCCAGGCCGAGCCGTAGGTCGTCAAGACCTACTATCTCGACCTGCCAACCACACAGCGGATCGCCGCCCGGGCCCGCGCCATGCGCGAGCAGGCTGGTGTGCTTACCGGCTACGCGCTCGGCGAGGACGCCGACAGCACCGGCGAGGTGCGCGACGTCCGCGCCGACCTCGCCGCGGTGATGGCCGGTGACGCCGGGCTGCACTGGGCTGAGGCCGCCGACCGGCTGGCGCAGCAGTTCCCGTCGCGGTGGGCCGGGGTGACCGCCGACTCACTGTCGGCCGAGGCGCGCGACAAGGGCATCGCCAGCGCCCTCGTCCGAAGGCCGGCCGGGGTGGCCAGGGGCGTGCGACGCCAGGACGTGGCCACGTGAGCGCCGCCGCCGTATCGGGCCGCGCCGCCGCCGTATCGGGCCGCGCCGCCGCGCGTAACGCTGGCGTTACACCCGCTGACCTGTGGGAATGCGAGACCGCCGTTACACGTAACGGCAGCGCGCCCCGCCTGACCTGGCCTGTAACGGCAGCGGCGCCGCGGCCGGTCAATCCGGCGCGGGCCGGCAGAAAACGGCGCGCGGCGAGAGCCGCGGCAGCCGCTACAGCCGTTACACCGCTACGGAGGAGACATGCCCGTCGCCGCGTCGGCGCGGAATCCCCACATGGCCGAGGACTGCGCCGACGAGTTCTGCCCGCGGCTGCCCTGCCGGATGTTCAGGGAAGGATTCCGCCGCGGCTACGACAAGGGATATGAGAAAGGGTTCGCTGACGGGTACTGCGCCGGGTACGCGGCGGGATATTCCGCGGGGTCGGCTGACGGGTACGCCGGCGGGTAGTCCGCTGGTGCCGCTGCCGCCAGCGCACCGTGCACATGCAGCTAGGGGTGAGCGGCCGTGACCGGGTTCCTGGAAATCCTCGCCCTCGTTGCGGTCTACGCGCTGGCGTGCCTGGCCAGGCCGTACCACACGTGCTGGCGGTGCCGGGGAAAGCGCATCGCGCGGAATCGCATCACCGGCCGCCCCGCCCGGTGCCGGGCATGCAAGGGCATGGGCGTCAAGGCGCGGCCCGGCGCCCGGATCGTGCATTCCTTCTACCAGCACGTCCACGGCGAACCAGACCGGGCCAGGCGCATGGAGCGCCTCAGCCGCAGCCAGCTGGAGGCCGAGCACGACCGGCAGCAGCTCGAGCAGGACAGCTAGGAGGATTCGTCATGCCTCATCCAGACGGCGCCCACACCCACGGCAGCGGCAGCGGCGCCCTGGTCCCGGTCCTGGCGGTCGTGGCCGCCGCGGTCCTGATCGGCTCCGGCGCCGCCTCGGCACTCGCCAGCGCGCTCGTGACGATCCTCATCATCACCGGCTGCACCATCGCCCTCGTCGTCATCGCGGGAATCGCCTGGCTTGTCTCCCGGGGCGCGCCAGGATCGCGCAGGGCCGTCGATCGAGGCCCGGCCCATATCCCAGCTACCCCCCGATCCGCGCCTTCGGTTGGAGGTTCCCGCAAACCGGCCATCGGCCCGGCCCGGCCCGCGAGATCCACCTCCACCTGCACGGGCTTACGCCCGACCAGCTCGCCGCCATCGCCGCCCAGCGCGGCGCCTACCTTGAGGAGGACCGTTGACCATCGTCATCATCGTGATCGCCGCCCTGCTGGTCCTGCACGTGGCGGGCGGCGCCCGGACGCACCGCCGCCACTACCGGCAGCACGGGCTGCACCCGAACCTGTACTACACCTACGGCCGCGACTGGCACGGGTCGATCCGGCTGCACGCGGCTATAGCCCAGCGCGTCCTCTACACCTTCATCGGCCTCGGGATCGGCGTCGGCGTGACCCTGCTCGCAGACCGGATCCAGAACCACGCTCCCAAGACAGCTCCAGCGGCATCCCGAGCCTGACCCCAACGCGCGCTCAGCTTCCTCGACGACATCGAGTAGCTGCAGTAGCGCACCCCCCCCAACGTCATCCCACGTCGATGACAACGGGGCGTCACGTGATCATCGATCGCGTCGCTCATCATGCATGACCGGGAGTCGGCCGCCTGTCGCTGAGCCGGACGAACGCGCGTGCAGATCAACCTGGTCGGCGCGGTGCTGACGGCGCTCCGGCAGACCGGTATACCGCTTCCGTCGCCAAGCGTCCCCGGGTCGCCCGCGCCGGGTGATGACGGCCGCGCGCCTGTGGGCGATCCTTGTAACGGTGATGCATGTCCGTCTTCAGGGTCCGGGGCTGCTCCTGGTGGCGTACTTGCTGGTTGACCCCGCCGCCGGTGGGTGCTGAACGGAAGGGGAGAAGATGAGTGAGCCGGACTGTATGAAGCTGCCTATTCGCAGGCCGCCGTTCCAGGGGGTGAGCAACAGGACGCTTGACGGATCGAAGCCTGACTGGAACCTGATCGGACATCCCGAGCCTCCGGCGGGGGCGCCGAATGTGCTGCTGGTGCTGATCGACGACGCCGGCTTCGGCAACCCGGCCACGTTCGGCGGCCCCATCAACACCCCGAACTACACGCGGATGGCCGAGGGGGGGTTGCGTTACAACCGGTTCCATGTCACCGCGTTGTGCTCGCCGACGCGGGCGGCGCTGCTGACCGGGCGGAATAATCATGCGGTCGGTTTCGGCTCGGTGGGTGAGTTCTCCAGTGGTTTCCCCGGCTACACGGCGATGGTGCCGCGTGATTGCACGCCGTGGCCGAGGGTCCTGGCGGAGAACGGGTACAGCACCGCAGCATTCGGCAAGTGGCATCTGACCCCCGATGGCCAGCAGGGGCCGGCCGGGCCGTTCGGGCGGTGGCCGAACGGGTGGGGCTTTGACTACTTCTACGGCTTCCTGGGCGGGGATGCGGGGCAGTGGGACCCGTGCCTGGCCGAGAACCAGAAGATCATCGGCACCCCGGACGGCTTCTACGAGAAGGAAAACCCGTACTATCTGCCCGATGCCATGGCCGATAAGACCATCGAGTGGCTGCACGGGATCCGGGGGCAAGACGCCCGCAAGCCGTTTTTCGCCTACTTCTCCACCGGGTGCAGCCACGCCCCGCACCACGTGGCCCGCGAATGGGCGGATAAGTACCAGGGCCGGTTCAACCAGGGCTGGGACCGTCTTCGCGACGAGGTCTTCGCCCGGCAAAAGGAACTGGGCGTGATCCCCGCCGACGCGGAGCTGACGCCGCGGGACGATGCGTTCCCCGCCTGGGATGAGGTCCCGGAAAAGCTCAAGGCGTACTACGCGCGGCAGATGGAGGTCTACGCCGGGTATTCCGAAAACGCCGACTACAACGTCGGCCGGGTCATCGACGCGATCGACGAGCTGGGCGAGCTGGACAACACGCTGATCATCTGGATCTGGGGTGATAACGGCGCCAGCATGGAGGGCACGATCACCGGCTCGTTCAACGAGATGACGATGCAAAACGGCATCCCGCTGACCGACGAGATGCAGCTCCAGCTGGCCGAGCGGTACGGTGGCATCGGCGCCTGGGGCGGCCAGATGATGGATCCGCACTACTCCGCCGCGTGGGCGTGGGCCGGTAACACGCCGTTCCAGTGGGGTAAGCAGGTCGGTTCGCACCTGGGCGGCACCCGCAACCCGATGGTCGTCCACTGGCCGGCCCGCATCACCGGCACCGGCGCGCTGCGCTCGCACTTCACCCACGCCATCGACGTCGGGCCGACGATCCTGGACGTCGCCCGGATCCTGGCCCCCTCCCATGTCGACGGGATCGCGCAGGAGCCGTTCCACGGGGTGAGTTTCGCCGACTCGCTGACCAACGGGACCGCGCCGGAACACCGCACCCAGCAGTACTTCGAGACCATCGGCAACCGTGCCATGTACAAGGACGGCTGGTGGCTGGCCATGAAGACCCCGCGGATCCCGTGGGTGGTCACGCCGGAGGCGCTGCGGCCGTATGCGCCCGGGGTCTGGGACCCCGACGGCGACCCCGCCGAGCTGTACTACCTGCCCGACGACTTCACCCAGGCCAACGACCTCGCCGCCGATCACCCCGAGAAAGTGGCCGAGCTGAGGGAACTGTTCTGGGCCGAGGCGGAAAAGTACAAGGTCCTCCCGTTGCTCGCTGCCCTGTCCGCGTTCTTCGGGATTCTCCCGCCCAGGCCGGATGAGGTCCCGGTCGAGTACCGGGGCGATGTCCAGAACATCATGTCGGGGATGATCCCCCGGGTCTACAACCACTCCTACGCGATCAGCGCCGATCTGGTCGTTCCGGCCGAGGGAGCCGAGGGCGTGATCGTGGCCGAGGCCGACCACCTGGGCGGCTTCTCACTGTTCGTCCAGGACGGCAAGCTCACCCACACCTACTCGATGATGGGCGTGTTCATCTACCGGCAGCAGGCCGACGAGCCGCTGCCGGCCGGGGAGGTGACCGTGCGGATGGAATTCGCCGCCGATGCGCCCAAGCCCGCCACCGGCGGCGAGGTCACCCTGTACATCAACGACCGTCCCGTCGGCAAAGGCCGCATGGACCACACCGTCCCGATCCGCTTCTCCGCCTACGCGGGCATGGACATCGGCCGCGACAACGGCGGGGTCGTCGACCTGAGCTACGAGGACAAAAAGCCGTTCCCCTTCACCGGCACCGTCAAAAAGGTCACCTTCGACGTCAAGCCGCATCTGACGGCGCAGGACGAGGACGAGCTGCACGCCGCCGCCCACCACGGGCACGCCGCGCACGGGCTCTCGCAATAAGACAGGCCCACCGCTTGAAGGAGGAACGGATGAAATTCGATGACGAAACGACCGACGTGCTGATCGGCGGCTACCTGTCCAAGGACGCCGCCCACGAGGACTACGAGGCGGTGCTGGCCAGCGGCGGCTACCTGCACGGCGCGGTGGTCGTCAGCAAAGACCTCCAGGGCAACCTGTCGGTGGAGCAGACCGATCACATGGTCCGCGAGGGAGCGGCGGGCCTGGGTGCGGTCGGGTTCGTGGTCGGGTTGTTCGCGCCGCCGCTGCTGGCCGCGACCGCGGTCGGCGCGGTGATCGGCGCCGGGGCGGGCAAACTGCTGCACCGCAGGACCGCCAGCAAGCTGGAGGAGCAGGCCGGGGCCACCATCCCGGTCGGCGGCGCGGGCCTGATCGTCGCCTACCCGCACTCGGCGGCCGGCAAGGTCGAACCCGCAGTGACCCGCGCCGTCAAGAAGGTCGTCGGCGAGGCCGAAGGCCACCACGTAAAGGCCCTGAAGGGCGCGATCGCCGACGCGCAGCAGAAGATGGCCGAAAGCGGCACCTAACAGTGGACGGAGGGCCGTGATGTCACCCGCAGGCCGGGCGACCTGAACAGCCGGCCTGCGAACGCGCCGGCAGGCCGCAACATACACGTATTCCCACCGGTCACGGTCGGGGCAGGCGGTCTGGCTAGCTGGCTCAGCGATCGACTGGTTTGGTAGACCGCCAGGAACCCAGGCCAAACGGTCATGAGCAGGCGCACCGGCGAGCCAACGCGACAGATTGGCCGTTCTGGGCGGCGAAGGCGGCACAGATTCCGCCCTCTAGAGCCGCCCAGAACGGCGGGACTGTGTGCGTCTCTTCGGAGAGGTTCCGTTTACGCACCGTGAGGTCATGTGACTCCGTAGCTGCTTCTGGCCGTCCCGGAATCGGTCGACGAGGGAACGCTCGTCAATCTCGACGCCGCCGGGAACGTTGTAGGGATCGAGGTCATCCAGCCTCAGCGCGAATGGCCCCTAGACGAAATCCTCGCGGCCTTCGGTATCAGCGACGACCAGGCTCGGGAGCTTCGGGCTTACCTCCTGCGCCCAGCACAGCTGCACTCGCCGGCGCACCCGGCCCCTACCCTGCGGGTGGCTGTCGGCTAGCCGCTGTCCGTTAACGAGCAATAGCGGGATTCCCGGAATCGGCCAGCATCTGGCGGATTTGGGCTGTCCGATTCGCTGTGTCCGCCCGTGTGTCTCACCAGCCGGATTGTCGGTCCTCTACGAGACAATCAGGTGGTGGCACGGATCGGATACGCGAGAGTTTCCACGATCGATCAGCATCCCGAGACGCAGCTCGCCGCCCTCGACGCCGCAGGATGCACCGAGACGTTCACCGACCACGGCGTCAGCGGCGCGAAGGCTACCAGACCCCAGCTCGGCAAGTGCCTTGCCTACCTGCGGCCTGGCGATGAGCTGGTCGTCTGGAAGCTCGACCGGCTCGGCCGCTCCGTCTCCCACTTGGTGCATGTGGTCGGGCAGCTCCGCGAACGCGAGGTCGGGTTCATTTCCCTGACGGAGGGATTCGA
This sequence comes from uncultured Actinomycetes bacterium, assembly GCA_963805255.1. GTDB lineage: Bacteria > Actinomycetota > Actinomycetes > Streptosporangiales > Streptosporangiaceae > Bog-532. The sequence goes on from CAWDTK010000011.1 coordinate 183,690, forward strand.
CACGACCACCGCGGCCGGGCGCCTGCTTTTCCACATCCTTGCCGCGCTGGCGGAGATGGAGCGGGAGCTGATCCGCGAGCGGACCCTCGCCGGGCTGCAAGCCGCCCGCGCATCCGGCAAGGCGCTGGGCAGGCAGACCGTGATGACCCCGCAGCGCATCGAGGTCGCCGCCGGGATGCTGAAGGACGGTAGGCCCGTGGCCGAGGTCGCCAGGACACTCGGCGTCGGCCGCGCCACGCTCTACCGGAACCTGCCGATCGGTCAGCCTGCGGCACACTGAGGTCATGGCAGCCAAGAACGGCAGGTGCGAGGCCTTCAGGCACGTGAATGGCCGCAAGTATTCCTGCCACAAGCAGCAGGGGCATCCCGGCCCGCATCACTCCGCCGGCGGCCTGTCGTGGGGGCGGACGGGCCTGGGCAGCGCCAGGACCGCGACGCCGTGCGGCAAGGGATGCCCTTGACCGCAGTCGCCCGGCGCGGAAGGCCCGTCCGGTACCCGTGCCCGCACTGCGGGCACATCCTGACGACCAGCGTCCGCGCCAGCTGGACCAGGTGCGGGGCATGCCGCAGGCCGGTGTGGGTACCAGCCCGGCCGCCCGGTACCGAAGGCGAACGCACCTGGACCGGCACGGTGCTGCTGCGGTGCCCCGGCTGCGGGCACCCGGTAGCCTCCCGCGCCCGGCCAGGCGGCAAGACCACCTGCGCGCGGTGCCGGGCAAGCATCCCGGTGCCCGACGACCCGCGGCGCTGGTACTCAGGCCCCTCCCGGCGGACCCCCACGGGGGCCAGGAGATTCTTCGGCCAGGACAGGGTCAGCAGCCGCGGGGCAGGGCGGGGCCTGGCTCCGCGGAATCCCCCTCGGGGATGATCCCGGGCCGGGGCCGGCCAGGGGTTTAATGGGGCCATGGACCCGCGGTGCCCTGCCAGGAAAGGCGAACTCTGCCCATGCGGATGCGGGCTCACCAGCCGCACCCACGGCACCCGGTCCTGCTACAAAGCGGGCTGCCGCGGCGACGCGTGCACCGCGGCAAACCGCGAATACTCCCGAGGCCTGGCCCAGCGGGCGGGAAAAGCGGAGGGCCGGCAGCGTAACGAGCTGGAGACGCTCACCGGCACCATCCTCCACCGCCAGGCCCCAACGCCGGCCAGCCCAGCCCCTTGGTCAGCCCCCGCCGCAACCACCGTCCAGCGCAGGGCACCGGCCCGCAGGACCAGCCCCGCCAAGACCGCATCACGGCGCCTGGCCATCACAGAGCTGGCGCCCCCGTCGAACTGCCCCCGCTGCGGCGCGTGCATCGATCTGGGGTGCCCCGGGGCATGTGCCTGCGGTGCTGGCACGCCGCGGAACGGCGGCGCACCGCCCCTGGCTCCCGGGGCGACCCCGCTGGTCGACGGCTGGGGCGGCCCCGTCGCGGGCATGATCCTGCCACCTCCCGGCGCACCTGACCCGTGCCAGCAGCCCCAGCCCATCCGGTCCTGCGGCAGCTGCGGGGAAGTAGCCCGGTACGAGCTCGCCCACGCGGCCGCCAGCGGCTTCTTGTGCCCGCGGTGCGCCCGGACAGCCGTCACCCTGCTGCCCGGCGCCCGCCTGCACGACCTTGCACCCGGCGGCCAGAAGCAGCTGGCCAGCTGGTCTGGCAGCGTCACGGGTATCATCCTGCCGCCTCCCGGCGCACCCATCCAGCCTCAAGCCAGCCCGGCGCCCACTGCCCCCGCCCTGGCACAGCCCAGCCTCGGCGAGGTCGTGCACGGCGCGCTGAGGGCCTGGCCGAAGCCTGCGGGGAGGACCCTGGCCGGACCGGGTCCGGCCGGCGACCACCTCGGCGAGCAAGCCGATGAGGAGGATCGTCCGGCACCCCGGACCATCCAAGCCGAGCCTGTACCTGCATCAGCCGGCCAAGACGCGTACTACTACGCCCGGCAGAACAGCGCCTCCGCCGCTGGAGATTTATCCTTCCGCCATGAGCAGCCCGCTGCCTGACCGGCGCCCCGAATGGCTGAAGCGGAAACACGCGCGCGGCCGGGACGATCCCTACCCGGACACGATGCAGGAAGCCCTCGCCGCCCTCGGCGGCCACGACGGCTCCCACGCCCCGGTCCATGAGGTCGTTATCCGCGCCTACCGCGACGACGACGGCGCCGAGCAGCCGATCACCAGCCTCGATGAGGCCAAGGCCGTGCAGCAGGCCCTCTACCGGTCCCACCGCTACCAGGGCCTGCGGGACCATCTCAGCCTCTCCGCCAAGCCCCGGCAAGCGAGCGACGGCACTTGGGAAGTCCCCTGCACCTTCTACACCAAAGACGCCGGGTACAAGGCGATGGCCGACCGGCCCCGCGACCAATGGTCATACGACCCCGGCCGCCGGGAAACACCGCCACGCCAGCGGCGGACAGCACCCGGGCCCGCACCCGGCGCCGCACCCGAGCCGACCCAGGCAGCGGGTCCGCGCACCGTGAAGTGCCCGGGATGCTCCGCGGAACATCCGCGCGTCCCAGGGATGACGTACAAGTGCCGCCAGTGCCAGACGCGGTTTACGGCCGGATTCTTCGGCGCACAGCCGGTCGAGCTTCCAGCTGAAACACCCCCCAAGCCCGAACCCGGGCCAGACCCCATCGGCACGCTCAAGCGATGGCTCCTAGGTTAGCCGAGAGTCAGGAGACTCCCCGCGCACGACAGGAGCGGTAAGCACAGGACAGGACGCCGCCTGACTCCATGGGAACCCCCATGCGATGCTGACCCCGCCGAGGGGGCAGGCAGGGGTCAAGCGCCCTTATCCCCCGCCTATGCGTTCGCATTCAGCCTACGACCAGCACTGTTCGGCATATCGGTCGCGGCGGCCAATATAGCCGCCAGATTTCGGCCGCGCCGTGAACAAAATATCGACCTGCGGTTTCTGCTCTGGCTCTCCCAAGGCGGCGCTGGACGGCCGCTAGCACGGCCCCAGGGCACCGGGGTGTCTGGCCGACTGGTGCGGGCGAGCTACCCGAGGGCGACGGCGCGGGCGAGCTGCTCGGCGGCCCTCTGCTCGACGCTATATCCAGTCGCCAAGGCCGCCAGCTCAGCCGCGATCAGCCCCGCCCGCGGCCAGCTCAGCCGATGCGCCGTCCCGCTAGACGTGCCTTGCGGGCATACACGCCTCGCGGCAGAGCCAGGCGAACTCGTCGGAGTAGGACCCGCGCCGAGACAGAGGCCAAGTCTGACGAAGCCGAAGGATGGGAAGCACCCGTGCCGCTGTCCGTGGTCCCGTCGCTGCCGTCCTTCCCGTCCGGTGTCTTCCCGCCGTTGCTGGAGGCGGAGGTGACGGCGCTCGCCGAGTCCACCCAGGTGCCGCGGGACCTGCCCGCCATGATGGCCCTCGGAGTGCTCGCGGCAGCTTGCGGGGGCCGTGCCGTCGTCCAGATCAAGCCAGGCTGGCGTGATCCACTGAACCTGATATCGCGATGACGGTCTACGCCGCGGACGTGGCCGCCGTGGTGTCACCGTCGGTCTTGATTCCAGTACGCTTGCGTGGCATCTTTTTGGCATGGGGGGTTTGATACTGGCTGCGGCGCATCAACAGGGCCCGGTTGTGAGGTCCTACGTCGCAAGCCAAATGTTCTGGGTCGGAATCCTGCTCACCGTTGCAGTTGGTTTTTTCTTCCGGCGGGCTCTGCTCATACTGTTTCTCCTCGCCTTAATCGGGTCGGGCCTGGTTCGGAAGTTGGCGACAGCCCTCCACGCTCATTCCGCTTCGGCGACCTACCTGATCATCCTCATAATCGGCATCGCAGCCGGGCTGTTTATCGGACAGAGACGCGGGCTTAGGCTGCTGGGCGACAACGAATACGTAACTCGCGTTCGAAATATCCGGGAGAACGTCACCCGCTTGTTCTAGGCTGGGTCGGCCTGGCATACCGGGGGTTCACCGCGCCTACGGGGACGGACATCCTGCCGGACACTCCTGCTGGATACCAGGAATCCGAGAATCTGAGCAACGGCATGCCGTCGGTGCCGACCTGGGCCGGGTTCCTGGCGTCGGTGACGAACGAGACCGGCATCCCCGTGACGATCACGACGGTAACCGTCGGCCAGTCCTATCCGGGTGGCGCGGACGAGCCAGAGCTGAATTACCCGATGCCTGGCGGCGCGGTCCTACGGGAACCCCGGCCACACGTACTACTACGCCAACACGTTCAACATCGGCCAGGCGGAGGGCGGCCAGCCATTCATCCGGTGTCGATACCGACATTTGAGGCCGGATCGTGCGCAGCCGGATTTCAGGAGGGCCAGAGCTGAGGGCGCGTGATCAGTCCGTGCCATACAGAAGCTTGTAGAACGCCTGCCGGGGGGTTTCCGGCTGGTCTGGTTCCCCGGCGGCCAGGCGCTCCAGCTCGGCGCGGATGCGGCCGGCGTGCCAGTCGGCTGGTTTCCAGACGGCAACGTCCTGGCCCGCCCGGCTGAGCCGGCGGTGCCACTGCTGCTGCGCGGCGCGTACCCGGGCGCCCGGCGCTTTCAGCTCCCGGTAGAGGACTCCGCCGGGGCCGAAGATCATCCGGTCGGGGAAGCCCTTCCAGTGCGGGTCTTCGCGGCGCACATCGCGGACGTGGAGGGAGACGAGGTGGAGCTCGTCGCACAGCCCGCTGATCGCGGCGTCGAGCTCGGCCTCGCTCATGCTGGTGTCCAGGGGTATCCGGTGCCGTCGATCAGGACACCGACGTGATTCTCACCCGATCCTCCCTTCAGCTTGATAGTCCGGAAGACATGGCCTGACCTGGGCAGCCTGCCACTGTAGGGCAGGCTGCCACGCAGGCTGCCAAGATCATCAGGGACCCGACGTGCGCAGACTGACAGGCTGCCACCTCTAGGAGTCTTCCTGCGCGCGCGCGTGCGCGCGCGTAGTGTTCTGGCAGCCTGTCAGTCTGGCCAGGTCAAGCCATAGGGCAGGCTGCCAACCGGGGGGCAGGCTGTCACGGTGGCGGGTCATGGTTGCCTGCCTCTGCTGGCAGCTTGAGCCACCATTCGCTGCGGCCCTTCGACCCAGTTGCCAGCTGCTCGGCCTTGACTCCGGCCTGCTTTCTGGCACGCCATTGGGTGCGCTGGCTGAACCCGCGCTCCTTGCCCTCGGCCTCGACCTCCTTAGCCTCGATCCACCGACCCATTCTGGTAGATCGTTTTCGCTTCGATTCCTGCGCGAGGAGTTTTCCGGGGTGAATCGGGGCGCGGGTGTCCTGCCGCTCGCCTTGCCTGCGGCTTGTCCGGGGTTCCTGGCTGGGGGCCGGGGTTCGGGTGGCCGTTGCGGCCGTCGGGGTGCGGACCGGTCGGGGCTGGTCAGGCCGCTGCGGCGGGCGGGCCGCAGGCGGTGGCGAGCAGGTTGCGCCATTCCTGCTCGCGGTGCCAGCCTTCGGGCAGGTGCAGCGTGAGGTGGCCGCGTCCGTGCCGGGCGGTGCGGCCGGCGACGGCGATCAGGTCTCGGCGGATGGTCGCGGCCCGGGCCTTCGCGAAGGGCAGGGATGCCAGGGCGCCGGCGGCGCGGACCAGGTTGTGCGCCATGGCCGCGATCGCCAGCCACGCGGCGTTCGCGGCGAACTTCCCCGATGGCAGGTGAGCCAGCGGCCCGCTGGTGACGTCGGCGAATACCTGCTCCACGACCGCGTGGTCACGGTGCTGCCCCTCGGCCTGGACGAGCTCGAACGGGGAATCGGTGAACACCGCGTGGTACCGCCAGACCGGGAACAGCTCGTCCTGCCCGGCGGCCGCCTTCTTGTTCAGGTCCCGGACCCGGCGGACGACCAGCCTGGCGGTGACCGCCTGGCCCTTCTTCGACGCGAACGCCGTGTAAGGGACTTCGGCGACCTCGGCGTCTGAGATCCAGGCGTCCAGCTGGTCGTCCCAGACCGCGCGCGGGTACTTGATGGCGGTCCAGGCGTCGCCGGGGATGGCGGCGATCGCGGCGCGGATGCTCGTATTCATGGGGACGGTGACGGAGAACCGGGCGCGCTGGGCGCGGACCGCGCCGATCACCGCGGCGTTGTAATAGGCCGAGTCCATCCGGACCACGATCGTCCCGGTGCACCCGCAGTCCCGGGCAGTGCCGATGGCGCGGGCGGCCAGGCTGGCCGCGCCCCGCGCGGAGGCGGCGCTGCCGCCGCGCAGCCTGGTCGCGGCGATCACCGGCGCCGACAGCGGCGTGCTGACCACCGCGGCCAGCGCGTTCAGGCCCCGGACCAGCAGCGACTTGCCCTGGATTTTGGTGTGGCCGAACTTCGCGCCCTGCTTCTTGTGCCCGTAGACCCGTTTCTGCATCGAGTCGATGTCAATGAACGCCAGGGTGCCCGCGCCGGGCAGCAGCGGCGCCTGCCCGGCCAGCGCGATCAGGAACTCCCGGCCCGCCTTGTCCAGCTGGCTGACGTTTCCCCAGGTATAGCAGCGCAGGTGCGAGCCCAGCGTGGACGGTGCCCGGATGCCGCCGAACAGTGTGCCCATCGCGCCGTGCCGCAGCAGGTCCATGTCATCGATCGAATCGGCGCCCGCGGCCATCCCGGCGGCCAGGCACGCGACCTTCAGGTGCGCGTTGACCCCGCAGTCCCCGCCCGGCCGGACGTGCTCCGCCACCAGGCCGGCGAGCCCGGCGCGCTCAGCGAGGGCCATCACCGGGACCAGGCCGGAGTGCGACACGAGATTAGGGTCGTCGAACGATGCGTGCGTCTTCGCCAGGCTATGCAACAATCGCACTTGCAGGGTGTCCTCTCGAACCGGTACTGGAAGCTTCACTAACTCCCATTGTCCCAGTTCAGAGGGCACCTTTCATGTTGCCACGCCCGAAAACACCCTAATTTGGTCGGTGGATCGGGGCTTAGTACGGCGGGGCACGACGAGTGTCTCCCTGAGCCACCCAATGCATTCGGCGCGCTCGGTGCGCTCGCTAGCCGATCCGACGTCGGCGAGAATGTCGCGAACGCCCCGCTGTGATTCCCCGGTGAAGTACAGGCGGCCGACCCTGGCCTCGCCCTCGGGTGTCTCTACGAATGCCTCGCGCACGACATAGGTGAGGTTCGGCAGATTGAGCTTGCCGAGGTTGTTCTTCACCTGGGAGACAACGCAGCTGTCGTCGCCGGCTTCCGGGTCCCGTGCGGCAGCGAGCACCGCGCGCACTACTGCGGTGAACGCGCGCGATCCGGTGATCAGGTTCAGCGGGTCATCGCTGGCGGACTTGTTGAAGTGCCCGAGCCCGACGACCATGCATCCGGCCAGGTCGGCGAGCCGTGCCAGCGGCTCAAGGACGGTTCGCATTTCCCGGTCGTTGTACGTGTCGACCTTGCGGTCGATAGCAGACATCAGCGGGTCGAGGGCAACCAGCGCAACCTCCAGCTGCTTGACCTCGGCGCCGAGCAGGTCGCAGTCGCGAGGCATGGTCAGCTCGACGAGCCTGCCGTCCCCGGTGCTGGCCTCGACGGCCTCGACCTCGACCTTGTAGACACGATCGAGGTCGGCGCCGGCGGCCATGAGCCTGGGGACGATTGTGTGCTGCCACGAATCCTCGGTGGCGCAGTAGAACACCGACCGCGGCTCCCCGGAGTAGACGCCGGGCAGCGTGCCGCGCGTGATCTCGGCTGTGAGCCACGTGAGCAGCAAGCTCTTGCCGATGCCCTCGCGCCCGGCGATGAGGCCAACGTGGCTGGCGGGAAGCCGGTCATCCCAGCCCCACCGGACTGGCCGGGGCGTGATCTTCGACGCGGGCGTGAGCACCAAGCGGTGTGTCACGGCCGGGGCCGATCCGTTCGCGGAGGCGAACTGGTGCCCGGCTTCCTGCGCGAGCTGCCACGCCTCGTCCTCGGCTGTCATCGGACGGTTTCCAGCCGCCGGGGCTGCGCCATTCCCTTGCCGAGTCCGGACTTCACGGTGCGCGCGGTCTCTCCGGGATCGAGCCCGGCCCGCTCGCCTGCTGCGATAAGTGCCGCCTCGACCGGCGCGAGGTCGAGGAGCCCGCCTCCGACGAGCTGGCCCAGGCCGAAGGCGGCCCGGTTCAGCTCGTTATTCCGGGTGCCCTCGGGCGCGTCGCAGATACGGGCCAGCTCGGAGACGAGAGCGCTATCCGCGTATGCCGATGGCCCCCTGGACCTGCCAGTGATCTGCCCCGAGCTTTCCGGACAGCGGATTTGTGGTTAATTCACGCTGCGGACTGCCGTTCCAGGTACTCATTGCGGACTTGCTGCGGGGTCCGGTACTGAAGCCCGGAGTGCCGACGTCTGGAATTGTACGAGAATTCGATGTACCTCACAACGTCGCGGCGCGCGTGCTCGCGGGTCGGATACTGAGTGCGGTGAACACGCTCGTTCTTCAGCGCGGCGAAGAACGATTCGGCCATTGCATTATCGTAACAGATACCGGTGCGGCCGACGGACTGCCGGAGATTATGCTTCTTGAGCGTCTCCGCAAACTGCCGGGATGTGTAATTGCTGCCGCGGTCGGAGTGGAAAATCGCATTAGCGGCGAGAGGAAAATTACGGGCGGCGATCTCGATGGCCTTCTCGATGAGCGGCGTCTTGTAGTTATCGCCCGCTGCCCAGCCGATGACTTCCTTTGTATGGCAGTCGATAACCGTCGCCAGGTAAAGCCAGCCCTCCCATGCCGGAATGTAAGTGATGTCGCCGACCATTTTCTCGCCCGGCGCGGCCGCGGTGAAATCGCGTTTCACGAGGTCGGGAATGTCGTGCTCCTGGCCGTCGCCCTCGGTCAGGCTGACCCGCCACGGCCGCGGCTGGCAGGGCTCCAGGCCCAGCTCACGCATGATGGACCGCACCAGCTCCGGCCCCGCGGGCACGCCCCAGGCCACCAGGTCCGCATGCACCCGGCGGTACCCGTATGTCTCATCCGATTCATCGAATGACTTCCGCACGATCAAAGCAAGCATCCCGCGCCTTTTCGCCGTCGCCGATTCCGGCGCGCTCCGCCATTCGTAAAACCCGGACCGCGATACCTCCATCCACCGGCACATCATCACGATCGACGGCACGTACTCATCACTCGATTCCTGGTAAGCCGCGTACTCCGCGTCGATGAACTCGAATTTATCGGTCACCGATGGTCGCGGGCGAAGTACGCCGCGGCTTTTTTCAAAAACTCGTTTTCCATCTTCAGTTCCCGGGTTTCCCGCTCAAGCTCGCGCAGCCGCGCCCGCTCATTCACGGTCAGCGGCGGTTCCTCGCCGGCATGCTCACGGCGATAGGAAGCGACCCAGTTGCCGAGGGTGCCTTCGTTAATCCCGAGCTCCTTTGCCACTCTGGCTATCGGGCGCGACGTCTCGATCACCATCTTCACGGCTTCATCCTTGAATTCCGGTGAGAAGCTCTTCTTCGGCCGGGGCAAAATACTTCACCTTTCCAGACGCCCATCCTAATGGATGGACTGTCCGGAAGCCTCGGGGCACCTCACAGTCTGTTGCTGCGGTGGCACGCTGCCCCCTTTCGGCGGGTCGAGCAGGTCGGCGATCCAGCTGGGTAGCGGCTGAGACACCCCAGGGCTTAAGTTGTCAAATCGGGGCCATTCGGACGGGTTGGCGGTGACTTTCGTCTGGGCATGCTTACGCCGCCGTCCGGCCGGGGTCAGGTGCCGGAAGGCTCGGGTGCGGAGCGGGGTTACCTGGTGGTCATGCGGCCTGCCTGAGCCCGGTGCGGTGGTTCCATGCGACAGCTTCGTCGTATTCGCGGCGGTGCTTGACGCATCCGTGCAGGATGCCGGTGAGGCGGCTGGCGACGCGGCGCAGCGCGTCGTCGTGGCCGGTGTCGCCGGCTGGAGCTCGTCGTAGTAGGCGCGGGCGCCGGGGGAGGCGGTGAGCGCCGCGAACGCCTGGGCGTGCAGGGCGTCGATGAGGTGCCGGTTGCGGATGTACCGGGCGTGCACGGTTCTCTTCTTGCCGGACTCGATGGTCAGCGGGGAGGTTCCGGCGTAGTGGGCTGCCCCGCGTTTTCCGGACCGGCGAATTAGTGTTATTTCATACCGCTGCCTGCTGATTCAGGTACTCGTCCAGAACTTCTTGCGGAGTCCGGTATCCGAGCCCTGAGTGAAGCCGCGTCTGATTATACCGGAGTTCGATGTACCGCGCTATAGCGTTTTTCGCTTTCTTCCGGGACGGGTACTCCGTCCGGTTGACCAGCTCGACCTTCAGCGCCGCATTCACCGATTCCGACAATGCATTATCGTAACAAATACCGGTGCGGCCTACAGATTGCTCTATCCCCAGCCTCTTCAGGACGCCGGCGAACTCGGCTGACGTATAATTACTGCCACGGTCACTGTGAAAGATCGCACCAGCCGGGAGATCGAGATTGCGGGCGGCCATCTCGATCGCTGCGGTGATCAGCGGGGTCTGGTAATTATCATCCATCGCCCAGCCCACTATCTTGCGGGTGGCGCAGTCGATGACGGTCGCCAGGTAAAGCCATCCCTGCCACGTGGGAATATACGTGATATCGCCGACCATTTTCTCCCCGGGGGCCTCAGATCTCCGGCAACGGCGAAACGTGTAGTCCGTGACGTGCGGTTTTATCCGCGATCGTCTGTGCGTAATTCTTAAAGCTTTGGTAGTATAGTGGCATGTCAGCAGCGGTTGCGGCGATCCTGGAAGGCATGCCAGAGGCACGGGACCTTCGGATGCTCACCTCGGGGGGCCGGTGCGTGATCTCGGCCGGGCCGGTGGTCCTGTTCGAGTACGACGCCGCTGATACCGCGATGCGGAACATCGCGCTGGCGACGCTGCGGCAGCTGGGGTTCAGGGGCCGGACGGTCGCGGCGGTGCTGGGGCTGACGGAGAACTACGTCTCCACGCTGCATAACGCGGCGATGCGGGAAGGGTCGGCGGCGCTGATCGGGCAGCCGCGGCCGGGCCGGCCCGGGACGGTCAGCCCGGCGCAGTGGGCGCAGGCCAGCCAGCTGCGGGCGCAGGGCGCCAGCGACGCGCAGATCGGGCGGCAGCTGGGGGTGGCGCACACCACGATCAGCCGCCGCCTGGGCCGGCGCGGGCAGGCGGCCGGCGGCGGCGAGCCCGGCTGGGCGCCCGCGGAACCCCTGTTCACCGAGCCGAAGCCGGCCACCCCAGCTGAGACCGGGCCTGCGGCTGATCCCGAGCCGGAGGCTGAGGCTGATGCCGGGCCGGCGGCCAGGGTTCAGGCAGAGCCCGCAGCTGAGCCTGCGGCATCACCCGAGCCTGCGGCATCGCCTGAGCCTGCGGCATCGCCTGAGCCTGCGGCATCGCCTGAGCCTGCGGCAGGGCCAGGACCGGGGGCCGGGGAGCCTGGGGCGGGCGGCCCTGGCGGGCTGCCGTCGTGGCCCCTGGTTCCTGAGGGGGTGTTCCGGTCCCGGTATGCGGGGGCGATGCTGCTGCACGGGTTCTTCGCCCGGGCCGGCGCCGGCGCGGTGCTGGCCCAGGCCGGCGGGCGGGCGGCGGAGCCGGGAGACGCGGCGGTGCTGGCCGCGGTGAGCATGTGCTTCGCGCTGGGCGCGGCGACCACCGAGCAGTTCAAGCACCTGACCGCTGCTGAGGCCGGGCCGCTGGCCGGGCTCGGGACCTTGCCGGGCCTGCGGGCGCTGCGGCCCCGGCTGGCGCAGATCGCCGACGCCGCGGACCCGGTGGCGGTGCAGCGGCTGTTCGCGTCCGCGATGCTCACCGCGGACCCGGTCCTGTCCGGTGTCTATTACGTCGATGACCACTTCGTCCCGTATACGGGCGCCAAGCCGGTCGCCAAGGGCTGGAACAACAAGCGTGGGCGCGCTGAGCGAGGGCGCGCGGACACCCACGTGACCGCGCACGACGGGCGGGCGGTGTGCTTCGTCACCGGGGAGCCGTCCGGGCTGAGCACCACGCTGCCGCTGGCCCTGGCCGAGCTGAAGAAAGCCGCCGGCCCGGGCGCGAAGATCATGCTCGGGTTCGACCGCGGCGGCGCCTATCCCCAGGTGTTCAGGCACTGCCGCGAGCAGGACGTGCACTGGGTCACCTACCGGCGGGCGCCGCTGGCCGTCCCGGCGATGCTGCCGGTCATCACCACCATCACCGTCGCCGGCCGGCAGCGGGAAATCGCCTGGGCCGATGAGAAAGTGCAGATCAAGGACTACGGCGAAGCCCGGCAGATCACCCTGTTCGAGCACGGCCAGGTCGTGCTGCAGATCCTGACCTCGGACTTGCAGGCGTGCCCGGCGGGCATCTTGTCCTGGCTGAAATCCCGGTGGCGGGAGGAGAACTTCCTGAAGTACGCCTCCGAGAACTACGGGATCGGCAAGATCTGCGACTACATCGCCAGCATCGAGACCAACACCAAGATCATCGATAACCCGGCCCGCAAGAAAGCCAGCGCCGCGGTCCGCGAAGCGGAGAAGAGGCTGGCCGCCGCCGAGCGCGCCCTAGCCGGGCTGCTCGCCGGCCCCACGCTGACCGCCGCTGCCAAGAACGCGGCCATCCCCGCCGCCCAGTCCAAGATCACCCGCGCCCGCAAGGCCGTGGCCGCCGCCGTCGATGCCCGCAAGGACATCCCCGCCAAGCTGCCCGCCTCCGACATCGACCCCGACGCGAAGAAAGCGCTGCTGCGCACGGGCCGCCGCGGCCTGCAGATGGTCCTGCGGCTGCTCGCCCACAATGCCGAGCACTGGGTATCGAACCAGCTCAACGCCTACCTCCGCGACGACGACGAGTACCGCGCCATCACCCGCCAGACCATCATCCGCGGCCTGGCCGGCGTCATCACCTACACACCGGACGCGATAACCGTCCAGCTCGACCTGCCCCGCGCGCCCCGCGTCGCCCGCGCCCTGACGATGCTCATCGAGCAGGTCAACAACGAACCACCCGTCATGCCCGGCGACACCCGCCCCGTCACCTACCGGCTCAACCCCGAACCCGGCCTTTAACTCCCCACGCACAGCGTTTGCCGGAGATCTGGGGCCTGTGCGGTGAAGTCGCGGCACACCAGGTCCGGGATCGGGCCGGCCGCGCCGTGGCGGGTCATGGACGGCCGCCACGGCCGCGGCTGGCAGGGCACCAGGCCCAGCTCGCGCATCAGGGCACGCACCAGCTCCGGGCCACACCGCTCGCCGCCGCGGGCCAGGGCGGCGTGCATCCGCCGGTACCCGTAGGTGCCGTCGTTCGCTTTGAACAACGCTGCTATTTTCACTTTCAGCAGTTCCCGGCGCCTGGCGGTATCACTTTCCGGCCGTGACCTCCAATCGTAGAACCCCGATTTAGAAACCCGGAGCCATTGGCACATGCGGGTGACCGTGGGAGCGGCAGCCGTATCCACGGCGACGGTGGCGTATCCCGCGTCGATGAACGCGTACTTGTCGCTCACCGATGCTCCGCTGCGAAGTACGCCGCTGCTTTTGAGAGAAAATCAGCCTTCATCCGGAGCTCGCGGATTTCCCGCTCCAGCTCCCGCAGCCGGGCACGCTCGGACAACTCCAGCGGCGGCTCGTCTTCCGCATGCTTATCCCGGTACGCGCGCACCCAATTACCCAGCGACGTCTCGCTGACATTAATCTCCCGGGCCACATCCGCGATAGGCCGAGACGTGTCCACGACCATCCGCGCCGCTTCCTCACGGAACTCCGGCGTATACGTCTTATACTTATACTTCCCTGGCAATTTATCCCGTCCCTTCGACTGAGAATCCTAAAGGATCCGCAGTCCGGAAGGTCCGGGGCACCCCATAGTTCTTGCGGGCCTTGGCCGAAGCGTAGCGGCCGGGGGCGTCGCCGAACTCGCCGAGGACGCGGGCGCCGGTGATGTCCCCGATGCCGGGCTGGGACAGGTAGATCCCGGCATCAGGGTGGCGGCGAAAAGCTCGCTCACCTTGGCTTCCATGACTTTGGCCTGCCCGTTGAGGGCCGTGATCACGGCGGCGGCGGCCTGCACCGAGGCCGCGTAGGCCTCGGTGATCACGGCGGGCTGGGCTAGGTGCGGCGTGCGCAGCGCGGCCTGGATGTCCCGGGCGCGCGCGGGCAGGTCGCCGCGCCGCCGGGCCCGCTTGAGCGTGGCGGTGATCTGCGTGACGGTCAGCTTCGCCGCCGGCGCCGGATCCGGTGCCCGGTTCAGCAGTTCCAGGGCGTCCGGGCCGGCCAGGGTCGGGGTGGCGTAGGCCTCCAGCGCGGCGGGGAAGTACTCCCGCAGCGCCGACCGCATCCGCAGCAGGTGCCTGGTGCGCTCCCACACCAGCTTCTGATGCGCCCGGGCGGCGATCTTCACCGCCTCGGCGATGTCGCTGTCGGCGGCCAGCTCCCGGATCTGGTGCCGCCGGGTGCGGCCCATGTCCGCCAGGCAGGACGCGTCGAAAAAGTCGTCCTTCTTCCCCGACACCGAGATCGTCTCCTTGTGCCGCGCCGCCTGCTTCGGGTTCACCGGGTACACCCGGTACCCGGCCGCGGCCAGCGTCTTCACCCATGGCCCCCGCTCAGTCTCGATCACGATCACGACCTGCGCCGGGTCCGGCTCACTGTCCTCCCCGCAGCATGATGCGATCAGCTCGTGGAACCGGGCGATCCCGTCCACGCCCTCCGGCAGCCGCCGCCGGGCCAGCGTCTTCCCGGCATCGTCCTGCACGACCACGTCATGGTGGCCTTCGGCCCAGTCATCACCGATGAACAGCAATCCCTCATCCTTCCCATACTCTCCGTCACATCCGGCAGCATCAGGGAGAACCGCCAGCGCCCTAATGGATCCAGTGCTCACGGCCTGTGCCGGGCACGCCACCCCATCAGCAGTCCATTCTCCCCGGCGGGCCGGCGGGGGCACGGTCTCAGCCCAGGGCTCAGGCCCGGGGTTTTTATAGTGCTCACCCGCCGGCTGCTACCGGTGACAAGTCTCCCGCACCAGGCATCCCGCCCAGCACAGGTGACCCGCTAGTTCCCATTAGGGTCCTGCCCGTCGGCGATCTCGTACGCCTTGCCGTTGAGGGTCGAGCCGGGTCCGAGGACGTACCCGCCGTTGCCTTCGCCACCGCCACGCACGTCGAGCAGCGGGCCGGCGGGCCGGTTCCCGATCGGCCTACCCTGCGGCGCGAGAAAGTACAGATGGGCGCCTCCGCTCGGCGTAGTGACGGTGAAGGTGGACGGCCAGCTCGTCACCCCGGCGCGTTCGGCGAGCGCCGCGAGGACATCCCATCCGTTCCTGATGCCGGGCTCGTCCTGCCATGCGGCGGGTAGCTGGTAGCCGGGCTTGGGCTGGTCGAGGTCGAGGATGACCAGGCCGCTCAACTTGGCCGCGACGCCGTAGCCTTCGCCTGGCTGCCAGTGAGCTCGAGCTACGAGGTCCGGGTTGGCGGTCGCCGCGTTCGGCCACGACAGGCCCAGCCGCGGCTCCTTGCCGCCTGGCCTGGTCGGGAACACTGCCCAGTCGCGCCGCGTGGCCCACAGGGCCGCTTCACGGATAACCGGTATGCTCGCCATCGAGGGCCTCCGCTCGGTTTGGCATCGGGGCGAGGTCACCGGACGTGGCGGCCGGTCCTGAGGGGCCGGCCGTCGGCGTATCCGCCACCATCAGGCGCTCCGGGTGCCGCTACCGCTGCTGGCCGAGCCATTGTTCGACATCAGCCCACATGTAGCGGACATGCCGGCCAACCCGGTGCCAGGCCGGGCCGAGACCCTGATACCGCCATTGGGCCAGCGTGTGCTCCGGCACGCTGAGAAACTCTGCCAGCTCGCGAGGTCAACGGGGATAGCGACCTCGAAGTGCCAGCCGCCGCGGCTGCGCAGCAGCAGCCCGTTGTGGCTGCGATCGTCACGTCCGAGCTCGGCGTGCTGGCTGGCAAGCGGAACGACCGCACGCCACCATGGACGTTCATTGCTAGCGAGATCGAACCGGGCGAGTCTCCCGAGGATGCGGCCGTCCGTGAGGTCAAGGAGGAGGCCGGCTGCCTGATCCGTGCCGGCGAGATCGTCGGCGAGCGAGACGACCCGGCTACCGGGCGCCACATGATCTACATGGCCGGGCAGCCGACCCACGGGACCAGGGTCTTCATCGGCGACGAGGCGGAGCTGGCCGAGGTCCGGTGGGTCAGCCTGGCCGAGGCCGTCGAGCTGCTCCCGGGCATGTTCGAGCCGGTCCGCGCCTACCTTGAGCGGACGCTCGGCGCGGCGCGGGAAGGGCGGTGACCGGCGATGCCGCGGGTGCGTGATCTCTGGCACGACTGGACGCGGCGGAAGACCGTGCGGCATCCTGACAACGGCGGCAACCCGAAGGCCAAGCGGTGGCTCGCGGTGTGGGCCGGGCCGGATGGCCGGGAGGCGACCAGGGCGTTCACGAAGCAGTCCGATGCGGTGAAGTGGGCGACCGCGATGGAGGCCGACGCGCTGCGCGGCATCCGCTACGCCGACCCAAGGCGCGGCTCGGTCACCGTCCGCGAGTACGGCGACACCAGGTACCTGCCGTCGCTGCTGCACCTGCGGCCGAACTCGGCGGACACCTACGCCTCGCACCTGCGCAACCACATCTACCCGGCGCTCGGCGACCGGCGCATCGGCACCGTCACCAGGGCCGACGTGCAGTCGTTCGTGACTGCTGTCGCGGCGAAGGTCGCGCCCGCCACGACCGAGACGGTCTACGCGGTGCTGCGCGCCATGATGCAGGCCGCTGTCGACGACGACCCGCAGGTGATCCCGGTCAGCCCGTGCACTAGGATCACGGTGCCGAAGGCTGAGCGGCGGGTCGTCGAGCCGCTCCCGACCGCCGCGGTCGCCGCGCTCCACCAGGCGATCACCCCGCGGTACCGGGTCATGGTGGTGCTCGGCGCCGGGCTCGGTCTGCGGGAGGGCGAGGCGTTCGGCCTGACCGTGCCGCGCGTCGACTTCCTGCGCCGCCGCGTGCACGTCCAGGAGCAGGCGCAGGCCGGTGCGCTGGCACCGCTGAAGACCGAGGCATCCCGGCGGGTCATCCCCGCCGACGACTGGGTGTTGTCCGGCATCACCGTGCATCTCCAGCGGTACGGGCCGGGTCCGTCTGACGTGGTCGTCACCAACGCGGCCGATCGGATCGCCCAGCGGAATGCGTTCGGGACCTGCTGGCGTGCCGCAGTCCGCGCTGCGGGCCTGCCCGCCGGCACCCGCTACCACGACCTGCGGCACTTCTACGCCTCATGCCTGATCGCCGCGAACCTCAACCCGAAGGTGATCCAGGCCCGGCTCGGGCACGCGTCCATCACCGAGACGATGGACACCTACGGGCACCTGTTCCCCGACTCCGAGGACCTCGGCCGCGGGGCCGTCGAGGCCGCCCTCGGGGACGCCCTGGCGGAACAGGGACGGAACAGGAGCGCCCAGTGAGCACAAACGTGCAGGTCAAAGCCATAGGGGCGGGCGAGCCGGCCTGTAGGCCGGGTTCTGTGCACCCGCAATGCGGGCCGGCGGCCATCCATCTGGGACTGCCGTTGCCGGCAGCCTCGTGCGGCCTACCCGCGAGCATCGGGCGGGCCGCCCTCAAACGCTCGCGCAGGAAGCGGAACCAGCGGGACCGCTTCCCTCTTGGCCTTGCTCCGGGTGGGGTTTACCAAGCCGCCCGGGTCACCCCGGGCGCTGGTGGTCTCTTACACCACCGTTTCACCCTTACCTCCCCGGCCGGCCAGGGGCCGGACCATGGGAGGCGGTCTGTTTTCTGTGGCACTGTCCCGCGGGTCACCCCGGGTCGGTGTTACCGACCACCCTGCCCTGCGGAGCCCGGACCTTCCTCACCGCGCGTCGCGCGGCGCGGCCGCCCGGCCGGCTCGCTCGCCACCGCAAGGATATTCTCCTGCGTCACCCGGGTAGGCGCAAACGGCCGGCGAGCGCCCCGCGGGCTTCCGGGCGAGCGGGCCGGATCATGCACGGTCCCTCGCAGGTCCGCCGGGCCCGGGGCGCTGGCGGTCACGGGAGAAGGTCTTGCGGCGGCTGCACTTCGCGGTGGAGGATCTTGCCGGTGGCGCCCTTGGGCAGCTCGCGGACGAGCCAGACGTGCCGTGGGTACTTGTAGGCCGCCACCCGTTCCCGGGCGAACGCGCGCAGCTCAGCCGGTGTGGCGGTCGCACCCGGCTTGAGCTGCACGGCGGCGCCGACTTCCTCGCCCAGGTCGACGTGCGGGATCCCGATCACGGCGACCTCGGCGACGGCCTGGTGCTCGTGCAGGGCCTCCTCGATCTCGCGCGGGTACACGTTGTACCCGCCGCGGATGATGAGGTCCTTCATGCGGCCCACGATGAAGAAATAACCGTCCTCGTCCACCTGGGCCAGGTCGCCGGTGCGGAACCAGCCGTCCGGGATCGCCTCGGCGGTGGCCTCGGGCTTGCGCCAGTAGCCCGCCATGACGTTGTGCCCCCGGATGGCGATCTCACCGACCTCACCGGCAGGGCGGCTGGCTCCTCCGGCGTCCACGACGCGCATCTCGACCCCCTCCATCGGCGTGCCGATCGACCCGGGCTTGCGCACCCGGTCCGGGTGGTTGAAGGACGCGACGGGTGAGGTCTCCGACAGCCCGTAGGCCTCCAGGATCATGCACCCGAAGGTCTGCTCGAATCCGCGCATGATCTCCACCGGCATCGCGGCGCCGCCGGAGATGCAGGTCCGCAGGGACGAGGTGTCGGCGCTGGCGTGGGCCCGGTGGTGCAGCATCGCCGCGTACATCGTCGGCACGCCCTCGAAGATCGTCACCTTGTCGCGCCCGATGATCTCCAGGGCCTTGCCGGCGTCGAACCGGGGCAGCAGCGTCAAGGTGGCGCCGGCGGCGACCGCCGCGTTCAGGCCGCAGGTCAGGCCGAAGACGTGGAACAGCGGCAGGCAGCCCATGACCACATCGCCGGGGCCGGCGTTCAGCATCGTACGGGCCGTGAGCTCGGTGTTGCGGGTCAGGTTCGCGTGCGTGAGCTCGGCGCCCTTGGGCCTGCCGGTGGTTCCCGAGGTATACAGGATCACGGCGTCGTCATCACCGGCCTGCTCCGCCGTTGCGGCGGCCGGGGTGAGCCCGGCGAGCAGGGCGCCCATGCCGGGCTCGTCGACCTGCAGGACCTGCACGCCCGTCCCGGCGGCGCCCTTGGCTGCTTCCACCGCCGCCTCGTGCCAGGCGAACAGGACTTTCGCCCCGGAATCTTCGAGGTGGTAGGCGACCTCGCGGTTCTTCAGCAGCGGGTTCATCGGCACGACGGTGGCCCCGGCGCCGAGCGCACCGTAGAAGGCGATCGGGAAGGCGGGCACGTTCGGCAGCATGACGCCGACCCGGTCCCCCGGCATCACCCCCAGGGACGCCAGCAGGGACGCCACGCTGCTGGCGGCGTCGCGCAGCTGCGAATAGGTCAGCACCAGGTCGTCCATGCGCACGGCCGCGTGCTCGCCGTGACCGGCCGCCGCTTTGGCCAGCATGGAACTCAGATTCGTCATCACGCCCTCCAGCGGGGAGCACGGTGTCAAATGCCACCAACCGCGTATCTTGTTCCACATAGGCCGGAAATAGACCCGCCCTATGTCCCCCCAGATCAGGACGTTCGCCTGTGCCCTGGGTAAGCGTGCCCGGGGAAGGTAAGGTAGGGCTCCGGGCGGCCGGAGGCTCGTGCTGGAACTTGATCGTATGATCGCGACGCCAGAATTGGATCCGGCCGGCGGGCGGTGTCGGTGTGACTAACGGGGCTGCACCGGCTGATGTGGCTCGTCTGCGCTCGTGGCCACGGCCGCCTCGGCGCCGGCGGGTGAGGGGTCCGACGGCTCCGGACGGGACGCCGGGGAGGCGAAGGCCAGGCCGGCGGCCAGGCAGGCGAACGGGACAACAGGCAGAATGTACCGGTAGTCGAAGTCGGCCACCGCGATCGGGAACACCAGCAGGACCACGGCGCACACCCACGGCATGGCGCTGGGCATGGCACCGGGCCCGTCGCGCCAGCGCCCCAGCCGGAACCCGCCGCCGGGACGCCGGGTCACCCGGATGATCGAACCCAGCCCCAGCACCAGGATCAGCCCGAACAGCGGCCCGTAGAGGTAGAACACCCGCTCGTACCCGGACATCAGGTACGCGAACGGCTTGACCACGCGGCTGATGCCCTGGTGCCCGTAGGACTGGATGTCCTGCGGCGCGGTGGCCCTGGGGATCCAGGAGTGGTCCGGTACCTTCTGCGGCTTGGTGTGGAAGTAGTAGTCGTAGACGGTGCCCTTGCTCGGGTAGTTGTACCGCTTCCAGTCCACCGACAGGACGAGCCCGTCGACGATGACGTGCGCGTAGCTCACCGGCTGGGCCTCGATGGCCCGGATGGCGAAGTCGCGCAGTACCTTGTTGCCCGCCACGCTGACCGGGCCACCCGGCACCTCGTGCACCTGTGCGACGTGCCAGATGAGCGTGCCCGGGGGCAGGCGCTTGGTCACCGGGGCCGACAGGCAGAGGTACCACTCGCCGGCCGGCGGGTTGATCTTGGCGCAGTCGGCGAACGAGGACGTCCGGCCGTACAGGTAGAAACCCTCGGACCGAGTAAGCGCGAAGCTCCCGCTCCAGGAGTGGAACCACGCCGCGTAGCCCACGATCGGCACGGCGGCTCCAGCCACGATCGCGGCGAGCGCGCGCCACCCCATCCGGCGCACGATCACGAAGACGGCGAAGACCACCGGCAGCACCAGGCCGCCGCTCCACACCGTGACGGCGTACCCGGTGAGCAGGCCCGCCACCAGCACGGCGGGCCACGAGGGGCGCCGCCGCCAGAGCAGGATCGTGGCCGCCAGCACGAGCAGGAACATGAACAGCGTGTCCGCCATGATCATGTGCTCGAGCTCGACCTGGAAGCCGTTGAGCAGCACCGGCACGGTGGCCAGGGCCGCCCACAGCTTCGGCACGCGGGCCCGCCGGAGCAGCACGTACAGCAGGACCGCGATGGCCATGCCCATCAGGTGCTGCAGGGCCACAACCAGGGTCAGGCTGTGGAACGGCTCGAGCACCTTCAGGAACAGCGAGTAGCCGGTCGACTTGGACAGGTCGGGCCGGAGCCGCAGCGCCGCGCCCAGGTAGACGTAGGAGTCGCCGGCGAACCAGAGCGCGCCCGGGTAGCCGAGCAGGGCGATGAGCCGCAGCACCGCCCCGGCGGCCAGGGCGATCGCGAACAGCTTGTTGGCCTGGATCAGCGCACGCAGCCGAACGAACGGGGACGGCCTGCCTGGCGGCGGAAGATCCGGCACTTCATCCTGCACACGGTGATCCTATCGGCGATCACGGGCGGAAACCGGCGAAGCGGCCGGCGCGGCCTGCGCCGCCTCGGCGGCTGCCCCCTCGCCCGTCTCCGCCGGCGATAGGTCGCGGGAAACACCCGCCCACCGTTCGAGCTGGGCGACGAACGCCCGGGCGTCTTCCGGCCAGCGCAGGTACGCACTGGCCCCCTGGTGCCCGCGGGCACCCATCGCGTCCCGCAGCGACCGGTCCCGCTGCAGCGCAAGGACGGCCTCGGCCGCCGCCGTAACGCCGCCGAACGGGACCACGAAGCCGCATTCGTGCCGCTCCACCAGGTCCACGGCCAGCGGCAGCGGCGTGGTGATGACCGGCACGCCGCGGGCCATGTACTCCGCGACCTTGGTCGGCATCGAGTGCCGGAAGTTCGGGTCGTCCTGCAGCAGCGACAGCCCGGCCAGCGCGCCGTCGGTGATCAGCATGGCCTCGTCGTTGGGCACGAACCCGTGCCAGCGCACCAGCCCGGCCGCGCACGCTTGCTCCAGCACGGCCCGGGCCGCCGCGTCGGCCGAACCGACCAGCTCCACGGTGATCCCGTGCGGCTGGACCAGTCCGGCCAGCGCGATCATCTCGGCCACCCCCCGGTCCGGGGAGATGTGCCCCACGTACACCACCCGGCCGCGGCCGTCGGACGGCGCGGGCTGGCCGGGCACGTACGTGGTGTTCGGCACGACCGGGTGCCTGCGCCGGAACCGGTCGTTGTAGCCCGTCTCGGCCAGCATCAGGTGCAAGCGCCGCTCCGCGGCCCGTTCGGCCAGCAGAACGGCCCCCGCCGCGAACCGCCGCAGCCAAGTCGGCAGCCACGCCTTGGTGCCGAGGGCGGCGGCGGTGTCCTCGTGCACGTCCCAGATCGCCGGCGGCCGCCGCCGCACCAGCGGCAGCACCAGCAGCAGCTCGGGGTCGTGGATGAGCAGCAGGTCCGCGCCCGGGGCGTACCGGGCGAGCTGGCGCCGGGCCGCGCGCAACGCCCCCAGCCAGCGCCGGCCGACGGCCCGCGGCACGTCGGCGGTGGTCAGCTCCGGCCACCGGGCGATGCCGCACGCGCGGACCGGCGCGATGTAGGTGACCTGGTGCCCGGCGTCGAGCAGCGCCCGGATCTGCCGGTGCAGGATCCGGGCGTCGGCCGGATGGTGCACCACGGTGCAGACGACGACGCGCATCCGCGGTTACAGCGTCTCGGTGTTCGGGGCGGCGGACGCGGAGGGCCCGGCCTGGCCGCGCCCGGCGAGCTTGCCCCGGGTGTCGAAGAACAGCCTGGACTCGGCGGCGAGCTGCTCGAGCTCGTACTCGCTGTGGTCCTGCAGCAGGATGACGACGTCCGCGGTGACGACCTCGGTGTCCAGGTCGGTGGCCCGGCGTACCGGCTGGCCGTCGATCGCCCACTCCGGCACGTGCGGGTCGTGGTAGGCCAGCACGGCGCCGCGCGCGAGCAGCCGGCGCGCGATCGGCCGCGCGGGCGACTCGCGCTGGTCGCCGATGTCCCGCTTGTAGGTCACCCCGAGCAGCAGCACGTTGGCGCCGTTCAGCGGCTTGGCGTGCCGGTTGAGCAGCTCCGCGGCGCGGTCCACGACGTAGCCCGGCATCCGGCTGTTGATCTCCTGCGCGAGCTCCACGAAGCGGAACGGGTAACCCAGCGTCCGGACCTTGTAGGACAGGTAGTTCGGGTCGATGGGGATGCAGTGCCCGCCGACGCCGGGGCCCGGGTAGAAGGGCTGGAAGCCGAACGGCTTGGTGGACGCGCACCGGATCGCGTCCCACAGGTCGACGCCGAGCTCGTGGCAGAACACGGCCATCTCGTTGACGAGCGCGATGTTGACGTGCCGGTAGGTGTTCTCCAGCAGCTTGGCCATCTCGGCCTCGCGCGGCGACTTGGCCTCGACCACCTCGTCGCAGACCTTGCCGTAGAACCGCGCGGCCGTCACCGTGCAGTCCGGGGTGAGCCCGCCGACGACCTTGGGGGTGTTCCGCAGCCCGTAGACGGGATTGCCCGGGTCGATCCGTTCCGGCGAGAAGGCCAGGTTGAAGTCCACCCCGGCGCTGAACCCGGACACCTTCTCCAGGATCGGCCGGACCACCTCGTCGGTGGTCCCCGGGTACGTGGTCGACTCCAGCACCACCAGCGTGCCGCGGCGCAGCAGCGCAGGCCGTCTCCGAGGCGGCCCGCACGGCGGTCAGGTCGGGGCCGTCGGCCTCCGACAGCGGGGTGGGCACGCAGATGACGATGGTGTCCGGCTCGCCCGCCTCGGACTCCCTGGTGGTGGCGCGGAAACCGGCCGCGAGCATCCGGGCCACGTCGTCGCCGGAGATGTCGTCCACGTGCGATTGCCCGGAGTTGAGGCCGTTCACGACGCCCGCGCCGATGTCGTACCCGACGACACTCAGGCCGACGTTCGTCGCCTCCCGGACCAGCGGCAGGCCCACGTAGCCGAGACCGATCACCACCAAGTCGACCTGCATCGACGGCGTCCCTTCACCCGAGGATGTGATGTCAGACGGCGCCCAGACGTTCGTAGGCTGCCCGGTAGATCGCCGCGTTGTGCGCCCAGGTCCGGTCCCGGGCCACCCATTCCCGCGCGTTCGCCCCGATTCTGCGCCGCGTATCTGAACTGTAGAGCAGGGGCTCCATGATATCGGCAAAGGCCGCCGGATCACCGGACGTTGCCAGCGCCCCCGTGATCCCGGGCCGGATGATCTCCCGGAGTGCGCCCACGTCGCTGGCTACGACGCACAGGCCGCTGGCCATGGCCTCCACCGGCTTCAGCGGCGCGACGAGCTGGCAAACCCGGTCGCTGGTCCGGGGCACGGCGAACAGGTCGAGGACGGCGTGGTAGCGGCGCACCTCCGGCATCGGGACGCGCCCGGTGAAGATCGCCGTGCCGGCCAGGCCCAGCTGCCCGGCGAGACGTTCCAGCGCGGCCCGTTCGGTGCCATCACCGACGATCAGCGGGCGGACCGCCAGGCCACGGTGGCGCAGCTCGGCGGCGGCCGCCAGCAGCGTGCCGATGCCCTCGTAGGCGACCAGGTTGGAGACCACCCCCACGACAAGCTCAGCGGGGCGGATGCCGAGCGACTCGCGCAGCGGCGCGCCATCGGGCAGCGGCTCCAGGAAGTCCGCCGACACGGCGTTCGGGACGACGATGACCTTGCCGGGGTCGGCGCCGCGCGCCACGATCTCCTCCCGCATGGCCTCACCCAGCGTGACGACAAGATCGGCCTCGGTCATGCAACGGGTTTCCGCCTCCCGGCTGAGCTGGTAGAAGTCGCTCGCGGCGGGATCGGCTCCCGGCAGCGGGGCGGGCGCCACGGTCGCCCGGACCGCCGGCGACGCTTCCGCGCCCGCCCTTGCCGCGCCCGCCCTTGCCGCGCCCGCCCTTGCCGCCGGCGACGATTCGGCCGAACGGGCCCGGCCGGGTGTTCTCCCCTGCCGGGGGGCCTGCGCAGCCGGGTCGCCGGGATCGCCGCCGTGCCGGGACAGCCAGGTTTCCTCCCAGAACCCGCGCGCCTCGTAGATCACGGGCAGGCCGAAGTCCTCGCGCAGGGCGAGCGCCAGCTGGCCGTTGAGGTGGTTGCTCGCGGCGTGCAGCACGGCGGGCCGGAGCCGCCCGGTCAGCCGGGCCGCCAGGTCCAGGCCGACCGCGGCGGCGGCGTCGGCGCGGGACGGCAGCCGGTACGGGATCAGCCGGTGATAGGGGACGCCGTCCACCTCGGCGACGCGGCGCCCGTCCAGGTGGCCCTGCGCCACCGGGAACCCGGCCTTGGTCACCACGTGCGGGTCGAGGCCGGCTTCGCGCTGGGCCACCGCGATCCGCTGGGTCCGGACCGTGTAGCCGGCGTTGGTCGTCGGCAGGGCGTCGGTGACCAGGTGCAGGACCCGCCCCGGCACGCGCCAGCCACGCCCAGTCCCATTGGCCGCCATAGCCTCTCCAGCTCCACCGGCCCCTTCAGCACCTTCAGCACCTTCAGCCCCACCGGCCCCACCGGCTCCACCGGCCCCAACAGCCTCTGCAGCCGCACGGGTCAATTCCGTCGTGGGAGTTGCCCGGGCTACGGGGGCCACTCCGGCGCGCTCGGGGCGGGGGATGCCGTCCGTCAGCACAGAGATCTCGCCGGCCACCGACGCCCTGAGCCTGGCCGCGCGGCGCCCCGGCGCGCCGTCCAGGGCTGCCATGGCGTCGGTGAGCCGGCCCTCACGGGCCGCCAGCCGGGCGAGCAGGGTGGCCCGGGCCGGGTCGGCGGCGGGCAGCCGGTCCAGCGCGGACCGTGCCGCGCCCGGCCGATCCACGGCCAGCGCGAAGGCGGCGAGCCGCCGGGGCGAGGTGCCCAGCAGGCTCAGCGCCGCCTTCCGGTCCCCTGATCCCCAGCGCACGGCGGCTCGCCCGTAGGGACCCGCGCACCCCAGCCAGGGGCGTATCCTGCCTGGTAGCACGCGCCAGCCGAGCAAAAGGGAGCGCACCGGATCGGCGGTAATGTGTCGCCACATGACGGAGGCCGCCAGCAGCATCACCCGCGGCGACACCCGCCAGGCCCCGGGGAACCAGGGGCTCAGCGAGCCCGGCGGGGCCGGCGGCTTCTGCGGGGCCGGCGGGCCCGGCGAGTCCTGGCGGCCGGGCCGCGGGGAGGGACGCGACGTCACGTCGGCGAATATATAGTGCGCCGGACCGTCCGGGCCGGCGGCGTGGGTGCACCGCTGCGCCCGCCGTGACCGCAGAATGAAGGACACCAGGATCTGACCGGCGATCTGATCCGTGCTCTGAGCTGTGATCTTATCGAGGGCAAACCGCCCAGAACGCGCAAAGGACAGCGATGCTCGCACCCATCACGCACGTGCTCGGTGCCCGCCCGAACTTCGTCAAGGCGGCGCCGGTGATCCGCGCGCTCGCGGCGCTCGGGCAGCGGCAGCGGGTGGTCCACACCGGCCAGCATTACGACGAGCGCCTGTCCGAGGTGTTCTTCGTCCAGCTCGGCCTGCCGGAGCCCGACGTCAACCTGGGCGTGGGCTCGGGCAGTCACGCCCAGCAGACGGCGGCGGCGATGACCGGGCTCGAGCAGGACTTCACCGAGCACCCGCCCGGCCTGGTCGTGGTCTACGGCGACGTGAACTCCAGCGTGGCCGCCGCGCTGGTCGCCGCCAAGCTCGGCATCCCGATCGCGCATGTCGAGGCCGGCCTGCGCAGCTTCGACAACTCGATGCCGGAAGAGATCAACCGGCGGCTCACCGACCAGCTGTCCAGCCTGATGTTCGCGACCTCACCGGAGGCGATCGGCCACCTGGCCAACGAGGGCCTGCCGGTCAGCGCGGTTCACCTGGTCGGCAACCCGATGATCGACACACTGCTGGCCAACGTGGACCGGTTCGATACCGCCTCGATCCGCGCCTGGCTGGACCTGCCCGAGCGGTACGTGGCCGCAACGCTGCACCGGCCGTCCAACGTGGACGACCCGGGCATCGCGGCCGGCCTCGTGAAGGCGCTGCACGAGATCGCCGCCGTCATCGACGTGGTCATCCCGGTGCACCCGCGCGGGCGGGCCGTGCTGGAGGCGGCCGGGCTCAGCGCGCACCCGGGTGTTCACGCCTGCCCGCCGCTGGGTTACCTGGAGTTCATGGGCCTGGTCCGCGGCGCAGCCGCGGTGGCCACCGACTCCGGCGGCGTGCAGGAGGAGACCACGCTGCTGCGCGTGCCGTGCCTGACCGTCCGCCCGAATACAGAACGGCCCATTACGATCATCAATGGCAGCAATAGGCTCATTACGTCCGCCGAGCTGGCCTCGGCCGTGCTCAAGGCGTGCCACGACGGGCCGTACACCGGTGAGCTGCCCCCGCTGTGGGACGGCCACGCGGGCGTGCGCATCGGGCGGATCATCACCGACTGGCTGGCCAGAGACGGCTGAGGAGAGCACCGCAAAGATCATGACCGACAACACGAGCGCCGACCTGGCGCTGACTGTCTACGCCCCCGACGGGACGGAGATCGACGAGACGGGCGAGGGCGGCGCCGACGGCGCCGACGATCTGGGCAGCACTGCGCGGGGCATCGCCCTGGCCGCGGAACGGGACCGGCTGGCCCGCGCCCTGCGTGAGACGCACCGGCAGCTCGCCACGGCCGAATCGCAGCTCATGTCGGTCAAGCGCTCGGCCACGATGGAACTCGGCCAGGCCATCGTCGCGGCGGCGAAACGCCCGTGGATCGGCGGCCCGCGGCTGCCCAAGCACCTGTACCGGATGTGGCGCGAGCACCGCGCCGTCCGCGCCGCCGGGTCCGGCGCCGGCGCCGAGGGGTTCCGGTCCGCCGACGAGGCGCGCTGGGCCCGCATCCTGCTCGACGCGGGCGCCGGGGCGGCCGGTGACCGGTTCCTCGCCGCGTACACCGTGCCCGGCCTGGCGTGGTCGGCCACGGCGCGGGCCGAAGGCCAGGACATGGCCGACGGCCTGGTGGTGGCCGGCATCCTCACCGACGCGAGCTGCGCGGCCCTGGCCCCGGACGCGACCGCGGAGCAGTTGCTGCCGCACGACGCGGCGTTCGTCCTGGAAGGCTCAGGCGCCGACCTGGTGCTCATCGAGGCGGCGGCGCTGCTGCCCGGCGGGGCCTGGGCGCACGCGGGTGACCCGGCCGCGTCCGACCGTGGCCGCCGGCTCGCCGATCTGGTCGACCTGGCCCGCGCCCTGGGCAAGCCGGTCATCTTCCTGCGCAACGCCCCGTCGTACCTGATGCCGTACCTGGACTGGCTGGGCACCTCCTGCGACGCCGTGGTCGACGGCGGTCTGGGCGTTCAGCTCGCCCGGTTCAACCCGATCGACCTGCCCGCGGCGCGCGGGGCGGTCCCGCTGTACGCCAGGCACCGGGACCCGCGCGAGGGGCCGGCCGTGAAGCGCATGCTGGACGAGCTGACCGGCGGGGAGCCGGGCACCGGCCAGATCGGTGAGCGCACTGGTGAGCGGATCGGCGGGCGGGCGGATCCGTCCCGGCCCGTCCGGGTCATCGGGGAGCCGTCGTGGCGGACGGCGCCGGGGGTGTACCGGCAGCACGCGGTGTTCCTGGCCGCGACCGCGGCCGAGGCGCGCGAGCAGCTTGCCTGCGGAGCGCGGGTGGTGGGGCCCGTCACCGAGGACACGCAGGTCAGCGGGGCCATCGACGTCGCAGATGCCGAGCAGGCCGCGCGGCAGCTGGCGGCCGCCGCCGACGCCGGCCCCCGCGGCATGACCGAGATCAAAACGATCCTGCTCGAGCTGTTCGAGACGTACGCCACGCCCGCCCGGCTCGCCGAGCTGGGCCGGCGGGTAAACCTGCCGCCCCGGCTCGTACCGGGCCGCCGGGTGGCCGTGCTCGCCGGGGTCCGGGACGCCGCCGGCGCCGCGCGCCTGGCCGGCCGGGTGCTGGGCCAGCGGCTGCGCCCGCACGAGGTGCAGGTGTGGCTCGAGGGTGACATGGCGCTGGCCGACCCCGCGAACGCCGCGGCGCACGCCGCGCGCCGGGAGATCGGCGGCGCCCTGGCCCCGCTCACCGCCGGGGGCATCATCGCCGGCGTAATAACCGGGGCTGGCCTGGCCGCCGCGGCGCGCGCGGCCGTCTCACCGTGGTCGGCCGAATGGGATCCCCAGGTGGCTTACCCCGACTCCTACCTGCTGGACCTGATGTGCGCGCTGGAGTGCTCCCGGGCTGATGCGGTCGGCTCCGCCGCCGGGGCGGACTACGTTTTCACTGACGCGCTGGATCCGGCCGTGGCCCGGACGGACCTGTTCCGCGAGGGCGCGCCGCCGCGGTCGGCCTGGGGCCGCCGTGGTCTGCGGCTGTTCGCGGTCGTCCCCACGGGCGTTCCCGCGGCCGGCACCGCAGGATCTCCCGCCGCCGGGTGACCCGACGTTTCGACGAGGAAGGCATCCTTCATGTCCGGACCGCTGGCCGAATCAGGGCCGGAGCTCCCGCCACCCGGTGACGACGGGGCCGCCGCGAGCGCGGCCAGGTCACCCTCGGCTCTGGTGTACGGCGACGTCAACCTGAACCTGATCGACGGGTCCGCGATCTGGGTGCAGTCGATGGTGCTGGCGCTGGCCCGGGCCGGGTGCGCGGTGACCCTGGTGCTGAAGGCCCCGGTGCAGACCGATCGGTTGCTGACCCCGCTGCAAGGCGAGCCGGGCGTCACGATCCGGCGGCCCGCCGAGGAACAGCTCTTCGACGGCAGCACGGCCCGCGGGCTCAGCCCCGCGCAGGCGTCCCAGGTACTGACCTCGGTGGACGCGGAGCACCGGCACGACATCGTGGTGCTGCGCGGGCGCCTGCTGGTGTCCCAGGTAGTGACGGACAACGCGTTCCGCGGCCGGCTCTGGACCTACCTGACCGACATCCCGCAGTCGATCCCCGAAATGACGCCGGACGCGGTGGGCTGGCTGGCCGGCGTGGCCGAGGCGTCGCAGTACGTGCTGTGCCAGACCGAGGAACTCCGGTGCTTTCTCGAGGGCAGCGTGGCCGAGGCGTGCGGCAAGTGCATGCTGTTCCCGCCGGTCGTGCCGCCGGCGCCGGCGCTGCCGGAGACGCCGCGGGAGCCCGACGGGGTGCTCCGCCTCGTCTACACCGGCAAGTTCGCGCCGCGGTGGAACAGCTACGAGATGACCCAGCTGCCCGGGCTGCTGGCCGCCCGCGGGGTCCGGACCGAGCTGCACATGGTCGGCGACAAGATCCACAACGACCCCGGCGACCCGGGCTACCAGCGCCGGATGCGCGTGGCGCTGGGCGATCCGCCCGCCCCAAACGCGGGAGACTACGCGCGGGGCGCAGCGGCCGCCCCGCCGGTGGTGCCCGCCAGCGGGGTGGTGTGGCGCGGCGGCCATTCCCGGGAAGGTGCGATGCGCATCGCGGCCGCCTGCGACATCGGGCTGAGCTGGCGTCACCCGAGCCTGGACGCCAGCCTGGAGCTGTCGACCAAGGTGCTGGAGTTCGGCATGCTGGGGCTGCCGGTCATCTTGAACCGGACGCCGATGCACGAGGCGCTGCTGGGCGCGGACTACCCGATGTTCGCGCGAGACCTGCGCGACGTGGTGGCCATCACCGAGACCGCGGCCGCGGACCCGGCGATCATGAAGCTCGCGGCCAGCCGCACCTCCGCCGCCGCCGCGGAGTACACCCTGGACAAGGCGGTCGGCCGGATCCGCCGGTACCTCAGCGACGCGCTGCCCCGCATCGAGGTCGCGCCGGGCACCAAGGTCCTCAAGGTCGCGGTGGCCGGGCACGATCTGAAGTTCTTCACCCCGCTGCTGGACTACCTGCGCCAGCAGCCCGGGCTCGGGCTGCGGGTCGACCACTGGGCATCGCTGGGCGAGCACGACGAGAAGGTCAGCCAGGAGATCGCCCGCTGGGCCGACGTCGTGATCTGCGAGTGGTGCGGGCCGAACGCCATCTGGTACAGCGAGAACAAGCGGCCCAAGTCCCGGCTCATCGTCCGGCTGCACCGCTTCGAGGTGTACGCCCGGTACCCGTACCAGGTCGAGATCAAGGCCGTGGATCAGGTGGTCACGGTCAACAAGCACTACGCGGAGATGGTGGCCGGGAAGACCGGCTGGCCCACCCGCAAGATCGTCGCCCTGCCGAACACGGTCGAGGTCGGGCAGCTCGACCGGCCCAAGCTCGACGGCGCGCGGTTCAGCCTCGGGATCGTCGGCATCGTCCCGTCGCGCAAGCGGCTCGACCTGGCCCTGGACGTGCTGGAGGAGCTGCGCCGGGACAACGAGCGGTACGTGCTCTACGTCAAGTCCGGCATGCCGTGGGACCACTGGTGGGTCTGGCAGAAGCCGGAGGAGCGCGGTCACTACGCGGCGGCGCTGCACCGGATCCAGCGGTCCCCGCTGCTGCGCGGCGCGGTCGTGTTCGACGAGGCGGGCCGGGACGTCCCGGCGTGGCTGCGGCGGGTCGGCTTCGTCCTTTCGACCAGCGACGACGAGAGCTTTCACGTCGCTCCCGCCGAGGGCATGGTCTCCGGGGCGGTCCCGGTCATCCGGCACTGGCCCGGCGCGGAGACCGTTTACGATACCCGCTGGATTCACGAGAACCCGCAGGAGATGGCGGCCGCGATCGCCGCGGTCCGCACCGACGGGCAATGGCACGAGGCCGGTGCGCTCGCCAAGGCGCAGGCCATCGAGTCGTTTGAGTCCCGGAAGGTGTTCGGGACCTGGTACCGGCTGCTGACGGAGAACCTGACGCCGGCGAAGTCGGTGCAGCGCTACTCCCTGCCCGGCGCGCCCTAATCAATGGCACGGTCAATGGCACGGTCAATGGCACCGGCCCACGGCATGTTCTTCACCCTGGCCGTCAGCGCCCCGGACCCCGCCACGTGTGCGGCGCTGACCGAGCGCGCCTGCGGAACCGACCCGCGCGTCATGCCCATCCCCGGCCCGGCGCAGGTGATCTGGCGCGCCAGGGATGGCCGCTCCACGATGATTACATGGGGTACATATCCGAATATTTTTGGTGAAGCGCCCGATGTATCCGGATACACTCCCCGGGGCACTCCCCCAGGTGTATCCGGATACACCCCTGCAGGGTCCGCGGGCGCGGCACGATCCTACGCTGGGACAATCTGGGCGTCGGAGGAATCAGGCGGGACGGTACTCGCGCGGACCGGCATCACCCGCGTCGACCCGGTGTTCCTGGCCCGGGCCGGCCGGGCGACGGTCCTGGCCGACCGCGCGATGTGGGCCGCGGCCAGCACCGGCCGCCTGCGGGACGCCGACGCCCTGCTGTACGCCGGGCTGCTCGGCCCGGGGTACCCGCTCGGGCCGGTCACGCCCTTCGCCGGCGTGCGCGCGCTCGGCCCGGGCACCTGCTGCCGAGCCGCCGGCGGCGAGGTCACCGAGACCGGACGCGCTGCACTGACCGAAGCAGCACCGGCCAAAGCAGCACCGGCCAAAGCAGCACCGGCAGCACTGACCGAAGCAGCACTGACCGAAGCAGTCCTGACCGAACCGGGTGCGGGCGGCGCCAACGCGGCGGCCCGGGTCGCCGGGGCTCTCGTGCAGGCCGTCATCCCGCTGCGGGAGGCGGCGGCGCCGGTCGAGCTGAGCCTGACCGGCGGCAAAGACAGCCGGCTGATCGCCGCAGCGCTGGCCCGCGCCGGCGTGCCAGGCCCGCGCCCGCACCTACGGCTTCCCGGACCACCCGGACGTCGTCATCGCGGCACAGGTGGCCCGGGAACTGGGCCTGGAGCACGAGATCGCAGAGCCGCGGACCACCGGGGCAGCCGGGCATCCCGGGGCGGCCGGGGCAGACCCGGGGTCTTTCGTGCAGGAGGTCGATGTGCTCGGGCGGCTGCGCGCCACCGTGCTGGTCGCGGACGGCATGCTATCCGCGTTCGAGAACGTCGGCCGGCCCGATCCGGGCACCGGCGCTGCCACCGCGATCGCGATCGGCGGGCACGGCGGTGAACTGCTGCGCGGCGGGTACGCCAAGATCATCCCGGGATCGGCCGCGCGGCGGGCGGCGGGCTCCGCCGAACTGCTGCGCCGCCTCACCATGCGCAGCTTCCCGTTGCTGCGGGCCCGCTGGCGGGCCGCGTACGTGGCCAGCCTGGCGCCGTGGGCCGCCGCGGTGGCCACCCATCCGCAACCGGCCCTGGATGACTTCTACCTGGTCAACCGGGCCGGGCGGTGGTCCGCTGCGGCGCGGCAGGCTTACGCGATCCGCTCGGTGATGGCGCAGCCGTTCTTCGACGACCAGGTGGTCCGCGCGGCCCGGTCCGCGCCGCTCGCCGAACGTCTCGATGACCGCCTGGTACGCGGCGCGATCGGCGCGCTGTACCCGGCGCTGCTGGATATCCCGCTCGCCGCCGACCGCTGGAAGTGCGACGCCGCGAAGCCTCCCGCGACCGGGGCCAGCATGCGGTCTGCGGCCGCCTCCGGAACCATGGGCGACGTTCCCGGCGCGGCTCACCCCGGGCTGCGGGCACGCTTCGACTGGCGGCGCGGTTACGGCGACGACGTAGCCCGCTTCCTGCGCGACTACGTGCTCGGCACCGGGTCGGCCGGCGGCCTGTTCGCCATCATCAGCCGGCCCGCGGCCGAACGGCTGCTCCGGCCGCCGCACACCGATCCGGTCACCGTGTGGGCCCTGGCCACCCTGGCCGCGCTGATCTCTGGCGACTGGCTCAACGCCCGCGCCCCCGACGGCCAGACGTTCGCCATCCCGGTCCCGGCGTAACCGCCCACCCCCCGGACGTCCCGGTGCACCGTAGCCTGTGCCGTGCCGCCGACCGTCAGCCGCGGCCGAAGCGCGCCTCGGCGCGCCAGAAATACACCACGCCGAGGAGAACCGCCGCGACGGCCCAGCCAGCCCCGGCCATCCAGAGCTCGCCCACGGTGACCGACGGGTGGCAAAAAGCCTGATCTGCCGGGATGAGCTTGAGGTGGAACTCGGCGCACTTCAGGGCGTTGTACGGCTGGGCGCCGGGCGCGTTCGTGCGCTGCGACTCCATTACGGCGAATCGCATCAGCGAGATGTAGACCGCCGCCGGGTTGAGCTGCAGGATGTCCTTCGCCCAGTTCGGCAGCGTGGCGGGCAGCGTGGCGATGCTGTACATGACCCCGCAGAAGTACCGCCAGACGCGGGTCAGGAACGGCACAAGCTGACTGACGTCGTTCAGTTCCGCGCCGATCCGCGCGATGATCAGGGACGCGCCGATGTTGAACAGGGTCTGCAGCAGCAGGACCGGGAACAGCAGAAACCAGTACCAGCTCAGAGGCTCGTGCTCACCCAGCACAATCAGGAGCATCACCACCATGGACAGCAGCAGTTGCTGGAGTTCGACGATGACGTAGGCCAGCGGCAGCGAGGCCCGCGGGAACTGCAGCGCCCGGATCAGCGACAGGTTGTTGTACATGACCCGCGAGCCGACCAGGATCGACCGCTCGGTGAACGTGAAGATGAAGACACCGATGACCAGGTAGGCGATGTAGTGCTCAACGCCCCGGTTGGCCCGGAACAGGACGCCGAAGATCAGGTAGTAGACCGCGCAGTTGAGCAGCGGGGTGAGCAACTGCCAGACCTGGCCGAGCCGCGCCTCGGTGTACATCGAGACGTTCCGCGCCGTGGCGTACGCCATGATGAAGTGGCGGCGCTGCCACAGCTTGCCCAGGTACTCCAGCAGGCCGGGCCGCTGCGCACTGGGCTTGAGATTGTACTGCGCGGCCAGCTCGGCGAGCGGCTGCCCGGTAAGCGACGTCGCCGATTTCGTGATACCCGTGGTGTTCTGCAGGCTCCCGGGGGCGCTGAGCTGGGAACGGTCAGCCATGACTGCGAATTTTACGAGAGCCGGCCGACCGCACCGGGCTCGGCCGCCCGCGCCGCGCGCCGGGCGCGTGAAAATCCGTCGTCGTCATCGAGCAGCATCCTTAATGACCGGGGTATACGATGGGGCGCCGGGCGCAGCCGACCTTACCGCAAAGGTTTCCTAACGCAGGTGAGCTGTATCGTTCAGTGACCTGACGACCGCCGGGCCATCGGAATACCAGTCGATCTCGCTGAACGAACCGACATCGAGATGCATCCGGTACATGGCCGCGGGCGGCGCGAGCAGCGCCTCGGTGAGCAGCGTCTTGATCGGCGTCACGTGGCTGACCACCAGCACCGTCTGCCGCGCGTGCGCGGCCATCAGCCGTTCCCGCGCCGCCTGAACGCGGGTGGCGACCGCGGCGAGGCTCTCGCCCCCCGGCGGGGCGGCCGCGGGGCCGGCCAGCCACGCCGCGACCTGCTCCGGCCAGCGGCGCTGTGCCTCGGTGAAGGTCAGGCCCTCCCACGCGCCGAAGTCGGTCTCGCGGAGGTCCTCGTCGTCCTCGACCGGCGCGCCGGTGGCCGCGGCCACCTCCCCGGCCGTCTGCCGCGCCCGCCGCAACGGTGACGTCACGATCACGTCGACGCCGCCGCGCGCCGCGAGCCGCTCCCCCGCGAGCTTCGCCTGGCGCACGCCCGTCTCGGTCAGCTCGATGTCACCGATGCCCGCGAACCGCCGCTCGGCTGACAGCGGCGTCTGCCCGTGCCGGAGCAGCAGCGTGATCGTCGCCTGCCCCTGCGCGGTTCCCCAGCCGATGGAAGCGCCGCCCGGCCGAGCTTCCGGCTTGGGCGCCGGGCGTTCGGCCGGGCAGGGTCGCACGTGGGTACGAGGGCCACCACCGTCCCGTTCGGCAGAATCCATGGCCTCGTTCGCGAGCCGGTCCGCATGCTTGTTGCGCTCCCGTGGTACCCACTCATACGACACCGCGGCGAACCCCCGGGCGGCCGCACTGGCCGCGAGCGCGAGCGGCTTCATATCCGGGTGCTTGATCTTCCAGCGGCCGGACATCTGCTCCACCACGAGCCGGGAGTCCATCCGGACCTGGACCGAGGCGTTCGGGTCGATCCGCGCGGCCGCGCGCAGGCCCGCGATGAGGCCGGAGTACTCGGCGACGTTGTTGGTGGCGATGCCGATGAACGCCGATTCCTCGGCCAGGACCTCCAAGGTGCTCGCGTCCCGGACCAGGGCGCCGTACCCGGCCGGGCCCGGATTACCGCGGGAGCCGCCGTCGGCCTCGACGATGAGCCTGCGCATCGCGGGGCCTGTCACAGGCCCGATTCGGCGGTGCGGACGAGGATCCGCCGGCATTCCTCGCAGCGGACCACTTCGTCCGGCGCGGCCGCGCGGATCTGGTTCAGGTCCACCGTGTGCAGCGTGAGGTGACACCCCTCGCAGCTTCCGCGGCGCAGCATGGCCGCGCCGACCCCCTGCTGCGCGCGGAGCTTGTCGTAGAGGGCGAGCACGTCCGCGGGAACGTCGGCGGCCACCGCGGTGCGGCGGGATTCGGCCTTGGCCGCCTGCTCGCCGATCTCGTCCAGTGCGGCGTCCCGCCTGGTGGTCAGCTCCGCGGCCTGCTCCGTGAGGGTGGCCTGCTCGGCGGTGAGCGCGTCGCGGCGTCCTTCGGCGGCTTCCCGGCGCTCCATCGCATCCAGCACGATCTCCTCGAGATCGGACTGCCGGCGCAGCAGCGACTGAATCTCCGACTGGAGGTTCTCCAGCTCACGGGCGGCGCTCACCTGCCCGCTGTCGAGCCGGGACCGGTCCCGGTCGATCCGCGACCGGACCTGCTCCACGTCACGTTCGGCCCGGGTCTGCTCCCGGGCCAGGTCAGCCAGTTCGGTGTCGGCCATGACGATGCCGTCCCGGAGCTCGCCCGCGCGGGCGTTGATCTGCTCCAGCTGAGCGGCTTCCGGGAGGGTGCGGCGACGCTGGCCGAGCCGGGCCAGCTCGGCGTCCAGGTCGGCCAGTTCGAGCAGGCGCAACTGTGCTTCGGGAGATGCTTTCACGGCCCCAACGTTAGCCGCACCGGGGGCCACTGTCGCGCGCCTGCCGCGTCCGTCGCACGCCTGCCTCGCGCCTGCCGCGCACCGGGATGCGGCCAGCACCGCACCGTCTGCGCGTCGTCTGAACAAGCCAGGCTGCGCAGCTGAATAAGCCAGGCAGCGCAGCTGAATAAGCCAGGCAGCGCAGCTGAATAAGCCAGGCAGCGCAGCTGAATAAGCCAGGCAGCGCAGCTGAATAAGCCAGGCAGCGCAGCTGAATATGCAAGGCTGCGCAGCGGCCGCGTGGTAAAACAAGCCGGCATGGAAAACCCTCG
Source organism: uncultured Actinomycetes bacterium (assembly GCA_963805255.1). Taxonomy (GTDB): domain Bacteria; phylum Actinomycetota; class Actinomycetes; order Streptosporangiales; family Streptosporangiaceae; genus Bog-532. Next base: position 220,494 of record CAWDTK010000011.1, read on the forward strand.
GGTTGCGCCGGCCCTACATGCCTGGGTACGGCATCTCCGGACCGGACGAGGCCAGCGGGCTGCTGCAGTGGTCATGGGCCGCGGAACGGCTGACGGCGGCCCGCAACTACTGGGTCGCGACCGTACGGCCGACCGGGCGGCCGCACCTGATGCCCGTCTGGGGGATGTGGGACGACAGCACGCTCTGGTTTTCCAGCGCCGCCGGAGCCCGCAAGACGAAGAACCTCCGCGCCGACCCGCACTGCGTGATAACGACAGAATCAGCGTCCGACCCGGTCATCGTCGAGGGCACGGCGCGCGCGGTGACCGAGCCCGCGGCGCTGCAGCGGGTGATCGACCTGATGAACGCGAAGTACGCCACGCACATCGAGGTCAGCTTCCTGGACCCGTCCGTGAACGCGACGTTCGGGGTGCGGCCGCAGCGGGTGTTCGGCATGCGGGACGCGGATTTCGCGGGGTCACCAACTCGTTGGATATTTGCGGATTGAACGACGGTAGCCTGGTCTTTAGCGCATCCGTTGCGGCCGTTCCGCGTTATGGCGTCTTGTCGCGTCCTGTCGGGGTGGCTCGGCCTGGGGGCGGGTTGGCCTGGCGCGGCTTCCACGTTCTTGATGGTGCACGGCAGCGGGAGGGCCAGCGAAGGCTAACGAGCCCGGGCAATCCGGGGGGAACGGGCAATCCGGGGACGACAGACGGTCCTGGGGCGATGGCCCGCCAGGTGACCCGGAGCGCCCCCGGCGGTACCCGGGCTCCCCGCGGGGCTCCCGGCGGTATCAGGCCACGTTCGGGGCCGTCGCGGGCGTGCTCACCGCGGCCGTAGCCCTGGGCGCCGGCCAGCTCGTGTCCGGCCTGACCGCGCGGCAGGGGTCCCCGGCGGCCGTGGTCGGGCAGGCCGCGATCGACCTCGCTCCCCCGCCGGCGAAGAACTTCGCGATCTCCGTATTCGGCGCCAGCGATAAGACGGTGCTGGTCGACGGCATCCTCGTCATGCTTGCCATCTTCGCGGCACTGATCGGGATGGCCGCGATGCGGCGGCTGGCCTACGGCTACGCCGGCCTGGTGCTCTTCACCGCGATCGGCCTGGCCGCCGCGCTGAGCCGTCCCGGCGCGACGTCCGGCTATGCGGTACCCACGATCTTCGGTGCCGCAGTAGGCGCGTTCGCGCTTAACCGGCTCACCCGCGCCGCGCTCGATGCGACGGCGCCGTCCCTGCATCCCCGGGCGAGACCGTCCCAGCGACCGGCCGCTCCGCCGGACCGGTACGCGGGGTTCGACGCCGCATCCGCCGAACCTGCCGCATCTGCGACATCGCGGAACCGGCTGGACGCCGACTCGGATTCCGGACCGCCGCCGGCGGGCACCTGGACCTACCGGCCACCCTCCGGTCCAGGCCGCCGCCGTTTCCTGGTCGTCAGCGGTGTGGCCGCCGGCGGCGCGGCCCTCGCCGCCCTCGCCGGGCGCGAACTGAACGCCCGGCAAAGCGTCACCCAGGCCCGATCCACCCTCCGCATTCCGGCGCCTGCAGAGCCCGCGCCCCCGCTCCCGGCCGGCACCGGCCTGCATATCCCGGGGCTGAGCTCCTTCGTCACGCCGAGCTCCACCTTCTACCGCGTTGACACCGCCATCGTGCTGCCCGAGGTCGACCCGCAGCACTGGCAGCTGCACATCCACGGCATGGTGGAGCGCGAGATCACGATCAGCTTCGCCGAGCTGCTCCGCAAGCCGCTGATCGAGCACTACGTGACCCTCACCTGTGTGTCTAACCCGGTAGCGGGCCCGTACATCGGCAACGCGAGGTGGCTGGGGGCGAGCCTGGCGAACATCATCCGCTCGGCACGCCCCAAGGCCGGAGCCAGCCAGCTGCTGTGCACGTCGGTGGACGGGTTCACCTCCGGGACGCCGATCGAGGTGGTGCTGGATGGCCGGGACGCGCTACTGGCTGTCGCCATGAACGGGTCCGCGCTGCCCGTCGAGCACGGTTTCCCGGCCCGCATGGTCGTTCCCGGCCTGTACGGGTACGTGTCGGCGACCAAGTGGGTCACTGACATCATGGTCACGACGTACGAGGCGGAGACCGCATACTGGGCGCAGCGTGGCTGGTCCCAGCAGGCGCCGATCAAGACGGAGTCCCGGATCGACGTTCCCGTCGGCGGATCGGCGGTCAAGGCGGGCCGCATCGCGGTCGCCGGGGTGGCCTGGGCGCAGCACAAGGGTATCAACGCCGTCGAGGTCCGCGTCGACGGCGGCCCGTGGCATCAGGCCACCCTCGCGGCGGTCCCCGGCATCGACACCTGGCGCCAGTGGGTGTGGTACTGGGACGCGACGCCCGGCACCCACGTCATCGAGGCCCGCGCCACCGACGCCACCGGCTACACCCAGACGGCCGCCCAGGTCCCCACCGAACCCAACGGCGCCACCGGCTACCCCTCCAGCACCGCCACCGTCAGCGCCTGACCCGCCCGCCGCCGCGCGGCGGCCACCGGCGCGCGGTGCCCGGACTGCCCCCGGCGAGGCCAGCCCAGAGCAAGCCTTACCCGGCTAGGTCCGCGACGGCGGTGAGGAGGCGGTCCACCTCGGAACGGTCGTTGTAGTGCACGAGTCCCGCGCGCACGGCGCCGCCGGAATCGCGGATACCCAGCGCCCCGGTGAGCTCCCAGGCGTAGTTGTGGCCGTTCCAGACGTTCACCTGGCGGCGGGCCAGATGGGCCGCGACCTCGGCGGGCGTCCGGCCCGCCAGGTTGAAGTAGGCGGTCGCGGTCCGGCTCGCGGCCTTCCCGTACGTGGTGACGTGCTCCATCGCGTCCAGTGCCCCGAGCATGCTGGCGAACAGCCGTCCCTCATAGTCCTGGACGGCCGCCATTGATGAAAGGACCCGCTCGCGGCGGGTGCCCGGCCGCTTCCCGCCGAGGCTGGCCAGGTGCTGCACGGCGGCCGTCACGCCGGCCAGGTCCGCATAGGCGGGAGTCCCCAGCTCGAAACGTTCGGGGACGGTGTCCGGTGCGGAGGCGAGCTTGTCCGGCCGGAGAGTCTCCAGCAAGGCAGGGTCGGCGATGACCATCCCGATGTGCGGGCCTGACCACTTGTAGGCGCTGGTCGCGTAGAAGTCGGCGCCGAGGGCGCGGACGTCGACCGGGGTGTGCGGCGTGGCGTGCACACCGTCGACGTAGGTCAGCGCGCCGGCGGCGTGGGCGCGGGCGGTGATCGCCGGCACGTCGGGCCGCGTGCCGAGGACGTTGCTCGCCGCCGTCACCGCCACCAGCCGGGTCCGTTCCGACAGCAGCGTGCCGTACTGCGCGACCGGCAGCTCACCCGTCGATATGTCGACTTCGGCCCACCGCACCCTGGCTTCGGCCCGCGCGGCGGCCTGGATCCACGGCCGGACGTTCGCGTCGTGGTCCAGGCGGGAGACCACGATCTCGTCGCCGGGCCACCACGTGTCCGACAGGGCGGCGGCCAGCCGGTAGGTGAGTGTGGTCATGTTCGGGCCCAGGATGACGCCGCTGGGGCTGCCGCCCACGAGGTCGGCGACGGCCTGGCGGCAGCCGGCCACGATGGCGCTGGCCCGCTCGCTGGCCGGGAAGGCCCCGCCGGAGTTGCCGATTCCGGCCCGGGCGGCGGCGATGGTGCCGATGACCGCCTCCGGCACCTGCGTTCCGGCCGCGCCGTCGAGGTAGGCGTATCCGTCGCGGAGCGCGGGATAGGCGGCGCGCACCGTTTCTACGTCAAAGGTCACCCTGCCCATGCTTCCACTGTGCGCTTTCACTGTGCGCCTCCACTGAGGCGGCAGTGCGCTCAGGCCGGCCAGTCCGGATTCCCCCGCCACCTGCGACCTTGACGGGCTCCGCCGCCCCGGAGCGCGTACGCTAGGCACGGGCCGGTGCTGCGCGATGCCGCGGGCGGTCCACCGTCGGAACGGCCGTCAGGGAAAGGGCACGGCGTGAGAAAGCGTCAGCAGGTCAGCCAGGAGGCGCTGGACAAGCACGCGGCGGATGTCGCTCTCGCCGGCAGGTTCGACGAGCTGCTGGCGGCGGCCCGTCAGGCCGAGCTGGAATTGCGCCAGGCTGATGCCCGATCCGCTCCCCTGGCCGAACGGAGACGACTGGCGGTCGACCTGGATGCGGCGCTGACCGCGGTGATGCGCTCGGCGTACGCTGCACAGCGAGCCGCGATCGGCGCTCTTGGCTACGACGACCGGATCTACCGGCGCAAGGCGATGGCGCGGCCGGAGGTGCACGCCCTCACGGCGGAGGCCGAGCGGCTGCTGACGCTCCGCGAGAGCCACCGGCTGAACGGCATCCCCCCGGCGCCACTGAAGCCTGCCGTATAGCCGCCCGCATCGACGCGGCGCTAGCGCCGGTACCAACGGGGCGTTAGCTGCCGGTATCAACGGGGCGCCGGGAGCCTCTGGTTAAGCAGGACGGCACCTCACCGGCGACACGCGAACCGACCTGCCGTGCAGCCAGGTGCGGCCCGGACGCCGCGATACCGCTCTACAGTCGTGTCCGGCAGGACACGGGCATGTGCCCGCTAACAGAACAGAGCCGTATCCGATAGCCAGTCGCCGGGGGGACGGTCGGCCGCCGCCAATCCGCGGTGCCCCAGCGGACGTATAACTATTCGAACCCGAGGTGCCCGGGGGACGTTTAGGTAGGTACCAGCGGGCAGTCGGCAGTGGGCGCCCCGTCTGCTTGCTGACTACGGCTCATGAGCCGGTGGCGAGACGTCGCGGCCGGCCCAGCCCGGGGGATCCCGGCCGGCCACGACGGTGCCGGAGCGGACTCACCGGGCCCAATGGACCAGACCAATTCTGGTATGTCTCTTGCGCGCTGCCGCGCCCGGGAGCACAGTTGGTCTAGAGCAGTTGGTCTAGTCCAATGATACGGCGAGGTGACCTCCAGTCAGCCGTGCCGGGCCCGGTGGAAGGCCTAATGGCCACCCGCGGGGTGCGCCACAAGGCGTAGTCAGGAAATGCCATAGCGGATAGCCCGCCGGAAGCTGCGAAAAGCTGCCGGGAAAACGGTCAGAATGAGCCATGTTGGCTGCCGCACCCGCTGCGGCACACTAACATGTGATCCAGAACGCGCACGATAAGAAGCTCCCGAGGAGGCACTAGATGTGCCAACACACGCCAAGGTGTCCGGAGGCGTCAGCACCGGACCGTGAGGCGGCCCGAACACTGGCAAGTCACCCCGATCAGGGCTGGAGCTTGCTCTGCAACGGGATCGTTATATTCGAAGACACCGGCGAACTGCTGCCGGGCGGCGCGACGATCGCCCCGCACCGGCCAACTGACCTGGTGTTCTACACGAACGACGCGACCTCGCGACCAGGACACGCCCCCGCCGCCTAAAGGTGGCAAGAACGGGTTTTAGCGGACAGCGAAAAGCTTTCGTAGGTATTCCACGACGAGGGCTGAGGCCCTTGTTTCCGGGGATGATTACAAAACAGCAACACACGCAAAAACGTCAGCAATCAGATTGTTATCAAGCCGCGAATCCCGCGCACCCGCTTGCTATCCGGCAGGTCACAGCCACTCTTTGCTGGCCCCCGCTCCCGCCCGACGGCACCGCTGTGGTTTGCACCGCTGTGGTTTGCACCGCCGTGGTTAGCACCGCTGTGGTTCTCAGCGCACCAGCGGCACAACGTCACTGAGCCAGCCGGCGACCGCGCTCGCCACCGCTGCTGGATTCCGGGAAAGCGAATGCGACTCGCCTTTCAGGACCACCACCCGGATGGCGCCACCGGCATCGGGGACCCCGAACGGATCCTTGTCCCCGTTCACGACGAGCACGCTGGCTCCGCCATCGGCGGCCGCGCGCAACTCTGCGTCCCGGTGGGGCGGGTGAGAGGTTCCGGCACTCCCGGCGGTTCCGGCGGCTCCGGCGCCCCCGGCGGCCGCGCGATGCCCTGGGGGACGGAGCGGGAACGCCAGCGCGATGACTCCGCTCGCCCCTACGGCCGCCGCTGTGCGGCAGGCCACCCGCGCGCCGTTGCTCCGGCCACCCACGATCAGCGGGATACCGGCGCCCAGTGTCACCGGGCCCAGCGCGCCAGGCGCCCGTGACGACAGCGCCTCCCCCGCGCCCGGCGGAGCCCCCTCCGGCCGGAACCATGTGCCGCCGCGCAGGAAGGCGATGATCTCCCGCCACGCCTCGTCCTGCCGAACGGCCGGACCCGGGGCCCGGGCGCCCCTGACCCGGTAGGGCTGGGTGATGAGCGCGACCGCGCCGCCCGCGAGGAGGGCGGCGTCCCGGACGGCCAGCAGATCGGGCGCGCCGGCCGAGCCCCCGGCTCCGTGGGTGAGCGCGAGCAGGAACGACGGGAGGCCAGGGACGCTGGGCCCGTCCGGTACGGCCAGGCCGGCCCGGGCCGGGCCGTAGCTGGTCCCGATCTCCACGCCCGTCATATCACCACCGCCGAGCTGGGCAGCGCCAGCCCCGCCACTGGTCCCGGTCTCCACGCCGGCGCCGGTCAGGCGTTCAGCAGCTTCTTCAGGAACTCGCCGGTATAACTGTCCGCGACCATCGCCACCCGCTCGGGGGGGCCGGTCGCGATGACCGTCCCGCCGCCCGAACCACCTTCGGGCCCCAGGTCGATGACCCAGTCCGCGGTCTTGATCACGTCGAGGTTGTGCTCGATGACGATGACCGTGTTCCCGGTGTCGACCAGCCGGCCGAGCACGCCGAGGAGCTTGCGGATGTCCTCGAAGTGCAGGCCGGTGGTGGGCTCGTCCAGCACGTAGATGGTCCGCCCGGTGGCCCGCCGCTGCAGCTCCGAGGCGAGCTTCACGCGCTGCGCCTCCCCCCCGGACAGCGTTGGCGCGGGCTGGCCCAGGCGGACGTACCCCAGCCCGACGTCGACCAGGGTCCGAAGGTGCCGGTGGATCGCCGGGACCGGCTCGAAGAACTCGCACGCCTCCTCGATCGGCATGTCCAGCACCTCGGCGATGGTCTTGCCCTTGTAGTGCACCTGCAGGGTGTCGGTGTTGTACCGGGCGCCGTGGCAGACCTCGCACGGCACGTAGACGTCCGGGAGGAACTGCATCTCGATCTTGATCGTGCCGTCTCCGGAGCACGCCTCGCAGCGGCCGCCCTTCACGTTGAAGGAGAACCGGCCCGGCTGGTAGCCGCGGATCTTCGCCTCGGTGGTCTGCGCGAACAGCTTGCGCACGTGGTCGAAGACGCCCGTGTACGTCGCCGGGTTCGACCGCGGGGTGCGCCCGATCGGCCCCTGGTCGACGTGCACCACCTTGTCCAGCTGCTTCATCCCGGTGATCCGGGTGTGCTTGCCGGGAACGGTCCGCGCGCCGTTCAGCTCCCTGGCCAGCGCGCGGTACAGGATCTCGTTGACCAGGGTCGACTTCCCCGAGCCGGACACCCCGGTCACGGCGACCAGGCAGCCGAGCGGGAACGCCGCATCCACGTTCCGAAGGTTGTGCTCGTTCGCACCCTTGACCACGACCTCGCGGCTCTTCGACGGCGACCGGCGGGTCTCCGGCACCGGGATCGACGCGCGGCCGGACAGATACGCGCCGGTCAGCGATTTCTCGCTGGTCAGCAGGTCCTGGACGGGCCCGGACACGACCACCCAGCCGCCGTGCTCGCCCGCCCCCGGGCCGATGTCGACCACCCAGTCGGCGGCGCGGATGGTGTCCTCGTCGTGCTCCACGACGATCAGCGTGTTCCCCAGGTCGCGCAGCCGCAGCAGCGTCTCCAGCAGCCGGTTGTTGTCCCGCTGGTGCAGGCCGATCGACGGCTCGTCCAGCACGTACAGTACGCCGACCAGCCCGGATCCGATCTGGGTGGCGAGCCGGATCCGCTGCGCCTCACCGCCGGCCAGCGTCGCCGAGGCCCGGTCCAGGCTCAGGTAGTCCAGGCCCACGTCGAGCAGGAATCCGAGCCGCGCGTTGACCTCCTTCAGAATCTGGACTGCTATCTGCCGGTCCCGTTCGGAAAGATTGAGGTCCAGCATGAGCTTGGCCATCTCACCGATGGGCAGGGCGCAGATGTCCGCGATCGACCGGTCGTCGATGGTGACCGCGAGCGCGATCGGCTTCAGCCGGCTGCCCCGGCACGCGGGACACGGCACCTCGCGCATGTACCCGGCGAACCTCTCCCGGCTGGCGTCGCTCTCGGCCTCGGAATGCCGCCGTTGCACGTAGGGGATCGCGCCCTCGAACGCCGTGTAGTACGAGCGCTCCCGGCCGTACCGGTTCCGGTAGCGTACGTGCACCTGATGGCCGAACCCGTTGAGCAGGGCGTTGCGCGCCCGGGACGGCAGCCCCTCCCACGGCGTGTCCAGGCTGAACCCCAGCGCGTCACCTAGCGCCTCGACCAGCCGGGTGAAGTAGTCGCTGACGTGCCCGCCGCTCCACGGCGCGATCGCGCCCTCGGCCAGCGTCTTCGCCGGGTCCGGGACCATCAGCTCCGGGTCGACCTCCATCCGGGTGCCGAGGCCGGTGCACTCCGGGCAGGCGCCCCACGGGGAGTTGAACGAGAACGAGCGCGGCTCCAGCTCGTCGAAGGACAGGTCGTCGTACAGGCAGGCCAGGTGCTCGGAGTACATCCGCTCACGGTGCGGGTCGTTGTCGGGCAGGTCGACGAAGTCGAGCACGACGACCCCGCCGGACAGGGACAGGGCGGTCTCCACCGAGTCGGTCAGCCGGCGCCGGGCCGTGTCCTTCACCGCGAGCCGGTCGACGATGACCTCGATGTCGTGCTTCTCGTACTTCTTCAGCTTCGGCAGGTCGGAGGCGGATCCGGATCCGGTGGCGCTGTCGAGGCGGACGGCCTGGCCGTCGACGCGGGCCCGCGAGTAGCCCTTGGTCTGCAGCTCCCGGAGCAGGTCCGCGTACTCGCCCTTGCGGCCGCGGACGACCGGCGCCAGCACCTGGAACCGGGTCCCCTCCGCCAGCTCCAGCACGCGGTCGACGATCTGCTGCGGGCTCTGCCGCGCGATCGGGCGCCCGCAGATCGGGCAGTGCGGCTTGCCCACCCGCGCGTACAGCAGCCGCAGGTAGTCGTAGATTTCGGTGATCGTCCCGACGGTTGACCGCGGGTTCCGGCTGGCCGCCTTCTGGTCGATCGACACGGCCGGGGACAGCCCGTCGATGAAGTCGACGTCGGGCTTGTCCATCTGGCCCAGGAACTGGCGCGCGTACGCCGACAGGGACTCCACGTAGCGGCGCTGGCCCTCGGCGAAGATCGTGTCGAACGCGAGGCTCGACTTCCCGGACCCGGACAGCCCGGTGAACACGATCAAGGCATCCCGCGGCAGGTCAATCGAGATGTCCTTGAGGTTGTGCTCGCGTGCGCCGCGAACGACAAGTCGGTCAGCCACTGGGCTCTCTGCTCTCTGTCCGCGCTTGCTGTTCTCTGCTGGCTTCTGCGGGGTCCGTTTCTGCGGGGCTTGCTTCGGCGCAGCTCGCTCGGGGTGGGGATGCCGCCACACCATGCTAGCCGGGGGGTGTGACAAAACCGGGCCGCTTCCGCAGCTGGCCCGTTCGGCGAAGGTCATGCCCCCAGCGCCGGCCGTCAGCCACCGTGTCAGCGCCTCCTCAACACCACCCCCCGCACGCACCGGGCTCCTCCGTCACGGCTGAGCGTCTTTTGGCGCTCATGCCGCCGCCTTTCCCAGGTGGTTCACGCGCTTCACCGCAGCGTGCCGGGCAAGCCCGGTCTTACCGTTGCTCTGCGCCTCGGCCTGACTGGCCGGGAGACGCGCCAGGTTGACCCCGGCGTTCTCGTCTCGGTCATGGAAAGTCCCGAACGGTCCAGCGTGCGGGCCGTCATCGACGCGGCGAGCTATTCGTCCGGGAACAGCAGGCGCGACAAGGACGTCACCTCGGCCAACCTGCTCGATGCGCAGACCTACCCCGAGATCACGTTCAGCGGCGAGGGGGCCGCAGGCGCGGGGAGGCGGCTGGGTCGTGCCGGGCACGGTGACCGCGCACGGCGTGCCGGTGCCGACCGAACTGACTATCGACGACGTCCGCACCGAGGACGGCGCCATCCGGTTCCACGCCGCCGCCACGCTGGATCGCACCCAGTTCGGCGTGACGAAGATGAAGGCCATGGCGGCGCGCAAGGTCGTCGTGATCATCGACACGGTCGCCGTTCCCGCCTGACGCTCCCGCCCCGCCGGCGGCTGCCGGATGGGTGGCGCTGGGCGTGGTGGGCCTGGCGCCGCAGTCATCGGCACCGTGGCTATCGGCGCTTCAGGCCGCGCGGCGGCGGACCAGCCAGACGGTCGCGACGATGAGCAGCACGGAGAGTGCAAGCAGCCAGCCACTCTCAATGAACTGCATGGGCCAGAACCGGCTGACCGGAATGTACCTCGTCCACCGTGTGTGCCCGGTGAACCACGTGCTCAGTACCCACGGGTCGTTTACATTGAAAGGACCGCTGTTGATGCTGAGGTCGCGGGCATGCGGCCGTACATCTACGTGCAGCACATCGAGGAAGCCTCGGCCGGGTCACGGCGCACGGCGGGGAGGTCACGGTGCCGCCGTACCCGGAGGGCGGGCTGTGGGTGGCGCTGTTCCGCGATCCGGCCGGGAACATCATCGGCGTATGGCAGCAAGGCCCACGATCGTAACCAGCTGGTTGCGATCGATGTTCACCGACGCCGGGCGGGCGGGGCGGCCCGTACCATGGCCAGGTGACCTATACCGGGAACGTGAAAGTCGGCGGGCCGCCGGACACCCGTCAGATCGATGGCCTCACGATCACGAAGCTGGCCGTCGGCCCGATGGACAACAACGCCTACCTGCTGCGCGACGCGGCCACGGGCGAAGGCCTGCTCATCGACGCGGCGAACGAGGCGGACCGGCTGATTGAGCTGATCGGCGGCACGCCTATCACCTGGATCGTGACCACGCACCGGCACCATGACCACTGGCAGGCGCTGGCCGAGGTCCAGCAGGCCACCGGCGCGGTCGTCATCGCCCAGACCGAAGACGCGGCCGAACTGCCCGTCCCCGTGGACGACGACATCACCGACGGGGACATCCTGCGGTTCGGTGACGCGGCCGTGTCCGTCATCCACCTGCGCGGGCACACCCCGGGCAGCGTCGCGCTCTGCTACGACGCCGAGGGCCGGCTCGCCGGGTCGCCGCACCTGTTCACCGGCGACTCGCTGTTCCCGGGCGGCCCAGGCAAGACGACGAACCCGGCGGACTTCACGTCACTGATGGATGACCTGGAGGCGCGGGTGTTCGGGCCGCTGCCCGATCCGACCTGGGTGTATCCCGGCCACGGCAACGACACCACCCTCGGCACGGAGCGGCCGCACCTGGCCGAATGGCGCGCCCGCGGCTGGTGATCCCCGGCAGGCTGCGGCGGCGGGGCTGCGTCCTGCTTGTTGCAGACCTCGGCGAGGCCGCCGCGCGTCGGAGCTGCGCATTCCGCGGGAAACCGTCGCGGTCGAGACGCCGGCCAGGCGAGCGTCGTACCCGGTGGGCATGGAAATTCCTCGCGCCACGGCTTAGTAAGCGGTTACATTCGCCTGTTTGGGTGGTGACGCTAGAAGGGCATGCAGGCGGTGTCAACGCTAACCCCGGAGATGGGGCTGCCGAGGAGGATCGGATGCGTCCAGCGGACGGCCAGCAACGTGACGCCTTCCCGCCGGGATTCCTGTGGGGTGTGGCGACCGCCGCCTACCAGGTCGAGGGCGCGCCCGGCGAGGACGGGAAAGGCCGGTCGATCTGGGACACGTTCAGCCACCAGCCCGGGCGGACCACGCACGGCGACACCGGGGACATCGCGTGCGACGACTACCACCGGTTCGAGGAGGACGTCGCCCTGGCGTCCCAGCTGAACGCCAGCGCTTACCGGTTCTCCATCTCCTGGCCGCGCATCCAGCCGGACGGCCGGGGCAGCGCGAACCCGGCCGGCCTGGCGCACTACAGCAGGCTCGTGGACACGCTGCTGGAGTGCGGGATCACCCCGCTGGTGACGCTCTACCACTGGGACCTGCCGCAGGCACTGCAGGACAAGGGCGGCTGGGCGGCCCGGGACACCGCTGATCTCTTCGCCGACTACGCCGGGATCGTGACCGGCGCCCTGGGCGACCGGGTTCGCCGGTGGATCACGATCAACGAGCCGTGGGTGATCGCGAACATGGGCTACCGGTGGGGCGAGCATGCGCCCGGCATCCGGGGCGCGGCGCAGGCCATGGCCACCACCCACCACCTGCTGCTGGCGCACGGCCGCGGCACCGCCGCCATCCGGGCCGCCGCGCCGGCCGGGCCCGGCCGGCGCGGCGCGCACCGAGGTCGGCATCTCGCTCAACATGACGCACGTCTACCCCGCCGACCCGGCCAGCGCGGCGGACCGCGAACTGGCCGCCGACATCGACGCCGAGATCAACGGAGTCTTCCTCGGGCCCCTGGCCGACGGGTCATACCCGGCCCGGCTGGGCGCCGATTACGTCCCCGGGCCACAGATCGTCAGGGACGGGGACTTCGGCACGATCCAGGCTCCCATCGACTTCCTGGGTGTGAACTACTACGCCCCGCACATCGTCGGCGTCCGCGAGGACGGAATCTTCCGCCGCGGCGACACCCCCATGGGGCGGGGTTACGCCGTCTTCATCCGGCCCGACGGCATCCCGGTCACCGCGATGGACTGGCTCGTCCACCCCGACGGCCTGTACGAACTGCTGATCCGGCTCCGCGACGACGCGCCCGGCCTGCCCCTGTACATCACCGAGAACGGCGCGGCCTTTGACAACTACGTCAACCCGGACACCACGATTGAGGACACCGAGCGGATCACCTACCTGCAGGGTCATCTCCGGGCGGCGCATCGCGCCGTTACCGCGGGCGCCGATCTGCGAGGGTACTTCGCCTGGTCGCTGATGGACAACTTCGAGTGGAAGCATGGCTATTCGAAGCGGTTCGGCCTGGTGTTCGTCGACTACGGCACGCAGCGGCGGATCCCCAAGCGCAGCGCCCAATGGTTCGCCGCTGTCGCCCGCACGAACTCGATCCCGGCGGACCAGCACCGTTGCAGCTAATGCTGCCGTCATTCCCAAACGGCGTGTCCTGGTCCGGCGAGCCGCCGGGCGGCTCCGGGGGCATCGGCAGCAGGCCAGGTCACTTCTTCATCCGCGGTACGCCACCAGAGAACCCGCCCGTTGCTCCAGACCGTGATCCCGTAGGCGACCGACAGCACGCCCAGGAGTCGGCACGACGTCCCGTAGAGGTGAGTCACGCCCCGCTGGCGCAGTAGCACGGCCACGGCCTCCAGCACCTCGGCGGGACGCTGGCGCGGCGGGAAGCCAGCCGGTGGCGCGGGGAGCAGGTGGGGCGGGGTCATACGGGCAGGTGCCGGGCGCACACGCCAGCAGCGCGTGCCTGCCGCGTGCCCCGGTATCCCGGCACCTGCGCCTGGCCCGCACGGGCAACGGTGCCGCTGTCAGCGCGAAGCTTCATGAACGGGCCTGCCGCAGCTCTCGCCATATCTCCCGGGCGTCGTCGCTGATCAAGCAATACAGGTTGCTGCCGTCCCGGCTCACGACCTCGTAGCGGGGCCGTCCGCCCCGGCGCGGGAGGATGTTGACCGAATATCGCGGGAACGCGATGCGCAGCGCGGCGGCAGCGGACATGGCACGGTCAGCGGCTGCCCACGCAAGGAACGGCTCCCCCACGCGGTTCAGCAGCGCGGCGGCGGTGTCGTAGACGTGAGCGCGCACTTCGCACGCGGCCCGGCTGGCGGCGCCAGCGATCCGGCTCGCTGTCTCTACGTCCCGGATCAAGCCGGGGAGCAGGCGGCCGGTGGCGTCATAACGGGTTGCCTGGTACGCCTGGTAGGCGGAGCGGGCTCTCGCGCGCAGGTGTCTCGCGCTGGCGTGCTGCCCCGGCTCTTCGGACGCAGTGTTCCCCGGCGCGCCGTAGCCCATCATGGCCTGCTCGATCAGGGGCGCGGCCGGGTACGCGCGCGGACTGCTCCCGGTGCCGCCCTCTGGTCCGGTGATATCTACGACATCGACCCGCAATATCTCCGCTAGTCGTGTCAGGACGCTATGGCTGTCAATGCCACGCTTGCCGCGCTCCACCTGCGAGAGCCACGACTCCGACCGGCCAACCAGTCCGGCGAGTACGGTCTGCGACAGGCCCCGCCGCCTCCTCGCGCGCGCGATCCGCTGCCCGGCCGCCTCCCCGTCGGGCGGCTTCACCAGGGCACGGTCCTGACCGGGAGTGCGGCGACGACCTCGCTCCATGGCGGTAGCCGACGCTCATAGGGGGCATCCGGGTCGAACAGCACCCGGACGCCCATCCGGCCCAGCGTTCCGAGGCTTTCCGTGAACGCCAGGTGGCTGGCCAGTTGAGGCTTGCAATGCGGGACGACCACAACCGGGACGCCGTAGCCGACCATCTCGCACAGCAGGCCCACGGCGAAGTTGTCCGCATGGCCGTGAGCGAACTTGTTGACGCTGTTGAACGTCAGCGGACACGCCAACACGGCGTCCGCAGGCGAAACCGCCTTGCCGGTACCCGGCATCCTGTACTCGGAACGAATCGGCTCGCCGGTCAAGCGCTCCAACTCGGACGGGTCAATGAACCTGATGCCGAGCGGCGTCGAGAACACCACCACGTGCCACCCGGCCTCCTGGCATGCCGCGATCAGCGCGGGAATGCCCTCGGGCGCCGGGGCACCACTCACCACCAGGTACAGCGTGCTGGCGTCATGCACAGGTCCCGTACCTTCCCGGATTTACCGATGGTCCCAGGATAGGCGTCGTCCCTCTCAGGCCTTCCAGAATCCGCGTAGCCATGCGTGATCCCCGGCATCAGCCGGTTAGCGTCGATGCTCACCGACCGCTCACCCCGTTGTCGGAAATAGGCTGGTGGCGGGAATGGTGCCCGGAAGTGGCTGCCCGGTTGGTGTCGGGAGAATCCCGCCGTTGGCGTTTAGCTGGCTCTTGGGCGTGTTGTTCTGGTTCGGCGGCGGAAGCGTCGCGAAATACACCGAGATGACCGCGTGGATCGGCACGCGACTGATCTGCCTCGAGCTTTCCGGACAGCGTATTTGCGGTTAATTCACGCTGCGGACTGCCGTTCCAGATATTCCTCGCGGACTTGCTTCGGCGACCGGTACTGAAGCCCGGAGTGCCGACGCTTTGAATTGTACCAGAATTCGATGTATCTCACAACGTCCCGGCGCGCGTGCTCACGGGTCGGATACTGGGTCCGGTGAACACGCTCGTTCTTCAGCGCGGCGAAGAACGATTCAGCCATCGCATTATCATAACAGATTCCCGTGCGGCCGACAGAATGCCGAAGATTATGTTTTGTCAGCGCTCCGGCAAACTGCTGCGATGTGTAATTGCTGCCGCGATCGGAGTGGAAGATCGCTTTATCGGCGAGAGAGTAATTGCGAGCGGCCATCTCGATCGCCTTCTCGATGAGCGGCGTCTTGTAGTTATCGTCCGTCGCCCAGCCGATCACCTCCTTGTAAGAATTCGGTGATCCCGTGGGCTGTTACTGAGCGGGCGGGGTGGTGAGGATCTGCCGCCAGCGCCGGTGCAGCGGGTAGAGGTAGATGTCCTTGACCGGCAGGGCGTGTTCATGGCGGCGGTCGAGCTTGCCCCTGCCCTTGGTCTGGCCAATGCGGGTCCAGTTGGCGGCGCGGTAGCTGGCGCCGGTGAACCGGCCGGCCTCTGACGAAGGTCTCGGCCAGGACCGGGGCGTAGCCGTAGCGGGCCCGCCAGTCGGCGGGCAGCCGGCGGGTGACGGCGGCGAGCAGCGAGGAGGCGAGGTTGGGGACCGCCAGGTCGGGGCGGATGAGGAACCGGGCGTTGCCGCAGATCAGGTTCAGGTTGGCGCGGCGGGTGGCGGGGTCCCAGCCGATCCAGTCGTCGCGGGGGGCGCATTTCCAGGCGCTGGCGGCGAAGGCGAAGGCGGCGATCGGGCCGGCGGCGGGGGCGGCGGCGAGGTAGCGGATCTGGGCGCCGGCCAGCGGGGTGTAGCCGAGGTAGTGGTGGTCGCGGATGAGCTGGTTCCACTGCCGGGAGGCCTGGCGGCTGTCGACGACGCTGATGGTGACCGGGCCGAGATCGGCCAAGGTGGCGGCGGGGTGCGCCGGCAGCGGCAGGGCGAGCTGGCCGGGGTGCCCGTGCCGGGGGTGGCGTCCGTTGCCGTTGCCGTTGCGCGGCGGCGGCAGGGTGATCAGGCCGTCGGCGGCCATCCGGCCCAGGGCGACGCGGGCGGTCATGTCCTTGCGCCGCCCGCCGGGGGTCTGCCAGCCGAGCGCGTCGCAGATCGCGTCGGCGATCGCGCGGCGGGTCGGCAGCGTCGCCGCCAGGGAGCGGATCTCCTCCAGCTCGGCGAGGGTGAAGTCCCTGCCGCAGTAGCGGGCCGGGTACTGGCCGGGCGTGCCGGTCACGGTCACGGCGGCTGGTCCTTCCTGCCGTCTGGCTCGCCGGGCTGGCCGGTCAGGGTGATGTTCCAGGGCAGCAGGGCTTCCAGGGCCTGCCCAGCCGGCGGCTTGCCGCCGTTTGCGGCGCAGGCCTGCAGGTAGGCGTCCAGGTAGGCGCGGGGGTTGTGCCCGGTGATCCGGGCGGTGCCCAGGACGGTCCAGGCGTGGCCGGCCAGGTCAGCGGACCATTCCGCGCCGGAGCCGTTGTAGTTCTTGCGGCCCACGACCGGGGTGCGGATCGCCCGCTCGGCGGTGTTGTTATCCAGCGGCAGGTCCGGGAAGTCCCGGTGGCGCACCAGCCCGCCCCATTCGCGGTCCAAGGTGGCCAGCGCCTTCGCCGCGGCCGGGTGCAGCAGGTCCGGGCGGCGACCCTGAATACGGCGGTAGGCGTCGATCTCCTCCAGCGCCGCATCGAACGCGGCGGCCGCCCGGGCGTGCTCGCCAGTGCCCCCGGGGGCGGCGGCCAGGGCGCGGTGCGCGGCGTATAGTGCGGCGAACCGGCCGGTCCAGGCATCAGCCCAGCTGCCCAGCTCCTTGCGGTGGGCGTCGCCGGCCCGGATGAACCGCCGCCGGATATGGGCCCAGCACCAGAGGGAGGTGACGCCGTCCAGCTCGGAAAACGACCGGTACACCGAGTAGAAGTCCGAGCTGATGACCAGCGGCCTGCGGCCCTCCGGCAGCTGGCCGGCCTGCACGCCGTAATGGTCTTCGAGCACCTTCAGCGACCGCGACGCCGCGATCGTGTACACCACCGTGTCCGCGGCAGTGAACACCCACAGCCACCAGCGGCTGCCTCCGTTATCGGCGGGCTGGCCGAATACCCGCCACGACGTCTCGTCCACGTGCGCGTGCCCGGCGGCGGCGTTTCGCGCGGCGATCGCGGCCGCCAGCGGCGCAAGCAGCTCCTCCAGCCGCCGGGCCACCCCGGCCAGCGTGCCCGGCGCCACCTCCAGGCCCTGCATCGCCAGCATCGCGATCACCCGGTTGAACGGCAGCCCGAGCGCGTACTTGGCGACAAGCAGGTTCACGCAGAACTCCGTCGTGAACAGGCCCCTGGGAATCAGCGTCGCCGGGCCGGGCGCGGTCCGCACCGCCGGCACCGGGCACTGGCAGCACCGGGCGTACTTGCGCCGCCGGTGCACCACCCGCCACACCCGGACCCGCCACGATACCTGCTCGCTGGCATCCTCCCCGAACAGCTCATAGGCCCGGCCGCACCGCGGGCAGCGCCGCTCGCCCTCCGGAATGTCATGGACCTGCTCCTCGGTCTCCAGGTGCTCATGCCGGCGCCGCCCATGCCCGGCCGATCCCGGCCGCTGACCCCGGCGCCGCCCGCCCGCAGCGCCGCCATCCCCTGCCGGGGCGTCATCCCCGCCGCCGGCGTCGGCGGCTTGCCCGCCCGCCTGCCGCTTACCGGCGCCGTCTTTCTCGCTGGAGGTGCCGAACAGCATCCGGCTCAGCGTCACCACCCGCTGCTTCAGCGCGGCCAGCTGCTCCTGCTGCGCGGCCACCGTCGCGGCCAGCGTGGCGTTCTCCGCCTCCAGCCGCACGTTCTCCCCGGCCAGCCGCGTGTTCTGTGCCTCCAGCAGCTCCGCCCGCTCACGCCAGAACGCCGCCTCATCAGCGGGCCGGGAACAAGTACGCGCAGCCATCACGCCAAGGCTGCACCACCACCAGTCCCTGTGTCCAGCACCGCCGCACCCGCCCCGCCAGCGTGTCGCCCGCGCCGGCCAGCCACGCTCAGCCCACCGGAATCACCGAATACTTACACCTCCTCTTGTATGAGTCACGTCACTATAACTTCGTCGCCAGGGTAAAGCCACCCCTCCCACGTCGGAATAGTAAGGTGAATATCGCCGACCATTTTCTCGCCCGGCGCGGCAGCGGTGAAATCCCGCTTCACAAGGTCGGGAATGCCGTGCTCCTGGCCGTCGCCCTCGGTCAGGCTGACCCGCCACGGCCGCGGCTGGCAGGGCTCCAAGCCCAGCTCGCGCATCAGCGACCGCACCAGCTCCAGCCCGGCCGGCACGCCCCAGGCCACCAGGTCCGCGTGGACCCGCCGGTACCCGTACGTCTCATCCGAGTCATCGAATGACTTCCGCACGATCAAAGCGAGTATCCCGCGCCTTCTCGCCGTCGCCGATTCCGGCGCGCTCCGCCATTCATAGAACCCCGAGCGGGACACCTCCATCCACCGGCACATCATCACGATCGACGGCACGTACTCATCACTCGATTCCTGGTAAGCCGCGTACTCCGCGTCGATGAACTCGAATTTCTCGGTCACCGATGGTCGCGGGCGAAGTACGCCGCGGCTTTTTTCACAAACTCAAGCTCCATTTTCAGTTCCCGGGTTTCCCGCTCAAGCTCGCGCAGCCGCGCCCGCTCATTCACGGTCAGCGGCGGTTCCTCGCCGGCATGCTCACGGCGATAGGCCGCAACCCAGTTACCGAGGGTGCCTTCGTTAATCCCGAGCTCCTTTGCCACTCTGGCTATCGGGCGCGACGTCTCGATCACCATCTTCACGGCTTCATCCTTGAATTCCGGTGAGAAGCTCTTCTTCGGCCGGGGCAAAATACTTCACCTTTCCAGACGCCCATCCTAATGGATGGACTGTCCGGAAGCCTCGGGGCACCTCAGACCCGATTCCGCGAATAGCGCTGTGAGCTGATTCCTGCCCCTAAATGATCTTGGTGTGCCAGGATTCCCGGTAGCGGGCATGCTAATGGCCCGGGAGCCGCGCCGGGTTCGCGATCTGCGGGCCTTTCTTCGGGTCGGGCTGGCAGGCCGTGGATAAGGACGGGGAGCCGGGGCTCAGGGTGTGCAGGTCAGGCGGGGATGGGAAGTTCCCGCAGCCGGGCCAGGACCTCAGGGAGCAGGCTGTGGCCGGGCGGCAGCCGCAGGATCAGGTGGCGGGCGTGGCGGACCAGCCGGCCGGGGACGGCGATCAGCCGCCAGCGCAGGGTGGCGATCATGGCCTTGCCGCCGCGCACGCCGTGACCGGCCAGGATGTCCTCGCCGGCGGTGATGGCGGTGAGCTGGTGCAGCCAGGCGGCCATGGTCGCGGCGAGCAGCGCGCCCCACATCCAGGCCAGGTTGACCTGGGGGTATCCGGAGGGGAGGTGCCGCAAGGCGGCGCCGAGCTTGCTGTCGCGGAAGATGTTCTCCACCGTGGTGCGGTGCCGGTACCAGTGCTCCACCGCTATCGCCTTGGCCGGGGCAGTCACGTCCAGGTTGGTCACGATGAACGAGTAAGCGTAGATCGCCCCGGCACCGGCCAGCTCAGGCAACGGCAGGGCCCGCTGGTCCGGGCGCAGGGTGCGGCGGCGGCGGGACCGGGGGTCGGCGGAGACCTGCTCCGGATCCAGCAGGACCCGGCGGATCAGCAGCCGGGTGCTGGCCGGCCACCAGTCCGGGCAGTACTCCGCGACGGCGACCTGCGCGCCGTCCATGTCAATGGCGTCATGCCAGTCGTCCTCGGCGATCCCGGCCAGCAGCCGCCACAACGGCGCGATCCGCTTGGCGCCGATCGCGAACGCGATCTTCGCGTCGTGGGCGGCGCGGGCCAGCTGCCCGGCGAAGTAGCCGGCGTCGGCGCGCATCGCCACCCGGCCCGAAGCCCGCGCCGCCGCGGGCAGGGCGGCCAGCGCACGGCGCAGCAGATCCGGCGCGGTCGCGCGCGGGTCATCGGTGCCGTCGCCCAAGTCGGCGGCCAGCACGATCTCGGCTTCGGCCCAGGCCGCCACGTGCGGCAGGCCCACCCGCTGGCCCTGATGGTTATACGCCACGCCGCGCTTCTTCCGGCCGTAGACCTCCACGTCGGTGGTGTCCAGGTCGATCGTGACCGGGCCGCCGGCCAGCGCCGCGGCCCGCTCCGCGGGCAGCAGGTCCAGCATCCGCCCGGTCACCGCCGCCAGGCCACGCTCAACCGCTGTCCACTGGGCGGGAGTGATCCGCCGGGCCAGGCCCGCCGCGGTCGTGGACGCCAGCCCCGGCACCGGGGTGATCAGCTGGCCCGCCGCATCACCGCGCTGGCGGT
This sequence comes from uncultured Actinomycetes bacterium, assembly GCA_963805255.1. Lineage (GTDB taxonomy): Bacteria > Actinomycetota > Actinomycetes > Streptosporangiales > Streptosporangiaceae > Bog-532. Next base: position 240,954 of record CAWDTK010000011.1, read on the forward strand.
CCAGCCCGGCCAGGAAGTCCTCCCCGGCCAGCTGCGCCGCCGCGAGCCCGGCCAGCAGCTCCCCGGCCCCGAACCCGCGATCCCGCTGCTTGACCGGGCCGACCGCCGCATCCAGCGCCCCGGTCACGTCCAGCCGGTCACACAACTCGCTGATCGCGGCCATCCCCGCGTTCGGCGTCAGCGCCGCATCCGGCGCGCCGGCCCGCACCTGCTGACGCCGCTTGCCACCAGCACGTATCCTGCTCACCAGATAGGTGTCCTCTCCGCTGGGCTGGTCATCACTTGGCAGCGATCATCATCCCAGGCCAGAGCGGCACCTATCGGCATTTACACGAGCGTGTCACCGGCTTACTCATGGAATCGGGTCAGACCGATCTTCAGGCTTATGGCGTGTTCGACGACTGGCCTGGAGTGTGGCACAAACACGGACTGACCAGCGAGCACCTTGTCAACGATCACGCGTACCTCGGGCACTTCCCGTTCTCGTTTGCCCAGATGCGCAGGTCGTCAAAGTCGCGCACCGAACGGGTCAGCCGGTCCAGCTTGGCAAACGCAGAGGATGTCCCACTGTGCGAGCTTGGCCCGTCGGTCAGCCACGGGCAGAGGTCGTCACGATCCTGCGGGGCAATGCTCCCGGATAGGTCGGTGTCATCGGTGATAACCACCACCTGTGCCCAGGCGCCCTTGGCCCATGCCCCGATCGGCTCGCGCTAGCGCTCGTTTGACGCACTAGCGTCGGTGTCATGCGACAGACGCCGGGCGCCGGGAACTCTCCCATCCCGCTTCCCCCACCGCATTGCTGCCCCAGGTCAGATAGGCCAGCATGCGTCGTGTCCTGATAGCTCCGGACAAGTTCAAGGGCTCGCTGTCCGCGCCGGAGGTGGCCGCGCACGTGGCGCGGGGACTGGCGGCGGCCATCCCGGGCGGGCTGACCGACGAGGTGCCGGTGGCCGACGGCGGGGACGGCACGGTGGACGCGGCGGTCGCGGCTGGCTACCGGCGGATTGACCTGCGGGTCAGCGGGCCCGCTGGCGAAGCGGTGACCGCGGCGTTCGCGGTCTGCGGTGACGTGGCGGTCATCGAGGCGGCGCAGGCCTGCGGGCTCAGCCGGCTGCCCGGCGGCCGTCCCCGGCCACTGACCGCGACGAGTTACGGGGTCGGCGAGCTCATCGCGGCCGCGGCCGGCGCGGGCGCCCGCCGCATCGTGCTGGGCCTGGGCGGCAGCGCCACCACCGACGGCGGCGCCGGCCTGATCGCGGCCCTCGGCGGCCGGCTGCTGGATGCTGGCGCCCAGGTGGTCGCGCCGGGCGGCGCCGCGCTGGCCGGGCTGGCCGGGCTGGACCTGACCGGCCTGCGGGACCTGTCCGGCGTGGCGGTGGTGCTGGCCAGCGACGTGGACAATCCCCTGCTCGGCCCCGACGGGGCGGCGGCGGTCTACGGTCCGCAGAAGGGCGCGTCCCCGGCCGGCATCGCGGTTCTGGAGCAGGGCCTGACCCGGTGGGCCGACCTGGTCGAGAAGGCGCTGGGTAAGGGTTTCCGGAACCGGCCGGGGGCGGGGGCCGCGGGCGGGCTCGGGTTTGCGGCGCTGGCCCTTCTGGGCGCGCGGATGCGGCCGGGCATCGAGGTGGTGCTGGAACTGGTGTCCTTTGCCGAACGCGCGGCGGGCGCCAGCCTGGTGATCACGGGCGAGGGATCGCTGGACGCGCAGACGCTGCGCGGCAAGGCGGCGCTGGGGGTGTCCCGGGCGACGGCAGCCGCGTCCCCCGGAACACCGGTGGTCGCGGTCGCCGGCCGTTGTTCGCTTTCTGCCGCGCAGCTCAGCGAGGCCGGGATCGCCGCCGCTTACGCGCTTACCAGCATCGAGCCGGACACCGGGCGCTGCATGGCCAGCCCTGGCCCGTTGCTGGAAGAACTCGCGCGGGCGGTCGCGGGCGACTGGCTGGCGCCACCCTGAACCGCTATCCCCTGAGCGTTCCAGTGATCAGCTGACGACCGGCCCGGGCCTGACCCGGCGGGCAATTCGTCACGTGGCAATTTCGCGATGGCTGGTGTGGGCCAGGCGACGGCGCAAGGTGGTCTTCGTGGCCGGCCATTCGGAGGCGATAACCGAGAACATGGCGGAGTCGCGCAGCAGGCCGTCCTCTCCGGGCGCGTGCGACGGCGGCCAATGGCGGAGGACGCCCTCGAAGTGCGCTCCCAGACGCTCGATCAATGAACCTCAGTGGCGTCAACGGTCAGCGCCTTGACAGCGTCATCGGCGTGGGTTTTCCGCACCTGGTGCGGAAAACCGGCGCCGATCATGGGACCGCGGGGTCGCGGCGGTGGTGAAACGGCGGTAGGTGGCCAGCGCGGCGTCGATCGCGTCGTCCTGCGAGGGCAGCGCCTGCGCGCGCTCCCGGGCGGCGGCTCTGAGGCGCTGCGCGAGCGCGTCGTCGGTGAGCACCCGGCGGATCGCCGCGGCCAGCGCGTCCACGTCGCCCGGCGAGACCAGCAGCGCGCCGTCCTCGCCGGTCAGATCCGGGATGCCGCCGGCCCGGCTGGCCACGATCGGGCACCCGGCGCCCAATGCCTCCTGGAGGATGAGCGGCTGGCCCTCCCACCGGCTGGGCAGGACAAACACGCCGGCCGCGGCGAGCAGGGCGGGCACGTCCGGGCGCGGGCCGAGGAACCGCACCGCCGGGCCGAGCGGTGCGGCGCGCGCGGCCAGGGATCCGGCCAGCGGGCCGGCCCCGGCGATGGCGAGCAGCGGCGCGGGGACGAGGTCCTGCCACTGCCGCGCGGCCTCGATCAGACTGGCGAAGTCCTTCTGCTCGGCGAGCCGCCCCACGGCCAGGACGACGGGCCGGCCGGTGCCGCCGGTCAGCTCCGCCCGGACCGCCCGGACCGCCCGGACCGCGCCGGTGCCGTGGGAGCCGGCGTCGCCAAGGGGACCGGACCCGGCGGGAGGACCGCCGCCGGCGCGGGAGCCCGGCCCGGCAGCAGGCCCGGCAGAAGGACCGGTCCCGGGCACCCCGTCCGGCGGAACTTCGGGCGACGGGACCAGGGCACGCCCGACGTCGCGTGCCCCGGCCCGGCGCATCCGCTCCTCCAGGTCGCCGGAGACGCACAGCACCGTGGCCGCGCCGCGCACGACGACCTGTTCCAGCGCCCGGTAGATCGCGCCGGCCGCGCCGGCCGCGGGCGGCGCGTTGTGCACGGTGACCACCAGCGGCGGCCGGCGCCGGGGCGGGATGAACGCCAGCGCGATCGCCGCCAGCGCGCCGGCCCGCAGCCCGTGCGCGTGCACCGTGCCCGCGCCGGAGCCGGTGATCAGATGGCGCAGCCGCAGCACCGCCCACCCGTCGCGCGAGCGGGGCCGGTCGGCGAACTCAACGGTCCGGACGGTCACGCCCGGGCCGAACACGAACGCGCGCTGCGTCTCCCCCGGCGCGAAGACCTCGGCCTGGATGCCACGGGCCACGCACCCGGCCGCCAGCATCTGCACGTGCCGTCCGGTGCCGCCGGCCGTCGTGCCGAGCACGAACGCCACCTTCACCGGCGTCGCTTTCCCCTCATCTCCCGGCCCGCGGGCGCGGGGCGCGGACCCGGCCGAGCAGGCGGCCGGCCACGGCGCGAAGGTCCCCGCCGTCGGCGAGCAGCGTCACGCCGGAGAACACCAGCGCGGCCACGGCACACGCCAGCACCGTGACGGCGGCGTTCGGCAGGAAACCGTGCACCGGCAGAGCCGCGGACACCCCCGCGCCCGCTGCCGCCCCCGCCAGGCCACCGCCCAGGCCAGCGAGCGTGGCCCGGGGAACGCCCCGCAGCGCGGCGCGCCCGAGCGCACGGCCCGCGGTGGCGGCGAGCGCGATCCCGGCCGCGGACAGCCCGACCGTAGTGCCCAGGCCGAGCGCGGGAACGACCCAGGACCGCGGCACGAACGGGACGATGGCGACGTCGGCCACGATGACCAGCAGCCAGCCCCCGGCCAGCGCGACGGCCGTCATCCGGCTGCGCCCGGCGGCGAACATGACCCGGGACAGGTTCGCGGCCAGCCCGTAGCCGACCAGGCCCGGGGCGAACAGGGCGAGCGCGGCGGCGAGCTGGCCGGCCTGCGCGACGTCGTGGGTGGCGAACACGCGGGCCAGCGGTACGCACGCGCCGGCCAGCACCGCGGCCCCCAGCCAGGACATGAGCATGACCGCGCGGCTGGCGGCGGCGCTGGTGGCGCCGAATTCCGCCCGGGCGGCCGGGGTCTCGTCGCCGGCGCGCGCGGACAGGACCGGGAACGCGCTGGTGGCCACGGGGACCGCGAGGACCGCGTACACGATGAAGAAGACCTGCCAGCCGTAGCTGTACAGGACGAGCGCGCCGCCCTCGCCATGGCCGTTGGCGAGCACGATCGCGGCGACCGTCGACAGGTCCTGGGCGATCAGCGTGATCACGCCCACCACGGCCAGCCCGCGCACCCGCGCCGCGACGCCGTCCGGGAAGCGCAGCGCGGGCCGCAGCCCCAGCCGGAGCCGGCCGACCGGAACGCCCGCGGTGAGGGCGAGGGCCGCCACCCCCGCGGTGGTGCCCAGCGCCAGGGTCAGTTCCGCACTGGACGGGAGCGCGCCAGGCCGGTTCTGGTAACCGTTGCCGAGGACCTGGAAGCCGGCGTACGCGCCCGCCACCACGACGCTGGACAGGATGGGCGCGAGCGCCGGGGCGGTGAAACGGCGGTGGGACTGGAGGATCCCGTAGAGCACGACCGCGAGGCCGTAGAGCGGGATCTGCGGCGCGAACGCGACCAGCATCCGCGCGCTGAGCGCCAGCGTGGCGGCGTGCCCGCAGCCGCGCGCGGCCGGGATGAGCAGCGCGGTCAGCGGCCCGGCGATCAGCGCGATTACCGCGGCGGCGGGCACGAGCAGCAGCATCGCCCAGGTCAGCAGGGCCGACGCGATCCGCTGGGCCTCCGCCGATCCGCCCGGTGTCCCGTCCGCGGCCCGCGCCGCCGGGCCGGCCAGCACGGGCACCACCGCGCTGGTCAGCGCGCCGCCGAGCACGATGTCGTAGATGATGTTCGGCACCTGGTTGGCGGTCGTGTAGGCGGTGCCGACACAGCTGGCCCCGACGCTATGGGCGAAGACGAGCTGGCGCCCGAAACCGATGACGCCGGACACCACGGTGAGCACGCCAATGACCGCGGCGGCCCGGCCGATCCCCGTGCCGGGCTGCCGAGCTGACCCCCGCTCGGCCACCGGCGCGGTCACGGGAAGGGCGGTGCAGCCCGTGCGTTGTGCTCGGGGGCCTCGTGGGACTTGTTGTGTTCGGAGGCCCCGTGGGACGTAACGTGCGGCCCGCGCTGCGTGGGAACGGTCGGGTCCGGGGTGGCCGGCGTGCCCGCGGTGGCAGGCGTGCCCGGCGTGGCAGGCGTGCCCGGCGTGGCAGTCGTGCCCGGCGTGGCAGTCGTGCCCGGCGTGGCAGTCGTGGCAGTCGTGGCAGGCGTGGCAGGCGTGCCCGGGGTGGCAGGCGTGCCCGGGGTGGCAGGCGTGCCCGGGGTGGCAGGCGTGCCCGGGGTGGCAGGCGTGCCCGGGGTGGCTGCGCCAGCGGACGTGGCCGGGCTGGCCGAACCGGCTGAACTGGCCGCGTGCGCCGGGCGGCGGCCGAGCATGTCGAGCCAGTGCAGCGGCGGCGTCCGCTGGATGACCTTGGTGAAGCTGACGACCTCACTCGCCGCGGTCAGCGCGGTGACCCCGGCCAGAATGGCGATCCGGGTCCGGCGGGACAGGCCGCCGGCCGCGGCCGCGCCGAGCAGGGCGCCCAGTGCGTTGGCGCCCGCGTCGCCGAGCATGGCCCGCTCCCCCAGGTCCTCCGGCAGCAGCGCGACGGCCGCCCCGACCGGCGCCGCGACGCCGGCGCGGCCCGTCCACCCGGCGGAACGGGGCCCCCCGGCGGAACGCGCCACGAGCTGGCTGATCCCGAGCGGGACGCCAGCGGCCAGGGCCACCTTGAGGGCCCGGCCGGGCCGCAGGTCGAACAGGTTGAGCAGGTTCGCCGATCCGGCGACGAGGGCCGCGTTGATCGCGACGTCCGCGGCCGGTCCCCCGTTCAGGGCGGCCGCGGCGACCCCGGTCGCGCCGATGCCGCCGATCTTCACCGCCCCGGTCGTGACCTGGCCGTGCGCCAGGGCACCGAGGTGGCCGCGGAACCCGCTGCGGTCCCCCGATCCGGCAAGGTCGTCGTAGCCGCCGAACGCGGCCGCCCCGGCCGCGGCGGCCACCAGGGCGGCCCGGGACCGGGCCGGAATCCCGGGGGCGGCCGAGACGGCGAGCGCGCCGGCGAGCGCGACCGCCGGGCCTTCCAGCAGCGTGACCGGCTCACCCCGGTGGTTCGTCCGCGTCCACCGTTCCGCACCGCCCGGCGGGTTCCGGGTGAGGGCCGTGTACGCGGCGCGCGCGGCGGCGGCCGCCCCAACCGATGCAACCGCCCACGTAACCGCCGCCGTGACGGCGGGGGCGACAGCTCGCCGGGCGTTGGCCATTACTTCTTTCCCTTCGCGGAGGTGGTCTTGGTGCTCGCGGACGGCGAGGCACTCGGGGTGGGCGCCGGGGTGGGCGCCGGGCTGGGCCCGGCGGAGTTCGCGTCCGACTGGATACCGTAGCTGCCCGGCTTGTGCCCGTTCAGCTGCTGATGCAGCGCCTGAACGGCGACGATCTGGCCGGTGACCTGGTCCGCGTTGTCCACGGTGGACGCGTTGTTCGCGGCCCCGCTGGACCGCACGGCCGAGATGGCACTGCCCTGGCCCGACGCGGCGGACGGACCAGCCACCACGGTGGCCTGGCTGCCGGTGCCGAATTCCTGCGCCAGCGCCACGATCGCCTGGTTGGCCGGATCGGAGTTGCCGGCCGCCGGGATGCTGGCGGGAGTCACGATGACGGCGAGCGTCGCGCCCTGGGCGGGCTGGCCGGTGACCGTGATGAACTGGCCGGCCGAGTAGCTCGACAAGATCGTCTGGGCGGCCTGGCTGCTTCCCGAGGACCCGCTGGACCCGCCGGACCCGCCGGACCCGCCGGACCCGCCGGACCCGCCGGACCCGCCGCCGGACGACGAGCCCGCCGACACCAGCGCGCTGGCCAGCACCTGCGCCGCCTGCTGCTGCGGGGTCCCGTTGGCCAGGGTCAGGCCCGACGGCACCACCCGCTGGGTGAGCTGGTCGAGGAGGCTCAGGTTGCTGGCGCTGGTGTCGGCGAACTTGGCCGACAGGGCGACCTGCCCGCTGACGGTCGCGCCCGCGCCGCCGAGGGCGGTCGTGATGCCGTTGGCGACACCGGCTGGCGCGCCCGGAGCGGTGATGACGACGACGCGCTTGCCGTCGAGCAGGTGCGCCAGCAGCACCGGCTCGGCCGCCTGCGCGAAGGCGCGGTCCCCGGCGACCTCCTGCTGGAGCGCGCTGTTCTCGTTGTTGGCCGCGTTGAGCTTCGCGCTCAGCGCGCTGGAGGTGCGGTCCAGCGCGGTGAACGCGGCACCGCGCAGCTCGGTTGAGCCCAGCACGATGCCCACGGCGAGAGCCAGGAAAACCGCGACGATGGAGACGAGGTGGTAGCGAAAATCGATCACTTAAAGAGTCCGGTCAGCGAGGAGACGAACGAATGCCACGTTGCGTCGAAGTATCTGATGAGGATGGGCTCGGCGGGCGAGGCGGCCACCGCGACGAGCACGGTTACGGCGGCGGCCAGCGCCAGCACGATCAGGGCCCAGCCGGAGATCCTGCTGCGGTACAGCCGGCTGACGCCCTTGGCGTTGACGATCTTGGTACCGACCCGGAGCTGGGTCAGGAACGTGCTCGCCATCCCTGACCGGCCCTTATCGAGGAACTCCTCGAGGGTCCAGTGCGTACCGACCGCCACGATCAGGCTTGCGCCCTTGCCGTCGGCGAGGAGCAGGGCCACGTCCTCGCTGGTGCCGGCGGCCGGGCAGACGGCCGCGGTCAGGCCGAGCTCCTTGATGCGGATCAGGCCCGGCGCGTTCCCGTCGGCGTAGGCGTGCACGATGAGTTCGGCACCGCAGCGCAGCGTCTCGTCGGTGACCGAATCCATGTCACCCACGATGGCGTCGGGTATGTACCCGGCTTCGAGCAGCGCGTCGGCGCCGCCGTCGACGCCGATCATCACCGGCCGGTACTCACGGATATAAGGCCGCAGCGTCGCCAGGTCCTCGCGGTAGTGATAGCCGCGGACCACCACGAGCACGTGGCGGCCGTCCATCGCCGTGCGCAGATCGGGCAGCGCGACGCCGTCGACCAGGAGTTCGTGCTCACGCTTGAGGAACTCCATGGTGTTCGCGGCGAATGCCTCGATCTGGGTGACGATCCCGGCCCGCGCTTCGGCCATCATCGCGGTGACCGATTCGGCCGTCTGCGGCGTTCCCTTGGCGACGACCTGCTCGCCGAGGTAGAGGGTGTCGCCGTCGAGCCGGACGGTCGCGCCCTCGTGCACCCGGCTGAACACGTCCTGCCCGACGTCGTCGACGAGCGGGATGCCGGCGTCCATCAGCAGCTGCGGGCCGAGGTTCGGGTAGCGGCCACTCATGCTGACCGCCGCGTTCACCACGGCGACCACCTTCCGGCTGATCAGGGCGTCGGCGGCGACCCGGTCCAGGTCGGTATGGTCGATGATGGCGATGTCGCCGGGACACAGCCGCCTGGTGAGGTTCTTCGTCCGGCGGTCCAGGCGCGCGGCAGCGACCACCCCGGGCAGTTCATCGGACTTGCCAGGGCGGAAAACCGGGATCTTTACGGACGGCACCTTCATCGTTTTTCCATCCTGCCAGAGCCCCCGACCACGCGCTGTCATCTGGATGATTACGGCGTGTCATCAAGCACGTACAGATCGCACGGACGGCGGGACTCGCGGTGCTGCTGTCAATAATGAAGCACGACGGCAAGTGCTCGGTGACCGCCGCGCCGAACGGCGGTCTCAGCGGGTTGGCGCCGGCGATGATGCCGAACGGACCTGAGCAGGCGATTACGGCGGGATGGGCCGCCACAGATGGGAGAAAAAAAATGGGTGCAGGCACGGTGAACGAGCCCACCGGCGAGCAGGCGGGGCAGAAGGGCCGGATCACAGTCCGCGCCACCGGTGGGACCTGATAGCGCCCCCCGGCCCTGTCCGGGGAACCCCTTAGGCGAGTTATGTGGGTTGATCACGGCGCGTCGCGTTGATCATGAGATGGCCCCTGCGGCAGACAAGTGGTAGCTGAAACCCTTGTCCCGCAGAGGCCACCCCCATGCTGCCAACCGAAGACCTGTTCGTCTACGTCTACGTGCTGATCGATGATGCGATCAAGGCCAGGGCCATCGTCATCCCGGCGCGGCCCGGGCCGGCGCCCGGCTGCTCCGACGCGGAGATCCTGGCGATCACCCAGGTGCGCGTGCTGCTGGGCCGCCGCAGCGAGGCCGGGTTCCTCGCCGAGGTGGCCCGCGACTGGGCGCACCTGTTCCCGGTACTGCCGCACCAAAGCGAGCTCAACCGGCGGGCCCGCTGGCTGTGGGGCGCGTTCGAGCAGTTCCGCGCGGCGCTGGCGGCCCGCCTGCCCGAAGACGACTGCCAGCAGATCGACACCAGCGCGCTGCCGGTCAAGCACGCCTCCCGGGTCCGCGGCCCCGACGGCTGGACCGGCCCCAATGGCCTGCATGCCCGGTTCGGCCGCGACGCCGCGCACGCCGAGTGGTTCTACGGCTTCCGCCTGGCGGCCAAGACCGACCTGGGCAGCCGCATCGTGCGGGCCTGGAGCATCGTGCCCGCCGCCGTCAGCGAGCGTGACGTGGGCACCGACCTGCTGGAAGCCGGGCCGCCGCCCCGCGACCTGCTCGCGGACAAGGGGTTCAACGGCAAGGCGTTCGCCGCGTCCCAGGCTGCCCGCGGCACCGCAGTGCTGGTCCCGCCCACCAGGGACCAGCGCAAGACCATGCCGGCGATCCTGCAGAAGGTCATCGCCCAGTGGCGCAACCGCATCGAGACCACCTTCAAGGAGATCACCGACCAGATGGAGCTGGCCCGCCACGGCGCGCATACCTTCTGGGGCCTGCTCGCCCGGACAGCCGCGACCATCGCCGCCCATACCCTCATGCGGGCCTGCCTCGCCGCACCGTAGATCAACCCACATAACGCGCCTTAGCATCCCAAACCGCCCCTCGTAAGGGGAATTGGGGGTGGTGTGGCATGGTTGTTACCGTGACCGGCACGCGGCCATCAGAAACGGAGCATAGCTCCTGATCAGGAACGGGAACGGCATCACCCGGCTGGCCAGCGCAGGCGCCGGGGGCCCTGGTTTGGCCCGGCTCCGCCGGGCCTGGCCCCGTTTTGCCAGACCCCCGGGTTACGTTCCGGCCACTGTATCTCTATCTCTGCTCACCACGACGGACGGAGTGCCGGTGACCTGGCTGGGTGATGAACCGCTGGACAGCAATCCATTGGACAGCGGTCCGCTGGACCACATACTGACCGAGGACCAGGCCGAGGCGCACGTCCACGGCATCTGTTTCAAGACCGGGCCGCCGAGGCGGGTCGGCGTCGAACTCGAGTGGCTCGTCCGCGATGCCCGCGATGCCGCGCTCCCCGTCCCGGCGGAGCGCATCTTCCCGGCCGTTGCCGATCTCACCGCCCCAGCCGTCCTCCCCTCTCCCGCCGCACTGCTCACCGGAAGCATGCTCACCACTGAGCCCGGTGGCCAGCTGGAACTCAGCTCCGCCCCCGCCGACAGCCTCGGCGAGTGCGTGACGGCCGTCCGCCGCGAGATGACCACCCTCCGCGAGGCCGTCGGGCACGCGGGCCTGGCCCTGCAGGGCTACGGCTTCGATCCGCTCCGCTCTCCCCGCCGCGTACTGGAACTGCCCCGCTATGCGGCCATGGAGGAGTTCTTCGACCGCAGCGGTCCCTGGGGCCGCGAGATGATGTGCAACACGGCGTCGGTGCAGGTCTGCCTGGACGCCGGGCAGGACACCACGGCCACCGGCGGTTACCGCTGGCGCTGGCGCCTCGCGAACCGCATCGGCCCCGTGCTGGTGGCAGCGTTCGCCAACTCCGCGCTGCGGCAGGGACGGCCGTCCGGCTGGCGCTCCACCCGCCAGGAGGTCTGGGGCCACCTCGACCCGGGACGCACCCAGCCACCACTCACCGACGGTGACCCGCGCGACGCCTACACCGCCTACGCGCTGGACGCCGAGCTGATGTTGATGCGCCGTCCCGGATCGCCGTCCGGCCGCGTACCACCTTCCTGGGCCGCGCCGCCCGGGCTGACGTTCCGGGGCTGGCTCCGCGGCTGGGCCGGTGGCCGGGGCTGCGACGGAGAGCGTGAGCACCGGTATACCGACCGGCCGCCCACGGTCGACGACCTCACCTACCACCTGTCCACGCTGTTCCCCCCGGTACGCCCGCGCGGCCACCTGGAGCTGCGGATGATCGACGCGCAGCCCGGGGACGGCTGGATCGTCCCGGCCGCGGTCGCCTGGGCCCTGCTGGAGGATCCGCGCGCCGCCGACGCCGCCATGGCCGCGGCCGAGCCGCTGTGGAACGGCCACGAAAACGGTGCAGCGGGGGCCAAGCCCTCCCGCGGCCCGTTCGGCAGAAGCAATTCCCGGATCGGTGGCCCGCCCGGCGTGAACAGCACCGGGCACAACGGCCATCGCGGGAGTAACGGCGCGCCGAAGGGGAACCCGTGGCTGCGGGCGGCGCGGGACGGCCCGGCCGATCCGGTGCTCGCCCTGGCCAGCCAGCAGTGCTTCGAGGCGGCGGACGCGGCCCTCGGCCGGGCCGGTGCCCCCGCAGAGATCCGCTGCCGCGTCGCCGAGTTTGCCGAACGATACGTGACCAGATGCCGATGCCCAGCCGACGACCAACTCGAGGGGATGCCTTGACCGCCGAAGGAACAGAGGCCCTGCGTTCGGAGATCGCCGCCGCCCTGACCGCCGCCCGGGACCGCACCACCGCGCTGACCGGCTGCGTGGACGGGGCCGACCTGACCCGGCAGCATTCGCCGCTGATGTCCCCGCTGGTCTGGGACCTGGCGCACATCGCCAACCAGGAGGAGATGTGGCTGCTGCGCGCGGTCGGCGGCCAGGACCCGATCCACCCGGAGATCGACCCGCTCTACGACGCGTTCGAGCACCCGCGCGCGCAGCGCCCCTCCCTGCCGCTGCTCGCGCCGCGCGAGGCCCGCAGATACGCGTCCGACGTCCGCGGCCGGGTGCTCGACCTGCTGGAGGTGACCCGCTTCAGCGGGCCACGCCTGGTCACCGGCGGCTTCGCGTACGGCATGATCGTCCAGCACGAGCAGCAGCACGATGAGACGATGCTGATCACCCACCAGCTCCGGAAGGGGCCACCGGTGCTGGCCGCGCCGCTGCCCGCGGCCCCGCCCGCCGACGCGATCAGCCTCCCGGCCGAGGTCTCCGTGCCGGGCGGCCCGTTCACGATGGGCACGTCCAGCGAGCCCTGGGCCCTGGACAACGAACGGCCCGCCCACACGGTGCAGGTGCCGTCGTTCTTCATCGACACGACGCCGGTCACCAACGCCGCGTACACCGCGTTCCTCGCCGACGGGGGCTATGACGACCCGCGGTGGTGGACCGCGGACGGCTGGGAGCACCGGCAGCGGGCCGGGCTGGCCGCGCCGATGACCTGGAAACGCGAGGGCGGCCAATGGGTCCATACCGTGTTCGGCGTCACCGGGCCGGTCCCGCCCGCCGAGCCGGTGCTGCACGTGTGCTGGTACGAGGCCGACGCCTACGCGCGCTGGGCGGGCCGGCGCCTGCCTACCGAGGCCGAATGGGAAAAGGCCGCGCGGTTCGACCCCGCGACGGAGCGCTCCCGCCGGTTCCCGTGGGGCGACGACGCGCCGGCCCCGGAACGCGCCAACCTGGGCCAGCGGCACCTGCGGCCCGCTCCGGCCGGGTCGTTTCCGGCGGGGGCCGCGCCGTCCGGGGCGCGCCAGCTCGTCGGGGACGTCTGGGAGTGGACGGCCAGCGACTTCCTGCCCTACCCCGGCTTCCAGGCCTGGCCGTACCGGGAGTATTCGGAGGTGTTCTTCGGCCGCGAGTACAAGGTGCTGCGCGGCGGATCGTTCGCGGTCAGCCCGGTCGCCTGCCGCGGCACGTTCCGGAACTGGGACTACCCAATCCGGCGTCAGATCTTCGCGGGCTTCCGCACGGCGCGTTCCGCCACCCCGGAGGCCTCCTGATGTGCCGCCATATCGCGTACCTGGGGCCGCCGGTCACGCTGCGGGAGGCGATCATCGACCCGCCGTACGGCCTGTACCGGCAGGCGTGGGCGCCGCGGATGATGCGCAACAGCGGGACGATGAACGTGGACGGGTTCGGCGTCGGCTGGTACGCCGACGGTGACCCGATCCCGGCCCGCTACCGGCACGCGGGGCCGATCTGGGCCGACCCCTCCTTCGCGGACCTGACCCGGGTGACGCGCAGCGGCGCACTGCTCGCCGCGGTCCGCGACGCCAGCGCGGGGACCGAGCCGGGCGCGTCGGCCTGCTCCCCGTACGGCGCAGACCACTGGCTGTTCAGCCACAACGGCGCGCTCGTGGGCTGGCCCGGCACCGCCGCGGGCCTGGCCGCCAGCCTGAGCCCGCTGGAGCTGCTGGAACTGGCCGCGCGGGTCGATTCGGCGCTGCTGTGGGCGCTGACGCTGAACCGGCTGCGATCGGGCGCCGCACCCGACGAGGCGCTGGCCACGGTGACCGGGCTGCTCGACGTGGCCCAGGTAACCGGCCGGTTCAATTTCCTGCTGACCGACGGCCAGATGATCGCCGCGACCGCGGCCGGTCACTCACTCTGGTACCGGCGCGCCAGCCGGGACGGCGGCGACAGCGTCACCGTCGCGTCCGAGCCGGCCGACGACGACCCCGGCTGGACCGAGGTGCCGGACCGTTCACTGCTCGCCGCGACCACGGCCAGCGTCGTGGTCAGCCCGCTGGAGGTGCCCGAGGAGGTCACGGCCGACACCGCCGAACGAGTACGGCGCGCGAGTTTCCCCGACGGCATGGCGGCCGCATTTCCCCCAGGCACGGCCGCTTTTCCCCCAGGCACAGCCAGTTTCCCCCAAGGCGCGGCCAGCGTTACCCAAGGTATGGCCAGCGATGCCCAGAACGGAAGGAACCCGGGTCAATGACGACTCCGCTGCACGTCGAACGCCGGCTGCCCGAGGGCTTTCTGGCCGATTCCCTGCGGGCGGACGCGCGGGCGGGGCTGACCGCGGTCCCGAAGTCCCTGCCGCCGAAGTGGTTCTACGACGCGGCCGGCAGCGAACTGTTCAAGAAGATCACCGGTCTGCCCGAGTACTACCCCACCCGCGCCGAGCGGCAGATCCTGGGCGTCACGGCCGGCCAGATCGCCGCGCTCAGCGGGGCGGGGACCCTGGTCGAGCTGGGGTCGGGGTCGTCGGAGAAGACGCGGCTGCTGATCGACGCGCTGCGGTCGGCGGGCACCCTGCGGACGTACGTTCCGGTCGACGTGAGCGAGCCGGCGCTGGTGGCTGCGGCGCGCGCCCTGCTTAGCGAGTACCCGGGGCTGCAGGTGCGCGCTGTGGTATCGGACTTCGAGCACCAGCTCGGCCTGCCCCCGCGGGACGTGGGTGGGGCACCCCGGCTGGTCGCGTTCCTGGGCAGCACGATCGGCAACCTGCTGCCCGCGCAGCGCGCCGCGTTCCTGGCCCGGATCCGCGCCAGCCTGGCCGAGGGTGACAGCCTGCTGCTCGGCACCGACCTGGTCAAGGACCCGGCGGTGCTGCTCGCGGCGTACGACGACGCGGCCGGGGTGACCGCGGCCTTCAACAAGAACGTGCTAGCCGTGCTGAACACCGAGCTGGGCGCCGACTTCGACCTGGACATGTTCGAGCACGTGGCTGCCTGGGACGCGGAGCAGGAGTGGATCGAGATGCGGCTGCGCGCGGCGACCGCGCAGCCGGTGCACGTCCCCGGCATCGCCCTGACCGCAAAGTTCGCCGACGGCGAGGAGATGCGCACCGAGGTGTCGGCCAAGTTCCGCCAGGAGGGTGTGACCGCCGAACTCGCCGCCGCCGGCTTCACGCTACGGGAATGGTGGACCGACCGCGGCGGCCGCTTCGGCCTTTCCCTGTCCACCCCCGCCTAGCGCCCGCGGCCCGCTTTGCGGCCCACCCCGCAGATGACGGTGGCCTCGCGGGCCGTTTCGGTCGGCTCGATCGTGCCCGGCGGGTCCGGCGGGTCCGGCGTGCCCGGCGGGTCCGGCCAGGCGCGGGCGTCGGTGAGGCCGGGGGGCAGCAGGTCCAGGCCGGCGAAGAAGCTCTCGATGCCTGCCCGGCTGTGGTGGTGCAGCCGGGCCGCCGTGTAGGCGCGGCGCATGCTGGTGACCCGGCCGGGAGCGGCCTGGCCGACGGACAGCACCAGGTAGCTGCCCGGCGCCATGGCCCCGGCGAACGTCGCGGCCGCGTGGCGGGCGGCGGCGGCGTCGAGGAAGTGCAGGACGGCCACCAGCAGCACGCAGACGGGTTCGGCGGGGTCGATGAGGCTGGTCAGCGCCGCATCCTCCACGATCGCCTCCGGTTCCCGCAGGTCGCCCGGCACCGCGACGATCCTGGCGCTGCGCGGCACCAGGCCACGGGCGTGCGAGACGACGACGGGATCGTGGTCGACGTAGGCGACGCGGGCGTCCGGCACCACGGTCTCGGCCATCTCGTGCGTGCTGGGACTGGCCGGCAGGCCCGCGCCGACGTCGATGAACTGGCGGACGCCGCGTTCGGCCGCGTACGTGACCGCCCGGGTGAGGAAGGCGCGATTCTGCCGGGCCAGCTCCGGTAGCCGCGGATCCGCGGCCAGCAGCCGGGCCGCCTCGGCCCGGTCGGCGGCGAAGTTGGTCGTGCCCCCGAGCAGGTAGTCGTAGATGCGCGCGACGTTCGGCTTGGCCGGGTCCGACGTCGCGACCGGCTCCTCCAGCCGGGCCCGCAGCCGGTCCAGGCTGCTGGACGTGACCACGCGGGGATTGGTGTCCCCGTCGAGCGCCTGGGCGACGTAGGCCAACCGGCCCCGGATGGTCTCACCCCAGATCACGAAGCCGGGGAAGTCGGCCTGGAGCGATTCGATGTTGGCGAACACGCGCAGATGGGGGTCCATCACGTCACTGCGCACCCCTTTCCGGTGATGTGGATGCGGGAACTCCTGATGCCATGCGGGGACGACCGATCTGACGAAGGGGCGGTGAACGCCCGGGACGTGAACGCCGACATGAACGTCCGGTCCGGGACGTGAACGCCCGGCCCGGGAAGACGCCGTTCCCGAGACGTCACGGGGACGTCCCGGGACATCACACGGGCGGCCCCGGGACGTCACGACGGCGTCCGGGGGACGTCACGGGGACGGCCTGGGCGATCACGCACTGTCCGACTGGATTCCACCTTACATAGCAATACATGCATGTGTGAAGCCTTACATGCGTAATCGCAGGTCAACCGTGCCCTACGGTTGGTTCTCGTGGATGATCAAGGCCCCGACATCGTGCACGAGGGCCCGGTGCCGATCTACATACAGATCGCGGACTGGGTCGCGGCCCACATCGAGGACGGGTCGTGGCAACCGGGTCACCGCCTGCCGGCGGAACGCGCCATGGCCGCCGACTGGGGCGTGGCGTACCTCACCATCCGCCGGGCCATGGCCGAACTCCGCGACCGCGACCTGATCGTCAGTGTCCAGGGCCGCGGCACCTACGTCACGGACCCGAGGCACTAGCCCCCGCCCCGCGAGTCCCGCCTTCGCGGGCGTCCTCCCGCGAGCATCCTCCCGCAAGCACCCGTCCTCGACGCGCCCACCGCTCCCACGAGCCCCACCTCCCCAGCCCGTGCCCTCCCGGATCCAGGCGGGTGCCCCGGTCTCCCCGGTGTCCTTCATGATCGGCGTCGGTTTTCCGCAGATGCTGCGGAAAACCGAGGCCCAAATCACCCTGGTGGGACGGGTTAGGCTGCCTGGGTGGAAGAGCCGGGGCAGGCGGGGCGGTTGCGGATGCTGCACTGGAACATTCACTCCTGGCAGGACGACTCCGGGGCGCCGAACCACGCGGCCGTGGCAAGCCTCATCCGCGAGACCGCACCGGACGTGGTGTCGCTGGTGGAGGTCAGGGAAACCTGGGGCGCCCCGTCCCGGCTCGGCGAGCTGAGCGACCGGCTCGGGTACCACTGGGTGTTCGTCCCGGCGCTAGAGTACGACGGGGCGCCGCCGACCGTGGGCTACGGTAACGCCCTGCTGACGAAGCTGCCCATGTCCGCGGTTCAGCAGTGGGAGATTCACTCGCCGGGGCGGTACGAGGGCACCGAGCCGTCCGAGCCGCGAACGGCGGTCTGCGCCCGGGTCAGTCTCGGCGGCGCACCGGTCTGGGTCGCCGGCACGCACCTGCCGGCCAGCAGCGGGGCCGACCGGGCGCGCGCGCTGAGCCGGTTCGCCTCGCTGCTGCAGCAGCTGGACGGTCCCTGGCTGGCGTGCGGTGACTTCAACACTCCGGCGTCCACGTGGGCTGGTGAGCTTCCGGACGCGACGTTCTGCCCGGACCCGCCCAAGCCGACGTTCCCGGCGCGCCGCGCGACCCGCCCGATCGACTACTGCCTCGCCCCGGCAGGGGTGGCGGCGGAGGCCCGCGTGCTGCGGGCCGCTGGTTCCGATCACCGGGCGGTGCTGGTTACCGCCCGGCTACTGGGACCCAAGGGCGAGCCGGCCGCGGGCGGACGCGCTGCGGGCGGGTCCGCCCCGGACGAGGCCCGTCCGGCGCCGGGGCGGCAGGGAAGGAGGCTCTGGTTCCTTCCCCGCCGCCGTGAGCGCTGGCTCGCGTTTGCCTGCAGCTCCGGCACGCGGTGACGGGACGGGGCGTGAGCGGTCACGGACGGCGGCGGTCAGGCCTCGCGTTCGCTGGCCGCCATGGCCAGAAGTTCCTCCGCGTGCGCGCGGCCGAACTCGGAATCCTCCAGGCCGGCCAGCATGCGGGACAGCTCGCGGACCCGGCCGGGCTGGTCCAGGCGGACCACGCCGCTGCTCGTGACCAGGCCATCGCCCGCCTTGGTCACGACCAGGTGGTTGTCGGCGAACGCGGCGACCTGCGGCAGGTGCGTCACCACGATCACCTGGGCCAGCCGCGCGAGCCGGGCCAGCCGACGGCCGATCTCGACCGCGGCCTTACCGCCCACCCCGGCGTCCACCTCGTCGAACACGAACGTCGGCACCGGGTCGGCGCCGGCGAAGACCACTTCGATGGCGAGCATCACCCGGGACAGCTCCCCGCCGGAGGCGCCCTTGCTGAGCGGCAGGGGCGGCGCGCCCGGGTGCGCGGCCAGCCTGATCCCCACGTCGTCGGCGCCGTGCGGGCCCGGCTCATCCAGCGGCCGGATCGCCACGGTGAGCCGGGCGTGCGGCATGGCCAGCGCCGTCAGTTCGGCGGTGACGTCGCGTGAGAATCTCATCGCAGCATCGTGCCGGAGCGCGGTCAGGGTCGCGGCCAGCTCGGCCACCCGCGCGGCCAGTTCGGCTTCCTCCTGCGCCAGCCCGGCGATCCGCTCGTCGTCGCCTTCCAGCTCATTCAGCCGCGCCGCGGCGATCTTGGTCCAGGCGAGTACCGCCGCCAGGTCACCGAGCCCCAAGCTGGCGGTTCCGGCCGTCGCGCCTGCCACTCCGGGCCCGCCCGGCACTCCGGACCCCCCCGGCACTCCGGGCCCGCTGGGCTCACCGATCCCTCCGGGCTCACCAGGCTCACCGGAGTCATTGGGCGCTGCGGGCTGGCTGACTGCAGTCTCGGCGGCCGCGCGGCTCCCGTAGGCGCGGACGAGCCGGGCCAGCGCGGCGCGGCGCTCCTGCACGGCCGCGAGCCGGGCGGGGTCGGCGTCCAGCGACCCGGTGTAGGAGGCCAGCTCCCCCGCGACGTCGGCCAGCAGATACGACGCCTCGTTCAGCCGGTCCGCCAGACCGGCCAGCGCCGGGTCGTGCTGGCGCACCGCCTCCAGTTCCTGGCGCGCCCCGCCGACCAGCGTGATCGCGTCCGGGTGATCGTAGGCCCCAGCGGACGGGTCACCCAGCAGCGCCTCGTGCGCGGCGATGGCCGCGGCCCGGAGGGCTTCCGCGTTGCCCAGCCGCTCCTCGTCCGCGAGGAGCTGCGCGTCTTCGCCCGCCATCGGATCCAGCGCCTCGATCTCTTCCAGGGCCCGGCGGAGATCTTCCGCTTCGGCGACCCGCTCGCGGGCCGTCTGGATCAGCTCGGCCAGCTCCGCGCGGGCCTCCCGGTGCCGCGCGTAGGCCTGCTCGTAGTCGGTGCGGACGTGCGCCAGTTCGGGCCCGGCGTAGGAGTCCAGTGCCTCCCGCTGCCGGCCCGCCCGCAGGAGCTGCTGCTGGTCGGCCTGCCCGTGCACCGCGACCAGGTTGTCGGCGAGGTAGGTCAGCAGCGACACCGGAACCGAACGGCCCCCGGCGTGCGCGCGCGACCGGCCCTCGGCCGATACCGAGCGGCTGATGACCAGCGCCGCGCCCTCGTCGTCCAGTTCCCCCCCGGCCTCGTCCACCTGGCGCGCCACCTGGCCGTCCGGGTCGATCTGCAGCCGCCCCTCCACGATGGCGCGCTGGGCGCCCGGCCGGACCCGCGCCGGGTCCGCGCGGCCGCCGAACAGCAGGCCCAGGCCCGTCACGACCATGGTCTTGCCGGCTCCGGTTTCCCCGGTGACCACGGTGAACCCCGGGGACAGCTCGAGCACCGCGTCGTCGATGACCCCGAGTCCCATGATCCGGACTTCCTCAAGCATGACCGCCAGCCGTCTCCTCTTCGCCGTCCCCGACCGCCCCCGGCCTGCCGCTCAGCCGGCCTCCTCGCCAGCCCGCCACCGGCAGGCCGAACTTGGCGACGAGCCGGTCCGTGAACGCGGCGCCGCCGTCGTCGCCGTCCGCCGCCCCGTGCAGCCGGGCCAGCAGGACCGGGAGCGCGCCGCGCCGGATTTCAACCCGGGCGCCGGGTTCTAGGTCGACCCTACGGCGCCCATCGCACCACATGACGCCACCCGGGGACGCCGCGCCGGCGGGCTCGGCCAGGACCTCAGGCCCGGCCGGCTCGGGCCCGCGGCCCGAACCGCCGATGACCTCAACCGCAAGCACCGACCGCGGTGAGACGACCATCGGCCGGGCGAACAGGGCGTGTGCGCTGATCGGCACCATGAGCAGGGCCTCAACCTCGGGCCAGACCACTGGGCCGCCGGCCGAGAACGCGTACGCGGTCGATCCGGTCGGGGTGGCGCACACCACGCCGTCACAGCCCCAGCGGGACAGCGGCCGCCCGTCGACCTCGGTCACCACCTCGACCACCCGCTCGCGGGCGGCCTTCTCGACCGTCGCTTCGTTGAGCGCCCACGTCTGCGCGACCACGGCGCCGTCCTGCTGGACGGTCACGTTGACCGTCATCCGCTCCTCGACCACGTAGTGGCGGGCGACCACGCGGTCGACGGTATCGGCCAGGCCGTCCGGCTCCGCTTCGGCGAGGAAGCCGACGTGGCCGAGGTTCACGCCCAGCAGCGGCGCACGGGCCGGGCGGGCGAGCTCGGCGGCGCGCAGCAGCGTGCCATCTCCGCCGACCACGATGACGATCTCGGCCCCCTCGGCGGCGTGCGGGCCGGGCGCCACCTCCTGCACGTCCATGCAGTCGATATCGGTTGCCTCGCGCGCGAGGACGCGCACGTTCAGGCCGGCCGCGATGAGGCGCTCGACGACGAGCTGGGCGCTCCGCAGCGAATCCTTCCGCCCGGTGTGCGCCACGACCAGAGCCGTCCGCGTGCCGGCCGTGACATTCATCACGCCCATTATTTTCTGAATGTCCTTCGCTTCCGTTATCCGTCACCGCGCGCGTTCATTGGGCCCCATCATCGGGCGCCTTCATTGGGGGCCTTCGGCGATGGCCCGCCGCAGGTCCTCATCGTCCAGCGGCGGGGCTCCGCGTCGCAGCCAGACGAAGTACTCGACGTTGCCGGCCGGTCCCGGCAACGGGCTGGCTGTCACCCCGCGCACTCCGAGGCCGAGCCCGGCGGCCGCCCCTCCGACGGAGGCGACCGCTTCGGCCCGCAATCCAGCATCGCGCACGACACCGCCGGCGCCGACACGGCCCCTGCCCACCTCGAACTGCGGCTTGACCAGCAGGACGAAATCCGCGTTCCCGGCCGCGCAGCCGGCCAGCGCGGGCAGCACGAGGGCCAGGGAGATGAACGACAGGTCCGCAACCGCCAGATCCGGCAGGCGGCCGTCCGGCCCGGCGACCTGCTCCGGCCGCAGCGACCGCACGTTGACCCGGTCCAGCACCGTCACCCGCGGATCGGTCCGCAGTGACCAGGCGAGCTGGCCGTAGCCAACGTCGGCCGCGGTCACGTGCGCGGCGCCCGCGCGCAGCAGCACGTCGGTGAAGCCGCCGGTGGACGCGCCGGCGTCGAGGCAGTCGCGCCCGGCCACGGTGAGGTCCGGGAAGGCGGCGAGCGCGCCGGCCAGCTTGTGGCCGCCGCGGGACACGTACCCGGGGTCCGCGTCGCCGTCGGCGATGGTGATCGGCGCGTCCCGGGTGACCTGGGTGGCGGCTTTGGCGGCGGCCTCGCCGCTCACCGTGACCCGGCCGACCGCGATCAGTTCGGCCGCCTGCTCGCGAGAGCGGGCCAGGCCGCGCCGGACGATCTCAGCATCGAGCCGGGAGCGCGGGCTCTTGCGCGCCGTCCGTCCCGTCATGGCGTGCCGCGCGAGCCGGGACCGTTTGCAGGATCGGGACCGAGTTCGCCGAGCACCTCGCGCAGCCGGTCATGGATCTGCCCGAGGATGACGGGGTGGTCTTCGAGCGGCGCGTCCGCCAGCTCGCCGAGCCGCGCCACCGCCAAATCAACGCGGGCGTCTCCCGTGCCGGGGATGGCGCCCGTCCCGGGGAATGTGTCGGTCCCGGGGCTGCTGTCGGTCCCGGGAAGGCCGTTCGTGCCGTACCGCGCGCTCGCCGCCGTCTCCTCCTCGGTCATCTGCCTTCGCCCCCTACCTCATTCTCGATTCTCGCGCGCCGCCTGCGCTAACCTCCGCGTTGAACGCTACCGTCCCGACGATCGTGAGAGTGAGGCCACAATGGCCACGGCCGAGGAATGCCGTGAGGCATTTGAGAAGCTGACGGGCCGGCTCTCGGAGCTGGACCCCAAAGACCGCGATGCCTTCTTCAGCGGGCGCTCATTCTCCTGTCACGTGACGGACCTGGACATCACCTTCGTGACCCGATTCGGCCCGCAGGGCGTGGCCCCCGTCACCGAGGCCGCGCCGGGCGATCCCCCGGCCGACGTCCGGCTCACCGCGCCCAGCGGCGTCGTCCTGGACCTGGCCGGTGACCTCGGGGCCTTCCCCCGGGCTTGGCTGACCGGCCGGGTCAAGGTCCAGGCCAGCATGCGCGACCTGCTAAGGCTCCGCAAGATGCTGTGACGCGTCGCCGGGGGCCGGGCGGGCGGCCCGGGCGGCTGGAGCAGCAGATGCGGCCAGCCCAAGCCACGGGGCGGCGAGCCCGCCGACGGCTCCGGTCAGCGCGACCAGCCCCCGCTATCCTGCGGCGGATCAGCATCGGATGTCCTCTTCCCGTTCCCGGCAGGCGTTCCCGTGCTGCGTCATGATCGTCACGAGGTCGTAGGGGATGTTGTTGTCCAGACTCATTCAGTCCGGGCTCCACGTTGCCGGCCGTCCGGACCCGCCCGTCGGTGAAACCACTCGCGGCGAAATAGGCGAAATACAGTTACGGCCCCTGGGCAGGCCAGGCCGTGGTCCCGGGCGAATCGAGGACCTGCGCGGCGTCGGGGCGGGACCCAGCCGCGACGTCCCGGCGGGGTCCCGCCAAAATGGCGGCCATGGGAAACCTGATCCTGCTCCGGCACGGTGAGACGGAATGGAGCCGCGAGGGCCGGCACACCGGCCGCACGGACGTTCCGCTGACGGCCAAGGGGGAGGCTGCGGCGGCCGCGCTCGCCCCGGCGCTGGCAAAACTGAGCATCATCGCCACGTTCACCAGCCCGGCGCAACGGGCCGTGCGCACCGCGGAACTCGCCGGCCTGTCCGGCGCGACGTCCGATCCAGACCTGTGGGAATGGGACTACGGCGGATACGAGGGCCGGACCACGCAGGAGATCCAGGCCGAACGGCCCGGGTGGTATCTGTGGCGCGACGGCGTGATCCCAGGAGGCGCCGGTCACCCGGGCGAGACCGTCGAGGCCGTCGGCGAGCGCGCGGACCGCGTGCTGGCCCGGGTCCGCCCGCTGCTGCCCGACGGGAACGTGGCCCTGGTCGCTCACGCGCACATTCTGCGCATCCTCACGGGCCGCTGGCTGCGGCTCGACGCTTCGGCCGGACGGCTGTTCCGGCTGGACACCGGCACGATCTCCGCGCTCGGGACCGAACATGAAAAGCCGGTGATCCTGATGTGGAATTTTCCGCCCGACGCGAGCTAGCGGTTATCTCCGGGTGAGGGCCCGAGCTAGCGGTTATCTCCGGGTGAGGGTCAGCCGGTTGCGTTTTCGGCTGACGCGGGCCGGGGCCGGGTTTCCTCGGTTATCCAGGTCAGATAGGTCTCGGAACCCCGAATGATGGGAGTGGCGACTATTTCGGGCTCGTCGTAGCTGTGCCGTTCGGCGAGGAGGGCAGCCAGCTCGTCGTAACGGTCCGCCGGCAGCTTGAGCATGACCAGCCACTCCTCGGCCCGCTCAACACCGTCATCCCACCAGTACGTGCTGGTCATGGGGCCCGCTACCTGGGCATACGCGGCGAGCCTGGCCTCGACCGCCACCCGGGCGAGCTCCATCGCCTCGGCGCGCGAATCGGTCGCCGTCTGCACCTGCAGATACTTCGCTTCAGAGCCGGTCATCGTGCCGCCCTCCGCCACCATGGCCCTGATGCTACGCCGGAGATCGCTAAACTTCCCGGGGAGCGTGACCCGCACGTCCCGGGGAGCGTGACCCGCACGTCCCGGGGAGCGTGACCCGCACGTCCCGGAGAGCGTGACCCCCGCCAACTTTCCGCCGAGCCGGGAGCGTCTGTGGAGCATGTACATTCGGGCAAGGTTCGCGATCTATATGCGGACGGTGACGACATCATCCTCGTCGCTTCCGACCGGGTGAGCGTCTACGACGTTGTGCTGCCAACGCCAATTCCGGATAAGGGCAAAATCCTGACCCAGCTGTCGCTGTGGTGGTTCGGCCAGCTGGCCGACATCGTACCGAACCATGTCATCTCCGCTTCGGATGTGCCGCCGGAATGGGCCGGGCGGGCAATCCGCTGCCGCCGCCTCGAGATGATCCCGGTGGAATGCATCGCGCGCGGCTATCTAGCCGGTCTCGGGCTTGCCTCGTATCAGAAGTCCGGCACCATTTCCGGAGTCCGGCTGCCATCCGGCCTGTCAGCGGGCGCCAAGCTCCCCGAGCCTGTGTTCACACCGACGACAAAGGCCACCACCGGCCACGATGAGCCGCTGACGTACGCGGACACCGCCGATGTGGTCGGCGCGGAAACGGCCGCCGAGCTGAGGCGAATTACGCTGGAGATCTACCGCCGGGGTGCCGATCTGGCCGCGGAACGTGGCGTCATCATTGCTGATACGAAACTGGAGTTCGGCCAAGCGGTGAATGGGCCGGTCATCCTCGCCGACGAGGTGCTGACCCCTGATTCCTCCCGTTTCTGGCCGGCCGATTCCTGGACGCCCGGGCGGTCACAGCATTCCCTGGACAAGCAGTTCCTGCGCGACTGGTCCGGCACGCTCGACTGGGACCGTACCCCGCCCGGCCCGGCGATTCCTGACGACATTGTCGAGGCGACTCGTGCCCGTTATGTGGACGTCTACGAACGGCTCACCGGCTCGCCGTGGCAGAGCGCCTAAGCAGAGGAAGAACAAGTGCAGAGCTGGAGGACGCGTGGCGCCATCTGCCTGCGATGCGGATCAGACGCCGAGCATGTCAATGACGATCTTGGCGACCTCGCGGCCGGAGTATTGCTGCTGACCGGTGACCAGGCGCCCGTCGCGGACTGAGAACGCCTTGAACAGCCCGGCCTGGATATAGTTCGCGCCGCGCTGCCTCAGGGTGTCCTCGAGGCGCCACGGCATGATCTCCACACCGGCGGCGGCGTTGCCGAAGTCTTCCTCTATGTTGGAGAAGCCGGTGACGGTCTTGCCCTTGAGGAGATACTCGCCGCCAGACAGCTTGACGTTGACCAGGGCGGACACGCCGTGGCAGAACGCGCCGGTGATCTTCTCCGCCTCGTAGAAGGCCTTGACGGCATGCTGCAGGTCGCTGTTGTCGGGGAAGGTGAACATCGGCGACTGGCCGCCGCAGATCAGTAGCGCGTCGAACTCGTCGTAATCGAGATCGGCCAGCCTGGGCGTATCCTCCAGCAGCGCCATCAGCTCGGGCGTATGGATGAAGCCCATCGATATCAGGTCCCCGGCCGACCACCTCGAGGGGTCGCGCGGGTCGGACAGGTTGTCGAACTCGACTTTGCCACCATCCGGCGAGGAAATCGTGACTTGCACGCCGCGCTCGGTCAGCTCGAAGTACGGGTGGGTAAGCTCAGCCGCCCAGAACCCGACCGGCCAGCCATTGTTACTGCTGACCGCGGGGTTGGCGACCACCATGAGCATCTTCTTCGGCTTGCTGTGCACCAGGTCGACCGCCATGTGGTGGCCGCTGGTGTCCCCGCCGACGTGCGCCTGCTGCTGTGCCATGCATGTCTCCTGACAAAAATCTCTGATCGCCGACCGTTCTTACTTGACAACAATGTTTGATATCAAGCATTGCGACAAGCCATAAGAGCCAAGTATCGTTGTGCCGTGGGCGAACATCCTCCAGGCGGCGCACGGCTGCGATTTGGCGTACCCGCCTGCATCACGAGCCGCGACCGCGTCGACCGGCTGCTGCTGGAGTGGGACCGTGAGCGCCCAGACCTGGATTTCACGCCGGTCAGTGTCATCACCAGGCTGGGCCGCGCGCGCACTTACCTCGACGCCGAGCTATCAGCCGTTTTCGCCCGATTCGGGCTAACCGGAGCGGACTTCGTCGTGATTATCACGTTGCGCCGCGCCGGCCAGCCTTACACGATGCCGCAGGCGCGGCTCATGGATGCGCTGGGCCTGACGTCGGGCACGGTATCGGTCCGCCTGGACCGGCTCGAACGAAGCGAGATCGTCAGTCGGCGGCCCGATCCGGCGAACTCCCGTGGCTCGCTCGTCCAGCTGACCGGTAAAGGCGCCCGCCTGTTCGACGAGATCGTCCCGGTCCACCTGGCCAACGAGGACCGGTTGCTGTCAGCGCTCAGCGCCGATGAGCGACAGACTCTCGCCGACCTGCTGCGCCGCCTGCTGGCCGGGTTTGAGTCGTCCACCACCGATATCGCCAGCGGCCTCGGGCTGACCCTCGAGCCAGCACATCTGGCCCGGATGCGGCGCCAGGCCGTCGGGCTGTCGGACACCCCCGGCCTGCTGGTCACCGAAGTCGCTGCCGCTAGCGCTGCCGATGACGCCGGGATCGAACGCGGCGACCTCATCACCGCCGTCGATGGCACCGCCACCACCAGCAGCGTCGGGCTGGCCATGCTCCTGGAGGACCTCAAGCACCGCAGCACGGCAAATATCACGCTCCTGCGCGGCAACGACCCGGTGACCGCCAGCCTCCGCATGCCACGTGGGTGGATGAGGGGGATGTGCTGACCAGTGCCGGGCTGGCCGCCGGGATCGACTTGTGCGTGCAGCTGGTGCGCGCCGATTATGGCAGCGACGCGGCTGTCGACGTGGCCCGCTACATGGTGGTGGCCCCGCACCGCGACGGGGGCCAGGCCCAGTGGTTGCAGCGTCCGGTGCCGCCACTGGGCCAGAGCCTGGCGGGGACGTGTGAGTGGGCGCTGGAGCACCTGGCCGAGCCGCTGACGGTCTCGGTCCTGGCCCGCCATGCGGGCTGGGCGCCGCGCACCTTTTCCCGCCGCTTCGTCGCCGAGACCGGGATGGCGCCGCTGCGCTGGGTCACCGCTGCGCGGGTGCGCGAGGCCCGGCGGCTGCTGGAGGTCAGTGACCTGTCGGTCGAGGATGTCGCCTCCCTCACGGGCCTGGGTAGCGCCGCGAACCTGCGCCTGTACCTGGCGCGCGACGCCGGGACCACGCCCACCGCTTACCGGGCCGCCTACCAGGGCCGCCAGCCGGATGCGCTGGCACTGCCGGGCGCGCACTAGCCGACATCAGACATGTCGGCTGCAGGCAGAATCCTGACGGAATCGGGCAGTGTTGCTGCTCGCCGCCGGATGGCAGGTGATCAAGCATGGATTTGTGCATACACAGATCCCGGCTATGTCCCCAGGTGCACGCCGTGCAGCCGTTCTGCCTCGCGGGCACCTCAGATCAACCCGTGGAGGCGCGCACGTTATGTCTAACCTCGCTCCGCTTCTTGACCGTAACCAGGCCTTCGCCAGTACTGACGCCCGCCAGAACATGCCGCCGCTTCCGTTCATCCCGCGGCTGAACCTTTACATCGTCACGTGCATCGACCCCCGGGTCGACCCGGCGCAGACGCTCGGGGTCAGGCTAGGACGCCACTGAACAACCCGGATCGGGCGGACGGCCTGGTGGCCGGCTGGCCGGGCTCCGGTGCCCGCAACCTTCCGCTGGCCCGCCGCGCGGCGGGCCGGGCGGCTGCGGCGCGGCAGCAGAAACCGCGGAGGGGGCCGCAGGGGCTTTCCGCCGTCCGGGACTGGGCGCGGGCGGCGCGCAGCAGGCCCTCGTGCGGGTGGATGGTCATGGAGCGGCCATCCCTGGCGGTGGTGCACCGCTCGCGCAGCGGGCAGCCCGCGCACGCGGCGCCGAAGGTCACGGTCCGGGCGGGGCTCATCGGCCGGGTGATCCCGGCCGGCAGGTGACCGTGCCGTCGTCCTCGCTGATGGTGAAGTCGTCGAGGGTGAACCCGCCGGGCACGGCCGGCCGCAGCGGCTTCGGCTTGATGACGGTGTCATGCCCGGCGTCGCGGTAGGCGGCGCGGGCCTCCCCGCTGCCGTAGGCGGAATCGCCGTAAACCTCCAGGTCATCCGCCCGGCCTTGCTCACCCGTGCCCTCCCGCTCCGGTTCCGGCTGAGGCTCAGGTCCCGGTTCCGGATGCGCTTCAGGCTCCGGCCCGGCGGCCGTGCCCGGCCCCGGCTGCGCCGCCGCAGGGCCGGCATCCGCGCCCTGCCCGGCGCTGGCAGCGTCATCCCCGCCGTCACCGGCGCTCGCACTGTCACCATGAAACCGGTCGCGGCAGGCCATCTTGACGCCGTTCTCCGCGTCCGTGCTGCCCGGCCCGGCGGCCATCGTCATCTCGCAGTCGGTGATCAGCCCAGACTCCGGCTCGGCGGCCACATGCCCCCGGAACCCGTCGCGCCGCTTGGACTTGCACTTGCGGGTGTGCCGGGCCTCGCGGTCCACCGTCGAGATCACCCGGTCCGGGGCGACCTTCCGGGCGATCCGCCACCGCCCGTCCGTCCCGTCCGACCCCCCAGCCGGCTCCACGTCCTGCCCCGCCACCAGCGCCAGCAGGCCCAGCGCGTCCGCCGCGGCGGCGTCCCGCTCCGGCGCGCCCTCCCCGGTGAGCTCCGCCAGCACCGCCAGCGCGTCATTCACCAGATCCGATACCAGCTGCTCCTTGGCAGCCGGGTCGTCCCAGTCGATGTCAGGCTTGCCCGGCCTGGAGTAGTCCAGCTGGCACACGCCGACGATCACCGCGGCGGCACCGGGCACCACCCGCGCCACTTTCCGCATCGCGGCCATCAGCTGGCACACAGTATCCATCGTGGCCACCGCGTCGTCGAAAACCGTCGAGTCCACGCACCGCTTCCGCCGGCCCCGCAGCAGCCCCGTCTCCGCGATCACCGCCGCCATCGCGTCGAACACCCGGTCCGGGCACTTCGACTTCGCGATGCGCTTGCGCCAGTACACCAGCGCCGACGGGTCGAAGCTCATCTGCAGCAGCGACCGGCCGCAGGCCACCTTCCACCGGATGTCGAACTTCAGCGCGTCCGCGGTCTGGGTGTCCGACAGGTCATACAGCTCCTTGAGCACTAGGGCGTGTCCCGTGGATCTTCGAGGCCTGATGCTGTAGATCAGTAAGGTGCTTGAGCGACTGAAACGTCATGACCTGACTGATGAGGAGTGGGAGCGGCTGCGGGCGTTCTTGCCCGCCGATCCCCGGCAGGGCGGCCGGTGGGCCGATCACCGGACGGTGATCAACGGGATCTTCTTCCGTGCCCGGGCGGGCTGCCCGTGGCGGGACCTGCCGGAGGGCTTCGGGAACTGGAAGACCATCTATAACCGGCATCGCCGCTGGTCACTGGATGGAACCTGGGAAAAGGCCCTGGACGGGCTGCGGGCCGGGTGTGATGAGGCCGAGGGCAAGGACTGGACGGTCAGCGCCGACTCGACGGTCACCCGGGCCCATCAGCACGCGGCCGGGGCCCGCCATGCACCGGCTGCTGATGACCGCACAGGGGGCTCCAGCGAATGACAAGAAATCTGGCCGGGAAGCGATCGGCCGCTCCCGCGGCGGGCTGACCACCAAGATCCACCTGACCGCTGACCTGCGCTGCCGCCCCGTCGCCCGGCTGACAAGCCCCGGCCAGCACGGCGACTCCCCCCGGTTCATCCCGCTGATGGACGCGGTCCGCATCCAGCGGCGCGGCCTGGGCAGGCCCCGCAGCCGGCCCGGCCGCGCGATGGCGGACAAGGCCTACTCCTCCGCCGGCAACCGCGCCTACCTGCGGCAGCACCGCATCAAGGCGGTTATCCCCGTCAAGGAAGACCAGAAAGCCCACCGCCGCAACCGCGGCCGCTCCGGCGGCCGGCCGCCGGTCTTCGACGACGGGTGGTACAAGAAGCGCAACACCGTCGAACGCTGCTTCAGCAAGCTCAAGCAGTTCCGCGCCGTGGCCACCCGCTACGACAAGCGCGAGCGCATCTACCAAGGCACCATCGACGTCGCCTCGATCAGCATCTGGCTACGCGACCCCGTCCCATGATCCACGGGACACGCCCTAGCACCGACCCGACCAGGTCCGCCGGCAGCGACGGGCGCCCGGTCCGCGACGGGAACAAGTCCGCGGTGAAGCTGTCGGGGAACAGCTCGGTGCGGTGCTCGGCCAGGAACGCGAACACGCTGCCCGGCGGCACCAAGTGCCCGGTGACCTCGCCCGCGTCCCACAAGTCCCGGTCCGGTCGCGTCATCCCCTGCATGGCACGATTCTCCCAGGGAATCGAACACGATGCCGGCAAAACACGCCCATCAGGGTTCGCGAGTTATTCAGTGCCGTCCTAGGCGAGGCGGTCGTGCAGCGGAACATCGGGGGCCGGATCACCCCGGCTGTCATCCAGGACATCGCCTACGCCAGCTACCCGGTGGAGACCAAGGCACCGCAGGGCCCGTACTTCGAGGTCGGCCGTGGTGCGGACGCATTGGTTGCCCGGCCGGCATTGCTTGCGCGACTCCGGGGCCGGCGCGGGTGACGGCAGTGTCGGCGCCGGCCGGCAGCGGCAAGACGGTATTGCTGCGGTCGTGGATCGCCGAGGCTGGGCCGGCGGGGCGGGCGGCGTGGGTAGCGGCGGGGCGGGAGAAGCGTGACCCGCAACGGTTCTGGCTGTCGGTGCTTCAGGCGCTGCGCCAGACGGGCCCCGGGTCCGGGCTGGTACGGCCGGTGTCGGCGGCTCCCGACCTCGACGGGTGGGCGCTGGTTGAAGGGCTGCTGGATGACCTGGCGCCGCTGGAAGAGCCCCTGTGGCTGGTGATCGATGACGTGCACGAGCTGGGCCCGGATGCGCTGCGGCAGCTGGAGCTGCTGGTGATGCGAGCGCCGCCGGGGCTGCGGTTCGTGCTGGCGGCCCGGCATGACGTCCGGCTGGGGCTGCACCGGCTGCGGCTGGAAGGGGACCTGGCCGAGATCCGCGCCGGGGACCTGAAGTTCACCTTGGCCGAAGCGGGGGAGCTGTTCGCGGCGGCAGGGGTGGAGCTGCCCGGGCCGGCGCTGGCGGTGCTGCATGAGCGGACCGAGGGGTGGGCGGCGGGACTCCGGCTGGCCGCGCTGGTGGCGGCCGGGCACCCGGATCCGGCGCGGTTCGCGGCGGAGTTCTCCGGCAGCGAGCGGACGGTGGCGGAGTACCTGCTGGCCGAGGTGCTGGACCGGCAGGGCGAGGCGGTGCGGCGGCTGCTGCTGCGGACCTCCATCCTGGAGCGGGTGAACGGGGAGCTGGCTGCCCTGCTGACCGGGGACGAGGGCGCCGAGCAGGTGCTGCAGGACCTGGAGGCCGCGAACGCGTTCACGGTCTCGCTGGACGCGGCACGGTCCTGGTTCCGCTACCACCAGATGTTCGCCGCGCTGCTGCGGCTGGAGCTGCGGCGCGCCGCGCCGGGCGAGGTCGCCGGGCTGCACCGGGCCGCCGCCGGGTGGCTCGCGGAGCACGGGCACCCGGTGGAGGCGGTCCGGCACGCCCAGGCGGCGCAGCACTGGCCCCTGGCCACGCGGCTGCTGGCCGGTAACTGGCCCGGCCTTTACCTGGACGGGCAGGCCGGCACCGTCCACGAGCTGCTGGCCGGGTTCCCAGCAGAGGCGAGTGCGGCCGATACCGAGCTGGCGGCGGTGGCCGCGGCCGATGAGCTGGCGTACGGGTCGCTGGAGGCGGCGGCGCGGTATCTGGGCTTGGCGGAGCGCAGGTCGGCGTCGGTGCCGGACGCCCGGCACGGCCAGGCGCAGCTGCTGCTGGGGATCATCAGGCTGCTGGTAGCCCGTCAGCGCGGGAACCTGCCCGCGGTGGCCGACGAAGCGCAGCGGCTGCAGACCATGGCCGGGGCAGCGGAGGCAGCGCAGCCCGCCCTGGGCGAGGACCTGCGCGCGCTGGCGCTGATCAGCCTCGGCTACGCCCAGGGCTGGACAGCCCGGCTCGACCAGGCAGAGCACCTGGAGCAGAGGATCGCGCTGGCCCGCCGGATCGGGCGGCCTTATCTGGAGTTCACTGGCCTGGCCTACCAGGTGGTGAGCGAATTCTTGATGTCGTTCGAGCGGACGGCCGAGCACTGCAGGCAGGCGGTAGAGCTGGCCCGGCGGCACGGCTGGGCCGATGAGCCGCCCGCCGGGACCGCCTACTTGATGCTTGGAGCCGTGCTGGCATGGCAGGGGCAGCCCGAGGAGGCAGAGCCCTGGGTGCAGCGCGCCGAGCGCACCATCAGAGCGGAAGCCGAGCCCGCAGCGGGGGTCGGGGTGCACCACGTCCGCGGGGTGCTGGAGCTGGCGCACGGCCGGGACGCCGACGCGCTGGCCGCCTTCCAGGCCGCCGTGCGACTGGCCGGACCGCTCGCCGCACCGAACCTGCTCGTCACGGCGATGCGGGCATTTCTGGTGCAAACCCTGGTACGCCTCGGCGAGACCGAGCGCGCCGAGCAGGCCATCGCCGGGCTCGGCGAGCAAGAACGCGAACGCGGGGAGCTGCGTATGGCCTTGGCGGTGCTGCGGCTCACCCAGGACGACCCGCACGCCGCGATTGCCGCGCTCGCCCCGGTCCTGGACGGCTCCGCACCGCTGGTCTGGCCGACCTGGCTGGCTCAGGCGTTCCTGCTGGAGGCGATCGCCCGGGACGCGCTCGGCGACGAGGACGCCGCCAGGCGTGCCCTGGAGCGCGCGCTGGACTGTGCTGAGCCCGACGGCGCGCTGTTGCCGTTCCTGTTGCACCCGGTGCCGGGCCTGCTGGAGCGCCATGCCCGGCAGCGCACCGCCCACGCCGCGCTGATCGCCGAGATCCTCAGCCTGCTGGCCGGCCAGGCTCCCGCGCCGTCCGCCGGGACGCGACCGCTGCTCGAGCCGCTGAGTGACAGCGAGATCCGGGTGCTGCGCTACCTGCCGACCAACCTGTCGGGGCCGGAGATCGCCGGCGAGCTGTACGTCTCGCTCAATACCGTCCGGACCCATCTGCGCCACCTGTACGCCAAGCTCGGCACGCACCGGCGCGCCGAGGCCGTCGCGCGCGCCCGTGTCCTGGGCCTGCTGGCACCCTCCCCGCACCGGGGCCAGGCCGCGCGTCCTGGCTGAGGGCCCGGGCGGGCAGGGTCTGGGCGGCGGGTTCCCGGGCCTCACGCCGGGCCCGGTGACCTGGCGTCACCGGCCGGCGCCGGGTCCGCGCCGGACAGGTCCTCACGCCTGACCCGTATCATGAACAGCGCGATGATCAGGATCAGCGCCAGGATGCCCGCCGAGACCAGGTAGCCCCTGGGAGAACCCGGTGGCCAGCGCGTGGTGGCAGATGCGGGCCTGCAGCGCGGCGGCCGCGGCCGCGGCCGGGAATCACCGGAAGAGGCTGGGCGTACTGCAGACGGCCCCAGGCAGCGGTGACCGGGAGAACCCGGTCGGCGAACCCGGTCTCCGCGGACACGGTATGTAATCTCGTCGGCACGGCCCGCTCAGTCCCGGGAAGCCCGAACACGAGTCTGCCCTCCCTATTTCTGACCGCCGCACCGGTAGACGCGGAAGTGCCGGTGCGGAATCGGATCGTCTGGTGCCTTTGGCGATACCGCGACCGGGACCTCTGCCTTCGTTCTCCGGCTCCGGCGAGTGCGTTGCGCCGGTTCCGGGGCCATCGGGGCGTTCAGGTCGTAGCGGACGCCGAGGACCCGGATGAGGAAGCACGCGAGCACGGCGCCGACTGCAGCGGGCAGCCCGTAGATCCCTCCACGGACCGCCGTGACCGTGATCACCGCGGCGCACAGGGCCGGGATGGCGTACAGCCCTCGCCGCAGCACCGACGGGATCTGCCCCAGGAGCACATCTCGCAGCGTCCCCCCGCCGACGCCGGTGACAGCGCCGAGAATGACGGCCGGGGCCGCCCCCAGTCCTAGGCCTACCGCCTTGCTGGCCCCGGTGACGGCGAACAAGCCCAGGCCGGCGGCGTCGAGCACCGTTATCACCGTGGCCAGCCTGGCCAGCTGGCTGCTGAGCGCGAACGCCGCCAGGCCCCCGGCGGCTGCCCGCGAGGTAGCGCCAGTCGCTGAACGTCGCCGGCGGCACAGCGCCGAGGAGGATGTCGCGGATGATCCCTCCGCCGAGGCCGCTGACCATGGCCAGGGTCACGACCCCCACGATGTCCAGGCGGGCCGCGCGGACCGCGGTGGGCCCGCCGTTGACCGCATAGGTGAAGGTCCCGCCCAGATCCAGGGAAACAAGCAGCGCCGGTTCGGTCGTCATCCCGTGGACCTGCCTGTTTGCTCCATGTTGGTGATGCCGGGCTAGGCCGGCTGCCGGCAGGCTTTCGCGTCGACGACGGTGGTGA
The DNA here is from genome assembly GCA_963805255.1 of uncultured Actinomycetes bacterium. Classification (GTDB taxonomy): domain Bacteria; phylum Actinomycetota; class Actinomycetes; order Streptosporangiales; family Streptosporangiaceae; genus Bog-532. The sequence goes on from CAWDTK010000011.1 coordinate 275,272, forward strand.
CCAGACCGGTCTTGACGTCGTAGACGTGACCTGAGACCTGGACGTGCGGCGGGATCTGCGGGGCCCACAGGACCCGCTGCACGTCGGTGCGGACGGTGCGCGCCGGGTCCAGGACCGGCGTGTCGGTGAGGGTCGGCTCGTCGACCCCGATCCGCTGCGCGTAGCCGTGGCGGAGTTCGTCGTCGGCCAGCAGGGTCGATCCGCAGTCGGTGTGGTGAATGACCGCGACCTCGAACCATGGGCCTTCGGGGGCCTTGGTCTCGACCAGGTAGGCGGCGTAGGCGATGTCCCTGATCACGGCCGGGGTCACCCGGCCGCCGATGTTGCGCTGCACGAGAGCATCGCCGAGTTCGATCCCAAGGATCTGCGCCGGGTCGACCCGGCAGTCGATGCAGATGACGATGTAGAGGCCCTGACGCGGCAGGAACGGGAGCGCGGGCACGTCTACCGGTGCGGCGGCGGGTCGTTGCGTGCACCGGTCACTTGCTCACCACCCACAGGGGTGACCCGCCGGCTGGCGGCGGCACCGTCGTCGGGACCTGCATGCTAATCCCTCCTGATCTGGCGGATCCTCACCGCCAGGCTCGGCGCCGACAGGGTGAGCGGTCACCGCATGATCGGGGTGATTCCTGGCGGTGATCAGCGCCCGGGCCAGGAGGACGTGAGCGTACCCGGGGCGCGGTGCGTGGCGCGGCTGCCGGGAACGGCGCACGTTCCCTTCTGTGTCGTCGGCGCCGCGCCGTGTCGGTATCGGTGACCGCCCCGGCCGGCGGCGCTGCGCGGCAGCAGTCTCCGCTGGCAGCGCTGGGTCCTGCCGGGGCGATTCCTCAGGTCCTGCCGAGCCCGGCACGGGTTCGTTTCCCGGGTCAGCCAGCGTGGCTACCGCGTCATCGCCCGCCGCGCAGGCGGGCAATCACATCAATGATGTGACGCCCGCTCACCCCGTCAGAAGGCAGCCTGGCCCATGGCTACCACGACCTGCGACACCAGCGGATCGCACTGCCAGGGAGATCACCATGGACTTCGTCTCGATCCGCATCATCACCGGCGACGTCGCGCGCCTGGCCGGCTCCTACGAGAAGGCCACCGGAGTGCACGAAGGAAAGAAGAAGGAAGGAAGGAAGTCACGGACACCATTGCCGGCCGCGACCTGGAGGCCCTGCGGGCGGCTATCGCTGGCCAGGTCTTCGTCCCGGGCGAGGCCGGCTATGACCAGGCGCGCCAGGCGTGGAACCTGGCCGTGGACGAGCGGCCCGCCGTCGTCGTGGAGGCGGAGCCGGCCGCCGACGTGGCCCAGGCGGTCCGGTACGCCGGCGCCCACGGGATGCGGATCGCCCCGCAGGGCTCCGGCCACGGCGCCGAGCCGCTCGAGCCGCTCGACGGCGCGATGCTGCTCAGGACGACGCGGATGCGGCAGGTCCGCATCGACCCGGCCGCCCGCACCGCCCGCGCCGAGGCCGACGCGCTGTGGCAGGACGTGACCGTCCCGGCCGGCCAGCACGGCCTGGCCGCGCTCGCGGGCTCCTCCCCCAACGTGGGCGTGACCGGCTATACCCTCGGCGGCGGGCTGGGGTGGCTGGCCCGCCGCTACGGGCTGGCCGCCAACAGTGTCACCGCGGCCGAGCTGGTCACCCCCGGCGGCGATCCGGTCCGCGCCGACGCCGGCCACGAGCCGGACCTGTTCTGGGCCATCCGCGGCGGCGGCGGCGTCGGCGTGGTGACCGCGCTGGAGATGCGGCTGTACCCGGTCGGTGAGCTGTACGCCGGGGATCTGTTCTTCCCGATCGCCCGCGCCGCGGAGGTGCTGCACGCCTGGCGCGAATGGACCGGCACCGTGCCGGACGAGGTCACCTCGATCGGCCGCATCCTGCGGTTCCCGCCGCTGCCCGAGGTCCCCGAGCCGCTGCGCGGCCGCGCCTTCGTCATCGTCGAGGCCGCCTGCCTCGGCGACGCCGGCAGCGGCGCCGAGCTGACCGGGCCGCTGCGCCGGCTCGGCCCGGAACTCGACACGTTCGCGATGATCCCCGCCCCCGCGCTCGGCCAGCTGAACATGGACCCCGACCAGCCGGTGCCCGGCCAAGGCGACGGCGCGTTCCTGGCCGACTTCCCCGCCGCCGCAATCGACGCCCTGCTCGCCGTAGCCGGCCCGGACGCCGACACGCTGCTGGCCAGTGTCGAGCTCCGCCATCTCGGCGGCGCGCTCGCCCGCCCCGCCCCCGGCGGCGGCGCCCAGCCCAGCATCGACGCGAACTACCTGCTGTTCGCCGGCGCCGCCACCCCCACGCCCGACCTGGCCGCCGCGGTGCGCGCGCAGGTGCAAGCCGTCAAGGACGCCCTCGCCCCCTGGCACGCCGGCTACGACTACTACAACTTCGAGGAAACCCCGGCCACCGCCAGGGCGGTGCTCCCGCCCGCCTCCTACCGCCGCCTGCAGGAGATCAAGGCCGCCTACGACCCCGGCCAGGCCATCATCTCGGCCCACCCCGTCTGGCCGACCCGGCCCTGACCTGACGCGCCGAGGCGCCGACTGCCATGAGCCGCGGAACCCGGGCGATACTCACCTCGATTCGCACACTCTCGAAGCTCGTTTCTATCCGCTTCGGAAAGCAGGCACACACCATGAGCAGCATCAACATCAGCGGCCCGGGAAACCGCGTGCTGCCCGCGCGGCAAGACCAGCACAGCCAGCTGCGTCTTGCGCTGGCGGCCCTGGCCATGCCGGCGTTCTTCGTCATCGGGCGTCCAGGGGCTCAGGACTCCCGGATGTAGTCATGATCCTGCCTCACGAGCGTCCGGCGGGCGTCCCTGGTACGCAGCCCGGTAGGAGGTGGGCGTGGTGCCGGCGTCGCGGGCCAGGTGCAGGCGAAGGTTGGCAGCGGTGCCCAGGCCGCAGCGGGCGGCGATGACCTCGACCGGCAGGTCAGTGGCTTCCAGCAGGCACCTGGCCTCGCGGATCCGGGCGGCGGTGAGCCAGCGCAACGGCGCCATGCCGGTCTGGGCAGCGAAGTGCCGGGCGAGTGTGCGCGGCGCCCAGCCCGCGTGCCGGCCCAGGTCGGCGACGGTCAGCGGATCGGCCAGGTGCTCCAGCGCCCACTGGCAGGTGGCCGCCAGGCCCTCACCTGGCGCAGGCACGGGACGCTCGAGCCACTGGGCCTGCCCGCCGTCACGGTGCGGCGCCACGACCATCCGCCGGGCCACGCTGACCGCGGCCTCACTGCCATGATCGGCGCGCACCAGCTGCACGCACAAGTCGATCCCGGCGGCCAGCCCGGCGCTGGTCAGCACCGCTCCCTCGTCCACCCACAGCACGTCCGGGTCGACTTTCACGGCCGGGTGCCGGGCGGCGAGCTGTCCGGCGTACTGCCAGTGCGTGGTGGCCCGGCGGTGATCAAGCAGGCCCGCCGCGGCCAGCGCGAAGGCACCGGTGCACACCGAGACCATCCGGGCGCCGCCGGCGGAAGCCTGGCGCAGTGCCGAGCACACCCGCTCACCAGGATCATCCAGCGGCAGGTATCCGGGCACCACGACGGTGTCCGCGGCGGCCAGCGCCTCCAGGCCATGCTCAGCCTGCACCGAAAATCCCGCGGTTGACCGCACCAGCCCGGCCGCAGGCGCGCAGACGGTGAACTCATACCGTCGCGGCAGGCCCGGATCGGCGAACACCTGAGCCGGGATCGCCAGGTCGAAGGCCTCCACAGCGGGCAGGGCCAGAGCCACCACAGCGTGCATACGCAGAATCCTAGGAGGTATCGGCACTTCTACCATCTGCTACTCGGTCTGGTCGTGCCCGGCGAACATTCTTCTTATCGCGGCAGACGCGGGCATGACCGTAGCCGCCGATCGAGCTGCCCGCGCTGTCCTGCGGGATCGACGAAGCCGTCAGGCACCAGGACGGTCGGGCCAGGGCGCGATGGTCTTGCAGCCGTAATCCTCGGGCGCCACGTCCCGCACGGTCTCGGCGAACTGCTATCGATGGCCTGCCACATCCTCCATGGCGCAGTCCCGCTCGCCGTACTCCCGATCGGTGGGCGGTTCCAGCACGCGTGCTCCAACAATCCGAAGGCTGACGGCTTGAGCAACCGGCGCCCGGAATCTTCGCATGGCGGACACCGTCCGGCCGGACATACTTCACCGGACGGGAAGCTACGCCGCCTAAGGAACCCAGCTGGCGGGCGCTAGTTCCGCCGCTGGGGGGCGGTTCGGCTGCCAGCGCCAGTTGCTCCGGTCGCCTTCTTCCGCGACGACCCGGTTCCGGATCGTTCCGACGTCCTCAATCGTGACCTCGATGACGCCGCCCGGTTCAAGCCAGACCGGCGGCTTGCGGGCAGAGCCGACGCCGCCCGGTGTCCCGGTGGCGATGACATCGCCCGGCCGCAGCATCGTGAACGACGAGAAGAACTCGACGGCACTGGGAATGTCGACAATCATCTGCGATGTCCGCGCCGACTGCATGACCTGGCCGTTGAGCACCGTCGTGAGCGCCACGTCGAGGATGTCGACCTCATCCGGAGTGACGATCTCCGGGCCGATCGGCATGCTTCCGTCGAAGTTCTTGCCCGCGGTCCACTGCGACGCGGCCCGCTGCCAGTCGCGCGCGGACGCATCGTTCAGCACGGTGAACCCCGCAATGGCGCCCATGGCCTTGTCCGCGGGGATGTAGCGGCCGCCCGCGCCGATAACGATCCCGAGTTCACCTTCGTAGTCAAATCGTTCGGTGAGCGCCGGCCGCGCCAGGTCGGCGTAGGGCGCCAGGACGGTCTCCGCGCTCCGCATGAACGCGTCAGGGAAGCTCGGCATCTGCTGGCCGCGCTCCAGGACGTGCTCGCTGTAGTTCAGGCCCAGGCACAGGATCTGCCCCGGTGACGGGACCGAAGGCCCGAAATCGGCCGGCTCGTACTCCCGGCCCGCACCGGCAGCGGCCCCACGGGCGGCGTCCCAGGCGGCCGCGCCGTCGTCCAGGAACGACCGGACGGACGAGAAGCGCGGATTCCCGGTCGCCTCGGCAAGGTCCACATAGCCGCTGCGCGCCCGGACATGCAGGCGTGGCCCAACCGTTGTGTTGATCGTGGCAAGCCTCACGTGGCTGATCTCCTCAGGCCAGTTGGTTTGATTTCGGCTGCCCGTCGATCATAGATCCGCCGCCGTAGATCGCTCGGCCGGCCAGACAGCCGAACGGGCCGGACGAGGCGTCATACGCCCCTTCCGTCCCGTCCATCGCGTGGGCCGACCGCGGTCACATGACCGTGAACGTCATCACCAGCAAGAGCCTGAACCGCAGCCACCGCCGTTGATGGAGGAATTAGGGGCGGAGATAGGGCTGCGGCCCTTCGAGCCAGAGTCCGTGGTAGAGCCTGAGCTGCCGGTGGGGCCCGAGCTGCCGGTGGAGCCGGTGCCGCCACTGGAAGTTGCGTTCTCGCTGGCCGAACCGGAGGAAGAGCCGGACAACTTGGAGCCCGAGCCGTAACCCGAGCCGTAGCCAGAACCGGACGACCCCGAGCCGGACGAGCCCATATTGCCCGAACCGGATGAGCCCGAACCGGACGACATGGACGTCGTAAGGTGCTGCCCGGAGATCACGTGCCACACGCCGCCCACCCCGTTACCCGCGGTCTCCCCTGGCGCCATGTCACCGGAATAGGTGTAGAGCGGATATCCGTTGTAGGTGGCCTGGACCGTGCCGCCCGCGTCCGTGACCGAGCTGAGCTTGCCGGCGAACGTGTCGCCCATGGCCGCCGTGGGCTTCCCCGCGACCACCGGCCACGCGGAAAGGCACCCGCCGGTACAGGTCGAGGGGCCGCCCTTCATGTCCTTCGAATACCAGTAGAGCGTGTCGCCCTTCGCGTCGGCGAGAACGTTGCCGATCTTGGTGTTCTTGATCGTCAGCGTCACCGTCCTGGTCATCCCGCCGGATGTGCCCGATGTGCCCGATGTGCCCGAAGTCCCGGACGTGCCCATACCGGAAGCCGACCCGGAAGAAGCACTGGTCGTGGGGGTTGCCGCGCTGCTTCCGTATGCGGAGCCGGGCGTGGTTGAGGAAGGGCCACACGCCGCCAGCAGCGGGACAAGCAATCCGAGCCCGGAAGCTGCCCACCCGCGTTTGCGCATCAATGTCTCTCCATTCACGTTGACCGTCCGTACCTACACAAGCGGTTCACGCGAGGGGGCTGGGTGCGGTTCACCGATCCTTAAGGACTTTCCGCCCCGTCACCAATCCTTAAGAACTCGCGGCGGACGTTCCGGTCCTTAAGAACTCGCGGCGGACGTTCCGGCCGCTAGTCCGCGATGCGGTGGCAGAGCCACGCGAGGGACAGCGGGTAGCGGTAGTCGACGCCCATGTGGCTGGCGTCGAAGAGCTCGAAGTGGATCACGTCTTCGGATACCCCGATGTCGCGGAGGGTGGCGTAGAACGCTTCGGCGCCCAGGTCGAGGAACCATTCGTCCCGGGTGCCGGCGTCGATCCAGATGGCGCGCAGCGACGGGAGCACGTCCGCATACCGGGGGGCCATCCGGACCGGATCCCAGTCGAGCCAGCGCTGCCAGACGTCGGGCCGGATCTCCGCGGTCGCTGGGTCGAACGGCAAATCTACCGAGCCGTCCTTGTTGGCGGAAAAGCACGCCGACACCCCGAGCAGCATCAGCAGTTCGTGGTCCTCGGGCTTGGTGAACGGGACCCGCGACCGGAAATCATCCCACCAGCGCCAGATGCCGCCGTCGTAGCCGCGCAGGTGCCGGGCCGACTTCGCGAACTCCGGGATGTAGGAGTACTCGTACAGCGAATCACCCGAGTGCGTAGCCAGCGCGCCGAACAGATCCGGCCGCAGCATCGGGGTGATCATCGCGCCGAACCCTCCGCTGGATTTCCCCATGATCGCGCGGTGAGCCGGGGCCGCCTTGGTGCGGTAGTGCTCGTCCACCCAGGGCACCACCTCGTCGCACAGGTAGGAGTGATACCGCCCGGTGCCGGGTGAGTCCACGAACTGGCTGCCGCCGTAGGAGGTCCATGCGTCGACAAACACGACGATCGCGGGCGGCGCGTCACCGCGCGCGAACACCGCGTCGGCCGCCTCCGGGAAGGGCTGCCGGTAGGGTGACCGGTTGCGCCACATGGCCACGTGGCCGGTGTAGCCCTGGATGACGTAGACCGATGGGTACCGGCGGCCGGCGTCCTCCTCGTATCCCGGCGGCACGTAGACGAGCAACGGCCGCTCAGGCGGGTCCCCCAGCGGGTTGCCCCGCAGTAGTTCGCTGATGATCACGTGCTCATCGATGCGTCCAGCCAGATCAGCGGACCAGGGCAGCATTTCCGGGTTCCTTCCAGGTGGCGGCTCGGCAGCAGGGGCGCATCCGGCGAGCCGATGGCCGGGGACAGTAAGCCGAACGGGCTTCGCCGCTGTGCATGTTCTTCCTATCCGACATCCGCAACCTGAGTATGGACAGTCCCCCACCAAATACTTAGTGTAATTTTTGAAACACTTATAGTGACCTGCTGAATGCGCCGGCCCTCTGTTGCGGCGCGCAGCCGCGACGGACGGAGGCAGCCCTTGCTGGGTCCAGAGACATGGATCATCCTCGTGGCCGGACTGGTCAGCGCGGGCATCGCGGTGGCCATCGCGGTGCTCATCAGGCACCGCGACTTCGAGCCCGAGGACGTCACCATCGGTTTTCTCGGGCCCTCGCTGGCCGCGCTGTACCTGCTCGTGCTCGCGCTGTCGCTGGCCACCGAGTGGCAGACGATCAGCTCCGCTCAGCAGGCGGTCAGCAACGAGGCGGTCGCCGTCCGGCAGCTCTACTGGTCGGCCAGCGGGCTGCCTCCGGCGGCCGCAACCAGCCTGCGCGCGCAGGTCCGTGGCTACGTAACGACGGCCGTCAACCACGACTGGCCGCAGATGGAGCACGGCACGCTGGACGACCAGACCGAGCAGAAGCTGGCCGGGATGACCAGCTACGTGCTCCGGATCAATCCGGCGAATTCCGGCGCCGTGACCGCCCAGCAATACGCGCTGAGCCAGCTCAGCGTCATGACCACGGCGCGCGCGCAGCGCGAGTCGACCGCGGAGTCGCAGTTGCCGAACGGCCTGATGGCCGCCGTCATCGCGACGTCGGTCGTGGTCAGCATGTTCCCGTTCGCCGGGGGAATCCGGTCGGCACCGGCGTCCATCGCGCTGGCGGCTCTCCAGGCCGCGATGGTAACCGTCGGCATCGTCGTCGTCTTCCAGCTCAATCACGCCTTTTCCGGGCCGCTCGCGGCGGGCTCGGGGCCGCTCTCCGCGGTGGCACAGCAGATCAGCGCGCGGTGAGGGCGCTCCGCACCGGGCTGGGACCCGTCATCCGGGTGAGCGAGATCGCGACGGCTCTCCGCACCGGGCTGGGACCCGTCATCCGGGTGAGCGAGATCGCGACGGCTCTCCGCACCGGGCTGGGACCCGTCATCCGGGTGACCGAGATCGCGACGGCGCTCCGCACCGGGCTGGGACCCGTCATCCGGCTCAACATGGCGGTGCCCGCCATCGCCGCGCCGCTGGCGCTCGCCGCGGCTCCGCCACCGCACACCGGCGGCCTGCCGTACCCGTGGGGAGCGGGAGCGGCAGCGGCCGGCCCGCAGCCGACGCCTTTCCGGTCGTTTTTCTGGTCTCCGCAGCCGTCAGCGGCCGCCCGGCCCACGCCGGTCCCGCCCCCGCCAGCCGCCGGCCCGCCGCCGCATCCCCGGCCGTCACGGCCGCCGCGGCCGGCTGTCGTGAGCGCGGTGCCGCCCGCGCCGCTGACCCCGCCGCCGGCCGTCACGCCGCCGGCCGTCACACCGCCGGCCGTCACGCCGCCCACCGTCACACCGCCGAAGCTGCGCCAGCCGCCGGCCCCGCTGACGCGTCCGGCGGCGGTGATCTACCGGGGCCGGGCCGCCCGGCTGCTCGCCCCGGCACCCCACCAGCCGCCGCCGTCCATCCCTCTGATCGTGCTCATCGCTACCGTCCTTACGCCGTGCGTCGCCGCCGCGGTCACCCGCTTCGCCAGGGGCCGTTAGGCCGGGCTCACCGGAGAGGCGTCAGGTGAGCCTGAACCACCGCGGTGATCTCGCCGGGGCCTCGTAGCTGGCCAGGTGGGCGGCGCCGCGGACGACCATGAACCGGGCTGCGGGATCGCGCGGGCGATCTGCGCACCGTGGCCGCGCATCTCGAACCTGAGCAGGCGGAAATGCTCCCGCAGCGCCGGGGCCTGCCTGTCCCACAGGCCCTGGCTGGTTCCGAACGACGTCCCGAGGGCCACGACCGGCGCGCCCTCCGGCCCCTCCAGCGTGGCCCGCAGGACCTCAGACATCGAAGAAAACCGTCTCGTTGTCACCTTGCAGGCGGATGTCAAATCTCAGCGTTGCTCCGGGCTCCGGCACGGCAGCACCAGCGGCTGCTTCGGATCGAAGGGCAGTCGAGCGGTAACCGGCGTAGTCCAGCGGCGGGTGGACACCGCAAGGCCGGCCGTAGGACGGGAGGACCAGGCGGGACGGGGCAGCCGCGGCGGCGGTCACCGGCACGTCAGCGGTCATACGACCTCCTATTCCTTCGCTTTCGCGGTCAAGCCGCGCAGTGCGGCCAGCTCGGCCGGCGAGGGCGGGTCCACCGTGTGCAACTGCGGCGCGGCGGCCAGGTCCCAGCCGGTTCTGCTCCGCGCGTCCTGGACTGTTACATCGGGGTACAGCCCGGTCAGCACGAATTCCTGCGTCGCCGGGTCCGGTTCAAGCACGCCGAGGTCGGTGATGATCTTGACGGGGCCGGCGCCGGTGAGGCCGAGGCGCTCGCGTGTTCCCGGGCCGGACCCGTACCCCACCGACGTCACGAAGGCCACCCGCGCCACGAACGAGCGGAGCGTCTGCCGTACGACGACAATGACCTCACGGCAGGACGCGGCGATTTCGGGGGCGCCGCCGGATCCGGGCAGCCGTGTCTTCGGGGCCGCGTAGTCCCCGCCGATGACCGTGGTGTTGATGTTGCCGAACTTGTCGATCTGGGCGGCACTGAGGAACCCGACGTCAATGCGGCCGGGCTGGAGCCAGTAGTTGAAGATTTCCGGGACGCTGACCACGGCGTCCGCGGTCTCGGCCAGGATGCCGTCGCCGATGGACAGCGGCAGCCGGCTTGGCTTGGCCCCGATCGTGCCCGACTCATAGATAAGGACAAGCCCGGGAGCGTGCGTGGCGCGGGCCAGGTTCGCCGCCGCGCTGGGCAGCCCGATCCCGACGAAGCAGGTGACGTTGTCCCGCAGTGCCCGCGCGGCCGAGACCGTCATCATCTCGTCGGAACTGTAGTCCGGCATAGGCACCTACTTTCCCTTTGCTGTGCCGGGCGCCGCTGTGCCGGGCGCCGCTGTGCCGGGCGCCGCTGTGCCGGGCGCCGCTGTGCCGGGCGCCGCTGTGCCGGGCGCCGCTGTGCCGGGCGCCGCTGTGCCGGGCGCCGCTGTGTCCGCCGGCCCGAAGATCTCGGTGTCCAGCCACCGCCCGAACGCATCCCGGTCGCGGGCGATCAGGTCCCAGGCCAGGTAGTAGTCGTTGTCGCGGTCGTAGTAGCCGAGGGCGTAGGACGGCCGGGAGCCGCCGGGGACCGCGGCCACGTAACTGACCGTCCACGACGGCAATACCACGCCGCCGGGGCGCGGGTCGAGATGCGGCACGACCTCCTCCACCGTGACGATCGACCGGTGCGCGGCCAGTACCGCCTCCTTCTGCACCCCGGTGATGCCCCAGAATTGGACGTTCCCGCTGGTGTCGGCGCGCTGGGCGTGGATGATGGCCACGTCCGGGTTGACCGCGGACACGGCGGTGAGGATCTCGCCGGTGAACGGGCACGTGACGGGGCGGACGCTGGCCCCGTCCATTCCGCCGGAACCGTCCGTTACGTCGCCGGCACTTTCCATGAGACCGGTCCCGCTGTAGCCGCGCAGCACGCCGAACGGCAGCCCGGAGGCGCCCGCCACGTAGCGGTTCGCCATCCCCGCGTGGCTGTGTTCCTCCAGTACCAGCGGGGCCGGCCAGGAATGCTCCACGGCGTCCCGGAACCGGTGCAGCGACCCGACGCCGGGGTTGCCGCCCCAGGAAAACACCAGCTTGCGTGCGCAGCCCGCCCCGATGAGCTGGTCGTAGATGAGATCGGGGGTCATCCGGATGAGGGTGAGGTCGCGCCGGCCCTGCCGGATCACCTCGTGCCCGGCGGCGAACGGGATCAGGTGGGTGAAGCCCTCCATAGCCACGGTGTCGCCGTCCCGCACGGCCAGCGCGACCGCCTCGGCCAGTGACACGATCTCGGCCATATCGCCCCCCGTTGGCGTCCACTGGGTGCACACTCGTTCGACATCCGTACAATAGCGGCCGTTTGCGGCGTCTATGTCAGGAGGGTCACCCGGAGGTCGTAGCGGGTGATGAAGTCCTGGAACGGCTCGGTGAAACGCAGTGGTGCTCGCGACGGCCCGGTCGACGTGCTCATCGCCGAGAACCTCGCGCCGGACGGACATGCCCTGCCGGGCCCGTTCGGCATCCATGGTGGTCAGGCCATTCCTTTCGGTGCGCGGCGAGGGCGGCGTCGACGAACTCCCCGGCCGCACCCAGGTCAGCCGGCCGGATCGAGGGCCGATTCGATCTGCTCGGCCGTGATCCCCGCCGCCTCCAGCCGTTCCGCCGACTGCGGCAGGCCGAGCAGGACGTCACGGAGCGGAAGGCCGGCCGACACCGCGCGTGCCCCCGCCTCGGCGACGAGATCGTGCGCGGCCGCCCGGCCCAGCGTGTCCGCCAGCAGCGACGTCACGTGCTCGGCGAGCGGCAGCCCGTTGGCCACGGCCAGGTTGGCGCTCATCCGCGCCGAGTCCACGGTCAGGCCGGCGAGCATCTCGGCCGCCCAGGACGCGGCCGAGCCGGTCAGGCTGAGCAGGTCCGCCAGCGTTTCCCATTCGGCGTGCCAGGCGCCCGCGGCCCGCTGGTGCTCCTGCTCGGCCACGGTCACCATGGTCGCGAGCAGGCCCGGAACCCGCTTGGTACAGCCGAGTATGGCGATGGCGGCGACCGGGTTCTGCTTCTGCGGCATGGCCGAGGAGCCAGGCGCGCTTCGGCGAGCTGGGGCCCTCATGGACTTCTGCTACTTCCGACTGCGACAGCAGGGTGACATCGCGCGCGATCTTGCCCAGCACGGCGGCTGCGCCAGCCAGCGCCCCGGCCAGCTCCACCATCCGCAGCCTGCTCGTGTGCCATGGCAGCACCGGCCGCGCCAGCCCCAGCTCGTCGGCCAGCAGCGCCGCCACCCGCGGTCCCGCGTCATCCAGGGCGGCCAGGGTGCCCGCCGCGCCGCCGAACTGCACGGCGAGCCGGTCCGCGCGGACCCGCGCGAGCCCGGCCCGCGCGTCGTCCAGAGCGGCCAGCCAGCCCGCCGCGACCAGGCCGAACGTCACGGGGACGGCCTGCTGGAGGAGTGTTCGGCCGATCATGATCGTGGATCGGTGCGTTACCGCGAGCCCGGCGGCGGCCTGGGCGGCGGTGGCGAGATCGGCGCCGATGACGCCGAGCGCCTCGCGCGCCAGCAGCATGGCGGCGGTGTCCACGATGTCCTGGCTGGTCGCGCCGCGGTGTACGGCGCCCGCCGCGGTGCGGGGTACCTGTTTCATGAGGGCACGGCTCAGCGCGGGGACGGGGTTGTCGGCCAGCGCGGCCAGCGCGGCCAGTTCGGCCAGGTCGAAGTTCTCCGGGATGGCCGCCTTGGTCACCGCGGCGCCGGCCCCCGCGGGCGCGAGCCCGGCCCGCTCCAGCGCGCGGGCGAGCGCAGCCTCCACCTCCAGCATGGCCCGCAGCCACGCGTGGTCCCCGGCGTCGACGCCGCCGCGGCGGAACACGCCGCCAAACATCACCCCGCGGCTCGCGTCCTGCTCAGACATGGTTTCGACCACTCCTTTCCACCGGGTCACGGGTCCCTCGCGGCACGTCTCGCTCGCGGACCACGATAGACGTAGGGTCGAGACCATGAACGCGCCTTTGTTTGCGCTGGGCGGGCCAGGTCTCCCCCAGGAACGCCGCGTCGTGACCGAAATCCCCGGACCGGCCTCGCGTGAGCTGCTCGGGCGCCGGCAGCGTAGCGTCGCGCGGGGGGTCAGCCATGTGCTTCCGGTGTTCATCACGGCTGCCGGCGGGGGCGTCCTGGTCGACGCCGACGGCAACTCGCTCATCGACTTCGGCTCGGGCATCGCCGTGGTGTCGGTGGGCAACGCCGCGCCGCGCGTGGTGGAGCGGGTCAGCGAGCAGGTCGCGCGGTTCACCCACACGTGCTTCATGGTCGCCCCGTACGAGGAGTACGTCGCGGTCTGCGAGGAACTCGCGCGCCGGACGCCGGGCGACCACGAGAAGCGTTCCGCGCTGCTCAACTCGGGCGCGGAGGCGGTCGAGAACGCCGTGAAGATCGCGCGGCACGCCACCGGGCGCCAGGCGGTCGTCGCGTTCGACCACGCCTACCACGGGCGCACCAACCTCACCATGGCGCTGACCGCGAAGAACATGCCGTACAAGCAGGGGTTCGGCCCATTCGCCGGTGAGATCTACCGGGCGCCGATGGCCTACCCGCTGCGCTGGCCGGGCGGCCCGGAGGCCTGCCGGGCCCACGCGCTGGAGGTCATCACCGGGCTGATCCACACCCAAATCGGCGAGGAGAACGTGGCCGCCGTCATCATCGAGCCGATCCAGGGCGAGGGCGGGTTCATCGTGCCGCCGCCCGGGTTCCTGGCCGGGCTGGCCGAATTCTGCCGCACCTACGGGATCGTGCTGATCGCGGATGAGATCCAGACCGGTTTCTGCCGCACCGGCGACTGGTTCGCCTGTGAGCACGAGGGCGTCGTCCCCGACCTGATCACGACGGCCAAGGGGATCGCGGACGGGCTGCCACTCGCGGGGGTCACCGGGCGCGCCGACCTGATGGACTCGGTGCACGTGGGCGGCCTGGGCGGCACCTTTGGCGGCAACCCGGTGGCGTGCGCGGCCGCGCTCGGCGCGATCGAGACGATGGCCGCCGAGGGCCTGGCCGGGCGGGCCCGGCACATCGGCGACATCATGCTGCCCCGGCTGAACAAGCTCGCCGAGGCCACGCCCGGCATCGGGGAGGTCCGGGGCCGCGGCGCGATGATCGCCGTCGAGCTGGTCATGCCGGGCGGCCTCGAGCCCGCTCCCGCGGCGGCGGGTCAGGTCGCCAAGGCCTGCCACGCCGCCGGGCTGGTCGTGCTGACGTGCGGGACGTTCGGGAACGTGCTGCGCTTCCTGCCGCCGCTGGTCATCGGCGACGCGCTGCTCGAGGAGGGCCTGTCGATCCTGGAGGACGCCTTCGCCGCGCTGTAACGATGGCCGGGAGACGATGGCCGGGAGACGATGGCCGGGAGCTAGGCATAAACGATGCCCGGGAGCAAGGCGGAGCGGCACGGTGACCGTCGGCTCGCCGTGCATCGGGAACTGAGTTCCGGCCTGGCCGAGATCGTGCCCGATATCAGCCGGACGGACGCCTGGATTCTCTATCTCGCCGGTGCGCCGCAATCCCAGGTGGACCTGGCCGATCCGACGTACCTGGAGTTCGAGTACATTCGCCGGATCGCGCATCTGCTGGACGTCGCCGCCCCCGTGGGTGAGCCGCTGCGCGTGCTGCACCTGGGCGGCGGCGCGCTGACGCTGCCGCGCTACGTGGCGGCCACCCGTCCCGGCTCGGGCCAGCTCGTGGCGGAATCCGACGCGGCGCTGATGGACCTGGTCCGGGAGCATCTGCCGCTGGGCCGCCCGCGGCCGTCCCCGCGGCGGCTGCGGATCCGGATCGGTGACGCCCGGGAGGTCCTGGAGTCCGTGCGCGCGGCCAGCTTCGACGTCGTGATCAGCGATGTCTTCGCCGGGCCGCGGACTCCGGCGCATCTGACCACGGTGGAATGCGCCGCCGCGGCGGCGCGGGCGCTGCGGCCCGGCGGGATCTACGCCGTGAACGTGGCCGACGGGCCGCCGCTCCGGCACGCCAAGGAACAGGTCTCCACCATCGGTTCCGTCTTCCCGTCCGGCTACATGATCGCTGAGCCCGCGGTGCTGCGCCGCCGCCGGTTCGGCAACCTGGTACTGGCCGGAAGCCGCCGCGCGTTCCCCGAAGAAGAACTGCGGCGCCGGGCGGCGGCCGACCCGTTTCCCGCCCGGCTGGTGTGCGGCGCGAACCTGGTGCGTTTCGCGGCCGGGGCGCGGGCCGTCACCGACGCGACCGCGCGGCCCTCCCCCCTGCCCCCGCCCGAGACGTTCGGCCCGCCGCCCCAGCGCCCGCCGGATCAGGCCTAGCCGGCCTCGCCCTCGGCGGATCAGGCGTGAGTCGCTGTTCCGGTGCGGCGCATGCGGCCGGCCGCGTCGACAATCACGGCGACCAGATCAGCGAACCGCTCGTCCGGGTCGCCGAAGATGCGCGGTCCGGCCGCGACGACGTGCGGGTGGGTGTCCCGGTTCAGCTGCCCGGCGCGGCGCTCGAGGGAGTAGCGGTCATCGCCGACGGCCGCCGTCTGGGCGACGTCTCCGTATTCCGGCCTGAAGGCCGGCGCACAGACGGCCATATTGGTAGCGGTCATCGCCGGCGGCCGCCGTCTGGGCGACGGCGACGTCTCCGTATTTCCGGCAGCGGAGCCGGATCCGCGTCGATCAGCGCGATCATGGCCCGGGTGCCGGGTATATGCCGATGATCGCGGACGGCCGCGTCACGGTGCCGACCCGGATATTCCTGCTGTCGCGGGTCACCGAGTCCTGGGCCGCGTCCCGGGACAGCGGCCCCCGCGTCGCGGTCGTGCCCGGCTCGGCGGACGGCTAGGCAGCGGCCCCCATCGGCGGATAAACGAATTTGCCCACTCCGCCAGCGCCGGCCCGGGGTGTCCGCTACTCTGCTGAAGCTTGAGGACAGGGCGATACCGACCGCCGGGCGGATTGCACGCGGGGGCCGGGGAATGGGACGTCTCGCTGCGGTCAGGCCAGCGAGCTGGCTGATCAGCGGGTCAGACGAGCTTGCTGACGCTTAGGCTTGGCGTCGGTGTCAGGGCGCACAGGCCGTCAGATGGTAGTGGAGGTACGGAGTTTGGCCAACGGGACCGCAGCGTGACATTGGCGTAGGAGCTTGCATGGAGATGCCACCTCCCGGCTGGTATGAGGATCCCGTTGCCACGGGAGGCCTGCTGCGCTGGTGGGACGGGACGCAGTGGACGGAGCACACCGCTCCCGCGGGAGGCGCCCCCCAGACCGCCATCGAGCAGGTGCCCGCCGCCGTCGAGCGTGCACCCGGGGTCGCTGCCGACCCGGCCACGCCGGACCCGGCCACGCCGGACTTGGGCTTGCCGGACTTGGGCTTGCCGGACTTGGGCTTGCCGGACTTGGGCTTGCCGGACTTGGGCTTGCCGGACTTGGGCTTGCCGGACTTGGTTTTGCCGGCTCCGGTGGCCCCGCCCGTTCCGCCCGTTCCGCCCAATGACGCTGACCCCTCACTGACCGACTGGTTCCAGAGCATTCCCTTTCCCGTGGTCCGCCGCGACGATCACGCCACCGCCAACTCGACGCGCGTGCTGGAGCGTGCGGGACCGGGGGCGCTGGCGGAAATTGGCTGGCCGCACGGCACGCCGGTCACCGCGGGCGACACGCCCCTGCTGGAGCGCGGCGAAACGGCCGGGATGCTGCGCCGCAACCGCACCCGGCTGATGTGGGGGCTGGCCCTTGGCACGGCCGTCGCCATGCTCATCACCGGCGTCCTGGTCGCGGTGTTCGGTTCCGCCCCGGCGGCGCACAGCACGCCGGCCGCCGCGGCGGGCCATCCGTCGGCCGTGCGGACGCTGACGCCGAAGGCGTCCGCGTCGCCGCCGAGCACGCCGTCGACGGTCCCTACGACCGGCACCCCGGTCACTGACCCCGCGTCCGGCCTGTCCTACGCGACGCTCGCCGCCCCATGGCAGGCCGGCTGCCCGGCGCCGATGAGCAACGCAGTGTTCACCTGGACGGCCGGGGAGAGCGCGGTGGCCGGGACCCTCGCCTCGGCGGGCGGGGCCCCCTGGTACGCCAGCGCCTGTTCCGGCCTGCTCGGCCAGCAGTACCCCTACACCGGCGTCGCCGACCTGCCCCAGACGGCGATGAACCTGGTCGGTGCGTTCGACCCGGCCTACTACACCGCCCTCCCGCACGTCCGGGCCACCCAGCAGAACAACCCGCTTCAGGTCAGCGGGCATCCGGCGTGGATCGTGCAGTTCCTGATGACCTACCCGACCGCGGCCAGCCAGGGCCTGGCGTGGCAGACACAGCTCGGCGCGGTCGTGGTCGTGGACCGCGGCGCGGGGCAGCCGCCCGCCGTCATGTACGCCACGGTGCCGGACAACCTGGGCACCGCCAACGTCGGCGTGATCCTGGCCTCGATGCAGCTGAACGCCCCGGCAAGCCCGGCCACCCCGGCAAGCCCGGCCACCCCGGCAAGCCCGGCCACCCCGGCTTCGCCGCCGGCCCCCGCCGCCGCGAGCACTGCCCCTTCTGGCCCCAATCCCTAGCGGTCCCAACCCCCTGCCGGTTCCGGCGAGCCCTACGCGGTTCCGCGCAGCGCGTCGGTCAGGATCGCCAGGCCCTCTCGCGCCTCGGGCTCGGTCAGGGTCAGCGGCGGCGCCATCCGCAGGGTGTTACCGAAAAGGCCGCCCTTGCCGATGAGCAAGCCCCGGGCCCGCGTTTCCTCCAGCATCCGGGCGGCCAGCGCCGGGCTGGGCTGGCCGGTCGCGGGGTCAACCAGGTCGATGGCGAACATCAGGCCCTTGCCGCGCACCTGCCCGGCGGCCGCGCACCCGGCCGCGGCGTCCCGCAGCCCCGTGATGATGATCCGGCCCAGCTCGCCGGCGTTGCGCTGCAGGTCGTGGGAGAGCAGGTAGTCCAGGGTCGCGCTGGCCGCGGTGGTGGAGACCGGGTTGCCGCCGAAGGTGGAGACCCCGTTCCCGCGCAGCCCGTCCAGCAGGCCGCCGCGCGCGACCACGCCGCCGATGGCGAACCCGTTGCCGAGTCCCTTGGCGAACGTCATCGCGTCGGGCACCACCCCGTGCGCGCCGATGCCCCAGAAGTGCTCGCCGGTGCGGCCCCACCCGGTCTGCACCTCGTCGGAGATGAACAGGATGCCGTGCTCATCGAGCACGTCCTGGTACGCGGCGAACAGCCCGTCCGGGGGCATGGTGAAGCCGCCGACGCCCTGGATCGGCTCGGCGATCAGGCACGCGACGTCGGCCGGGTGCGCCGCGGTGGCCAGCACGTTCCGCAGGTCCGCGACACACGCCTCGATGTAGGCGCCGTCGGGCATGCCGTCGAACGCGGGCAGGTGCCGGTCGGTGCCGTGCAGGTAATGCACGCCGAACGGGGCCAGCGAGGAGGGTTTCCAGCCGGCGTTGCCGGTGATCGCCACCGCGCCGAACGACCGGCCGTGATAGCTGTTCCGCAGCGCGAGCACCTGGTCGGCGCGCCGGGCGGCGGTCGCCAGCAGCAGCGCGGTCTCGTTGGCCTCGGTGCCGGAGTTGGTGAAGAACACCTTGGCGTCCGGGATCCCGGACAGCCGGGTGATCTTCTCGGCGAGCTCGACCTGGCTGCGGATGAGGTACAGCGTCGACGTGTGCACGATCCCCGACGCGATCTGCCGCTCGACGGCCTCGCGGACCTCGGGCACGTCGTAGCCGAGCATGTTGGTGAGGATCCCGCCGAAGAAGTCCAGGTAGCTGCGGCCAGCCGCGTCGGTGACCCGGCATCCCTTGCCGCTGACCAGCTCGATCGGCTCGTGGTAGTAGGTCGCGACCCAGCTGGGGATGACGGCGCGATGGCGTGCGTACAGATCTGGCATGGTCCCAGTCTGCCTGGTCAGGACGTCAGGTGCACGCGATGGAACTGGCCGACGTGGCGAGCCTGCACGTCGCCCTGCTGGCCCGGGCCGCCGCGGCCGACCGGCGGCCAGGCTGAGATCCCGATCCCGAACGGGCCCAGCCACGCGTTGTCCCGCGGCACCAGAGTTACGGGCAGAGTCTCTTTGGTGCACGCCAACCTGAAAGCCGCCGAGCATTACCCTGGCCACCTGCGCGTATCTATTTCCGATTACTAAGAGTACATTCGAAGTTACTGATAGTGCTCTTACGGCGGCTTTACGTCGGTAACGGGGGTATTGCGGTGACAAAGGACGCGGTTGCTGTGATTGAGAATCTCGATTCCTACTATGCGCAGATGATGGACAGCATTACCGACTACGCGTTGATCCGGCTGGACGGACAGGGCACGGTCCGCAGCTGGCATGCGGGCGCGCAGCAACTGACCCAGTACACGGCCGAGGAGATCCTCGGCAAGTCGGCGGCTCTGTTCTACACCGATGAGGATGCCGCCAGAGGGCTCGCAGAGGCGAACTTGCGCGCCGCCGCGGAGGCGGGCCGATATGAGACGGAGGGCTGGCGGACTGCTAAGGATGGTTCCCAGTTCTGGGCCTCTGTGGTGTTCACCGCCGTTCATGACCGGGCCGGGGAGGTGGGCGGGTATGTGATGGCGGCTCGCGACCTGACCCCCCAGCGGGAGCAGGAGCAGCGCCTGCGCGCCGTGGAGCAGCTGGTCAACAGCATTGCCGACTACCAAGTGATCCGGTTCGACCGGGATGGCCTGGTGCGCTCGTGGAACCCGGGCGCGCAGAATCTCACCGGGTACGGGGCGGAAGAGGTCATCGGGCATCACATCTCGATGTTCTACACCGAGGATGACGCCCAGTCCGGCGTGCTGGAGCGGGAGATGAGCGGTGCGGTCCGCGGCGGCAGCCTGGAGGTGGAGGGGTGGCGCATCCGCAAGGATGGCAGCCGGTTCTGGGCGAATATCGTGCTGAGCCCGATCCGGGACGATGATGGCGAGCTGACGGGATTTGTCAAGGTCGCCAGGGACCTGACCGAGCGGCGCGAGCAGGAGCGGCTCGTGCAGCAGCAGCGTGATGAGATCCTGGAGCTGTCCACCCCGGTGATACAGGTCTGGGACAAGATCCTCATCCTGCCGCTCATTGGCACCCTGGACAGCGGGCGCGCGGCCCGGCTGACCGAGAGCCTGCTGCAGCGGATCGCCGCAGATCAGGCCGAAGTGGTGATTCTCGACATCAGCGGCGTGCCGGGAATCGACAGCGATGTCGCGCAGCATCTGCTGGAGACCGTGGCGGCGGCCCGGCTGATGGGCACCGACAGCATTCTCAGCGGCGTGCGCCCTGACACCGCCCAGTCCATGGTGCACCTGGGAATCGAGCTGGGTGGCCTGCGCAGCCGCACGAGCCTCAGGGACGCGCTGCAGCTTGCGCTGGGGCTGGTCCGGTCGCAGGACACGCAGGACAAGACCGCGAAGCAGGCCGGAGCCGGTGCCTGACAAGATCCCCATCATGCAGATGGGGCAAGATCTCCTGATCACCCTGCAGGGTGAGCTTGATGACCTGACGGTCTTGTCGATCGAGCGGGACATCACCAGCGAGGTGGCCCGCACACATGCGCGCGGAACCCTGATTGATGTCAGCGGCCTGGACGTGGTCGATTCGTTTGCGGCCCGGGTCCTGGCCCGCCTGGTACGGATGGTCCGCCTGCTCGGAGCCGAGACGGCCATCGTTGGCATCAGCCCCGCGGTGGCGATCACCCTCGTCGAGCTGGGCGTGTCCATGCCGGATGTGACGACCGCGCTCAACGCCGAAAAGGGCATGGCCCGGATGCGCTGCCTGCGTGCCGACGACAGCATCCGGGTCCGTCATGACCATCACCGTTGACGGTCCGTCCGCTGATCTGCTGGCGATCACGACTGTCGTGATCGACGGTGAGGCCGACCTGCTGCGCGTACGGTCCACGATCCGTGCGTACGCCCATGAGGCAGGGCTTGGCCTTACGGCGACCACCAAGCTGGTCACCGCGGGCAGCGAGCTGGCCCGCAATATCCTCCGCTATGCCACCGGTGGTCAGGGCGTCGCCTCCATCGAGCGGGCAGCCAGTGGCCAGCGCAGGGGTGTGCGGGCCGTGTTTGCCGACTGCGGCCCGGGTATCGCTGATCTCGACCTGGCGATGCGCTCCGGCTTCAGCACGAAGGGCGGCCTTGGGCTGGGGCTGCCTGGCAGCCGCCGGCTCAGCGACGAGTTCTCTATCGACTCCGCGCCTGGGCGCGGTACCAAGGTGGCGATCTGCCAGTGGGCTTGCTGAGGGTGGGCGGCATTCGCCAGCCGAGTCACCAGCGTTTCACCGTGTCGCATATCTCGGATGTGGGGGCGATCCGGCGGGCCGTCAGCGGCTACGCTGACCGGCTGCGAGCAGGCCCGGGGCTTGCGGACCGGGCCGGGCTGGCAGCGACCGAGCTAGCCACTAACCTGTTGCATCACGCGTTGCCGGGCGGCTGGATCCTGGCCCGTCCGCTGCCCCCGTCCGCGGTAGAGATTCTCGCGGTGGATCATGGCCCGGGCATCAACGACGCGACAGCCGCGGCCGGCGGCTGGTCATCCCCGCGGTACGGCCTGGGATGCGGATTGGCGACGGTAGCCGGTGTCTCGTCATACTTCGGCATCCACTCCGGCCCGGGCTGCCCCACGACCGTCCTCGCGATCGTGGAGCCGAGTAATGCCATCCGGGCCGCAACGCTGCGGGCCCGGCCGCAGCGGTACTGGGCAGGCCTCTCGGTAGGCATCGACGAATCCTGCGGCGACGGCTGGGCCGTCGCCAAGGCCGGCGGCGGGATCACCGTCACCGTGGTCGATGGGCTAGGACACGGAGCATATGCGTCCATGGCCACCGACGCTGCCGTGGCCACGCTGGCCGACGACCCGGCCGATCTCGATGGCTACCTGGCCCGTGCGAACGCGGCCATGCGCGGGACGCGCGGCGCCGTTGTGGCGGTCTGCCGGCTGGAACCCGCCCGGGGCCAGCTGCGCTGCCTGTCGGTAGGCAATGTCAGCGGAGCTATCCTGTGCGACGGCGAACAACGCATACTGACCTCCTGCAGAGGGACGGTCGGCACAGCCGCCATGGCTCCGCGAGCCAAGATCGACTGTTATCCATGGCCGCCCGGCGCCGTGCTAGCACTATGGACAGACGGGCTGGCCGGCCACATCGATTTGGCCGCATACGCAGATGTGTTCACCGGCGACCCGGCGATCGCCGCTGCGGTACTGCACCGCGACCACACCTCAGACCGTGACGACTCCACCGTCGTAGTGGTCAGGAACCGGGCCGGGTCATGACGGGCAGCACAGCGTCCGCGTTGCCCGCGACGATCACGCTCGACCCGGGCGATGATCCGGAAGCGGCATCGCCACGCATCCGCGACCTGGGAGGTGATTGAGGACGTGGCGGCTGAGCATGCCGAGGGCGTCGATCGCGAGGTACGGGCGCTGCGGCTGGAGCTTGACCAGAGCAGCCAAGGCCTGCTTGCGCTGCACGCCGAACTGACCGACCAGCAGGAAGAGCTGGAGCGCGCCCGCGCCGTGGCCGAGCAGGCCACCCAGGATAAGTCGGACTTTCTGGCCAATATGAGCCACGAGATACGATCCCCGATGAACGCGGTAGTAGGTTTCACCAGCCTGCTGCGGGCCACCGCGCTCACCTCTGAACAGGATGAGTACGTCGAGGCGATCGAAGCCGCGGGCACGCATCTGCTGGGCGTCATCGAAGGCATCCTGGACCTATCCAGGATCGAGTCCGGGCTCCTGGAACTTGAGGACGTCCCCTTCGATCTTTTCGCCTGCGTCGAGGACGCGGTCGACTTGCTGGCGGTCAGGGCCAGCGAGAAGAACGTGGCCCTTGCCGCGCTGTTCGCGCCCGGCATGCCCGCCCGCATCATGGGTGACGCACTCCGGCTCCGCCAGGTCCTGGTCAACCTGCTCGCCAACGCGGTGAAGTTCACCACTCACGGGCATGTAGCTGTCGAGGTGACGCAGCGGCCAGCCGCCGGCGACTCCTGCGAGCTGGCCTTCCACATACGCGACACCGGCACCGGCATTCCCGCTGAGCGCATCGGCCAGCTCTTCGCCCCATACGCTCAGTCCGATGCATCAACTGCGCGTTCCCATGGCGGTACCGGACTCGGCCTGGCGATATGCCGTCAGCTAGCCGAACGGATGGGCGGCGCCATAACGGTCGAGTCGGTCGTCGGCGAAGGCTCGACCTTTACCTGCACAATCCCCGCCCAGGTCGCCGGGCTCAGCCCCGCCGCCACGGACAGCGACCGGATCCTTTCGGGCGCCCAGGTTCTGCTGGTCAGCGATCGTGCGCTTTGCGCCGAAGCCATCGGCCGCCACCTCAGTGACTGGGGCGCTGAGGTTGTCACGGCCCAGTCCATCGACGCCGCCGTCGCCGGCGAATGGCCGCGAGCAGCGCTGGCGATCATCGACGCAAACGAGCCGGCCGCTCTCATCCGCGACATCGCGCGTCTCACCGCCGCCGCCGCGAACCCAGAACTGCCAATCGTCTGCGTGGCCACCACGGCCTGCCGGGCTGCCCTCGCCCGCGCGGGAGAACTCCGCCCATCGGTGCGCACCCCAGTCCGCCGGGACCACCTCCGCAAAGCAGCGCTCGCTGCCCTTGGCCATAGCAGGAAGCCCTCGCAGACAGCTAGCGCCGCGGCGCCGGGACTCCCGGACGGCACCTGTGCCGACGACCGCCGCGGAATCCCTCCCGGAGACCTCAGCCCGGACAAGGCAGACGCAAGACTCACACCAGCGGTGCCGCCACCTACCCGGCACGTGCTCTACGTGGACGACAACACACTGCTGACCAGACTGGCCGAGCGCATCTTCGCCGCGGACCCTGCCGTCATCATGCAGACTGCGCCGGACGGCAAGACCGGCCTCGACATGGCCCGTCAGCAGCGACCGGACATCATCTTGCTCGACCTGGGTCTCTCCGACATGAGCGGCGAAGCCCTGCTTGGGCAGCTCCGCGCCGATGCCCGCACCCGGCCGATCCCCGCGGTCATCGTCAGCGGCGACATCGCACCCGCAACCATCGAACGTCTCACCGATCTCGGCGCAGCGGCCTACCTCACCAAGCCGTTCACCGCCTCGCAGCTCCGGGAGGTCGTCAACACGGCCGGTGGCCCGTCGTCCCCTCCGGACGGCGTCGCCCCCCTGGCGCCGCAGTTACGGGTGAGGGTTCCTGCCGGGCGGGAATCCGCCGGTCGCGACGGGGCCCCACGAGCGGGGCGTGATGCGCAGCAGCGACTTGTGCTGGCGGATCATGGCCTGCCGGTACTCGTCCCAGTCCGGGTGCTCCCCGGCGATGGCGCGGTAGTAGTCGACCAGGGCGTCGGCGGCCTCCGGCGGGTCGATCACTTCCGCGTCCCCGTCGACCTGCACCCACGGGCCGTCGAAGTCGTCGGAGAGCACCAGCACACTGACCCGGGAATCCCGCCGGGCGTTGCGGATCTTGGCGCGTTCCGGGTACGTGGAGATCATGATCCGGCCGCCGGTGTCGACCCCGCACGTCACGGGCGACGCCTGCGGGCGGCCGTCGGCGCGGGTGGTCAGCACGATCGCGTGGTGGCGCGGCCGGATGAAGTCGATCAGCTCATCCCGGCTGACGGTGGTGTTGGTCGCGATCTGGGGGCTCACCGCTCCACCCTACAAGTCAGGATTACCGGCACGGATGTAGCGGACATCAAGGCCAGGCCAGGTCGGCGTGGCGGACCTTGAGCCGGCCGGTGAACTGCTGCCACTGCCCACTGGCGGGAGATCGCTGCTGCCGGGGGACAAAAGCCCCGAGCCTGCGAGGCCCGTACTGCGCACCGAGGGTCGCGTGACCGCGACCGGTGGCCGAAGGACCGCAGCCCCGCCATCCGCTCGCCGCCGAACCAGCCGTAGCTGCGGAGCTGTCCGGGTGCCCGCTGCTCGGGGGTACTGGTCACGGCCGCGCCCCCATCCCTGTGCCGGCCTCCTTTGGGCTGGCCCCGATGTTGTATTTGATGCCGATCACGTTCGGGCCGCTTTGAGCAGGATAGACGCGGTGTCCGCGTCGCCGGCGGTGGCCGCGCGCAGGATCGCGTCGTGTTCGGCGGCTTCCGCCCGCCAGGCCGGTGCGCGCTGCCAGGCCGTCGCCGACACCAGCGCGGTCTGGTCTCTGAGGTCGTCGAGGACCCGGACGAGGAGGTCGTTACCGCAGCCGGGGTGGAGGACGCGGTACCGCATCGAAAAGTATCTTTTCCATGCTGCGATCTTCTTCGCCCGGCACGGCACGGCGCGTCAGCCGGGCGGTCGCACCTGCTGCCCGCCGGCTGGCTGACAGGGCGGCCGCGAACGAAAGAGCGGGTGAGGCCATAGACCTCCGGATCCCCCCGGGCTACAGCCCACTCCTTCCACGGGGCGGGGCGGGGTGCGGGCGGTGGGCTGTTAGCGGGCGTCGGGGAGGTGCCAGCGGAAGGGGGCGATCAGGCGGCTGGTGGCCGGTTCCGGGCCCCAGGTGCCGGGCGCGTAGGGCTGGACCGGGGGCGGGTTCTGCAGCAGGGGCTCGGAGATCTCCCACAGCCGCTCGATACTGTACGAGCTAGTGAACAGCAACTGATCGCCGAGCATGGCCAGCAGGATGAGGCGCTCGTACCCTTCCAGCGCCATCGCCTGCTGGAAGGAATCCTCGTAGCGGAACACCATCGACGCGGTGCCCAGCCCTACCTCCGGGCCCGGCTCCTTGGCCAGGAACCGGAGCGCGATCCAGCCGGGGTCTTCGAAGTCGATGATGAGCTCGTTGTAGGAGCCCGTCGGCGCGTCGTTCCGGTCGATGCGGAACATCCTCAGCGGCGGCTCGTGGAAGCCGAGGGTCACTGCCTGACGGCTCGCGCCCATGTTCTTGCCGGAACGGAGGAAGAACGGGACGCCGGCCCAGCGCCAGTTCTCGATCTCGGCCCGCAGCGCGACCATCGTCTCGGTCTGGGAGCCCGGCGGGACGCCGGGCTCGTCGCGGTAGCCCTTGTACTGGCCGCGGACCACGTGCCGCACGTCGATGGGCCGGAGGGCGTCGTAGACCTTGCGCTTCTCGGCCCGCAGCGGCTCGGCCTCGAGCGAGGAGGGTGGCTCCATCGCGATGAAGCCCAGCACCTGGAGCAGGTGGGTGACGACCATGTCCCGGTAGGCGCCGGTCTGGTCGTAGAACTGGGCCCGCCCTTCGATCGAGAGGGTCTCCGGCACGTCGATCTGGACGTACCGGATGTTCTGCCGGTTCCAGATGGGCTCGAACAGGCCATTGGCGAACCGGAAGGCGAGGATGTTGTCGACCGATTCCTTGCCGAGGAAGTGATCGATGCGGAAGATCTGCGACTCGTCGAAGACCGCGTGCAGCTTGGCGTTCAGGTCACGCGCGGAGGCCAGGTCGTGGCCGAACGGCTTCTCGACGATGACGCGGGAACCCGGCGCGAGGTCCATCGCGCCGATCATCGCGACCACCGACTCGAACGCCGCGGGCGGGACCGCGAGGTGGAACAGCCGGCGCGGGTTCCCGCCGATCTCCCTCTCCGCCTCTTGGACCGCGCTGGCCAGCGGGGCGGTGTTGTCCGGGTCCGCGCTGGCGAACGACAGGGACGCGGCGAACGCGTCCCACGCGTCCCACGCGTCCCCGGTCGGCTTGCTGTCGCCGAACTGCTCCACCGCCTGGCGCGCGTGCTCACGGAACGCCTCGGTGCTCATCGCGGATTCCGCCGGGGCGGAGCCGATAATCCGGTAGCGCTCCGGCATCAGGCCGGCCGCGGCCAGGTGGAACGCCCCCGGCAACAGTTTGCGCTTGGCCAGGTCGCCGGTGGCCCCGAACATCACGAAGACGTGGTTGTCGGGCCGCGGACCGGACCGACCGGCACGCCGGCGCCGCGACTGCGGCGCGGGCTGGCTCTGCGTGGTCATCGCTCAGTCCGCCTTCTTCTCCTGGTGGCCGCCAAATCCGGAGCGCATGGCGGACAGCACCTTGCCTGCAAACACGCCGTCGCCGCGGGAGTCAAAGCGCTCGTACAGCGCGGCGGTGATGGCAGCGGCCGGGACACCGGTGTCGATGGCCGCCTGAATCGTCCAGCGGCCCTCGCCGGAGTCCGACACGCGGCCGGTGTAGTCGCTGAGGTCGGGAGACTTGGCGAAGGCGTCGGCGGTCAGGTCGATCAGCCAGGAGCTGATCACCGACCCGCGCCGCCACAGTTCGGCGACCTCCCCGACGTCGATCGTGTACTGGTAGGCCCAGGGGTCGCGCAGCGGCGTGGTCTCGGCGTCGATCTCGTCCATGTGCTTGCCCGCGTCGGCGTGCTCGATGATGCTGAGTCCCTCCGCGATCGCGGCCATCATGCCGTACTCGACACCGTTGTGGACCATCTTGACGAAGTGCCCGGCACCGTTCGGCCCGCAGTGCAGGTACCCCTCGGCGGCGGTGCTGCGGTCTTCCTTCCGGCTGGGGGTGGGCAGGGCGTCCCCCTTACCCGGCGCGATCGTCCTGAAGATCGGATCCAGCCGCGCGACCGGCTCGTCCTCACCGCCGATCATCAGGCAGAAGCCCCGCTCCAGGCCCCATACCCCGCCGCTGGTCCCGCAGTCGATGAAGTGGACGCCGCCGGCCTTGAGCGCCTTGGCCCGGACGATGTCGTCGCGGTAGTAGGAGTTGCCGCCGTCGATCACGATGTCGCCGGCCTCCAGCAGCGGGCGCAGCTTGTCCAGCGTCGGCTGCACGATGCCGGCCGGCACCATGAGCCACAGCGCGCGCGGCTTGTCCAGCATGCCGACGAAGGTGGCCAGGTCGGTGGACCCGGTGGCGCCCTCCCCCTCGAGTCCCTTGACCGCGTTGGGGTTGATGTCGTACACGACGCAGTGGTGACCGTCGCGCATCAGCCGCCGGACCAGGTTCGCGCCCATCCGGCCGAGCCCGATCATTCCCAGCTGCATCGGCTTGTCAGTAGGCATGGAAGTCAGCCTCCCCGTTTCTTCAGCGCTTCTTAAGGATGAGGTAACGACGGATCAGGGCGTTGGTGGAGGAGTCGTGCCTGAGCTCCGGCTCCTGCTCGCTCTCCAATTCCGGGACGATCTGCTGGGCCAGCACCTTGCCGAGCTCCACGCCCCACTGGTCGAACGAGTCGATGTCCCAGATCGTCCCCTGCGTGAACACGCTGTGCTCGTACAGGGCCACCAGCGCGCCCAGCAGCCGGGGCGTGAGGATCTCGGCCAGCAGCACGTTGGTCGGGCGGTTGCCCTCCATCACCCGGTGCGGCACGACGTGGTCCGGCGTGCCCTCGGCCCGCACCTCGGCCTCGGTCTTGCCGAACGCCAGCGCCTGCGCCTGCGCGAACACGTTCGACGACAGCTTGTCGTGGTGGTCGCGCAGCGGGTTCAGCGACTTGCCGAACCCGATCAGGTCGACCGGGATCAGCGTCGTGCCCTGGTGGATGAGCTGGTAGAAGCTGTGCTGCCCGTTGGTGCCGGGCTCACCCCAGTACACGGCGCCGGTGTCGTAGTCCACGTGCCGCCCGCCCAGCGTGACGTGCTTGCCGTTGGACTCCATCGTGAGCTGCTGCAGGTAGGCGGGGAACCGCTTCAGGTACTGCTCGTACGGCATCACGCCGACGGTCTGCGCGCCGAAGAAGTCGCGGTACCACACGGCCAGCAGACCCATCAGCACCGGCAGGTTCCCCGCCAGCGGCGCGGTGCGGAAATGCTCGTCCATCTCGTGGAAGCCCGCGAGCATCTCATCGAAGTGGTCCGGGCCGACCGCCACCATGACGGACAGGCCGATCGCGGAGTCCATCGAGTACCGGCCGCCGACCCAGTCCCAGAACTCGAACATGTTCGCGGTGTCGATGCCGAAATCACGGACCCGTTCGGCGTTGGTGGAGACCGCGACGAAGTGTTTGGCCACCGCGGCCTCGTCGCCGAGTTCGCTCACCACCCAGTCCCGCGCGGAGGTCGCGTTGGTGAGGGTCTCCAGCGTGCCGAACGTCTTGGAGGAGATGATGAACAGCGTCTCGTCGGCGGCCAGATCCCGGGTGGCCTCCACGAAGTCGGTGGCGTCGACGTTGGAGACGAACCGGAACGTCAGGTCGCGCTGGGAGTAGTGGCGCAGGGCCTCGTACGCCATGACCGGCCCGAGGTCGGAACCGCCGATGCCGACGTTGACCACGTTGCGGATGCGCTTGCCGGTGAAGCCGGTCCACTCCCCCGACCGGATCCGGTCCGCGAACTGCCGCATCCGGCCGAGCACCTCGTGCACCTCGGCGACCACGTCGGTGCCGTCCACGATCAGCGACTCGCCCGCGGGCATGCGCAGGGCGACGTGCAGCACGGCGCGGTCCTCGGAGACGTTGATGTGCTCCCCGCGGAACATCGCGTCGCGGTGCTCCGGCACGCCGGACTCTCCGGCCAGCTCGACCAGCAGCCGCATGGTCTCGTCGGTGACGCGGTTCTTGGAGTAGTCGAGGAAGATCCCGGCCGCTTCCGCGGTCAGCCGTTCCCCGCGGCCGGGGTCCTCGGCGAAGAGGTCACGCAGCTGCCGCCCCGCGATCTCATCATGGTGGCGCTGCAGTGCCTGCCACGCCTTCCGCTCCCGCAGCGGGATCGCTGACATGTCTCCTCCTTCGTCCGCCCGCCGGTAAGGCCGGCCCTGGACACACTGTGCCTCGACGAGATCGTTTCATGCACGGGTGAACGACCGGCCGCGGCCTCCCGGCTTGCCGCCAAAAAATCTCCCCGCCGGACGGCCCAGGTGGGGACGAGCCGGGCACGTTCCTGGCCTGATTTAGCCGAACGGGCCCGGCTGGGAGTCGAACCTCAGCCCGAGCCGGTGCCGATGCCGGGGGTGGGCCGCGCGGTGCCGGTGTGCGTTGGCGATTGACCGAGTTTGGCCTTGAGGTCGCCGGGCATTTCGCCGGGGGCGGCATGCGCCCGAACTCGCCGGCCAGGGACGGGCTGCGCCGCGGCTCGATGATCTCGCCGATCGCCAGATGGTCGATGACGATGCCGGCGGCGAGTGGCCAGTCGCCGGTTTCGGCGGCGTGCCGCACCGCGTCGGTGAGCTGGCCGTTCCGCTCGTACCACCCGGCCGCGCGCCTATGCAGGGCGGCCCTCCGGTCCGGGTACTCGCGGCTCAGCTTCAGCCGCAGCACCTCGGCGAACAACGGGTGGTAGCGGTACCACCCGGACCTGGTTGGCTGGACAAACCCGTTCGCGTGCGCCACGGCCGGCAGGATTGCCGCGGCCTGCTCGTTGCCGGTCAGTTCGCTGGCGGCCTGGGCGCTGACCTGCTCCAGGATGGACGTGCTCAGCAGGATGTCCCGGGCCTCAGGCGGCTGGGTGTTCAGAACCTCCGCCACCAGGTAGCCGGTCAGGGCGCTGTTGTCGGTGATCAGCTCGGTGACGAATTGGTCCCGGTCGGGATGGGTGCCCATCGAGATCGCGGCTAGGCGCAGCCCGGCCGCCCAGCCCTCCGTCCGCCGGGTCAGGCACTCCAGCGCGTCCGCCGTCAGCGTGATGCCGTGCCGGGCCAGCAGCAACCGGGCTTCGGCGACGGTGAACGCCAGGTCGCTGGCCCGAATCTCGGTCAGCTGCCCGGCGAGGCGGTAGCGGTGCAGCGGCAGCGGCGGGTCCATCCGCGCGGAAGCCACCAGCCGCAGCCCGGCCCCGGCGTTCCGCAGCACGTAGTCAAGCCCGTCCAGCACCGTCGGGTCGGCCAGCAGATGCAGATCGTCCAGGACCAGCGTCACCGGCGGATCCTGGGCCGCCAGCGCCGCCGCCAGCCGCAGCAAGAACAGGTGGCCGGTTCCCCGCGCGGCGGCCGGCAACGCCCCCGGGACGGCAACGCCGCACCGGCGCACTGCCGCGATGACATAGGACCAGAACACCTCCGGTTCGTTGTCGTACTCATCCACGCCGACCCAGGCCACCGGCCCGGGCCCGGCCGCCGCCCACAACGCCAGGGCCATCGTCTTGCCCGCACCCGCAGGGCCGATGGCAACAGTCAGCGGGCACCTCCGGGTGCCCCCCGCGATCAGCCTGGTGATCCGCGGCCGCGGCACCACCCAGTCCGGCACACCCGGCGCCGTGATCTTAGACGCCAGGATCGGAACGCCGGCCGAAACCGTTGGCCGCCTGGCGCGGGCCGCCACCTGGTTAGCAACCTGGGTCGTCATCGGGACCTCCCGGCTCCCGCCCGGGGTCGGGCACGGCGGGCCAGGGCCCTGCGTCCGGCCCGCCGTGAGAACGCCTGCCCTCACCGCTGAGAAATACGAGATCGATCATGTTCGCGCAGACCGCGGGGACCGCCTTACGGAGGTCGTCAACGACCTTCGCCGGCCCTGCAGGCAGCTTCGCGGCCTCGTTCGCGGCCGACGCGGTGACATCGGCTGACATGACGCCGTCGACCGCAAGCAGGCCGCGGCATCGGCGCCGAACTCCGGCGCACGATGACACGTCGTGAGTTGTCATCGCCTGGGCCTTATCCATCGCAGATCCGCGAGCCGGGCCACCGGGGGCCTCACGGCTGTTCCGCCGATTCCAGGTGAACGTCGATGACTTCGAGCCCGAGGTCCTGGATTCTGCGCAGGAGGCCGTGCAGGGCCGCCTGGTCGGTTCCGCAGCGGCGCAGCACCGTCGTGTCGCCCACCGCGCGCACCATCACGTCGTCGAAGGCTGCCCGCACCGAGGGACCCGCGACACCGCGAACGGTGATTACGTAGGTGCTTTCGGTCATCTTCCAGACCTCCTCACCCGGCAGGGAACCGCCGAACCGGGTGAGTTGCCCTCACCCTGTTCGGGTGCGCCGGCCGGGTCGCGCTCCGGCAGGACCCGGATCGGGAGCTCAGGCCAGATGCCGGATGGGATTTTCGGGCCTGGTAGCTCAGGGTCCGGCATGATTGGATCGCACCTAATGGGTGGTGTGCGCGCGGGCGTCGTTTCCGGGGGCGGCCCGCTTCCGGTTCCGCGCTCGAAGTTCGGGTGCCCGGCAGTACCGGTCCGGGCGATTGCCCGTCCGCGCCTTGGCGAGGTTCTTGCCCAGCCTGACTGGCGTGTGGCGCTGGTGACCGGCGGCCCCGCCACTGGGAAGACCGTGTTGGTCGCGCAGTGGTTCCAGACCCTGGACCCGGTCGCCCGGGAATGGGTGACGCTCGACGCCCACGATGACCGGCCGGAGCGTTTCTGGCTCACGTTCGTCCTGGCCCTGGAGCGCGCGGTCCCGGGTGCCTTCGCCGAGACTGCGGCGGCCGCAACTGACGTGCATCGCCTGCCGCCGGAGTTTCTCAGCCGGCTGCTCACCGCGTGGTCGGCCGTCGCCGATCCGCTCGTGATCGTGCTCGACGACGTGCATCACCTCCGGAGCACGGAGATCACCGAGGATCTCGGCTTCCTCGTTGATCACCTTCCCGGATGCTCGAGGATGCTGTTGACGAGCCGGGTCGACCCGCACTTGCCGGTCAGCCGGTGGCGGGGCCGGGGCTGGCTCGCCGAGCTCCGGCAGCGCGATCTGGCGCTGACGTTGCCCGAGACCGCCGAGCTGTTTAAGGCGCTCGGCGAGCAGCGTCTCACCACAGATGACATCGAGAGGCTCTGGCGTCGCACTGAGGGCTGGGTGGCCGGCCTGCGCCTGGCCGCCGCCGGGCTCAAGGATCGCGCCGATATCTCGGCCGTGGTGGCCGAGTTCTCCGGGCGGACCCCGGTGGTGGCGGATCTGCTCGCCGACGAGCTACTGCACCGCGCACCGAGGGAGCTGTCGGAGTTCTCGTTGCGGACGTCGGTCGCCGACGTGCTGGACGCGGAGCTGTGCGACGCCTTGTCGGGGCGCAGCGACAGCGGGGAAGTGCTCCGGCGGATGGAAGCCGACCTGAGGTTCGTGATGGCGACGGGACCGAGCCGGGACAGCTACCGGTATCACCCGCTGCTGGCCGAGATGCTGCGCGCCGAGCTGCAGACGCACCGCCCGGAAGAAGTGCAAGGACTGAATCGCCTGGCCGCCGGGATCCTGCAGGCGCGAGGTGACGTCGCCGGGGCGGTCCGCTGTCTGCTAGCCGCAGGTGACACCGACCGGGCCTTCTCCATCGTGTTCGAGGGTGCGTACCGCCGGTATGATCTGGGCGATATTCCGGGCATCGTGGCCTTCGTCAACCTGTTCCCGCGGGAGCTGGTGACCGAATCGGCCTCCCGGATGCTCACGTACGCCCTCGTGCTGGGAATGTCCGGTCAGCTGGCCGAGGCTTACGCGTGGGTGCAGCGCGCACAGGCGCGGATCGGTGATGACCCTGAGGCACGGGCGGAGGACGTCGCTATCCTCGACGCGCTCCGGCTTCTCATGTTCACGGTCACCGCAGCAGCGGGCGATGAGATCGACGCCGGCCGCCGGGTGGTCGAGGCGGTCGAGGCGGGTCTCGACCTCGGGGCCATCGGCGGACGCATGCGCATGAACCTGGTGCGCGGCTACCTGCTCGTCGATAAGCCCGATGAGGCCGGCTCAGTTCTTCGTGCGGGCAACCCGGGTGATGAGATCGCGGCGCTGCTGTTCGCGCCGGCGCTGGCCGCGCGCATCGCCGTGCGGCACGGCAGGCTCTGCGAAGCCGAACGTCAGGCTACGTCTGCTCTCGAGGCGGCTCGCGCGTTCGGCCTCGACACCCACGGGGGTGCGGCTGAAGCCCATCTTGCGCGGGCGGGAGTTCTCATCGACCGCAACGAGCTCGCGGGCGCGACCGCGGCGCTCCGGCGCATGGAGGAGATCCTTCAGGCCAACCCGCCTGCCCGCGTCTACCAGGTCCTGCTCCGGCTCGAGAAGGTACGGGTGGCCGCCGCGCTGGACGATTTCGACGACGTGTCCGGCACCCTGCACGAGGCCGGCAAGGTCATCGCGCATCTTCCGCGGTCCGCCTTGCGGTGCCTGGTCGATGCGGCTGCCGCCCGCTGGCACCTTCAGGCGGGCCAGGCACGCCAGGCTGAGGAACTGATCACCACCCTTCCCGAGGGCAGCCCGGCGCACACGCTGCTGCGGGCCCGTCTGGACCTGGCCCGCGGGCGCCTCGATGCGGTCAGGGACCGGCTGCGGCGGGCGAGCCCCGGCACAATGCGCGACCGGCTGAACGGTGAGCTGCTGCTGGCCCGCGCCGCCATCGGGGCCGGTGATGACGCCGGGGGGCACCTGACGGCTGCGGTCGGGCTCGCGGCCCCCGAGCGCCTGGTCCGGGTCTTCCTCGACGAGGGCCCGGCGGTGGCTCGGCTGGCCCGGCCGGCCGCGGAATCACTCGGCACCGAGGCCGGCACCAATCTGGCGGTGGCGCTCGGTTCCCCTCCCCGGCCCCGCGGCACACCCCGCCAATCCAGGGTGATCCTCACCGACCGCGAGCTGTCGGTCCTGCGGTTCCTGCCCTCCCGCCTCACCAACGCCGAAATCGCACGCGAATGCCTGATGTCGGTGAACACGGTCAAGACGCACCTGAAGAACATCTACGCCAAACTGGGGGTCACCTCGCGCGCGGAGACGGTCGACCGGGCCCGCCTGCTCGGCCTGCTCTGACGGGCAACGGGTAGCCCCGTCCGGATCCTTCCGCATCGTCCGGGGATGATGCGACCGTAGCCCGCGTGCCCCTCGGCGGAGGTGATGCCGTCTACCGGGGCTGGATTCAGGACAGCCAGCAATACGCCGCATTCGCCGCTGCACTGAGACAGCGCAACATCACCTTGCGCACCACGTCAGGGCACGCCGTCGGGCACGTCGGTCAACCAGCCTGCCGTCGGGCACCTCGTGGATGCGGGACTGAGAACGACCAGCCGCGGCCGACCTCATCCGGGGCCGGCCGCCGCCGCGGCTGTGCCGGCGGGGGCGATGCCGTCGATGTCGACCGGCAGGTGCAGCGGACCGCGCAGGACCGGGTTCGGCCGGTACGGAGGAGGGTCGGCGACCAGGCGGGGGTTCTCCAGCCGGCGGGCGAGCTCGGTGAGCGCAATCTGGACCTCCAGCCGGGCGAGGGGACCGCCAAAGCACAGGTGGATGCCGCCGCCGAAGCCGAGGTGCTGGTTGCTGTCCCGGTCGGGCACAAAGCGGTCGGGGTCCGGGACGTGGTCGGGGTCACGGCTGCCCGCGGCCAGCACCAGGGTGACCCGGGCGCCCTTGGGGATGGTGGTGCCGGCGATGTCGATGTCGTCGAGGGTGGTACGCCAGGGCAGGAAGTGCACGGGTGGCTCGTAGCGCAGCAGCTCCTCGACCATCGGGATGGCCAGGTCCGGGTCGTGGCGCAGTCGCTGGAGCACATCGGGGTGCCGCAGCAGCGTCAGCGTGCCGTTGGCGATGAGGTTGACGGTGGTCTCGTGGCCGGCGATGAGCAGCAGCATGGCGATGCTCACTATCTGGTCGGTTGGCATCTGCCCCTCGGGGCCGTCATCGGTGGCCATGCCGGAGAGCAGGTCATCGCCCGGTGCCCGCCGGTGGATCTCGACGAGCTCGGCCAGGTAGCGGCTCAGGTCCGCGACGGCCTTGGCCTTGGCCCGTTGCTGCTCGGCGGGGTCGAGCTCCGGGTCGAGGGACTCCATGCCCTTCTCCACCCACGCGTGGAAACGGGGCTCGTCCTCATGGGGGACGCCGAGCAGCTCGCAGATCACCGCGACCGGGAACGGGTAGGCCAGGTCGTCGACGACATCGATCCGGTTTCTGCCCGCGAGGCCGTCGATCAGCTTCGTGACGATCCCGAGCAGCTCAGGCTCCATGCCGGCGATCCGTGCGGGGGTGTTGGGCGGCCCGAAGTACCGCATGGTCATCCGCCGCAGCCGGTCGTGCTCTGGGGGATCCAAATGCAGGAAGTTCGGCGGCAGCCCGGGAGCCTCCGCGGTGTCCGCCGCGGCCGCTCCGGCGCTGTTGCGCATGTCGGAGCTGATCCGCGGGTCGTGCAGCACTGAGACGATCTCCGGGTAGGTGCTTATGAGGTAGGAGCCGTCGACCTGCCGGGTCACCGGCGTCCTGCGGAGCTCGGCGTAGAGCGGGTAGGGATTGGCGCGGTGGGAGTAGTCGAGGATCTGATCGAAGATACTGGGCTGGGCCATGACGGCTCCTTGGGCTCCTGGGCTGGTGGGTCGTCAAGGCGCGGTCACCCGGGCGTCGGCGGGCGGCACCGGGGCGCTAGCGCTGGTGCCGCCGCCGCGTCAGCGTGGCGCGCCGTTCGCTCGGCTCGTGACCGGTCACCACGACGGTCGCGTCGTGGGTGGGACTGACCTCGGTCGGGAATCCCGCCGGTGCCGGCTGCATCTGCGCCGGCTCGTCGACGTGGTGGAAGGCGGGCGGGTAGGGTGCCGCCTGCTCGATCAACGGCCGGTAGAAGTCCAGCCACTTGTTCTGGTTGAAGGCGACCGCGGCGACGATGCGGCCCTTGTAGC
Source organism: uncultured Actinomycetes bacterium (assembly GCA_963805255.1). GTDB lineage: Bacteria > Actinomycetota > Actinomycetes > Streptosporangiales > Streptosporangiaceae > Bog-532. The sequence goes on from CAWDTK010000011.1 coordinate 311,604, forward strand.
CGTAAACCGCCAGGAACCGGCGCTGGGGCACCGACCCCTGGGCGACGACGACCTCGTCCGCGACCGGCGGGACACCGACCGACTTGATCTCGTGGCCGAACTGGATGGACCAGAACTCCGGCACCGCCAGGTGCGGCCACCGGTCGGCCTGGCTGCTGACCATGTTGTGCGCCGCGACCTCGGCTTGGGAGACGGAGTTGACCCAGTGCTCGAGCGCCAGGAACTGGTAGCCGAACATCGGCTGGGGGGCGCGTGCCACGTCGCCGGCGACGAAGATGTCATCGGTGACCAGGCCATTCGCGTCGAAGGCCCGGCAGCCGGCGTCGCAGGCCACCCCCCAGACCCCGCACGCCAGCCCTGAGTCCGCCAGCCAGTCGACGTTGCGGATCCCGCCGAGCGCGGCGACCGCCACGTCCACATCGAGCGTGCTGCCGTCGGAGAGACGGGCGCGGCGCAGCCGGCCGTCGGCGTCTCCCTCCAGCGCGGTGACCATGACGCCGCAGCGCAGGTCTACGCCGTTCTCGCGTTGTACGTCCGCCGCGATCGCACCGATCACCGTGCCGAGCGCCGCCCCGAGCGGGGCCGGTCCCGCCTCCGCGACGGTCACCGGCAGGCCGAGCATTCGGCACGCGGAGGCGATCTCGGAGCCGGTGAACCCGGCGCCGATGACCAGCACCCGCCGTGGCCGGGCGGCGATCATCTGCTGCAGCCGGGCGGCGTCCTCGCGGGTGCGCACGACCAGCACGCCCTCCAGCGCGGCCTCCGCCGGGTTCGGCCAGGGCCGGGCCCGTACCCCGGTGGCGATCAGCAGCCGGTCGAACCCGATCTGCGTGCCGTCGGCGAGGAGCACCTGTTTGCCGGCCAGGTCCAGGCCGGTCGCCGCCACGCCCAGCCGCCAGTCCGCGTCGACCTCGCGGCGGCGGGGCAGCGCGGTGCGCCCTGGCGGCACCCATCCGGTCGCGACCTGCTTGGACAGCGGCGGTCGGTCGTAGGGCTCATGCGGCTCGTCTCCGACCAGGGTCAGCGAGCCGGTGAACCCCTCCTCGCGCAACGTCTCCGCGGCCCGCAGGCCCGCCAGCGAGGCGCCGACGACGACGATACGGCCGGTCCCATCGCCGTGGCCGGACGCGACCGTGTGCGGTGAGCCCTGGGCCTGCCCTGACCCGTCCGGGCCATCCACCTGGTCGAGCTCGATGGCCTGCACCGGGCACGCCGCCGCGGCGCGCTTGATCCGTCTGCGCTGCGTGTCGTCGGGATTGGGGTGATACATCAGCGCCTCGTCTCCGTGCATGGTGAAGGCGTCGGGCGCGAGGAAGGCGCACTGGGCGTATCCCTGACATTTCGTAAGGTCGACGACGATTCTCATATCGGGCTTCCCGGTCTTGGGTGGATGTGCGCAGGGCCGAGCCCGAGGTGGTTCCGCGTGCCCGCAGGTGCCTGCCTGGTGAGCAACGCCGGCACGGGGCCGCCAATGCCGATGTAGAAGTTCTTGCCGCGGACGTGCGGGCCAGCTATCCCGAAGTGGTTGAGGATCTTCCTGAACTGGTGGCAGAGCCCGTTGGCCTCGGCATCGTTTGTCGCGGTGCAACCGAACTGCACGCCGTCGCGGTCGGCGTATCCGGTTGCCCGAGGGGGCCAGCGTGTGGCCCACCGTCCCTCCGTCGGCGCCGCCGCCCGTGATGATGACGTCATAGCGTTCAGCCACAGACCCACCATCGCGGCGTCGGGTATGCGACGCATCGCCCAATTTGGGTGATTACCCGCGGGTACAGGGAATCGTCCTGGTAACACTCCCCGCGCCAACACCATCGGGCAGTGCGGCTGGAGCGAACCGGGGCGGCGGCGCATGCCGGCCACCCGGCGCTGCAGCCAGGCCTCCAGCCTGTCCCGCTCGCGGCAGCGTACCGTGACGTCCTCGGCTACCCCGGCCGGGATGACGACGACGCCCTCGCCGTCGCCGACCACGACGTCGCCGGGCTGCACCATGACCCCGCCGCAGCCGATCGGCAGGCCGAAGTCCGCCGGATGGTGCAGCACCGAGCTGGTGGTGGCGTGCGCGCCGCCCGCGTACGACGGGAAGTCGAGTGCGGCGATGGCCGGGGAGTCCCGCAGCGCACCGTCCGTGACCAGGCCCGCCGCCCGGCGCCCCATCAGCCGGGTGCACAGGATGTGGCCGAGCGACGCCGCGCCGGTCTGGCCGCGGGCGTCGATGACCAGGACCTGGTCCGGGCCGATGGTTTCCACCGCGACGCGCTGCGGGTTGGTCCAGTTGTCGTACTCGACCTGGAAGTCGAGGTCCCCCCGCGCCGGGACGTAGCGCAGCGTGAACGCGTAGCCGACCAGCCGGGCGTCCGGCCGTAGCGGCCGGACCCCCGCCATGAACGTGTTGCGGAAGCCGAGCTTGAGCAGCTCGCTGGTGAGGCTCGCGGTGGAGACCTCGTGCAGCTTCCGCCAGGACCCAGGTGACAGTTCCATCGTTGACATCCTCCCCGGCCGCGTCGTGCGGTGACGCGCCGCTGGGCGTCAGCCGGCAGTACGCCGCTGGGCATATCCGGCAGTACGTCGGGCAGCAGCACCGTCCGGACTAACCCGCCCTGGACAACGGGGCTTGCATCCGGACATTTCTGGTCAATTTGTGGCCCGCGGTCAGGAGGGCACGGTTACGATCCTCCACACGACGGGGCCGGCCGGGCGGCGCGGCCAGCGTTTCCCGCGCCGACGGTGGACAGACCACCTGTCCGGGCCTCGGCGGGGAGTTTACGTCCAGGTAACTGACGTGGGAAGCCGTTGGTTATTGCGTGGGCGCGGTGCTGCTCACTGACCGGGCTTACAGCAAAACGCCCCCGGCCGCGATGGGCCGGGAGCGCTTTTCGCCGGTAGCGGGCTTGGTGCCGCGGTGCCCACTGGCCGGCGGTTGCCGGTAACGGGCTTACTGACTGGGGTTTAACTGACCGGGGGCCTTCTGGTTCTGGCCGGGGCCGGTGGGCGCGGCCGACGCTGGGGCGCTCTGCGACGGGGCCGCGCTCACCGAGGGCACCGAACTGGGGGTCGGAGCCGTGGTCGCGCTCGACGTGGGCTGCGGGGCGGTCTGGCCGACGCCGCTCGGAGCGGCGCTCGGCGCGGCGCTCGGCGCGGCGCTCGGCGCGGCGCTCTGCGCGGGCGTGGGGGTGACCGTCGGGGTCACCGTTCCGCTGTGGCTTCCGGTGACGTTGCCCAAGGTGGTGCCGGAGGCGTCGCGGCCCCACAGGCTAGCGGCGACCGGCTTGCCGGTACCGAACTCGATCAGCGTGATCACGAGCATCGCGACCAGGAACACGGCCGCCGAAGTCGCCACCGGGACGACCCAGCGCGGACGGCCCCGCAGGCCGACGCCGGCCTGGCCGTCCCGGCCGTGCCTATGCGATCCGCCGGGCCTGCCGGGCCCGCTGGGCCCGCCGTCGGTACGGCCGTCGCTGCCGGTGCCATCGTGCCTGGTGCTGCCGATGCGCACGGCGCCGGACGGCGGGGCGGCCTGGGGCTCCGCCTGGCCGAAGCCGGCCTGCCCGAGATCCGGCCACCGGAAGTCGCGGGTGCGGTCATCGCCCGGATTCCGCTGCCCAGGGTCCGGGGTGGTTCCCTCGACCCGGGTCGGCGAGTCAGGGGTGTGGCCCCAGGGGCGCGAGTCCGGGGTGCCGGGATCCCAGGTGCGGGCGGCCCGGGTGGGCTGGGGCTGTCCGGCGCGGGCCCCGTTGGCCGCACCGGCCGCGTTGGCGGCGCCGTTCGGGCTGGTCATGGTGCGGCGCGCCGGGCCCGCCGGGTCCGGCGTGCCCTTCGTGCCCTGCGTACGCGCCACGCCCGGCGCAGTCCGGTTACCGGAAGGCTGGGTGGTGCCGGGGCTCCACTGGCGGGCGTGCCCCACGATGACCGGGGTCACCTTTTCCTTGGTGCGCGCCAGGTAGTGCTTGTAGACGGCGAAGCCGGCGGTGCTGGCCCCGGTGCCCACGGCGGTTCCCACGATCGTCCCGCCGTCGCCGAGGTAGGACGTCAGAACCGCACCCGTCACGGCCGCGCCCATGCTTGCGATGACCTGTACGGTGCTGAGCTCGATCTTAGGCCGGTCGCCCATCATCCCCCTTCACGCCTCACGCCGACGCGTGGAAGCTAATGTCCGTTTTGTGATCTGGTTGCTGTCTACCCGGCTGCGCGACGGCGGCCTAGGGCAAAACGGTCCATATTCCAGCTCCCAACTTACAAACCCTCAGCCAGGGATCGAAATTTTGCAACGGTTCGGCGGCGGTTCCCGGGAGCGGCCCTCTCCGGCTAACGTCGGGGCCATGGGCGGCAGCAAAATCGATGTCCTGGTGGTCGGGGCAGGGGTGGCCGGCCTGACGACCGCCATCTGCCTGGCCGAGTCCGGCCTGCGCGTCGCCATTCGCACGGCGGCGCCGCCGGGGGCGTCGACGTCCGCTGCGGCCGGAGCCGTCTGGGGACCGGTCATGGCTGGCCCGGCCGGGCAGGTCCGGGAATGGGCCTGCACCACCCTGCACGTGCTGCGGGAACTCGAAGGTGACCCGGCCGCGGGGATCCGGTCGCTGACCGGACGGGAACTGTCGCGCGTCCCCGAGGATCCTCCGTACTGGATTGACCTCCTGGATGACGTGCAGCTTTGCGGCGGCGGCGACCTGCCGCCGGGCTTCGTGTCCGGCTGGCGTTACACCGCGCCTGTGATCAATATGCCCGTCTACCTCGAGTACCTGCGGGCCCGGTTCGTGCGGGCAGGGGGCCGCATCGACGTGAATCCGGTCACATCGCTCACCGCGGTGACCGGAGTGGGCAACGGGGCTGGCGGCCCCGGCGAGCCCGGCGAGGCGGTAAAGACTGGTGGAGTTGATGGGACCGGCGTGCCGGGCGAAGTGCCGCCGGTGGTCGTCAACTGCTCCGGCGTCGCCGCCCGCCATCTGGTCCCGGATCCGGCCGTCACACCGGTCCGCGGGCAGGTGGTCGTGATCGCCAACCCGGGGATCGATGAGTTCTACATCGACCACAGCCCGGCACCGCCGGATGTGATCTACCTGTTCCCGCACGAGCGCACCGTGGTGCTCGGCGGGGCCGTCACCGCGGGCGACTGGGACACTATCCCGCGGCCCGAGGTGGCGACGAGGATCGTGCGTGACTGCGCCACCGTCGACCCCCGCGTGCGCGGCGCCGAGGTGCTGGCGCACCGGGTCGGGTTGCGGCCGGTCCGGCCCGAGGTCCGGCTGGAGGCCGAACCACTGGACGGCGGGCGGGTGCTGTGGCACAACTATGGCCACGGCGGTGGCGGCGTCAGCCTGTCCTGGGGCTGCGCTTCGGAGATCACCGCGGCGGTGCTGCGCGGCACGGCCGCTGTGACCTGCTCGGGCCTATCGCCAAGGGCAGCGGTCCCAGGTAAGGGCGAGGTATCCCGTCAGATCCTGGCACTTCCGGAGGATTAACCGGCCGGCCCAGGTCGTTTCAGCAGGTATGGAAAAGGTTGTCCGCACGGACGCGGAATGGCGCGGAACGCTCGCGCCCGAGGAATACAAGGTGCTGCGCCAGGCCGGGACCGAAGCCCCCTGGACCGGTGAGTACACCGACACCAAGACGGTCGGGGTATACCGGTGCCGGGCGTGCGGGGCGGAACTGTTCCGTTCGGCGGAGAAGTTCGAGTCACACTGTGGCTGGCCGTCGTTCTACCAGCCGTCCGGCGACAACGCCGTCGTGCTGATCGAGGACCGGACGCTGGGCATGGTGCGGACCGAAGCCCGCTGCGCGCGCTGCGACTCCCACCTGGGGCATGTCTTCGAGGGCGAGGGCTACGACGTTCCCACCGACCAGCGCTGGTGCATCAACTCGGTATCGCTCACGCTCGAACCGGCCGAGGACACCAGCGCCCGCTAACGGCCGCCGGAGCACCTCATCCACCTCCGCGGCATCGATCATCCTGGTGCGCAGAAGGATGTCACGCCGCATAGACGGGCCGGGCTCCGGCCAGGCTGACGGCGCCAGCGGCCGCCCACAACGCCCTCGCGGCCGGCTTCAGCGGCCTGGCGCTGGCTCGGGGCCGACGTCGAGGTCGGCGCCGATGACGCCGTGCATGAGAGATCTCGTGTCAGCGCCTCGCGGTACGCGTCTGTGCAGTTCATGGCTGCGATCGCCGGACGGCTCAGCGCCGCTCCTGGATGCGGATCAGGTTACCCGCGGGATCGCGGAAGGCGCAGTCGCGAAGGCCGTACGGCTGCTCGGTCGGCTCCTGGACAACCTCGGCGTCGCTGGCCTGCAGCCGCTCGAAGGTGCCGTCGAGGTCCTTGGTAGCCAGGAGGATCCAGCCGTAGGTGCCCTTGGCCATCATCTCGGCGATGGTGCGGCGCTCGTCGTCGGTGATGCCGGGGTCGGTGGCCGGCGGCGCCAGGAGGATGGACGTGCCGGGCTGGCCGGCGGGGCCGACCGTGATCCAGCGCATCTTGCCCTGTCCGACATCGTTGCGGACCTCGAAGCCGAGGATGTCGCGATAGAAGGCCAGGGAGGCGTCCGGGGCGTCATGCGGGAGGAAGCTGGCGTGAATGGTGATGTCCATGGCGGTCAGGCTAGCTGCGGCTCGATGGCGGTCAGGCTAGCTGCGGCTCGATGACCGGCGCTTCTCGATTCCTGACCGGTCTGGTCACCTGTTTCGCCACGCACGGCGGCATCCCCGCCGTCGCGCGAGCTGTCTGGCTCCGGTAGGTGCTGGGCGGTATGCCGACCAGGTCGGTGAAGCTAGTGCTGAAGGTGCCCAGCGACGCGCAGCCGACCGCGAAACAGACCTCGGTGACGCTGAGGTCGCCACGGCGCAGCAATGCCATCGCGCGCTCGATCCGCCGCGTCATCAGGTAGCCGTACGGCGACTCGCCGTAGGCGAGGCGGAACTCGCGGCTGAGGTGCCCGGCCGACATGTGCGCGCCGCGGGCGAGCGCCTCCACGTCCAGCGGCTGCGCGTACTCCCGGTCGATCCGGTCGCGGACCCGGCGCAGCCGCGCGAGGTCGCGCAGGTGCTGCGCCGAGGCGGGTCTGCTGGTCACACGCAAGATCGTACCTCGCGCCGCAATCGATGCCGAGCCCCGTGTCGTGGTCGCGGCCGGCTTCAGCGGCGTGGCGCCGACGTCGAGGGCGGCGCCGATGAGGCCGTTGACGGTGGCTGGCTGGGACACCGTGAGCGACAGCGTGAACGCACGGAAGCCGGAGTTGTTCGACGGCCCTTACGGCCGGCCAGCCCCCTTAGGGCTCCCCGCAAAATTAAGTGGGTTTGTCCGGGATAGTTGTCTACGGTTGTGGTATGAGACAGCTGGCGGTGGATGAGGACCGGTTCGCCGGAATGCTGGCGGAGGTGCGCCCGCATCTGAATGAGCTGCAGTGGCGGCTGCTGCTGGGGGCGCAGGCGCGGTCGCTGGGCCGGGGCGGGATCAAGCGGGTGGCGGCGCTGGCCGGGGTTCACCCGGACACGGTGGGCCGCGGGGCGCGGGAACTGGAGGCCGGGATTGAGCCGGATGACAGGGTCCGCCAGGCTGGGGCGGGGCGGCCCCGGGCGGCGGAGGCGGATCCGGCCCTGGTGCCGGCGTTGAACCGCCTGGTGGATCCGGCCAGCCGCGGTGACCCGGAGTCGCCGCTGCGGTGGACGACCACGTTGACGGAGAAGCTGGCCGGTGAGCTGGCAGCCGCGGGCCATCCGGTGTCGCCCGACACGGTGGGGCGGCTGCTGAAAGAGGACGGTTACAGCCTGCAGGGCAACGCCAAGACGGTGGAGGGAAAGCAGCACCCGGACCGGGACGGCCAGTTCCGGCTCATCAATGAGCTGGTGCGGGAGTTCCAGGCCGCCGGGGAGCCAGTAATCAGCGTGGACACCAAGAAAAAGGAACTGGTCGGCAACTATAAGAACGGCGGGAGGGAGTGGCATCGGCGCGGTGAGCCCGAGCGGGTGGAGGTGCACGACTTCAAGGGCGACCTGGGGCGGGCCGTCCCCTACGGCGTCTATGACATGAGCGCCAACGCTGGCTGGGTGAACGTCGGCACCGACGCGGACACCGGGGCGTTCGCCGTCGAGTCGATCCGCCGCTGGTGGCAGAAAACCGGCCGGACCGCCTACCCGCACGCCAGCAGGCTGCTCATCACCGCCGACGCGGGCGGTTCCAATGGCAGCCGGCTGCGGCTGTGGAAGGTGGAGCTGGCCCGGCTCGCGGAAGAACTCGGCCTGGAGATCAGCGTGTCCCACTTCCCGCCGGGCACGTCGAAATGGAACCGGATCGAGCACCGGCTCTTCGCCCAGATCTCCATGAACTGGCGCGGCAGGCCGCTGACCAGCCACGAAGTTATCGTCGAGACGATCGCCGCGACCACCACCACGACCGGGCTGACCGTCCAGGCCGCCCTCGACACCGGCACCTACGAGAAGGGCATCAAGATCCCCGATAAGCAGATGCAGGATCTGGAGGAGCGCTCGATCAGGCGACACGCTTTCCATGGGGAATGGAACTACTCCCTGCTGCCCGCCCCACGGCCAACACGCCCGACATCACGGAAGTAAATCTTCGGAGGGCCCTTAGCCTGTACTGCTGTAAGTCGGTGTCGCCGGGGCCGGGGCGGCGCGACCGCTTGACCGCGCCCCGGCGGCGTTTGCCGGCCACCCGGCGCTCCCGGGCGGCGCGGCCGGGGCGGGTGGGGATGCGGGGCCGCTGCGGCGGGGCCATCGCCTCCCGGAGCAGATTGGCCATCCGGCCGCGCGCGGTCCGGCGGTTCAGCAGCTGGCTGCGCTGTTCGGAGGCGATCACGGTCAGCACGCCATCGGTCAGCCGACCGCCCAGCCGGGTCAGTATGCGTTCCCGGGCGTAAGCGGGCAGCACCGCCGAGTGCTCGACGTCGAAGGACAGCTCGACCCGGGAGTCGGCGGTGTTGACGGACTGCCCGCCGGGCCCGGAGGCGCGGGAGAACCGCTCGTGCAGCTCACCGGCCGGTATCACCAGCCATCCGTGCACCCGGAGATCGTCCGCCACCTCACCAGGATGCCCGACTCCGCCGGCGGGCGCGAGCCGGGCGAGGGGGGCTGGCCGGATGCGGATCATCCCGGCTCCGCCGGGCGGCCCGCGTCAGGGCAGCGCGGCGACCAGTTCCCGGACCGGCTTGCGCCGGCCCGTGTAGAACGGGATCTCCACCCGGGTGTGCCGCCGGGCCTCGGCCCCCCGTAGGTGGCGCATCAGGTCGACGATCCGGTACAGCTCGCCGGCCTCGAAGGCGAGGATCCACTCGTAGTCGTTGAGCGCGAAGCTGGGCACGGTGTTGGCCCGGACGTCCGGGTACTCCCGGGCCATCATGCCGTGTTCGGCGAGCAGCGTGCGGCGTTCGGCCGGGTCCAGCAGGTACCACTCATACGACCGGACGAACGGGTAGACGCACACGTAGGATTTCGGCTCCTCCTCGGCGAGGAACGCCGGGATGTGCCCCTTGTTGAACTCGGCGGGACGGTGCAGCGCCATCACCGACCAGACCGGCTCGCTGGCGCGTCCCAGCCGGGTGCGGCGGAAACGCGCGTACATCTCCTGCAGGTCGTCAGCGGACGGCGCGATCCACCAGAACATGTAGTCGGCGTCCGCACGCAGGCCCTGCACGTCGTAGCAGCCGCGGGTGATGATGCCCTTGCCCGCCACCTCGTCGAGCAGCCCGGTCACCTCGTCCGCGACCACGTTGCGGTAGTCGGAGCCAGCGGCCGCACCGGGTGGGGCGGGCCCACCGGGCGCGCCGGAGTCGAGGGCCGCACGGTCCGTCACCCGGAACACGGACCACATCGTGTACCGGATCAGCTCGTTCAGGTCCCGGGCCCTGAGCCGGGTCGGCTCGCCCTCAGGGCGGCCCGCTTCGTCATTGGCAGCCATGGTTTCCATTGTCCGCCATGGCCGGCCCCGTTCACACGGCGGCCTGTCACCGGGCGCACTGTCACCGGGCGCACTGTCACCGGGCGCACTGTCACCGGGCGCACTGTCACCGGGCGCGCAGGTAGCCGAGCGTGCGGTCCGCCGCGGTGCGCGCGGTGGCGATGCAGGCCGGGATGCCGATCCCGTCGTAGGCGGCGCCGCAGACGCCCAGCCCGGGCTGGGCGTCCACGCCGGCCCGGATGGCCGCGACCCGGTCCAGGTGCCCGACCGCGTACTGCGGCAGCGCGCCGCCCCACCGGGTGACGCGGGCGTCCAGCGGGGCGCCCCGCGCGCCGGTTTCCTCCGCCAGGTCGGCGGCGGCGAACGCGGCGAGTTCCTGGTCGTCGCGCTGGAGCAGGCCGTCCTCCCCGATCCGCCCGATCGAGCACCGGATCAGGTCCACCGGCTCCGCGGCACGGACCTCCGCGGCACGGACGAGGTGCGGCCATTTCACGGTCGAGAACGTGACGGCCTTGACGGCGCGTTTCTCCACGGCCGGCACGAGATACCCGCTCCGGGGTGACCCCTGGGCCGCCGCGTCCCGGACGGCCGGGAACCGCGAACGCGGGTACGCGAGGGTCACGATAGCCATGCTCGCGTACTCGATGCCGCCCAGCGCGGCGGCGGCCGCGGACGCACCCGGCACGCCGCCGAGCAGCCGGGCCGCGGGACGCGCGGGGAGGGCCAGCACAACGGCGTCCGCGGCGATCTCCTCCGGCGCCGCGGCGGACCCGACGGTGAGGCGCCATCCCGTGGCGGTCCGGGCCAGTTCCCGGACCGTCGCGCGGGTCCGGATCACCGCGCCGGAGGCCTCCGCCACGGCCGCGGGCAGCGTCCCCAGGCCGCCGGCCAGCGTGGTAAACACCGGCGGGCGCTGCGGCCGGGCCGCGCCCGGTCCTTCTTCCTGTTCCGGCGGGTCGGGGAGCAGCGACGCCGCGGCGCTGACCAGCGAGCGGTGCGCGGGCGCCGCCGCGGCCAGCGGCCCGAGCGTCGCCTCGAACGACAGGTCCTCCGACCGGCCTGCGTAGACCCCGCCGAGCAGCGGGTCGACCAGCCGCTCGACCAGTTCGTCGCCGAAGCGGGCCCCGACGTAGGCGGCGACGGACGTATCCCCGTCCCGCGGCGTGGCCGGAAGGTCCAGGTCCTGCCGGGCCCGCGCCAGGCCCTCCGGTGACAGCACACCGGAGCGGGCCAGGTCCGCCTCGTCGGACAGGTCCGCGGGCACGCCCATGAACTGGCGCTGCGGCAGCGGCCACATCGCGTCCCGGGTCCAGATGGCCGAGGACGTGGTGCCGGGCATCACGAGCTGATCGCTGAGGCCGGCGTCCCGGATCAGGCCGGTGCCCTCCGGGCGCCGCACGAGCAGCGCCTCCGCGCCCTCGTCCACGGCCATCCCGGCCACCTCGGACACCGCCAGCTTGCCGCCGAGCCGCGGGGATCCCTCCAGCACCGTGACCCGGACGGGCGCGCCCCGCAGGAAGAACGCCGCCGCGAGCCCGGCGATGCCGCCGCCGACGATGACCACGTGCGGCCGGGCGCCGGGCGGGCCCCCGTCACCGGGCGTACCGCCGGTGGCCGGACCCGGCGGTTCCGCCTGCCCCGGAATATTCACCCGCCCAGCCTCGCAGATCGCGCGCACCGGGCACGAACCGGCCGCCGGGGACGGCACCGCCACGGTGAGGCGGCCGTGGCTGGGCCGTCCAGGCCGGGGCCCTCCAGGCCGGGGCCCTCCAGGCCGGGGCCCTCCAGGCCGGGGCCGTCTAGGCTGGGGCCCATGCGCGTCGACATCTGGAGCGATGTGATCTGCCCGTGGTGCTATGTCGGCAACGCGAGGTTCACCAAGGCGCTGGCCGCCTTCGGGCCGAAGAATCAGGTCGAGGTCGTCTACCGGTCCTTCGAGCTGCACCCCAGCTGGCCCGCGGGCCAGACCATACCGATCCTCGACATGCTGGCCAGAAAGTACCGGCTGTCGCCGGCCGAAGCCGGGGAGGCCGAGGGCCGGGTGGCCGGGCTGGCCCGGGACGAGGGCCTGGGTTTCCGAACGGACCGGGCGCTGGGCAATACCTTCGATATCCACCGCGTTCTGCATCTGGGCCGGGCCCAGGGCTTCCAGCACACCCTGCTGGAGGCCATCTACCACGCGTATTTCGCCGAGGCGGAGCCGGTTTTCGAGACGGACACCCTGGCCACGGTGGCCGCGACCGCCGGGCTGGACCCGGCCGACGTGAAGCAGACCCTGGCCGGCGACGACTTCGCGGACGAGGTCCGCGACGACGAACGGGAGGCCCGCGAGCTCGGGATCAGCGGAGTCCCGTTCTTCGCGTTCGACGGCCGGCTCGCCGTCTCGGGCGCCCGGCCAACCGCCACGTTCAGCCAGGTGCTCGGTCAGGCGATGTCGCAGTAGCGATACGGCTCAGTGTTCGCAAAACTCAGTGTTCGCAAAACTCAGTGTTCGCAAAACTCAGTGCGCGGACTGCTCGTGCACGAAGTCGGTGAGCCGGGCCAGGGTGGCCGGGTCGGTCTCGGGCAGGACGCCGTGCCCCAGGTTAAAGATGTGACTCTCCGTGATTCGGCCCTCGTTGAGCACCTCACGGGCGCGCCCGGCGACCACGTCCCATGGCGCCAGCAGCACCGCCGGATCCAGGTTGCCCTGCAGGGCCGTTTCGGCCTCGACGCGGCTCGCAGCCTCATCCAGCGGGACCCGCCAATCCACGCCGACCACGTTCCGCGCCGGCGTGCCGCATCAGGCCGAGCAGTTCGCCGGTGCCGACCCCGGAGTGGATGCGCGGCACGCCCTGCCCTGCCAGCGCGGCGAAGATCTGCGAGGTGTGCGGGAACACGAACGTCCGGTAGTCGGCCGGGCTCAGTACCCCCGCCCAGGAGTCGAACAGCTGGACCGCTGACGCTCCCGCGGCGACCTGAACCTCCAGGAACGAGACGGTGATGGCGGTGAGCCGCGCCATCAGCGCGTTCCACAGCCCGGGCTCGGCGTACATCAGCGCCCGGGCCCGGTCGTGGTGGCGGGACGGCCCGCCCTCGATCAGGTAGGAGGCCAGCGTGAACGGCGCGCCGGCGAAGCCGATCAGCGGGCGGGCCCCGAGTTCGGTCACCAGCGTCCGCACGGCCTCGGTGACGTATGGCACGTCGCCGGGTTCGAGCGGGCGCAGCCGCTCCAGGTCACGCCGGTCGCGGATGGGCTCGTCGACGACCGGGCCCAGCCCGGGCTTGATGTCGATACCGAAGCCCACCGCCTTCAGCGGCACCACGATGTCGCTGAACAGGATGGCCGCGTCGACGTCGTAACGCCGCATCGGCTGCAGGGTGATTTCGGTGATGAGGTCGGCCCTGGTGCAGGACTCGAGCATCGGCAGGCCCGCGCGGGCCTGCCGGTATTCGGGCAGCGACCGGCCGGCCTGGCGCATGAACCAGACCGGCGTGTATGGCAACGGCTCCCGGCGGCAGGCACGCAGGAACGGCGAATCCCTTGCTAGCGGCGTCACAGCAGGGATCGTCTCACAGAACTGATAACTGACACGCCGCCCAGCCTCCCCGGATTGTCGTACACGCGTGCCAATATCTTGCTTAGCCCCGCGAAGTGCCGCCGAAGGAGGTCAGGCCATGAGCCAGATGCCCTGGTACTGTCCCGGATGCGCTGGGGAGCAGCTGTTCGAGCAGTTCCACGACGAGCCGGGCCGCTGCCCTGACTCACCGGACGGGCACTGCCCGGAGTGGGTGTGCTGTGCCTGCGGAACGGCCCTGATCGTGGGCTTCCTCCCGCAGGAGGAGCCGTTCCGCGGTGACGCACCGCGCCGTCCCGGCCGTGCGGCATGAGGCTCGCCGACACCGGCACTATGCCCGTTAACGGCCATATTCGCGCCAGAACTTGCGTGAGGAAACAGCGGGCGCGGCATACGCTCTGTACATGAGATCGGCCGACCCGCCCGTGCGCAAGCAGCCGGTACCACGTGATACGTCGCAGCGTAGCGACGAAGAGGCGGCCGCAGCGGTGTTCGGCTCTGCGGTGGCCGGATTTCAGGCGGGCCTGGAGAGCCAGGGTGCTATCCGGGCCGAATTTACGTTTGAGGACGTTCCCGCGCCCAAGCGGCTCGCCCCGTTTGCCGCCGCAACCGCGGCCACCGTGCGGCGCGACGGCGCGGACATCGCCTGGGGACGCCTGGTGCTGCTGTACGACCCGGCGGGCCCGGAGGGCTGGCACGGCTGCTACCGGCTGATCAGCTACCTGCGGGCGGAGATCGACCCGGAGATCGCGGCCGACCCCATGCTCGGCCAGGTCGGCTGGAGCTGGCTGACCGAGGCCCTGGACACGCGCACGCCGGGTTACGGCGTCCCGAGCGGAACGGTAACCCGGGTGACGACCGAAGGGTTCGGCGGCAAGGGGGAAGAGCCGCCGCTTCACGGGTATGAGCAGCGCGCCTCCTGGTCGCCGGCGGCCGGCGATCCGGGCCCGGGTGGGTCCGATCCGGCCGGGCTGGACATTGCCGCGCACGTGACCGCGTGGTGCGACTCGCTGGCGGCCGCGGCCGGGCTGCCGCCGCTGGCCCCCGGCGCTTACGCGTTGCCCTCGCCGGACCGGGCGGCGGAGCACGGCCAGCGGCGGCGCCGGTGACCGCGGAGAGGCAGCCCGACGCGCCCGGCGGGCCCGGCGGGCCCGGCGGGGACGCCGGACAGGTCGTCGTGCCCCTGCTCGAGCCGCGTGACGGCCTGCCGCCGGTCGTGGAGACCGCCGAGGAACTGGACCAGGTGACCCGCGCGCTGGCCGGGGGCACCGGCCCGGTCGCGGTCGACGCCGAACGCGCGTCCGGCTACCGCTACGGGCACCGCGCCTACCTGGTGCAGTTGCGCCGCGCGGGCGCCGGCACCGCTCTCATTGACCCGATCACCCGCCCGGACCTGTCCGGGATCGACGCCGCGCTGGCCGGGACCGAAGCGGTGCTGCACGCGGCGTCCCAGGACCTGCCGTGCCTGGCCGAGCTCAACTACCGCCCGCGCATGCTGTTCGACACCGAGCTGGCCGGGCGGCTGCTCGGGTTCCCGCGGGTGGCGCTCGGCACGCTGGTGGAGACGGTGCTCGGCCTGCACCTGGAAAAGGGCCACTCGGCCGCGGACTGGTCGACGCGGCCGCTCCCGACAGAATGGCTGCGGTACGCCGCGCTCGACGTCGAGGTGCTCATCGAGCTGCGGGACGCGCTCGCCGGCATGCTCATCGCACAGGGCAAGATGGACTGGGCCCGGCAGGAGTTCGCGGCGGTGCTGTCCGCCGCCCCGCCCGCACCGCGTCCCGACCCGTGGCGCCGTACCTCCGGCATCCACCGCGTGCGCAGCCGGCGCAGCCTCTCGGTCGTCCGCGAGATGTGGGAGCAACGCGACAAGATCGCGCAGGACATGAACCTCTCACCGGGGCGGGTGCTGCCCGACGCGGCCATCGTCGAGGCGGCCCGGGCGCTGCCCACCAGCAACGCCACCCTGACCAAGATCCCCGGGTTCACCGGGCGGGTCGCGCGCAGGCATCTGCCGGAATGGCTCGGCGCGATCCGGCGCGCACGGGCCCTGCCGGACAGCGCGCTGCCGGATACCGGCGGGGCCACGGTGGCCAGCGGGCCGCCGCCGACCCACCGCTGGGCCGAACGGGACCCCGCGGCCGCGGCGCGCCTGGTGGCGGTCCGCGCGACAGTGGCCGACCTGGCGGCGGAGTACACCATGCCCGCGGAGAACGTGCTCCCGCCGGACGCGGTCCGGCGGATCAGCTGGGAGCCACCGGACCCGCCCGACCCGCTCGCGGTGGAGGCGGCGCTGGCGGGTTACGGCGCGCGCCCCTGGCAGCGCGGGCTGACCGCAGCGCCCATCGCGGCGGCCATCGAGAATCCCGGAGAGCACGGCCCGGCCGTCATCCAGCAGGTCGACACCGAGGCCGAGACCGAGGCATGATCGCTCCGGGATTCATGATCGCTCCGGGATTCATGATCGCTCCGGGATTCATGATCGCTCCGGGATTGAGGACGCGATGAGCACACCCGCGCTGCCGGGGATCTTCGGCACGGTGGAGCCCGTGCTCAACCACTACGGGTATCTCGCCGTCGCGCTCTTCGTCACCATCGAGGACTTCGGCATCCCGGTCCCCGGGGAGACCATATTGATCGCGGCCGCCCTGTTCGCCGGCGCGGGCCGGCTGAACGTCGTCCTGGTTTTCCTCGTCGGCGTGCTCGCCGCCGTCGTCGGCGACAACATCGGCTTCGCGATCGGGCACTTCGGCGGGCGGGCGCTCGCGCTGCGCTTCGGCAAGTACGTGTTCCTCAGTGCCGAACGCCTGGACCGGGCGGAGTACTTCTTTGACCACCACGGCGGCAAGATCATCGTGGCCGCCCGGTTCATCGAGGGTCTCCGCCAGGCCAACGGCATCGTGGCCGGCATCAGCGGTATGCACTGGAAACGTTTCCTCGCCTTCAACGCGCTCGGCGCCGCGCTCTGGGTCGGCGTCTGGGTCAGCCTCGGGTATCTGGCCGGCAACTACATCACGACCATCTACGAGCAGATCACCCGGTATTCGCTGTACCTGCTGATCGCGCTGGTGGTGGCGGTGGCCGCGTTCATCACCTGGCGGCTGTGGCGCCGGCGCGCCCGCCGCCGGGCGCGGGCCGCGGACGCAGCGCCGGCGTCACAGCGGGAGGCAGCGCCGGAGGCCCCCGAGGCCACTGAGGTTCACAGGTCTCCTGAGACCGCAGGGGTGAGCGAGTACGGTCAGGCCGTTGAGACTAGCGAGGGCATTGGGACTCCTGAAGCGGCCAAGTCCAGTAAGACTCCTGAGACTCCTGAAACTCCTGAAACCACAGCGCCCCGTGAAGTCAGTAAGACTCCTGAAACCGCAGCGCCCCGTGAACTCAGTAAGACTCCTGAATCCGCAGCGCCCCGTGAAGTCAGTAAGACTCCTGAGACCGCTGAGTTCCTTAAGTCCAGTGAGATTTCTGGGACCATCGATCGCTGTGAGACTCCTGAAACTGCTGAGCACAGTGAGATTTCTGAGGCTGCTGATGCCGCTGGTGAGCGCAACGGGCTGCACGGCTAGGCCCAATGCCGCATTATGCCTGGTTTCGGGCGGCCGGTCGGAAAAGGGTGCGATTTCTGCCGTCCTGGCAGCAGTTACTGCACACAGAGCAGGGAGATGATCTTGCCGGCACCCGGGGCGGCCCGGGGTCTCGCGGTCGCTGGGGCTGTGGGGACTGGCGCCACCGGGAGTGGCGTGAGGGATTGGGCGCGAGAGAGCCGGAGGGGCCCCAACCAGCTATGCGGCCTTGCGGCTAGACCCTAGTCTGCCGGTTGAGGCCTACCCGGTAGTCCCCATTAGGCCGGGGCGGGCACGCCGTAGCGTTCCATCCCGGCGAGGGTGCTCTCACCGGCCTGCAGGACCCAGAAGCCGCCCTTGGGCAGGGACGGGTCGGGGGGCGGCTTGGCGCCGAGGTACTCACACGCCGCGCGGAGGAGTTCTGGGATGTTTTCCCGGTGCGCGCAGACGAGCGCCGGCACCCCATCGGCCAGTAGGCGCGTCACGGCGGAGACAGGGTTGCCAGGGCCCGTTCGGCTAGACGAAGAGCCACCGGCGCGGTCCGGCACCAGGAACGCAGCGTCAACCTCGACCGGCGCGCCGATGTGCGCCGCGTACGGCGCGACCGTCCCGGTACAGCGCAGCGCGGGTGAGCTGACCACGCGGACGGGCTCGAAGCAGGCCAGCAAGGGCACGAGGGCCAGCGCGGCCGCCTGCCCCTGGGCGTCCAGCGGCCGGAGCAGGTCGTCGCCGTCCCAGTCCTCCTTGCTGCCAGCGGAGGCGTGCCGTACGACGATGAGCGGGACCGTGCCGTGCGGCCACTGCGCGAAGCCCTGCAGCACGACGGTGTTGTCGGGGTACGAGAGCCGCCCGTAGGCGCGCGCGAGGCTGAGCCATTCGATCCCGTCGACCTCGTGGTTCGGGACGAACGAGGAGTTCGCGTGGCCCCGCGGCACCGGGCGCGCGGCCGCCCAGTAGTGCACGTGCTTGGGCCGGCCGCCCGCCAGGTAGCGCGCCGACCGGAGCCGGCGCCCGAGGACCGGGCGCAGGCCCGTCTCCTCGACGACCTCACGGACGGCGGTCTGCGGAAGCTGCTCCCCCGGGTCCCGCTTGCCCTTGGCCAGCGACCAGTCGTCCCGCCTCGGGCGGTGGATGAGCAGCACCTCCGGGCCGTCCGGCCCGTACCGCCACACGATGGCGCCTGCGGCTTCGATCTCGCCGGATTCCCCGGATTCCGTAGGCTCCCCGGGTTCTCTGGGTTCTCTGGGTTCTCTGGGTTCCGCGGGCCCCGCGGGCTCCCCAGGCTCGGTCATTGGTTCAGCCATCGGCGGGCCGCGTGCGGCGGTCCCCGATCAGCATGGCCTGAATGTCGCGCATCCGCTCACCGTCAGGCCCGCGGTTGTGCCTGGTCCAGATCCCGTCGGCGTCCAGCCACCAGGACGCGGTGCCGTCGTCCATGCCCAGGTCGAGCAGCCGCCGCAGTTCCCGGGCGTGCCCCCGGCCGGTGACCCGGACGATCACCTCCACCCGGCGGTCCAGGTTCCGGTGCATGAGGTCGGGGCTGCCGAACCAGACCTCGCCGACCGAGCCCGGATCGGCTTCGTCGTATTCGCCGCTGCCGAACGCATAGACCCGCGAGTGCTCCAGGAAGCGGCCGAGCACGCTGTGCACGCGAATGGTCTCCGACAGACCCGGGACCCCGGGGCGCAGCGCGCAGATCCCGCGCACCCACAGATCGACCGGCACGCCGGCCTGCGACGCCCGGTACAGCGCGTCGACGACGACCTCGTCGATGAGCGCGTTGCACTTGAACTGGATCCGGGCGCGCTTTCCGGCCCGCTTCCGGTCTGCCTGGTGCGCGATCCGGCCGACCAGCCCGGCCCGGAGGGATTCGGGGGCAACCAGGAGCTGCCGGTAGGAGTCCTGCCGGCTGTACCCGGTGAGGTGGTTGAACAGGTCGGTGACGTCCTCGCTGACGGCGGGGTCCGTGGTCAGCAGGCCGAAGTCCTCATACAGCCGGGCGGTGGCCGGGTTGTAGTTGCCGGTGCCGATGTGGCAGTAGCGCAGCAGCGTCCCGTCGGCCTCCTCCCGCACGATGAGCAGGACCTTGCAGTGCGTCTTCAGGCCGACGAAGCCGTAGACGACGTGGCAGCCCGCCTCCTCCAGCTTCCTGGCCCAGGCGATGTTGGCCCGCTCGTCGCCGCGGGCCTTGATCTCGACGACCACGACCACCTGCTTGCCGAGCTCGGCCGCGTCGATCAGCGCGTCCACGATCGGCGAGTCGCCGCTGGTCCGGTAGAGCGTCTGCTTGATGGCCAGCACGCTGGGGTCCGCCGCCGCTGCCTCGATGAGGCGCTCGACGCTGGTCGTGAACGACTCGTACGGGTGGTGCACCAGGACGTCACGCTCGCGGAGGACAGCGAAGATGTCGGTGTCCTTCGGGATCGCGGACGAGGAGGGAACGAAGGGCGGGTACCGCAGCTCGCCGATGTCCAGATCCGCGATCGCGGTCAGTCCGGACAGGTCCAGCGGCCCCGGCACCCGGTACACCGCGCGCTGGTCCACGCCGAGCTCGGTGACCAGCCGGTCCAGCACGTCGCTGGACATCGAGTCCTCCACCTCGAGCCGGACGGCGGGGTCGAAGCGCCGCCGGAGCAGCTCGCGCTCCAGCGCCTGCAGCAGGTCCTCGGTGACGTCTTCGTCCACTTCCAGGTCACGGACGCGGGTGACCCGGAATGCGTGCTGCTCGAGGATGTCCAGGCCGGCGAACAGCTGCGTCAGGTGCGCGGCGATCACGTCCTCGATGGGGACGAACCGCTGCGGGGCGACGGCGAGGAACCGGGGCAGCAGCGGCGGCACCTTGACCCGCGCGAACATGATCGCGCCGGTGCGCGGGTCGGCCACCATGACGGCCAGGTTGAGCGACAGGCCGGAGATGAACGGGAACGGGTGCGCCGGGTCGACGACAAGCGGCGTCAGCACCGGGTAGATCCGCTCGCGGAACAGCTCGCGCAGGTTGCCCCGCTCGGCGGAGGACAGCTCCTTCCAGCGGAGGACTTCGATGCCCGCACCGCTGAGCGCGGGCAGGATCTGGTCGGTGAAGCACGCCGCGTGCCGCGCGGTCAGCCGGCCCGCGAAGGCCAGGGTCCGGTTCAGCACCTGCCCGGGCAGCTGGAGGCTGACCCCCTCGACCGGGAGCCCGGCCGCCATCCGCCGCATCAGGCCGGCCACCCGGACCATGAAGAATTCGTCCAGGTTGCTGGCGAAGATGGCCAGGAACCGGACCCGTTCCAGCAGCGGAACGCTCTCGTCCTCGGCCAGCTCCAGCACCCGCTGATTGAAGCGGAGCCAGCTCTCCTCCCGGTCGAGGTACCGGTTCGCCGGCAGCGCCGCCAGGTCCCCGGGCACAGGAGCCGCGCCGTTCACGGGGACCGGGCCGTTCACGGGGACCGGGCCGTTCACGGGGACCGGGCCGTTCACGGGGACCGGGCCGTTCACGGGGACCGGGCCGTTCACGGGGACCGGGCCGCTGGCGGGGACCGGGCCGCTGGCGGGGACCGGGCCGCTGGCGCGGACCGGGGCGATGCCCTCGGGGGCCTCGCGTTCCGCGGTCACCGGCAGCATCTTCTCGCGCCCCTCACCATGTGCGGCCGCTTCCCCCGCCTCGCCCTCCGGGCTGGCATCAACGCCTCCGTAGAGACGGGGCTCGCCGTCGCTCATGTTCCCATTGTCACAGGCCTGCGATCCACCGAGAACCCTCGCCCGGGTGACGCTTCGTGCCCATCGGCCGCAGCGCGCGGTTTCCGGACGTCGCGGCCCTTCCTTTCGGTGGCGGAATCACCCCTCGCGTCCGGGCCATACCGACGGCTCCGTATCGTTTCGATTACCCACAGCGGCAATCCGTTCCGCCCGGTTACTACAGCAGCACACCGCCACCACGGGTAACGCGGACTGCCTATCATGCAGGTGTGGTTTCAGGTGAACACGGCTCAGATGACATCCAGGAGGCGTCGGCCGCCCGGCCCAGCCAGCAGCCGCAGATCGGTACCTTCCTGCTGCCGCGGCCCGCCGCCGGAGCCGTCGCGGTAAAGCCACCCGGATCGGGACCTGGGTACTGGGCGGGCGGCCCGTCCACCGCATTCGCCGACGGGGAGTTCTTTCTCGCCTACCGGCTGCGGCGGCCGCTCGGCCACGGCCGGGGGTACGCGGTTGCAGTGGCGCGTTCGGCCGACGGAGAGCACTTCGAGCCGGTGACCATGATCCACAAGGAAGAGCTGGCCACCGATTCGCTGGAGCGCCCGTACCTGGTGCGGACCCCCGAGGGGACCTGGCGGCTGTACCTGAGCTGCGCGACGCCGGGCACGAAGCACTGGCGGGTCGAGGTCGTGGAGGCCTCCCACCCCGCCGAGTTCGACTCCCGCCGCAGCCAGGTGGTGCTGCCGGGTGACTCGAAGAAGGGCGTCAAGGACCCGGTGATCATCCGCCGCGACGACGAGTGGCACATGTGGGTCACCTGCCATCCCCTGGACGACCCCGCCGACGCCGACCAGATGGCCACCGAATACGCCACCAGCACGGACGGCCTGACCTGGACATGGGACGGGGTCGCGCTCAGCGGGCGGCCGGGCCACTGGGATTCGCGGGGCACCCGGGTCACGTCGGTCTGCTTCGCCGGGGACACCATCGTGGCCTACTACGACGGCCGGGCGACTGCCGCCGAGAACTACGAGGAACGGACCGGTGTTGCGACGGGCTCCGGGCCAACGGTACTCGCCGCGCTGGGCAGCGAGCCCCTCGCCTGGTCGCCCTATCACGGGGGCGGCCTGCGCTACCTGGACATTCTGGCGTTGCCTGATGGCCGCAAGCGGCTGTACTACGAGATGACCCGGCCCGACGGCGCGCACGAACTGCGCACCGAACTGCAGTTAGCCCAGGTCAGCTCAGCCCGGCCCGGCCCGGGTCAGCTCAGGTCGGCTTGGCTCAGCTCAGCTCAGCCGGACCGGGCGGCCGTTTCTCGCCTGCGCCTGTCCCTCAGGGCGCGCGCCGACCATCCCGCCCGACCTGTCACGCGGCGCCCGCCAGTCGCTGAAGTCCGCGCCGAGGACGCGTTCGAGCAACTCCAGGTCGGCCTCGAACCGCGGGATGAGCTCCTGGCGCTGCTGCCAGCTGAGCGGCTGCCGTTCGCGGTTGTGGCGCTGCAGGAACCGCTCGAGCCGGGCCGTGACGGCGTCCCACGCGGACCCCGGCAGGAACCGGCCGGCGGCCGAGCCGACGCGCAGGGCCTGGCCGACCGCGCGGTGCGCCAGCGTCGGCTCGGGATGAGCGGTGACGTTCTGCCTCGGCACTTCGGTGACGATTCCCCGGTCCACGCTGAGGAACCCGAAGATGCCGTCGAGGGTCGCGGCGGGCTCATCCACGAGCTGGCGGTAGCGGATGACGTAGACCTGCTCGGGGGGGAACAGCGAAAAGATGTGCTCGAGCTGCTCCCCGTACCGGCCCAGTCCCGTGTAGTGCCAGAACGACGCCCAGCCCGCGGCGATGCGCCGTTCCTCCTCCCCGCAGGCCTGGACGAAATCCCCGATCGGCTCGAGCCCGGCCGACCACAGGTGCGTCCAGTTCGAGTGGGCGCGCTCCACCGGGTCCCGGATGATCGCGATGAGCTTGGCGTCCGGGATCATGTCGCGGATCCGGCGCATGGCGTCGCGGTCGTACATGTACAGGGGCGTCGACTCGCCGCGCAGCGTTCCCGCCGGGGCCGCGTCGAACAGTGCCTCGTAGTCGTCCCGCTTCCAGACGTGCTCCCGGTAGGTCAGCGCGTCGCCCGGCCCGCCCCGCGTCGGCGGCGGGCCGTCACTGAGAAAGAACTTCGGCTCTTTGATCGGTGACATGTAGAGCGCGGGATGCCCGGCCAGCGCCGCATGCAGCGCCGTCGTGCCCGCCTTCGGCGCGCCGATCACCAGGAAGTCCGGCAGTGCCACGGGGGCCTCCTCAGCAGGCAGACTCCATGAAGACACAGTTTAAGATTATGTCGACTCAATAACTGGGTTATGGGCGTGAACCTACCATCCCCGCTGAAGCCACGAACAGATCCGTGCGGCTCCGCAGGTGGCCAGCCCACACTTCCTCACCGCACCAGCCATGAGCTTGCCTGGTGCGGTGCGGTGGTGATGCCTACACGTCGGAATTTGGCTGCATCCGCAGGTTGCCCCTTCGGCGGGCAGGGCAATCGAGATGCTGTCGGTGGCTCTCGGCGTGCCTGCTTCCTGCGGTGTCCGTGAAGACAATAATTAGGTCATGGAGACTCGCGAACTGCCGTCGCTGGAGCGACTACGCGCGTCGCCTGCCGTCTTCTCTCAAAGACCTGAGCGGGCCAGCCACGGGCACGGTTGTGCTGCCGTTGCATGCGGCTTGGTCAGGTCGACGCGCATACGACGTGAGTGATGAGCGCCAGCGTCTCATGCTTTATGCGCTGCTGCTTGCCGAAGCCCAGCGCGAGGATCTTGAGCGGTTCCTGAACCGGGAGTCGCTGGTGAGGATGTGGCCGCGGTTGCGGCGGCTACTGGGCCCGCTTGCGCGGCGAGCGTGGGAACAGGAGCTGATCCCGGCGCCTTCACCGCTGACGTTAGGGCTCCCCGCAAAATTAAGTGGGTTTGTCCGGGATAGTTGTCTACGGTTGTGGTATGAGACAGCTGGCGGTGGATGAGGACCGGTTCGCCGGAATGCTGGCGGAGGTGCGCCCGCATCTGAATGAGCTGCAGTGGCGGCTGCTGCTGGGGGCGCAGGCGCGGTCGCTGGGCCGGGGCGGGATCAAGCGGGTGGCGGCGCTGGCCGGGGTTCACCCGGACACGGTGGGCCGCGGGGCGCGGGAACTGGAGGCCGGGATTGAGCCGGATGACAGGGTCCGCCAGGCTGGGGCGGGGCGGCCCCGGGCGGCGGAGGCGGATCCGGCCCTGGTGCCGGCGTTGAACCGCCTGGTGGATCCGGCCAGCCGCGGTGACCCGGAGTCGCCGCTGCGGTGGACGACCACGTCGACGGAGAAGCTGGCCGGTGAGCTGGCAGCCGCGGGCCATCCGGTGTCGCCCGACACGGTGGGGCGGCTGCTGAAAGAGGACGGTTACAGCCTGCAGGGCAACGCCAAGACGGTGGAGGGAAAGCAGCACCCGGACCGGGACGGCCAGTTCCGGCTCATCAATGAGCTGGTGCGGGAGTTCCAGGCCGCCGGGGAGCCAGTAATCAGCGTGGACACCAAGAAAAAGGAACTGGTCGGCAACTATAAGAACGGCGGGAGGGAGTGGCATCGGCGCGGTGAGCCCGAGCGGGTGGAGGTGCACGACTTCAAGGGCGACCTGGGGCGGGCCGTCCCCTACGGCGTCTATGACATGAGCGCCAACGCCGGCTGGGTGAACGTCGGCACCGACGCGGACACCGGGGCGTTCGCCGTCGAGTCGATCCGCCGCTGGTGGCAGAAAACCGGCCGGACCGCCTACCCGCACGCCAGCAGGCTGCTCATCACCGCCGACGCGGGCGGTTCCAATGGCAGCCGGCTGCGGCTGTGGAAGGTGGAGCTGGCCCGGCTCGCGGAAGAACTCGGCCTGGAGATCAGCGTGTCCCACTTCCCGCCGGGCACGTCGAAATGGAACCGGATCGAGCACCGGCTCTTCGCCCAGATCTCCATGAACTGGCGCGGCAGGCCGCTGACCAGCCACGAAGTTATCGTCGAGACGATCGCCGCGACCACCACCACGACCGGGCTGACCGTCCAGGCCGCCCTCGACACCGGCACCTACGAGAAGGGCATCAAGATCCCCGATAAGCAGATGCAGGATCTGGAGGAGCGCTCGATCAGGCGACACGCTTTCCATGGGGAATGGAACTACTCCCTGCTGCCCGCCCCACGGCCAACACGCCCGACATCACGGAAGTAAATCTTCGGAGGGCCCTTAGGTGCCCGCAGGTCTGCGGTCAGCCGCACCGTCCGGCGTCCGGCACCAGGCCGGCGGCGGGCCCTGCGGTTGTCGATTGCGGCGACCCCTCTTCGTAAACCTCATGAAGAGCCGGCCCGGAGCGATCTCGAACGGTGAGTTTCCGCTCCGACCCCAGTCCAGGCAGAGGAACGCGCCGGAAGACAGGCCAGGGCGATCGGTGTCTTCGCCTTCGTCGCGTCCGCGGGTGCGGCGGTGGGCCTGCTGGCCGGGGGAATCCTCACCCAGCTCCTCAACTGGCACTGGATCTTTTTCGTCAACCTGCCGATCGGTGCGGTCACGGCCGTCGCCGCCCGGCGGCTGATCGAGCCGGATCGCGGCGCCGGACTGCGGGCCGGAGCCGACGTGCCGGGCGCCCTGCTGATCACCGGCGCGATGATGCTCGGCGTCTTCACGATCGTCGATCCGGCCGCGCAGCAGGGCTGGCTGGCCGCCAAGACACTCGGCCTCGGAGCCGGTTCGCTCGTGCTACTCGGCGGGTTCATCCTCAGACAGCGCACCGCGCACAACCCGCTCATGCCGCTACGGATCTTCTCCTCCCGCAACGTGACGGGCGCGAACCTGGTCCAGGTGCTCAGCACGGCGGGCATGTTCGGGATGTTCTTCCTCGGCTCGCTCTACCTGCGCCGGATTCTCGGCTACGGCCCGCTGCAGATCGGCCTCGCCTTCCTGCCCGTCGCGGTCGTGATGGGAGCCCTGTCGGTGCGCTACACCGACCGGCTCGTCATGCGCTTCGGCGCCCGCACGACGATGCTCCCCGGTCTTGGCCTGATCGCCGCCAGGCTGGCCCTGTTCGCCTTCGCCCCGGCGGGCGGCGGGTACCTGACCCACATCTTCCCGGTCGCGCTACTGGTCGGCGCCGGCGCGGGCCTGTCCTTCCCGGCCCTGATGGCGCTGGCCATGTCCAGCGCCACACCACAGGACGCCGGCCTGGCCTCCGGCCTGGTGAACACGACCGCCCAGATCGGCGGCGCGCTGGGACTCGCGGTGCTGGCGACCGTGTCCGCGTCGCGGAGCAACACGCTGATCGCGCAGCACCACCCGGCTGCGGCCGCCCTGACCGACGGCTACCACCTTGCCTTCTGGATCGCCTGCGGCCTGGTGGTCGCGGCGGCCGGGGTAGCCGCCACCGTACTGCGCCCGCAGCCCACCCTCCCACCGTCACCGCAGCCGGTGCCCGAACTCATCCTCGCCGGCCAGACCGACTGACCGCTATCAGCGCGAACGGCCTCTGGGCATCCAGCCTGAGGCCGACCAGGCTGCCCTTGGCGATGGCGACCGTGCGGATCTGACCGGCCCACTCGTAGATGTCGCCGAAGATTTTGGTGGATCGCGCACAGGTGGGACAGGTTCCTCGAGCCTGGGCCGGAGCAGGAAGGTTGCGCCACGCAGTGCCGCTTGACATCCTCAGGGCAGCCAGAGAGGAGACACCATGGCAGCGGAATTCCGTCCCGTGGCGCCGGTGGACCCGACGAATCTGAGGCCGATGCTCTTCCTTGACGTGGCCCGGGAGATGATGCTGGACCATGACTGGTCACACCGGGCCGTGTCCGTGGTGATGGAGAGCCATACCGGGCCGGGCCGGTTCAGCTTCTACGGCGCGAATCACCCGGACGTCGTCGAAGAGGTCGATGCTGGCCGCATCGATGTGTCGATACTGAATCCGGCCGCCATGCTGACGATGGCACACCGCGGTACAGGAGCGTTCGACAGTCCCAAAAACGTGGCGGTCGTCGCGGTGTTGCCGCACTACGACCAGCTCGGGTTCGCGGTGACCAGCCGGCTCGGCTTCACCAGCCTCGCGGACATCGCGGACAAGCGCTACCCGCTGCGGGTATCGGTGCGCGGCTCCATTGACGCGTGCACGCCCATCATGGTGGACGTCGTGCTGCGGGCGCACGGGTTCACCCTTGCGGACATCG
This sequence comes from uncultured Actinomycetes bacterium, assembly GCA_963805255.1. Taxonomy (GTDB): domain Bacteria; phylum Actinomycetota; class Actinomycetes; order Streptosporangiales; family Streptosporangiaceae; genus Bog-532. The sequence goes on from CAWDTK010000011.1 coordinate 338,500, forward strand.
AGCGCTGGGGCGGCGAGATCAGCTATGACCAGCCGATGCCCAACGACCCGTCACGCCTGGGTCGGCTTGAGGCTGGAGAACTCGACGCCATCTTCGACGAAGGCGTCGTCATGTGGGCGGACCTCGTGGCCGGCGCTGGCGCCAGCTTCCTGGCGCTGAGTCCAGGTCATCTGGAAGTCCTCCAGGCCCAGGGATTCCGCCGCGGGCTGCTCGAGAAATCTCGTTATCCCTCGTTGTCAGGCGACGTCGAGTCGGTCGACTACAGTGGCTGGCCGATCTACTGCCGGGCCGATGCCCCCGACGAACTCATCGAGAAGTTCTGCCGGGCCCTCATCGCCCGCCGGGACGCGATCGTCTGGGGCATCGGCGGCGTCCGCCAGTTGCCACTCCCGCTCGACCGAATGGCCCGCGAATCCCCGGCGACCCCGCAGGACGTCCCCCTCCACCGCGGCGCCATCGGCGTCTGGCAGGAGCACGGTTACCTCACCTGACTCTGGCCCCGCATCCAGCCACCTGCGGATGTTCGATCTGGCGGCGACGCCGAGGAACGCGGTCATGGTCGCACGGCACCCTCGGCGCCTAGCAAATCACTCTAAAGGTCGTGACCGGCGTCGGCGGTCAGGTCGATCCGAGCGAGACCGCGCGGGAATTCCGGGGCAGTCGGCTCCTGGACTGCCCCGATGGGGGCAGTTGCCGCTGCTGGGAGTTGACTCTTGTTCAACGTGCAGTGCGCAGATCGGCTTTTCTCTGTAAAGAGGCTGCCGGTTTTAGCTGATGATTTCGGCTTCTTCGAGGTGGGGCTGGCTCGCTCGGGCAGTGTCCGGCCGACGGGAACGCGGAGGAATCTATGCGGATCGTCGAACTGTCGGACCACCCAGGTGTGATGCTCCGCAAGGAACATGAGCGGCAGCGGACGGCCGAGGAGAGGGCTAGGTCTAAGTACGCGGAACTGGCGCTTCACCAGGGACGGGTACGGGAGGCTCGGGCCCGGCGAGAAGAGGCGCGCGTTCAGCGCCGCTGGCTGACCTGGCTGCGGGCGGCGTTCGCGGTGCGGCGCGAGCAGGCGCGAGCTCCCCGTCCGCCAGTCGTCCCGGGCTGGCCTTCTGGCCAGGAGGAGATCCTCACGGCAGGAAGGACGGGCGAACAGCGCGTGGCGAGCGACCTCGGCCGCGTCCTTGATGACGCCTGGGTGCTATTCCGCGGCTACCGCAACCGCGGTGGCGAGATCGACCACCTGCTCGTAGGACCGCGCGGCACCACCGCTGCGGGGATCACTGCTGCCCCCATCGGGGACGCGACGGATCTCGCTGGCGTCCCGGAACAGCACCGGAAGAGCATGTCTTCATCCGCCGTGCCGTCCGGTGCCGGGTTGCCGTCGTGCAGCGTGGCCAGCTCGCGGGCCTCCACGCACACGTGCCACTCATCCGGCCCGCACTGACCTAGAATCGAGCCCGGCAGCCACGGCCACCTGCACCGGTCACCCTCTTCTTGCTGGCGGGTGCGCGGATAGCGAACCTCCACCAGGCTGTCGTCGGGGAACCTGCCGTCGTTGTCCTCGTCCATGTCGGCTCCTTCGAGGAGCCGTCCGGACAACCTGTGTGGTTATCGCAACCTGGACGGAGTATGGCTGCATACGCAGATATGGCCGTTGATCTGGGAAAACAGCGGATGCTTGCTGGCTCAGTCCAGGATTTTCCCGTTTGCCGGCGAGCGTGGTAGCGCCGTGGGGCCAGTGTCCAGTGCGGCTCCGGCAGACCGCGGTCGGGCACGGTGTAGGCGGGTCTGCACGTGCCGGGACAGCTCCGCATCGCGGACATGGCCCACCCGGTAGGCCTGGCTGCGGTGACAGACGGCGGACTGTGGTTTCTACGTCCGGTTTCGCGGGCTCGATGCGGCAGCGCTGTAAACTCCTGCGTAGGCCGAGGGAGGAGCCTGACGCGTGACCTTGGACGAGATCAGGGCGATGGGGCTTCGGCTTGCCGAGCTGTGCGGGAAGTACGGCATAGCCGAGCTGTCCGTCTTCGGGTCGGTTGCGCGGCGATGCGCGGCCGGACAGTGATGTGGACTTGCTCTACGTGCGCGTTCCCGGCAATGACCTGGGTATGTCGTATTTCGCGTTGCAGGAGGACCTGGAGAAGCTCTTCGGCAGGCCTGTTGACCTTGTCCCGAAGGATGGCCTGCACCGGGTCATCCGGGATCAGGTCCTCGCCGGCGCGCAGGTCCTGTAGCTTTCCGCGTGCGGACGGCTCACGAACCGGTCTTGCGGCCGACTCCGCCGAGCCACCATTGGCCGGCAGCATGCATTATCTCGTCCAGGTCGCCCCCCCGCCACTTCGTCACCTCGGTCAACCCGGGTTCGACCAGCTCGAACCCGTCGAAGAAGCGCAAGATATCCGCACGGCTGCGGTATGAAAACGGGGTGCTCGACTTTGCGAAGACCTCCTCCTTCTGCCTGACGAGATCGGCTGGATGGCCATCACGGGTGAGGTGGGACAAGATGAGGTAGCTGCCAGGAACCATCCGGCTGGTGAAAGCTCGGACGATGCCCCACGGGTCGTCATTGTCCGGTATGCCATGAAGGACAGAAACGAACAAGGTGGCGACCGGCTGGGAGAAGTCGATCAGCCGGCCTACGTCGGGATCGGCGAAGATCTTCCCGGCGTCCCGGATATCGCTCTGGACGACGGCGGTCGTGGAGTCGTCGATTGCCAGCAGTGCCTGGGCGTGGGTGATCACGACGGGGTCGTTATCGACGTAGATAATGTGCGCGTCCGGGCGGGCCTGCTTGGCGACCTCGTGCACGTTCCCCTGACTGGGCAGGCCGGCCCCGAGGTCGAGGAACTGCCGGATGCCCTCTTCGGCGGCAAAACGCACGACACGCTCGAGGAACCGCCGGTTAGCCTTGGGTACGTAACGGTTCTCCGGGGACATCTGGAACAGCTTTTCCACCGCGGCACGGTCGGCGGCGAAGTTGTCCTTCCCGCCCAATGCGTAGTCGTACATACGAGCCATGTTCGGCCTGCTAACGTCAAGACCGGGCGGTACCGGCTCGGTGTCTGCCACCTTTTCCCCCAAGTTCCGGCCAACTCAGATGGCCGTGACTGTAGCGCGATTATCAATGCGGCGCGACGTTCCAGGTGAGGATGACAGCTCGTCGTGCTCGGTGCCGAGGGCGGTGACGTGAAGCCGGCTCCCCCGAACACGAGCCATGTGTACAACGTATGTTGTTATGACTTGCGCGCTGGAGCGTGGCCTCATCCGCAGAGCGTTCGCTGACCTGGAAAGATCGCTAGCCCCGACGATGTCGTGACCCGCGCAGCCGCGCCGCTGCTCAAAGCCGGCGCGGCTACTAGATCAGGCCGTATGTGAGGTTCGTTCAAGCTGGCCGGCTGGGAGTGCACGACCGACGTGCATAACGCAACAGTATCTGGCGTCACTTCGCAGAGCACACGGTACTGATCGAGGCGCAGCCTCCTGTAATCTCACCGAGACAGCTGCTTCCTTCTGGGCCCGGTTCGGCGGCCAGCGCAGCTATTCTGCGAGCGATATGCGGGCCGTTTCGCTCTCCCGCCTTACTGCCCGAGTCTCCACTCACCGCGCAGATCGGCCAGCACCGCGCGGAAATCGGGGAAAGTCTTGCGGACGCATCCAGGGTCGTCGAGCGTCAGGCCCGGCGTCCGCAGGCCGGTGATGCTGAAGCTCATCGCGATGCGGTGGTCACCGCGGCACTCGATCTCGGCCGCCTTGGGCACGCCGGGCCAGATCTCAATCCAGTCCGGCCCGGTCGCGACCTGCACGCCGAGCCGCCGCAGGTTGACCGCGCACGCGTCCAGCCGGTCGGATTCCTTGACCCGCGTGTTGCCCACGTCGATGATCCGCACTGGGCCGTCCGCAAACGGGGCGATGGCGGCGAGGGTCGGCATCGTGTCGGAGATGTCGCGCATGTTGATTTCGGCACCGTGCAGCGGCCCCGTTCCGGTGACCGTGATCCCGTCCGGGCCGAAATCGACCCGCGCACCCATCCGCCGCAGAACACGGGCGAACTCGACGTCCCCCTGCAGGGAGTTCCCGCCCAGCCCCGGGACGGCAACCGTCTCCCCGCTCACCGCGGCCGCCGCGAAGAAGTAACTGGCCGCGGAGGCATCCGGCTCGATCTCGAAGCTGCGGGCCGCGTACCCGCCGGGCCGGACGGCGAAGCCGGCGCCATCGCGGGTGACGTGCGCCCCGAACTGGCGCATCATCGCCACGGTCATGGCCACGTACGGGGCCGACACCAGGCCGGTCACGGTGATCGTGAGACCGTCCCTGGTCAGCGGCGCGGCCATCAGGAGCGCGGTCAGGAACTGCGACGAGACGCTCGCGTCCAGCGTGACCCGGCCGCCGGTCATCCCCCGCGTCACCACGGTCAGCGGCAGGTGCCCGTCCGCCTCGTCGTGCGTGACGGTCACGCCCAGCCCGCGCAATGCCGCGACCATCGGACCGACCGGACGCCGGCGCATCTGCGGGGATGCGTCGAAACGGAACGTGCCCTGCCCGGCGGCCGCCAGTGCGGGCAGGAACCGCGCGGCCGTGCCCGCATCACGGCAGTACACATCGGCCGACGCGGCGGGCGGACCCGACGGGCTGCCCATGATGCCCCAGTCATCGCCGGAGCGCTGCACCCCGTAGCCGAGCGCGGCCAGCCCCTCGGCGAAGGCCTCGGTGTCATCGGACCGCAACGGCCGGCGCAGGTAGGTCAGGCCGGGCGCACAGGCCCCGAGAAACAGGGCGCGCGCGGTCACCGACTTCGATCCCGGAATCCGAACCTCAGCCACAACGCTCCCGCCTGCTCACCGCCCCTGCAGCCAGTCAGCCTAGCGGACCGCCATGCGAACCGCCGTCACCGCTGCGCTGGCCGCCATGCAGACCCGCCGTCACCGCTGCGCGTCGTGCGAATGCGGCCGAACGGGCCCTGGCTAACGCTGCACGGCCGGTCTTCTGCCCGCAGGGCCGGGGGAAGGGCACCGGGTCACTGGATTGCGCGCACAACCTCCCGGGCCATGGCCTGCTCGCCCAGCGTGTTCGGGTGGAAGGGGACGGCGAGCGAGGTGGGAATCAGGCCCTCCACCCACTTTGTCCCCGCATGCTGGCAGGCGTCGTGCCCGACGCTGACCGCGTAGGTGTTCACGAACGTGACGCCGTGCGCCGCGGCGGTGGCGGCCAGCATCGCGTTGAGCTGGTTTTCGATACCATGCAGGTAGGGCACGTCGCCGCGGGCGACGAGCACCTCGGGCCAGCAGCCGTTCCCGCTGGCCGGCAGGATGTCCGGGTAACCCACGAGCAGAATCCGGGCGTGCGGCGCGCGCTGCCGGATGGCCGTCAGGACCGACGCCACCTTCGGGCCGGTCTGGGCCACCGCCCGGGTCAGCTGGTCGGTGCCACCGTTGGTGTAGTGCCTCTGGCAGGGGTCGCCGAACGGATCGGTCAGGCTCAGCGCCGCACAGGTCTCGGCAATGTGGCTGACGCCGATGTCGTCGCCGCCGACCTGCACCGTGACCAGCGCGTCGGCGGCGGAGACGGCGTTCAGCTGCGGCGGGGTGGTGGCCCCCTGGGCCCGGTTCATATCGGCCGTCGACGCGCCGAAGCAGCTGACGTTGACAAAGGACGAGGGGCGAAGGGCCGCCGCGACCAGAGCCGGGTAGTCCTGGGCCGAGCGCAGGCATCCCGCACCGGAGCCGCCCTGCTCGTGTGCGAGCGGCGCCGCGGTGTACGAATCCCCGAGCGCCACGTAGGTGCCGCTCAGTTTCCCGGCTGGCGGGCTCGCCGCCTGCCCCTGGCCGCCCGTCCTGGGGGGACGGCCCCGCCCCCGGCTTTCCCGCGCCGCCGGAAGTGCACGCGGCCAGCAGGAGCGCCCAGCAGGACGCACCCGGCAAGCAGGACGCTCACCGGCCTCCGGCGAGACGCGAGGTGCGGGATGTCGGCCATCAGATCTCCGCGGGCCCGGGCCGCCTCAGTGGGGGGCGAAGTCCTTGCTGCGGATGGCGGCCAGCGACACCACGCCCGAGGCCAGGGCGATGACCGCCGCGACCAGCAGGATCTGGTTGAGCCCGGTGGTGAACGCGGTCCGGGTGATCGTCCCGACGGCCTGCCGCGCCTGGGCGGGAAGCGTCCCGATCACCTTGCCGATCTCCCCGGACTGAACGGCCGTGGCTATCTGCGGTCCCTTGCTGGACAGCCCGGGCACCGACGCCACCCGGGACCGCACCACACTGCTGACCTGGCTGGAGAACAGCGTCCCGAGCAGGGCGATCCCGGTCGCGATGCCCACCTGGCGGAAGGTGGAGTTGATGCCCGACGCCATCCCGGCCCGCTGCGGGGCCACCACGCCGACGGCGGTGGAGGCGAGGGGCGGATTCACCAGGCCGATGCCCAGGCCGGCCACGATCATGCCCGGGATGAGGTGAGTCCAGCCCGAGCCGACGTTGAGCCCGCGCATGAGCAGCAGCCCCACGCCGATCAGGATCAGGCCGGGCCCGATCAGCAGCCGGACCGGGACCTTCGAGGACAGCCGGCCCGCCAGGGTCGCGGTCACCAGGATCGCGCCGGACAGCACCATCACCCGAACACCGGTCCCCAGGGCCGAAAAGCCCAGGATGTCCTGGAAGTACAGCACGAGGTAGAGCAGCACGGAGAAGATCGACGCACTGACCCCGAACGCCGCGACCGAGCCGCCGGTGAACGTCGGGAGCCTGAACAGGCTGAGGTCGAACATTGGGTGCGCCACGCGCAGTTCGGTCACGACGAAGGCGACGAGCAGGACCGCCGCCACCACGAAGCAGCCGAGCACGAGATTGTCGGTGAACGAGCGCTGGTTCGACTCGATCAGCCCGTAGACCAGGCTCGCCAGCGCCACCGTGAACAGCCCGAAGCCGAGCCAGTCCGGCCGGCTGGCCTGCGGCGCGCGCGACTCGGACACCCTCAGCACCGCGATGACGACGGCCGCGATGCCGAGCGGGACGTTCACGAAGAAGATCCAGCGCCAGGAGATGCCCGTGGTCAGCAGGCCGCCCGCCAGCGGGCCGATCGCGACGGCCAGGCCGGTCACCCCGCCCCAGATGCCGAACGCGACGCCGCGTTCCCTGCCGCGGAACGCGTCGGCGAGCAGGGCCAGCGAGACCGCGAACATGATCGCCCCGCCGACGCCCTGCAGGGCCCGCGACAGTTGCAGCATCAGCGTGCTGGTGGCGAAGCCGCACAGGGCCGACGCCGCGGTGAAGACGACCAGGCCGACCAGGTACATCAGGCGGCGGCCGTACATGTCCGCCAGACTGCCCGCGGTGAGCAGGAACGCGGCCAGGGTCAGCGCGTAGGCGTCGACGACCCACTGCAGGTCGGAGAAGCTGGAGTGCAGGGCCCGCTGGATGTCCGGCAGGGCGACGTTCACGATCGTGATGTCCAGCAGCAGCATGAACGTACCGAGGCAGACCGCGATGAGCGTCCACCACTTGTTGCCGCGCTGGGTGTTCTCGCGCTGGGCCTGATGCCCGTCGTCGCGAGCGTGCACGCGCGCAGCGCCCTCGCGCTGGCTATCATGCCCATCGCTGGCGTGGTGATGCGGGCGCTCACCGAGGCCGGACACGTGTTCGTGGGCTTCGGTCACGACGGCTCCGTGGCGTAGTGGGACAGAGATCTACGCAGGCGGGTTGCCTGCTATCCGGTCTTGACAGCCTCCCATGGGCGTCCGCGCACGCGGTAGTGACCCCCGGCCTGCGGCGTATGTAACAACCGGTCACCGAGATGCCAGTCCAGCAATGATCAACCCGATGGCGCGTGACAATCCGCGGGAGTCGCGCTGACGGGATCGCTCTCTGGCCAGCAGGCGGTGAACAGGGCCTCCCGGCCGTGCAGCTTGACCCGCTCGCCGCGCTCCAGCGAGCGGGCCAGCTCCGCCTCGGCCGTCTCCACGCGCAGCCATTCCGCGTAGCTCACCGGGCGTATCCCCCGGCGGGCCAGCGTCTCCTCCAGCGCCTTGACACGGGACCCGGCCGGCGCTGGCGTCCCGTCCGGATACCGGAGAACGCCGGGCCGGGGCAGCGCCGCGTCGTCCGCGGCGGAGCCACCGGCCAGGTCGGCGAGCAGGCTGCGGACGGTCTCGGCCGCGTCGGACTTGTTGGTGCCGATGACCCCGGTGGGGCCGCGCTTGAGCCAGCCGGCCACGTACTCGCCGGGTAGCGGGGCGCCATCGGGGCCGAGAACGCGCCCGGCGGTGTTCGGCACCACGGCGGCGCGTTCGTCGAACGGAACGCCGTCGAGCGGGACACTCTGGTACCCGACCGAGCGCAGCACCATCTGGGCGTCGAGGGTTTCCAGCTCCCCGGTGCCCTGGAACGCGCCGTTTTCATCCAGGCGGGTCCGCTCAAGGATGAGCCCGGTAGCCTGTCCGTCCCCGGTGATCTCGACCGGCCGCAGCCAGAACCGGATGGTGAGCGTCCGTGCGTGCCCGTCCTCCGAGGCGTTCGGCTGCCCGTCTGCTGGGGCCGGTGTGTCGTCTGGGGCGGAAGCGTTGCCCGCTGCCCATTTCCTGATCACGACCATGTTGCCGCGGACCCGCCGGTCGGATTCGGCGAGCCCCGTCCCGTCGCCGGCGTCGTCGAATGCGTCCAGGTCCGCCTCCGGGTCCGGGACGATCACCTCGACGCCCGGCAGCTCACCCAGCTCGCGCAGCTCCTTGGTGGTGAATTTGGCGTGCGCGGGACCGCGCCGGCCGATCATGTGCACCTCACGGACCTTGCTGGCCTGCAGGGTCTCCAGGACCGCCTGCGGCACGTCCGTGCTGTACAGCTCGGCCGGGTCCCGGGCCAGGATCCGGGCCACGTCCACCGCGACGTTGCCGACGCCGATGACCGCGACCGACTCGGCGTCGAGGGTGAAGGAGGACGCGGCGACGTCCGGGTGCCCGCAGTACCAGTTGACGAAGTCGGTGGCCGCGTAGCTGCCCGGCAGGTCCTCCCCCGGGATGCCAAGCCGGCGGTCACGCATCGCGCCGGTCGCGTAGACGACCGCGTCGTAGGCCGACAGCAGGTCTTCGCGCGTCACGTCCTCGCCCAGATGCACGCCGCCGAGAAACCGGACATCGGGGCTTTCCAGCACCTTGCGCAGGTACTCGGCGATCGACTTGATCGACTTGTGGTCGGGGGCCACGCCGTACCGGACCAGCCCGTAAGGGGTGGGCAGCCGGTCCAGGACGTCGACCCGCACCCGGACCGGCCCAGCGTGGTCCGGCAGCGCGGCGGCATGCTTGACCAGCGCCTCGGCCGTGTAGAGCCCGGCCGGGCCGGAACCGACGACCGCGACCTCGAGCACCTTCATGCCTTCCACTCTAGGCGTTCTGCCGGCCCCTCCTACTGGCCCTCGGGTTGCTCGCTGACCGGGTCACCTCCCGCCGTGGCCCGTTCGGCTGAAGGATCCGTAGCGGCGACGTCGGCGTTCGCTCGGCGCGCCACCGCCTCGGTGATCTGCCGGGCCAGATGCTGCGGCGTCAGGCCGGCCCCGGCGAGAACCTCGCTGCGGTCGCCGTGCGTGAGGAACCGCTGCGGCAGCCCGAAGGTCTTGACCGGCACGTCGACGTCCCGGTCGCGCAGCAGCCGCGACACCGCATCGCCGAAGCCGCCGACGCGGCCGTTGTCCTCGACCACGGCTACCAGCCGGTGCCGGCGGGCCGCCTCGACCACGGCCTCGTCGACCGGCTTGACCCAGCGGGGGTCGGCCACTGTCACGCCGATGCCATGGTCCGCGAGCCGTTCCGCGACCGTCAGGCACATCAGCGCCATCGGGCCGGCGCCGAGCAGCAGGACGTCCGGAGCCGCGTCCGGGCCCGGCTCGCGGAGCACGTCCATGCCGCCGAGCTTGGCGATGGCCTCGACCTCGCCGCCGACCGTGCCCTTGGGGAACCGCACCACCGTCGGGCCGTCGGCGATGGCGACCGCCTCGTTGAGGAGTTCGGCCACGCGGGCCGCGTCGCGGGGGGCGGCGATCTTCAGGCCGGGCACGATCTGCAGGATCGATCCGTCCCACATCCCGTTGTGGCTGGCGCCGTCCGGCCCGGTGACCCCGGCCCGGTCCAGCACCATCGTCACCGGCAGCCTGTGCAGCGCCACGTCCATCAGCACCTGGTCAAACGCACGGTTCAGGAACGTCGCGTAGATTGCCACCACCGGGTGCAGGCCGCCCATGGCCAGCCCCGCGGCGCTGGTCACGGCATGCTGCTCCGCGATGCCCACGTCGTACACGCGGTCCGGGAACGCGTGGGCGAAGGGGCCGAGACCGGTCGGGTGCAGCATCGCCGCCGTGATCGCCACGACGTCGGGCCGCCGCTGGCCGATGGCGACCAGTTCGGCGCCGAAGACCTGGGACCAGGTCTGCTTGGCCGCGCCGGGCACGGCGCCGGGGCGGGGCGCGCCGGGGACCTGGTGCAGGCAGTCGTCCTCGTTCTCTTCGGCCGGGCCGTACCCGAACCCCTTCTGCGTGATCACGTGCACCAGCACCGGGCCGCCGAACTCCCTGGCACGGCGCAGGGCCTGCTCGACCATGGCCTCGTCGTGGCCGTCGATCGGGCCGAGGTACTTCAGGCCGAGGTCCTCGAACAGCACCTGGGGCTGCAGGACGTCCTTGAGGCCCTTCTTGATACCGTGCAGCGTCCCGTACACCGGCGGCCCGACCACCGGGGTGCGGGACAGCGTGGTCTTGATGTAGTCGAGGACGTTCTCGTACCGCTGGCTGATGCGGACCGACGCCAGGTGGTTGGCCAGCCCGCCGATCGTCGGCTGATAGGACCGGCCATTGTCGTTGACCACAATGACCAGCCGGGAATCGGTGGCCACGGAGATGTTGTTCAGCGCCTCCCAGGCCATCCCGCCGGTCAGCGCGCCGTCCCCGATGATCGCGACGACCGCGCGGTCCGTCTCGCCGCGCAGCGTGTACGCCTTGGCCAGCCCGTCGGCGTAGGACAGGCTCGTCGACGCGTGCGAGTTCTCCACGACGTCGTGCTCGGACTCGGCGCGGCTCGGGTACCCGGACATGCCGCCCCGCTGCCGCAGCGTCCCGAACTCGGCCTGGCGCCCGGTGAGGAGCTTGTGCACGTAGGCCTGGTGGCCGGTATCGAAGACGATGCGGTCCTTCGGCGAGCTGAAGACCCGGTGCAGCGCGATCGTCAGCTCGACCACACCGAGGTTCGGGCCCAGATGGCCACTGGTGCGGATGACGGTCTCGATGAGGGCGCCACGAATCTCACCCGCCAGGACGGCCAGCTGGTCCTGGCTGAGGCCCTTCAGCTCTTCCGGGCCTCCGATGGAATCCAACAGGGTCACGTTGGTGCACTCCTCGTGTTCCGGGGCCGGCTTGGGACGGCAATTCCCAGAGTCTATTTGCGGCGCTGTCCGGGACACACGCGACTCCCGCGCTAAGACTGACGTGTGCGTCGCCTAATGCTGGCCGGCACTGGCCTGGCGCAGCTAAAATTCCATAACTTTGAGTAGTTATCGGCGGGCGCGCTGTCGGCTTCCGGCCGCCCGGCGGTCCTGCCGCCCGACGGTGCGGCCGGCCAGGCCCCGGCGGGCAGTATCTCCGGGCGGCCGGCGAACAGGCCGACCGCCATCTCGACGCCGCAGATCAGCAGCAGAACCGTGACCGGGACCGTCCAGCCGCCGGTGGCCGCGCGCAGGAAGCCTACCGCCAGCGGGCCGGCCGCCGCGACCAGGTAACCGACGGACTGCGCCAGCGAGGACAGCGACGCCGCCGTGGCCGGGTCGGGAGCCCGCGCCATGGTGAAGTAGATCGCCAGGCCGAGCGCCGCGCCCTGGGCCGCGCCGAGCACCAGCATCCAGACGGCCGCCGACCCGAGGGGTGCCCACAGCGAGCCCGCGAGTCCGCCCGCGGTGACCACGACGACCGGGACGACCAGGACACGCTGGCCGGTCATGCGCTGCGCCAGCACCGGGGTGCTCAGCGAGGTGAGGAGGTTACCGAGGCCCAGTACGGCCAGCAGGGTCCCGGCCGCCGCCGCGCTCTCGCCCCGGTCCCGGAACAGTTCCGGCAGCCAGGACACGCCCGCGTAGTAGACCAGGCTCTGCAGGCCCATGAACGCGGTGACCTGCCACGCCAGCGCGTGCCGGTGCACGCCGGCCCGGTGCCTGGCGGCTGGTTCGGCCGGGCGGGCGGCTGGTTCGGCCGGGCGGGCCCGGCGGTAGCGGAGCTGGGTGATCCACATCAGGGTCGCGGCGACGGCGGGCAGGCCCCACAGCCCGAGGGTCACGCGCACCGACCTGCCGGTCGCGTCGTACAGCGGGACACTGACCAGGGACGCGATCACCGCCCCGGCGGACAGGCTGGTGAGGTAGACGCCGATGAACAGCCCGGCCCGGGCCGTCGCCCGCCGCTTGATCATGCTGGACAGCAGGACGTTCATGACGGCGATCGCACCGCAGGCCACGATAGTGCCGGGGAACAGCATCAAGGCCGGCAGCGCCCCGCGCAGCAGCAGGCCGGCGGACAGCAGGACGAGCGCGCCGAACAGCGCGCGCTCCTCGCCCAGCCGCAGGCTCAGCCACGCGGCCAGGCCGGAGACCGCGCCGAAGCACAGCACCGGCGTCGCGGCCAGCACCGTCACCGTCGCCGGGGACAGCCGCAGCCTCGCCGCAAGCTCGGGGAAGACCGGGGGCAGGCTGGTGATGGCGGCGCGCAGATTGAACGCGAGCGCGGTGATCGATACGACGAGCAGAGCCGCTTCCAGCGGCCGCCGGGCGGGCGCACCCGCTGCCAGCGACCGTCGGCCCGGCTCGCCTGCCGCCGGGATTTTTGCCATCAAAAACTAAAACTATCGTCCGCACGGCAGCCTCAGGGCAGCAGGAGCAGCTTGCCGGTGATGCGGCGGCCCGCCAGGTCTTCCTCCGCCTTCGCGGCCGGGGACTCACATGCCTAAAGACCTGCACCCGTGATCGTGCCGGGGGCCGGGGCTCAGCCGCGGTCGCGCAGGGAGCGCAGGACGTACTGCATGATGCCGCCGTGCCGGTAGTACTGGGCCTCGCCGGGGGTGTCGATCCGGACCGTGGCCCGGAACTCGCGGCCATCCATGGTCACCACGACCTCCTTCGGCACGCGGCCGGAGTTGATCTCCTCGATGCCCGTCACCTCGAACGTCTCGCGCCCGGTGAGCGCGAGCGCCGCGACCGACTCCCCCGGCTTGAACTGCAAGGGGAGCACGCCCATGCCGATCAGGTTGGACCGGTGGATCCGCTCGAACGACTCCACCAGCACGGCCCGCACGCCGAGCAGCGCCGTGCCCTTGGCGGCCCAGTCGCGGGAGGACCCGGAGCCGTACTCCTTGCCGCCGAGCACGATCAGCGGGGTGCCCTCCTCGATGTACTGCCGCGCGGCGTCATAGATGCTCATCCGCCCTTCCCCGGGCAGTTTGGTGGTGACACCGCCCTCGGTGCCCGGCGCGAGCAGGTTCCGCAGCCGGATGTTGGCGAACGTGCCGCGGATCATCACCTCGTGGTTGCCGCGGCGCGAGCCGTAGGAGTTGAAGTCGCGCCGCGGGACGTCGTGGTCGGTGAGGTACTGCCCGGCCGGGCTGTCGGCCTTGATCGCGCCGGCCGGCGAGATGTGGTCGGTGGTCACCGAATCGCCGAGCAGGGCGAGCACGCGCGCGCCGTGGATGTCGGTGACCGGCTCCGGCTCGGCGGCGATGTCGTCGAAGTACGGCGGCCGCCGCACGTAGGTCGAGTGGTCGTCCCACGCGAACGTGTCACCGGACGGGATGTCGAGCGCGCGCCACCGGCCGTCGCCCTTGAAGACGTCCGCGTAGTCGCGCGTGAACATCTCGGCGGCGACCGCGTGCTGCACGACCTCGGCGATCTCCCCGGGTGACGGCCAGACGTCGCGCAGGTAGACGGGCTGCCCGTCGGTTCCGGTCCCGATCGGGTCGTTGACCATGTCCACGTCCATCGACCCGGTGAGCGCGTACGCCACCACCAGCGGCGGCGAGGCCAGGTAGTTCATCTTGACGTCGGGGTTGATCCGGCCCTCGAAGTTCCGGTTGCCGGACAGCACGGCGACGACGGCGAGGTCGCTCTCGTTGACCGCGGCGCTGATCTCCTCCGGCAGCGGCCCGGAGTTGCCGATGCAGGTCGTGCAGCCGAACCCGACCAGGTTGAAGCCAAGCTTGTCCAGGTAGGGCAGCAGGCAGGCCCGCTCGTAGTAGTCCATGACCACCTTGGAGCCGGGCGCCAGCGTGGTCTTCACCCAGGGCTTGCGGCTGAGCCCGGCCTCGACGGCCTTCTTGGCCAGCAGCGCCGCGCCGACCATGACCGAGGGGTTGGAGGTGTTGGTGCACGAGGTGATGGCCGCGATCACGACCGACCCGTGGTCGATGGTGACCTTGGCGCCGTCGTCCAGCGTCGCCTGGGTCGGCCTGGAGGGCTTGCCGGACGGCTCGGCGGCGATCGGGTCCGAGGCGGGGAATGTGTCGGCCACGCCGTCGTCCTGCTCGGACCCCGGCACGTACGCGGTCACCGCCTCGCGGAAGGCGTTCTTGGCGTCCGACAGCGCCACCCGGTCCTGCGGGCGCTTCGGACCGGCGATCGACGAAACGATGGTGGCCAGGTCGAGCCCGAGGTCCTCGGAGAACTGGATGTCCCGGGCCGGGTCGTGCCACAGGCCCTGCTCCTTGGCGTAAGCCTCGACGAGCGCGACGTGCTCTTCGGCAGGCCGGTCAGCCGCAGGTAGGCCAGGGTTTCGTCGTCGATCGGGAAGATCGCGCAGGTCGAGCCGAACTCCGGGCTCATATTGCCGATCGTGGCCCGGTTGGCGACCGGGACCGCGGCCACGCCGTCGCCGTGGAACTCGACGAACTTGCCGACCACGCCGTGCTTGCGCAGCAGTTCGGTGATGGTGAGCACCAGGTCGGTGGCGGTCGCGCCGGCGGGCAGCTCGCCGGACAGCCGGAACCCGACCACCTTGGGGATCAGCATGCTGATCGGCTGGCCGAGCATGGCCGCCTCGGCCTCGATGCCGCCGACGCCCCAGCCGAGCACGCCGAGCCCGTTCTGCATCGTGGTGTGCGAGTCGGTGCCGACGCAGGTGTCCGGGTAGGCGCGTTGCGTGCCGTCAATGTCGCGGGTCATGACCACCCGGGCCAGATGCTCGATGTTGACCTGGTGCACGATCCCTGTCCCCGGCGGCACCACCTTGAACTGGTCGAACGCCGACTGACCCCAGCGCAGGAACTGGAAGCGCTCCTTGTTCCGCTGGTATTCGAAGTCCACGTTGCGCTCGAAGGCGTCCGGGCGGCCGAAGACGTCGGCGATGACCGAATGGTCGATGACGAGCTCGGCCGGGACCAGCGGGTTGATCTTCGACGCGTCGCCGCCCAGGGCTTCCATGGCCTCGCGCATGGCGGCCAGGTCCACGACGGCAGGCACCCCGGTCAGGTCCTGCATGATGACGCGCGCCGGGGAGAACTGGATCTCGGTGTCCGGCTCGGCCTTGGGGTCCCAGTTGGCCAGCGCGCGCACGTGGCCGGCGGTTACGTTGACGCCGTCCTCGGTCCGCAGCAGGTTCTCCAGCAGGATCTTCAGGCTGAACGGAAGGCGCCCGGCGCCGGGGACGGCACCGAGCCGGTAGATCTCATACGACGTGCCCGCGGCCGTGAGCGTCGTACGGCTGCCAAAGCTGTTCCCGGTCATCGTCGTGAGCCTCCTTGCCCCTGGCCGGAGGGCCGCCATGTAGCGTCCGGCGCCTGCCCCAGCCGCGTCTCCACCTGTTCCCGCTGCGTCCCAACCTACAGTATCTCGATATCAAGCTATCTAGCAAGGTCCCGTATTACCGACGAGTAGACAACATGCGCGGAGATTCAACATGCCGAACGGACGTAGCGGGAGCCGTGTTAGCCCGGGGGATGACCCAGTGTGCCGGTCAAACTTGCCCGGGTCACCCTTGGTCGTGGACGTCGGGCGGCTGGCCGAGCTCGTGACTGACGCGTGGCGCATGCGAGGCCCGGAAGCTCTCGCGGCCGAGTTCGACGTGTCCAGCACCGCAAGCGGTTCGGCTTACGAGACTGCCACGGAGCTCGTAGCGGGCGCTGCCGGAGCAGAATACGACTGGCGGACCAGTCGAATTCAATGGCGGAAGGTGACGTCATGGACGTGCAGTTCATCACCAGCGTCGCAGTGATCACCCCTGACCCGAGCGTCAGCCGGGGGTTGTACGTGGACGCGCTCGGCTTGCCGCTGACCGCGGAAGGTGACGGCTACCTGCACAGCGAAGACATCGACGGTTGCAAGTCCTTCGGGATCTGGCCGCTGTCTCAGGCTGCGCGGGCGTGCTTCGGCACGCCTGACTGGCCAGTGGAGCGACCGGTGCCGCAGGCGAGCGTCGAGTTCGAGGTCGCGGACGCTGACACCGTCCAGGTCGCTGCGAACGAGTTGAAGGACAAGGGCTTCACGCTGCTGCACGACGCACGTACCGAGCCGTGGGGACAGACCGTCGCTCGACTGCAGTCAAGCGAGGGTGCGATCATCGGCCTCTCGTACGCGCCCGCGATGCATCCGTAGCGAGAAGGAACATGCGCCCGAAAGCCGATCCCTCGGTGCAACAACCGCGTCGCGCTTGCAAGGCGCCCTTCGTGCTTGACGAGCCGCGGCCTCAACCGGTGGGACCGGCGCTGGACTCTGCTCCGCGGCTGAAGCGGAGCAGGAGCTTCTGGTCGCAGTAATAGTCGAGCCAGCCGAGCAGGCCGCCCGGGTCGTGGTGCCCGCAGCGGCTGGCGGGCACGAATCGGACCGCGAGCCGGGCGGCTGCGGCGTCGAAACCTGCAGCCTCGAAGACGGCGACCACCTCGTCGACGTCGTACAGCTCGGGGAGATGCAGCTCCTCTACGTTGGCGCGATGCCACGCCGCCATCAGCGGGCTGCCGGTGTGAACACCCATAACCGCGTAGTACACGCCACCGGGCACCAGGGCGTCGAAGATCGTCCGGGCGTGGACGCGGAGGTCGTGGAGCAAGTAGAGCACCTCGTGGCTGAACGCTGCATCGAGACCACGCCATCCGGCAGGCACCGTGCCGGCAGCCTCGAACTGGAGGGGCCGCTGCCCGGCGAGCCGACGGGCGTCCTCGATCGCGCCCGAGGCTGGGTCGTAACCGAAACCCTCCGCGATGCCGCACCGGTCGGAGAGCAGCCGGAGGAACCCGCCCCGGTTGCACCCCACGTCGAGAACCCGCTTGCCGGCGAGGTCGATTTCGATCGTATCGATCATCGCCGCCCAGACGAACGCGTGCTCGTCCTGCATCGCCTCATCCGCTGTCGCGTCCCGCCAATAGGTCTGGCTCATGATCCCGACACTATGGCACGACCGGTGGGTGGTCCGGCGGAAGGCCGAGGCGCACGGTCGCAGTAGACGAACCCTCTGCGTTGATCGGGTTCCGCGGGCTGGAGCGCCGCCCACGGTTCAGTTAGGGCCGCACCCCTGGGGTAGCTCGACTGGCGTTGGGTGTCGCTTGCCAGCATGATGGGCCAGCCGGAGCTGGTCTTGTCCTGTCCCTGCGGGCAGGCTGGGGCCAGCGCTTCTGCGCCGGACCGTGAATGTACTTCGCTTAAGGAGATGGCCAGCATGACCGAGAACGACCCGATCGGAGTAACGCCGCCTGAGGAGCCGGCCCTGTCACGCCAGGAAGAGCCGGACACCTCCCAGGCCGCCGAGGATCCCGGATACCTTATAGAAACGGGCGAGGCAGTTGGCGAGGACGGCTCGGTCGTTCCGATCATCGGTGGCCTGCCCGCCGTCGAGGGTTCGGCCTGGGACATCGGCGCCCCTCTGGACGAGCGCGGTGCGGGCCTGGGTGACGAGCATGCCAGCCGAGCGGACCAGGATTGATTATGATCCTCCGCCTGCTTTCGAGCGGCAGAGAACCAACAGATATGTGAGGCCCGTCGAAGGCGCCGGGGGCCGGCCAGGGTTGGTTGTCAGGCTGGGACGAATTGCAGGGGTTGGTCGCCGTGCTCGCCAATGGGCTCGATCAGCTCGGGCCCTCGGGAACCGCCGCGCCCGGTCTTGCTGACCGCGGTGGAGACGGCCCGGACCTGCAGCGGCTCGTACTCTATCCCGCTGATGAGTTTGAGTGCGGCGATCTTGTCGGTGAGTTCCGGGTCGAGCCAGGCGTCGATCCGGTCCGGGGGCAGGATCACGGGGGTGCGGTCGTTCATCACCCCGGCGAGCCAGGTGGCGTGGTGGGTGATGATCGTGGCCGACCACAGCCATCGGTCCGGGTTGTCCGCCTCCTTGGCCGGGTCGGGCCACAGCTCGTACAGCCCGGCAAACGACAGCAGCCCGCCGGCTGGGTGGATGTAGTACGGCTGCTTGAACGGCTTCCCGTCGGCGTTACGGGTGGGCAGCCATTCGTAGTAGCCCGCGGCGGGGATGACCGCCCGGCGTTTGGCGAACGGGCCGCGCCACGACGGAGCGGTCGCCACCTTGTCGGCCCGGGCGTTGTGCAGCGATGGCATGGTCTTCTGCTTGCTGGTCTTGGGGTCGATGCCCGGTTTCCACCACGCCGGCACCAGACCCCACCGCACGGCGCGCACCTGCCGCTGGGCCCCGGCCCCGTCTGTCCGGTCGCGCTCCAGGACGGCATAGACCTTGTTGGTCGGGGCGACGTTGTGGGATGGCGCCAGCTCCGTGCTGTCACCGGCGCCGGTGGCCCTGTAGTGCTCCTGCAGCTCGTGCAGGCGAGCCACCGATACGTACCGACCGCACATAGCGTTCCGTCCTTCCCTCGGCGTCAGCCCCGACGCTACCCGGCCCTGCCGACATGGAAATGCCGCCCGGGTCAGCACGCGGTGCTCACTGTTGCACCAAAAGCCCGCACAAGATCGCTAGGTGCGTCATGACGACCCGATCAGGCGCTCCTCAGTTGGCGGCTGCAGTGAGGGCCCCTGGCCGCGCCGAACGGCGGTTCCTGCTCACGTTTGGGTCGCGGACCGTGACGGCCCTGCGGTCGTAGTCATCGGGTGGCCGCAGGCCTGTCCGCCTGGCGGCCCGCCGCCGCCAGGCGGAGGTGTCAGGCGGAGGTGTCAGGCGGAGGTGTCAGGCGGAGGTGTCAGGCGGAGGTGTCAGGCGGAGGTGTCAGGCGGGTGCGGTTAACGGGCGGCACCAGCGATGTAGGCCGCGACGATATGGGTCGCGTGCCGGTCCAGGCTCCCGCGGGCCCGGTCATATCTCATCGTGGTCCGCGGGTCGGCATGCGAGGCGGCTTCCTGCACATCGCGCAACGGAACCCCGGCATCGAGCGCCGCAGTGATAAATGTGTGCCGGAGCGTGTGCGGGCCGACCGGCTTGGCGATCCCGGCGCGGCGCGCCACCTTGCGGACGATCCGCCCGGCGCCGTGCCGGTCCAGCCACCGCCCGTCACCGGTGAGGAAGAGGGGGCCGTCGCAGCGTTCGCCGGTGGCCAGGTCGATCGCCCGGCGGTACCCGGCCAGGAACCCGGCGAGGGCGAGCCGTTCGGGATCGGTGAAGGCCGGCTGGATCGTGGCGAGGGCAGTAGATGGGCGGCAGTGGTCATCGGACACCTCCCGGCCGGGCTGAGACCCGGGAGGCTGGGCCAGCTACGGGTCCCAGCAATTCAATCGAGCGGAAACCCGACGTAAGCCGCGCCAGCCGGTCCACGCCACGTCACAACCCGCCGGAAACTGGAGCGAGGTCTACCTCCAGAGGAATGCTCCGGACCGCCGATTTTGTGCGCGCCATTGACTTGGGCGGCGGACGCAAGGTTGCGTCCCGATCGGGATGTTCTGCGCGGCTGGGCAGCGCCCGCCAGGGAGCCGACTGACGCGTCGTGGGTGCTTTTTGCAGGTCGATGGCTGGCGGAAGTCGGCACTCGGGAGCTGCGAGCTGGGAGAACCGGGAGCCAGTAGGGCGAGCTGGGCGCCGAAGAGCTGCTTGTAGATTGGCTACGTTCGCCTCCGGCCGCCTAGGAGGCCACTGAATAACCCTGTTTGCGCTCAAGGAGCTAGCAGCTGACCTGCGGCTTTGCGACATTGATCATGAAAAATGGGACTTATTCAGCGCGCTCCTAGCTCCGTCAGGTGGCCGAGCCGGCAACATGGTCAGGCCGGGCATTGGCCAGCTGCCGGCCGCTAGCGCCGAGCCTATATTGAGTCCGTGGAGCCGCCGCGTCGCCTGTCGATCCCTGGCTGCATCGGCTGCGGAGCGATGCGGCAGTATGAGAGCTGCGAGGGGGCCTGCCGCGAGCGCAGGCTCGAGCTCGTCAGCGGCAGCGATTACGACGAGCTGACGGCGGTCGCGGCGGCCTGCCGCGTTCGCATCGAGGGGTTCGGGGCTGTGATCGGGGAACTGGCGCGCGCAGAGCCCGGCTCGGGCGAGTTGCGGGTCGCGTATGAGGCGCTTCAGCAGTCGGCGCGTTCGGTGCTGCGACGCTCCGGGCGCGCAGCCGGGGACCGCGATGATGAGCTGCCGTCACGTGCTGGGACCGTGATCGTGTGGCGTTGCGAGGATTGCGGGGGCGTTGATGCTCCGCAGGAATGTATTGATGTGTGCATTTGGGGTCCGGCCGACTGGGTAGACGCGACCTCGTATGAGGCCGAGCGGTCGCGGGCCACCGTGGAACGCGTGGTTGAGCAGTCGCTGGCCGGGCTGCTCCGCAGGTTCGCGTTCGTCACGCCGCGTGAGGGGCAGTGGGAACGAAGCTGGCGTGCCTTTCAATCGCAGGCGCGCCTCGCTTTTCGGCCGGGGGAATCACGCCGCGTTGCGGCCGAGGCGGCCATCCAGGAGGTTCAAGCCGATGGATAACGCTCCCTTGCTAGCGCTAGCGCCAGGCATCCGGGCATCGTTGCGAAGGGCTGAGCGTCCGCGCGGAAGGTCAGCTGATCCCGGTGAGCGGAATGCGCGAGCGGCCGGGCGGCTGCTCTTCGAACGCGGTCATCGCCTCGCAGATTGGAGTGTCGCAGGACATGCAGAAGTTCTCACTGGAAGCTCGGAGTCATCAGCTGCTGGAACGGGCGGGCGCCGCGGGCGGAGGTCACACCGCGGATACGGTCGTCGGCGGTCACGAGCGGATACTGCGCCAGACGGTCATCGCGATGCTCAAGGGCGCCGTCCTCGCCGAGCATGAGAACCCGGGCGAGGCAACGGTGTACGTCCTGCGCGGACGAGTGCGGTTGTCGGCCGGGGACGCCTCCTGGGAGGGGCGGCCCGGTGACCTGCTTGCCGTGCCGGACACGCGCCACAGCCTGGAGGCGCTGGAGGCCTCGGCGCTGCTGCTGACGGTCGCTAAGCGGCCGTGACCACGTCCCCCGGTCCGGTAGCGCGTTTCGCTGCCGGAGGTCCCGGGCACGAGCCGCTCCGGCACGGCGGACTTGACGAGGTTTGGCGTCAGCCTGAGGAGGCGGCTGATGGCGAACGTAAAGGTACAGGTGCGCCGGGCCTACGAGGACCCGGCGCAGGGCGACGGCACTCGGGTGCTGGTGGACCGGGCCCGTCGGGCGAAGACCCGCCGTTGCCGTCCCGTCGGCCACCATGCAGGGCCAGCGGGCCAGCGCCCATGCCGGGCCGGAACTGATTGTGTGCGGCGGGCTGAGCGCTTGCGGCTCAGCGCGGATCGTAGTAGGAACAAAACACCATCGAATCGCCGGTGATCAAAACGTGATCCGGCCGCGGGCTGGCCTGAAGCGCACACGAAAGGGCGGCGAATGACGGCGTCGATGGACGAGGAGCGGGCAGGCGTCCCCTCATCTCCAGCCACCGGGCATGAGGAAGTCGGCGACCCGGCCTGCTGGGCGCACCGCGTCTGCCCGGAATGCGGTCGGCTCAACCAGGCGGAGCATCCGGACGCGTGTGAGGCATGCGGGGCGGACTTTCCCGCTTACCAGGCCTGAGGGGAACAATGGCATTGGCGGTAACGGGCCGCGGCGGGGCGGCTGGCGGGTGACCAGGCGGTCCCACTCGGTCCGGGCGGCGGGCTCACCGGGCGCGGCAGGTTCCGGGTCCGAGCTGGGGCCAGATCGTCAGCCAGTGCACAGGTGCACAGTGGCTATGACGGTCTCATTTGGCCCCTGTCGGCGCTCACGTAATTTCCCAGTTGTGGGGGCTGGCGCTCAGGTAATTCCCGACCCCGATCGCGTAATTCCCCATAGGGATGACGTTGCGTATCGGGGTGGACCTGGTCATCGAGAAGGTGCAGCCTTCCTCCCGTCTGGGACGACGGGGGGCCGATGGCAAGGGGAACGTTCGACCGAGATCTTGATGCATTGCATGCGGGCCGGTCGAAGAATGAGATGGCCGAGAGCCTGGGGGTGGACCGCAAGACGCTGCGGAAGTACATCGCCCCAGCGGTTCAGACGGGCATTGTCCGGCGGCCAGCGACGGGCCCGTCCCGTCCTGATGGCCACCGAGCTGACCCTGCCCGTCGGTGGCGGGTTCGCGCCCGCAGGTCGGGCAGGCCAGAGGGGCCCGCGCAGCAGCGGGGGCGAGTCCGTGCTCTGGCGGCCGGCTCACTGATGCGGGCATGGATTGGGTGCGGCAGCGTGGCCAGCGCTCGGCGGGTGCGGCGGCTCGAGGTCATCATCCCGGGCCGCTGATTCATTCACCAGGGGGCGTAGCCGCCTGCGTTGGCGGCTCGCATCGCTGTGACGTAGCCGGCGCGCTCGTACGCGGCGCGGTCGGTAATGTCCGGCGCTGACAGCTTGCCGCGCAGCTCGTCGACCGTTTGGAAGCCTTTGTGCCTCATCCAGTAGGAGAGGCCGTCGAGCAGTTTTGTCGCGTATTCGGGTCCGTGGCGCAGCAGGGCGGAGGTGGTCATCACCACGTCGGCGCCGGCCAGTAGGTATCCGGCCAGGTCAGCGGGGACCTCCACGCCAGTGGACGCCGCGAGCGATGCTCGCACCTTGCCGCGCAACAGGGCGATCCAGGTCCGGGGAAGCCGGGTATCGGCCGGGCTCGAGAGGTCGACCATCCGCCGGACCGCGAGTCTCTCGACGTCGATGTCGGGGTATATGAAGCGATTGAAGAGCACGAGCCCGTCGGCCCCTGCCTCGTCGAGGCGCAGCGCGATCGCCCCGGGAGAGCTGAAGTAGGGCTTGAGCTTCACCGCCACCGGCACGGTGACCGCGGCCTCGCACCCTCTGCTGTCGCTGCCGGAACTGCCGGAGCAGCCCTCGCTCGATGAGGCCGGGGAAGAGCTGGTTAGCGCGCCGGAGCCAGCGGACGCTCGCGGGGAACACGATCAGCGCCTTGTTGCGCGCCACGCCGTCCAGGATCACCTGAGCCGCCCGTGATGGCTCCATCATCTTGGCCGGCGCGCCGGCCAGCTTCTCCCGGGACACGTCGGCGGGCAGGGTCACGTTGACTACCTCCGCGTTCCGGTAGACGTTGGTGCGTACGTAGCCTGGACAGACGCAGCTGACCTTCACCCCCAGGTCGGCACCCTCCAGGCGCAGCGACAGGGACAGCCCTCCAGGCGCAGCGACAGGGACAGCCCTATCAGGGCGTTCTTGGCAGTGCCGTGGGGGGCGTTGCCAGGAGGGGGGAAGAAGGCACCTGCCGACGAGGTGTTCACGATGTGACCGAACCCCTGCCTGGCCATGATCGGGTAGGCGGCGCGCATGCCGTGCAGGACGCCGTAGGTCCACGTCCAGGACCCGGCCTGCGGGGAACAATGGCATTGGCGTTAACGGGCCGCGGCGGGGCGTCTGGCGCGTGACCAGGCGGTTCCATTCGGTCCGGGCGGCGGGCTCACCGGGCGCGGCATGCTGTGGGGCTCCAACGCGGCAAGACGCGGCGGGCGGCTGATCATGATTCTGGGAAGGATGGTCTCGACTATGGGCACCGGCGCTGCGGGAGGTCAGGCACGATCCTTGAGCCGGACAGCCACGGCTATCAGGGATCTCCACCCCGGCTACTTCGCCTTCGTCATGACCACGGGCATCATCTCGACCGGCACGTTCCTGCTGGGACCGTCCTGGCTGTCGCGGGCTCTGCTGGCTGCCGCATCGGCCGGGCTCGTCGTGCTCGGGACTGCACTGGCGATCCGGCTGGCCATCTTCCGCTCCAGCGTCATCGCCGACATTCAGGCTCCGGAGCAAGTGTTCGGCTTCTTCACGATCACGGCCGGGATCAACGTGCTGGGGGTGCGGCTCGGCGCCGCGGGTCACCCGCTGGCCACGGCGATCCTGGCCGGCCTGGCTGCCGCCCTGTGGCTCGCGCTGACGTACGGCGTGCCGGCCAGCCTGCTGCTCACCCGGGAGCGCGACTCGGTCCTCGGCGGCGTCAACGGCACCTGGCTGCTGTGGGTGGTCGGCACGCAGTCCCTCTCGGTCGCCGCATCGGCCCTGGTTCCCGCCTGGCCCTCGCAATCCGGGCTGCTGGCGCCGGCCGCTGTCGGACTGTGGAGCGTCGGGCTGGTGCTGTATCTGCTGCTCGTCTCGCTGATCCTGCTGCGGTGGCTGACGGTTGCCATGACCCCCGCCACCCTCGGGCCCCCCTACTGGATTCTGATGGGCGCCACGGCGATCACCGTCCTGGCCGGCGCCCGGGTCCTGAACCTCCCCGCCGCGCTGCCTGTCACCCGGGCGACGGCCGGATTCGTCGAGGGATTCTCCTTTACTCTCTGGGCGTTCGGCACCTGGTGGATCCCGCTGCTCATCGTGCTCGGTCTGTGGCGGCACGCACGGCGGCACTGGCCGCTGACTTACGAGCCGGCGCTCTGGAGCGTGGTCTTCCCCCTCGGCATGTACAGCGTGGCCACGTTGTCGTTCGGCAAAGTCGCCCATCTCAGCTTCATGGAACCCCTCGGCCGGTTCATGCTCTGGGTCGCCGTCGCCGCCTGGGTGGTGGTGGCCGCAGCGTTTCTGGTCCGGCTCGCCCGCCATTCGGGCGAACCCGCATCCGGAGCACCAGCGGCGTCAGCCAGCGCGACAACCACTGCGACATGACCGAGACGCCCAGGCCTCCTCGCTGACCGGAGGTCGTGCCTGGACCGCCGTCAGCGCAGCAGCCGCAGCATCTGGCTCAGCCGGCCAGCAGGACGCCGAGGAACAACGCGGCAGGCGGCTGCCAGCGAGCGCCCGGCATCCCAGGCCGGCAATCGGCGCGAGCGGTTGTCCCCGGTCACTTGCAGTGATGGTATGGCTAGTTACGAGGGGACGGGGCTGATCGTCGATTAGGCGAGGTGGTCAGGTGACCGAACCGGACGCGGCAGGCAGGGCCGGCTGGCCGGCCCTGCCTGCCGCAGGCGGGGATGACCGGGAGTTGCTGGCACCGTTGCTGCCGGGCGGCGAGCCGGTCGAGCAGCTGCTGCGCAGGGCGCAGTTCTTCGTGCCGGGCGAGCCGTCGGGCGATTTCCGTGAGGTACACCGCAAGGGTGGCCGGGGCGCGGAGGAGTTCTACCGTGAGCGGTGGCGGCACGACAAGGTGGTGCGGTCGACGCACGGGGTGAACTGCACGGGGTCGTGCTCGTGGAAGGTGTATGTCAAGGACGGGATTATCACCTGGGAGACTCAGCAGACCGACTATCCGTCGGCGGGGCCGGATTCGCCGGAGTATGAGCCGCGGGGGTGCCCGCGCGGTGCGTCGTTTTCCTGGTACACCTACTCCCCGTCCCGGGTGCGCTTCCCGTACGTGCGCGGCCAGCTGCTCGATATCTGGCGCGAGGCCCGGGCCCGGCTGGGTGACCCGGTGGCCGCGTGGGCGGAGATCACCGCGGATCCGCAGCGCACCGCGCGGTACAAGGACGCCCGGGGGATGGGCGGGTTCGTCCGGTCGACCTGGCCGGAAGTCACCGAGCTGATCGCGGCGGCGCACGTGCACACGATCCGCGTATTCGGGCCGGACCGGGTGGTGGGCTTCTCGCCGATCCCGGCGATGTCGCAGGTGTCCTACTCGGCGGGCACCCGGTTCCTGTCGATGATCGGCGGGACGATCCTGTCGTTCTACGACTGGTATGCGGATATGCCGATCGCGTCCCCGCAGGTATTCGGCGACCAGACTGACGTGCCGGAGTCGGCTGACTGGTGGAACTCCTCCTACCTGATGATCTGGGGCACGAACCTGCCGATCACCCGCACGCCGGATGCGCACTTCATGACCGAGGCGCGCTACCGGGGCCAGAAGGTGGTGGTGGTCTCCCCCGACTACTCCGATCACACCAAGTTCGCCGACGACTGGCTGGCCGCCGCGCCGGGCACCGACGGCGCGCTGGGGATGGCGATGGGGCACGTGATCCTGAGCGAGTTTTTCCGGGATCGGCAGGTGCCGTACTTCACCGGCTACGTGAAGTCTTACACCGACCTGCCGTTTCTGGTGACCCTCCGCGAGCGCGGGGACGGTTGTGTGCCTGACCGGTTCCTCACCGCCGCGGATCTCGGCCATGCCGGCCAGGGCGCCGCCCACCAGACCGTGCTTCTGGACTCGGCGACCCGTGAGCCGTTCCTGCCGGGCGGCACGCTCGCCTCCCGCTTTTCCGAGGCCGGCCAGGGCAAGTGGAACCTCAGCACGCGCAGCCCATCTGATCGGCAGGTGCCGCCGGATTGAACCCGGACAGAATGCTTCATCTGCTCGGTCGGCGCGCCCGACGTCGCATCCGACCAGACCATACAGATCGGCGGGACTGTGCGCGTTCTCCCCAACCTTCTCTATTGCTTAGCGTGACGCCATTTGCTGATGCAACCTGTCGCCAACCGAGTCGAGGCGGTGCGGCATCGCCGTTCTGGGCGGTCAGCGTGGAACTGACGGCGAGGCTCTCGGCGATACGGATTTGGGTGATCCGAGCGGGCCCTGGCAGAGCGGTATGAGCGGGTGTCCGAGACGTCTGGTTGGGTCACGGTGGCGTGGCCAATCCGGGCGCAGCGACTGGCCTACGGTACCCCTGTGTGGTGATCACGTGATTTGGGCGGTACCTGAGGTAGACAGCACCGCTTGCGAATCGCTGCATGTCGAGGAGTTCCAGGTCCGAGCGGACGCCGTCGGGGAGCGCTCGTTTGCCACCTCCGGCGATGCGTAGGTACCGCGGCCCGCGATCACCGCGCCGTTGGCGCCCATTGTCTCCTCCAGCCAGGCCTTGTCCTCACCGGCCGGCTCCCCGCGACCGGGCGGGTCATAGCTCCAGGGCCCACCGAACACCCAGTAGTGCAGGCGCTCGCCGCCGACCCCGAGCCCGCAGCCAGGGCCATCGCCGGGCCCGGTGATGAAGCCGTCCACGGAGATAGTGATGCCTGCGAGCACCTTGCCCACCGGGTCTTTCCTTCCAGCAGGCGGGCCACCGCGGCAGCGCCAGGCCGCCCAGCCCCGGATGATGTGCTGAGCGTGGGGCCGGGTTGCACCGCGACCTCGGGTGCGCCGCCGCCAACGTGACTCTGGGCCGGCTCATCGGGAGCCTGAGCCGTCGCATTGTCCCTATGCGGGCAGGCAGCGGTTCCGGGCAGCAGGTAGCGATGGCGCAGGCCCGGACGTCATGATGGATCACGGTAGCTGGCCGGAGGGACGGCATGCGGACGTTGTGGCGGGACGAGGACGGCGCGTGGCGGACTACGCTGCGCGGCCGGCCGGTGCTTGCCGATCCGCGGATCAACAAGGGAACGGCGTTCGGCGACAGCGAGCGCCGCGACCTTGGCCTGACCGGGCTGATCCCTGCCGCCCACTTCACCTTGGACGACCAGGTCGCGCGGGTCTACGCGCAGTACCGGCGCCAGCCCGACGACCTGGCCCGTAACGTCACCCTGAATGCGCTGCACGACCGCAACGAGGTCCTGTTTTACCGGCTGCTGACTGGCCACCTGAGTGAGATGCTGCCGATCGTCTACACGCCGACGGTCGGGCAGGCGATCGAGCACTACAGCGGTGAGTACCGGCGGCCCCGCGGGATCTACCTGTCCGTGGACCACCCGGAATTGATAGAGGCCTCGCTGCTGGCCTCCGATCTCGGGCCGGACGAGGCCGACCTGATCGTGGCGACCGACGCAGGCGCCATTTTGGGAATCGGGGACTGGGGGGTCGGCGGCATCCACATCGCCGTGGGGAAGCTCGCCGTCTACACCGCCGCGGGCGGGATCGATCCTGCCCGCACGATCCCGGTCATGCTGGATGTGGGGACCGACCGGCAAAGCTTGCTCGACGACCCGCTTTATATCGGTAACCGTCATCCCCGGGTGCCCGCGGCTGAGTACGACGCCTTCCTCCACGAGTTCGTCCGTGCGGTCGGCAAGCTGTTCCCGCTGGCGCTGCTGCACTGGGAGGATCTCGGGGTTGCGAATGCCAGGCGGCTGCTCGAGCGGTACCGGGATGAACGGCTGACTTTCAATGACGACATCCAGGGCACGGGCGCGGTGAACCTGGCCGCCGTGCTCGCCGCGACCGGAGCGACCGGGGTGCCGCTGACCGGCCACCGGATCGTGATCTTCGGAATGGGGACGGCCGGGGCAGGCATCGCCGACCAGCTGACCGCGGCCATGGTGGCCGAGGGAGTGCCGGAGGCGCAGGCCAGGCGGCGGTTCTGGGCGGTCGACCGTCAGGGCCTGCTGACGCGGGACATGACAGCGCTCAGCGACCTGCAACGCCGGTACGCCCGCGACCCGGCAGAGGTAGCGGACTGGCGCCGCGATGGTCGCCTGGGAAAGAACGCGGTTGCAGGAGAGCGCGCGGTGCCGGGAGGCCATATGGAGCCAGGCGTGGCGGGCGGCTTCGGTCTGGCCGAGGTGGTCGTCCGGGTGCACCCCACGGTGCTGATCGGGACCTCGACGAGGGCAGGGGCGTTCACCGAGGCGGTCGTCCGCGACATGGCGGGCCACACCGAGCGGCCAGTGATCCTGCCGATGTCCAACCCGACCGTTTTGTCCGAGGCGGCACCGGCCGACCTCATCAGGTGGACCGGTGGCCGTGCGCTGGTCGCCGCCGGGAGCCCGTTTGGTGCCGTGGACCACGGCGGCATCCGCTACGAGATCGGCCAGGCCAACAACGCTCTGATCTTCCCGGGCCTGGGCCTGGGCGTGATCGCCGCCCGGGCGCGGCGCGTGACCGACGCGATGTTGCTGGCAGCCGCCCGCGCGGTCGCAGACCTGGTGGACATCTCGACCCCGGGCGCTCCGCTGCTGCCGCAGGTGGCGCACCTGCGGGAAACGTCGGTCGCGGTGGCCGCCGCGGTCGCCAGGGCCGCCGATGCGGAAGGCGTGGCGTCTGCCACGCTGGACGCCGACCTCGCCGGCCAGGTGAGGGCGCTGATGTGGGAGCCCCGTTACCGCCCGGTCAGGCCAGCATGAGGCCGGCGGCCCCGTGCCGCGCAGCACTGCTTCGCCTGAGCTGCCTCACCCCGGGAGTGGCACCGGCGCGAGACAGCGGCGGGACAACGGCCGCACAGCAACAGCAGGCCGGCACAGGCTTGATCACTCCCTCGTCCGTCTTGATCGTGACGGCGCGCCAGAACGGCCTGTTCTGCACAACCAGGACCGGGCTACCCGAACCACCGCCATCGTCCACGACGAGCACCTGTGCGCCTGGCACGGGTACTAGATCGGGCCACCTGACCCCAGCCGCGACGACCACTCACGCCATTGGCGACGCGGCTGCGCGAGTTGCCCGCCGCACAGCGCAGGCTGCGCCGCACCGCACGCAGGCACTGCTGCGGGAGATGCGCGAAACCGCCTACCAGTTCCGCGCACCCTTCATCGTCGACTGCTCCAAGTTCGCCGCCGCATTCGGCCGCTTCGATCCAACTCCACATCGCACGGCCGTCGAGAAGACCGTGAAGTGGTACCGCTCATACAGGTCTTCTGGCAGCCCCCCGTAATCGGCAGGGAGGATCTGGCCTGCTGAGGGTTCATTGCAACGCTGCATCGCAATCACCCGCCTCACTCCTTCATGGTTCCGTGCCCGTGATCCCGGTAGCCTCGATCCCCGGCCCGTTCGGTAACTGCTGGCCGCCACGCCCACGGAAACGCCTGGCGGCCACCTGACTCCGTAGACGGTCACCTGACTCCGTAGAAGAGGCGGTGCCAGAATCGCCGACTGCCCACGAGTCCTGCCCGCAAGCGGAACGGTGGCGTCCAGCCCGACTTGTGGATGCACTGGCCCGTCCCGCCCGGGAGGAGACAGTCGCCCGCGCAGCTACCCCAGCAGTGCCGGCAGTGGCGGGGAGCGGCCTTTCCCACTCCCCCATCATCATGCGCCGGGGCGGCGCCGCCCAATAGGGTCGAGTCGCGACGCTCGCGGCCGGTCAGGCGCCCGGGGCCCGCAGCCGAGGAGGCGCCGAGCGCATGCGTTTCGCGATCAAGACACGACCGGAGCACACGACCTGGGCGCAGATCCGCGATGTGTGGGTGGCGGCCGACACGATCCCCTGTTCGAGTCGGCCTGGCGCTAATCGGGCACTGTGACCGCATCGGGCGTGATCCGAGCGAGATCACTTGCTCGGTGAACGTCCGGATCGACCCTGACTACGGCATCGAGCCCGCCGTGTCGCTCGCCGCTGCCTACCGTGACGCGGACGTCGACCTGGCCATCATGAACCTGCCGCACGGGGTCAAGCCGGACTTCCTCAGCCCGCTCGCGGACGCGCTGGCGCCGCTGGCCTGAGCTCGCCGCCGCGGCCGCGGTCCGTTCTGGCGGGGCGGCCGCGCGGGGCGGCCGCGGTCAGTTCTGGCGGGGTGGGTCCGGCTGGGTGGCCTGGGCCTTGCCGCCGCCGATCCCGGTCTCCTTGAAGTAATCGCTGATCAGCTCGCGCTGGCGCTGCATGAGCTCGTCGAAGTGCTTGCCGACATTGTCGTCCCCGATGGCCTCGACGGTGAGGTAGAGGTCCTTGATCTTCTCGAGCTTCTCCCGGGGGCCTTCCCGCTCCGGCTCGCCATCCGGGTCCGCGCCGACCGGTTCCGCACCATTGGCGCCGGGACCGGCCACGCCGGGACCGGCCACGCCGGGACCGGCCACGCCGGGACCGGCCACGCCGGGACCGGCCACGCCGGGACCGGCCGCGCCGGGACCGGCCACGCCGGGACCGGCCGCGTCCGCGCCGCCCGCGCCGGGACCGCCCGCACCGGTGGGGTCGTAGCTGTCCGGAACGTCTCGTGGCGGCCCTGCGCCCGCGGCCGGGCCGACCCCGGAAAACTCACCGTAGGAGGTCATCTCGGCTGGCAGTGGGCCCGGCGGACCCGTACGGGTCAGGTCACTGAGCTTGGGCTGGGCGGGATGGGGCTCGAACGGCCCGCGGAACGGCTCGGTCTCGGCCCCGGTGTTCGGATCGTCGGGGGCAACGTATGGGTCCGGCTCCGGTTCCCGCTCCGTCGTGTCGTCGTGCGCCGGTGACGGCTCGGGATCGGCGTGGCCGCCAGCATCACCACAGGCCGCCGATTCGCCGACGTCGGCGTCGCCGGCTGATCCGTCCGGGTCGCGGTACGCGGATGGCCCGCTGGGCCCGTAGCCGGGGCCGGCTGGGGCATCGTGATCCAACGCCTCGCGTGGCTCGTGGCTGCCGTAGCCGGGGTCCCCGCCGTAACCGGGGTCCCCGCCGTAACCGGGGTCCCCGCCATAACCGGGGTCCCCGGTGCCGTCATAGCGAACCGGCTCATCGGGGCCGTCGTAACGGCCGGGCTCCTCGTGGCGGCCGCGTCCGCTGGCGCGGCCGGGCTGGTGACGGCCTGCCCCCTCGTCGTAACTGACCGGCACGTCCTCGTCGTAGCTGACCGGCACGTCCTCGTCGTAGCTGACCGGCACGTCCTCGTTGTAGCTGACCGGCACGTCCTCGTTGTAGCTGACCGGCACGTCCTCGTTGTAGCTGACCGGCACGTCCTCGTCGTAATAGCCGAACGTGCCCTCGCCGGAGTCATAGCCATACCCAGGGGCGTCGCCGGATGGGGGAAGGTACCCGGGCCGGGGGTCATACCCCGGCCCACCGGGGGATTCCGGCGGCGCGCGGTACTCATGAGCAGCCCGGTGGCCCGGCGCCGGCCCGTAACCGGGCGGAACGCCGTCCCCCGGCGCACGCCCGTACCCAGCCGACGCGCCGTTCCCCGGCGCACGCCCGTAATCGGCCGGCGTCCCGTTCCCCGGCGCACGCCCGTAATCGGCCGGCGTCCCGTTCCCCGGCGCACGCCCGTAATCGGCCGGCGTCCCGTTCCCCGGCGCACGCCCGTAATCGGCCGGCGTCCCGTTCCCCGGCGCACGCCCGTAATCGGCCGGCGTCCCGTTCCCCGGCCCACGCCCGTACCCAGGCGGCATGCCCTCACCCGCCGCACGCCGGTAGCCGGGTACGGTCCCGTGGCCGGGTGCACGCCGGTAAGTGGGCGGAACGCCCTGGCCGGATGGCCGCTGGTAGCCGGCCGGACGCCGGTAGCCAGACGGCGGCGCGGCCGCCCCGTAGCCCGGATCCCCGGCGGGGGCGGCATAACGGTACTCACCGCCGGCTCGGTCATATGCCGCCGGATCCGGTGCGCCGTCATATGCCGCCGGATCCGGTGCGCCGTCATATGCCGCCGGATCCGGTGCGCCGTCATATGCTGCGGGGTCCGGTGCGCCGTCGTGGCCGACCGCGGGGATGGGGCCGGTCGCGAGCAGGCCACCCCAGGGTGCGTCCGGACCGGGGGTATCCCCGGCCGATCCGGAATGGAACTCCTCGCCCTCGTTGATGGTGAAGGCGTAACCGCCGTCGGCGTAGCCAGGATCGTACGGCGGCGGGCCGTACTGGCCCGGGTAGGCGGCACCTGGGTATGCCGCTCCGGGCGCCCCCGCCGGGCCCGGCGCGGTCCCGGGCGGCGGGTGGTAACCGGGCGGGCCCGGGTAGTAGCCACCCCGCGGCGGTTCATACTGGGCCGCCCCCCGGGGCGCCGCGTCCTGTGGCGGACCGGGACCAGGTCCCGGCCCGTACCCGGGCTGCTGGCCCGGCGGGGGTCCTGGCCCGTACCCGGGAGGGAATCCCGCCCCGGGCGGGTATCCGGCCCCGGCCGCATACCCGGGCCCAGGCGCATACCCGGGCCCAGGCGGGTAGGCGGACCCGGGTCCATAGTCCGGGGCCGCGTAGGGCGGCGGGTTGCCGTACCCGGGCGGCAGTTCCTCGTCGGGGTCCACCTCCGAGTCGGGTCCCGGTGGATAGGCGGCACCCGTCTCGTAACCGGGGGTGTGCGCGGGGACGTGGTTGCCGCCGGGACCGTGGGCGGCAGGCGGGCCGTACGCCCGACGGGGATCGTATTGCGACGGTGGCGGATGGGCGTACCCGGCGTCCGGGCCGTACTGCGGCCCGTGGGAGCGGGCATCGTAGGAGCCAGGCTCGTAGCGGCCCGCATCGTAGGAGCGGGCATCGTAGGGAACGGGTCCGTAAGAGGCCGGTCGCCCGTCGGGGCCGCCCGCGTACGGGTCCTGGGTTCCCGGGCCGGGCCGTGGGCCGCCGACCAGGCCGCGCGGTGAGATCACCGACGTGGGCTGCAGGACCTCGTCCTTGCGGAATCGTGACGCATGCGGGCGCCCGGAGGGCCGCGACGTCCCGGAACGCGCTGACCCGCGGCCGCGCTCGGCGCCTTCCGCCGCATACCCGTCCGCGGGATAGCCGTCCGCGGGACAGCCGTCCGCGGGATAGGGGCCGGCTCCGGGCGGGTAGCCGCCACGACGCGGATCGCCGGGGTACGGCTCGCCGCCGTACCTGTCACCCTCGCAGGCGTCCCCGTCGTAGCCCTCACCGGGGGAATGCTGGTCCCCCTTGCCCCGGCCCGGCCGGAACCGGCTCATGGCGGGCCCGCCCGGGGCATGCACGAGACGGCCCCCGCGACCGCCGGGGCCACGGGGACCCGTTCTCTCCGGGCGGAGACGGAGCCAAGACGCACCCACCCACGATCGCACTGCCAGGATTACAGCCGCAAGCCAAATCCCCAGGTCCGCCTGGTGAAGGTGATCACAACGCGTAGCCCCGCTATCCGGTCGGCTGGCCCGGTCCGGGCGGCGCTCAGACCTGCGGCATGACTTCGGAGGCGAGCAGTTCCAGGTGCTCTAGGTCGCTGAGGTCGAGGACCTGCAGGTAGATCGTCTCGGCGCCGGCCCGCGCGTAGGTGCCGATGTTGTCGGCGATCTCGGCGGGCGTCCCGGCCAGGTTGCCGGCGCGCAGGTCCTCCGGCCGCCGCCTGATGGCCGCGGCGCGCCGCGCCACCTCGGCGTCGTCCTTGCCGCAGCACACCGTCTTGGCCACCGAGAACCTGATCGAGGATGGGTCCCGCCCGGCCTCGGTACAGGCGTCCCGGACCCGGCCGAATGCCGCCGATGTGTCCGGCGGGCTCTTGAACGCGATGTTGAACTCGTCCGCGTACCGGGCCGCCAGGCGCGGGGTGCGCCGCGGGCCGGCGCCGCCCAGGATGACGGGGGGCTTGGGCCGCTGGGCGGGCTTGGGCAGCGCGGGTGAGTCCACCAGCTGGTAGTAGGTCCCGTCGAAGGAGAACATCCGCCCCTCCGGCGTCTCCCAGAGCCCGGTGATGACCGCGAGCTGCTCCTCGAACCGGTCGAATCGCTCCTTCAGGCCGGGAAATGGTATCCCGTATGCGGTGTGCTCTGCCTCGAACCACCCCGTGCCAAAGCCGAACTCGATCCGGCCGCCGCTCATCTGGTCTACCTGCGCCACCGAGATCGCCAGCGGCCCGGGCAGCCGGAAGGTGGCGGCCGTCACGAGCGTGCCGAGCCGGATGCGGCTGGTCTGCAGAGCCAGCCCGGCCAGCGTCACCCAGGAGTCCGTCGGGCCCGGCAGACCGAGATCATCGTCCATGGTGCGGTAGTGATCAGAGCGGAAGAACGCGTCGAAGCCCAGCCTCTCCGTAGCCGCCGCGACCCTGAGGAGGGTCGCGTAGTCCGCCCCGTACTGCGGTTCGGTGAAGATCCGGAGTCTCATATGTCCATCCAAGCACGCTGCCCGGCGGCGCCTTCCGGCACCGGTCAGCGGGACACCAGGGTGGCCACGCACTCGACGTGGTGGGTCATGGGGAACGCGTCGAACGCGCGCAGACCCGCCAGCCGCCAGCCGTTGCGCACGAACAGGGCGACGTCACGGGCGAGCGTGGCGGGGTCGCACGAGGCGTACGCGATACGCCGCTCGCCGGCCGCGCCGTCTTCGCGGCCGGGGGCGGGCCGGGCCAGGTACTCGATGACCGGCCGGGCCGCGCCGGCCCGGGGCGGGTCGAGCACGGCCAGCCGGGCGGCGGGCAGCCCGCGCGCGACGACGGCGGCCGCGTCGCCCTGGTACACGGTCGCCCAGGGTGTTTCGCGCAGGTTGCGGCGCGCGTCGCGGACGGCGGCCGTGCTGGCTTCTACGCCGGTCACCGTCCCGCCCGGACCGACGGCGTCCGCCAGCACCCCGGTGAACAGGCCCGCGCCGCAGTAAAGGTCGAGCGCCGAGTCGCCGGGCTGCGGCGCCAGCGCGTCCAGCACGGCGCGGGCCAGGGTGTCCGCGGCGGCCGGGTGCACCTGCCAGAACCCGGCCGCGCCGACCCGCCATGATCGCCCCGCCGCGCGCTGGCGCAGGTGTGAGTGCCCGCGCAGCACCCTGGTCCCGCCCGCGTGGGGCCGGTGATGGCCGGCCACCGCGAGCACCGATTCGGCCGTGGTCTGTTTCGATGCCGCCGAACCAGCCTGCCCCGAGACGATGACCGCGCGCTCGCCGTCTTCCGTGGCCACGACCGCCTCCACCGAGGTCACCCGCGGCCAGGGGTGTTCCGGCACGCCGAGGTCGCGGATGCCCGGGTGCGCGATCAGGCAGTCCGCGACGTCGATGACCTCGTGGGACCGGTGGGCACGCAGGCCGGCCACGCCGTCGTGGCGGACCGCGAACTTGACCCTGGTCCGCCAGCCGAGGCCCGGGGCGGCGGCTCCGCCCGCGTTCTTGTCCTCGTCACCGGGCGCGTCGCCGGGCAGGGCCTCGACGGTGACCGGCCGGTCGATCCCGGCGATGCGCCGGAGCTGCTGACGCACCACCGACGCCTTCAGCTCCCGCTGGGCAGGCAGGGACGCGTGCTGCCAGTCGCAGCCACCGCACTCACCTGGCCGCGCGTACGGGCACGGTGGCTCGACCCGGTCCGCGGACGGCGCCAGGATTTCGACGGCATCGGCCCGCGCGAAACGGGAGGTGACCTCGGTGATCCTGACCCGGACGCGTTCACCCGGCAGGGCGTGCCGGACGAACACG
The DNA here is from genome assembly GCA_963805255.1 of uncultured Actinomycetes bacterium. Lineage (GTDB taxonomy): Bacteria > Actinomycetota > Actinomycetes > Streptosporangiales > Streptosporangiaceae > Bog-532. Next base: position 374,681 of record CAWDTK010000011.1, read on the forward strand.
ACCGGGCCCGAGCCGTCCAGGCGGGCCACGCACCAGCCGCCGTGCGCTGCCTCGCCTGCCGCCAGCTCGATGACGTCTCCGGGGGTGAGCCGGACGCCGGAGCTGTCCGCGCCGCCCGATATAGTGACCGAAGTCACATCTTCAGATCGCATCCCGTTCTTCCGGTCTGACACTTATTCTTCCCTGCCGGTGCCGGCCGGCCCGACCATAATGCCGCAGGTGCGGCGGCCCTCCACCGGCCCGGAGCCCCGCGCCGCGGGGTTCACATCGGGCACGTGTCGCAATCACCGCCGCGAGGGCATAACTTTGGCGATGCGCTTCAACCTGGAAGGACGACCGTGCATATCGTGATCATGGGTTGCGGACGGGTCGGGTCGACGCTCGCCCATATTCTCGAGGACCGCGGCTACTCGGTCGCCGTCATCGACATGGATCCCGAGGCATTCCGGAAACTCCGCTCCTCGTTCAAGGGTAGCCGGGTCACCGGGGTGGGCTTCGATCGAGACGTGCTCATCCAGGCCGGCGTGGAGGAAGCAGATGCCTTCGCCGCCGTCAGCAGCGGTGACAACTCCAACATCATCGCCGCGCGCGTCGCGCGGGAGTCGTTCGGCATCGACCGGGTCGCCGCACGGATCTACGATCCCCGCCGCGCCGAGGTCTACCAGCGCCTTGGCATCCCGACGGTCGCGACGGTCCGCTGGACAGCCGACCAGATGCTGCGGAAGCTGCTCCCCGAGGGCGCCGAACCGCTCTGGCGCGATCCGACCGGCAAGATTGTGCTGGCCGAGGTGGCCTTCTCAGACCGGTGGCTCGGCGAGAAGATAAAAGCGATCGAGGTGACCACGGGTAACCGTATCGCCTTCATCGACCGGCTCGGCGAGGCCATGATCCCGGTCCCGGGCACGGTGCTGCAGGAAGGCGACGTGCTGCACGTGATCGCCCACGAAGACGAGCTGGACCGGATCTCCGAACTGTTCTCTACCGGGCCCGAGGGAGGCCGCTGATGCGCGTCGCGATAGCCGGGGCCGGTGCGGTCGGCCGGTCCATCGCCCGGGAACTGCTGGAGAACGGGCACGAGGTACTGCTCATCGACCACTCAGCCAGGTCGATCAAGGCGGACAGCCTGCCCGGCGCGGAGTGGCTGCTCGCGGACGCCTGTGAGATCAGCTCGCTGGACGAGGCCGCGCTGCACCGCTGCAACGTGGTGATCGCCGCCACGGGCGACAACAAGGTCAACCTGGTCGTGTCGCTGCTGGCCAAGACCGAGTACGGGGTGCCGCGCGTCGTCGCGCGGATCAACCACCCGAACAACGAGTGGCTGTTCAACGAGTCGTGGGGCGTGGACGTGGCGGTCTCGACTCCCCGGCTGCTGTCGGCACTGGTCGAGGAGGCGGTCAGCGTCGGCGATCTCGTCCGGCTGATGACGTTCCGGCAGAGCGAGGCGAGCCTGGTCGAGCTGACCATGCCCGCCGACGCGCCGCTCGTCGGCCAGCGGTTCGGGGATATCGACTGGCCCGGCGACACGGCGCTGGTGACGATCCTGCGCGAGGGCCGGGTCATCGTCCCGCAGCAGGACGATCTCCTGGAGGCCGGCGACGAGCTGCTCTTCGTCACGAGCCAGGACGTGGAGGACCAGCTCGCGTCGCTGCTTTCCAGCCGGTAACGCGCGCCCGCGGCCAGGGTCAGGCGCGGACCGGTGGAACTCGCGCTCAGCTGGCGGCGCGGAGCCCCGATTCCCGGGCTCCGCCGGGCCCCGCGAACCTCAGCTCGTAGCGCGGGTTGAACATGGTGGCGCGGCCGCGACGGACGCCCAGCCGGCCCTCGGCCACGACCGTGCTGCCCGGCTCGATGCCGGGAATGCTCGCCCGGCCGAGCCATATGAGGTCGACGCGGCCAAGGGCAACGAGACCGGGGCCCGCGTGCAGCTCGACTTCCACCGCGGGCATCTCTCCGATCCGGTCGTGCCTGATCACCCGCACCGTGCCCGCTATCTGGACACGCGGTCGCTCGGTCTGGCTGTCCGCATGAACTATCCCCATGGAGGCACGCTGGCGAGGGCATGTTAACGCCATGTAGCCGTGCGTTAATTCGGCGCACCCTCAGCGCGTTTCGGTGAACTCCGGCCCGCGCTGGAAGGGGTTCAGGTCCGTCCGGAACCGGTTTTCTTCCTCGGGTTCCGCGCCCGGACCGCCCGCCTGCTGCTGCTCGAGCGCCTGCTGCTGCTCGAGCGCCTGCTGCACCTCGGGCGGCAGCCGCAGCTCCAGCATGTCCCGCGGCGGCATCGGGTGGTCTCCCCGCACGACCACGATGTCGCTGAGCAGCTCCTCGAACGGCTCGACGGGCTCGGCGCCGGTGGCCGCCCCGCCGATGATCAGGCCGCGAAGCAGCCACCTCGGGCCGTCGACCCCGATGAACCGGACGGGACGGGTCCCGGCGGACACGTTCCCGGGTTCCACCGGTACGTGCGCGAACACCTCGGTCCCGAACGGGCCCTCGGTATCCTGCGCGGCCGTGCCGGCTGAGGAGAGCTCTTCGGCGATCTCCTGCCGGACGTCCTGCCACAGTCCGCCGCTGCGCGGCGCCGCAAAGGCGTGCACCCGCAGCTCGCTCGTGCCGTTCTTCACCGTGATCCAGATGAATCGCTGCCCGTCCGTGGCCAGCTCAATCTGCTGCATGGGCGCGACCGGGACGAGGAGGCTGCCGAAGTCGGCGCGCTCCCGCTCCGGGTAGGCCTCATCGGCGTCCCAGGGGCCACCGCGCAGGCCGGGCGGCACCGGGCCGGACGGCACGGCCCCGGCCGCCCCGCCGACGCCGGCGCTGGCGGCGTCATCGTCCCATTCGCCTGTCTCATCGGGGTCTTCCCAGCCGCCGCCGGTGTACCCGGTGGCATCCGCCTCGGGGTAGCCCGGACTGGCCTGGTCCGCGTCCTCGCGCCGACGCCGACGGAACACTACGCACGCTCCTTCTTCAATCCCGCTTCAATCCTGTATCAGGGGAGGCTTCCCCGCGGTGCCGGGGCCGCCCGCGATGTGCCTGAAAGTTTCGCCGGCCTGCCGGGGGATCGCCGTGCCTTGGGGAGTGCCCTCGTTGCGCCTTCGTAACGGATTCACGGTACTCGGGACGCCGGCCGAATGGCCCCCGGTGGAGCCGAAGCCACCGTCTCCGCGGGCCGATCCGGGCAGCGAGCCGACCTCGTGAAACTGCACCCGTTCCACCCGCTGGACCACGAGCTGCGCGATCCGGTCACCGCGCCGGAAGCTGACCGGCTGCGAACGGTCGGTGTTGAGCAGCGTGACCTTTATCTCGCCGCGGTAGCCGGCGTCGACGGTGCCCGGCGCGTTCACGATCGTGACCCCGTGGCGCGCGGCCAGCCCCGAGCGCGGATGCACGAACGCCGCGTAACCGGCGGGCAGCGCGATGGCCACGCCGGTCGGGACCAGGGCGCGCTCCCCCGGCGCCAGGTCCACGTCCTCCGCCGCGAAAAGATCCGCGCCGGCGTCCCCCGGATGAGCGAAGGCGGGCAGCGGAAGGCCCGGGTCCAGGCGCTGGATCAGCACGTCGGCACCGTCGGCGGTTCGGTTCATGGGCATCATTCCTCGCACGGCTGGCCGGGTCACGGCGCGCAGCATGATACTGCCAGCTCCTCACGCCCAGTGACCCTATCGCGGTCCCGGAGTGGCGGAGCCCGGATCGCCACGGACCAGGACCGGCCCGGCCTGGGGGTAGCGGCGCCGCAGTTCCGGTACCGCGCGCGTAATCGCCGCGGCCACCGGGACGGCCACCACGGCACCCGGGATACCGGCCACGATACCGCCCACCGCGAGCACCAGGATGATGGCGAGCGGATGCAGCCGGATAATGCGCCCGACGACCAGCGGCTGCAGCAGGTGGCTCTCCAGCTGGTTCTCCGCGACGAAGATGCCGAGCAGGATGACCGCGAGGATCCACCCTTTCGTCGCCAGCGTGATCAGGATGACCACCGTCCCGGCGAACAAGATCCCCACGAGCGGGATGAACGCCGCGAGGAAGACCAGGACGGCCAGCGGCGCGACCAGCGGGACGCCCATGATCGTCAGCGCGGAGCCGATGACGACGCAGTGAATGGCCGCCACCAGCACCGTGCCCCGGACGTAGTACACGACGGCGTGCCAGGCCGCACGGCCGGCCCGGTTCGCCCGCTGGCTGCCTTCCGGCCCGAACGCGCTGGTCAGCCACGCCCAGATCCGCGGGCCGTCCTTGAGCAGGAAGAACGTCACGAAGAGCATGAGGACGATGCCGCCGAGGACCTCGAAGACGATCTGCCCGCCGGTCAGGACCGTGCCCGCCACCAGCGACTTGTGCTGGCCCAGGTAGGTCAGCAGCTTGTTCGAGGAGGTCTGCAGGCTCGTGGTCTTCAGGTGCAGCGGCGGGCCGGCCAGCCAGGTTTCGATCTGCCGTGAGGTGTGCCGGCCCTGCGTCACCAGGCCCTTGTATTCCGCCCGTACCCGGATCGTGACCAGGGTGATCGTGCCAGCCAGCGCGATGACCGCGCCGAGCAGGGTGCACCAGGTCGCGGCCAGCATCGGCAGGCCGGCGCGGTGCAGGCGCGCGGCGAGCGGCTGCAACAGCGCCGTCAGCAGCAGCGCGGCCGCGCACGGGATCACCACCAGCGCCAGCCAGGCCGGCCACGCGGTAGGCCAGGTAGAGCGCGATGCCGATGAACAGCAGCCGCCACGCCCACCCGCCGGCGACCTGGAGCCAGCGCGGCACGATCCCCCCGGCCGCGCCCGGGGGCCCGGTCACGGGTTCATCCAGCGGGTACGGGCCTCCGGGAGCCGCGGCGCCGTTGGCCGCGGCGCCGCTGGCCGCGGCGCCGCTGGCCGCGGCGCCGGGGACGTCGCCGACGGCGGGCGGAAGCTGGGCGCCGGCGCGCTGTGGTTCCGCCGCCTTGCGGCGTTCCTCGGCGTTCCGGACACCGTCGCGGGCAGCCGTCAGCAACTGCCGCGCCCTCAGGCCAATGCCCCGTCCGGACCGCCCCGCCATAGGGCCATCTAACCAACTACGGTTGACGCATGCGTGATTACCGTGAACGGCTCACCGTACCGGCGGCATGGTGGATCCTCGCCGTGCCCGTGATCGTTCTGCTCGGCACGTACGGCATTTACGCGAACCTCAGCGGCCCAGTGGTGGTGATCATTTACGCCGTTTTCACCGTCGGCTGTGTCGCCGCGCTGCTGGGGTGGGGATCCGGGCTGATCGAGGTCGGCGACGGCGAGCTCCGGGCGGCCGGCGCCGCGCTGCCGCTGTCCCGGGTGACGGAGGTGCGGGCGCTGGACGCCAGGCAGGCCGAGGCGATGCGCGGCCCCCGGGCCGATCCCGCCGCGCACACGCTGATCCGGCCGTACCTGAAGACCGGCGTGTATATCGCGGTGCGCGATCCGGCCGGCCAGGTTCCGTACTGGCTGATCGGGACGCGACGGCCGGGTGAGCTGGCCGCCGCGATCGAGCGTGGCCGCCCGAAGGGCGCTCCCGCGGCCACCCAGGGTTCGGCGAGCTGAGCCCGGGTATCCGCGGCGAGCTGAGCCCGGGTATCCGCCGGCGAGCTGAGCCCGGGTATCCGCGGCGAGCTGAGCCCGGGTATCCGCCGGCGAGCTGAGCCCGGGTATCCGCGGCGAGCCGCGTGGGCGCCTGGCCGCACGTGGAATGGCCCACACGTGGAATGATCGGGCCATGGGGTTTGGAAGAAGCACTGGCATGTCGGACCAGCGCGCAGATATGGCCACCCGCATTGCCGGGGGGATCGCCGCCTTCGCCGCGGCGTGGGTCGCCCGCAAGCTCATCGCGCTCGTGTGGACGCGGGCGACGGGTAAGGAGCCTCCCGTGCACCCGGAAGACGTCGAGGTCGGACTCAAAGAGGCGCTCGGCTGGGCCGTCGTGACCGGCGTGGCGATGGAAGCGGCGCGGCTGCTCGCGACGAGGGCCGCCACGAAACAGGTGCGCGCCTACCAGGACGGCCAGTCCGGCGACTGATCCCGCCGCCCTGGTAGGGGCCGCGGGGCGGAAACCAGAACCGGCACGAGCGGGGGCGCGGCGGCGGACCGCAGGCGCTCCCGGCGTCGGGCGCTCCCGGCGTCGGGCGCTCCCGGCGTCGGGCGCTCCCGGCGTCGGGCCTCATTTGCCCCGCGGGCAGGCGCAGCGACTGACGAGTAGGTGCCGTCAGGCGGCGCACTCCCGGCACACGAACTGGCCGTTGCGCTCTTCAGCGAGCTGGCTGCGATGGTGCACCAGGAAGCAGCGCGAGCAGGTGAACTCGTCCGCCTGCCGCGGGATCACACGGAAGGACAGCTCTTCGTTCGACAAGTCCGCACCGGGCAGCTCGAGTGACTCAGCCACCTCGTCCGGGTCAATGTCGATCGTGCTCGACGATTGATCCATCCGGCGGGCCTGAAGCTCCTGCAGGCTGTCCTCGGTAAGGTCGTCGTCTGTCTTCCGCGGGCTGTCGTAATCAGTGGCCATGGTGGTTCTTTCCCCCTCCATACGTTGTGCGCCTCTTCATCGCGCGGGTGTAACGCTCTGGAGGCCGTGGTTGTGCCCAATTCCGGCGGGGAATTCTGACACGTTTGCGCGCCGGGCACACGCAGCACGGGGAGTGTCGTGCCGTGGAGGGTGTAAGATGCACGGCTCCTCCGTTTCCGCGTGCCCCAGCGACCGGATCCGCCAGGGGCCGGGGTGACCCGCGGACGGCGCCGAGTGCCGCCGGAGGGGAAGTGTACCGGCATCTTGTCCCGTTCGAGCCAACGTTCACCGTGAGTTAAACGCGTCGCCGGAACAGTATGCCCCTGTGTCCCGGATCTCATTCGCGCCCGCTGGTTTCGGCGACGGAACCGGGTTTAGCGGCGAGCGCCGCAGGGGTAGGACTGGCCACGCAAATCAGCGTGTTTGTCCGGAGGGAGTCGCATGAGCGAGTTCACAGCCACACTGCAGCACCGTCTGAGGGAAGCCCACGCCTCCCTACGGGTGGCGCTGGCCACCGGGGACGCTGACCTCACCGACACCGAGCTTTACGAGATCGAGCACCTGAGGCAGATCGCCGCGGCGCACGGCATCCCCGAAGGCGCCCGCGCCTGACCCCGACGGGCACGTCCACGGTGGCGCCGGTGCCTGGCAACTGCGACTGCGGCGACGCCATCGCGGGTAATGACCGGCGCTAGGCGTCGCGTTCGGGGTTGAGGGCGGCGAGGACAGCGCTGAGTTCCTCGTACAGGCCGGGGCCGGCGCCGACGGTCATGGAGGTGCCCACCGGGCGGCCGGCCAGGCCGGTAACCCGTGCGCCCGCCTCCTCCGCAATCAGCGCGCCGGCCGCGTAGTCCCAGTAGTTCAGGCCCCGCTCGTAGAACGCGTCCAGCCGGCCGGCCGCCACCGTGCACAGGTCGACCGACGCCGATCCGCCACGGCGGATGTCCCGGATCTGCGGCAGCAGCGCGGCCACGACCTCGCCCTGCACGCGCCGGCGCCCCGGCAGGTAGCCGAACCCGGTACCCACCAGGGCCTGACCGAGCGGGACCCCCCGGTTGCAGCGCAGCCGCAGAGCACCGGCGGGCCCGCCCGCCCAGGGAGACCCGGCGGCCCCCGAAGGCACGGTCGCCCCGGAAAGCCCGGCGGCCCCCGAAGGCACGGTCCACTCGGAAAGCCCGGCGGCGCTGCCCCGCTCGGCGGTGCTGTGCAGCCAGGCGCCCCGGCCGCGGACGGCCATGAAGGTCTCGCCGTGCAGCGGGACGGCCACCACACCGGCCACGATCGTGCCCGCGACCTCCGCGGCGATGCTGACCGCCCAGTCCGCCAGCCCGTAGAGATAGTTGACGGTGCCGTCAAGCGGGTCGACGATCCACCGGACGGCGGCGGGCGAGGACGGGCCCCGGGCCTCCTCCCGACCGGGAGCGCCGTGGGTCTCACCCCCTTCCTCGCCGAGGATCGCATCACCGGGGCGGGCCGCGCGTATCCGTTCGGTGATGAGCGCCTCGGCGCGGCGGTCCATTTCTGTCACCACGTCGGTCAGGCTCGAACTTGGTCTCGACGACCTCGGGGCGGCCCCGCGCGCCCTGATCGGCGAGCAGCCGGCCCGCGGCCGCGGCGGCGTCGGCCGCGAGAGCCAGCAGTTCCGCCGCGCCCGGAGCGCTCACGCCACGCCCGCCCCGCGCGGCCCGCTCGCCGTCCCGCCCGGCGGGGCCCCTCCCGGGTCGGCCGCGCCCGGGTCGGCCGCGCCCGGGTCGGCCGCGCCCGGGTCGGCCGCGCCCGGCTGGGCTCCCGGCCGGGTGCCTCCCGGCCCGGTAAAGACGCAGCAGCCGGGCGGGCAGGCGTCGGTGGAGGGCCCCAGCCGGCCCAGCGCCGCGCGCGGCGAGCCCTGCGGGCCGAGGCGCTCGCGCACCAGGTCGATGATCATGGCCCGGAACTGGGGGTGGTACCAGGGGGTCGCCGCCCGGACGACCGGCAGGCCAAGGGCCGCGGCGGTCTCCACCGCCTCGGTGTCGAGGTCGTGCCGCACCTCCATGTGGTCGGACACGAACCCGACCGGGATGATCACGGCGGCCGGGGCGCCCGCCTTGGCCAGGTCGCCGAGGTGATCCAGGACGCCGGGTTCCAGCCACGGCTGGGACGGCGGCCCGCTCCTGCTCTGGTACACCAGGTCCCAGGGATGAGCCCCGGCATCGGTCCGTTCGGCAATGAGAGAGGCCGCCTCGGTGAGCTCGGCCACGTACCGGCCGCCCGGCTCCGGGGCCCCGTTACCCGGCGGCCCGCTGTGGGCGGCCATGGCCAGCGGCACGCTGTGTGCGGTGAAAACCAGGTGCGCGCCGTCCCGGACGTCGGCCGGCACGGCGGCCAGCGCCGCCCGCGCGTTCTCGGCGAACGGCTCGACGAATCCGGGGTGGTTGAAGAAGCGGCGGATCTTGTCGATGCGGGGCGCGCCCGGACCGGCCTGCTCCCGCGCCCGGTCAACGTCGTCCAGGTACTGCCGGCAGCTCGAGAAGGAACTGTAGGCCGAGGTGGCGAAGGCCAGCGCGTGCCGGACGCCGTCGGCGGCCATCGCGGCCACGGTGCCGGTCAGGTAGGGCTCCCAGTTCCGGTTCCCCCAGTAGATGGGCAGGTCGAGGCCCGCGGCGCCGAAGTCATCCCGCAGCGCGGCGATGAGGTCCCGGCACTGCTGGTTGATCGGGCTCACGCCGCCGACGGCGTAGTAGTGCTCCGCGACAGCCTCCAGGCGCTCCGGCGGGATGCCGCGGCCGCGCGTGACGTTCCGCACGAAGGGCATCACATCGTCCGGCCCCTCGGGACCGCCGAACGAGACAAGCAGGAACGCGTCGTAATCGGGCATGGTCACCATCCAACCAGGTCCGGGCGCCGCGCTCGTCACAGGCGGTCGCGTCGCGGGCGGGCGGGGCCGTTCAGGCGCCCGCGGCGTATTCCCTGGCGATGGCCAGGACCTCGTTGACGTACCAGTCCGCGTGGTTGTAGGCGAAGATCGCGCTGTACAGCGACGAACCGCCGCTGGCCGCGCCGTTCGCGCACAGCATCCCGGCCGCGCTCGGCACCGCGTCGAACGGGTTCATGATGTTGGGGACGCCGGTGTCCCCGAAACCGTCGATCCCCCAGACCTTCCAGGTGGACGGGATGAACTGCATCGGCCCGAGCGCCCCGGCGCTGGACGGGCCGACGTTGGCCCCGTTGCCGCTTTCGACCTCGCCGATCGAAGCCAGGACGGTCCAGGACAGCCCCGGGCAGTAGCGGGCCGCCGATTCCTGGTACAGCTGCAGGTAGGTGGTGGGCCGCCCGGTAGGCACCGAGTTGTCCACCGGCAGCGGGCCGGGCGGGCCGGCCGTCGCCGGCTGGAGGCTGATGACGTGGCTCTGCGCTCCGGTCACCGCGCGGACCTGTGCCACCAACGTGGCCAGGTTGTCCGCGGGCGCGTTGATCAGCACCGCCAGGTCCGGCACCAGCCCGAGCCGCGCCGCGACGGAGCGGTTCACCACCGCGTCCACACCGGGAATGCCGAGGCCAGCCGCCCCGCCGAAGGTGAGCTGCGCCTGGGTCGCCGCGGTGACCGGGTACGAGCGGCCCTGGGCCAGGCCCAGCGTGCGCTGCGCCGCGGTCGCCGCGACGAACTGGCCGTGCTTCAGCGCCTGCCAGATGGCCTGGTCACCGGCGGCCGCCACCGGCGTCCAGGACCGGAACGGCCCGGGATCGACCCCGATCACGTTGGCCGGCTTCCCGCCGATCCGGATCGCGCCGCCGCTGACCACCAGGACGCCGCGGACGCCGCTGAGCTTGCTGATCTTCGGCACGTCGGAGCTGGGGATCCCGGTCTGGATGACCGCGAGGACATCCGGCACGACGAGCTGGCGGGGCAGCTGCGTGCTGGCCGTGGTCCGGATGGCGGGAACGCTAGCCCCGCCCTGGGCGGTCGGCGGCAGAGCCGACGCGCCGAACGGCACGCCGATGACGGAGACTCCGGCGGCGCTGGCGGCGTCGGCGGCGCCGGCCGCCTGGGCGGCGCTGGTCATGCTGGCGCGCCGGTGCCCATGCCCGCAACGGCGCCGAACGAGGCAACGGCGGCCATCACTGACAGCCTGCGCCAGATCACCCTCCCCACACTTGAACAACCTTATCTTGGCATCCCACCGGACGCAGCCCCCACCGTGCGCGCCCCCACCGTGCGCGTCCCCACCGTGCGCGTCCCCACCGTGCGCGTCAGTAGCAAACATTGGTGTGGATCTTCGGGGCGGGGACGGGGTGGATGAGGGCCTCGCGGGTCCGCGCGTCCGGCGGGCGGTGCAGGACCACGTACCCGTCGTCGCTGAAGACCAGGCGGTACCCGTGCGCCCGCAGGAAAGACACGTCCTGGGCCTGCTGTGCCGGGGTGCAGAACGGGAAGTCCAGGCCCTTGGTGTCGGCGACCACCCACGGCGCCCACCGCGGCGTGCCGTCGAGCAGCAGCACGGTGTCCCGTCCCGACAGCCGCGGGCCGAGGTTGCCGGCCGCCGCCACCTCGACGCCCGACGGCACCCGGGCGGTCGCCTGGTCAGCGGCGCGCATCCGCGCGTTGACCATGTAGTACTTCAGGTGCAGCAACTGGCCGAACGGCGAGAACGGGAGGTAGCCGACCGCCGCGACGAACACCACCGCCGCCCAGACGGTGGCCGGCGCCCACCCCCGCGGCAGCCGGAGACGCCCCGCTCGCCAGGCCCGCCACCGGCGCTGCAGCCGCATCGCGCCGTCGACCGCGGCGAGGAAGAGGATCATCACGATGAAGGCGTTGTACTGGAATTTGGCCTGCCACCACAGCGGGTATCCGGACGCCAGCATCCGTTCGGCCAGCAGCGGCACCGCCGCGAGGGTCAGTGGGGACGCCAGCGGCAGGAAGCCGAGCGGGATCAGCAGCCCGATCATCGTGCGTACCTTCACCCCCGGTGTCACCAGGACGTGCAGCGCGTACAGGGGGCGGGTGACGATGCCGGCAGCTGCGCTCCCGGCGGTGCGGCCGAACTCGCCGTACGCCCAGTAGAAGCTGGCCGAGCCGCCGAAGGCGGGGATCAGCACCCGGCTGGCCAGCCACGTCGCCGCGACGCCGCCCACCACAAAGGCGAGCCCGGTCCAGCGTCGCCGGGTCACCAGCAGGTAGCCGCCGAACCCGGCGATGAGCAGGCCCATGTCCTCTTTGACCAGGAGCAGCGCCGCCGCGGCGAGGACCGCAGGCAGGCGGCGCCCGGCCTGGAACCGTTCGGCCATCACGGCCGTGAGTACGGGGACGAACGCCACCTCGTGGAAGTCGAACGTGACCGCCGCCATGATCGGCAGCGACAGCGCGTACGCCGCGGAGACGAAGTAGGCGCACGGGGCCCCGAGCTGGCGGCGGGTGAACGCCCACAGCGGCGGGATCGCGAGGGCGAACAGCACCGCCTGCGCGATGAGCAGGGTCGCGGGCCCGTCGTGGATCCAGTACAGCGGCGCGAGCCCGGCCAGGATCGGCGACCAGTGGTCGGACAGCAGCACGAAGTACGCCGTCCCGCCGTCCGCCACGCCCCGCGCGATCGAGACCGGCGCGCTGAAGTGCGCGTAGCCGCGGACTCCCTGGTCGAAGATGACCAGGTCGAACGTGCTGGTCAGGAAGCGCCGGAACCGGATGAGCGCGTCAGCGGCGTACATCAGCGCCGCGGCCGCGGTCAGGGCGGCCACCCGGATCGTGGTCATCCGCGAACTCGCCGCGGGCGCGGCGTCCTGGCCGGCCGGCCCAGGGCCGCCCGGGCGAGCTTTGGCTCCGTCAGCCTGCGCCGGACTGCTCACCGCTCGAAGGGTAGCAGCGGGTTGCCGGCCCGCACCTCCGCCGAGTGCCACCGGGGCGGGAACCGGACGGCTAGTCTCTTACCATGACTCACGAGGGAAGCCGCGGCCCGGGGTCACCGGGAACCGAGGCGAACCGGCCCCGCCCCCGGCCGCCGACTCAGGCGCCCGGGGGCACCCAGGCCGCGCACGGGCCGGGCCGTCAGCCCTCCCACGGGGGCGGTGTTCCCGCTCGTGACCGGGAACTGCGCGCCCAGGGACGGGCCACCGTCAAGCGCCTGCTCGAAGCGGGGATGATCGAGTTCGAGGAACGCGGATTCCACGGCGTCCGGGTCGACGACGTAGTCCGCCGGGCCGGCATCTCGCACGGCACCTTCTACCTTTACTTCTCCAACAAAGAGGACCTGTTCAAGGCCCTGCTGCTGGACGCGCTGCGCGACATGGAGACCGTCGCCGGCGACTTCCCGATCGTCACCCGGGACGAGACGGGCAAGACCGTGCTGCGACACTGGGTGCGGAAATTCTTTGACGTCTACGCCGCGCACGCGACCGTCATCCGCATTCTCAGCCAGGCCGACCTGGTCCCGGAGGAAGTGTACGGAGACGGCCTGCAGATGCTGTTCAGCATCTCCGAAGCAATGACCACGGGCATGACCGCGGCCACCCGCAGCACCGGGCAGCTGCCCGAGCACGCGGAGCTGACCGCCGTGGCCTGCCTGATGATGCTGGAGCGGGTGAACTACCTGCTCAGCGCCGAAGTGAAACTCCCCGTCGACGAGATGGCGAACCGCATCGCCGACATCATGTTCGCGGCATTCGCCCCGGCCTAGCCGCGGGGCAGTGCGGCGCCGCCGGTCCAGCGCGCCGCCACCGGGGCCGGCCCGGCGGCGGCGGTAGCATCCGGCCATTACGGGCACAATCTATGACGTGCGATTTATCGGCGAAACGGTCCCGGCCCAGGATCTGACCTACAGCGACGTCTTCATGGTGCCGAACCGGTCGGCGGTAACCTCACGGCTCGACGTGGACCTGTCGACGCACGACGGCAGCGGGGCGACCATCCCCCTCATCACGGCGAACATGACCGCGGTCTCCGGCCGGCGGATGGCCGAGACCGTGGCGCGCCGCGGCGGCCTGGCCGTGCTGCCACAGGACATCCCCGTGGACGTCGTAGCGGACGTGGTCGCCTGGATCAAATCCCGCGACCGCGTGCACGACACGCCGATCACGCTCGGCCCGTCGGACACCACCGGCGAGGCCCTCAGCCTGCTGCCCAAGCGCGCGCACGGCGCTGTCATCGTCATCGAGGACGGCAAGCCGGTCGGGGTCGTCACCGAGGCCGACTGCCAGGGCGTGGATCGCTTCACCCAGCTTCGCCAGGTCATGTCGGCGAAGCCGGTGACCGTGCCCGCCGGAACCGACCCGGAGCAGGCGTTCAACCTGCTGCACGAGGGCCGGCACCGGCTCGCCCCGGTCGTGGACGAAACGGGGCGCTGCGTCGGCATCCTGACCCGGACCGGGGCGCTGCGCGCCACGCTGTACCGCCCGGCCACCGACAGCGCGGGACGGCTACGGCTGGCCACCGCGATCGGCGTGAACGGCGACCCGGGCTCGAAGGCGAAAATGCTGCTGGACGCGGGTGCCGACCTGATCGTGGTCGACACCGCCCACGGCCACCAGGAGAAGATGATCTGCGCGCTGCGCCGGGTCCGGGAGACCTGCCCCGACGCGCTCGTCGTGGCCGGCAACGTCGTCACCGCGGCCGGCGTCGCCGACCTGGTCGAGGCCGGCGCGGACATCATCAAGGTCGGGGTCGGGCCCGGCGCGATGTGCACGACGCGGATGATGACCGGGGTCGGCCGCCCGCAGTTCAGCGCGGTGCTGGAATGCGCGGCGCAGGCCCGGCGGCTGGGCGCGCACGTATGGGCCGACGGCGGCGTCCGGCACCCGCGCGACGTGGCACTGGCGCTGGCGGCGGGCGCATCCAGCGTCATGATCGGGTCCTGGTTCGCCGGGACGTATGAGTCCCCGGGCGACGCCTTCCGCGATGCGGACGGCCGACTGTACAAGGAGAGCTTCGGGATGGCGTCCGCCCGTGCCGTCCGGCACCGCAGCGCCCGGGATTCACCGTTCGAACGGGCCCGCAAGGAGATGTTCGAGGAGGGCATCTCCACGGCGCGGATGTACCTCGACCCGGCCCGCCCGGGCGTGGAGGACCTGATCGACTCGATCATGGCCGGGCTGCGCAGCGCCTGCACCTACGCAGGCGCCCACGACCTGGCGGAGCTCCGGGAGCGGGCGGTCATCGGCCTGCAGAGCGCGTCCGGCTACAGCGAGGGCATGCCGCTGCCGGCCGGCTGGTAGCGGGGTAGTGCGCTTCAAGGGCCCGGCGGCGGGCGGGGGCTTTGGGCTCCGCGGGCCTGGCCTATGGCCGCGCGCCGGAGCGGTCTTCCGTGTCCAGGGGGTCCGCGTCCAGGGAGTCCGCGTCCAGGGAGTCCGCGTCCAGGGAGTCCGCACGGATCGCCTCGGCCGGGGAGATCCCCGCCGCCGCGGCGGCGCCGGCGGCCTCGGCGGCTTCCTCGGCTGAGGCCTCGTCCGGATCTTCGGCCGGGGACAGGTCCAGCAGCGCGGCGTCCACGGTCCCGGCGACCGCCCCGCCCGCGGCGTCGGCTCGTTCCCGGGCCACGGGCGCGGCCGCGGCCGTCGTGACCCAGCCGCCGATCCGGTCGGCCAGCGCGGGACGGCACCCGGACTCGGCGTGCCCGAATCCCGGTACCACCCACAGTTCCTTCGGGTCCCGCGCGGCTTCGTAGAGCTCCAGGGCATGATCCACGGGGAAGTACGGGTCTTTGTCGCCGTGCACGATCAGCAGCGGAGTGGGCGAGATCCGCGCGGCGGCCTGATCGGGCGGCACGGGGGCCGGATTCCACTGGACCGGGCTGACCCGCGTCTTCGTCAGCATCCTGGTCGCCAGCCGGCCGACGCGATGCTCCACGGCGAAGTGCACGCGGCGCATCCGTTCCGTCCCCCGGTAATACCAGTGCCCCGGGCCACTCACCGAAACAGCCGCGTCGAGCCCGCCGATCAGCCCGGCGTACCGGACGACGACCGACGCGCCCATGGAGAACCCGACGGCCGCGATCCGCTCGTAGCCAAGCTCCCGGGCGTAGCCAACCGCGACGTCAAGGTCCCTGATCTCGCGGTCGCCCATGGTGGACAGCCCGCCGGAACGCCCGTGCCCGCGGAAGTCGAAGCTCACGACGCCCGCGATCCGGTTGAGCCGGGTCGAGATGCGCCACACCGCGGGCCGCTGCCAGGACAGCGTGAAGCCGTGTGCCAGCACGATGGCAAGGTCACTTTCCTGCGGGAGATGCAGGGCGTCGATCGGTACGCCATCGTCGGTTACCAGGGTCGTTGCCGTCGTCACTGGTGTGGCCATATATCCCATTGTGCGGCCGGAACGCGGCCATGGCACACCGGGGGACCGCCGTCCTAACCCGGCGGGCGGGACACGCGGGACCTCATCAGCGAACGGCTGCAGGACGCCGCACGGCAGATTTCGTCACAACACGGGCGCGTTCGGCTGATGAGGTTTCAGTCCCCCCGCTATGCGGAATCTCGCGAGTATACGTAACCAACTTCTCACCACGGCGCACTCCTGGCAGGAGGGATCACCCTGAGCCTCCCGGTCACGATCCCAGGCGCGTACCGCGGTGTCACCGCCGGCTCCGCGCCGGCCGCGCCATCCCATCGCCGGAGCCGGATGCGGTGTCCCCCCGCACCGTGTCCGCTCCGGATTTTCCCCGCGCCGCTCCCGGGCACACCGGGCCGGCGTGTTTCTTTTGCGGTAGGCACCACTGACACGGGAGGCTCCCGGTGAGCACATGGAAGGCGCGCGCATCCGCCGCGTCCATCACCGGCGCGTGCGTGTTCGCGGTGGTGTCGGGAGCCGGGGCCGTGTTCGTCGGTGACTGGTGGGGCCAGCACCACGGGCCGGTGGTGATCCAGTTCGTCAACGGGCCGACCAGCGGGTCCGGGGCGGGCACGTCACACGCCGCCACGTCCGGCAAGGCCGATGCGCGGACGCACCCGTCACCGGCCACCAGCACGGCCACGCTCCCGGCCGAACCGGACAGCGACATCAGCAAGGTTTACCCCAGGGCCCCCCAGAGGCCGCAGGTCTCCCGCGTCCCCCAGCCAGCGCAGCAGCATACGATTGCGCAGACCGGTACCACCCCGCCGACCGCAACCGTCGGCGCCAGCTCCCCGGCGCCGACCCCGAGTTCCACGCCGCCGGGTTCCGCGCCGCCAGGTTCCGCGCCGGGTTCCGCGCCGCCGAGTTCCGCGCCGGGTTCCGCGCCGCCGAGTTCCGCGCCGGGTTCCGCGCCGCCGAGTTCCGCGCCGGGTCCCACGCCGCCGAGTTTTCCGCCGCCGGGTTCCACGCCAAGCTCCGCGCCGCCGAGTTTAACGCCAAGCCCCACGCCGCCGAGTTTTCCGCCGCCGGGTTCCACGCCAAGCTCCGCGCCGCCGAGTTTAACGCCAAGCCCCACGCCGCCGAGTTTTCCGCCGCCGGGTTCCGCGCCAAGTTCCGCGCCGCCGAGTTTAACGCCAAGCCCCGCGCCGCCGAGTTTTCCGCCGCCGGGTTCCGCGCCAAGCTCCGCGCCGCCGAGTTTAACGCCAAGCCCCGCGCCGCCGAGTTTTCCGCCGCCGGGTTCCGCGCCAGGTTCCGCGCCGCCGGGTTCCACGCCGCGTACCACGAGCACGCCGGACCCCACCGATCCGCCATCGTCCTGGATTCCGCCATCTGAGCCGCCCCTGGGCTGAGGGTGGGCAGGCGGCCAGCCCCTGCTCCGGGCCCGGCGCCGGTAGGCGTCCACGGGCCCGCGGTCAGCGAACCGGACCGCGCCGCACCCTGCGCCGCGCCCGGCTGACGACGGCCTCCGCCCCCGGCACCGCGAGGTGCCGGGGGCAGACGAAGGGCGCGAGCGGGACCGGACCTTAACGAGCCCGGACTGGCTCAGGTGTCTTCGATCGTCTTGGTCGCCCGTTCCGGTTTCAGCGGGTTGTCGCCGGGCGCGGTCGCGTTGAACGATTCCGAGGCACGGCCCGCCGAGACGCTGATCAGGTCCTCGGAGGGGTACGCCTCTTCGCCGTGCACCGCCACGTCGCCGATCTCCAGGTCGGCGTCGGGTATCCGGAGCTTCATGAACAGCCCGAGCACCCGCAGGATGACGAAAGTGACGACCCCGTCCCAGATGATGACCGTCAGGGCGGCCCCGGCCTGGATGCCCAGCTGCCCGGGGTGCCCGTAGAACAGGCCCGCGCCGCTGATCGAGCCGGCCTTGCCGAGCCCGATGTACTCGATCATTTTCGGATCCGCGAGCAACCCGACGAGCAAGCCGCCGAACAGGCCGGCGACGCCGTGCGTATAGACCACACCGAGCGCATCATCGACCTTGTTGAACGGCCACACGTACCTGGGCAGGAAGGTCCAGGCCACCCAGACGATCGCCGAGCACACCACGCCGATCACGACGGCACCGAGGCCGTTGACGTAACCGGCGGCGGGCGTGATGCCGACCAGGCCGCAGATCATGCCGTTGAGGCCGCCGAGGAAGGTCGGCTTCTTCTCCGAGCTCAGGAACATGTCCATGAAGATCCAGGTCATCATGGCGCAGGCGGTGGCCACGTTGGTGTTGACGACCGCGGCGGCGGAGTCCGCACCGGCGAAGTACGGGTCACCGCCGTTGAAGCCGTTCCAGCCGAGCCACAGGATCCCGGCGCCGACCGCTACGAACAACAGGTTGTTCGGAATGGCACGCTCGCGGTCGCGCTTGAGGCGCGGCCCGATGACGGCGGCTGCGACGAACCCGGAGGTGCCGGCGGCCAGGTGGATGACGTAGCCGCCACTGAAGTCGAGGGCGCCCTTGCCGGCCCAGTAGCCGCCACCCCAGAGCAGGAACGCGTTGACCGCGTACGCGAAGGTGATCCACAGCGGCACGAAGAGCACCCAGACCCGGAAGCTGATCCGGCCGATCACGCTGCCGATGAACAGGACCGGCGTGATCGCGGCGAACACGAACTGGAAGTAGACGAGCGAGGCCTGCGGGAACCGGAATTTGGGCATCAGCCCGTCCAGCAGGGGGATATTAGCCTGCCCTTCCAAGGCGTTGTGCCCGAGGACCGTCCCCGGTATCCCGACGAACGTGTGGATCCACGGGTGGCCGAAGCCCATGTCGAAGGCCCACAGGACCCACGCGATGAGGACCAGGCAGAACGTGCTGAACACCATCAGCACCGTGTTCATGGCCCATTTCTTCTGTACGAGGCCGCCGTAGATGACGGCCAGGGCCGGAATGCTCATCAAGCCGACCAGCGTGGCGGCTGTCAGCTGCCAGGAGTTATCTCCGGCGTTCAGCCAAGTTGGATAGGGAACCACTGCTCTGCGCCTCCAGGGGGGCTACCTTGGAAGGGCCATACGGGTTTCCAGGGGTCTCCCCCAAGGGGCCATACGGACCCACCCGGCCGCTCCGGTGTTTTTCACGGAACGCCTCCATGTCTCCCATGAGCGGGTTTCCGGCTCATTTCCCGTTTGTTACGTGGCCGGTAACGCATCGGGCCAGCAACGAGCCGATGTTTCAAATGTGTATCGGAGCCCCCGCGAGCGGCTGCTGAATTACCCCATAGGCCCCATCCCGTACCACGGCTGGACCGGCCTCCCGGCGCGGCGCGCGGTCACCCGGCCCGGCGACGCCTCGCACGTCAAGCACGTTAAAGCCGGGATTCTGGCCCATGGAGAGGGCCGGAACGTGCCGTAAGCCGGTCGCGGCAGGCCGCGGAGGGAACGGGACGTACCCCATGTCACCTTCCCGTAACGGTCATAGCACGTGATCAGTTCGGGTTGTAGGGCGTGTGCCGCAGGTCGGGGGCGGGGCGCGCGGTCAGGGTGCGGAGCATCGTCGTTTCACGCTGCAGCATGGCCCGTTCGGCATTCAATCGGCTCAGCGAGTCCGGTTCGGCCAGCAGGCCCTGCCGGTCCGGCAGGTCGATGATCATGGTGGCCGCGACGAGGTAGGACAGCAGGACGGGCTCTTCGGGCAGGTCGGTGACGGTCACCTGGGCCAGGCCGCGGGCGGCGAGCGCGGCCAGGTAGTCGCGGAACGCGGCGGTGACCAGGCTGGCCGCGCGGCCCGCGGCGGCACTGTCGCCGGCGTCCTCGTCCAGGAAGCCGACGTCGCCCTGCAGGTAGGGGCGCGACTCGTCGATGGCCTCCAGGCGGAACCGCTGGGCGCCCACGGTGACCAGGTCGAACCGGCCGTCGTCGTGCTCCTCGGTCTCCCGCAGCGTCGCGGTGCAGCCCACCTCGTACAGCGACGAGACGCCCTCCACCCCGGTCTCGCGGCCCTTCTTGATGGCGATGACCCCGAACCGCCTCGGCTCCGGGCCGTCCAGCAGCTCGTGGACGAGCTGCCGGTAGCGCTCCTCGAAGATGTGCAGCGGCAGTAGCATGCCGGGGAACAGAACGGTGCCGAGCGGGAACAACGGCAGCCTTTCGCTCATGCCGTGACCCTATGCTGGTCTCGCCGCCAGGGCCACACTTGCCATACCGGGCGGCGGCTGGGTAACCGGCCGGAAACATGCGGCCACGAGGATGGGACAATGCAGACACGGCGGGTCCGGATCGGATGCACCTTCACGTATGTGGCCGACATCGACACGCCCGTGGTCTTCCACGTCCAGCCGCGCGCCGCCCCGGACCTCATGCTGGCCGGCGAACTGCTGCGGACGCAGCCGGAGATGGCGCTGCGGGACTACACCGACCTGTACGGCAACCCGTGCATCCGGGCCATCCTGCCGTCCGGCCGGTCCCACTTCAGTTACGGCGCCGTGGCCACCGTCCCGGACGCGACCGAGGACGCCAACGAGGACGCGCCGGAAAACCCGCCCGACAAGCTGCCGGACGACACACTCATCTACACGCTGCCCAGCCGGTTCTGCCTGCCGGACGTGCTCGGCGACGAGGCGTGGTCCCAGTTCGGCGGGCTGGTGCCCGGCTACCGCCGGGTCCAGGCGATCTGCGACTACGTGAACGGCCACCTCACCTTCGCCTACGGCAGCACGACGGCGACCTCCACGGCGGCGGACGTCTTCGCGTCCGGGCGCGGGGTCTGCCGGGACTTCACTCACCTGGCGATCTCGTTCTGCCGCGCGCTGAACATCCCGGCCCGGTACGTGTTCGGGTACCTGCCGGACATGGACGTTCCGCCGGACCCGGCGCCGATGGACTTCGCGGCGTGGATGGAGGTCTGGCTGGGTGACCGCTGGTGGACCTTTGACCCGCGCAACAACCGGCGGCGCAAGGGGCGCATCGTGATCGGGCGGGGCCGCGACGCCTCGGACGTGGCCATGGCCACCACGTTCGGCGGCCCGCTGCTGGAGGAGATGCTGGTGACGGCCGAGGAGGCTCCCGGTTAGGGGGTTACCGGGAGGCCCGAACTGAACGGCACGACCCGCAGCGAGACGTCCGGCGTCCCAGCGGCTTCGCGGCGGATCTCAGGCTGCTGCATGACCGGCTTCACCCAGCGGGTGGTGGCCGTGTCTCCCCGCATGGTCAGCCACCCGAACGCGATCGGGAGCCGCCGGAGCGCCCGCAGCCGCATTTGCTGCATGAACAGCCCGAACATCCGGGGCGGGCTTGCCCGTCAGCACGAGCGTCTTGCCGGTCAGCCCGGGCGGGAAGCTGAATGCTCGAACCATTGGAAAGTGCCAGCCCGGTCATGCTGACGCCCGATTGAGGCGGCGGGCGGCGAGGAATACGCCCGCGATGTAGCAGGCCAGCGCTAGTGCCCACAATCCGGCCATGATCATCGAGCTGTAGGCGTGCCCGTAGTTGAGGAAGCTCGCGCCGTTGAAGGCGGCGCCCAGGATGGCCAGCGCGCCGAGCACTGAGGTTATCGTGGCCACGCGGCTGTCCTGCCGCCGTGTCAGTGCGATGCTGGCGAATGCCGCCAGCACCAGCGCCAGCCCGAAGGCTGCGTGAGCGGCGGCCCAGGCGGGGCCGTGCGGGATCACCCACGCCAGGCCCGATGCCGCGCCGGTGAAGTAGTCGCGGGCACCGGCGCCGGGATGCCGGCCGGGGAGGGTGACGTACAGGTTCACCGCCATGCCGACCAGGTACTGGATAAGCAGAAGCATGCAGGCGGCGAAGTTGACCGCGAGCAGCCGGCCCGGCGGGCTCGCCCGGCCGGGCTGCGCGGTGACGGCCGGAGCCCGCATCACCGCGCCGCCGCGGCGGTGACGACCACCACCCGCTGGGTCACCTCCCATCTCCACCCGGCGCAGAGGCATCACGCGGGACGCTCACAGGACGGCCGGAAGCCTCACCAACCGCGCGCACCGGCGCAGGACCGCCGGCCAGGCCGGCCGCAAGCTGGCGCTCGAATTCCTCGTGCCACCGCAACTCCGCCTCAAGCCGGAGCTCGCCACGGCGGAACGCGGCCACCGCCAGCGGTGGCAAGACCCCCTGCCCGGTCAGCCGCTCGCGCTCCCCGGCCATCGCCTCCAGCTGCCCCGCTATCCGGCGGCGCCGGGCCGCCAGCCGCCCGCCCAGGTCCGAGGCATCCGCACCGGCGGCGAACAGCAGCACAACCGATACTGGATCAGCAGACCCGAAGACGACCTCCAAGGCTGCGTCCCGCTGAACGACCAGCTCCAGGCGCCCTTCCGCGGTGATCTGATACACCGTCCGGACAGGACGGCGGGCCACCTGCTCCTCGCGGACAGCCTGGACCAGCCCCTCACTGCCGAGCTTTCGCAACTCCGCATACAGCGCCCCACCGGTGATCCCGCCCCACACCTCGACGTTGGTCAGCTCGGCCGTCCGGCGGATCTGGTGGCCATGCATCGGCCCGCGCCCGGCCAGCAGGCCGAGGATCATAAGACGACTTAGGTTCATCGCAAATTAGTCTGCACATACCATTCTGGAGTGTCAACTCAGCCTGCTCACAGCGCGACCGCCAGCACTTCGGTCGCGCTTTCAGGCGGTGTGCCGGTGATCGTGATCGATCTGCGGAAGCTGTTCGGCTAAGGCGGCGGCTCGGCGCTGAGATAGATGACCACCTGCGTCAGGGTTTGGACGTAGTGGTCGCTGCCCCCCGGAGCGGTTGTCCAGCCATGAGCCGAGCATCCGGGTCCCGGTGAGGAACGAGACCACAAAAACGGTGCCGGTGGCCACCAGACACTGCCACCCCTGAAAAGGTGTCAGGATTGCCAAGAAAGACTGTCGGTACAGACGGACCGCTCACACTGGAGAAGCAGGAATCCCCACCCGCAACCACGGCTAAGCGATCACAGGTGAGATGGCAGGAGGAGGCCGGACATGGCCACCGAATTGGTATTGCTCGGGACGGCGGGCGCGCCTATGCCCGTGCCCGGCCGCAAGGGTATTGCATCCGCATTCATCGTGGACGAACGGGTCTTCGTCGTCGACTGCGGCCGCGGATCTCCGTCTGCCTTCGCCGAGGCGGGACTGGACTTCACCCGCCTGGAAGCGGTGTTCCTTACCCACCTGCATGCCGACCACATTGGTGACCTCCCGGGCATGCTCTTGTACCCGTGGGGCGTCCGCGTCGGCGATAACGGTCCCCTCGCCCCGATCCGGGTTTACGGGCCGTCACGGCCCGTCAGCGTACCAGCCGGTGATGCCATCTTCCACCGTCAGACGACGATCTGCCCCGAGCTGCCCGCCCCCGGCACGGCAGATCTGGTCGGCCACATCCTGGCCGGCTACGCCTACCATCTGAACGTCATGCCGCTGGACTGCTATATGCCGGATGCGGGCGCGCTGGTCCGGGGCATCGACATCGATGCAACGGCCTGGGCTGAGGGCCGCACCAAGGTTCCGGTCGTCGTCGCCGACGACGGAGGTGTCCGGGTCACCGCCGCGGCAGTGACGCACGGCCGGGCGGTCCCGGCGCTGGCGTACCGGTTCGATACCGCGGACGGCTCGGTGGTGTTCTCCGGCGACACCTCGGTGAACGAGGACCTGATCGCCTTGGCCCAGGACGCCGACATCCTGGTCCACCAGGTGGCCGATCTGAGCTACCTGCGGCGGCACGGCGTAGACGATGCCGAAATGGCCCGGATGGCCGCGCTGCACACCGACGTCACGCAGGTCGGGGGCGTCGCCGAACGCGCCGGAGTCCGCGAGCTCATCCTCAGCCACTACCTGCCCGCTGAACCAGATGCCATCCCCGATGCGGCATGGGCTCACCGCGCCGGGAAGGGCTTCAGCGGCAAAACCACCGCAGGCCACGACGGCCTTCGCAGAACGCTTCCCACCGCAGGAAGGCGGACATGGGCATGAGCGCACCCGGAACCCCTACCGCGCCGCCCGCCGGGGACCTGCACCTCGTCGCCGGGTATGACGGCTCCGCTGGCGCTCGGGCTGCTCGCCCGGTCGCGGGCGCTGCCCGACGCCGACGCTGTAATGCCTTTATGCCGACGCGTGACCTTCCGGTGAGCAGACGTCCCGCGGCCGCCAGGTGCGGGTGCTGGCCGGCTGCTGCAATCTGCAGCGCACCGCGTCGCACCCGACGCCGGGTCGGTGCCGACGCCGCTGCCGTGGCATGCCCGGCCGGCCGCGACCCCGACTGGCGCGCCTGACCCGCCACCACCTCACCTGAAGGGCAGTAGCGTTCAGGGCATCAACAAGGAAATGCCTGACCCAGGCAACCAGCTACTGCGGATCGTCCCTGATGGGCGCCATGCGCCAGCCGCCCGCAGCGACGCGAGGAGAACGTGATGACCCCACCGCAACCTGGCCCGGCGAGCGCTGCGGGCTTTGAGGGCGATCCGGGCATCTCGTCCGGCGGCGTGCTGGGTGGCCGGCCGCCGATGGCCCAGACCTTTCATGGCGGCGATCCCGACACGGTGGCCGCACCCGCTGTCTGCGAGGTCACCCCGACCAAGTGCCAGGCCGTACTCGGCTCTACCGGGACGGAATACTCGAGCTTGAGGGTTTCCCCGTGGCCGAGATCAGTGATCACCTGGCCGATGAGACGATCACCATCTGGCTCGACCTGCGTGACCCCGACCGGGAGGACCTGGCGGTGCTGAGCGACGAATTCGGCCTGCACCCGCTGGCGGTCGAGGACGCCGTGCATGAGCACCAGCGCCCCAAGCTCGACCGCTACCGCAGCCACCTGTTCCTGACCGCCTACGGAGCGCGGCTGGACACCGGCACGGGTGAACTGGCCACCAGCGAACTCGCCGCCTTCGTCACCGGGCGCGCGCTGATCACCGTCCGCAAGGACGACGGGCTGGACATCGGCGCCGTCACGGACCGCTGGGACGCCAGCCCGGATCTGGCCAAATTCGGGGTCGGCTACCTGCTGCACGGGCTGCTGGACTACGTCGTGGATGGTCACTTCGAAGCCGTGCAGAGCCTGGACAACGCCGTCGAGACGCTGGAAGACCAGCTGTTCGCCGACGTTCCGCAGGACCTCCCCGTCCAGCGGCGCAGCTTTGAACTGCGCAAGAGCCTGGTCCTGCTCCGCCGGATCGTCATCCCCATGCGCGAAGTGGTGAACGCCCTCATGCGGCGCGACCTGCATGTCGTCGGGGACGATCTGATGCCCTACTACCTGGACGTTTACGATCACGTGCTCCGCGCCGCCGAGTGGACCGACAGCCTGCGGGATCTGGTGACGAGCATCCTGGAGACGAATCTGACCATCCAGGGCAACCGGATGAACGTGATCACCAAGAAGGTCACAAGCTGGGCGGCGATCATCGCGGTCCCGACGTTCATCACCGGCTTCTACGGGATGAACGTGCCCTATCCGGGCTTCAGCCGGCAGACCGGCCTCGCCGCCGCGCTCGCCATCATGGTCGTCTCCGGGTTCGTGCTCTACGTCATCTTCAAGCACCGGGACTGGCTGTAAGCACCCTGATGATCGAGCAGCGCCGCCTCGGGCTGGAAGCGCCCCGGGCATTAACGAGTTGGCGGCAGCCTCCCCTGTCCTCAGGGCCAGACGCTGGCCCGGGGTACTTCGCCCACGCCGCTGGCGGGTGCAGCGACGGGTGACGTGTGCTGGTTTGCGCGGGGCCGCAATCCGTATAGTCGGCTAGACGGGCAGCCTCACCGCCGGAGAGCGACGTTGACCGAGCCCATCACCCTCGAGCGCGACGGGCATGTACTGCTCATCGGGGTTAACCGCGCGGAGAAGCGGAATGCACCGAGCGGCGCGAGGCACGCTTCACCGGCCGCTGATTCGGTGCGGACTTCCTGTGCGCGCGGGCTTCCTTTGCGCGCTGCTGGCTGCGAAGGGCGGCTGGATACCGCATCAGCCCTGGTCATCCGCATGGCCGGTCAGCCGCGCGAAGATGGTCAATGCGACGATGACCAGGGCGATTCCGCCGCCCAGCTCAAGAGCCTGCTGACCGTTCGGGGAGTCCACCGCCACCTCGACGAAGCTCACCGCGAGAACCAGGACAATCATGGCGATGACCCTCCCCTTGAGGTCGTTGAGGTCGTGTATTTCGAGCCAGGCCGGCAGGCCGCTGGGCTCATCGCTGCGGATCTCTCTTATGAACAGCTCGTAGAGCCCAATGGCTGATATGAGAAATGTCACCCCGATGAGGAACAGGTCGATGTCCAGCAGGAACAAGCCGAGGTGATTGCCAACCGGAAAAGGATGTCCAGCAATACTTTGGATTGAATGGATAAACACGGCAATCCCGTAGGCGAACGCGCCGAAACCAGCGAGGATCAGAACCGCTACAGGTACAATCGTGAAGCGGAGCGAGGCGGCCAGAATCCGCTCGGTCCCGGCTTCAAAGGACCCCGCGGCCCGGCCTGATCCCGTATTCGTCTCTGTGCTCTCCGATTCACTTTGCATTTCACTCCTGTCGGGCGCTGTCACGCAACATCAGGTGGCATGAGCTGATAGTGGTCCTCGCAGCAGACCTGGAACCGGCTCAGCGGGCCGGACGCCCGAGCAACTTTTCGATACTGCGGCGCTCGCGCTTGGTCGGACGGCCCGTGCCGCGCTCGCGAGCGGCCACCGTGACAGCCTTCTCGCGGGGCGGAGGGGGTGGGCTGTTGTCGATGTAGCATTCGGCGGCAACAGGTGCGCCGGCCCGTTTGGTGATGACCCGCACGACGATCACGACGCGTTCGCGTCCGTCCTGGCGCAGCCGCACCTGGTCACCGGCCCGGACCGGATGCGCGGGCTTGACCCGCGCCCCGTTGACCCTGACGTGCCCGGCCCGGCAGGCACCGGACGCGGCCGAGCGGGTCTTGGCCAGGCGCACCGACCAGATCCAGCTGTCCACTCGCCCCATCAGATCACCGGCCACTCAGCAACTGTAATGCGGTGCGCGCCTGCACGGTCCGGGGTCCTACCAGCCCCGTTCGCTGAGCCGGTTGTCGTCGATGCCGACGTGGTGGCCGATCTCGTGGATGACGGTACGGCGGAATACAACGCCTCGGTGGTTTCCGCTCCATAGCACAACGAGCTCGCTGCCTGCTACGTCATCGCGCCATCGGCGGCAGGAGCGGCCGAGTGGCGGCGCGGCTATTTCGTTTCGGCTATTTCGTTTGCTTTGCGGACGCGGCGACACTCAGTCCGCGAGACCGCTGGGACTATCCGGAACGTCGACGGCGTGCTCCTTGAGCGCATCGAGGGGAACGATCTTCAGAGCTCGCTCATGCGTGGAAGCCAGCACCACAGGTGCAGCGGCGCCATCGTGATGAGCCCGCAGCCAGTTCGCCGCCGTCACACACCAGCGGTCCCCGGGCACAAGCCCGGGAAAATGGTAC
The DNA here is from genome assembly GCA_963805255.1 of uncultured Actinomycetes bacterium. GTDB lineage: Bacteria > Actinomycetota > Actinomycetes > Streptosporangiales > Streptosporangiaceae > Bog-532. The sequence goes on from CAWDTK010000011.1 coordinate 401,817, forward strand.
TGGGGCATCGGGGTGCTCAGATCGTTGCCGATCTGACGCTGGTGCTCCAGGAACTCAGCGGTGACCACCGCGCAAATCGTGTGGCTGCCTTGATCCTCTGGCCCGGTGCTACAGCATCCATCTCTATAGAACCCGGTGACCGGGTCGCTGCCACACGGCTCCAGTTCACCGCCGAGCACATTGCGATCGCCCATGCCAGCAGTATCCGCGCCAGGGGGCGCGCCCTTCAAGGACACGCTCGGCGCGAAGGGGTGACGGCCGGAGCTTCCGGCTGGCTACCAGATCTTAACGAACAGACCGAAAACGGCGCCGGTGCTCGCCCCGTAGGCGAGGTGCGCGCTCAGGTCCCAGGCCAGGGTCTTTGCGTCATACTCCCAGATCGGCTTGTAGAGCCCCCCCTCCGGCAGGACGATGTAGCCGGTGACCCAGACCACGGCGCCGAAGGGCAAGCCGTAGCGGGCGTGCGGCCTGCGCAGTGACCCGGCGAGAACGCCGTAGAGCGCCCCCGCCGCCGATCCGTAGGACCAGTGCGCGACGGTGCTGGTCAGCCAGGCCCAGCGGTCAGGGAGTTCACGCTGCGTGAAGCCCTCGATCAGGCGCTTTGCGACCTGTCCGGGGTCGGGGGCTTTCTCCCAGCTGTCGACCGGCGCAAATTCCCACGCTAGCGGGCTTTCCTGGCCACCTGCGCGGCGATGCCGCACATATTGAACCGTGTCCAGGGCAACGGTCCCTACGGCCCCTGCCAGGAGACCCGCCACGACCGCGGCGAGCGGTGTAATCGTGTGCTTTCCGGTACGCATTCCGGGTCCAATCGCCATCCCACTGCCGTGCCCAGGCTTGACCTGTCACAGCGCCTGCTGTGGTGCCTATGTGCCTGCTGTGGTGCCTATGTGCCTGCTGTGGTGCCTATGTGCCTGCTGTGGTGCCTATGTGCCTGCTGTGGTGCCTATGTGCCTGCTGTGGTGCCTATGTGCCTGCTGTGGTGCCTATGTCCCCCAGCTGCTGGAGGCCGACGCCGCTGGCGGGGTTCCAGAAGCTCTTGACCTGGGCTTCCAGGTGGCTCGCCCATATTCGCCGGGGGACGCCGAGGACGGGCTGGCGCTTCTGGCCTTGCGGCTGAGCAGGACCAGCTCGCCGTGTACTCCCCGATACTCCCATGTGGGGTTTCCGCTGCGCCAGCCGGAGCACCGGGCCGCGGATCTCCTGGCTCCTTCTGGGTGCCGGTGTGCCTGGACCATTAGCCTGTACGGGTGAACGCCTCCCATCATGGCGCCGGGGCGGGGGATTCTGCCCGGCCGCGGGGTGTGGCAGCCAGGCCCGGCGGAGATTCCCGCCGTGCGCCCGTGCTTCAGCAGCCCGGGTGGCCCGACCCTGATCGGCTCGGGACAGTGACGCGCAGCCTGCGGCGGCTGCCGCCGCTGGTGTCCGCCCGGGAGTGTGACCAGCTGAAGGATCGGCTGGCCGCGGTGGCACGTGGGGAGGCATTCCTCCTCCAGGGCGGCGACTGCGCGGAGACGTTCGCCGGCACCACCGCCGACAGCATCCGGGGCAGGCTGAGGACGCTGCTGCAGATGTCGGTCGTGCTGACCTATGCCGCCAGTGTGCCGGTGGTGAAGATCGGCCGGATGGCAGGTCAGTTCGCTAAGCCTCGATCGGCGGCGACCGAGGTCAGAAACGGCGTGGAGCTTCCCGTCTACCGGGGCAACGCGGTCAACGCGATCGAGTTCACGGCCGCGGCCAGGACGCCCGACCCAGGCCGCCTGCTTGATGCGTATCACTGCTCGGCGGTCACACTGAACCTTTGCCGGGCCTTCGCCAGCGGGGGCTACGCCGACCTTGGCCAGGTGCACGCCTGGAACCAGGACTTCGTTGCCCGCAGCCCGGCCGGACAGCGCTACGAGCGTCTGGCCGAAGAGATCGACCGGGCGATCGCGTTCATGCATGCCTGCGGGGCCGATCCGGAACAGTTCCGCGTCGTGGAGTTCTACTCCAGCCACGAGGCTCTGCTTCTTGACTATGAGCACGCGCTGACCAGCGCCGACTCACGGACCGGGCTTTCCTACGACCTGTCGGCTCACCTGCTGTGGATCGGGGAGCGCACCCGCGCCATCGGCGGCGCTCATATCGAGTTCGCGCGCCAGATCCGCAACCCGGTAGCCGTCAAGATCGGTCCGGCGGTCACCGCGCAGGACGTGCTGGCCCTGGTCGATGCGCTCGACCCAGACCGCGAACCTGGCCGGCTCACCCTGGTCACACGGATGGGCTCCGGCCGGGTGCGCGAGGTTCTGCCGCCGCTGGTGGAGAAGCTTGCGGCCAGCGGCGCCGTGGTCGCCTGGGTATGCGACCCGATGCACGGCAACACCATCGAGACGGCGAGCGGGCACAAGACACGCCACTTCGACGACGTGCTGGCCGAGGTCACGGGCTTCTTCGAGGTGCACCGCGCACTGGGGACTCATCCGGGCGGCATTCATATCGAGTTCACCAGCGACGACGTCACCGAATGCATGGGCGGCGGGCAGCACATCGCGGAAAGCGATCTGCGCCGCCGGTATGAGACCGCCTGTGACCCCAGACTCAACCGCAGCCAGTCCCTCGACCTGGCATTTCTTGTCGCCGACAGGTACCGCCAGCACACCAGTTAACGGCGGGCCGGGCGGTGGAACGCAGGAGCTCACGGAAGCGGCGGGCGAACAGGCAGGCGTCGCCTGTCACGCCGGAATACTGGTCCGGAAGCCCTAGGAGGCCACTGAATAACCCTGTTTGCGCTCAAGGAGCTAGCAGCTGACCTGCGGCTTTGCGACATTGATCATGAAAAATGGGACTTATTCAGCGCGCTCCTAGGTGCCGGGCAGGTCGGCCAGGCGGGCCAGGGATGCCCGGTGGGCATCGGACGTGCCGAACGCGATCGACGCGGCCTTGGCGCGCTTCAGGTACAGGTGCGCCGGATGCTCCCAGGTGAACCCGATGCCGCCGTGCATCTGCACGCACTCCTCGGCGGCTCGCATGGCGAGGTCGCCGCAGTAGGACTTGGCCAGCGCGACGGCGACGGGCGCGTCGCTGTCGCCGTCGGCCAGGCAGGCGGCCGCGTAGCGGGCCGCGGCCCGCGCCTGGGTGAGTCCCACCCACAGGTCGGCCAGCCGGTGCTTCAGGGCCTGGAACGAACCGATCGGGCGGGCGAACTGCCGCCGTTCCTGCACGTACGCGACGGTCATCTCCAGGCACCGTTCGGCCAGGCCGAGCTGCTCGGAGGCGATCGCGGCCGCCCCCGCGGTCAGTGCCGCCTCGACAGCGCGGTTGGCCTCCGCGCCGGGGGCCATCGGGCGGGCCGGGGCGTCCTCGAATTCGATGTCGCAGAGCTGGCGGGTCATGTCCAGCGAGACGACGGGGGTGCGCCGCACGCCCTCGGCGTTCGCGCCGACCACGTACAGGCCGTGCGGCACGGCGTCGGCCGGCACCACCAGCAGGTCGGCGGACAGCGCGTCGGCCACGCCCCGGACACGGCCGCGCAGCCGGGTGATACCGGCCCGGCCGTCACTGGATTTCGGCGCGGAGACGCGCGCGGTCAGCGGGAACTGCGCTCCCGGCCCGGTTTCGAAGCCGACGGTCAGGGCGGCGGTGACGTCTCCCCGGGCGAGTTCACGGACCGTGGCGTCATCACCGGCGGCCAGCAACGCCGTCATCGCGACCACGGCGCTGCCGATGAAAGGAACCGGCGCCACGGCGCGGCCCAGTTCCTCGGCCACGGCGGCCGCTTCGCGGAACGACGCCCCGGCGCCGCCCTGCTCCTCCGGGACGAGCAGCCCGGCGCAGCCCAGATCGGCGGCGATCGTCTTCCACAGCCCGGTGTCGTAGGGCCCCGTACCGTAGCGTTCAGTGCCGTCGGGTCCAGTGCCGCCGAGCCGGGCGAGGACGTCCCCGGCGCGGCACCGGGCAGCCAGCAACGCGCGAACGCTCCCAGCCAAGTCCCGTTCGGCTTCGCTATACAGCAGATAGGGGGCACGCGGGCCGGCCGAGTCTGCCGCCTCAGCCTGGGCTGCAAGGCTCATCGCGGTAGGTCCTTCCATGGCACGTCCTTGTCGGCCCGCGGCTCTTGCGGCAGGCCGAGCACGCGTTCAGCGATGATGTTGCGCAGGATCTCCGAGGTGCCGCCCTCGATCGAGTTGCCCCTGGCCCGCAGGTAGCGGTAGCCGGGACCGCGGCCGAAGAAGTCCGCGTGGGCGGGCCAGGCGCATCGTCCAGTCGTCGTAGCGCAGGCCCTCGGCGCCGGCGAGCTCTACCTCGAACCCGGAGATCTCCTGGTTGAGGCGGGCGAAGACGATCTTCGCGGCGGAGCCTTCGGGTCCGGGCTGGCCCGCGGCGAGCTGCTGGCGCATCCGCAGCCCCGCCAGCCGGGCGATCTCCGCCTCGGCCCACAGCCGCAGCAGCCGGTCGTGGAGGCCCGGGCTGCGCTGCTCGGGGTGCTCCCGCCAGGCCCGGGCGGCCCCGCCGATCATCCCGCCCTCGCGCAGCATCGACATCCCGCCGATGGCGACCCGCTCGTTCATCAGCGTGCCCTGGGCGACCTTCCAGCCGTCCCCGACCTCGCCGATCCGGTCCTCGTCCGGGACCCGCACGTCGGTGAGGAAGACCTCGTTGAACTCGGCCTCGCCGGTGAGCTGGCGCAGCGGGCGGACCTCGACCCCGGGCGCGTGCATGTCGCAGGCGAAATAACTGAGGCCGCGGTGCTTCGGCACGTCGGGGTCGGTCCGGGCGACCAGGATGGCCCAGCGGGCCTGGTGCGCCAGCGAGGTCCAGACCTTCTGCCCGGACACAACCCAGTCCCCGCCCGGGTCGCGGACCGCGCGGGTCGCGAGGGAGGCGAGGTCGCTTCCGGCGCCGGGCTCGCTGAACAGCTGGCACCAGATCTCCTCCCCCGTCCACAGCGGCCGCAGCCAGCGCTCGCGCTGCTTGTCCGAGCCGAACGCGAGGATGGTCGGGGCCGCCATGCCGAGCCCGATGACGTTGAGGCCCGGGTTGTTGTCGGGCGCGCCGGCCGCCGCGAACTCGGTGTCCGCGACGGCCTGCAGCGCCCGGGGCGCGCCGAGCCCGCCCAGCCCGGACGGGTAGTGCACCCAGGCCAGACCGGCGTCGAAACGGGCGCGCAGGAAGTCCAGCCTGGGCATCTCCACCGGGTCTGTCGTGGCCAGGAACTGGTGGACGCGATCGCGAATGTCCCCGGCCGTGAGCTCAGACCCGGTTAGCAAAGGGGCCCCGCCGGCCACGTAGATGACCTGGCCGGAGACGAAGCCCGCGTTCTCGCCGACCAGGAAGGAGACAGCGTTCGCCACGTCAGCGGGCTGGCCGACCCGGTTTACGGGTATCTGCTTCTTGTAGGTCTCCACGAGATCCTCGAACGACATCTTCAGGCTGGTGGCCATGGCCGCGGTCATGTCGGTGGCGATGAAGTGCGGCCCGACCGCGTTCGCGGTGATCCCGAACTTGCCCAGTTCCTTGGCGAGCGTCTTGGTGAAGCCCTCCACCCCGGCCTTGGTGGCGGAGTAGTTGGCCTGCCCGCGGTTGCCGAGCGCCGACGACGACGAGATATTGACGATCCGCCCCCACTTCTGCGCGCTCATGTACTTCTGCACCGCCCGGGTCATCAGGAACGGGCCGCGCAGGTTGACGTTGACCACCGTGTCCCATTGCTCGTCGGTCATCTTGAACAGCATGGCGTCGCGGGTGATCCCCGCGTTGTTCACCAGCACCGTCGGCTCGCCGAGTTCGGCGGCTATCCGCTCGACCGCGGCGTTCACCTGATCGGTCTTGCTGACATCGGCGCCAACCGCAAGCGCCCGCCCGCCGGCGTTCTCGATCTCCTTGACCGTTCCCGCGCAGTCGGCCTCGTTCAGGTCGAGGACCGCCACGGCCATCCCGTCGGCGGCCAGCCGGATGGCTACCCCGGCCCCGATCCCGCGCGCGGCTCCGGTCACGATGGCAACTCGCTGCGTCTCCTGTGACATATGCGTACCTTTCATCTGGTCATCTGGCCGGAAATAACCCTCTGGTTCGGTCCGGGCCGTTCATCATCTACTGGCCAGTATCTTGCGCCTCGCGATACCCGTTTTCAAGAGAGGGTTAGACACTCTCCGTGCTGAGACCAGAGCATTCCGTATCCGGTTGTTTCACCGACTCCGTTTGGCTCCGGTTACGGTTGGCTCCGGTTACGGTTGGCTCCGGTTACGGTTGGCTCCGGTTACGGCCCGCTCCGGCGGAAGACGTAGATATCCCCGATGTCGTAAATCACGTTGTACCGGACGCCCGGATGCTGGCTGGCCACGAAGGCGGGAATGCCGGCCGGCTCAGGTGAGTAGCCGCTGTTGGTCCCGTCGAACACGATGTAGGCCGTGCTGGGGTTGCCGGCGTTGCCGATCCAGAACGTGTCGGTGCGCGCGGCCAGCGGGGCGAGCAGGTCGAGGGTGGTGGTGACGGTCGCGCCGTCGGGCACCGTGGCCATGGCCGCGTCCGCATCGGTCACGTGCGCGCCGATGCGGTACGTCGGCGGGTTCCACAGGCTGCTGACGGGGAACTGGAAGACGAGGGCGACCGCGATGGCCAGCATCGCGGCGGCACCATGCTGGTCGATCGCCGCGGTCACCGGCTCGCGCCACCGGCCGCGCCGCCCCGGGACCGTGCTGGCCGACGCCGGCCCCGGTCCCGCCGGGCCCGATCCCGCCGCCGCCGGATTCGATGATGCCGAACGGGCCCGGCGGGACCGGATAACTGCGATCGCGTCTACCGCGGCGATGAAGAGAATCGGCATCACCGTGGCGTTGTAGTGCCACTGGATGCCCCAGAAATTGCTGTTGGTGCCGAGGAAGCGGAGCACGATCGACGGCAGCGCGACCAGGGCGAGCGGGGACCACAACGCGATGAACGCCGTCGGCAGCAGGAGCATCAGCGTGGTCCCGAGCTTGACCGGCCAGGACGTGAAGAACTGGCGCACCGCGCCAGCGGCGGAGAAGTGGCCGCCGGGACTCAGCGTGCCGCCGTCGCTCCAGTACTGGTAGTGATGTGCCGCGCTGAAGTGCGGGATGATCACGGTGATCGCCAGCACCGACCAGACGATGCCCCACACGATGAGCAGCTGGCCGCCGAAGATGGGGCCGCGGCCGGAGATTGGGTCACGGCCGGGTATGGGGTCACGGCCGGGGTTGTCCCGCCACCGGCTGACGATGATCATGAGGACACCGATCGCGGCGACCGTGAAGCCCTGATCTTCCTTCACGAAGACCAGCGGCAGCGCCCAGGCCACCGCGGCCCGGGTGCGCCCGCGGACCAGCGCCGACAGCGAGAACGAGAGCAGCGGTACCGCGAACGCGATCTCGTGGAAGTCGAAGTTGATCATCTGCTGCAGGCCCCAGGAAAACCCATACGCCGCGCCGACGGCGCCGCCCGCGCGGCGTCCCAGCTTGCCGGCCGCGGCCCAGGTCACCGGGAGCACGGACACCGCGGCCAGGAAGGCCTGCGCGACAAGCAGCGTGGCCGGGGACGGCACGATAAGGAAGAAGGGCGCGATCAGCGCGATGATCGGCGAGAAGTGGTCGCCGAGCAGGTTGACGCCGGTGCCGCGGACGTCGGCGACGGGCGCCCGCAGGTGCGCGTACTGCTTGACCAGCTCGGTGAAGATGCCCAGGTCCCACGACGAGGGATTGAGCTGCAGGTACCGGAACAGCGAGATCACGGTATACACCGCGAAGACGAGGAGCGCGATCAGCCACGGCGCCCAGTACGGGCGGCGCCGCGGCCGGCCCGGATGGCCCGCGGCGGCGGCGCCAGAGGATCCGGCGGGGCGGGGCAGGCCGGGAGCCGCGTCTGGCTGGACCTGGCCCGCGGACTCGGCGGGGCCGACACGTGTCGCGCTGGTCGCATCCGTGCCGTCGCTCTCCAGCCCGCGTGGCCCATCTTCCGGCATCGCAGGCAGCCTACACGCTGCGCCGCAGGCTTCTCAGGCGCGGGCGGCGGTGCGCAGCTACCGGGCGGTGGGGGCGGTCTCGGGGAAGGTGGCGGCGGTAGCGGCGTCGAGGAGGGTGGCGGCGGCGGCGCGGGCGGAGGCGGCGGCGGCGGTGTTGCTGTCGATCCGGGCGGCGATGTTCGCGCCGTCGTAGAGCAGCACGAGCTGATCGGCGAACGCGCCGGGATCGGGCACTCCCGCGTCGCGGGCCAGATCCGTGAACAGGTTCCGCATCCAGCCGCGGTACTCCAGGGTGGCTTCCTCGGCCGCGCTGCCCGGCGAGGACTCCGCGGTGGCGTTGACGAAGGCGCAGCCGTGGAAACCGGGCTTCGCGAACGAATCACCCTGGATGTCGAACACGCCCAGCAGGCGGTCCCGGGGATTGCCGTATCCGGCCAGGCGCCGGGTGATGCGCTCACGCCGGCGTTGATGCCGGCCGTTCAAATAGGCCCGGATCAGCTGGTCCTTGCTGCCGAACGTGCTGTACAGCGTTGCCTTGGCCACCCCGGCCTTCTCGATGACGCGATCAATGCCGACGGTGTGGATGCCTTCTTCGTAGAAGAGCTCATCCGCGGCGGCAAGCAGCCGGTCGCGCGCCGACGACCGCGCTGCCAGTGGGCGGTCTGCCGATGACGGGGCCGATGGGGCGGTGCTCATGACTTGACAATACCAGACCTGTCTGTCTAGGTTGGGGACGTTGGCAGACAGACTAGTCTGTTTCTACGGGAGGCTTGTTCCAGTGACTGCTGTTCTTCCGCGCACCGCACATGTCACCCCCGCTGTGGGTGGCACCCATGCCGCACGCGTCGCCCGCGCAGTGGAGGTCGCCCGCGCCGTGGGGGTCAGCCGCGCCGTGGGGGTCAGCCGCGCCGTGGGGGTCAGCCGCGCCGGGAGTGGCGCCCAGGCCGCGCATGCGCCCCGGCCGGCCGGGGGCCACCATCCCGGGCGCCTCCCCCGGCCGGTCGCGTTCTACCTGCTGGCGTCGGTCATCGTGTCGTTCCTGGCCGGCTCCAGCGCGCCGACGCCGCTGTACGCCGTCTACGCGTCGAAGTGGGGTTTCTCGCCGATCACCACGACCGTGGTCTTTGGCGTCTACGCCCTCGCCGTGCTGACCGCGCTGCTGACCGTCGGCTCGCTGTCCGACCACGTCGGCCGGCGGCCGGTGCTGCTGGCCGCGATCGCCACCCAGTCCCTGGTCATGGTGGTGTTCACCACGGCGGGCGGGGTGCCGCAGTTGCTGATCGCCCGGGTCATCCAGGGCCTGTCGACCGGGGCCGCGGCCGGGGCCGTCGGCGCCGGGATGCTCGACCTGAACAAGGCCAAGGGGACGATCGCCAACGCAGTGGCGCCCATCACCGGCACCGCCTCCGGCGCCCTCGGTTCCGGGCTCGTCGTGCAGTTCCTGCCCGAGCCGACGCACCTGGTCTACCTGGTGCTGCTGGGCGTGTTCGTGCTGCAGGGCCTCGGGGTCGCGCTGATGCCCGAGCCGTCGACGCCGGGTCCCGGCGCGCTGGCGTCCATCCGGCCCCGGTTCGCGGTGCCGGCCCAGACCCGCAAGCCGCTGCTGCTCGCCATCCCGGCCCTGGTGGCGGTCTGGGCCCTGGCCGGCCTCTACGGGGCGCTCGGCCCGGCGCTGGTCCGGCTGGTCTCCGGGTCGGGCTCCACCGTGCTGGGCGGCCTGTCGCTGTCCGTGCTGGCCGCCAGCGGCGCGGTGGCGGTGCTGGTGCTGCGGAAGCAGTCGCCGCGTGCGCTGGCGCTTATCGGGGGCACCGCGCTGATCGCGGGGGTCGGGCTGACCGTGCTGGCCGTGACGTTCGGCTCGGTGGCCGGCTTCTTCGTGGGGACGGCGATCGCCGGGGCCGGATTCGGCGGCGGTTTTCAGGGCGCGATCCGCTCGGTGATACCGCTCGCGGCGCCGCACCAGCGCGCCGGGGTGCTGTCCGTCATCTACGTGGTCTCCTACCTGGCCATGGGCCTGCCGGCGGTGATCGCCGGGTTCCTCCTGGTGCACGAGGGCGACCTGCTGGCCACCGCCGCGCAGTATGGCGTGGCGGTGATGGTGCTCGCGGCGCTCGCGCTGCTCGGGGCGGCGCGGCCCGCCCGGCAGCCGGCCCCGGCGAACCCGGTTCCGGCGACCGTCCCGGTGCCCGCCCGCCGGCCCGCTCCGGCCCCCGTGTCCGCGGACCGGCCCGTCCCGGACTGCCCCGCGTTCCGGTGAGAACGGCGGCGGCCGGCGCTCCCCCAGCGGGAGCGTCGGCCGCGTCCCGCTGAGAGGACGCCGTCCCGGCTACTTGAGCAGCAAGCGGCGGATGCGGCGGCTGGCCACGTACAACCCGGCCAGGCCGAGCACCGCCAGGTACGCCACGCTGGCGAGCATGGCCGGGCCGACGATACCGAGGGCGAGCCCGCGCAGCAAGATCACGGCCTGGTACAGCGGCGTGCACTCCACGACGATCTGCAGCGCCCTCGGGTAGACGTTCAGCGGGTAGAAGGTCGTGGAGAACAGGAACATCGGCAGCGTGGCCAGGACGACGAAGTCGAAGTCCTTCCAGCTGCGCATGAAGGTGGTGGCCGCCATCCCGGCCCCGGCGAACGCGAAGCCGATGAGCACCGACGCGGGGACCGCGACCAGCAGCCAGGCCGAATGCACCAGCCCCATGGCCGCCAGCACCAGCAGGAACGTGATCGCGTACAGCAGGGCGCGGCTCAGGGCCCAGGTGATCTCGCCAAGCGCGATGTCGCCTGGCCCCAGCGGGGTGGCCAGCGCGGCGTCGTAGACCTTGGCGTACTTGAGCTTGTGGAACACGTTGAAGGTGGAGTCGTAGACCGCGCCGTTCATCGAGGAGGTGGCCAGCAGCGCGGGCGCCACGAACTCCGTGTACCCCACCGGCCGCCCGCCGGGCCCGGTCACCGGCCCGACCAGGGCGCCCAGGCCGATCCTGATCGACAGCAGGTAGAACAGCGGTTCCAGCACCCCGGTGATCAGCAGGATCCACAGGTGACGGTAGGCCCGGGCGTTCCGCTCGACCAGCGGCAGGCCGCCTCTTCCAGTGGCCAGGGACCGGCCGAGCAGTCCGGGCAGCGGCAGCCGCAGGGTCGCGGGACTGCTACTCATGGAGCCGCCTCCGGTAGGTCCGCAGGGCCACGGCGTACCCGGCTGCGGTGAGGGCGAGCAGGTACCCGACGTGCACGGCCGCGCCGCCCAGATCGGCGGTGCCGAGGCTGAGCGTGCGGCACAGCTCCACGCCGTGCCACAGCGGTGTCACGTAGGCGACCGGCTGCAGCCACCCGGGGAGCTGCGTGATCGGGAAGAACGTGCCGGAGAACAGGAACAGCGGGACCATCAGGAACCGCATCAGCACGCTGAAGCTCGTGTCGCGGGTCCGGGTCACCGCCCACGCCATCAGCGCCGGCGCGAACGCCAGCCCGGTCAGCACCGCCACCGGCAGGGACGCGATGGCCAGCGGCGAGCGGGCCGCGCCGAACGCGGCGATCAGGGCGAGGAACACCCCGCAATTCATGGTCAGCCGCAGGATGACGAACAGCAGGTGGCCGCGGAACACGTCGCCCGGGCGCAGCGGGCTGGCCACCGCGGCGAAGTAGTTCTGCACCCACTTGACCGAGCCGAGGACCGGGTACAGCCCCTCGCCGAACGCGGTCTGCATGGCGGTGGCGGCCAGCAGCCCCGGCGCGATGAAGGCCAGGTAGCTGACGCCCAGGATGCCGCCGGCGTGCCGGTTCACCAGCGATCCCAGGCCCGCGCCCATCGCGCCGAGATAGAGCAGCGGGCCCAGCACGCTGGAGATGACCGAACCGCGCCAGGTCCGCCGGTAGTCGGTCAGCCAGAACCGGAATTCGCGCACCGCGAAGGACCACCGCGCTCCCCCGGCGGTTACCGGCGCGGCGGGCCCCGTGTGGGTGACCTGAGCGGTCATCGATCGTCCAGCTTCAGTCGTCTTCACGGTCTTGAGTAGTCTCGGGTGGTCTTCGGCAGGCTTCAGGCGGGCTCAGTCGTCCAGGTGCCGGCCGGTCAGCCGGAGGAACACGTCCTCGAGCGTGCTGCGCCGGGCCAGCGAGGTGAGCGGTTCGAGGCCGAGCCCGCGCACCGCCGCGAAAGCCTCGTCCCCGTTCCTGGTGTAGACGAGCACCCGGTCGGCGAGCACTTCCAGCCGCTCGGCGGGCCCTGCATGCGCTGCGTGCCCGCCGGGCAGGGCGGCGAGCTTCTCCGCCGCCTGCTCGTGGTCGCCGGGGTCGAAGCGGAGCTCGAGGACCTCGGGGGTGGAGTACCGCTCGATCAGCGCGCGCGGCGAGCCCTCGGCCGCGATCCGGCCGCCGTCCATCACCACGAGCCGGTCGCAGAGCTGCTCGGCCTCGTCCATGTAGTGCGTGGTCAGGATGAGGGTGACGCCACGCTGCTTGAGCCGGAAGAGCCGGTCCCACACGATGTGCCGGGCCTGTGGGTCCAGGCCGGTGGTGGGCTCGTCGAGCAGCAGGATGTCCGGCTCGTTGATCAGCGAGCGGGCGATGACGAGGCGGCGTTTCATGCCCCCGGACAGCGGCTCGACCCGGTCTTCGGCGCGGTCACCGAGCTGGACGAAGTCCAGCAGCATCGCGCTGCGCTCGCGGATCAGGGCGCGGGGCAGCCCGAAGTAGCGGCCGTAGACGAGCAGGTTCTCCCGCACCGTCAGCTCGATGTCAAGGGTGTTCTCCTGCGGGACGACACCCAGGCGCGCCCGGATCGCCGGGCCGTTCGTCACCGGATCCAGTCCCAGGATGGTCAGCTCGCCGCTGGTCGGCGGGGACACGCAGCCGATCATGCGCATGGTCGAGGACTTGCCCGCGCCGTTGGGGCCGAGGAAGCCGAACGCCTCGCCCCGCGGGATACTAAAATCGATGCCGTCGACCGCGGTGAAGTCCCCGAATTGCTTGGTGAGGCCGCGGGCTTGGACGAGTACCCCGGCTACCTCGGCGTGTGACACCTTCGTGACGTTACCTCGGGGCCCGGACAATTTAACAACACGTTTTCCGGCTCCGATGTGTGTAATCCGGCATAGGAAGGTAACCTCAGCCAACGCGCCCGTATGCGTATGGCGATGATCGAAGGGACTCTCCACCAGGTGAAATACATCTGTGACATTTATTCACGCTTCACGGTCCTGATTCACGAGATCGCCAAGTTCGGCATCGTCGGCGGCATCGGCTTCGTCGTCCAGCTCGGTATCACCGACGGCGTTCACCTGGGGCTCGGCCTGGGAGCCCTCACTTCGGTGGTCATCGGCTACGTCGTGGCGACGGTCGTCACCTTCCTCGGCAACCGCCACTGGGCCTTCAAGCACCGCCAGGGCAAGGGCCTCGGGCACGAGACGACGATGTTCGTCCTGCTGAACGTGGTCGGCCTGGGCATCCAGGAAGCCGTCGTCGCCTTCGTCCACTACGGCCTGCACATGACCGACCCGCTCTCCTACAACGTCGCCAACGTGGTGGGAATCGGGCTCGGCACGCTGTTCCGGCTGTGGTCCTACCGCAAGTGGGTCTTCCTCGAGGTCACCGACGAGCCGGCCGAGGTCGCGCCGACGGTGCTGCCCGCTGAGGAGCATTCGGCGGCTCCGGCCGGGGCGCCCCACTCGGTGGGGATGCGCGCGGCCGGGGAGCACGCAGCCGGGGCGCATTCGGGTGGGATGCCCGCGAACGACGCGAACGGCGCGAACGGCGCGCGCGCAGGCGGGGTGCACGCGGCGGGGAGGCACCGGGCGGCCGAGGCGCGCCCGGCTGAGCCCGAGCCGGAGGAGATCTACCCCTAGCCGTCCGTCAGCTGACGGTTCACTCCCCCGAAGCACACACCGCGCCGTTGTCAGGCACGATCCAGGGCCCGTTCGGCTGGCCGGTCATTCGGGGAAGCACACGCCGTGCCGCTGGCCGGCGCGATCCCGGGTCCGTTCGGCTGATTTTCAGCTGTCAGCGGGAGCAGCCGGTTCCCTGTGGCACCAGGTTGAGCTGCTGGGCGAGCACCGCGCTGCCCTGCGCCTGGGTCAGGTCTCCGACGGCCACCAGGCGGGCGACGACATGCTGCTCGCGGGCCCGGGCGTTCTGCGGGTTGCTACGCGGGTCATCGATGGTGGGGGCGTTCACCACGCCGGCCAGGACCGCGGCCTGCGGCCAGGTCAGCTGGGCCGGCTCGGTGCCGAAGTAGCCGCAGCTGGCGTCGCGGAGCCCGTAGTGGTAGTCACCGTAGTAGGCGACCTCGGCGTACATCTGCAGGATCTGCGCCTTGCTGTAACTCATGTTCAGCTTGAGGGCCAGTACGACCTGCTCGGTCTCTACGGTGAGCCCGGAACGCCCGGTGGTGTAGAGGTTCTTGGCGAGCTGCTGCTCCAGCGTGCTGCCGCCCTGGTCAGAATGCCCGGTGAGCTTGCCCGCGATCAGCCGCGCCACAGCGAGCGGGTCCACGCCGGGGGTGGAGTAGAACCGGTGATCTTCGGTGGCGACGAGCGCCTCGGTGAAGCGGGGCGGCGGCTGGACGCCCGGATAGCTGATGCCATGCTGCACGGCCTGCTCCTGCACCAGGGCCGGGGCCTGGCTGACCGACGGGGTGATCAGGAAGAGCCCCCCCACGACGATGACGAGCAGGACGATGCCGACCGTGAGTGTCTTGAGGAGGCGGACCGGCCAGCGGCGGCGCTCGAGGCGGCGTGTATTGCGCGGGTTGCGTGGCGGGCCCTGGTTGCGTGGCGGGCGGGGCCTGCGGGCGCGCTGGGCATAGGGCAGCGTGGCGTCGGAGCCATAACGTCCGGCTCCGTAACCGTCAGAGTAGCCGTCCGGCTCGTAGGGCCCGCCGGGCTCGTAGCCGCCACGCGATGACATGCCGGACGCCCTCACCCAGTTCCTCCTTGCCGGGTGCGAATCCGGCTATACGACGCCAGATCTGTCTACCCGCGAATCTGTCCACCCGCGAAACGAACGTGCTGCCTCCCGTGGTGCCCCGCCCCGTCAGGTCACGGTAAACGGTGTCAACTCTAATGCCTGGTCTCCGTGCCGCCGCTGTTCCTTGCGCGCGTGTCTGCCGCTGTTCCTTGCGCGCGTGCCTGCCGCTGTGGCCGGAGTGTTCGAGGCCGCCGGGATGGCCGTCCGCTACGTGGCGGCCCGCGACGGGCACAGCTGGGAGAACTGGCGGGACCGGCTGCGCGACGGGCTGTCGTGGATCTTCCCGGGCCCGCAGAAGTCCGTACGCGAGTGATCGGTGCGGGCGGCTACGTCTGCTCCGGGCGGGCCAGTTGCGAGCGGTTCCGCCCGGCTGCCGCACTCGGCGCGCACTGCGGGGACAGGCCGGCGGTGAGGGCGATCCCGGTGACCATCACCAGGAGCGAGACGACCTCGCCCGCGATCGCGGCGGGGCCGCCGCGCAGCCGGACGCCCAGCCACAGGATGCCGAGGCCGATGGAGAGGACCGGGTCGGCCGAGGTGATGATGGCCTGCACCGGTGCCAGGAACGTGCCCTGCTGGAAGGCGTCCTGGTTGAGGATGAAGCCGACCGGAGCGACCACGGCGAGGACGTAGATCGGCCAGTTGGCGAACAGCGACGCGAGTCCGCCGCCCGCCTCGGTCGTCACGAGCTTGATCAGGAAGGCGGCGACGCCGTAGCAGATACCGCAAGCCAGGGCCAGCGCGAGCGGCCGCAGTCGCTGGCTCCGGGCAGCCACGGCCAGGCAGCCGCCTACCACCACGACCAGCCCGATGGCCAGCGGCGGAAAGGGGCCGAAGCCGACCTGGGTGGTGCCGGCCGACGGCTGCCCGATGGCGAGGAACCCGGCCACCCCGGCCGTGGTGGCAGCGACTCCGGTGAACAGCCGCTTGGTCTGGGGGCGCGGGAGAGCCGGCCCGCTTGTTCAGGTACCAGGAGATCAGGACGGCGAAGACCAGGTCGCCGACCAGGATCGGCTGGACCACCGCGATGCTCCCGAAATCCAGCGCCACGACCTGCAGGGCGAATCCCACGACGTTCGCGGCGATGGCGGTCAGCCACAGCGGCTGCCGAGCCAGGTCGAGCAGGATCCGGGGAGACAGCGCCGGCCGGGTCTCGACCCGTTTCGTGCTGCGCTGGTCCGCGACCGACGATATCCCGAGGACCAGCGCGGACGCGAGGGCGGCCGCCACCGCGATGGGCGTGGACATGCCTTACCCCCTCGGTCTCGCGACCCGGGGCACTACGCCGTGGCGGCCGGCGCGAAACGCAACCCCATTCCGAGCCTGCGCAGTACGGCCCGGAGCCATAGGACGGAAGCGCCGACTCCCGCGGCGATGAGGATGACGGTGGTGCCGGCCCAGACCGGCACGTACGTGACGGCCGGGACGATCATCAGCAACGCCCCCAGGCTGACGGCCAGCAGCAGGAACACGCCGGCCCACAGCACCGTCACGTGCTGGAAGAAGGGCCGCAGGCGCGGTTGCTGGGCGGCCGGGCAGCGCAGTCCGATCACCTCGGCGGCCAGCCGGACGGCGAGCGGGTTGCGCCCGCGAGCCGTGCGGGCGAACACGATGCACAGGCCGAGGTTCGCCAGCGGGAAGTGCACCAGGAAGATCCACAGGTTCCCGGTGGCGATCGAGACTACGGCCTGGAGGGTGAGCACGATCAAGGAGATTGTCACCAGGCCGGGAACGGACCCGCTGGCCAGCCAGCGGATGCCGGCCGTCACCCAGATGGCGGCGAGCATCGCCGCCACGCCGGCATTCCGTCCCCAGAGCCACGCGGCGAGGGCATAGGCGGCGAGCGGAAATCCGAACGACTCGACTAGGTTCCAGCCCGTGGTGCGCAGCAGCGGCCAGGGCCGGGGCAGTTCCAGGCTCTCGGTCATGGCTGTCACTCAACCGGCGTGACGGCCCGCCCGGACCGATGCGAATCCGCAATGATCAGGGCCTTCGCCGCAACGGGACATGAATGTACAGCTCCTTCCGGTCCGGCGCAGCCACCGGCTTTTCCGCGGGTGGCGGCAGCAGGTACCGGGCCTCGCAAAGGTGCTCGGAGTACTGCCGGTCGGCGTTGTAGACCCGGTCGAACTTCCAGATCATCTTAGCGAAGTTCGTCTGGCCGCGGATCAGCTGGCGGGCGACGATCCCGGTGGTCTTGGCCAGCGCCGCGACGCCGAGGTGCTTGCGGGCCAGGACAGACTGGGTCTTGACCAGTTCGGTGTAGAACCGGTGCAGCGGCAGCCGGGTGGGCAGCACCGCGTGCTGCACGTCGAACAGGCGGTAGTCCAGGGTGGTGAGGCGGCGGGATTCGGTGAGCCACGTCTCGGTGCCCGGGTAGGGCGTCTGCACGGTGATGTTGACGATCTCGGGGACGCTCATCGCCCACTCCCGCACGAAGGCGAACCGAGCCTCGTCCCAGTCCGGGTCGGCGATGATGTTGATGGCCACGCTCAATCCCAGGGACCTGGCCACTTCCAGGGCCTTGTTGTTGACCGTGGGGGTGGTGCGCTTGCGGAACTGAAGCAGTCCGTCCTCGTCGAGGGCTTCGAGGCCGAGGAACATGTAGTTCAGCCCGAGGCGGCGCCAGCGGCGGAACACCTCGGTGTTGCGGAGCAGCACGTCGCACCGGGTTTCCAGGTAGTACTGCTTGCGGATGCCGCGGCGCTCGAGCTGGGCGGCGATCTCGTCGCCGTCTTCGGCCTTGATGAAGGCCACGTCGTCGACGATGAACACGCCGGGCTCTTTTATGCGGGCCATGTCCTCGACGGCGGCTTCCGGGGACAGCCGGCGGTAGGAGCGGCCGTAGAAGGTCCACGCGGAGCAGAACGAGCAGTCCCACGGGCAGCCGCGGGTGAACTCGATCGAGGCGGCGGGGTCCATCACCCCGATGAAGTACTTGCGCCGGCGGCCGACCAGGTGCCGGGCGGGCAGGTGGTCATCCAGGCTGTGCGCCATCGCCGGCGGGCGGCCTGGCCCGTCGGCGGTGACCGCGCCGGGCACCTCCTGAAGGGCCTGGTCCGGGGCCGCGGCCAGCAGCGCGGGCGCGGCGGTCTCGCCCTCGCCCTTGAGCACGACGTCGATGGCGCCGCCGGCTTGCGCCAGGACGTGCCCGGCGACGAACGAGACGCTGTGCCCACCGGTGAAGACCAGGCAGCCGGGCAGCACGGTCTTGACCCATGTGGCCAGGTCGATCACCTCGGGCACGTTGGCCAGGTAGTTCAGGCTGAACCCGACCGCCTCGGGCCGGAACCCGGTCACCTGGCGCTCGAGATCGGCCCTCCGGTAGACCTGCAGGTCGATGAGGCGGACATCGTGGCCGTCGGCCAGCAGGGCCGCGGCCACCCGCTCCAGGCCGAGCGGCTCCAGGCGCAGGAAGATCTCCGAGTACATCAGCGCGCTGGGATGCACCAGCAGAACACGCACGCCAATCCCTCCTATGACCCGGCCGCGGGCGTACGGGCACGCCGGCTCAGGAATCGCACGAACTCGCCGCCCTCGCGCAGCCGCCGGGCCGCCATCCCGGGCTGGCGGACCATCTCGGCCGACATCTCGGCGATCTTCCCGGCGCGGAAGTAGAACCGCCGGTAGAACACGTCGACCGACTCCAGGATCTCGGTGTGCCCCAGGTGCGGGTACGACAGCGACGCCAGCTGCGTGCCGTCCGCGCTGACCAGCGTCGCGCCGTCGTCGTCCTCGGGCAGCCAGCCGTTCTCGACGGCCTGCCGGTGCAGCGCGGTGCCCGGGTAGGGCGCCGCGACCGAGACCTGGATGGTGTGCGGGTTGACCTCCCGGGCGAACCGGATCGTCTCCTGGATCGTCTCGGCGGTCTCGCCGGGCAGGCCGAGGATGAAGGTGCCGTGCACGGTGATCCCTAGCTCCCGGCAGTCGGCGGCGAACCGGCGGGCCCGCTCGACCCGCAGGCCCTTTTTGATGTTGATCAGGATCTGCTGGCTGCCGGACTCATAGCCGACCAGCAGCAGCCGCAGCCCGTTGTCGCGCAGCACCTGCAGGGTCTCCCGGGGGACGTTGGCCTTGGCGTTGCACGACCAGGTGATGCCGAGGCGGCCCAGCCCGCGGGCGATCGCCTCGGCCCGGCCCCGGTCGTCGGTGAACGTGTCGTCGTCGAAGAACAGCTCCTTGACCTGCGGGAACAGCTGGCGGACCAGCGCGGCTTCGTCGAGCACGCTGCCGACGCTGCGGGTCCGGTACCGGTGGCCGCCCACCGTCTGCGGCCACAGGCAGAACGTGCACCGCGACCGGCAGCCCCGGCCGGTGTACAGCGACAGGTACGGGTGCCGCAGGTAGCCGATGTAGTAGTCCTCGGGCCGCAGGTCCCGCTTGTAGACCGGTGTCACGAACGGCAGGCGGTCCATGTCGGCCAGGATCCCCCGGTCGGGGTTGTGTACCACCCGGCCGTTCGGATCCTTATAACTGATGCCCTCCACGGAGGCTAGTGAGCGGCCCTCAGCCACCTCGGCGACGGTAAAGTCGAATTCCTCCCTGGCCACGAAGTCGATGGCCGCCGACGCCTGCAGCGAGCGCTCGGGCTGCACCGCCACCTTGGCGCCGACCATGCCGATCAGCAGGTCCGGGTGCCCCGCCTTCAGCGCCTCGGCCACCTTGACGTCGCCGGCGAACGTGGGCGAGCTGGTGTGCAGCACGGCCAGGTCGTGGCGGCGTGCCAGGGGAACGATATCCGCCAGGGCAAGGCCGGCCGGCGGGGCGTCCACGAGCGTGCTGCCGGGGACGATGGCGGCGGGCTGGGCCAGCCAGGTCGGGTACCAGTACGACCGGATCTCCCGCTTCGCCTGGTAGCGGGAGCCCGCCCCGCCGTCGAAACCCTCAAAGGACGGTGGGTTGAGGAACAGCGTGCGCATCACGTGGATCCGGCTCCTCTCGGGACTGCAGGTCCAGGCCGACCCGCTGCAGGGCGGCCACGAAGGCGGGCTCCCAGCGGGGTACCGGGCTGGCCGCCGGGCGGCTGGTTTGGTCACGGAGGGCCAGCACGCTGGCGGTCACCCCGCCGGGAGTGGGCACGCACGCGTCGGCCCCGCCGAGCTCCAGTTCGTGCAGCAGGTTGTCCCGTCCGTGGCCCGGCATGACGTCCAGGAGAAGAAGGTGGCGCCCGACGACCCGGGTCTCGCCGCACGTGTTGGCGCCGGGCAGGGCCATCACCACGTCCGCGGCGGCCATCAGCTCGGGGACCCGGTCGGTGAAGCCGAACGGCGTGATCCGGGGCATCCGGGCGGCTACCTCCCGGAGCCGCCGCTCGATCCTGCGGTCCCGGCCCGCCACCGCCAGCACATGCACCCCGGCGCCGGCCAACGCGGACACCGACTCCACCAGCGGACCGAACCCCCAGCCGCTGTCGATCACCAGCACGCAGAAACCCTCCGGCGGGATCCTGAGCGCATTCCTGGCCTGGTCCTGGGGCGGGGCGGCGTAGAACTCCGGCCGCACCGGCGGCGGCACGACCGCGACCGGCGCCCGGGGCAGGTAACGCCGGACCGACGCCGCGGCCGCCGCCGAGGTCACCAGGAACAGATCGGTGCCTTCGGCGGCCCACAGCCGGTGCACCGCCACGTCCGTGCACAGCACCACCGCACGCAGCCCGGGCATCTCGGCCTTCAGCCTGGCCGCCGCCGAGGCGCCGGTGGCGAACACGCTGATCACCAGGTTGGCCGGCCGGCGTTCCAGTTCGGTCCGCAGGGCCGGCACCAGCCGGGCGCGCGACGCCCGGTCCATGCGGTCCGCCAGCCGGCTTCCGGTCCGCAGGTGCGCGAAGTGCAGCGCATCGTATAGGCCAGGCATGGCGACCAGCCGGTTGAAGAGCTGCGCGCCCACACCGCCGCTCAATGACCCCAGCAGGGAGATGCTGTCCAGGCGACGAGCACGCCATCCGGATCGCTCCAGCACATCGGCGCAACAGCGTGCCATCATTTCGTGGCCGAGCCCCAGCGGGCCGCCCAGCAGCACCGCGTCCTTCGTTACGTCACCTCCGGTGCCCAATCCCGGCCGCAAAGCCGCCGCGGACGGCGCACTCCGCGGCCGGGCACGCGGTGGGCTGACTGCCGTGCCGGGAATCAGCCTTCGCCTGCTCAGCGGTCAGCTCTTCGTTTGCTCAGCGGCCAGCTCTTCGATGACGTAGTCGACCATGACCGCCAGCAGGCAGGCTGAAGCGCCAAGCAGCAGCGCAATCCGTGCTTCTTTTCCCATGGCGTCCCTTTCCCTCGCACCCTGACGTGACAGGCCGCTGCCAAGCCGGACCCGCCACCCGCAACACCAGGTTCAGCTTCATCGCGCCTGCCGCCGGATCGCATCCTCAAAACTGGTAGTCCCGCGCGGACTGAGGAGGTAGGAGCCGACGCGAATCGTCAGAATCGTGTGATCCCGATCACCCCGCCGGACGCCACCTGGGTAAGCGGCGTAATGAGGGGACCTCACCGTGGGCGCCGCCGAGGCCAGTAATACGGTGGATAATATGTGGGCAAGTACGACACTTCGTCTGCTAGTGGGGCGAAACCAGGAGTGTGGGACGCTTGAGCGCTTGCTTGCCGCAGTGCGTGATGGGGGGAGCGGGGTGCTCGTGCTGCGCGGCGAGGCGGGAGTTGGAAAGACGGCGCTATTGCAGCACGCGATGCGAGCCGCCGGAGACATGCGGATCGTCCGGGTAACCGCGGTCCAGTCGGAGACGGAGCTCAGCTTCGCCGCGCTGCATCAGCTGCTGATCCCGTTCCTGGGGTCGCTCAAGCGGCTGCCTCAGCCGCAGCGAGACGCGTTGAGGTCGGCGTTCGGGCTGGTCGCGGCCCCACCGCCGGACCGCTTTCTGGTCGGGATCGCCGCGCTGACAATGATCACGGGAGCCGCGCTCGAACAGCCGCTGTTGTGCGTGATCGACGATGCGCAGTGGCTTGACCAGGCCTCGACCGATGCGCTCGGCTTTGTCGCGCGCCGGCTGTCCGACGATCCGGTGGCGATGATGTTCGCCGTCCGCGACGGGGAGCAGCAAGCGGTGGCGTTCGAGGGGCTGGCCGAGCTGAGGCTGACCGGTCTGCGTGATGAAGCGGCGCAGGAGCTGCTGGCGAGCGCGGCGAGGCGACCGCTGGACCAAGGTGTCGCGCGGCGGATCCTGGCGGCGACCGACGGCAACCCGCTGGCGCTGATCGAGCTTGGCCGTGAGCTGTCACCGGCTGAGCTGGCCGGCGCGCTGCCCCTGCCCGAGCCGCTGCGCCTTGGCGACCGGCTGCGGCGGACGTTCCTCGGGCATGTCCGGGCGTTCCCGGCCGCCGCGCGGCGGCTGCTGCTACTGGCCGCGGCCGAGCCGTCGGGGAAGCACGAGTTGCTCTGGAAGGCAGCCGCGCTGCTGGAGGTCGGAGCCGACGCGGGGGACACCCCGGGGATGGAGCGGATCCTCCGCTTCGAGCCGCACATCTCGTTCGTCCACCCGCTGATGCGCTCGGCCGTGTATTATGGCGCGGCACCGGCCGAGCGCAGGCGCGCGCACGAGGCGCTCGCGGCCGCGAGCGACCCCGGGCTTGACCCCGACCGCCGGGTATGGCACCTCGCCGCCGCGGCGAGCGGCGCCGATGAGGAGATCGCCGGCGAGCTGGCCCGGTCGGCGGACCGGGCGCGCAGCCGAGGTGACTGGGCCCGCTGCGCCGCGTTCCTCGAGCGCGCGGCCAAGCTGACGTCCGACCGGGCCAGGCGGGCTGAAGTGACGCTCGCCACCGCCGAGGCCAGGCTCAACGCCGGCGATCCGGGTGCCGCGGTCGCGCTGATGGAGAGGGTGGGACCGCACTTCGACGACCCGCTGGCCCGGGCGCAGGCGAAACGACTGCAGGGAACCGTGCGGTACGTGCTGGGTAAGCCCGCCGAGGCTGCTCCATTACTGCTCGACGCGGCTCTGGCCCTGCAGCCGCTCGACCCCCGGCTGGCGTGGGATGCGCTGCTCGAGGCCTTTGAGGCGGCCCTGGCCGCCGGCCGGTTCGCGCGGGGCGCCGGCAACGCCGAGCTGCTGCGGGCGGTCCGGATGGCACCGCGCCCGGGCGATGCGCACGCCCGCGCCGTCGGGCTGGCCCTCGAGGGCTTCGCCGCCCTGGATCAGCACCAGGACGAGGCCGGCATCGCCCGGCTCCGCCAGGCGATCGCGCTCGCCGCAGCACAGCAGGTCCCGGGTGACGCGCATCTGCGCTTCGCGTTCATTGCGCCGATGGCGGCGTACGACCTGCTGGACGACGCGGCGCTGCACGTGAGCTGCGCCCGGGCGGTGGCGCAGGCGCGCAGCCACGGCTCCCCGGCCGGCATGGCGCTGGCGCTCGGGCTGCTGGGCTACTCTGAGGCGCTCGCGGGCCGCTTTGCCGCCGCCGAGACAGCCAACGCCGAAGCCCGGGAACTGGTCGCGGCGACCGGGCTCGCGGCCGATCTCAGAGCCGGCGTCAGCGAGCTCGCGGTGCTGGCGTGGCGCGGGCGGGAAGCGGCAGTCCGCCCGCTCGCCGCGACGCAGCTGCGCGAGGCTACCCAGGCCGGGTACGGGTTCGTGATCGGCTTCACCGCGATCTCGCTGACCGTGCTGGAGCTCGGCGTCGGCGACTATCAAGCCGCGCTCCGGCATGCCCTGAACGCATCAGGGGAGGGCATGCCGGCCGAAGTCGAGCTGCTGCCCGAGTTGATCGAGGCGGCGACCAGGTGCGGTGCGGTCGGGCATGCGGCTTCCGCGCTGGAGAAGTTCACGGCCCGGGCCCGGGCCACCGGGACCGACTGGGCCCTGGGCATGCTGCTCCGGTCGCGGGCGCTGCTGGCGAAGGACGAGCACGCCGAGGAGCTGTACCGCGGCGCCATCGAGCACCTCGGGTGCTGCCGGATCGTGCCGCAGCTCGGGAGGGCCCACCTGATCTACGGCGAGTGGCTGCGCCGTCAGCACCGCCGGCGCAATGCCCGGGTCGCGCTGTACAGCGCGTACGAGATCCTGGACAGCATCGGCGCCGAGGCGTTCGCCGGGCGGGCGCAGGTCGAGTTGCTCGCCACCGGCGAGCATGTCCGCGGCCGGAGGTCTAGCCCGCGCGACGAGCTCACGCCGCAAGAGCTGCAGATCGCCGGCCTCGCCAGCGAGGGCGCCTCCAACGTGGAGATAGCCAGCCAGTTGTTCATCAGCGCGAACACCGTCGCCTATCACCTGAGGAAGGTGTTCCGCAAACTCGAGGTCACCAACCGGGCCGCGCTGGCCCGCGTCCTCGAAGCTCGTACCTGAGCTCCGCGTCGGCAGGCTATCAATTCAGGGGACGCGAACGACACGTGCTGTGCCGTACGGTCACTGACGTTCGAGCCACCGGACGCCACCCGCCCGCGGGACGAAGAGAAGCTGGACACAGCAGATGGACACCTGCGCGCTCCCCAATGGCGGGTCCGGCGTTGCCCTGGTGACCGGGGCGTCGTCCGGGATCGGGGCGGCGGTGGCGGACCGCCTGGCGGCCGGCGGCTGGCGGCTGCTGCTATCCGGGCGGGACATCGGCCGGCTGGCGCAGGTGGCGGACCGCACCGGCGCGGTCCCGCTGCCCGCCGACCTGGCCTGCGTGGCCGGCGCGGAGCAACTGGCCCGCGCTGCGCTGGCCGCCGCTGGGCAGGTGGACCTGCTGGTGGCCTGCGCCGGGGTGGGGTGGGCCGGGCCGTTCACGGCGATGCCGCCGGGCCGGGCAGAGGAGATCCTGACCGTCGACCTGGTCTCGGCCATCGAACTGGTCCGGCTGCTGCTGCCGCCGATGCTCGCCCGGCGCCGGGGCCAGGTGGTCCTGGTCGGATCGATCGCCGGCAGCGTCGGAGTCGGCGGGGAGGCGGTGTATTCCGCGGCCAAGGCCGGGCTGAGCGCGTTCGGCGAGGCGCTGCGTTATGAGCTGCGCGGCACCGGGGTGCGGATCACTCACGTGATCCTCGGCGTGGCCGACACACCGTTCTTCGCCCGCCGCGGCGCGCCGTACGTCCGGGCCCGGCCGCGGCCGGTCCCGCCGGAGCGGGTGGCCAGCCTGATCTGCGCGGCCGCGGAGCGCGGCTGCGAGGACCTCTACATACCCGGCTGGACACGGCTGCCCGGCATGGTCCGCGTCACAGCGCCGTTCCTGTACCGCCGGCTGGCCGTCCGGTTCGGCTGAGCGAGCTCACCTGAGGCGGCGCCGCGCTCGGTCGGTGCCGGCACCGACGCCGGTCAGGGCAGGGATCTCGTCCCCGACGATCTCGTCGCAGAGCTCCGGGCACTCCGCGCAGACGGCGGCGGACGACGGGGGCTGCCCCGCGGTCCGCTCCGGCATGACGGCCAGGCCGGCCACCTGATGCCGGTACTTGCCGCAAAAGCTGCACCGGGCCTGCTTGTTTGCCCGGACGCCGCCGTCATTGCGCCGAGCCGGGTGCTGGCCGGGTCGCCCGAACTGATCACGCTCCCGGCCAGGCTGACGCAGCGCTCGCAGATATACACGCCCGGACCCGCGATCAGCTTGCGGACCTTGTCCTGCGGCCGCCCGCAGAACGTGCAGGATAACAGGTCGGGGTCCCGATCGCGCCGGCGGCTCCAGCGGCGGGAGCCGCCGGCCGCCTCGACGATCTGGTGCACCCGCTGGTGGCTCAGGCCGAGCGCGGCGGCCAGCTCGCGCAGGGACGCGCCGCGCAGGTGCAGGCGGCGAACCGCCTGGCCGAAGTGGCCCGGGCCACTTCGGCGTCGCGCTCGGCGTCGATCAGCCGTTCCTGCGCTTGCTTCGCCTCGGCGAGCAGCTTCTCATCCATGCTGTCTACTTTGTAACTAGCACTAGCTAGACGCTAGACGGCCTGACTGGTGGTCCTGTCAGGCTTGGCCGGTCTCGAAGCGGCTGATCTTGCCGTCGGTGATGGTGAACGCCCACCGGGTGCGCATCTCGTCCCAGGTGTCGTTGCGGTAGGCGGCGATCAGCTCGCGGCCGCCGTCCTCGGCCGAGACGACGTCCAGGTGGCCGTGGGACGAGAAGATCTCGCGATCGGCCCATCCGGCCAGGTCACGGTCGGTGCCGTCGTCGGACATCGTCGCGTCCGGTGCGAGCGCGGCGAAGAACGCCTCGCGGTCCCCGTCGTTGATCGCCGCTATCAGCGCCCGCACCGCGGGCTCGGTAACGTCGTTCCCGGCCATCGTCCCTCCTCGGCGTCGGTTCGCACCTGTCCATGGCGCACTCGCCCCATCCGCAGTAAGTGCCTATGATCAGCTCACCCTCCCGGCCGGTGAAAGCCCGCACATCCCGCGGCAGCAGCCCCGGCACCACAGGCCCTTCCCGACCGGCCGCGCCGACGTCGAAGATGAACTGATCCCCGGC
The DNA here is from genome assembly GCA_963805255.1 of uncultured Actinomycetes bacterium. Lineage (GTDB taxonomy): Bacteria > Actinomycetota > Actinomycetes > Streptosporangiales > Streptosporangiaceae > Bog-532. Next base: position 428,097 of record CAWDTK010000011.1, read on the forward strand.
CGCGACATACGCGTAACGCCCCGCGGCAGCCTCCTGCCTGACCCGGCGCGCTCGCCTGCCCCGCACCCGTGCTCACTCGTCCCGACGCCGGTAATTGATGATCGTCTGATCCCGCCCCGCCACGTTCACATCCCGGCCCGCACGGCCTTCAGCACGACCCGCCGCCGCCCCGTGCCCGCAGAATCATCGCCGTCCGGGCACTCGCGGGCCGCCCTGGAGCATCCCGGGTTTCATGCACACCTGGTTTTGTGTCACGCAGCTTCGCCAGGTGGCCCTGCTGTGATGATGTTACCGGGTCTGAAGCCCAGCCCTGGATTTGTATGATTTTTCCTGCTCTTTCTGACTATCCAACGCCAGTCGGCTTATTCGCTGGCGCCCAGGTATCCGCAGCCGCCCGCCACGGCCGGGTGCCCGCGCGCCCGGCCGGGCAGGCCCTGGCCTGCTCGCTCTTCCAGCTGCCAGGGGCGGCCGAGGTCTCCGGGGTCCAGGGCAGCCCGCAGGGCTGTCGCGCGCAGCGCGACGCGCAGTACCCCGGAGGCCGGAGGAGCGGCCCCGTAGCCTGCGCGGCGCGCCCGGACGATGAGCGGCGGCGAAGCGGCCTCCTTCCCTTTTTCACCGGCCCGCGAAGCGGGCCCGCCGCGCTCACGCGGCGTCCTTTGCCTCTGGTAGTACCCGGCCTGAGCCTCGGCCGGGGGCCCTCGGCCGAGCCGGGCGGTACTGTACCAGTGCGCCCAGGCGCTGGTGATCTCCTCCAGGTCAGCCAGCGACCGGATGGGGCCGGTCCGGAACGGTGACCCGGGCCGGGTGCATCCGGTCTTGTACGGCCCGATCGTCGTCTCCGCCAGCGCGTTGTCCAGGGCATCCCCGACCGGGGCGCGGCTGTGCGCCGGGTCAGCAATGGTGGTGCGCACCTGGCGGCCGCGGGTGACGCCACGCCACCCGCTGGCCCGCATCAGCCGCTCCACGGTGCACCGCGCCACCATGATGCCCTGCCGGTTCAGGTGCTCCCACATCTTCACGCTGCTGCCATACAGGCACTCCGGCGGCCGGCGGCCGCCCTCACCGGGCTCGCAGCTCCCGGCCAGGATCTCCGTCACGGCCGCATCCGCCAGGGCCCGCTGCGACGACGGCCGGGACCGGCGCGCTTAGTACGTCCTCGGGGCGATCTGGATGCCCTGCCCGGTCAGGGCACGGCAGATCGGCACGACCCCGAACCGGCCGCGGTGGGCGTCGATGAACGCGCAGATCAGCGGCGCAGCGGGTCGTGCTCCCGCGCGAAAAAACTCGTCGCCGCCGTGAGGATCCCGGTCGTGCGCTCCAGTTCGCTGACCTTGCGCCGCAGCTCGCGGATCTCCCTGGAGGCCTCCGTGCTGGTCACCCCCGCCGCCTGACCCTCATCGACGGCGGCCGCGTCGCCTGGGGTCTTCGTGCACGCATCTTCGGCCCCGCGTCGCCTGGAGTCCTCGTGATCGTGTGACGAAACCCGCGCTTGAAGCGGAAGACGTCACGCGGTGATCACAGCTCTCGAGCGGGCGCCGGATCGTGTGCGGAAATCCGTGCATACCGCGGAAAGCGTCACACAGTCTTTGGCGCGGCGGCGGCAGCCTGGGCGGGGGCGGCTTGCCGGGGTGGCGGCCCCTCTGATGGCACCGGGAACACCCCGGCTGCGCTAAGGTATGAGGGCCTGCCAGATTCGGCGGGTGTGTGCGCCTGGCGCACCGGGACGTGGCCCAGCTTGGTAGGGCACTTGACTGGGGGTCAAGGGGTCGCGGGTTCAAATCCCGCCGTCCCGACTGGTCAGAGGCAACTTCCGATCATGGAATCGGCCTCTGAGTGACTAAGTGAGTGACTATCGGCTCAGATGCCGTAGGGCTCGCGGAAGATGCGGTCCATCGCCTCGGCTCCTCCGACGATGACGGGCCGGATCTGCTGCCGGTACACGGTCTCGGTGACGGCCGTGCTGGTGTGTCCGACCAGGCGGGCGATGTGCTCGATGGGCATGCCGTCGTCGGACAGCAGCGACACGAAGCTGTGCCGCAGCTCGCGGGGTGTCCACTCCCCCGCTGTGAGCCCTGCGGCCTCGGCGACCTTCCGGAAGTCACGCCGCACGTTGTGCGTGTCCAGCGGCGTCCCGACACGGCTGGTGAACACCAGGCAGTCACACTCAGCGCGATGAGTGTGCGGGCATGGCCGCGTGTCCCACAGCGCGCTGAGCGCGTCCACGCACCGTTGCGGCATGGCCAGAGCCCGCCGGGACCGACGGGTTTTGGTGTCTCCCCCGGCGCGGACCGAGCGCAGCACCGAGATTGACGGCGGGACCGGCATGGTCGCGTCCAGGTTCCCGGACAGGTCCACCTGGTACCAGCGCAGGGCACGCAGCTCCTCCGTACGCGCGCCGATCAGCAGGGAAAGCACGATGTAGGCGTACAACCGTGATTCGGAGGCAGCCTTGATAATGTCTGTTGCCTGGCTGAGGGTGAGCGCTTTAGACGGCCGCCCTTTACGGCCCGCTGGCACATCGCATAGCGAAACGACATTGCGGCGTACTTTATCGCGTGCCTGCGCATTGCGGATGCTGCGGCTAAGAATGGAATGCAGCAGCCGCAGCGTGCGGGTACTGCATTGGCGTGATTCAGTGGTCAGCCATTGGTCTACGTCCTCGGCAGACAATTCGCGCAGTTTCCGCCTGCCGAGGGTGGGCAGGATGTGCGTCTTGGCCAAGGTGGTGTAGTTGGAGACGGTGGCCTCATCACGGCCCCGCAACCCGTAGGTGAGCCAGTAGGCCACCGCGTCGGCGACGGTGTAGCCGTCTACCGGAGTGGGCACGCCGTCGTCCTGGTCGCGGAGGAGTTCGCGGAGCTTGGTCTTGGCTTGGGTCTTGGTCTTCCCGCTAGCTTTGCGGGTGATCCGCTTACCCTGGGCGTCGTGGCCGATGGTCACGGAGGCGATCCAGCGCTGACGCTTATCATCCCAGTGCAGGCCGCCGTCGCCGCGTGCCCTCCGCGTTGTCACGTTGATATCTCCTTCGCTTCGTCCTTAAGGAGAGTGATGTAATCGCGGATCGCGTCGGCGGTAATTAGCCGGGCCCGGCCTTGCTGGACCGACCGGAGCCGTCCTGCCCGGAGCTGTTCATAGATGACGGTGCGGCTCAGGTTCAATAGCCGCATCGCATCTTTGACCCGGTAGAGCTGAAGGTCGTTCAGCTGCTCCAAGTCAGGTGCTGACACGACAGCCATTACGGTTCTTCCCCTTCCCGTGAAGTTACCTCATAAGGTTTTGACGCTTAAACGTCAATTGGCAGCAGGTGGGTTATGCGGCCTGGCGATCGGTGATGCGGTTGTATTCGTCAGCGAGTTCGCCACGTCCTGCCTCACGACGTTTTCTGGCCTGGTCGGCGGCGGTGCTGGCCAGGAGGGCGTCGCCGCTGGTTTTCCAGCCGGTTCCGGCGTAGGACAGGTTGCCGACAATCAGGGTGGTTTCCTCCTCGGCGTGGTCGGCGGTGCGGATGGGCTGATGCTCAGGTCCGGGGTCCTGGGTGCGGCGGTAGGTGATCCGGGCGGCGCGCAGGTCGGCGAAGGTGATCGAGTAGTGGCGGGCTTTGGTGAGGAAGTGGCCGCCGAAGCCGAGCATGTGCGCCCACCGCTGCAAGCTCGTGTAGTCGGGATGGTTACCGAGCTTCCAGCAAGCGTGGACGAGCCGTTCCACGTGAGTCCCGGCGGCGTCGGCGTACAGGCCGACGGTGGCAGGGGTGAGACGTTTGGAGGCATGCCCGGTGACCTCGGTGCCCTTGGTCGAGTATTTGGCCAGGTAGCTGGCCACCATGAGGTCGGTGACCGTGCCGGTACCGCGCACGGTGATGACCCGCACGTCCTGTTCGGGTCCCCAGCCGATCCGCCACCCAGCCAGCATCGCGGGATGCGGCGAGGTCAGAAAGCTGATGGTGGCGGCGGCGTGCCGGGTGGCATCCTCCAGGTCGGCGACCGTGATGCCCCGGGGTGGGGGCAGGAGCCGTCCGGGGTCGTGCTCGTCGTGGCCGTCGAGGCGGAGCAGGACGTGGAAGTGGACCGCGCCGCGAGCCTGGTATTCAGCGGCTTTGCCGTGCGAGACGCGGACCCCGTAGGGGAGGCCGCGGTGGCGGGCGAGCTGGTTGAGGTGGCGTTCGATGGCTTGCTTGGTGCGCCGCCACAACTCGCCGGTGTGGTTGTTCCACACCACGTGCGCGGGGTAGTCGTAGCAGTCCGGGCACAGCGGCTGCCCGAGCCGGGGGTCATCGGCCCGGTGGCGGGTGAAGCAGGCGAGCTTGTGGCCGTGCGGGCAGATCTCGGTGTCGCGGCGGGCGTGGCAGGGCTGCGGCTGGCAGCGGCAGTACGTCTTGTTCGTGCAGGTGTGGGTCCGGACCGGGCGTGAATGGACCGGGCCGAAGGACGGGGCGGTGAAGGTGGCGAACACGGCCGGATGGCCCGCGACGTGTGCGGGGACGCCTTTGCCGCCGATCAGCCCGGCGCGAATCAGCTGGAAGGCGTCACGGCGGTAGGTCTCCGCGCAGCTCGGGCAGGCGGAGGTGCGGCGGTTGCCGCAGGCTTTGTAGATCACCCCATCGGGCAGCGCCGAGGTCGGGGTGGTGGAGGTGATTTCCCCGGTGGCGGGGTCGACGTGGTGGATCTGCCCGCCGAGGCGAATGGGGTGGGTGCATCCGGCGGCGGGCCAGATGTGATCGAGCCACCGGTCGTAGGCGTCGGGGCGGAAGTCGCTGGCAGGAAAGTACTCCGGTGGGTCGGGGTCGTGGCGGATGGTGACCAGGTAGCCGTCGCGGGCGCGGATGAACGCGCTGTCGCGGGCCTGCACCCGCCAGGGGTCCAAGATGCCGGGGAAGCCGGGTGCGGTGTTCGCCCCCGTACCCGGGCCGTGGTGGGGTCCAGGTGCGGGAGCCAGCATCGGGCCGGTCGGGGTCACGGGCGGCTCCCGGTGGGGCCGGTGCCGTCGAGGTTCGTGACCGTGCAGGAGGTGTCGCCCCAGCGTTGCTGGGCGGCTTGGCGGGTGATGCCGAGCCGGTGGCCGATGTCGGCCCAGGAGTACCCGTGCCGGGCCCGCAGCGCGGTGATGGCCTCGGCGATGGCGTAATCAAGGTCGCCGGACAGGTTGGCCATGCCGGTGAGGGCGTCGATGTCACCGGAGGCGACGCGGCGGCTGTAGGCGCGGATGACGCGCTGCACGAACGCGGCATAGTCGTCGTTCTCGATGAGCCGTTTGCGCCGTTTTGGTGTCAACTTTCGGTTGACACCCGATCGCCGATCAGAGCGCGGGGCCATCACTGGTAGCCCCCGGCCGCGCAGTCGTTGCATTCACCGGTTGAGCGCGGGATGTAGTAGTCCTTCAGGGTCCGGCAGGTGCGGCAGGTGCGGCGGGCGGCCAGTGCCCGGCCGATCGCCACCCACTGGGCAGGGGTGGCTTCCCGTTTGGGGAGGGCCAGATCGATGCGGTAGAGGTAGGCCACCCGGCGCTTGCCCTTCCGCCGCCACAAGATCTGCGCCGCGATGTCCTGGCCGCCGGGGCGCAGGCCCTTGTCGCGCAGCTGACGGATGGTCAGCAGCCCATCGGGGGCGCAGCGCCACGGGTAGGTGGGCAGGCCGTAGCGGTCGCCGTCGGGGTCGTAGAAGTCGATCCAGATGCCGCGTGCGCGGCACTCGTCGAGGTGACCGGCATGGGTGTGGGTAGGGTCCATAGTTGTCCACGTCCTTGCTGGGGTGGTGGACGGCCGGGGACCGGACATGTCTGGGCAGGCAAGGACCAGTCCCCGTGCCGTGTACTGGGGGAAGAAATCCGCGTCGCGTCCCGGCAGAGGTCCGGGCAGAGGTGGCGTGCGGAAAGGGCCGTGAACGGCTTTGACGGTTAAGCGTCAGCGTTCTTGGCCGTGAAGGGTTCGCCGCAGACGGTGCACACGATGGGTGCCTCAGCCAGGGTCGAGCTGGCGGCGCGGATGCTGCGTCCACAGGGGCAGATGGCAGCGATCAGGTTGGAGTTACGCCGCGCGGTGGGGGCCAGTTCTTCATCGGTCCGCCACAGAGTCATGGCGGCTTGCAGGGCGGTGAGCTGGCTGGCGTAGTCCTCGGCCGTTTCGTCGGGGACGGTGGTGATGGACCAGCCGATGGTGGGGTCGAAGGCGACGGTCAGGCCGAGTTCTTCGGCGAGCATCTTGTATTTGGTGTTGTGGTAGCGGTGCTGGCGGCTGGTGTCCTTGATGCCGCGGGCGGCGGCCAGGGCGTGCGCGGCCTCGTGCAGCAACGTGCCGAGGACGTCACGTGGGGTGCGGCGCAGGCCTTCGCCGCTGATCATGATTTCGGCGCGCTGCTCGTTTCCGGCCTGCCAGCGGCCGGGGGCGTGGTGGCCCCAGATGGGCTGTTTGCGTTCGGTGCCGCTGGCGATGATGATGACCACGGCCGGGATCTCGCCGTGCCGGGCGCGGATCGAGCGCCAGATGTCTTCCAGTACGCGGACGATTCCGCTGATGGCCGGGCCGTCCGGACCGGGGGTGGTGATGGTGGTGCTGGTGACCGGGGGCCGGGTGGCGTCATAGGCCTTGCGGCGGCCCGGGTCGGTCAGCACCTCGTAGGCCTCGGTAATGGCCTTGAACCGTTCAGCAGCCTTGCAGTCGCCGGGGTTGGTGTCGGGGTGATGCTGGCGGGCCAGCTTCCGGTACACCTTCTTGATCTGGGAAAGCGTGGCATCGGGCGTGACGCCGAGAATCGCGTAGTAGTCGGGCAGGCGGGTCCGGGTGGTCATGGTTCCCACACCTCGCCGGATGGTTCGCGCTCCTCAGCGGAGTTATCGTCCTCGCGGCGCGCGGCGAGGAGTGCTTGAGTGAATTCGGCGATGGTGGCGAATCCGGTGTCGCCGATACAGTCGGCGCAGCGCCAGTAACCAGACGTTGAGGGGTAGGCGTTGTAGGCGCCGAGCATGGCGTAGCAGCACTGGCAGCCGCCGAGCATGGCGACGCCGTTGCGGTAGAAGTCCTCGGCGGGGTGGGCGGGCTTGTCGCCGACGATGGAGGTGACGTAATCGAGGATGGTGACCGGCATGACGGGTCCTTCCAGGTGATTTGACGTTTAAGCGTCAGGAGTGACGCAGCCGTCGTAGGAGTTGAGGGCGTGATAGGCGGCCATGTGCGCTTCGGGGATCGAGACGATGCTGTAGGTGATCTGCCCGAAGGCGCGTTCGGCGCGGTAATGGCCGCCGCTGGCGGTCTCGTCGGTGATGGTGGTGCCGAGCAGGCAGGCGACGTGGTTGACCTGATCACGGCCGCCGTCGTCGGTGCTGGCGGCGAGCAAGGTAAGGTCCTCGCCGTACCGGGGGACGGGGATGGCCGGGTGGGTGTCCAGGAAGTCGGCCAGGGCGCGCAGGTCGCCAATGAAACTGGCCCGGGCCTTGGGATCGGTGCTGTAGGACATGAGGGTTTTCCCTTCTGGGTTCAGGCGACGTGGCTGGTCGCCGGGGTGATGACCGGTGGGGTGGCCGGGGTGGGGGTACGGCGGGTCCAGGCGGCGTGGTCGGCCAGGGCGATGATGTGCTCGTCGGTGAGGTAGGCGGCTTTGATTTTCTGGGGGACGCCGCCTTCGGCGATCAGGTAGGCCACGCCGGGGTTGGTGGGGGCGATGGTGGTGGCGTCGAAGCCTGCCTCGGACCAGCCGTCGCCGAGGATGATGTTGCTGCTGCCGGTGCTGGTGCAGCGGAACGCGGCCCGGTAACCGAACAGGTCCCGGACGGACTTGGGGATGATGTCCACCGAGGGCCTTTGGGTGGCGGCGATGACCGGCATGGCGGCGGCGCGGCCGCGGGCGACCAGATCCCGGAACAGGGCCACGAATTCGCGTTGCTGGGTTTCGGTGCCCAGCACGGTGGAGTACAGGGCGATCTCATCGAAGATCGAGGTGATGACGTTCACCTGATCGGTGGGCTCGATTTTGCGGCGGCGGTGCGCGCGGAGCCACGTGTACCGGTTGTCCATCACGCGCTGCAGGCGGCGCAGGGTGATGAGGGCGTGGTCGAGGTCGGGGCCGACGAATTCGTCGGCGAGGTCGTCCCACATGCCGAGCTCGACTTGCTTGCCGTCGAACAGCACGTTGCGATTGCGGATCGACAGGGCGGCGTGGGCGGCGAAGGTGTTGAGCAGCCCGGATTTGCCGCCGCCGGGTTCGCCTGCCGCGAGCAGGTTGCGGTAGATGAGTTTGGTGTAGACGGGGGCACCGAATTCGTCGACGCCGATGAAGATCGGGTCGTACATGGTCAGCAGCGGCCCGACCGGGACGGTGGCAGGTGTCAGTGCGGGGCCGTTCATGGGTTCTCCTTTGCGGGGAGGGGGAACCTCAGCCCGGGCCGGTCAGGCTGCGGGCTGGGGTTCCGCCGGTGGATCGGCCGCTCAGAGCGGCGGGTGAAGGCCCCGGGTGAGTGGGTTACAGGTAGTCGGCGACGTCGGGGTCGACGCCGGTCGGGGCCGGGGTGGGGGCGGGTGTCTTCCTGTCCGCCCGGGTGAGGGTGGGCGTGGGCCGGGTGGGCCGGGGGGGTGGGGTGACGTCGGCGGCGCTGACGTCGGGCAGGTCCAGCGCGGTAGGCACGGGCAGATCCTGGCGATCCTGGTCCCGGGGTGGGGTGCCGGGCTTGAGCAGGCCGAGCAGCGGCGAGGCGACAGCTCCGGTGAGGGCGTCGCGGCGCTTGATGTCCAGCCGGATCAGCGCCGAGTTGGACGCCGAGGCCGATTCGGCGATCGCGACATCGGCCCAGCAGGCGACGGCGATCAGATCCAGCCGGTCCTGGATGTCACTGAGGGCGAGGCCGGGGCGCAGCCAGATCCAGGCCCGTTCCCCGACCGAGGTGGGGATGGTCAGCAGGAGAAAGGGCAGGCTGCCGGTGCGGTTGGTGATGATGAATTCGGCGAAGCAGGTCCGGATCCGGTGCCGGGTAATCAGGCACCACACGGTGGCCACCACGCGGCGGCGGACCTGCGGGATCGCGGCGGGAACGCCGGTGATGGAGACGACGACCGCGAGGCGGATGAGCAGGGTGGTGTGGTCGGCGAGGTCGACCCAGCCGGTGACCAGGCCCAGGGTGAGGCCGATTTCGGGGGTCCACCACCACAGGGCGCGCAGGACCGGCCAGGCGATCACCAGCGCGGCGATGACAGCGGCCACAATCAGACCGATGCCGATGCCCGCGAGCAGGGCGAGGATGGGGTGCCATTTGCTGGCCAGCACGGTGGCGGCCAGCAGGCCGATGGTGATCCAGCAGATCCAGAACACGATCTTGGCTTTGCGGACCGCCGAGCGGCGGACCGGTTCTTCGATGACGGTGACCGTGCCGCCGGAGCGTCGACCGGTAAGGCCGCCGCGATTAGACTTGGACATGGTGCAACCTCCTCCTAACCAGGGGGTTTGTGCGGAAAGGCGGGCCCAGGCGTTGCTGCGCCTGATGGGTCCCGCAGGGCCGGGCCAGAGGAACTTGGTCTTCTTCTGGCCCGGCGCTACCGGTCAGTTGAGCGTGATAACGACCGGCACCGGTTCGTCCGCTGGCCGTTTGCACAGTTCCCGGACGTACAGGGCGATCGTGATGACCGTTTCCATGAAGTCGGTGGTCGCACTGATCCGTTCGATCACATCGGCTTCGGGACGCAGCGCATGCAGGTCGCTGATCGCAGCGTCCAGGACGTCGAGGCCGACCTGAATATCGGACCTCAGATCTTGCGTTGGAATATCAGCGGCTTCGCGCTGAATCTCGGTGATAACCCGGTCGAGGTTCGTCATCTGTTTCTCCTCGAAATCGACGGGGCGGGCATGCCTGCCCGTCACGGACCGGAAAGGGATGAGTGCTTTTGACGCTTAAGCGTCAGGGCACCGGAAGGGACACTCAGGTACACGGCAAATGCGAGATGCCGGTTACTGAGGCTTGACCTGCGGCATCGAGGCCGCCTTGATCTCCTCTGCACGGAACGCCACGCCGTTACGCCCGTCGGTCACCCAGGGCAGGGCCTCCAGCTTGGACAGGTGAACGAGCTGCCCCACCTTCACGTTCGGCTTTTCCCCAGCCGTAGTGACGGTGATCACCTCGCCGCCGTCGTCGTCCAGGACAAACACCTGCGTCAACCACATCAGCCGGCCCGTTCCGCGCTCCTGCTTCTGGCGGCCGTTCTGCTCGGTCTTCTCCCTCGTCTCCCGCGAGACCGTGACCTGCTTACCGCTGGTGTCCACGTAGAGCTTCATCAGGCTCTCCCTTCAAATCCGTGGCCAACCGTTGACCACGGAATCGAGCCTGACGCGTTCAAATGCGCACAACTAGTGACATTGCTGGTGTCAAAGGTGGACAGTTAGGGGACAAGCGTCTGTCACCATGCGTGTCACCCCCACGTCATCGGCGACACTTAAAGGGACACAGACCCGACCGGAGGAGCGCACCTCTGATGGTTGATGACCGGCCGCCGTGGGCGCGGCGGATCGCCAACGAGCGCAATGTGCGCGGCTGGAGCCAGGCCGAGGCAGTGCGGGCGATGCGGGCGCATGCGCCCACTGAGTTGCCTGGCGATGCCAGCCTGCTCAGGCAGTGGAAGCGCTGGGAAGCGGGCGAGGTCCAGCCCAAGGAGTTCTACCAGCCGATCATCGCGGCGACCTTCGGCACGGTGACGCACGCGATGTTCCCGGTCGCGCCGCAGCGTGACGCCGAGGCCGATGTGCTGGCCATGGCCGGGATGGACACGCTGGAGCTGGTCAGCCGTCTGCAGCGTTCCGACCTGGATCGGGCCACGCTCGATGGCCTGCGGATCATGGCGGACCGGCTGTGCTCGGAGTACCCGTACATGCCCGCTGATCAGCTCCTGATCGAGGGCCGGGCCTGGCTGCGCCGGATCACCGCACTCCAGGGCCAGCGCGTCACCCTCAAGCAGCACCGCGAAATCCTGGTCCAGGCCGGGTGGGTCGCCCTGCTAGTGGGGTGCGTGGAGTACGACACCGGCAACCGCCAGGCCGCGGAAACCACCCGCCAGGCGGCCCTGTCGCTCGGCACCGAAGCCGACCACGGCGAGATCATCGCGTGGGCGCACGAGATGCGCGCCTGGATCAACCTGACCACCGGTGACTACCACGGCGTGGTCGCGGCAGCCCGGGCCGGGACGGAGGTCACGCCGCAGAGCAGCGTGGCGGTGCAGCTCGCCGCCCAGGAGGCCAAGGCGTGGGCTCGTATCGGCGACCGGCGGCAAACCGAAGTCGCCCTGGATCGGGGGCGGCGGCTGCTTGATTCCATGCCGTACCCGGAGAACCTTGATCACCACTTTGTCGTTGACCCGACCAAATTCGACTTCTACGCCATGGACTGCTACCGCATGCTCGCCGACGACAAGATGGCCGAAAACCTGGCCAGCGAAGTCATCCACGCAAGTAGTACAGTCGTGTTTTCACGGTGCGGCGATGCCGTGTCGCGGATTGTGACGTGATCCGCCTGGGTTTGCGGTTACATCGAGTCACCTCCTTCCGGTCGCCGCAGTTCAGGTGGCTGCCGCGGCCAGCAGCCGGATGCTGTAGTGGTGCCAGCGGGCTCTGGCCTGGTGGCAGCGCCGCCAGCGGGACCAGCGCAGGTGGAAGGCGAGGCGGGCGCGGGTGATCAGCCCGGCGGCGTACTGCCTGGCCAGGCGTTCGATGCGGGCGGTCTCGGCGATGGTGAGCTTGACGGCGCCGATGCGCGGCGGGCAGGGCTGCCGGCTGCGGACGGGGACGGGCGCGTCGCCGGGCGGGATGCGCAGGTCGGGGCCGCTGACGTCGTCCTTGCCGTCGCGGCCGTCGTCGTGGCTTGCGCGGGCGGGGGCGTCCGGGAGGGTGATGTCGCCGCAGAGCGCGTTGCGGATGGCGGCGTGGCGGAGCTGCGCGAGGGCGGCCAGGGCGGTGTGCCGGCAGACCGCGTCCCAGGTCCTGGCCTGGGCCTGGTCCCAGCCCAGGACGTCCTTCCCGGTCTTGAACGTCTCCTCAGCCGGCCATCTGCGGCCTGCGATGGTGATGAAGAACGTCATGGTCGCCGGGGTGCCCTCCGGCGCCCAGCACAGGTAGAAGGCCAGGTCGCCTGGGCGGGACAGCAGGCGGCGGATCAGCAGGAAGTGCCTGGGGCTGCTGGTGGCCAGCAGCGCCCAGTCCGCGAACCGGGGGCCTTTGGCGCCATTCCCGCACGAGCGCCGCTCGAAGACCGCGTCCCCGGCGGCGTCCCCGGCCTTGATCACGGCCCCGGACGGGAGGGTGATGCGGAAGTCGCGCGGGATGACTGCCACATACGGCAGGCCCCTGGACTCGCAGAACCGGCGCAGCTCGCCGCTGCGGCCGTACACCTCGTCATACGCCGCCCACTTCGCGGGCAGGCCCGCATCCAGCAGCCGTTCCAGCTGGCCGATGGCCAGCTGCGGTTTCGTCTTGCGCTCCAGCTTGCCCGGGATCCGGGCGGCCCGGCGCCGCCGCCAGTCCTTCTCCCAGCGCTGCGGCATGAACACATCGAAATCCGCCCAGGCCTGCCCGGACGTGGTCACCCACGCGGAGAACACCGTGGTGACACAGTTCTCCACGTGCCCGGTGCATCCGGCGTGCTGCGGCGCCACGCACGCGGTCGCGTCCCCGTCCTTGAGCTGCGCGGTCTCATCGACCGCGATCCCCGGCCCGATCAGGTCGCCCGGGTCGCACGGCAGCCAGGCACGCGCAAGGCCCGCCAGCTCCGCCCGCAGGCGCGTCCAGTCCCACCGGTAGCCGCGCAGCAGGGCCTGCATCCGGTGCGGGTTCTCGTGCCCGGCCGCCTCCGCCAGGCCCCAGCAGTTCGCCCTCACCCCCGGCGCCAGCCCCCGCACGTAATCCAGCGCGGTCCCCGCGCTGCGGCGCTGCGCCAGAACCCGTCCCAGCACCGTCCTGACCTGCGCATCTGCCCTCGCCACGGTATCGAAGGCATCCTCTATCCTGGCCTGTACGGCCGTGTCGTTATTGCTTATGGTCACGCATCAGGCAACCCGGCACGGCCGCCCCGAATTTCACGGCTGTAACTCCGCCACGCGACCGAAACCAGTCACTCAGCGTTACCGTTGCGACTGCAGGCGAATCCTCGCCGCAACACCAACATCACCGAATGTAAAACCGCGACTGTACTACAAGCACCGACTTCGACGGCAGAGAACGCGCACCCATGCGCCTGGCCGAAGCTCGGATTACTCTCGGCGTGGTTGCAGCACGGCAAGGCGACCTGGACGAGGCCGTAAACCAGGGAGAACGCGCCCTCACCGGCCAGCGCAAGTCGCTGCCCTCACTTCTCATGGCCAGTCGCGACCTCACCAGGGTGCTCAATGACCGGTACCCCACCGAGACAGGCACCCGGCAGTACCTCGACCACCTCCACGTCCTAGGCGAAGGTTCAAAGCTTCCCAGATAGCGGACCAACGCTCTTTCACTACCACTTGCACCTCACACCCGGCATCTGGCATCAGCGCATCGCATCTGGGCGACGGCCTCGCTCAGCCCGTGAGCGCTCGTCCAAGACACGACGTAACTTGCCTTACAAAGCAACACGCAGACTTATGACTCCGAAGACCCGTAGAAGCTAGCTGGAAAAACTGGGAACCCGGATGCGATTGGTTCACGTCTGATCCACCAGATGCATGTACGCTACACTCACCTCGGCCAAAGACGGCGGGTCGCCTGAAGCGTCACGTTCCCCGTCGGCCTCGCCTAGCGAATTTTATCTAGGGGCGCATCTGCAGCACGCGTGGAGTGGAGACTTGGCTCTTAACGTGCATCCGAGGCGCACTAGCACTGGGAGTTGGGCTTGATCTTCTTCGGATATGCCGCCGGGCGGCAATCTAGCGCTGAGACCATCAAAGCGACAGCACGCAAGCTCGAAGACGAGTGTGGTCAAGAAACCCAACTCTGGGAGACAATGCTGGTCGACGGGCGCATAATCATCGACCGAGTACTTGAGCGAATTGATGCAGCCGAAATGTGCATCTTTGATATGACAAAACAAAGTGAGAATGTCCTCTTCGAAGTCGGCTATGCCATCGCAAAGGCTAAGCCAATATGGCTCACATTGGACACGACAGTTAGTAAGGCCGTGTCAGAATGGAAGGAGCTGGCTATGCTGAATCCGATCGGATATACATACTATAAGAATAGCCAACAGCTAGTAGACTATTTTAATAAGTCTAATCCGCTCAGCAGCCTAACTCCGGTATACGATGATCTGATTGAACCGGTTCTCCCTGGCGCCCATCAGGATCAATCTATACTATACTGCTCAACATTTGAGCCATTCGAGGCATCGAATCGACTATCCACATTTCTGGATGGGCGCCGCCAGCACGGCCTGAAAATTATAATCTCAGATCCCAAAGAATCAACTCTGGATTCAATTACCTGGTACGCGCCAAGAATAGTGCAGTCCTCAGGCGTACTTATTCATTTCGCTGGACAGCACCGCAACCGCTCCTCTCTGCATAACCGCAGGCACGCTCTTGTAGCGGGCATGGCGCACGGGTTCGAGCTTCCGATGATTATGCTCGCCGAGGAGAACTATCTTGCTCCATTTGACTACCAAACTTTGCTAAGCACGTATGAATCGGCCGATGACTGCGTAAGGAGAGCGAGAAGATGGATCGACTCGCTAACGTTCGCTGGTATTGACTGGAAAAGTCCACGAGCGGCCTCTCGCGGTTCTCTTTCAGGACTGCGCTTCGGTGAACACGTGGCTGAGAATGAATTGTCTGAGCTGATTGACTACTTCATCGAAACTTCCGCCTATGAAGAAGTCGTAGCCGCTCGCGACGCGATCTTTGTCGGACATCGCGGGACTGGAAAAACTGCAAACGCCACCCAAGCGTATGAGTTTATCGCTTCCAATAAGGACAATATGGCTGTCCTTATCAAGCCACCAGGTTTCGAATTTCCGACCCTCTTCTCGCTAATTGGTAGGCTTGGGGACACGCAACGTGATTACTTTCTAGATTCACTCTGGCGCTTCATAATACAAACGGAGATCGCATCCGTAGCACTCACAAAGATTGAAGATCGGCCACCCAGCATTCCGCGCAGCGAAGCCGAACAGTCATTCGCTGCTTATGCTCACGCGGCCCCATTTGATGTGCATATGGACATGTCAGTCCGCCTAGAGCAGGCGCTTAATTACCTACACGAAAACCTACCATCCAATCTTTCAGGTGGGACTACAACCCGTAATCTAATCAACGAAGCTTTTCATACGGAGGCCCTAGCTCAACTCCGCAAAGAACTTGGCCCAATACTTAAGGATAAGAAGCGAGTCGCTGTCTTTGTCGACAACCTAGATAAAGGTTGGGAGAAGGGCGCAGACTTTAAACAAGTTGCCCGGCTAATTCTGGGCTTGCTGACGGCACGAGGACGACTCGTGCGCGACTTCGGCAAGCAAGACTTTTGGCGCGACCGCATAAAATTGACGGTAGCGATCTTTCTGAGAAGTGATATTTACGAATACCTTCGCAACGAAGCCCGGGAACCCGACAAGCTTCCATTGTCGACGATAGCGTGGCGTGATCCAGCAACGTTGCTAGCGGTCATCGAGACTCGCTTTGAGGTGAGTGCAGGTGGATCTCGTAAGGCGGCAGATCTATGGAACACTTACTTCTGCCCTGAAGTGGATGGCCAGCCCACGAGAGAATACATCACTTCTGTTGTACTGCCGCGACCGCGGGACGTCGTGTACTTCTGCAATATGGCAGTGGGCCGCGCCCTCGATAGACGACACGATCGAGTCGAGGCGGAAGATTTCCGTTCAGCCGAGGAGACTTACTCCCAATATGCATATGAAGCGCTCTTGGTTGAGAACGGTGTAACGATCCCAGAGATGAAAGATGCGCTGCTTGGCTTCTTGGATGCTCCGTCCATAATTACCAGACCAGAAATTAATGCATGCCTAGACCTAACAGATCTTCCGTCCGAGAGATATGAAAGCATCGTAACTAAACTGATCCTGGCATCTTTCCTTGGACTGGAGATAAAGCCGAGAAATTTTTCTTTTCCCGAGGTTGGCAGCGACATGAGGCGAGCTTATGCGCAGGCTCGGAGGCTAATTTCTGATACCCAGATCCAGCGTTTTTTCATAAATCGAGCATTTCATTCATTCTTGGGTATCGTGGAGCGGTAATGACCATTCATGATGATCACCACAAACTGAATTTCTTTGATGTCCGGATTTCTCTATCGAAAGATGTACGAGCAGAAAGCTGAAATATAGATAGCTGCGAAAACAGCCGGAGTCCACTGCTCCAGACGCGTAAGGCGCCAGTAACGGGCTACCCCTGCTCCTGTTATCAGAGTGTTCCATTCAGCTTGCCAAGGCGAAGCAGGCAGTCGCTTTTCAAATTCATGAATTACCTTGTATTTGCTCGAATTGAGCATTCTATATGATCGGATAAGTAGAAACCAAGATGCGCATTGAACAAGTAGTGCCAAGAGTGGAAAAATGAGCCAACCCGGGTCGATGGACCGAGCAGGAAGAAAAGTAGTTACGACGGTGACCAATGCGGCGTTTAGCGTTAGGAAAAACGTGTTCGTTAGGCTGCGTCGCTGGCTTGTTCGATCCGCCATTTCAACGTAGACCTCGTATTGCGCAAGGATGGCCTGCTGATAGCCATTGCGTACCGAGTCATAACTGCGACTGCCAATGTGTGAATTCCATACAGTTGAGTTCTCCTCCGGCATGGCTCCATCCCTGGCATAGTATTGCGGCGGTTTATCTGGCCTATTAGGTACGCCGGCTCGGCAACGCTGCGGGGGCGGGGCTAAGCGTCGGTACTCTGTATTAGACGGCTCTAGTCGCGGCCTACCTGGGCGTCACGCAAACTCGCAATGAACTGGTCACCGACCTGATAGGCCCAAGTTGCTACACCCGAATCTACCGCTTTTCTCCCGACCGTGACGCTGCCAAGCCTAGCATCCAGACTCTTACATCAATATTCCTATCGAGTGCAGCCAATCTGAGCTGCCCGCCGACGATCAGCATCTGCCCGGCCGTCTCGTCGCTTACTTCGAAAAGACGATCGGCCCGCGCGGCTGGACGACGGATCAAATTAAGGGACTCCACCGGCAGGAACTCGGGTCAGACCAGCGGGCCAGGGCCACCATGTACATACCCCACCTACACGAATCAGCTCAGCTCGGCCCTGTCTAGCCTCAGCCCTGCCTAGGTCCAGCCCTGCTTAGGTTCAGCCCGGCTGTGAGAACTTTCTGTACGTCTTCAAGGCGGCCCGCCGGGCCGCTCGCGCCGCCAGCTCGGACGGCTCAGTCGCGCTCCCGCTCCGCTCCCGCGTGACTGGCCTCTGTCGCCGGCTGGCTGGCGCGAAAGTCAAGACGGGGCCGCGGGAACCCGGGAAGTCACGGAGCCGCGGCGGATTTGACACGGGGACCCCTCGCGGCGGCTCCATCGGGCTTACGAGGCCGACCTGGGAAGGCCGCCCGATCGCGGGCAAGCGTACAGCCGCCGCCCCCGTGTAAAATCCACCGCTCCGTCGGCGCCAGGCTGTACGTCTGCCCACCCGCGACGCAAGGACAACAATCAGGAGCCGATGTAGTCGCCACCTTGTACGGTGTCAGGCGTGACGTCTAACCCAAAGCCAGCAGACCCCGAGCAAGCAAGTGTAAGTACGGGAGACGCAGCTCCCGTGAGCGGCCTCTGGCAAGCCGTCGGCTTGGACACCGAGATCGCCTTGGCCAAAGGTGAGGCAGCGCCACCAGCGCCTGACGGCTCCGCATCGGTATGGATGCTCGTGGGCAAGGTCTCAGACGAGGACCTTCCTGATCCGACTGAGGCTGAGAGCGCACCGCTGGATGAACAGGTCGTTGATGTCGATGCTGATGTCCCCGATGACGATACCCCTACGGCGCACCAAGCGCTCCGCTACTACGGGGTGGACTTTGACGTTGAAGGCCTGGTCCGGCGTTTCGATCGTGGTGACCTCATAGTGCCAAGTTTCGACCCCGCGGCGGATACTGGCGGGGAAGTTGAGGGATTCCAGAGGCGGTTCGTTTGGCCTAAAAGGCAGATGGATAGGTTTGTGGAATCACTACTTCTTGGCTATCCAGTTCCGGGAATTTTCTTGGTTGAGCAGCCAAACAGGCGTTTTCTTGTCTTGGACGGTCAGCAGCGGATTAAGACGCTAAGCGCCTTTTATCAAGGGACATACGGACCTTCAGGTAAAGAAAAAGTATTTCGCCTGGACTTTGTGAACGAGGAGCTGCGCGAGCTCACCTACAAGACTTTGCTGGAGCCAGACAAGCGGCTCCTCGACACGACGATCCTCCAATCAACGATAGTTGTGCCCCAAGGGGCAGATATGGAGTCGGTGTATCGTGTCTTCGAGCGGATCAATAGCAGCGGTATCAAGCTTCAGCCACAGGAGATCCGCGTAGCTTTGTTTGCCGGATCGACCATTAGAATGCTCCGTGATCTCAACAACATCGTGAGCTGGCGAGCTCTATTCGGTCCACCGCACTCACGCTTGAAGGATCACGAGCTTATTCTGCGCTACCTGGCGCTTCTTGAAAGCACCGAACAACTGATTAAACATGGCTGGAACCGCAATTCGGCTCGGTCAGAAGTTCCGGAGGGAGAGGCGGTCTACAGGCCCGCCATGACAACATTTCTAAATAGCTACCTTTCGCGTCATCACGAGATGGAATCGGTGGAGTCGGCCGCCATCACCAAGGAGTTCCGAACAATAACCGAGGCGTTGGCCGCTGCCGGTGGTCGATCTGTCTTGCGATTTAGTGGCACTCAAGTCAACGCGGCGCACACGGATGCCGTGCTCGTAGGGGCGACCTTGGCCGCAAGAGACAAGGGTGGACTGAGCTCCGAAGGTGCATCGAGGGCGTTGGAGCGGCTTCTCGCTAGTTCGACGTATCGGGATGCGGTAGTCGAGAGTACGTCTCATCTCGAAAGTGTGAACGCGCGGCTGAAAGAATCCATTGCCGCCTTTGGGGAATTTGCGGCAAGATGACTGCCGGGGAGTCAATCACGGACATCACCAGTGCACGACGAGAGGCTGCCCGCCTAAAGCAACAGCTTGATACACTCTACATAAACTATAGCGCCGCCCTGCACGACGTCCCCATCAACTTCCAAGGCGAACTTCACAAATACATGTGTGTGCGGCTGGCGGGGTATCTAGAACAACTGATATTTGTGGCAGTAGTTGGCTATCTAAAATCCACCGCCGGACCGCAGGCCGCATCGTTTGCTCTATCTAATTGGAAACATGCGCCCAATCTTGGCCCGCAGGCAATTCAATCGCTGTTTGATCGCTTTGGGGGACCGTGGGACGACGATCTAAAGCAATTTCTTGAAGACGCTGATCGTAAGGGAGCTCTGGGCACGCTCATTAAGATTCGGAATGATACGGCACATGGTGATAGTTACAGCGGAAGCCTACCCAGCGTAGCTAGCTACAAGCAATTGATCGACGAGATTCACGGCTGGGTAAACCGTGTTGTATTCGCATAGGGAATAGTACCGGTATTCAAGGAGCAGCCCAAGCATGACAGACCGACACACCTTCCCTTAACGACCAACTTGGCAACGGCGGTCTAGGCACGCCAGTTGCCGCCATGAAAGTTGCTGACCTCCAGTACCAGAAGCGAGTCGACAGCGGTTACCGTATTCGGAACTGGGGCCAGAGCATCCGACCTATTCGGCCCCAGAGGTCCCGTCACCGACCACTGATAGAGCGAATTCGGTCGAGGCACATCGGGGGCACATCACCGCGAGATCTGCCCAAAAGCGTAGGGAACCGGTGAGATTTCAACCGCGGGTCAGGCGGCATACCAAGTGCATCAGTCAAGTTCAGAGACCCTCCAGCACAAGACCCGGGCTACAGGCCGACTCGCGCCTTAGCGCTAGCTCACAGCTTCGTTAGCGATGACTTCCTGTGCCACAGCAAGCCGGTTGACAGCAGACGCAAGAGCTAGCACGGCATAGACCATGGCGGTTTCGTTGTCTCCTTGCATGGACGAATTGTGAGCAGCCTGCTCATGGTCGCCTGGACCGATCATGTGATCACTCATGGTGGGCGCACCCTCCGTGTCATCGATGCTTGTTTGTTCGTACCTAAACACAGAGCTACGACAGTTACCGCTCGACCGGCAGCAGCAAACGGCAGCAACCACATCGCCCATGCGTGTCCGTTACCGACTAAGAATGGCCGCCTGACCTGCTTCAATGACCTCTTTTGACCGTGCTACCACTACTTCACACCGAGGAGCTCACCGTTTGTTGCCGGCGGGGGTGCCGGGAACGCGGCGGCGTAGTCGAGGGCAGCCTGCAGTCGTATTAGGGATGCGAGGTTCCCGCTGGGCTGGGCGCCTGGGTTCCCGCTGGGGTTGATGAAGGAGGGTCAGCGACCCCCGGGCACAGGACCCGGCGTAAGGACCGGGCTCGCCCGCCTCAATTTCGCTGACCTACGCAGCAGAACCTGTATGCCTGATCTGTACCCGGGGGTAACAGACCTTCGGCGGTAAGTCCGGGGGCTTTCGGCCCCTGTGGTTCCGGGCAGGCAGACGAGCGTTGACAGGGAAGCTTTCCGGGATTCTCGCCCGCCTGGCTCCGAGTTCCAGCACACAGTGTGCATGGAGGAGACATCATGGCAAACCCGCAGGAGCAGCCATACACCGAGATGGTCAAGCAGGCTCAGGACGCGTTGCTGACCCTGCTCGACACCTGGACCCGGACATTTCAGCAGGCGCTGTCGGCCGCTGCGCCAGTGAATCCCGAGCACTTGATCGACCAGACGTTCGACTCCGCCGGCAAGCTGGTGAATGCTCAGCTGAATGCTCAGCGGCAGTTCATCAAGCAGGCGGCGGCGAGCGGCACTGCGGTCACCGAAACCGTCCGGGCCGGTACCGCGCAGATGACCGAAGCCCTCCGGGGCGGTTCAGTTCTCTGAAGCCGAGACCGCGACTGCCGCGCGTACCGCAATCGACGCCGCACTGGCGGCTTGACGGCGGGACCTACCGCGGCTGGAGCTAGATCCGGCAGCTCAGTGACAGCGCCCGGCGGAGGCCGCCGGACATCCGATTGACCCACAGGCGCCCATCCCGGCCGCCTGGGCAAACCGCCTCCAGGTGGCCGCAAGAAGTCAGCGGCTGAGTGACTAACTGAGTGACAATCGCCGCGAACGCCCACGGACGTTCGCGTATCGCCGCGTATCTACTAACGCAGCTCATGACAGGATTTTCGCTGGTAATTTCGCCTTAGAAGATGCCTGGGGGTCAAGGGGTCGCGGGTTCAAATCCCGCCGTCCCGACAACAAAACAGCAGGTCACACGGTGTCTGAGCCGCCGCATTTGGGTTACTGCCAACCTTGGCGCTAATCTGGAGCAAATCCCTCGACGTGAGACGGCGAGCAGCATGCGAGGCCACGTCCGCAAACGCAACTCCGGATACTGCTACGTCCTGTACCTCGGACGCGACGAGACCGGCAAGAAGCGCCAGAAATGGGTCAGCGGGTTCAGGACCAAGCGCGAGTGTGAACGAGCACTCGCCGCGGCTCTGGAACGCTGCCACGCCGGCACCTGGACTGACCCCGGTAAGCAGACTGTCGCCGAGTATCTCAACCGGTGGTTGGAAGCTGTGGCGCCATCGCTCAGGGAATCCACCGCCGAGAACTACCGTGTAATCCTCGAACGGTGGATCGTCCCCCGGATCGGCAACATACGGCTCGCTCAGCTCGACGCGGCCCGGATCAGCGCGCTGTACGGCGAACTGCGTGCCTCGGGCCGCACCCACGACCACAAGGGGCTCAGCGCCCGCTCTGTACGATATGCGCACGCCATCCTCCGGCACGCGCTCTCGGACGCCGTCCGGTGGGATCTGCTCACTCGCAACCCGGCTAACCTCGTCGACCCGCCACGCCAGGAACATCGCGAGCCCTCAATCTGGACCGCCGAGAACGTGCGGACGTTCCTCGAGAGCACAACCGCGGACCGGCTCGGGCCGCTGTGGTACCTCATGCTGGTGACAGGCATGAGGCGAGGCGAGGCGCTCGGGCTCCGGTGGTCCGATCTCGATACCGAGCTGCTCACCATCACCGTCCGGCGCGCTCGCGTCGTCGTCGACGGTTGGCGCGTCACGGAGACCGAACCGAAGACGCAGAAAGGGCGCCGCGTCATCCCACTCGACGCCGCAACCGTCGCGATACTCGTTGCGCACCATAGGCGCCAGATTGCCGAGCGGCTACGCGCCGGCGAGGCATGGCGGGACACCGACCACATGTTCACGGACGACCTCGGCGAGCCACTGCACCCTCAGTCGATCACGAAGATGTTCCAGCGGACGGTCAAGGCTGCCGCACTGCCCCCCGTCTCGCTCCACGCCCTGCGCCACACGAGTGCGACGTTGGCGCTCGTCGCTGGAATCCACCCCACGGTCGTACAACGCAGGCTCGGGCACTCCGACGTCCGCTTGACGCTTGACGTCTACACCCACCCGGTGGCCAGCGTCGATGGAGATGCGGCGGATCGGATGGGCGCGATCATCCATCCCACCGGGGCCTGACCGGTCGCCGGACGCTACCACGGCAGCACCTCAGCAGGAAGGGCGCTTCGCGTCGCACGCGATGGCAGCGCACCGAACCGTCCTTCACTGTTATCGAGGCGCGCTCACCATGGCTCCTTCCGACGGCGCATGTCGATGACCCTCAGCACGCGCATCGTTTCTCCCTCAATTCGGTAGAAGGCGCCAAGCGGTGGAACAGGCCAGAACAGATCATCGGTTCCCGCGACCTGATGCCCAAGCGAGAACGCCGTGGTCGCCATCCACGTCATCGCGTTGACGACGGCAGCGGCCTGGACCGACGACCAGTCCGCCACGCTCTCCAGGTCCGCCAGGGAGGCGGTGCTCCAGAGGAGTCTCACGCGGGAGGGGCAGACATCCCCAGCCGACGGCGGACCTCTTCGGTCGTCAGGAATTCGTCGTCGTTCACCTCACCGGCGGCGAAACGGCGATCCCACTCCTGGAGTTCCTCGAGGAGTCCCGGGTTATCACCGAGGACCCGCTCGATCTCCTTATCGATCGGATCCGGCTGGGGCTGGAGTGCCATGGGCCCAATGGTACGACCGGCAGTACCCGAAAGGCGTCGCGAATTCGGCGGCGGTTCTTACACGAACCCGTGAACCCGAATCGAATCACCTCTCTGTGTAGTGGCGTCCGCACAACGCCGACTGAGATTCGGGTCCGTACGTTTCCGATCGCGGTAGGGACCGCCCTCATCGGGCAGCCCCCCGCGTGGCAGGCTCGCGTCAGCCGATCTGTTCGGCCAGGGCGCCGATGATGCCCGCGGGGCCCCGGAGGTAGCAGAGCCGGAAGACGCTCTCGTACTGCGCCACCTCGCCGAGGAGTTCGGCGCCGTGGGCGCGCAGGCGGGCAACGGTGTCGTCGATGTCGTCGACGGCGAACATGACGCGATGCAGGCCTAGCGTGTTGGGCGGCGGGTTCTCCGGCTCGGCGCTGCACGCCGCGGGGGTGTGGTACCTGGTCAGCTCCAGCTTGCTGTGGTTGCAGACGTTTCCCCCTGGGAAACCTCTTGCAACGCAACCCGCGTTCAAGACCGCCGGGGTCGAGGGCACGATGCATGGTCTGCGCCATGCTCATGCCTCGTGGCTCCTCGCCGGTGGTGCGGATCTCCAGGTGGTGAAGGAACGACTTGGCCACGCGCCACGCGAAGATTTCCACGACGGAGGGCTACCTGCACACGCTGCCGGACGCCGATATGACCGCGCTGGCGGCGCTCGGCAAGATTCGCGGCGGCGGCGGCGATGCGCTCGAGGCGGCCACGCGAGAGATCGACGAGCTGAAGTCGGCGCTGGTGAGCCTGACGCTCAAGCTTCACCAGGCATCCTGACCGGTCCGCGAACGCTGCCACGCAGCCCCTCCGGCCAGGAAGGGGGCTTCGCGCCGATATCGGGGGTTTGGGTGTGCTAGCGCTGGTAACCAGTTGATGACATCCGGTTGACATCGGGTATTTAGGTGTCTACTGTCAGGCTATGGCTCGCTCAACCATCACCCTGACGTTCTCCGCGACACCGGAAGAGGCCGACACGATCGACCGTCTCGCCCACGTGTTCGCCGACGGCAGCCGTAGCGGGGTAATCCGCCTGGGCTTGCAGCGGCTTGAAGCAGAGTTGAGCCTGGCACGGCTGGCGAATGCTGCCGGGCACATCTCTGAAAAGAGGGCTGCGGCAGGGTTGAGCCGTGACGAGGTCCGCAATCTCGTCAAAGAGACACGGGCTCGTCTGGCAAAGAACCCGGCTGGTCGGCCGCCCGCCCCTCCTTCGCCTGCCAGCGGCATGGGAACCCACGCAGTTCTCTAAAGCACGTTCCCGGCGGCGGTCTCAGCAGCCAGCAGTTCGCATGCGGCCGGGCTCGTGCAAATCTGGCCACCACAGAGCGCTGCAGTTGTCTGGCCCGTAGCTCGGGTCTTCGATTACCCAGCATTCAACCAGCTCACACGGAGCGTCACGCCACTCATGTAAGTGGCGGCTCGGCGGCTCGATCACCGCGGTCACCCGACTAGACTTTCCAGCCTCATGCCTCAGTTCCGTGTGGTCGTTGACGCCAACGTTCTCGTCGACGCAGCCACCTTCTATCTCCACCACCAGGGCGAGGACTTCCCCACCGTTCCTCCCGTTCGTGCCGGATACCCAGAGACCTTTCTCGGCATCATGGCCGACCAGCGGATTGAGTCCTATGCGCTCTACCTCAGCCCGCACATCATCCAGGCGACCACGCTCGCGATTCTCGAGAACATCCCCGACGTCGACCCCGACGTGGTGGAAGCGTTCATCGACGAAGTTGCCGCAATCGCGGACCGCTCAGGGGGCGGGGTTTTCGATCCACCTCGCCGGGTCTCCGAATGCCGCGACCACGAGGACAACCTGATCCTCGACCTTGCCGTCGAGACCAACGCACACATGATCGTCACCGGCGACGATGACCTCCTCATCATGGCCCGGGAGACAGGCACAGGTGCCTGGCGGTCAGTGGCCATCCTCGATCCGCAGCGATTCTGCGACCGTGCGGCCGATGCTCACCGCCGCGATCTCAGAGAACTCGATCGCCGTAGCCGCGAGTACGACCAGGAGGCGGCCCGGCGGCAGGGGCGCGAGGAGCACTCCCAGCTTCTACGCCTGCAGACCGGACGCCTCCATGACGAGCCGATCCGGGAACGCGACGCGGACAGCCAGGCAGAGCGGGAGGAGCGCGACAGCGAGCGCGAGCTGTAGACGGCCAGGTCTCCAGACATCGGGACCGGCCCGTTCCGGCCCTCCTACCGCTTCCTCCGGAGGGCAACGCCCTTCACGGTGCAGCAGACAGTGTGACGGTCACGCCGATCTGACCGCCGCACATCGTTGACCACCTGGTGCGAGGGGCGCGCAGCCGCTCCGCTCGCTCCCTCGTGCGCGCGGGCTCAAGCGGCGCCAGGAATGTTGGCCACGTCCTCGTGAGAATCTTCGTTCTCACGACCCAAGCTGGAAAACGAAACGCTGGCGCTGGGCGGCTGCCGCGGCGTGAGCGGGATGGCATGCAGCCGGGTCCTGTGGTGTGCGTGAAGATGCCGACGCCAGCGGCTGATCATTGTCGGGGTTGGGAGTGAGCGCAATCTCCCACGCCGCGGGTGGGCGCATCGCGACCAGCGAGCAGCGGCAAGAGCACAGGAATGCGCTACAGCGGCGATCGCCGGAGTCCGCCGCTGCAATTCACGACGGAGCACCACCCAGTCTCTTGAGCGCGTCCCACGAACCTTTGGCTGTCCGCACGTCAGTCTCAGATAGCAGTAGATAACGCCAGCGCGTACCGACCTTCTCGTCTGCGCTGACATGGTTCGCCCACCGACGTGCGGCCTCACGCTTGCCCTGGACGTCGGCGCTGGTCATCTCCTTGTCCATCTTCACTTCGATGAGCGAGTGCACGTCATCGGCGTCGATGGCAATGAAGTCGGGGTTGTACTCCCGTGCACCGCTCCACAGAATCGGCAGGTCGCCCGTTTGCAACCGGACCCAGAGGGCGATGGTGTCGTCTGTCTCAAGCACGTTGGCGACGTCACGTTCCGTTGATGAGTCGAACCAGTCCTGTGCGTACAGCGACTTCGTATAGCACTCGTAGCCCACGGACTTTCGGAATGCGCCGAACCGATCCAGACTTGTCTCCGGTCGCGCAGTTCGAACCTTGCTGAATTCGACCAACTCGAGTACGTCTTGGAAGCTCGGTTTCGCGGCGAACTTGCGATGTTCGTCTGTGATCAGTTGGATCAGTCCAGCGGCGGCCCGGTTCATGTATCCGCTGAGGATGGTCGCGGCGGACGTGCCCAGGCCGTGGATCATCGCATCAACGATGTCGGCCGCGGGTCCGCGTTGATTCGCCCGGGCCGGAACGACCGATGCGCCGAGGATCTGGGCGACGAGCTGCTCCCGAAGGTCCGCAAGGCGGAACAGCAGAGCTGGCGACTCCACACGGTCCAGTGCGGGCGCCGTCACGAGTTCGGTGCGGCGAAGCCCGTCCGAGCCGGTGATGATCTGCGCGCTGACGGTGACTCTGCGGAGGCTTCCCGCCGGATCGGCCGCGAGACTCTCCCCCAGGCGCCGGAAAGGCTCCAACTCGGTGATATCAGCCAGCGAAAACTGGCTCCGCACCTCGGTCATTCGGAGCAGCGGTATCCGGAGCCGACGGTCGGCTCGCGGAGCAAGCTCAAGCGAGAGCGCTGCCACCTGCTCTTCCGCCTCTTCTGTGTGCTCCTCGACACTGCGGATCGCAGGCGCGGCCGGGGCGGGGGCCTCGCCTTGCGGGGAGGCTGCAGGCGGTAGAGACCCGTCGCCTAGCTCAACCGGCGCTTGCACCTTCTCCGTCTCGGTGACCGGCATGAGCCGACCCTGGCTGTCTGGCTTGAGGACCACTGCGGTACGCCAGTCGACGAACTGCTCCGTGAGCACGCCGGCCTTTCGCAGCAACTCCTCGTACCGCTCGTGACCGAGGACCTCGAGGGTGTCGAGGAACTCGACACCGGTGTACTGGCCGAACGGAAGCCGGAGACCCCGGCCGAGTGTCTGCTCAGTGAGGATCTCTGAGACAGACGCCCGCATTGAGGCGATGACGTACACGTTCTTGACGTCCCACCCCTCCTTGAGCATCCCGACAGAAATAACAACCCGGTAGGGGTTGTCCGTGTCCTCCAAGCGGTCGAGTGCGGCGAGCGCTTGATCGGGTGCATCGGAGTGCACCGTCAGGACACTCTCGACGTAGCGACCACCAGCGAAACTCGGATTCGTCAGGATCGCCGAGATCTCGTCGGCTTCGGCAATCGTCGGCGCGATCACCAGCATGATCGGGACGACGGGCTGCGCGCCGGACTCGGCGCTCCACCGTGTGATGGCTTCGGCCTTGAGCTCGAGGAGACGGATCCCGTCAAGCAGCTTGGTCTCGAAGTCCGCACGATCATCCTTGCGCCCGACAAGCACCGGGGTCTTGACGAGCTTGTCGGCGATCGCCGCAACGAGCGGATACCGGTAGATGATCTGACTCGGTGGCGTTCGCTTGTGCGGCGTGGCAGTAAGACCGAGGAGCACACGCGGCCGTAGGTTTCGGATGGCGCCCGAAAAGGCGTTGCCGTAATAAGTGTGGTGCTCATCGGCAAACACCACAAGGTCCCTCACGCCCTGGAGGTGTGCATAGAAGGCCTCGCCGAGCCCCTCCTGGAACTTGTGAGTCTTGCGGCCTACCTTGGACTCCGGCTTGAGCAGCGCCTGCACTGTAAAGACGTACAGCTTTACCTGCTCCGGATCCTCCATCGCCGTGCGCATCGCGGGCGAGGCGAAGTTCTCGCTCGTAATGACAACCGGCTGAACCTCCATACCATCCAGCAGACTCTTCGGATGGCCAGCCGTGAAGTTCGCAACGGTCTTCGTCAGGATGGTCTTTCCCGGCGTGATAACAGCGAAATCCCTCACGCCGTCGGCGGCGAGGTACTCGATTACCGATGCCATGACGTAGGTTTTCCCGACCCCCGTTGCCACATCGAGCACTGCCTCGAACGGCGGCGGCTCGTGGTCAAGCTCGTAGTGCGCGGCAATCCTCAGTACGGCTGTGCGGAGCGCATCCTTATTCGGCTCACGCAGATCGAGCCTCGCCGCGATCGCCTCGATACGGTCCAGATCAACGAGGTCGGCACCGGCATCTACAGTACTCACGAGTTGACCGCCTCCGCGGGAGACTGCTGAACGTTGGCCACGACGCGACGGCTGACTCCCTCGGAACCGGTCGTGCGCCGGTAGTCGTGGAGGATCGATTCCGGAATCTTGCGCACAGTGGAGCCGGGGCGCAGCTCGCGCAGCACGGACCGCGACGTCGGATCGACGGCAGTGCCTGCTACGACCACGCGCTCATCATCGGCTAGGGCGCCGACGAGCAGGCGGACAACATCTTCATTGACAAGACCGTCGATGACGGTCAGTCGGGAACGTCCTCGGCAGCCGCAGAACGGCGGATCGAACTCGTATTCATAGTGGAGCTGCGCCGCCGTTGCCTCCGCCAGCTGCCCGTTTGTCGCCCATTCGCTGAGGAACAACTGGCCATGGGATTCCACGAACATCGACGGTGCAACATCAAGCATGCGGAAGCCACCGCCACCGTTCCAGATCGTCTCCTTCTTGGTCTTGTCCGCAGCCCGGAGGAACTTGACGAGCTCCTTTATGGCGGCATCGCCTACTCCGTCGAGTCCACTGATATCAGCCAGGGCGCCTGACTTGTACCAGGCGTCGAGCACTCTCGCCGCCGCACGGGACTCACCAGGATTGACGCCCTCGGCCAAGTCCTCTCCAGTCAGCGTCTCAACCAAGGAGATGCCGCCAGGGTCTTCCCCCGCGACGACTTTCCGAAGGCGGGGCAGTGCAAACGCCTCGATGGTGGCTGCTTCACGTTCGATGCCGACCCAGCGGCGACCCATCTTGTGAGCGACCGCGGCTGTCGTGCCGGACCCGAGAAAGCAGTCGAGTACAATGTCGCCCGGGTTCGTCGCGATCTGAATGATTCGTTGGAGAAGGCGCTCGGGCTTGGGCGTGGCGAAAACATTGGTCTCTGGGAAAAGAGCGTTCAGTTCAGCCTTCGCGGTTCGGTTGTGTCCTACCTCAGCGTTGAACCACAGCGTGCGGGGTGCTGTCGATTGGCTGATCTGATCGAGGTAGCGCTTCAACTTCAGGCCGCCCTTGCCGCCTTTGGTGAAGTACAGGCGCGGCCATGAGCCTTCGCCGTACCGGGCTTCCGCTCGCTGTCGCGCTTGATCAAGATCACCTTTGACCATCAAGGCCTTGACGCCGGTCCGTACTTCGGAGACTGGTACGCCGCATATCAGCGCTCGCTTTTCGGCATCGTCTCGATCAACCAGTTCGTACTCCGATCCCCACTGCTCGACTAGTGCAGCACGTCACAAATAGCTTGCTAGTTGGTGGGGATGGCAGGATACTTCCTGCATGTCGAATCGTCCTGCGTCTGCTGCCGCGCTCTCCGATGAACAACGCGCTGTCCTCGATACCTGGTCGCGCAGTCGTGTGCTGCCCCAGCGTCAGGTCCTGAGGGCACGGATCGTCCTTCTCGCCGCGGAGGGTGTTCCCAACACGGCGATTGCCGATCGTCTTGATTGCTCGCTTCCCACGGTGCGCCTGTGGCGCCGTCGATTTGCGACGGCGGGCGTCCCCGGGCTCGAGGAAGACGCTCCCGGACGAGGGCGACCACCAGTCCACGACGAGCGTGTCACCGCCAAGGTCATCAGCGTCACCCTCGGAAAGCCACCGCGTGGTGAAACACATTGGAGCAGCCAGGCCGTCGCCGATCGCGTTGGCATCAGCGCCTCCACCGTGTTGCGCATTTGGCGAGACAACGATCTCCAGCCTCACCGAACGCGCGGCTTCAAGTTCAGTACCGATCCCAATCTCGATGCCAAAGTCACCGACGTTGTGGGTCTCTACCTTCACCCGCCGGAGAAGGCGTTCGTCCTCTGTGTCGATGAGAAGAGCCAGATACAAGCTCTCGATCGCACACAACCACTGCTACCCATGCGACCGGGCCAAGTCGAACGACGGACCCATGATTACAAGCGCCACGGCACTGCGACGCTCTTCGCCGCACTCGACGTGGCTACAGGGGACGTCACCGGCCGCTGCTATGCGCGACATCGCCACCAGGAGTTCCTCAAGTTCCTGCAGGTGGTCGCAAAGACGTACCCACGTGGGCACCTGCACCTCGTGCTCGACAACTACCGCACCCACAAACATCCCGACGTGCAGGCGTGGCTCTCAAAGCACCCGCGCATCCACCTTCACTTCACGCCGACCAGCGCCAGCTGGATGAATCAGGTCGAGACATGGTTCTCGATCATCCACCGCAAGGCCATTCGCCGCGGCGTCTTCCGCAGCGTTCGTCACCTTCAGGACGCCATCCACCGCTTCCTCGACGCCTGGAATGACCATTCCCACCCCTTCGTCTGGGTGAAAACCGCCGACGAGATCCTAGCCCACGCCAAACGGAAAGCTATTTCTGGCGGGGTGCACTAGCTCTTTCATCGTCTCCTGCTTGGAGCCCCAGCACCGGCCGACGGCCGGATAGAGAGGTTCGCCAGTGAACGGAGACTGAATTGCGTACACCCATGTCTGGTTTCGATACGCACTGGGAGCTGCTGGATCGCCCGAGACCCAAGGGTGAGGGTCGCCGTCGGGCGTCTTGTAAAGGGCGTCACGCTCAGCCGCTCGCGGCAGCCGGTTCGAGCGCCAGTCCGGCGACTTTGAGTAGACGAGGATGTAGTCCTGATCGGTGCTCAGAGCAGGCGCATCGTTCCTCGGGGAGTAGGCCTTCTGCCAGACGATCGTCGCAACAAAGTTCTCGAGCCCAAACACCTCGTCCAGCACGCAACGGAACCGGTGTACTTCTTCGTCGTCCAAGTGCACCCATACCGAGCCATCGGGAGTCAGCAGCTGCTTTATCTGCACCAGCCGATCGCGGAGCATTGTGAGCCATACGGAGTGTTCCAGCGCGTCGTCGTAGTGCGCGAATGCCTGCTGCGTGTTGAACGGAGGGTCCAGGTACGCCAGCCGCACCTTACCGACGTAGTCGCGAGCGAATTCGGGGAGTTGGATCAGACTGGTCAGCGCGTTGAGCGCGTCGCCGGTGATGAGAAGGTTGTCGCGTGCCCGGTCCTTCTGGCTGCTGACATCGCCCACGACTCCGGCGTCGCGAAGGAGCCGGACCTCCGCCACGCGATAGTCGGACGGCGGGACCCACTCGTAGGAGCCATCCTCGTGGGCGAGGAGCCGAAGATCCTTGTTCGTCCACGTCAGCTCGAGGCGCCCGGTGTAATTCATCGCCCAACCGCGGCGTGGTGGATGGCAGCGGGCCTGAGACGTGTTGGAGTCATGGCCGAGCAGTCTAGCGGTCGATCACCTCGTCCTCGGGTGACGACGCCGAGCCGATATCTACGCCGGCCGAACGCCGATCTTGGCCGCACGACTGCCCAACCCTACTGGGATGTAGGGGCTGTAGGCCCTGCACGTGGATGAAGCAGTCACCGTGACATTTGCCTCTGGGGCTATGTGGCGCCCTAGTCGGACGCCAGGAGGCGCTCGAAATCCGCCATGCCGCGCAGCCGGTCGAACAGCGGCCAGGTTATGAGGTTGTCTTTCGTAAGGTCTCCGTGTTGGAGAGCATCGGGCAACAGTCGTATCGCCGCATCGCACTCGCCGAGCAGGATTAGGCGCGCCACGGTGAAACGGCGAGGCAACTCGTCGGTGCGCCACGCACGAACGGCGTCCAGAACCGAGTCCGGTGCCCGCCAGTGCGTACGGGCGAGCCACGCATTCACCTGGTTAGCAGCAGCAAATGCCACATCTCTTTCGGCGCGTGCCGCGATGACATGCAGGTTCTCGGCGAGCGGCCAGCGAAACTCAGCCTCTGCCGCAGCGGCGTACATGTGGGTGAACTGGATTACGAATGCGCCCCGGTCCGGTAGCGTAGCCCACACCGTGAGGATGACTCCGAGGACGAACCCGCATAGCAAGTCGATGGCATTGCGCAGGTATTCGCCGTCGACTTCGAGAGTCGTGCCCTCGACCGCACTCAGAATGCGAGCGACATACATCGCGTCGGCGATCCCGCGGTTGTGCACGAGCGCATGGCGCCGTGCCCAGATCTCCCGTACGGAGTCCCAGTCGCACGATGCCGCGGGCAGATCTACACCGAGATCTTCCCGCACTCGCGGCACCCAGTCCTCGATGCTTCCGCGAGTAAGGCGACGTACCTGCCTGTCAAGGCGGGGCGTGTTGAGCATCGAGCCCCAGCGGTCGGCGCCACCCTGGTCGTACTGGATGCGGCGGAGGACGCCGATCAGCATCGTCTCGACGCTGGCAACCGCGGTGATCAGGAGCGCACGTTGCATCGTGGGCAACAGCGGTCGCCTCTCCAGAGCTTGGCTGTATTGCAGGAGGTAACTGCCGAGTTCTTGCTCGTCGAGAGGTACCCCCGAGAGGAGGCCACGAGCGTCGTCGAGGCTTTCACGGATGGTCTCGGCCAGCTGTGCGGCTATCCACTGGAAAGGGTCATCGACCTGTGGACCAATGGATTCCGGATCCAGGTGGTCAAGGTGATTTTCGATGCGTCGCTTATAGGCGTCCGTGAAGTTGCCAAGTTCGCGTGCAACGCGTTGCCGCAGGTCGGGCGCAACGGCCTGCGCCGCCCGTGAGGCGTCGGCGACGTCTGTCGCGCTCAGCTGGTCGTGATCAGCGACGTAGCGGTCCGCCATCACTGCAAGGTGATGCAGCCCCGTGCCCAGTTCGAGGATGGAGGCGGCTCGGGCGAAGAATTCGCCGTCGGTGCCGGTCATCCCCTTGTAGTCCCACATGGCGAAAGGGGAACCGGTGCCGTCCTGGGGATCGCTCATGGCATGCAGGGTAACGCCGGGCACCGACAGGGCCCGCTGCGTGGAAGCAGCGCTCAACCCGGGGCTCCCGACGACGCCTGCTCCCGAAGCGAACCCTCGCGTGCTTGCGCCGGAGGTGTGATCATCGGACCAACGGTGGCGCGCGGTGTTGATGTTGGTGACGCGCTCGGGTGCAACGAATGCGGCGCGGAGGTCGCTGTAGATGCAACGTGTCCTGGGCTCCCGGGCTTCGCCGGGGTGGTCATAGGAAGCGAAGTCGCGAATACCCGGAATACAACGATGAAGGCCATGGTGATCGAGGTGACCGCAAAGAACCTAAATGCGTCCTTCAGATAACCGGTGGGAACGCTGAGTCGCAGTTTGTTCGCATTCGCTGCCCTGAGGAGATCCTTGGCAAACTGTCGTCTCGCCTCCTGGAGCTCTTGCGTTCCCGGCACAGGTGGGTTAGCAAATGGGACCTGCCACTCGATCACCTTGATAGCGTGGTACGTCAACCAGACCGTCCCGCAATAAAAGAAAAGAAAGAGGACCAGCGCGACGATCACAAGAGCGGAAGCCCAGTTCTCGGGAAGCGGTGCGGCACCCAGTGTGGCGAGGACACCCAATACGCCCGTGATCGCGAGGAGTTGGCCGGCTCGCGATCGGCTGCTGTTGAGGTCTGCATCACGCGCGAGGTTCTCGTCGCGCCATGCCGAGATAAGGTGATCAAGCGTCTTCGGTCCCACTCGGTCGACGCGGTCCATTAGTTCCTGGATTTCGCCCTTGTACTTCTGTTCTTCTGGGCTGTCGCGCGTCAACTCGGGCGGCTCATCCACGTGACGCCAGAAGGCGATGAACACCCACGCCCTTCTCGCGCGCCGCTT
The DNA here is from genome assembly GCA_963805255.1 of uncultured Actinomycetes bacterium. Lineage (GTDB taxonomy): Bacteria > Actinomycetota > Actinomycetes > Streptosporangiales > Streptosporangiaceae > Bog-532. The sequence continues at coordinate 461,949 of CAWDTK010000011.1, forward strand.
CATCGTAGCCCGTATCATCGTGCGGGGCATTCCCCTGTCAACTCGTCAACGATCGCATCGGTGATTGGAAGTCCAGTGATCGCCTCAAGCCACCCCCACTGACCGTTGGGGTTGCACTCCAGGAACCAAAGTTCACCGTCATCGTCCTCAGCGAAGTCAAACGCGCCGAACCGTAGGCCGAAGTGGGTCAGATACCTCACGCAGCCGCTGGCGACATCGCCCGGCAACGTCATGACCTCATAGTTGCAGGCTTGCGGGTCGGTCTCTCTGAAATCGATGGGCGCTTCCCGCGCTCTGGTTATGCGGACTGCGAAGAGACGATCTCCAACCGCGGTTACACGCCAGTCCGCACGCTTGAAAACTCGCCGCTGCAGGCATATCGGCGTGATAGGCGCGTTTTGGGCGTCAGCATGAGTGGCAGCTTGGACGGAGCCAGCTGCTACTCGGCCACCGACCTGTACAGACACCTCCTGCACGGCCTTTATGACTGCCGGGCCGGCGTCCAGGAATGCCGCGGCCGGCGCTTCACAGCTTGTAATTACTGATTCAGGGACCTTAAGCCCTAGACTGGCTGCGGTTTGAAGCTGGGGAAGTTTCCATCGCGCCGCTTGCAGTGCGTCAGGATCGCTCACACACTTGTGGCGGAGGAGGCGCCAGAGTCCGCCGATCGCTGCGATGGCTTCCTGCATGGCCAGCCGACGGTCGATCGGATCAGTCACTGTCTCGCTGATGGTTGGCCATTGCGGCCGACGCAACCAAATACCTCGCGCCTTGCCGATAGCTACCGGCCCCCCGTCGTGCGGCCTGACAACCGCGTCAGCTGGGTGTCCGGGGTCGTACGTCAGCCCAAGCACGGCCGGATAGTCCTCGGAGTTGAAGCGGTATATCGGGATGCCACGCCTTTCACAGCGCTGCATCACCATGTCAGCCGAAAGGTCATCCCGAGACGTCACAGCGACGATGAGCGGGTTCAGAACGGAACCACCCCCGTCACCACCGAATCGGAGACCTGGCCTCCTACGATCAGATCGGAGCGGACAGTTGGCGGGTACCAGCCACCGGGGCTGTCGATGTCCGTCCCCTCCGCACGCGTCATAGTCGGTGGGCCACCGTCGTCTGAATCTCGGCCTGCGGCCGTGGTCGTGTGCACGTCGGCCGTCCAAGCCGCTACGTCACGATCGCGCCCCGCCTCAGTGAGAATCACTGGCTCGCCGTCATCCGAATCCCGTCCAGCTGCCGTGTGCGTGTCTGTACCCGATAGCCGGGTTTTCGGTGGCGTTGCGAAGTCCGTATCTCTGTCGGCCTTTGTGATCGGCTCACCTGCGTCGCGTCCCGCTAGTGTCTGCGCGTACAGGACTAAATCAGGTGACATACCGGCGGCGTCGCTATCTCGGCCCGCTTTTGTCGACGTCGACGGCTGGGGACGGTCATCATCGCGTTCCGCGTACGTCTGAATTTCACCCGGCGCGGTGGTGACCACTGGCATGCCATCGGACCCAACCGACAACTGCAGCGTCTCGTCGTACACGTACGCAGGCCGGTGCGGTGGGACCAGCTGAAGAGTCCGCGCCAGACTGGGACGAGGCGAGGTAAACATTCACCCGGTGGGTGTGGGTGATGCTTAATGTGCGTTGTGTGACGGGGTTTGGGCGGGGCGCGTTCCGGGGTCACGCCCGGGCGGGGACCGGGGGCTGCCAGGGGTTCCGTGTGAACAGGCTGCGCAGCACCTCAAGCGGGCGGTGCCCGTGCTTGCGGGCGGTGTCGATGTAGCTGCGGATGTCGAGCCGGTCCTGGGTGGTGTCTTCGCTGGTGAGCCGGCCGGAGATGTTCTGCTGGGTTTTCGTGGGCCATACTCCGCGCTCGCTGATGTTGTTCGTGGGCCATACGGTGGTGTCTCGGGTGAAGCGGAGCACGTCGTCTTCGCGGTCGCGGCAGAATTCCAGCAGGTCGCGGCCGGGGTGCTGGGCGGTGGTGTTCTTCGGGCCGGGGATGCGGGGGACGGCGGCCAGGCCGACGGCGCGGGCGCGGCGGAACTCGGTGATCAGCGGGTCCGCCTTGTCCGCGGGGATAGCGGGGAGCCCTGCGTCGCGGGCGTCGTTCCAGGCGTGGATGAGGCCGCGCAGCGCCCGCTGCGCCTGGGCGGGCCAGTGCGCGTCCGGGTGGGTCTCGGCGGCGTCCTCGAGATCCCTGAGTATGTGGGCCAGGCAGGACTGGTGCCCGGCGATGTGCTCCCAGCCGGCGTGCCAGTAGTTGACGTACCGGTCGGAGACGACGACGCCGCGGAAGCGCGGCAGGATCCCGAAGTCCCGGAACGACTCCAGGGTGCGGTCGCCTAGGTGCAGCAGCGAGTACTGCTCGGTGAACGCGCCCAGCACGTATTTCTTCTGCCCGGCAGGCCCGGCCCGCAGCGTAGTCTCGTCGAACCCGGCGACGCGGGCGGCGGTGATCAGCGCCGCGATCAGCTTGATCACGTCCGCGGCCAGATCGGCGGCCTTGCGCAGGCACGAGTGGATGAACCCGGCGGAGACCTGCGCCCCGGCGGCGTCGCAGATCAGCTCGCGGCACCGCTCCACCGGCACGTGCTGGAACACCAGCAGGTACACGGCCAGCGCCCGCAGGTTCGGGCCGACCGAGACCGGCGAGTCCGGCACGCCCGGCGGGCGGGCCGCCACGTGGTGCCGACCGCAGCCGCACACCGTTTCGTGCAGGTCGTGCTGGATCCGCTGCGCGGACGGCTCGGGGATCTCCAGCTGCTGGCAGGACCGCGCCACGCCGAGGTCGGCCGCGCCGGCCAGATCCGCGCCGCACTCGCACGTGCCGTCCGGGTAGTGGTCGCGGGTGTCGTCCGGCTCGGCCCAGCTCATCGCCGATCCCGGCGCGCCGGGCTGCTTGCCCCGCCTGCGTTTCTTCGCCTCCTCGCGTTCGGCGGCACGGCGCTGCCTGCGGGGCGGCTTGCGGCCCGGTGCGTCATCCCCCGAGGGGGGCATCGAGGAGTTGCCGCTGTTGCGCGACACGATCCGCTCCAGCCGGGCCACCTGCTCGCGGAGCTGACCGACCTGCTCTTGCAGGGCCCCCGCGTGCGCCCGCAGGCCCGCCGCATCCGTGCGCAGCGCGGCGATCTCCTCATCACGAGCAGCGCAACCAGCGCAACCCGGGGCAGGATGCGGCATCTCGGACACAAGTCATGATCATGCAGAGCCGGCCCTCAGTGAGCAAGACGACACGCAGAGCCGACCAGCAAAAAACCTCCTCCAACCCGCCGGAATCAACCCAGGGTGAATCAAACCATCAGACGCGGCAGGGGGCCTGAATGTTTACGAGGCGAGGTGGGCATCGCAGCCGATTATCGTTGGTGGCATAGCCCTCGAGGGCGTCCAGATCAAGGTGGGTTCACTGGCATCAGCGCTATCGGTGTGAAACGACATGAAGATGACAGTAGGCGCGACACGGCTGAGGCCTGGCACGTGGCCCCCCTCGTGAGCCGCCCCCATTTCCGCCTTCGTCGCCTATAGCTCGCGTGTTATAAACTGAGGATGCCGTGGCAGGTCCGCTTCCATCCGGATGCGCTCGCAGAGCGCCGCGCCCTGCCACACCAGGAGCGACAAGCCATGGCCAACGCGGTCGAGAAGCTGATGGCACACGGTCCGGTCTTGCCGTACCCGCATTCGAGCGACATCCGCGGCGCTGACCGGCTCCGCGAGCTGCGCCCTCGGGCGGGACGGAGCCCGTGGCGGGCACTGTACCGGCGCATCGGTGACGTCTTCGTCGTCGGCGCCATCGCTCCCGAGGCGGGGGTCGAGAGGCGAGGGTTCGCCCGCGCTGTCGCGGCGGCGGAACGACGGCTCAGCGAGATTGAGGAGGACCGGCCATGAGGCTTTCAGACCTTCCCTCCGAGGAGGAGATCCTCGCCGGAGAGTTGCGTGATCCGGAATTTCGTGCCGGGTGGGACCGGACCCGCTTCGCCCGCGAGGTCGCCAACCGTGTCATCGCGTACCGCGTCAATCACGGTCTCTCACAAACCGCGCTCGCGAAGCAGCTCGGCATCAGTCAGCCACAGGTTGCCCGGCTCGAGACTGCGGATGTCACTCCTTCCATCGACACGCTGTCACGGCTCTCTACGCGGCTCGGGCTCGAGTTCCACATCGACATCACCCCGACGGCCGTCGCCCTCTCGGCGTGATGCCGCCGCGCCCCGGTCAAGCGTAGCGACGACGACGCGATCCGCGCCGCAAACAGCTACAGCTGCTCCAACCTCAACGAGGTGGAACATCAGAGCGACAAGTACGTTGAGGGCCTTCCCGAATGGGATGACACCGCCGGTCTATCCACCGCCCTTCATACGCTCGCTCGGCTCGTCAACGGCGAAGCGCTCACGTACAAAAAGCTCATCGCCTAGCTGTGAAGGATCAGGAAACTGGCACTACATGATCACGGAACTGGCACTGCGGGCAACCACGTAACTGGCACGAGTCGACGGCCAGGACGTGGCGGTCGCCCTACCTGCTGGGTCCAGCCATCTCGACACCTGGCGCTCAGCGGGGTGCCAAACGGCCCCTGCATGAGAAGCGGCGCGGAGTTTGCACGGCCAGTGCCAGTGTCGTGGGCGCGTTGGGTGCCAGTTCTGGTGGCCGTCCACTGTGCCAGTTTCATGAGAGCGGCGTGAGGCATCAGCGGAAGGAAGATGTTGGAAGAGCAGCACATTGTCGTCCACCTACTTGAAGATGTCCACACCCTCGCCGAGGCTCTCGGGCTAGCGCAAACCGTAATGATCGACGGCATCGAATGCCACGTGCTGCTGCCAGTCCGGGGCCCGGTCCGAGGTCGCTGGCCCGTGCACCTGGCTGGTCCTCCTGCGCCCGGCGGGGACCATGAGCAGGGACCCAGTTGGCCCAAGTGTGACTGGGGCGATCCCTACCCGAATGTGGTCATTATCCGGGCTGTCGGGATCATCCCTGCTGGAACCAGGATCCCTCCTGGAGACGAGCACATCGCGTTTGACCGCGCAGTCGCCCAGTGGAGGCACCTCTTGAGAGACTGGCTCGCAGTCGCGGCCGAAGGCCCGACCGATGTTCCTGACAGGGACTATTACGGCGCGACATGCTGGGGATCGTCGGAATACGACGACGAGGAAATTCCGTATCAGCCCCATCAGGTCGGCCACCGCCACCGACCTCAGCGCCTGTCAGCGCGGGCATGGTCCCATGCACTAGAGCATGCCAGCGCGGGTAACCAGCCGCCCCTGGCACGCGCGCTGATGACATCAGCCATCCGGGCCGCGACAACTGCCAACTGGCGCGTCGCCATCATCGATGCGGCAACCGCCGTTGAGGTCGCATTGACCGCTGGCATGACCACCCGGCTCTCGGGCGAAGCCTCGTCCCGCGTCACTAAGGCGCTAATCGACGTCACACGAATGCTCGCACCGCGGCTGGACCTAGCCAAGAAGCTTGACATGCCACTGCCCCCCAAGATCAAGGAAGACCTGGTGGAGCGCCGCAATGCGGTTGTTCACCGAGGGAACGACATGACCGGCGCTCAGGCGAAGGCGGCGATCGTGGTGGCATGGAAGGTAGTCCGTGAATACGATTCCTTGCCCGCCTGCTGCCACTGTGACCTCTCTCGAAACGGTCAGTGAAAACTGATGTCGAAATAGTCAGTTGCGAGGCGACGTCAGTCCGCATCCTCCTCCCCCTCCGTGAGTGAAGGGACCTCGGCGCGCCGCAGTTTCTCGAGCTTGAGCAATTCAGCCCTGTCCACATGGGATGAGACACCGTCACGGAAATGCCTCAACGGTAGGGTAGCCGAGCGCCATGAGCGCGGTCGTGACGAGGCGATAGAGGTTGGGGGCACGCTCGACTGTGTGGTCGAGTCCGGCGGCGTCCGCCGGTCGTACTGTCGAACCCGTTACCGAGGAGGACTTCTGATGCGCAGCGTGACCTATTCGATGGGCGTCTCACTTGACGGCTACATCGTCGGGCCGGACGGCGACTTCGACTGGACGGCGCCCGGCGAGGAGGTCTTTCGCTTCGTCACCGACGAGATACGAGAGGTCGGCGTCCACCTGCTGGGACGACGGCTGTACGAGACGATGCTGTACTGGGAGACCGCCGACCAGGATCCATCGCTCGACGACTCAATGCTCGAGTGGGCCGCGATCTGGAAGCCGCTCCCAAAGGTGGTGTTCTCCACCACGCTGTCGGCGGTGCAGGGCAATGCCCGCCTGGCCTCCGGCGGCCTGGCGGAGGAGATCGAGCGGTTGCGAGCCGAGCCGACGGAGGGCGACATCGCGATCGGCGGCGCGACCCTCGGCGCCGAGGCGGCCGCGCTGGGTCTGATCGACGAGTACCGGGCCAAGGTCTACCCGGTGCTGGTTGGCGGTGGCATTCCGTTCTTTCCCCAGCGCGAGCGCCGGGTGGATCTCGAACTCGTCGAGACCCGCACCTTCAGCTCGAGAGTCGTCTACCTCCGCTACCGCGTGGCGCGCTAGCACGCCGCGTTGACACCGCAGCGCCCGCGAACGTGACCCGCAGACAGCCGCCCGAACTCGAACGCCGCAGTCCCGGTCGTCACGACGGGGTCCTGCGCTGCGAACTCGCGTAGCGCATGCTCGTCATCCGTCTCGACAACCGCGAGGCCGTACGAATCCTCGTCGGTGAGGACAGGTCCAAATACGACCATGTCGCCACGATCGAGGTACGGGCGCCAGTGGGCAGCGTGGCTGTTCATGATCGCCCGCTCCGAATCGGTCAGGGTCTGGGCGAAGTTCGGACGCGGAGCGATGAGGCGCAGGACGAAGGTGGCCATGCGGCGGACTATATGCCATCGACCAGGTACGAAAAGGCATCTACCCTGTTGGGAACGTCAGCAGACAGGCGTGCTCGCGGTTCGCACTGTGACTCCGCGCGGCACGGACAGTCCACGCCCAACAATCACGAAGCGTCCACCCGTGCCGCACCGATGATCCGGCATGCAACGGTCATGACCACCGCGGGTGTCGGTGGTCACGATGCGACCCTCGTGCCCGATTGCCCGGCCGACATGGACAGCTGACTCATAAGAAGGGTGAGTTGCGTCGCGCCGACCTGCTGTACGACCGCGGCCCGCATCGCCTCCACCGTCGCAAACCCCGCGGCCTGCAGCGCCTTGGTGGTGACCCGGTAGACGTTGGGTCCTCCGGCGCCGCGATCGGAGCGGACCTTGGCGAGCAGGCCGCGACGGGTCATGCGATCGAGCAGCGAGGCGGAGTCCTCGCCGGTGCGGCAGCGCTCGATCAGCGACCGGTCCGCCTGGCCGAAGAACGCGACGATGGTGAGGATCTCGAGCTGCTCCGCCGAGGGATCCGTATCCTCTTCGACGGTGGTCAGGGTACGGACCACGTCGGTGGGGGTGCCGGGCAGGGGCCACAGCCGGACAGACCCGCCGTCATCGGTCAGCCAGAAGCCGACCGGTCGCAACCGCTCCACCACCGCGTCGAGGTTCTCGCGGATCGCGGGGATGCTGAGGTCGAGGGCCGAGGCGAGGTCGGCGAGCGTGGCGGTCTGGGTGACCACGATGGCGGCGCAGAGCGCGGTCAGGTGGCTCTCCTCGAGGCGCTGCGGCAGGCGCTGGCCGATGAGCGAGGCCGCGGGTGCCTCGAGACCGAGCGCCTCGCGAAGCCGGGCGTAGGTGCGGACCGAGGGCACGCGCGCCCCCGCCTCGATCTTGTTGATCACCGTCCGCGAGACGCCGCTCGCCTTGCTGAGGGCGGCCTGGCTGAGGCCGAGGAGCGCCCGGCGCTCCCGCAGCTCCCGGGCGAGCGTCGTGAGCTGCACTGCGGCGTCATCGGTACTCGGCGGCGCGTCGGCGGGCTCCTCCACGAAAGGGGATGTGTGAAACGACACCGAAATGACAGTGGCCGCGACACGCAAGTGTCAGTGCCCGGGGACTGTGATCGCGAACGTCACGAGCGTCATGATCGGTTCCCTCAACGTCAGCTCTCACGAGACTTGAATTCGAATCCTCTCTGCTCAGCTTTTCGCGTCAAACAAAGCAGGATTCGAACTCCCAAACGCGTCATCCGGGCACTGTGCGATCGCCTCGACCATTGGTCTGCGACCATCACCCCATGCTGCTCATTGTCCCCTCCGACCCCATGAACCCCACCCGCCCCGACGAGCATTGGGAACCGGAAGCCGGCGCCGCGCGGGAAGTGGGCGCCGACGTTGCGGTCATTGACCACGACGCGATCATCGGCGGGGACCTCGCACAGGCGGTGCGGCGGGTTCGTGTAGAGGGTGTTGCGGCGTATCGCGGATGGATGCTTAGTCCGCCGCAGTACGAGGCGCTTGCCAACGAGCTAACCACCCGTGGCGTGGTGGTTCGGACCACGCCGGAGCAGTACCGCACAGCGCACGAGCTACCCGGGTGGTACTCCGCGCTGGCCGGGCTGACGCCGGTCACCGTGTGGACGGATTCCAGCGACGCCGCCCTCGCGGTCACGTTACTTGGCCAATTGCCGCCGGGCTCTGCTGTCGTCAAGGACTACGTGAAGTCCATGAAGCACTACTGGAACGAAGCGTGCTTCATTCCCGACACCCGTGATCCGGTCGGAGCCGAGGCGGTCATCCGGAGGTTCGTGGATCTGCGAGGCCCCGAAATCGAAGGCGGTATTGTGCTGAGGCAGTATGAGCAGTTCACGAAACCCGAGGTTCGCACCTGGTGGCGCAACGGCCGCCCTTTCCTCGCCGCCGCACACCCTGACACACCGGATGCACCGCCTCCCATCGACGTTCCCGTGGCCCAGTTCGGAGACGCAATATTCGGACTGGGCTTGTCATTCGTCACGGCCGATCTCGTCCGGCGAGACGATGGTGAGTGGCGGATCGTCGAGATCGGCGACGGGCAGGTCAGCGACCGGCCCACGAGTTTGCCGCCGCTCGCGCTGATCGCGCCATTGCTGGCTGAATGATTGACTATGGCGAATCTCAAGCGCAGGAACACGATCATCATCGGGGCGTACGTCACGTGAATTGCGTCGCACCGTCTTCCGCCGAGCTGGTGGTCGGGTTGCCCGCATTTGATTGGCGCGCTCGGTCATATCGGCCGATCGTCTCGCGACCCACCCCGATCTCCCGTTCGATCCGGCGGTACGTCCAGCCCATCCCCCAACTTGCTCGCCAACGTTGTGCTCGTTGGGCAGCGTGGTGATAGTGCGGCTATTAGAATCTGGCGGCTTTCGCCAATTCTGCAATACGAATTCTCATCTCCGAAAAGGAGAATAGGAGATCCTCTCCCCAGCCACCATGGACAATTCATGGACAAATGCGAGTGACCTGACACGAGTGGCTCCGAAAGGTTCTTCGACGGTTCCTTGCCCGGTCGCCCGAGGCGACCGACGCCACCGCCTGACGCAACATCGCCAGCGGATCGTGACCGCCGCGGTCCCAGGAGCGTCCGGCAAGGTCTGCGATGCGCGCCTCGTCGAATGCGAACGCGGTCGAGGAGACGGCGCGCAGCGCGCGCACCTGCCACTCGATGTACCCCTGACGATCGTCCGGGGCGGCACCGACACCGGCGAGACGCGACGAATCGGGTTGACCGACCGAGAGATCACCCGTACTGGACATCATTGAGACGAGTGATCGCACCCGCTGAGGATGTTCGAGCGCGATGGTCTGGGCCACCATGCCATCCAGCGACGCACCGACGATGTGAGCGCTGTGGATCTCGAGCAGATCCATCAGTCCGACGGTATCGGCCGCCATGTCGGAGAGGGTATACGCCGCCGAGGACACGTCACCCGTCATGGCCGCCCTGATGTCCGGCTGTGGCCCGTCGCTGAAGCGTGTCGAGCGGCCGGTGTCACGGCTGTCGAAGCGGATCACCCGCAGGCCACGGCCGGTGAGCAGCGCGCAGAATTCGTCGGGCCACCAGATCATCTGAGCGCCGCCACCCATGATGAGCAACACCGGCGGTGACGCCGGATCACCCAGGCACTCATAAGCCATCTCGATCCGCGACGGCCCCACGTCCCCAGCCATCTGCTCGGTCACTGCAAAGCCTCCTGAGCCGCAATCGCGGGCACGCTACCAGCTGGCGCCCCAAGCGCGGATGCCAGCGTGCGGCCCAATGGCAAAGAACGTGCTGGGCTCGCGGTCGCCGAGACAACGCGTCCGGCTGCATCAACTCCGCAGGCGGCCGGATCCTTACTCACCCTCCTCCGCACTCAGGGCGCGGCACCACGTCTGAAATGACGCCAGCGTTGCGTGCCCCATCGCCCCCAACGCGACGGCGGTGAGCCGGTACACGTTGGGATCACCACGGAGCGCGTCGTCGCGGGCCTTGTCGAGGAGCCCGCGCTGACACATCCGGTGGAGGAGGCCCTCGCAGTCCTCTCCCGCGCGCAGGTCCTCGATCTCTCGGCGCGTCGGCGTGCCAAGCATTCCGACGATGACGAGGGCCTCGACCGCTTCCGCCGACAGCATCTGCTCGACCTCGAGCATCGTGATCCGCGACATGGCGTCCGCCGCCCACGGGAGCGCGACGAGGCGGATCGCGTTGCCGTCCTCCACGGCCTCCATGCCGCACGCGGCGAGGCGGTCCCTGACTGCCGACAACTGCTCACGCACGGCAGGGATCGAAACGCCGAGTGCGTCGGCAAGAGCGGAGAGCGTGCCACCGCGGGCGCTCAGGAGACACCCGGCGAGCGTGGCGAGTTGCCGCTCCGTCCAATCCTCCGGCACGGGACGTCGGAGCAACGCGACCGCCGCGGGGACCGCGAGCCCAAGTGCAGCGCGCAACTTCTCGTAGGTGCGCACCTCGGGGACGCGCCGCCCCGACTCGATCTCGTTGATGACGGTGCGGGAAACCTCAGACCGGCGAGCGGTCTCGGCCTGCGACCACCCGAGCAGCTCGCGCCGGCGGCGGAGCTCGGTCGCGACGTCCGGCGACACCGATCCCACGAGTTTGACGACGCGCTCGTCGAGGGCGGTCCGCGCGGAATTCGTATTCGGCACCGAGTGCGAATGGTACCTCCCATTTCCCGGGAGTCGCGCGAAATGGACAGGCGTAATGGATGCACGAGAATAGTCACTTGTCGTGCACAACGGCGTATAGTGCCCGGCGATGAGTTCGGGATCGGAAATCACCACAATCGCGCCGCGGCGGACCCTCCCCCGCTCCGAGCTGCGCGACAAGCTCGACACCGCCTACCTCAGCTCCCCCACCGAGGTGCTCGAGGCCCTCCGCGTCGCCACCGGCGAGCACATCGCCCGCTCGAAGTCCGAGGCGACCAAGCGCGCGTACGCGACCGCCTTCGGCGCGTTCGAGCTGTGGTGCCACCGCTACGAGCTGAGCGCGCTCCCCGCCGCCCCCGACACCGTCGCCTGCTACCTCACCGCCCTGGCCGCCCGGGACGCGGCCGTCGCCACCCTGCGGACGCGCATCGTCGCCATCTCCCAGGCCCACAAAGCGGCCGGGCTCCCTTCTCCGACCCAGAGCGAGACGGTCCGGCGGACGATGGCGGGAATCGCCCGCGCCAAGGGCACCCGCCAGCGCCAGGTCGCCCCGCTCCGCACCGGCGCGCTCAAAGCCATGCTCGCGGCCACGCCCGAGGACGTGATCATTGGGGTGCGCGACCGCGCCATCCTCCTCATCGGGTTCGCCGGCGGCTTCCGCCGCAGCGAGCTCGCCGCCCTCGACGCCGAGGACCTCCGCTTCGTCGAGTCCGGCGTCGACATCCTCATCCGCCGGAGCAAGACCGACCAGGAAGGCGCCGGCCGGACCATTGGGATCGTCGGCGGACGTCACAAGGCGACCAACCCGGTCCTCGCGCTGCGGCGCTGGATCACCGTCTCCGGCGTGACCACCGGACCCCTGTTCCTCCGCATCCGGCCGAACAGCCGACCTGATACCAAGCGTCAGCGCTTTCCCACCGGCACGACGACCCCTCGCCGCCTCAGCGCCCAGGGCATCGCCCGCGTCGTCCAGCGCGCGGCCGCCCGCGCCGGGCTCGACCCGGCCCAGTTCGCGGGGCACTCGTTGCGGAGCGGCTTCGCCACCGAGGCCGCCGCCCAGGGTGCCTCCGAACGGGCGATCATGCGGCAGACCGGCCACCGGAGCCTCGAGATGGTCCGCCGCTACATCCGCGATGGCGACCGCTACCGGGACAACGCCTCCACCTACCTCGGCCTCTGACCGAGCGTCCGGGCACGTCCCCTTATCCGCCGCGCTCGCCAGGTCGCCGCGGCACTTCTCCCCGGCGACCGCTGACGCGGTCTGCTATTTGTGTGCTGACACGCCGTACGGTCTGAAGGTGACGGTTTCGCGCGACTTCACACACCGCTGTCAGCCAATGTGTTCCGCCTGGGCGGCTGCTTTTCCCATGAAGGTGTGGACGAACCTCTTGACAACATCGTCGACCACACGCTTCCCAACCGGAACGGCGGGGTCGGCGGAGACGCTGTAGGCGACGGCCGTTCCGCCTTGCTCGGTGGGCGTGAAGGTCACCGTCGACACGTAGTCGTGCAGCGGCACGCCGGACAGCATCTTGTACGAGTAGTGGTCGGGGCGCTCGTACTCGGTCACCTGTTCGCGCACGGTCGCGCCGGGCATGTGCAGCACGCGGATCGCGCCGACGCCGTTGGGCGCCGGTTCGCCTTCCCGCTCCAGCTCGGAGCTCCGGATCAGCCCGACCAGCTGAGCGTATCCGCGGTGATTGGTGAAGACGTCGAACACGGTCTCGGGCTTTGCCGCCACGGTCTTGCGGATCACGAATTCGGTCATCGCTAGGCCCCCTTTTGTGTCATCCGGCCGGCGACAGGTTGCCTTCGAGGTCCTTGCTGACGACCACCGCGCCATGCAGGTAACCGCCGCACGCCAGGACCGCCTCGTAGTCCTGCTCAGCAGCCTCCTTCGACATATAACCGCCGATCAGGACCTCGATCGTCTCGTCATCAACCTTCATAAGAGCTCCTCCTCAAGCCCGCGGGTATGCCTCACTCGGACAGCGCATGCGCCGCGTGCCCGTGGTGGGCAGCCGCGTGCAGCTCCTGCTCGTCCTCGTCCGTCAGGTGTGGCCTGACGTCGAAGACCACCTTCTTGATCGTGCCGGTGAAGGGAAAGGGCTTGCGATCCTCGTAGCTGCGATCGACCACCCCGCCGTTGTCACGGCCGATGTCCATTCCGGCGTAGCCGGAGAAACGGACCGGGACCGTGTGGTCCATGCGGCCCTTGCCCACGGGCTGGTCGTTGACGAACAGGGTCACCTCACCTCCAGTGGCCGGCTTGGGCGCGTCTGCGGCGAACTCCATCCGGACGTTCACCTCCCCGGCCGGGAGCGGCGCGGTCGCCTGCTGCCGGTAGACGAAGACGCCCATCATCGAGTACGTGTGGGTGAGCTTTCCGTCGGCGACGAACAGCGAGAACCCGCCCAGATGGTCAGCCTCGGCCACGATCACCCCTTCGGCGCCGCCTTCCGGGACGAGCAGGTCGGCGCTGATCGTGTAGGAGTGGTTGTAGATCCGCGGGATCATGCCCGACAGCACGTTCTGGACGTCTCCGCGGAACTCGAACCTGGCCTGTTCCGGGCGCGGCGGCAATATGCCGAAGAAGGTGGAAAGGGTCGCCAGTAGCGGCAGCACCTTGTACCGCTCGGCCTCCTGCCAGAACAGGTCCTTCAGCTCCTGGACCTTCTGCGGATGCTTGGCCGCCAGGTCGTGCGCCTGGCTGAAATCGTCGGGCAGGTAGTACAGCTCGACCGGATCGCTGTCTGGGTCCCAGACACCGGGGGTGCACGGCTGCAAGGCTTGGGGTGTGAGGACCCACGGGATCCGCGGGGTCCTCATCGCGAGCCACCAGCCGTCCTTGTACATCGCCCTATTGCCGATAGTCTCGAAGTACTGCTGGGTATGACCCTCGGGCGCGGCCGGGTCGGTGAGCGTGCCGGTGAACGTCACGCCGTGCATCGGCTCCTGATCGATCCCCTCCACCGACGACGGGATAGGGATGCACGCGACGTCGAGGATGGTAGGCGCGACGTCGATGACGTGCGTGAACTGCGAGCGCAGATCGCCGGTGCCGGTGACCCGCGCCGGCCAGTGGATGACCATCGGGTTCCGCGTGCCGCCCAGGTGCGAGCCCACCTGCTTGCCCCACTGGAACGGGGTGTTGCCGGCCCAGGCCCACGCTGCGCTGTAGTGCGGATCCATGAGCTCACCGCCCCAGGCCTCGATGCCACCGTAGCGCTCAGACAGCTGCAACTGCATCTCGTCGGTGAGCGGGATGCCGTTCTGCATGGTCAGCTCGTTGAACGAGCCGGTGATGGTGCCCTCCATGCTGGCGCCGTTATCGCCCCAGATCCAGATGATCAGGGTGTTATCGAGTTCACCCAGCTCCGCGATCGTGTCGATCACCCGGCCTACGTTGTGATCGGCGTTCTCCGAGTAGCCCGCGTACACCTCCATCTGGCGGGCGTAGAAGGACTTCAGGTGCTGCGGCACGTCGTCCCACGCGGGAAACGCTTCGTTCCTTGGCGTCAGCTCGGCATCAGCTGGTATCACGCCGAGCGCCTTCTGCCGCGCGAAAATCTCCTCCCGCAGCCTGTCCCACCCCTGGTCGAACTTGCCCTTGTACTTGTCAGCCCACGCCTTGGCCACGTGATGGGGAGAATGGCTGCAGCCGGTCGAGAAGTAGACGAAGAACGGCTTGTGCGCATCCTGGGCCCGGACGGCATGCAGCCACTCGATCGTCTTGTCCGCCATCGCGTCCGGGAGGTAGTAGGGCTTCTCCTTGTCGTAGTACTCCGGCGCGGTTCCGATGATCTTCTGGTTCTCCGCCAGGCACGGGTCCCACTGGCTGGCTCCGCCGCCGAGGAAGCCGTAGAAGTAATCGAATCCCCAGCCATTCGGCCAGCGGTCAAACGGCCCGGCCGGGCCTTGCTGCCCGTCGGGCGTGAGGTGCCACTTGCCGAAGGCTGCTGTGCTGTAGCCGTTGTCCCGGAGGATACGCGGCAGTGGCGCGCAATCTCGCGGAAGGGTGGCTGAGTACCCGGGGAACCCGCCCGCGAACTCACCCACCGAGCCGAAGCCGACGGTGTGGCTGTTGCGCCCGGTGAGGAGCGCGGCCCGGGTGGGCGAACACAGTGCCGCGAGATGGAAGCGGTTGTACTTCAGCCCCCCCTCGGCTATGCGAGTGTAGTTCGGTGTAGCGATCGGCCCGCCGAACGTCGCGGGGTTGCCGAAACCGGCATCGTCGATCAGCACCAGCAGGACGTTGGGCGCTCCCACGGGTGGCTTGACCTGCCCGATCAGGTCCCAGTCGGGGACCGAGCCATGCAGCGTCCTATTGGTCACCCCTTGGAACGGCGCTCTCCGTATCGGAAGCTTCGTACGGTCTGGCTCGCTCATGATCTTAAACCTCCGGTTCCAAGACCATTCATGCTGCATCTCGCGTCGCCGCAGCGGGAACCTCCATCATCCCACTGGGATTATTTGACCGATTACCCCTTACCCCTTCGCGGCGAGCACGGCGCGGTGAGGACACACGCGGCGAGTGTGGCCCGGTGGGGGTCGTCCTCGGGCACACGGCGGTACGTCGCCGCCGGATGAGCGCAGCGGGCGGCTCGCTTGCCGAAATGGCGATTTTGGAAACTGCCCTGGAATGACGCCCCGTGACCGTGGATGACCCTTCCGTGAACCCCGGGAGCGATCTCACGACCGCGCTCACCTCCGCCGAGGCCTCCGTCCCTGACGCCGACGAGACGCCCCTCGGCGCCGTCGTCCCCTTCCGTCGTCAGGGCGAGATCGTCCCCCTGTGGGAGGCGCGACGCTGGCCGGCTTCGTCCGGTCAAAAGTCAAGTACGCACGCCGGAATGCTCATACCCTCACGATGGCGGCATTGCTCCGGACATCGGCGGGACATCGCAACCGGGGTGTGAAGTCGCACGAAACTGTCATCTTCACAATCAACGCGCCGAAGCGGTCAGCCCTGGTCCAGCATGTAGCTGTCCTGAAGCTCGTCCTGGACGACGTTGGCGTTGTTGTTCACCGTGTTCAGTGAGAGTTGGCGGTCCAGCACTTCGACCTTGTAGGTCCAGCCCGTCGGCGGGTGGATGCGGTAGCCGAGCTGCAGCAGGTCGTCATACTTCAGCGTCGGGTCGACGATGGTGCTGTAAGCCTGCATGACATAGCGCTTGCCGCCTGGGGCGAGCAGCTCATAGATGACCGTGCCGGCGTTGTAAATCCACTGCGACGTGCGCGTGACCTTCTGGACTGTGTACGGCGGCGGGGTGCTGCCGCTGATCGTGGTGACTCCCCAGTTGGTGGCAAGGATTCCGTTGAAGTTGTCGGTCTCCTTGGTGTTGGCCTGGATCAATGAATCGAGCACCCAGAACCGCTGACCGTTCTTGAACACCGACTGCACGTGGTACTGCTTGGCCACGGCCGTCGGGTTCAGCGACGTCCACTGCGCGGTGGGGCAGTTGTCCTTACCGGTGGTGTTGTAGACCGTGGTCTGGTCGGGCCCCGGGTTGATCAGGAAGATCTCGCAGTACCGCACGTTCCGCAGACCCGTCAGGTGAAGGGTGCTGGTGGGCGGGGGCTGCGACGTGGCCGCGACAGCCTGGGGAGCCATGGTAGCCATCGTGGCCAGCATGGCCGAGGCGGCCGCCCCGGTCAGGAGTCTCCGTCGACGGACTCGCAGGCGGCTCGTTGCGCTGACGGTCCACGGTTTGCGGCTCATGGCGGGCCTCCAATCTCTGATTTGCGACGGCGATGCGGTGAACTGTCAGCCTTCATCCGCGCCTGTGGCCGCGACGTCCTTCCAGGCGGATGAACACCCGATCCGTTACTGGATGGCGGACCTGCATGACGAGCGCTGCTGCTCTCTGCGCATCCCGGCGGGGGGCGCGAACACGCTCAGCGGAGGGACCGCTGCAGGGCCAGACCGGGGCGCAGCACGGCGCGGCGCCGCACGTCCCCGGCTGCGGTGTCGGGTGTGGTGTGTGCGACGTTTTGGGGGTCCGGGGATTGGCGGTGATTTCGCCTCGAGTTCTTGGACATCTCTCGGCCTCCACTCGCTGCGCTGACGGTCATGCCAGCTTCCGTCCTACTCTGACGCTGAGTCCATCTGGATCACAAGAGATGAGGGCAAATCACTCATTTCGGACAGCAGGCCCTTCCCCTGGAGTTATCGATGTGCTCCTGCCGTGATCTCCTGAATTGTCCTTCGACCCGGCAGGCAGCACTCCTCCTATCCCCCTGCGACACAGTCTTGCGCTCCACGCTGCCGAGATGCGCGATGGACGGCGGACATCGGCGTGCTGTCCTATGGCGTGAACTCGTTTCGCCCCCAGGAGAATGTCCCGCCATTCATTGTGAACACAGAACACCACTCCCGATGGGTATGGGACATCGGGTGACCCTGACCGAAATCCCGCCACGACGTTCACGATGACGCGGTGATGTTCACCGTGACGGTCCTGCCGCCTGGATCGGCCTGCGGGACGCTCGGAGCGGCAGCTCGGAGGCGGTCACGTTGTGACGGAACGTGACCGGGTTCCGATAGCGCGGCGCGCCCGAACCGCCTGATTGAGAATCCATGTACCTGATTGAGAATCCATGTGGGCGTTACGGCTTGGTCGTAGCGTTCAGAGGTCCGATGGGCTTGGCTCCCGAACCGCCTGCCGACCGTTTGGGGGTCTGGCTTAATAACGAGGTGTCGGCCTGTCGGGTCTCGCCGTGGTGTGGCTCGAAAGAGGCGCGAGCGCCGACCGATCCGAAATCAGGCATGCCCGCCGCGGTCCTTCCCCTAGAGGATGACGGAGGAGCGGTTGATGGCGGCAGTGATGATCGTTGCAGACCCGCACAAGGGCTCGTACACGGCGGCGGCGATCGACGCGACCGAGGAGCTGCTGGGCGAGCTGCAGGTGCGCTCGTGGGCGACCCAGGCCGGGCGGCTCGTGGCGTGGGCGGGCCCGCAGCCGGAATTGGCCGCGTGCGCGGCTTACAGCTGCAGAGGATCGCGTGTCCGGCGGCGCGACTAGCGATGGGCCCGAGCCGTGGAGTATCCGCGGTGCGGAGGCTTGGCAGGCGCCGGCACTGGGCCAACTGGTCAGAGGTCAGGACCTGTGGCCCTAAGAACATTCCCTGCCGCCGGGTGAGTGTGGAAGTCAGGCCGCGGGCCCGCCAACCGTTTGCGGCATGACCGCCCTCTTGGGCGGACCGGCGCCGAAAGGGAACTGTTGGGGTAACCGTGAGCTAGACGATCAAGCTGGCCGCACGTACCGGTCGCGATTCGGCTTTGGCTTTCATCAGCAGGGGGATACGGACATGGCGCAGTTGGACTGGAAGGCCGAGTACGCCTACACCACCGGGATGCAGGCGTTCATCTATGGCTTTCCGTATATCTACAACTGGTTCTCACAACGGAGAGCGGCGCTGCCCTGATCACCCAGGACGAGCTCGGGAACACCTACGACCGGGTCGGAGGCGCGTACAGCAAGTACAAGCCGTGAGCTGCGTCACGGCCAAGGACCGGCAACCGGCCCCCCAGCACGGTCATCACATCGATATAGCCGTCGTCATCGAGCACGCGGCGCAACTGCGAGAACGGCGTTCAGGAATCCCTGACCGGCCGGACAGACCGCAGATCTGAGCCATTGTGAGCACCCCGCTGGCCGGGCCTAGACGCGGCCTAGACGCGTCGTGCCGGTCACCGGTACCAGGCGACCTGGGAAGTGACCCGGCCTGGAGTCTCATCAAACTCACCCGACATCGAAGCTAGGTTACCGACACCGATCGGCCCACGCGCGCAGCTGGCGCGCGACATCGTGGAGCGTCGATGCGACGATCGGAGCGTCATCGCGGCGGTGATCCTTCCGCCACCGCGCGACCCTTTCATCCATCTGCATGGCACGGTGATCGAAGTGATCGGCCGCGCGGTTCAGCGCACGAGCGGCGGCGTCCAACTGTCCCGGGCTAAGGGGTGACACGCTCGCATTAGAACAGATGTTCGTGCCCTGAGCCAGGCCTCTATACCGTTTGTGCCCCACGTCTCCAGGAACTCGGCCGGTCTACGTCCAATGCCCCAGTCGTGAGCCGAACGGCGCTCGCTTCACCACTAGCCCGTTACTTGATGTTTTGGCTTCCTTTTGTCAAGCTATTGCCGTGTCCCCGACGACCGCTCTCCTCGTAGCGCGCGACCTGGCTGGCGCAGCCAACAAGGTCCGAGACCGCGATCCCGACGTGGCCGCGCGCCTGGACCACGACCGCCAGCTCCTGCTCGACGCGGCGGATCCCCTCACTGTGACGGACACAGCAGGCCTCCTCGGCCAGTCCCGCCAGACCATCCACGACTGGTTGAAGCGGGGAATCCTCACCGCACACCCTGCTGGATCGAAGGGCAAGGTGTTGGTCGACCCGCAGAGCGTCATTGGCCTCCTTCCGTTCATTGAGGAGTGGCGCGAGGGCGGTGGAACCAAGCGGGTGCTCAGCATCATCGTCGCCCGCCTCGAAGCCGCCGAGACCGCCGCCCTGCTGAAGGACTCGCGCGTCGACTCCAAGGGTCGGCCGGTTGTCCACGAAGGCGCCGTCGGTTTTGGGGTATCGGCCGACTAGCGAGCGGCAACGCGGAACAGGAACGCCAGCAGGTCGTCCTTGGTCGCCGACATGCGCCCGTCGCTGCCGCACTCCTCGCAGCACTGCTCGACCGGTAACTGGGCGTGGCCATGGTCGTCCGGAAGGGCCTCATGGATCTCCCGGAGCCGCGTGAGGACGTCACCCGGCTTGCTTCGCCCGACATGAGGCCCGAATGCCTCGACAAGGATCAGTGGGCCGCCAATTATCTTTCGGCCGACAGCGACCTCACCACCGGCGGGCACCCACCGGTAAATGAGCCGGAGCAGCGAGCCGAGCCTCAGCTCACAGAACTCATCCCATCGAACAACCCCCGCCTGGGGTTCGTTCGGATCGCGGAGGCGTACCCCGCTGCAGGGGTTGAGTGTCAGCGACCAGCACTGGTCAAGGTAGGTGCGCGCTTCCCGCCGTGTGAGCGGCCCGGCATAAGGCTGCCAGACGATCGGGAAGGGTTCGGGACGGGCCATGAGGGGTGATGTTGACGCCGAACCGACCCACCCTGTCGGGCGGTTATCCCTCCAACGCCCCAGTCATGGGCTGCTGGGAGACGGGCCAGTATCCGGCGGCCGCGCACAACTGGTCGATGGCCTCACGGATGGTGTCCATGACCACGTCGCCCGAGGACACCTGCTCTGCGGTGGGGACGACCCAGACGTTGGTTTGTTCGCAGGTTTGCCGGATCATCTCTGCGAACGTCGCGCGCTCCATCGTCGACGTCCGGGGACGGATCGTCCGCAGCGCCGTGTTGGCGAGCACAACGATCGGCCTCTGTATCTTCTCCGTCTTCCCGTCAGCAACGTAGTCCCATTCCTCGACAGCGTTGGGGCTCGGCTCGACGCCGACGAGCAGGGCGGCACGCGCGACTCGCTCGGTCGCGGGCAGCGTTGGGTCGATCTCCTGCGCCGTCTTTGCGATCTTGCGCACAACGCCGTCCTTGCGAAGCGGGCTCTGGGGTGATGCCTTGCCGACGAGGCCAATCATGGCCGTCGCAATCTCCCCATCCGGGGACGCTTGTCCGATCGCGATACCCTGGCCTTGGGACACACTGCCGTCATCAATCGCAGCACTCACCGCCGGATACCGCGCGATCACACTCAGCGCCTGTACACGGTTGGGGTCCATACCCATTCGGATGCCGACCTGCTCCCAAGTCCATCCCGTCGCTTCCCTCAGGCGGACGATGGCATTGGCCCGCTCGCCCTCCTTGAGGTCCGCGCGAACTAGGTTCTCGATGAGGGCCTTCATCAGGACCTGGGCGTCCTTGTTCTCGCCGACCACCCGCACGACCGTTGCGGGGATACGTCCGTACTCCTGAGGGTCCTCACGCGCCAGAAGGGAGAACCCGCGGAAGCGGCGCTCGCCAGCGATGATCCGGTACTGCTTCCCATCCGCCGTTGGCACGTCGAGGAGCATCAGGGAAATCGGCTGAAGCAACCCGTGCTCCCGGATCGTACCCACGAGTTCGACAAACTCCGGCGAGGACTCGTCGACCATTTCGCGTGGCTGGTCGGGATTCGGCTCGATCAGGTGCAGCGGAACCTCCTCCTGGCCGACACGGGTCAGGTCCCGAAGCACGTTGCGATGTACCTCGACCGGCTCAGCAACCGCGGCTGCCAACGTCGCTGCTCGTCGCTCCTTCACAGACGTCATTTCGTGTCCCTCTGGCCTCACGCGACCGACGTGGTGGTCGACACAGTGCCTCGTAGCTCCACGGTGGATTCGACCGCGCGAAGGACGTACTCCGCGAGTGCGGCGTAACTGCGGGCACCGGGACCGTTGGGCGAGACATCAAAGATGCTCGCTGCCCACGCCTCCGCCTTGTCGAAGTCGGCGTGCTCGACGATCGGCGGTGCGACGTACGTGGCTGTCAGCGAGCCGCGTAACGCCTCGAGCAGCTGGGACTGAATCTTGATGTCTCGTGCGCGAATGGGAACGACGGCGAGCGCGCGGAGGTTCTCGTTCTCGCCCGTGAACTGGTCGATCTCGCTCATCAGCTTCCGTACGCCCACAACAGCGTCCGTGTTGGGAGTGAACGGGATGACGACGCCAGCGTCCGCTGCAAGCAGCGCGCTCACGATGAGGAACCGAAGGGACAGACATGGCGCAGTGTCGATCAGACAGTAGTCATACGCGTCGGATACGACGGCCAGGGACTCTCGGAGATGACGCAGGCGAATTCGCGAGTCAGCCGAGTTCGTGTCGATGGTGAGCAGCCGGTCCGATCCGCATGCAACGTCGAAACCTTGGGGACTGCGACGCACGGCATCACGAACCGGACGCTGGTCGACAAAAACGTTGAACATGGTGATGTCCTGGCGTCCGGCGGTGATGCCGCACCGCCGTGTGAGGTTCGCCTGAGGGTCAACGTCCGCCACGAGAACCCGGCGACCGGCGCGCGCGAGCGCCGCTCCGAGATTCTGCGCGGTTGTCGTCTTACCGATCCCGCCCTTTTGGTTGGTGACCGTGATGGTGTTCACGGCCGACCCTGACCGGCGGAAGGACCATCCGACATATCTGTGTATATTGGCGCGATATAAACACTGCTGTATAACGTGCTCATGCGGCGCGCACCTGGACGATGGCCTCGCGCATCTCATCGACCGTGAGCCGCCCACGAAAATCCAGCGCCCAGCGCACGCGCTCCATGTCATCTCCAGAGAAAACATTGGTGCGTCCGTTGCGATGCTTCGCGGGCCGGATGAGTCCCTCACGTACCAGAAAGTTCAGGTACGACTCGGTGACACCGGTCTCGGCAATGACATCGGCTGACAGATAGCCGACGGTTGCGGGTGCCATATCGGATTCCCCCGTGGTGTGACGTGGCTTGGGACGAAGGGGTGATCACTCCGGAGTTCCAGAGTTGGGGGGGATGGTAGCGGCGATGCCATCCGTTTGCAACCGTTCCAATGACGATGAACCCTGCCCGTCAGCATGTTCGGTAACCCCTTTTCCCAAGAACAGTCGTAGGGTTGTGGTCAAGCGCGAGCCGTCAGGCGAGAGGGTTGGGGGCAGCTTGCTGTCCCCGGCCCGGTGCTTGTCCACAAGCTCCTGAACGGTCTACTACGAAGTCTTAGGAGTCTTAACCACGTCTCCGCGGCCGAATTCGATCTTGACTGCGTACCGTGCGTGCCCCAGTTCGATACCTCGCGTGCCCCAGTTGGCGATCCACCGGTGCCCCGGTTGCCGTTCCTCGGGTGCCCCAGATGGGGCCGGAGTTGTCCACCGGTAGGGGAAAAGCAGCCTCCGAATACCGTTTCTGCCCCAGATCCACCAGCCGTCGGTGTGCGCAAGACGTAAACATTCACCCCGTGCGCGGTGGGTGATGTCAGGTGGTTCGGGTTGCTCGCTGGGGTCAGGGCGATAGCCCGGCCGGGGGTGGCCGCCAGGGGTTTCCGGTGAAGATCGCGCGTAGGACAGTGAGGGCGTCCTGTCCGTGTTTGCGGGCGGTGTCGATGTAGCTTCGGATGTCGAGCCGGTCCTGGGTGGTGTCTTCGCTGGTGAGGCGGCCGGAGATGTTCTGCTGGGTCTTGTTCGGGCGGATGCCGCGTTCGCTGATGTTGTTCGTCGGCCAGATCGCCGTGTCGGCTGTGAACCGGAGGACGGCGTCTTCGCGGCCGGTCTCGGAGCAGAATTGGAGCAGGTCACGGCCGGGGTGCTGGGCGGTGGCGTGCTTCGGGCCGGGGATGCGGGGGACGGCTGGCCAGCCCGGCGCGGACCGCGCGGCGGAACTCCAGGATCAGCGGGTCCGCGGCGTCGGCGGGGATCACGGGCAGGCCGGCGTCGCGGGCGGCGTGCCAGGCGCCGATCAGGCCGCGCAGCGCCCGCTGCGCCTGGACCGGCCAGATCGCGTCCGGGTGGGTCTCGGCGGCGTCCTGGTAGTCGCGCAGGATGTGGGCCAGGCAGGCCTGGTGCCCGGCGATGTGCTCCCAGTCCTTGGAGTAGTAGTTCACGTACCGGTCGGAGACCACGACGCCGGCGAACGACGGCAATATGCCGAAGTCGCGCATCGATTCCAGGCTGCGGGCGCCGAGGAAGAACAGCGAGTGCTGCTCGGTGAACGCCCCGTGGACGTACATCTTCTGGCCGGCCGGGCCGCACCGGAGCGTGGTCTCATCGAAACCGGCGACATGCGCGGCGGTGATCAGCGTCTTGATCAGCTTGATCACGCCGGCGAGCAGGTCCGCGGCCTTGCGCAGGCAGGAGTGGATGAAGCCGTCCGAGACCCGCGCCCCTGTCGCGTCGGCGATCAGCTCGCGGCACCGCTCGACCGGCACGTGCTGGTAGACCACCAGGTAGACGGCCAGGGCACGCAACTGGGGGCCGATGGACAGCGGCGCGTCCGGGACGCCGGGCGGCCGGTCCGCGATGTGCTCGCGGCCGCAGCCGCACACTCCGCGGTGCAGGTCGTGCTGGATCCGCTGCGCGGACGGCTCGGGGATCTCCAGCTGCTGGCAGGACCTGGCCACTCCCGCATCCCGGGCATCAGCCAGGTCCGCGCCGCACTCGCACGTCCCGGACGGGTACCAGTCGCGGGTGTCGTCGGGCTCGGCCCAGGTCATCGCCGCTCCCGGCGCGCCGGGCTGCTTGCCCCGCTTCCTCTTCTTCTCCGCCTCCCGCTGCGCGGCCCGCCGCTGCTTGCGCGGCGGCTTGCGTCCCGGCGCGTCATCCCCCGACGGCGGCATCGAGGAATTCCCGCTGTTACGGGACAGGGCACGCTCCAGCCCGGCGACCTGCGCCCGCAGCTCAGCGAGCACCTCTGCCTGCCCGCGGAGCTCGGCTTCCAGGACAGCGATCCGCTCATCCCGGGCAGCGCAGCTACCGCAATCCGGGTCGGGCAGGGGCAGATCGGGCACAAGTCATGATCATCCGCAGCCGGCCGGCAGTAAGCAAGCCAACACGCCGGGCCGACTCGGCAAGATCACCACCCGGCACGATCATCACCCAGCGTCAGCAACACCAGCCCAGATCAGGCACCGGGTGAATGCTTACCGCAAGACGTTCGACGTACCTGGAGTGCCCCAGTTCGGGAGACTCCTCGGGGTTCCGAGGGCCTGTCGGCCGCGGTGTGGGCCGATGGTCGCTCGGGCCGACCCGCCGCGGTCGGACCCACTGGGGCACTGGCGGTACGGCCGAACAAACGACGGTGACTGGGGCACTTGAGGTACGGGCACGTGTTGTCGCCGGACTGGGGCATTCGTGGTATGCCCACGGTCCCGGACATGAAGCTGGGCGGTCATCAGGCGACGGACGCGTGATGCGTTTTCCTGCAATGCCCCAGTTGCGGGCATTCTCACCGCCGACGTATCGTCCCGGCCGACTCCCTTACTCCGACCAGCGTCACAATGAGGAGCCCAGTGGTGAATGAGCCCACCCTGCTCGCGGACCTCATTTCGACGATCCCTGGGATCGACGCACTTACAGCAGTGCACGTCGCTGATGAGCGTCTTGCGCATGAGCGCGTCGATCCACAACACGCCATCGTGGAAAACAACCTTGCGCGGAAAGGCGTGTGGGCGACGGACCCAGACCGTAGCGATGGACCGACCCGTGATGTCTTGCGCATTGAGACCGACGATGTTGTCGGTCACCTCATCATGGAATCGTCGATGGGCCGTCTGTCGACGACAGAGATGGAGCTTGTCAGCTGGGTGTTCGCACGTTGGATGGGTCAGCGCGAGCGTAAAGACGCATTCGTTCACACGAGCCTGCGGGAGATTGCCGAAGCCTTTGAGACAGTGTGGGGCGGTAGCCGTGCGCGATTCATCAAAGACATGATCCGGCGCATTCACGGTGTTCGCTTCGATGCCGAGGTGCAGGAGACGGTCACCGACAAGAAGACCGGAAAGCCGGTGACGAAGAAGACGACGAAGCTCTTCAACATCTTCGACTATGTGGACATCATCGAGTACAAGGACGAGATGTCCCGCGCCGGCGGTCCTCGACAGAGCGGTGAGGGAACGGTGCGCATCAAGATCGGCGAGTTCATGCACCAACAACTCCTTGCTGGGCAGTACCGCCGGTACGACTGGCACATCCTCCGTCAGCGGTTGCGGTCACCGTTGGCAAAGCGTCTCTACGTCTACATCGATTCACACCGCGGTCGCAAAGTCGAGGGCGGTCTGCTGTACGAACGGACGATCGACGACCAACTCCTGGTGACGTTAGGCATCCGCGATCGCAATCGGTCCCGTGCCATCGCCAAGCTACGGACTGCGTGCGAGCAGATCCAGGCTTCCGAGCCGACGTACAAGGCGCTTGAGATCCGTCGCAGCGCGGACGGTGTGAACTGGGTCCTCAGCCGGTTGAAGGAGGACAACGGCACCCCCGAACCGCTGGCATTGTTCGAGGACGTGATCTAACGTAATCCGCTCGTACGTGGAGCTCATCGGTCCGGAGCTATGGCCTGATACGGCCGGTGGTCCGGCCGATGAGTGACGCCGTTGCGTCGGCTGTTTGGTCGTGTGAACGCAGACGACGGACGGTGTAGGGACATTCCGGAGTGGCGCGATCACAGACGGGTCGCCCCCGCTATAGCTCGACCACGGCTCCTGATGGCACCGCCACCCTCGGCGGGGAGGAGAGCCGTTCCCGCCAGCCTGTGGCCAGCGCCGGACCGGCTTTCGGACGCACCATGGCAGCACCGGGAAGACGGGGCGCCGCCACGACGAACTCCCGCTCCGGCGACCGCGCCGACAGGTCGACGTGGCCGTTCCGGCAGATGCGCCCGACACGGATGACGAGGGGCACCACCCGCTCCTCGAGAAACGCGTACCAGTCCTCGGGCCGGTACCCCCCGGCATCGCCGTGCGCGACCTCCTCCGACCGGAGCATCGCAAGCAGGAGACGCTGCACGAGCGGCGGGTGCTCTTCCCAGCACACGGGAAAGGGCGGCGGTGGCAGCGGACGCCCAAGGACGGTGCCCGCCGGCGGAAAATACTCGAGGTGGCCGTCGACGAAGTGGGGAACCCATTCGCGCAGGCGCACCCTCTGCGCCTCGGTGATCTCCACGCTCATCTCCGTTCCCGGGACCGCCACGAGGATGAAGCCGGGAGACCGCTCGGGACCGTCGGGGCGGACGATCCGCGGCTTAAACGACATGGCGGTCCGCGTACCGCATGCCCGTCACCTCCTGGAACGCCTGCACGACCCATGCCGGGACGCCCTCCGCCGCGGCGACCTCCCCGATCACGGACTGCCGCGGCCGCTGCTTCCGGAGACGGACGATGCTCGCGCCCTCGTCGCGTCTGCGCCGCTCCTCGGCACGGACCGTGCGCAGTGCCCGGCGCCGCCAGTACCGCTCGGCAAGCGGACGCTGCGGACGCCGTCGCCGTCGCTGTCGCCGCGTGCGCCCGGCGCTCTCCCGCGGCGGCTCCGCCGATGCTGTCGCAGCGCGCTTCGCCCGGCTGCGCCGCCCCCGCTCCGCCATGACGGCCAGCGCGTCCGCCCCGGTGACCACGCCGAGCGTTTCCCGGTCGAGGAACAGGTGCGTCCCCTCCCGGGCCCGCGAGCACGCCACGTACAGCGCTTCCCGGTGGGTCTGCCACCCGCCGCTCACGACGTAGCTCTTCCCCACCGTCATCCCCTGGGACTTGTAGACGTGGCAGGCGTAAGCGAGCTCGAGCAGCGGGTTCCCCTCGGCACGGACCTCGAGGTCGCGGGAGTGCTGCTCGTTCGTGCGGACGGTGAGGACACCGCGCCCGGGGTCCGCGGCGACGATCACTCCCGTCGTCCCGTTGTCCACGCGACGGATGCCCTGGCCGATGCGCCACTGGCGGCGGAAGATGACCCGGTCACCCGTGCGGAACGACGGGCCCGCGGGGGACAGGCGCACCCCGGTGTCCCCGATCTCCCCGGCAGCCTGCCGCCGCTGCTGCGCGAGGAGGTTCATCGCGTCGCGCTCGGCGTTGCTCGCGTCGGTGATGATCAGCCCCGTCCGCCCGCCGGCATCCCACGCCCCGACCGCCGCCGCCTGCGCCTCGCTCCGGGTCCCGCTCATGCTGACCCGGCCGCAGCGCGCGTACAGCTTGAGCGCGGCACCCGCCTCGCCGGTGCGGAGCAGCCGCCATGCCGCGCGTTCCCACCGCGACTGGGTCCGGTGCACCTCCTGCAGCTCCGGCCCGCCGCGGGCGAGCAGGGGCCACAGGCCCCCCGCGGACAGCGGCGACAGCTGCGCGTGATCGCCGAGGGTCACGACGTCCGCGCGTCCCTGGACCGCCGCGGCGAAGCGCGCCCACCGCCGGGTGTCCACCATGCCCGCCTCATCGAGCACGATGACGTCGTCGTCGCGCAGCTCGAGGCGGCCGTGCTCGAGGCGCGTGACCAGGCCGTCGAGCGTCATCGAGACCGCGTCCTCGCCGAGATCCTCGCCGAGACGCTGTGCGGTCGCGCCCGCGACGGCCACGGCGAACACCCGCCGCTTCTCCCTATGCCACACATCCGCAGCCGCGCCGACGATCGCCGTCTTTCCCGAGCCCGCCGCCCCGGTGATCGCCGTGAACCGCTGGGTCAGCATCGCGCGCAGCGCCGTCAGCTGCTCGCCCGCGAAGGTGACGTCGCGCGCCTCCTGCTGGCCGCGGATCGCCTCCCACACGACGTGCGCGGAGGGACGCCGCGGGGTACGCAGCGACCGCCGCTCGTCGCTCCAGGCGAGCACGCCCTTCTCGGCCTCGAGCATCTCCCACGTCGTCCACCGGTCCTTCCCGACCGAGACGACGTCACCGTCCGCGATCATGTCGTCGACGACTTTCCCTGTGTCCGCGACGCTGATCACCCCCGCGGCCTTCCGTAACGCGAGGATCCGGAGCCACTGCGCCGTGAACGTCGCGTGCTCTTTCGTGAGCCCGTTCCCGCCGAGCAGGTCCTCTCTCACCCAGGCCCGCCCCTCGGCAGGGGAGGGGAGGACACCCGGACGGCGCAGCCCCTCGATCGCCTCCGCGGTCACCCCGTGCTGGCGCCCCACCTCCCGCCAGAACGCCGCCGGGTCGCCGTCGACCCGGCCCTTCGGCAGCTTGCACCGCAGGTCGAGGTCCCGCAGCTCGATGTACGTCGGGTCGCGCCCGTACTTCTCCCGGAACTTCGCGATCTTCCCGGGCCGGTGCGTGTGGATCTCCTTCGTCCGGTCGCTCAAGTCCTCGCACAGCGCCTGCGGGATACCGCCGATCTCGAACCCGCATCCCCCGCTCGTCTCCCGCTCGATCGTGAACCCCGCCGCCGCCAGCCGCGTCGCAAACGCCGCGTGGTACACCGCTTGCAGCTCCTGCCGCGCATCGAAGAGCGGCTTGCTCGCCAGCGCCACGATCTTCCCGTCATGCCGCCGCACCGCCGGCACCAGCACGTGCACGTGGCGGTTCGGGTCCGGCGGAATCCCGTGCCTCGCCTGCTGCCTCGTCGGCCGGCTCGTCGTGTGCCGGAACCCGACCGCCAGCACCTCCGCCGCCGTCTCCAGCACCACCTTCCCCTTCCGGGTCGCGCGGACCAGCTTCACGTTCGACGTCATGTGGTCGAGCATCACCTCGATCGCCTGGTCCTCCGCCTCCTCGATCAGGCGGCTCGTCTCCGGGCTGCTCAGCACCCCCGTTACCGACACCGACTTCGGCGCCGACGGTGTCAGGTCGTGCGCCGGGACGTGGTCCTTCCTCCACGGCATCCACCGCTTCCCCGTCCGCGGGTCCCGGCCGTCGAGTACCCGGAGAAACTCCTCCTCCGTCACCTCGCCCACCAGCCCGAGCCGCACCGCCATCCGGCCCAGCCATCTCCCGCGTGACTGCTTCGGCTTTCCCTCCGGCTCCACGTAGTACTCGCCGATCTTCCGCTGGACCTCGTACTCCGTGTAGTACAGCGCCACGTCCACCGCCCGGCAGCCTTTCAGCTTCTTGACTGGCAGCATGTCCCCCCAGCATCCGCAGGATGCGTACTAGTCCGCTCCGATCTCTTGCTCCGATCTTGCGGCGATTTTTGGTGGTTTGCTCTGATCTTGCGTCGTTTTGTGGGTCGAGCGGTATTGGATCATGGGTTACCGATTCTGTGGGCTTTCGGTGGCACCGGAGGGGGAGAGGCTTGCCTGCCAATAGCGGGATTGAACGCCTGACTCGACTGGGGCGATGGCAGCCACGCAGCTGGCTACCATCGGCAGCAAGCCACTGGGGTACGTGAGACTCGCGGTGCCGGAGCGAACTGTCAGAAGCTGGGCAGGGGCTCGGCAGACGGGGGCGGCAGAGTGTCAGAGCCGGTCCCGGCCAGGGCAGGGCAAGCCGTGGCCAGCGGCGAGCGAGGCTCAGCGGGGACCGGGCCGGGGACGCCGGGGAACGCAGGGGCCTGCGGCCAGCGAGACCGGGGACTTCGCACGCACAATGTCGGCGACCCACAGGCGATCGTGGCATTCGTGACAGCGCGCAGTGGGGGATTGGTTGTGGCGACGCAGTCCAGGCGGCGGAGCAGGGAGAGCACGGACGAGCAGCGGGCGGCCGCGGTGGCGGTGCTCTCCGCGCACATCGACGAGCTCGGCCAGGCCGAGCGGGATCGGGACGACGACCTGTGGAATGACATCGCCAACCATGGCGTCGAGGTCGTACTCGGTGGGACCACGTGGAACCTGTCTGTCGACGGCGACGGATGGGTGGCGTACCAGTCGGCGGACGACCCGGAGTTCGGGTCGGAGGGCTCAGGCTCAGCTGACCTCATGGGCACGGTGGGTCCGCGATCGCTCGCCCCGGAGGAGATCGTGCGGCGGCTGGACACGCTCGAGTTCGACGAGTTCGAGGACAACGACTGAGAGCCATAGCCCGGCGGGCACTCTCCGGCGGCGCTATCCACGCGGGGGGTGGCGGCATGGCGGACGATAACGCGGCCGCAGCCGCTGCGGCGAAGCGGTCGGTCGCCCTGCTCCGGGCCGCGCGGTCGGCACTGCTCGCTGGCGCGCCTCGCCCCTCGTGCGATCCGCGATCCTGGTCCGTGATGCAGCCCGCATTCTCGACCGCCTCCGCGCTCTTCGCCGCACAGCCCGAGGTCACCCAGCCGACGGCCGTCCCTGCCATCGACGAGGCCTACATCGCCGTGGGGCGGCTTGTTGACCGGGTCCGCACCTGGCACGCGGCCCCAGCGTCGCCAGCTCTGTCACGCTCCCCGCGCCCAGGTGACATCGCGGTAGCAGGCTGGCGGGCGGGCGGCAGCGCGGGATGACCAACACCGCGGGCGGCGGGGTGACGCACAAAAGCGCCGATGGGGGTCCGCGTGGCGGGCGATAACGTGGCCATAGTGGCCGCTGCGGCGAAGCGGTGGGCCGCCCTGCTGCGGTCCGCACGGCGACGCCCCGACGCCCTGCTGGCCACGGCGCAAGCAGTCGCGGACCCGAACGTTAGGCCGGTCGGCAACCGCTCTCTCCTCAGATCGTGCTGCTGAGTTGCTGCAGGTTCACGCGCCAAAGCTGCACACCCCCGGTCTCGGTGGGCGGGCTTCCCAGGAGCTGCGTGAACAGCCGGACCATCGTGTCCCTGTTCGGCATGGGGCCGACGATTACGGCACTGACGTCCCAGTGACCAAGGTCTCGCACTAGCAGGGTTCGTTCGGACGCGGTCAGAGGGGGCTCGGACTCTCCGTGACCAATGTTTGCCATGACGGTGCCGAGCACGGAGGGGGTGGACGCGCTGATCCCGCCGTTGCCGTCTGGGACCCATACGTAGCCGCCAGGCATGCGGAATCGCATCCCGGCCTCGACTTGCCACAACTCCGGAGCGTAGCCAGGGTTGGGGTACGGAGCGACGAGAACTGTCGAGCCGGACGGGATCTGATCAACAGCGGAGCTCGTGAAGAACGCAGGCGTTGCCGCGCTTGCACGTGGATAGGGGAGAGCGGGAAACAACGGAACAAGAACTGCGGCGGTGACCGCCAGCACCCCGGCGCGTTGCCAGTGCCGTGTGTAGCGGGCGGCCAAAGCCGCCATTGTCATCGCGAGGAGCAGGGCCGCGAAGAAATCGGTCATGAGCGCGAGCCGGGCCGGGAGAAGGTTGTCGACAAGCGGGATGTGGCTGAACAGCGCGCCGGGGAGAGGGATCGCCTTGTCAATCCCCCCGACGTGGAGACTAGGACCGAGGGATAACGTCGCCGTGATTAGTCCGGCTATCGCCACTATGAGGAAAGCCCGGCGGCGCCAGAAACGGACGACACCGAAGAGCAGGAACGCGAGCAACGGAACTCCGAGGTAACCGGCCCATTCGTCCTTGAGCCCGGTGAAGTGGTTGACGGTCGCGCTTGCAGCGGCGGAGCCGAGGGCGTGGGCATCCGTCGGCATGACGAAGTTGAGGAGGTCGATCACGAAGATGTTGGGGGGATGGAGCACGGTGTTGGGCCACCGTTGCGCCCCGAATAGCAGCGTGCGCAGCGCGGGTAAGGACAGCACGGCTGCACTTGCGATCGCGATGCACGCGACGCGGAGCGCGTGCCCAGCGGCCTCGCGAACACGTCGCCAGTTGAACAGGGCCAGCGGTAGCAGGATCGCGAGCGTGCCGATGCAGTCGGTGACGAGTGGCTCCGTGTACGTCATGAGCTGGCCGGCGAGGAGCGCGCCGATCCCCAGTCCGACCCACCGGGCGCGCCACTGGCGCCGCACCAAAGCGTCATGCAGCAGGATGAGCAGCAGCGGAGGCATCACCTGCAGGGCGAGAGCAACGTGAGTCTGGCCCTGCACGATCATGTAGGGGCCGAACCCGTAGAGCACTCCGCCGCATCCTGCGGCGGTCGCTGAGCCAGTTATCCGGCTGAGTGCGAGATACATTGCCCATGCAGATAAGGCGAAGCTCAACGTGGTCATCAGGTTGAAGGAGACGATCGGCCCGAACGCTGCCGTCGCCGGCCACATCACGAACGACGAGAGGGGCGGTGTGTTCCACATCGCATTGAAGCCCTCCGGTGCATTCAGGTATGTGCTGAAGAAGGGATTGAGGTGGTGCGACAGGGCGAAAGGACCCCAGCTCAGCGTCCACAGGTATTGCGCTGGGTCCCCCCAGCGACCGACGATGTAGTGCGCTGGACCGCGCCACGTGTTTGCCGTCAGGGCGAATGCCGCCAAGGTGTACGCCACGAGCGCGACCGCCTCGTGGGGGACCCTGAATCGCCGCCGCGTGGGCGTGATAGCGGGACTGGACGAGGGGTCAGGGGAAGCGGCTAGGCGCGCGGGGACCGGGCGCACCGATGTGCGTGGCGCGGCCTGCATTGTTCGTCCCCCTCGTGAGTCTGCCGCCCTGCAGTGCCCGGGGCACGCAGATGCTGGCTTTGAGATGACGCGGCACCCAGTGACGCCGCGGCGACCTGGTGAATCCCAGGACAGTACACGAGGGGAGTGCAAAGGGGCCGGTCGGTGGCGAGCGCGTCGAGCGAGCGAACCGGCTCCTCTCTCAGTGGTGGAAAGCTGGACCCCTGCAAAGTCGAATGGACCGAGAATGGCGGGCCTTGGACCGGAAGGGGAGTAGTGCGCAGCATCCCCACCAACGAGGGAGACCGCTTCCGGGAGCAGAGCCACGGGGCTCTGGTGGGCCCGGCAACCCCCCGGGCCCACGTGTTGGCGGGGCGTCGCGCGCACTCACTGCGACCAACCCGGGGCCACCTCACCTTGACGACGAAGGGAGGGACGGGGCGCCAGGCACGACGCCCCGTCCCGGAGTCTCACCGGTTCGTGAAGCTCAAGAACGTCCCGCCGATATTGCCGGGGGAGCAGGAGCCACTGGGTCCGCACGTGGGACCACTCCAGCCGTTCCAGCCGGTCCCATTCCAGTAGTTCCTCCATATGTTGTTGTCGGTCCCGATTACCGTGGCGTACTGGGTGCTCGGATCCCAGTCACCGCTCGCCGGGCCAACGACGCCCCCCGACATATTCGTCGGTCCCGACACGAGGGTGCTGCTTCCACTGGTCGTCGTCATCTGGTAGCTGTGACCGTCGGTTCCCTCCACGAATACGTCCTCGTGAGTCGGCGTACCGTCGTTGCGGAGGTTTGTGGTTACGACACCCGAGCCGGAGTGCACTGCGCAACTCGAGAGGCACGTCCAGCTGCCAGTCGCGTTCGTCTCCCAGTACACGTTCCCGTCGGTACCCACTCCGTAGTTGTCTATCTCACCGCCGTTCCATACGCCGACCGGCGAGCCGTCCACGTGCGCGCTGCTGCCCATCGCCGCAAACGAGACAACCTGTGATCCGTTGTGGACGACTGCCCAATACGGGGTGTTGCTGCTGGGGTTCGCCATGACATACACGTCCTCGTACCCGTCCGGGCGTAGATCTGCTCCGACGGTACTTGCCGTATTAGTGCTCGAGCCGTTGGCGAGCTGTGTCCAAGAGCTGGGCCACGACCCTCCGGGCACGGCCGAGGTGTAGTAGATCGCCTGGCTTGAGCCGCTGCCGGCCGTGGAGTACACGTCCCATTGTCCAAGCATGGGGTTCCAAAGGCCGGTGATTGAGCCGTTGGTCGAACCGTGGATCCCGGTCCACGAGGTCATCGACCCACCGACCCAGGTTGCCATGAAACCGTTGTTGCCCGTGCTGATGGCGAACATGTCCTCGTTCTGTACGGGAGACGACGACGAGATGATGGTTCCGGGGTTGCCAACCGAGATGCAGTTGCTCGTGGTGCAGGTCACGCCCTCCAGGGCGTTCGGCGTCCCGCTGGCAGGGTGCGAAAAGGATCCGCTCACCGAGGTGGTGGTGAGAACTGTGCCGCCCTCACCGACTCCGGTGCAGGAACTGCTGCTAGGGCAGGAGACCGAGAGAAGGTCCTGTGATGTGCCCGTCGCGTGCGTATTGCTCGAGAAGTTGCCGGTGAGCGAGGAGTTGTATTGCCAGGTCCCCAGCGCGCCGACGGCTGCACAGGGCCCGGTAGAGGTGACGCAACTGACGGCTGTCAGGAAGTTCGATGTGCCTGACGTGGCGCTTGACCATGACGTGCCGTTGTAGTCGCTGATCGTGCCCGAGTCGCCGACCGCCACGCAGGCAGTCGTCGACAAACATGTGACACCGTTGAGGTTGGCGGTCGCTGGCGACGGCGCGGTCCCGGTCCATGAGGTCCCGTTGTACTTAGCGGTCACTCCTCCATCGCCGACGGCGACGCAGAACGACGTTGATGTGCAGCTAATGCCGTTGAAGTAGCCGAACGGAGTGCCGGTCCACGACACGGACACGGACGTGGGAGACCACGTGTTGCCGGAAGCCGTGAGCTTGAGTACGTACGGCTGGCCTGTCGACGCATTTTCCCCGGCTACCCAGCAGACCGTTGTCGATGGGCACGCAACGCCAGTGAGGGGGTTCGTCGTACTCGTCGATTGACCCGACCAGAACGTGCCGCCGTTGGGCATCGCCACCCCGCCCACTGCCGCGCCGTTCGTTCCAACGGCGACGCAGGTTCCCGCGCTCGGACAGGCTACGGCTGCGAGGTCGTTCACGGTCGCGCTCCGTTCCTGAGGAGCCCACGTGTTGGACGAGCCTGCGTAGACCGTCGACGTCGATCCCGTGTAGACGATCGCCCCGACCGTGCCCACCGCCCAGCACTGCTCGGGAGAGGTGCCATAGCACGAGACACCGTGCAAGTCGCTCGTGGTGTTCGATGTCTGTGCCGTCCAACTGGATGGGCTGGTGCCGACGTATGCGGTACCGGCATCACCGACTGCTTCGCATGAGGTCGTGCTGACGCACACAACGGAAGCCAGGTTGTTCACGGTGTGACGCGACTGCAGCGTCCACGACGTGCCGTTGTACGTCACGATGGTGCCGTGGTTTCCGCTCACGACGCAGAACGACGAACTCGTGCAGGTGGCCGCGCGCAGCGTCTCACCGGTTCCCGACGTTGCGCTTGACCACGAGGTCCCGTTGTAGGTGAGGATCGTGCCTTGGGTCCCGACGGCCGTGCAGGAGGTCGTACTCGTGCAGTTGATCCCGTCGAGGTTGACCGAGGGGACGCCCGACGTAAGCGACGACCACGTGGACCCACTGTTCGTCGTCTTCAGGATTGTCCCGCCATCGCCGACAACGAAGCACGTCGAGGAAGACGGGCAGTTGACAGCACTGAGGCGCACTGTGACGTTCGATGTGCGGGACGTCCACGTGCTTCCGCTGGAGGTCTCGATGGTGCCGGCGGCGCCCGTGGCGACGCACGCCGTTGTGCTAGTGCATGTCACGCCGTACAACGTGGCGGCAGTTGCTGGCGTCTGCGCAGACCACGTAACGCCGCTGTTGGTGGTGATGAGAATGGTTCCGCCGTCTCCAACGGCTGTGCAGTAGCCCGCTGCTGCACACGAAATGCCGTTGAGCGAATTCCCTTGGATCGAGGGGTTTTGCCACGCCCATGATGATCCATCAGTGCTGACGAACTCGGGCCTCACTTTGGAAGCCGGTTTGCCTTTTCCTGTTGGACCGACGGTCGTCTCGTCGGGCGCATGGCTGTTGTGGTGGCCTTTGGTTGTCTGCGTAACGGTGGATGCAGCATGGACGGCCTGTGGCGGCGCGACGATGCCTAATCCCGCCAGCGCGAGAGCAAAACCGGTGATTGCCGCTATCGCCAGTCGGTAGCGCCGGTTCGTCCCCTTGGTTGAGGACGCCGGGACGTCAGAAATGCGAGCAGCTCGCTCCATATGTGTCCCCTCTTCGTGCAATGCCACGCGAGGCATTGTGCT
Source organism: uncultured Actinomycetes bacterium (assembly GCA_963805255.1). GTDB lineage: Bacteria > Actinomycetota > Actinomycetes > Streptosporangiales > Streptosporangiaceae > Bog-532. The sequence continues at coordinate 498,209 of CAWDTK010000011.1, forward strand.
CGGCTCTGGCGGCGCGGATACTACAGGCCCTGAGGGCATCACGTCTCTGGCACCGACGCGGACGTCAGTGGCGCCGTGGGCGGGTTACCGCCAAGTGAGAACGGTGCTCCGGCATCGTGCCAGCGGAGCCTTCTCGTGAATGGAGACCACTCCATTAAGAGAGTCTGTACAGATGCGGACGGACGCTACTTATCGGCACTAGGGTTTAACGCTTGGCGGACTCGAATTGGTTGCATGAGTTTTGCCGAAGCGCCTCGAACGAGACGGCACACCCTGCGAGACGACCCATGCCCCCTGCCACACCTCGCTCGCGGCTGCTACAGTCCCGCGCCGCAGGCGGGGAGCAACCGCCGCTATGGGGAGTCCGTCGCCATGGTCCGTTCCCGGGTCGCCGCAACGATCACTGCTCTGTCGACCCATAGGTGGTTGAGCGGCGCTCTCACCGTCAGTCCCTTACAGAACGCCACCATGCACGGAGAGCGTCGTCATGCATAGGACCCTACGGCCCGGGACTGCCCGTCACTGCTCCCCAGCACTCCGCCATAGCGCTCTCTTCGCGCTCGGCGCGGTTATTAGCTCGCTTCTCGTCATCGGCCCGGGTCACTTCAGGACAGAGACGGCCGTGCATTCTGATGCCTCCGCCGCAGTCGCCCAGACCGTGTCGACGTCGACGCGCACGCCCAGCCCGAGGGCCAATCTCCCCATTTCCTTCGAGGTCAATCAGGGGCAGACCGACCCGAGCGTGAAGATGGTTGCTCACGCCGGAGGTTCGACATACTTCATTTCGCCAACCGAGCTGGTCATCTCGCTGAGCACCACAAAGCTTGGCGGTGTTGCCAAGGCGGCGATCCCCATGAACTCGACTGCGCCTGCCGCCGTCGGCATGGCGCTCAGCGGCGTGAGTTCGACCGCCACGGTGGAAGGCGTGGACGAACTCCCTGGCAAAGCGAACTACATAATCGGGAACGACCCCGCGAAATGGCACAAGAACGTTCCAACATACGCGAAGGTAAAAGTGCACAACGTCTATCCGGGCATCGACCTCGTGTATTACGGCGGCCCGCACGGCTTGGAGTACGACCTTGACGTGGCGCCCGGCGCCAACCCCCACTCCGTCGGCATGAATTTCACCGGTGCCTCGAGCGTGGGGCTCGATTCCGATGGAGCGGTCCACGTCAACACGACGGCGGGCACGCTCGTGCAGCCGCCAGCCGTCGTGTTCGAGCAGGGAAAGAACGGGAGCAGAATTGGGGTCGACGCGCACTACGTTGACGGTGGCAACGGTCACATTGGGCTGGCGCTCGGAAAATACGACTCGACCAAGCCCCTCGTCATCGATCCATCATTGGTCTCGTCCACGTACCTCGGCGGATCGTCGACTGAGAACTCCAATGGGATTGCACTTGACGGGTCGGGGAATACGTATGTGACTGGCTTCACGCAATCGACGAACTTCCCGACGATTGGTACTCCCATCCAGGGGTCGAATGGTGGCTCATACGACGTCTTCATCACGAAGACAAACGCTGCTGGGACTGTCCGCGACTACTCGACGTATCTGGGCGGGGCGGGCGCGGACGTGGGATACGGCATCGCGGTGGACGGGTCCGGTAATGCGTACGTAACCGGTCAGACGGGTTCATCGAACTTTCCGACGAAGAATCCCATCCAGTCCTCGAATGGTGGCACGTATAACGCGTTCGTCGCGGAGATAGACCCGGGCGGCGACGCACTCACATATTCCACATATCTCGGTGGCTCGGGTTCGGGTAATGGCGATGCTGGCTACGGCATTGCAGCGGACGGGTCGGGCAATGCGTACATCACCGGTCAGACGAGTTCCACGAACTTCCCGACCAAGAATCCCATCCAGTCGTCACTGGGCACATCCGCCCCCTACAACGCATTCGTCACGAAGATCAAACCGAACGGCTCTAACACCTGGGCGTTGGCGTACTCAACGTATCTCGGTGGATCAGGCGGTGATACCGGCTACGGGATGGCAGTGGACAGCTCGGGCGATGCGTACGCCGCCGGTTCTACATGTTCCTCGAACTTCCCGACGCACAGTGCGCTCCAGTCGTCCCTGGCCGGCACCTGCAACGCATTCGTCACGAAGGTCAACTCCGCTGGGTCGGCATGGACGTTCTCCACCTATCTCGGTGGCGGGAAGGTCGACAACGCTTTCGCGATTGCTCTCGACGGCTCGGGCAACGCGTACGTGACGGGCAACACCACGTCGACGAACTTCCCGACCCAGAATCCCATCCAGTCGTCATTAGGCGGGACTGGTGCCCAGAACGACTTCGTTACCAAGGTCAAGGCAGACGGTTCCGCATTGGTGTATTCCACGTATCTGGGGGGGTCGTCAACTGGTGATCAGGGCAACGGAATCGCAGTCGACCAGTGGGGAAATGCGTACGTGGCAGGCGATACCACGTCTTCGAACTTCCCCACACAGAACCCCATCCAATCCTCACTGAGCGGTGTTGGTGATGCCACCGTCACGAAGGTCAATGCCGCCGGTACCGCGTGGGCTTACTCGACGTACCTCGGCGGAAGCGGTGTTGATGGCGCCAACGCCGTGGCGGTCGACGCCTATGGCAATGCGTGGGTAACCGGCTCAACGAACTCCACCAACTTCCCGACGCAGAGTGCTATCCAAGGAACGTCAGGCGGCGGGTGGGACGGGTTTGTCTCCGAGATCTCGCCGATCGGCAGCCAGACGCTGCCTTCTGGGGTCGCTCTCGCGCTGAGTGAGATCTCATCTCTGAACCCTTCTGAGCTATATGCCCTCTGCCAGCAGTGCCTGGGAAACCCCGTCAACACGGCGACGGGTGCTTATTCGGAATCTGCCACGGATCTGTCGATCGCAGGGCGGAGCTATCCGCTTGCGGTCAGCCGGACCTACAGTTCCAGCAACGCCGCGACGAACGGGCCCCTCGGGTATGGGTGGGCGCTCAACTATGGAATGAGTCTTGCCATCACCGGTACGTCTCCGAACCAGGTTGCGACGATCACGCAAGAGACCGGCGCCACGGTGGTTTTCAATCAGAGCGGATCCAACTGGGTACCGGCCACTCCGCGGGTTATTGCCACGCTGACGTATAACAGCGGCACGTCCACCTACACGTTCGTGCGCAATAACCGCGACACGTTTACCTTCAACTCCAGCTACGAATTGACGAGTGAGAAGGATCTCAACGGCTACACGACAACCCTGACGTACGGGGGCACGGGGTGCTCATCGACACAACTGTGCACTGTCACCGACCCGTCGGGCCGGACGCTCACATTCACGTGGAGCAGCGGGCACATCACCGGCGTCACCGACCCGAACGTGTCGCCGAACCGCAGCGTGACGTTCCAATACAACGACGGGAACGGCAACCTCACGGACGTCATCGATGTGAAGAGTGGGCACACCCAGATGACGTACGACAGCAACCACCAGATGCTAACCCTGAAAGACGCGAAGTGCTACGCGACGTCCGGATGCCCTGGCATTCAGAACACGTACACGAGCGGGCAAGTGACAGCACAGAAAGATGGGCTCAACCGGCTGACTACCTTCAGCTACAGCGGGACATTCGGTTCTGCAGCGAGCTCAACGACGATCACGGATCCCATGAGCAACGAGGTCTTCGACAGCTATCAGTACGGCCTGCTGACATCGGAGACTCGGGGATACGGCACGTCCCAGGCTGCGACGACCAATTCCCTGTACAACCCAGTCACGCTAGCTCGCACCCTGATGGTCGATGCCAATGGCCACGACACTGCATACACCGTGGATGCGAGCGGCAACCCGCTCACCGTGACCGACCCGCTCGGCCGTAAGACGACCAACACTTACAACAGCTTCAACGAGCTGCTCACGACCGATGATGGCAACGGTGTCACGACGACAAACACGTATGACAGCAACGGCAACTTGACCTCGACAGCGCGGCCACTCACCGGTAGTACACAGGTTGCCACCACAACCAATCTTTATGGTGATCCCAATCACCCGGGCGATCTGACGAGCACGATTGACCCCGACGGAGGGGTGACCGAGATCGTGCACGATGTGTACGGTGACGTCGTGTCGACGACCAATCCCGTCGGGGACACGACGACGGCCACATACAACAGCATCGGCTGGCAACTCAGCGGTGTGGCGCCACGGGGGAACACCTCAGGTGCGTCGCCGCGCCGGTACACGACGACGTACATGCGAGATGCGGCGGGTGAGGTCACCGCGATAACGGATCCTCTCCATCACACGACGTCGAAGACGTACGACGCCGACGGGAACGTCTCGACGTCGACTGACCCCGATGGGAACCAGACGAGCTACACGTACGACAACGACAGTGAGCTGACCACAACCACCCGGCCCGGTGGCAGCACGCTGACGACGGACTACAACGCGGACGGCACCGTGTCCGACCAGAAGGACGGCAAGGGCAATGCCATCCTCAGCTATGGCTACAACAGCCTCGCTCAGCCCAAGACGGTCACCGACGCCCTTAGCAACGTCACGACGTACACGTTCGACGGTGATGGAAATCAGCTGACGAAGCTGGATCCAGTCTCCGGTGCGACTTGCAGCGGTACCAAAGTCGGTTGCACGACGATGACCTACGATGCCGCCAATGAGCTGACCAGTGTCAGCTACTCCGACGGCGTGACGCCTAACGTCTCAAGCATCACGTACGACTTCGACGGGCAGCGGACGGGAATGACGGACGGGACGGGAACATCCTCGTGGACATACGATTCGCTGCACCGTCTCACCGGCTATACGAACGGGAACGGGGCGACGGTCACGTACGGGTACACATACGGATCGGGCCCCAGCTATGACCTCAAGAATCAGGTGCGCAGCATTGCCTACCCGAACTCCGTGGGGACGGTCAACCAGACATGGAATGCCGACGGCACGCTGGCGTCGGTGCAGGATTGGAACAGCAACACGACGTCATTCTCGTACGACCAGGATGCGAACCTGACGACGGAGTCCGTTCCGAGCACGACGGCGGTGACCGACACCTACCAGTACAACACTGCCGACCAGCTGGCCTCGATCAGTGATGTCAGCGGCGGCACGTCGTTGTTCAGCGCGAACTACGGGCGTGATCCGAACGGCCAGCTGGCCTCGGACAGCTCGGTGCCGTCGAGCGTGAACTCCGACAAGTACGACAGCCTCAACCAGCTGTGCTACGCGGGCAGCTCGACGTCGACGGCGTGCTCATCGCCGCCGAGTGGCGCGCAGGCGTACGGGTTCGATGCGGCGGACAATCTCACGACGAACAACGGGAAGGCGCAGCAGTTCAACAATGCGGACGAATTGTGTTGGGCCGTGTCGGGCGGCTCGGGCACGTGTAGCTCACCGCCGACAGGAGCTACGTCATACAACTTCAACAGTCTTGGAGATCGGACTTCGGCGGTGCCGTCGAGCGGTTCGGCAACGTGCGACAGCTACGATCAGGCGAACCGCCTGACCAAGATCCAGACGGGGACGGGGTCATCGTGCACCTCGCCGAGTACCGTGGGCACGTATGGATACGATGGGGCAGGGACTCGTGAGAGCAAGACGATTTCCGGTACGACCACGCAGTACACATGGGACGGAACCGGTGGGAATCTGCTTCAGCAGAAGGCGGGTTCGACGACAACCAGCTACATCTACGGGCCCGGGAGATCGCCCGTGGAACAAATCTCGGGTTCCACGACCTACTGGCTCCACCACGATCAGCTCGGATCAACACGGCTGGTGACGAACTCGTCGGGCAGCTCAGCTGCAACGTTCACGTACGACCCTTATGGAAACGTGACGTCGTGCACGAACGCGACGGTGACGGTGGGCGGCAGTAACGTCTGTACGGGAACGAGCATCGGCAACATCACGCTGATGTTCGGCGGCCAGTTCCGCGACGACGAGTCAAATCTCTACTACCTCCGGGCTCGCTTCTACGACCCCACGACGGCGCAATTCCTCACGCGCGACCCGGCCGTTGCGAGAACGATGTCGCCCTACGGATATGTCGCCGGGAATCCATTGAACGCGATGGACCCATCCGGGTTGATAGCGTGTGGTAGCTTTGTCTCGGATCTGCGCGAGCTGAGTTCGTCGGCCCCGGGCTCTGGCTCGGGGGACGTATCTGAAGCCGCGTTCATCACCCTCTATCGCGCTGTGGGGGCAACGGAAGCGGAGCAGATACTCCAGACGGGACAGTTTGATCTCGGCCAGATGTCCTTTGCGAAGGATTTCTTCTACACACGCGAGCAGGCAGAAAGTTTCGGTGCCCGTATGAATACGCTGGAAACAAATGGGGAACCGTACGAGTACATCGCATCGGGTCAGGTAGACGAGAGCACGCTGGCTGCCTCCCTCGCCGATGAAGCCAGCGCTACCGCTCCGATCGCTCCAGCTACAGAGGGTGAGGGCGTCGCTATTGGCGTCGATATTCTCGGAGACGTGTCAGCGGACGTCGTTGATCTGCTGCCAGCAATACTGCTCCTATGAAACGGGCCGTATCGTGGCCGGGCTTTACTACCATCCCAGCAATGCGCCTGATCTACGATCTTCATAACGACCCGCAGCGGGTACAGCGGATGCAACATCAGAGCCGTCGGGGCCGCGGCCTGAGAGCCAGCCCGCTGGTAGGGAGCGATGAATGGTGGTCTGCGGCGAATCAGGGTGACCTGGAGCAGCGCGAAATTAGCAGTACGGTGTCCTGGGTAGGATGGGGCAGCATGGAGGACTACCCCATCTTTCGTGTCTTGGTTGATAAACCGAGGCGAAGCTGGGCGCGCCGAGGTGACGTGCGCCTGTACGTTGAGGATCTCGCCGTACGCATTACCTATGTGCTGCATCCATGGGCACAGCCTCAGTCCGGCCCCCTGGGCCAAGGTTCAGTGGTTGAGACGGGTATTTGGCTTGAAGAGTCTGGCAGGCGCTCCAGTGCAGTGGCGCCAGGGAAAGATGGAACCGGTTATCGGCGCATTTGCGAGCAGAAAGGCGACCAAGTGCACTATCTCGTTCTCCCCAGCAGCGAGGCGAGACAAGAGTGCGCGAGTGCGGCGGTGATTACGGGCGCATCAGCGGTCCAAGCAGACTCGCTCTTCGAGTCCGAGCTCGTGCGCGTCTGGTACCGCGGAGCGCTGGTTTCAGAGATGAAGGACGTGCTGGCTCCGCTGGCGGCAGACCATGGTGGGCGGTATGACGGTGGGGAAATCGTCGGAGAGTCAGTATGGGGTCCCGAGGGGCCACAATAATCGCAGTGGCCATCCAATCGAGGTGATCCCCCAGGAGGAGAGCGCTACCAGAATCGCCACTGGCTCCAGATGTTCAGGTGGCGGCTGATGCCGAGGACGGCGTCTGCGACCACCACGCTGTGGAGGGCGACGGGTGAAGAGGAACTCGGGTTGGTCCGCGAGTCCCGCTGGTGTCGCTGGCCGCCTCGGTTGCCAGGGCAACCGATCTTCTATCCCGTTCTCAACGAGGAGTACGCCACGCAGATTGCGCGGGACTGGAACACGAAACATGGTGGCACAGGGTACCACGGCCCCGGCGTGTTTGTGTTATGTGACCCGCTGGTCTTGATGTCTGTTTACGCGTATCCGTAGAGCGCGAGTATGCGCTTGTCGTCGCGGCCGTAGTAGCGGCGGGCGTGGGCGGTGTTAGCGAACCCGGCGCGGCGGAATGCGCCGGTGACGAGGTTGCGGATGGCGGCATAGGCATTGGGCTGGCTCCCGGTGCGGACCTGCTGGAGGTCTTCGCCGAATGTCTTGTCGCGCACGTAGTGCTCGCGGTTTTCTATGGCCCAGTGGTTGCGGGCGTAGATGCCCAGGTGGCGGGGCCGGCCAGGTCTGCTTGATCTGCCCCGAGCTTTCCGGACAGCGGATTTGTGGTTAATTCACGCTGCGGACTGCCGTTCCAGGTACTCATTGCGGACTTGCTGCGGGGTCCGGTACTGAAGCCCGGAGTGCCGACGTCTGGAATTGTACCAGAATTCGATGTACCTCACAACGTCGCGGCGCGCGTGCTCGCGGGTCGGATACTGAGTGCGGTGAACACGCTCGTTCTTCAGCGCGGCGAAGAACGATTCGGCCATTGCATTATCGTAACAGATACCGGTGCGGCCGACGGACTGCCGGAGATTATGCTTCTTGAGCGTCTCCGCAAACTGCCGGGATGTGTAATTGCTGCCGCGGTCGGAGTGGAAAATCGCATTAGCGGCGAGAGGAAAATTACGGGCGGCGATCTCGATGGCCTTCTCGATGAGCGGCGTCTTGTAGTTATCGCCCGCTGCCCAGCCGATGACTTCCTTTGTATGGCAGTCGATAACCGTCGCCAGGTAAAGCCAGCCCTCCCATGCCGGAATGTAAGTGATGTCGCCGACCATTTTCTCGCCCGGCGCGGCCGCGGTGAAATCGCGTTTCACGAGGTCGGGAATGTCGTGCTCCTGGCCGTCGCCCTCGGTCAGGCTGACCCGCCACGGCCGCGGCTGGCAGGGCTCCAGGCCCAGCTCACGCATGATGGACCGCACCAGCTCCGGCCCCGCGGGCACGCCCCAGGCCACCAGGTCCGCATGCACCCGGCGGTACCCGTATGTCTCATCCGATTCATCGAATGACTTCCGCACGATCAAAGCAAGCATCCCGCGCCTTTTCGCCGTCGCCGATTCCGGCGCGCTCCGCCATTCGTAAAACCCGGACCGCGATACCTCCATCCACCGGCACATCATCACGATCGACGGCACGTACTCATCACTCGATTCCTGGTAAGCCGCGTACTCCGCGTCGATGAACTCGAATTTATCGGTCACCGATGGTCGCGGGCGAAGTACGCCGCGGCTTTTTTCAAAAACTCGTTTTCCATCTTCAGTTCCCGGGTTTCCCGCTCAAGCTCGCGCAGCCGCGCCCGCTCATTCACGGTCAGCGGCGGTTCCTCGCCGGCATGCTCACGGCGATAGGAAGCGACCCAGTTGCCGAGGGTGCCTTCGTTAATCCCGAGCTCCTTTGCCACTCTGGCTATCGGGCGCGACGTCTCGATCACCATCTTCACGGCTTCATCCTTGAATTCCGGTGAGAAGCTCTTCTTCGGCCGGGGCAAAATACTTCACCTTTCCAGACGCCCATCCTAATGGATGGACTGTCCGGAAGCCTCGGGGCACCTCAGCGGGCAAGCTGGTGATGCCGTAGGCGATCTCCTTGTGCGTCCACGGGCCGTGGGTTGGGCCGGAGTCGCGGCGGATGCGCATGACCTGGGTGGCGTGCGGCCAGCTGATGCCGTCGGCCGGGGCGGTGCGGATGGCCCGCCGCTCGCGGCGGCCGTGCCCTGTGTCCTGTTCGGCCCAGGACGCGCCCGGGAAGCCGGCGTCGGGGCCGGCCAGGGCCTTCGCGACGGCCTGCAGCAGGGAAGGCTGGTTGCCCTTGATGATCATCAGGTAGTGTGCGTGCTTGTCTTCGGCCAGGTGGCGGGCGGTTTCGGCCTGAGGCGCGTTATGTGGGTTGATCTACGGTGCGGCGAGGCAGGCCCGCATGAGGGTATGGGCGGCGATGGTCGCGGCTGTCCGGGCGAGCAGGCCCCAGAAGGTATGCGCGCCGTGGCGGGCCAGCTCCATCTGGTCGGTGATCTCCTTGAAGGTGGTCTCGATGCGGTTGCGCCACTGGGCGATGACCTTCTGCAGGATCGCCGGCATGGTCTTGCGCTGGTCCCTGGTGGGCGGGACCAGCACTGCGGTGCCGCGGGCAGCCTGGGACGCGGCGAACGCCTTGCCGTTGAACCCCTTGTCCGCGAGCAGGTCGCGGGGCGGCGGCCCGGCTTCCAGCAGGTCGGTGCCCACGTCACGCTCGCTGACGGCGGCGGGCACGATGCTCCAGGCCCGCACGATGCGGCTGCCCAGGTCGGTCTTGGCCGCCAGGCGGAAGCCGTAGAACCACTCGGCGTGCGCGGCGTCGCGGCCGAACCGGGCATGCAGGCCATTGGGGCCGGTCCAGCCGTCGGGGCCGCGGACCCGGGAGGCGTGCTTGACCGGCAGCGCGCTGGTGTCGATCTGCTGGCAGTCGTCTTCGGGCAGGCGGGCCGCCAGCGCCGCGCGGAACTGCTCGAACGCGCCCCACAGCCAGCGGGCCCGCCGGTTGAGCTCGCTTTGGTGCGGCAGTACCGGGAACAGGTGCGCCCAGTCGCGGGCCACCTCGGCGAGGAACCCGGCCTCGCTGCGGCGGCCCAGCAGCACGCGCACCTGGGTGATCGCCAGGATCTCCGCGTCGGAGCAGCCGGGCGCCGGCCCGGGCCGCGCCGGGATGACGATGGCCCTGGCCTTGATCGCATCATCGATCAGCACGTAGACGTAGACGAACAGGTCTTCGGTTGGCAGCATGGGGGTGGCCTCTGCGGGACAAGGGTTTCAGCTACCACTTGTCTGCCGCAGGGGCCATCTCATGATCAACGCGACGCGCCGTGATCAACCCACATAACTCGCCTGAGTGTGCAGCGCGTCCAGGGTGACGACGGTACCGATGAGATCCAGGTGCGCGATCGCCGGGGCCAGTTCCGGGATCTCGTTGGTCTTGGCGTCGATTTCCCGCTGGGCACGCACGCACCCCGTGGCTACGTCCAGCACGGACAGCAGGTGGACCTGGCTGCCATCAGCGCGGACCGCGCCGCGGACCGTCTTGCCGTCCGCGGCGGCCTGCTCCAGCAGGCCGGGCGGCCCTGGCCGGGCGGTCGCCGCGGAGGCGCGGCGCTGCTCACGCTCGTGCCGGGTCACGGCAGGCAAGGCGTCCGGCGGGCTGGCGGGCCTCGCGGCGAGGTACCCGTACAGCACCGCGTTGAACGCCGCGGCGTCGATGTCCTTGAAGACCCGGGAGAAGGTACGGACACTAGGCGGGCGGATCCGCCTGGTCCACGGGTCGCGCCGCCCGCCCAGGACGGCCAGCGTGTCCTGCGCGCAGCCGGCCGCCCACTCGGCAACCGCGGCCGGGGAGTCGTGCCCGGCGGCGGTGACCGCGCAGATCGCCAGGGCCAGCACGAACTCCAGCGGATGCCACCGGCCCAGCCGCGACCGCGGGTCAGGGACGCGGGCCAGCCACTCGCGCAGGCAGCGGCGGGATTCATCAGCGGCAAGAACCCCGGCCAGCTCCCCGGCCGGGACGTCGATCAGAGAAGATAGCAGCACGGGCACGGGCTTTCCGAAGGTCGTCTGAGGTTGGCACCTTTGATCTTGGAAAGCCGTGCCCGCCTGTCAAACCGGGCATTAACCCCAGACCAGACATAGCGGTGCGGAAGCACGCTGACGGACTCACTCAGGCACAGACATCAAACTCGCCGGGGCCGTGCACAGGGTACGTCACGCGTTTCGAGGTTCGGACCGAATTCGCTTCACAATACGAGCCGCAAGTTGTGGGAGGTCGACAGCATCGGGAACTGTGGATCCCTGCTGAAGATGTCGACCTGCTCAATGACAGCATCATTGGTCTGATCCAACTCGTCTCTATATGGACAGGCGATCCACCGGTTCGGTCCTAGTTTGGCTGTGAGTTGCCTGTGGTTCGGTGTGACGCGCTCCTCCTGGAGGGTGCCAAGGTCCTGCTTATCCCGTGCTGTCGGCGTAGGCGGACCATGTCCGCAACCATGGATCTGGAACAGGCCGCGCGACGGTTCCCGGGACCGCCGAAACGGGACATCCAGCGTCCCGGAAGTTGTTCCAGAAGCCGCGTTCCGTGACTGGAGTACGGAGACGAGTACCGGTACCGTCATGACATGGGCCACTGCACCCGATCACCCTCAGCGGGGCCTGGACCTCGGCTACGCCCGCGTCTCAACCACCAAGCAGTCCCTCGATCGGCAGATTGATGCGCTGACAGCCGCGGGCATCCCACGAGGCGAATAACCGTCTCTTGCCTCTCGCTACGTCTTCCCCGTCTCGCCTGGTCTCGTTAGCAAATCCGTTAGCGTAACTGTGCCTGATCTGTAGCTTCTTGCTCCCTCGTCCCGTCCGGCGCCGGACCGTGCCGTCGCTGCCACTATCTGGTTGCTGACAATTAATTTAACGCCGAGATCAACCCGATGTGGCACGATGGCTGCCCACAGGACCAGCAAGATCGAATTATGCCCAAGACTTGACAGACCTCACCAGGCTGGAAAAATCACGGGAGTGACAAAGGGGGCGTCATGGATGACCTGGTGCGGTACCGGAGCATAGTTCAGGACAGCGCACGATGGACGAGATTCCCGTTCCGCGCTGACAACATCGTCATCAGCACACCGCCGAAAAGCGGCACAACCTGGATGCAGACGCTGTGCGCAATGCTGGTGTTTGATGAGATCACGTTCAATCGCCCGTTGACCGACATTTCACCGTGGCTGGACATGCAGACACGCGATCGCATTGAAGTGGTTGCTTCACTCGAGGCCCAGGAGCACCGCCGCTTCATCAAGACGCACACCCCGCTGGATGGGGTACCGGTCGCCGAGGGCGTGACCTACATCTGTGTGGCACGTGACCCTCGGGATGTGGCGCTTTCCTTCCAGCATCACTGGGCGAATCTTGACCACGACGCGTTCATGGCCGCACGTGCGCGCGCGGTGGGACTCAGCGACCTCGAAGAATTCGGGCCGCCGCCAGGACCGCTGCCCGAAGGCCCGTTGGAGCGGTTCTGGCTGTGGGCGGATGCCGACGCGGGAAAGTTCCTCGGCCCCGCCCTAGGGCGTGTCCCGTGGATCTTCGAGGCCTGATGCTGTAGATCAGTAAGGTGCTTGAGCGACTGAAACGTCATGACCTGACTGATGAGGAGTGGGAGCGGCTGCGGGCGTTCTTGCCCGCCGATCCCCGGCAGGGCGGCCGGTGGGCCGATCACCGGACGGTGATCAACGGGATCTTCTTCCGTGCCCGGGCGGGCTGCCCGTGGCGGGACCTGCCGGAGGGCTTCGGGAACTGGAAGACCATCTATAACCGGCATCGCCGCTGGTCACTGGATGGAACCTGGGAAAAGGCCCTGGACGGGCTGCGGGCCGGGTGTGATGAGGCCGAGGGCAAGGACTGGACGGTCAGCGCCGACTCGACGGTCACCCGGGCCCATCAGCACGCGGCCGGGGCCCGCCATGCACCGGCTGCTGATGACCGCACAGGGGGCTCCAGCGAATGACAAGAAATCTGGCCGGGAAGCGATCGGCCGCTCCCGCGGCGGGCTGACCACCAAGATCCACCTGGCCGCTGACCTGCGCTGCCGCCCCGTCGCCCGGCTGACAAGCCCCGGCCAGCACGGCGACTCCCCCCGGTTCATCCCGCTGATGGACGCGGTCCGCATCCAGCGGCGCGGCCTGGGCAGGCCCCGCAGCCGGCCCGGCCGCGCGATGGCGGACAAGGCCTACTCCTCCGCCGGCAACCGCGCCTACCTGCGGCAGCACCGTATCAAGGCGGTTATCCCCGTCAAGGAAGACCAGAAAGCCCACCGCCGCAACCGTGGCCGCTCCGGCGGCCGGCCGCCGGTCTTCGACGACGGGTGGTACAAGAAGCGCAACACCGTCGAACGCTGCTTCAGCAAGCTCAAGCAGTTCCGCGCCGTGGCCACCCGCTACGACAAGCGCGAGCGCATCTACCAAGGCACCATCGACGTCGCCTCGATCAGCATCTGGCTACGCAACCCCGTCCCATGATCCACGGGACACGCCCTAGCCGACATCCTGCATCACGTGGAAACATTCTGGGCGCGCCGTCACCGTCCGCCCGTGGCATTGTTCCACTACAGCGACCTCCTGACTGATCTACCCGGTCAGCTCCGCCGCCTCGCCGACGGGCTATCGATCGACGTGACCGACGAGCGGATCGAGCAGTTCGCTGCCGCCGCCACGTTCGATCGCATGAAGCAGCGGGCCGATGAACTGGCCCCCGAGGTAGGCATGCACATCTGGCGAAGCAATCAAGATTTTTTCTATCGTGGCTATGACGGCCAGTGGCGTGAGTTGCTCGACGACGACGGTCTCCGCCGCTACGAGCGTCGGGTCGCCGAGTTGGTTCCCCCTGACGTCGCGGCGTGGGCGCATGCGGGTTGGTCGCGCTTCGACGGCTAGAACGGGCAGCCCTTGGACAAGTGGGATCTTGCCACCGACCAGAGAAGTTGGCCGCTTTGGATGCGGACCACATGCGGACCACGCGAGCGCGTGTACATCGACAAGAAGACCGGCACCAACGTCGAGCGCGACGGCCTCAGTCAGCTGCTTGCCTACGCCCGTCCCGGCGACACGATCGTGGTGCACACCCTCGACCGGATCGGCCGGAACCTCCGCGAGGTTCTCAACCTGGTCCATGACCTCGCGGAGCGCGGTATCGGCGTCCGTTCCCTTGCCGACCCGCTGCCCATCAACATCACTGACGACGGAATGGGCCGCGTCGCGAACGATCTGGCTTTGGTGTGATCTTCAAGACATCATCGCAGCAGTAGAACCTGATCTTCGAGCGCGACCAGAGTTCCGTGGCCAGATGGGGGCTACCTGGCAGGGTTCCGGGGTTGACACACACGTCAACCCCGGCAGCGAGCTCGTCCTACACTGTGTCGGGCATGTCCAGGTTCTCCCAGAAGGTGATCTCTGGGGGGCCGGAGATGGCATCGCCCAGCATGGAGGTGATCTCCTGCTCGTTGGCCTGGAAGAATCCCTGGAACGCTTCTGCGGACGGCCACTCGTCAATGACCAGGATCTCGCCCTTGCCGCCGACGAACCGGTGATGTGTCAGACCGCGCGCCCGGGCGTCGGCCAGGATCCGCATCATCGCGGCCGTGTCTACCTTCGCCATCGCAGCGGGGTCGCCCTGGAAGCGGGCGGTCATGATGACACTCATGCCATCTCCTGTCTTGTCAGAGCACGCCGGTCAGGGTCAGAGGGGCCGCGCGACCGGCGTCCGGTCACGTGCCGTCAAGCGCAACCCTTGCACCTTACCGCCTGCTCGCGCTGTTCGCCGAGATGGAGCGCGCTTTCAGCGTCGAACGCGCCGCCCACACCCGGGCAGTCGTGAGAGCTCAAGGCCGCCACGTCGGACGGCCGATCGCTCACCCTGCCCACACAATCGAATACGCCCGGCTCCTGCGCGACCAAGGAGAAACACTCGGTCAGATCACCGCAAAGACCCGCATCCCCAGGACGTCGCTGCACCGGTACCTGGGCAACGGCCCGCCGCCCGCGAGCAACGACACCGGTCCGGGGACGACGCAGCGCGCGTAACCGTGGTCCTTGTCGTCCGTGTCGTGAGAGGTCACAGGCCGGCCACTCCCCCCGCGGCGCTTCTCTGCGGACCTCAGCAACGCGTTCGCTGCCGGCTGTGGCCGGACCACTGACATGACATGGAGCGCCTGGTACAGATGACTGAGCCGGAGCGGAACACGTTCAGGCTGGTTGTGTGGCTTGCTGTGGCGGCGCTTTGGCGGTGCGCTTGGCGAGCAGACCTGCGAGGAGCATGACGAGCACACCGATCCCAACGCCGCACAACGTCCAGAGCACCCGGTAGCCCTCGGCGCCGTAGTTGGAGGGCTGCGGAAGGTCCACCAAGATCAGCACTCCCGCAGCGATGGCCCCACCGTAGAGCGCGTAGTTCCAGAAGCGAATCGCCGCCCCGTGCATCAACAGGACGAGCGCAACCACTTCAAGTCCGCGTTCGATCTCGAACAGTCTGAGTCCGTGTTCACTGGCGGGTATCAGCAGCAGCAGCGCAGCCGCGACAGCGCCGATCAGCGCGCCGGAAAGGCGCTGGACGGCTACAAGCGTGCTCTGTTCCAGGCTCGGCTTCATCGCGACCATGGCCGCGATCGGCATCCAATAGCCGTGCGACAAGTCCAGTCCGAACGCAAGCGCGACGGTGCCGCCGATGACGAGAGCGCGGATCACCGCGAACATGATCAGCGGCCGGGTCAGCTTCCGCCGCGAGGTGTCACCGGGCAGCTCCGCGACCGGCTGGGGCCGGTCCTCCGCCTGCGGATCAGCCACCAGATGAACGTCACCGCGATCCACAGCGCCGACCCCCCGGCCCAGGCGAGCACCTGAGCCCAGGTGTAGCTTGTGATGCGGGCGTAATGATGGAAGCTGAACGCGAGCCCGAGGGCGATAATGAACCACAGGTTGAGGAGCAGGGCCGTAACGAACCTGCGCACCCCGAACGCGGCCGCCAGACCGGCCACCAGCGTGACCGCAAACGCCGCAAGCACCAGCCAGCCCCAGGCGTCCCCGCCGATACCAAACCCCAGCGCGGTCAGCGCCGCGCCGATCAGCGCAAAGACGGCGATGTGCGACGCACGGTACCCGAAGCCGCCTCCCGGGTCGGCCAGCCCCGCAAACAGCACGCCGAACAGGGCGCTGAGAAGATATTCCTCGTGCCCGATCGCCCAGAAGACGACCAGCGGCACCAGCGCGACGTCCAGGAACATCACTGCTCGCGGCCAGTTGGGCCCCGCGGGGTTGAGCTCGAACACCTTCGACAGCCAGCTCACGGCCTTCCCCCCATGAACGGGCTGTCCCTCTCGTCCGCCTGCACTGGCCACGGTCACCCTCGCTCGCGGTAATCGCCAAGCATGGCGCTCCAGTCTCGCGTTCCCATTCAGTATGCGGCGACGATGCCGGAAGTTTCGTGCGTCGCGCAGTTGATGGACTGTCCCAACAGCGTGTTCGACCCGAACTTCGGCATGCTCGTCTTCTGGAGCCTCACCTCGTGACCGGATGCATGCTCGGTGTCCGCTGGGCGCGCCGCCGTCGGCGACGGCAAGCAGCCGTGCAACCGTAGCTCCCGGGAAGACCGCCTTCTCAGGACTTCCGTGGGCAGCGAGCGTTCAGCCGACACCTGGCTCCGCCTGCTTTTCGCGACCGTGGAATTGTGCGGCTCATCGGGGATCACGACATCACGGCGGCTTCGGGAGATCATGACGAAGCAAATCACCGCCTGCGGCGACGACCCACCACAGCCAACCATCTGACCTCTCCGCGGGGTCGGCGCCGGACGGTCTTCATACCCGCAACGCCCGGCGGCACCCTCGGAAGTTCGCTGTTACACCGCCATCACGCTGTGGCCCGTTTTGCGCTTATTCGGGCGGTACCCCGAATAGTGCCCGGGCTGATGGGCGGTGCCTGTCGGGGTTGACGCCCGCAGACTGAGGGTGCTCTACGCTGGGCGTATCATTGTTTAACCGGAGCCGCCCTTCTCAGAAGGTAGATGGCTTCAGCAAGATTTCTCTGCCGGTGGCGGAAGGAGCTGATCTGCTAATGCCATCGCGGCTTGCGGATCAGAAGCAAGGTGAACAAGACCCGCTCCGGCTCTTTCGAGAAACGACCGTGCTTGCTCATCATCGTTGAGGAAAATGACATGACGCTTTGCTTTCAACGCAAGTGCTATTTCTGAAAGCGTCCCAGGCGACGCATCGCCACAAGCAATTACAACATCACTCGAAAGCACGTTGATATTGTTGCGTGCGCTGCCCATCGCCGTCACAACTGCGATATCGACAGCCTCTGATGCGTCATCGGCGTTGTCGCCGGGCATGATTCCGATTACCAAGCCCCCGGCGTCGCTCGCACCGCGGCATGCGCTGTCCATGACACCAGTGTTTCGCCCGCCGCTCAGCAGCACCCAGTTTCTCTGAGCGATCATCTGCCCTAGCTGATAGCCCCACTCCATTGCCTTGACGCTTGCAGCGTCTCCGCCACCCATGACCCCGATGACCCGTTTCCGCATCGCAACAGAATACCGGCTCGATGTAGTCGCTCGATAATTTACGGCTATGCGGAAGACGCTGATCGCCATCGCCGTCCCGCAGGAGCTTGCTGGAGGCTCGTAGGATGTCGGTCCCCTCTCTGACAATTCCGTGACTTCCTCGCCGAGTACGGAGGCTTCGAAATCTTGTGATTGACCGTTGGCGCCCCGTCCGTCCGGGGATCGCTGAACGGACACTTTCCCTCTCTTCCCCGGCGCGCCTCCGCAGCAGCATCAACTGTCTCATTTAGCCGGTACGGCGATTGTCTAACGGTCAGGGGTCGTATACGTGACGACCAGGCGGACGTAGACGTAGGGCAACCGGCGACAGCAGCGCCCCGCTGAAGACCCTCGCCAACGCCGTCGATGCTCATAGCGCCGAATCCGGCGTCGGTCGAGGCCCAGACCGTGGTGTCGGGATCGAGGCGCGGATCGGCAGATATGGCGCGGCGATCTCCGAGCGGCCGTCGCCCACTCGGATCAGCGCAAGTTATGCACCAAGTAGTGCCTCAACGATCGACTCAACTGCGTCGAAGGGCGCACGCAGTGCACCCTCGAGGTGGTGCCGCTCGGCCAGAAACCCCGGTGAGTTGTAACTCACTGATACCGCTCCGTTGCTGTCCTCCCAGACCAACACCTTGAGCGGGATATCCAACGCAGCAAGCGGCGCCGCGAGCATCACCCCCGCGCCCACAGTCGGCTTCCCAAACATGACGAGTTTCGAGTCGGGCATCTGCACACCAACTCGTTCGGCTACGCCGCTGTGATCGATGACGTTGAACACCGTGAAGCCCCGATCCGCGATCAGACGCCTCAGTCCGTCGATGGTCTGTGGGACGGACTTGCTGCTGGGTTTGGTGATGACCCCGTCCGAAGATTGCGTGCTGTCTAGCATCAGGCTTCCTTTCGAAGTCAGGCGCAGTTGTACCCGGCTGCGAGAGCAGGTCGTTGTCCGATTCTCGTTCAAAAATGCGTGGCTCGCCAGCGGCGAACGCTTCATCCACCTTCGGGCGGCGCCGCGGCCCCACGTCTCTTCGATCGCATCACGGTGGCCGACGCGCCCAGACGGGACCAGGGAGTTCGACCGACGCGACGAAAACTCGTGAACCGTCACGATCGTGGCGGCGCACCCGCAATAGTCCCCGGCACCCACGCGACGTAAACATTCAGGTCCCTGGACCCGGTGTTGCGGCGAGTAATCGTGGGTTACGTTCCAGCGTCGGGCGTGGTGTTGCCGTGGTGGCTGAGCATGGTTTTCGGGATGATTGCGGGCTGTGACCGATGCGCCGCCCGGGGAGCCGTCCGCGGATCCGCGTGATGCGCTGATCCGGGAGCAGGCGCAGCTGATCGCGGCGCAGGCCGGGCAGATCGCCGCGCTGGAGGCGGTGGTCGCTGACCTCCGGGAGCAGCTGGGGACGGCGGCGCGCGCAGGGTCGCGGAACAGCGGGAACTCCTCGATGCCGCCGAGCTCGGACGACCTGCCGGGCCGGAAGCCGCCGCGCAAGCAGCGGCGCGCTGCTGAGCGGGCGGAGAAGAACAAGCGCGGGAAGCAGCCGGGCAGCCCGGGGGCGTCCATGACGTGGGAGGTCCCGGACCGGACCGAGGATCACCATCCCGAGGGTGCCTGCTCCTGCGGCCGTGACCTGGCCGATGCCGCTGACCTGGGGGTTGCCCGGTCGTATCAGCAGCAGGAGATCCCGTCGGCGCCGGCGGAGCGGGTGCAGCACGACCTGCACGAGTCCAGGTGCGCCTGCGGCCGGGCGCATGCCGCGGCCCGGCCGGCGGGCGTCCCGGATTCCGCCCTGTCCATCGGGCCCAGGCTGCGAGCCCTGGCCGTTTACCTGGTCATCTTCCAGCATGTCCCGGTGGAGCGGTGCCGTCAGCTGATCGCCGACGTCACCGGCGCTGCCGTATCGGACGGGTTCATCCATTCCTGCCTGCGGCAGGCTGCGGGCCTGGCCGCGGAGGTGGTACGGCTGATCCGCGCCCTGATCACCGCCGCAGCGGTCGCGGGGTTCGATGAGACCACGCTGCGGTCCGGGCCGGCCGGGGAGAAGAAGTACGTGCACGGCGCGTTCACCGAGCGGTACTCGGCGTTCTGGCTGGGCGCCCGCAGCCTGGAGTCCATGCGGGACGCCGGGATCCTCCCCGGTTTCGCCGGGATCGTGGTCTCCGACCGCTACCAGAATTATTTCCACCCTCGGTGGGAGCACATCGCCGGGAACCAGGCGTGCCTGTCTCACCTGCTGCGGGACTATGAGGACTGCGCTGAGAGCTACCCGGGCGCGGTCTGGCCCGTGCAGGCGCAGCGGGCGCTGCGCGGCCTGATCCATGCCTGGCACGCCGCCCGCGAGCAAGGCCTGGACGCCATCCCCGCCGGGGTGCGCAAGCCGCTGGAGCACGAGTTCCGGCACGCCGTCCTCGCGGGCCTGGCCAGCGTGCCCCGCGTCCCCGGACCGAAGAACAGCACGAAGCAGAAGCCCGGCCGCGAGCTGCTGGAATTCTGCCGCGACCGCCGCAGCGACGTGCTGCTGTTCACTGAGGACACCAGCGTCTGGCCCACGAATAACATCAGCGAGCGCGGAGTCCGGCCGCTGAAAACCCAGCAGAAGATATCCGGTCGCCTGGCCAGCAACGATGTCACCCAGGACCGCCTCGATATCCGCAGCTACATCGACACCGCCCGCAAACACGGCCTGAGGTGCCCCGAGGCTTCCGGACAGTCCATCCATTAGGATGGGCGTCTGGAAAGGTGAAGTATTTTGCCCCGGCCGAAGAAGAGCTTCTCACCGGAATTCAAGGATGAAGCCGTGAAGATGGTGATCGAGACGTCGCGCCCGATAGCCAGAGTGGCAAAGGAGCTCGGGATTAACGAAGGCACCCTCGGCAACTGGGTCGCTTCCTATCGCCGTGAGCATGCCGGCGAGGAACCGCCGCTGACCGTGAATGAGCGGGCGCGGCTGCGCGAGCTTGAGCGGGAAACCCGGGAACTGAAGATGGAAAACGAGTTTTTGAAAAAAGCCGCGGCGTACTTCGCCCGCGACCATCGGTGACCGATAAATTCGAGTTCATCGACGCGGAGTACGCGGCTTACCAGGAATCGAGTGATGAGTACGTGCCGTCGATCGTGATGATGTGCCGGTGGATGGAGGTATCGCGGTCCGGGTTTTACGAATGGCGGAGCGCGCCGGAATCGGCGACGGCGAAAAGGCGCGGGATGCTTGCTTTGATCGTGCGGAAGTCATTCGATGAATCGGATGAGACATACGGGTACCGCCGGGTGCATGCGGACCTGGTGGCCTGGGGCGTGCCCGCGGGGCCGGAGCTGGTGCGGTCCATCATGCGTGAGCTGGGCCTGGAGCCCTGCCAGCCGCGGCCGTGGCGGGTCAGCCTGACCGAGGGCGACGGCCAGGAGCACGACATTCCCGACCTCGTGAAACGCGATTTCACCGCGGCCGCGCCGGGCGAGAAAATGGTCGGCGACATCACTTACATTCCGACATGGGAGGGCTGGCTTTACCTGGCGACGGTTATCGACTGCCATACAAAGGAGGTCATCGGCTGGGCAGCGGGCGATAACTACAAGACGCCGCTCATCGAGAAGGCCATCGAGATCGCCGCCCGTAATTTTCCTCTCGCCGCTAATGCGATTTTCCACTCCGACCGCGGCAGCAATTACACATCCCGGCAGTTTGCGGAGACGCTCAAGAAGCATAATCTCCGGCAGTCCGTCGGCCGCACCGGTATCTGTTACGATAATGCAATGGCCGAATCGTTCTTCGCCGCGCTGAAGAACGAGCGTGTTCACCGCACTCAGTATCCGACCCGCGAGCACGCGCGCCGCGACGTTGTGAGGTACATCGAATTCTGGTACAATTCCAGACGTCGGCACTCCGGGCTTCAGTACCGGACCCCGCAGCAAGTCCGCAATGAGTACCTGGAACGGCAGTCCGCAGCGTGAATTAACCACAAATCCGCTGTCCGGAAAGCTCGGGGCAGATCACCCGCAACGCCATGGACGTCCTGCACGATCTCATGCTCGGCAAGCCCTGGCGACCTCCGGTGCAGGCATTCTCCCCGTAACCCTAGCCAAATCCCGCGCTACCTATCACCATGCGTGAATGGGCTGAATGCTTACCACGCGACCGAGGGGCCAGATCCGACGCCTCGATACTCGACCTGACCATCGCCGCTACCCACATACCGCATGGCATCGTCAGTCATCGGGCGGGCTCCACCAGGATCGGCAGAACCCGCTCATAATGCCCGATTCGCGTACCTGCCGGTCGAAAGGACCGCCTTTCTGCCGTGGCGACAGATCGGCGGATATCGCACGCGGCGCGAGCGCCTATTAGTCACTGTCTGTAAGTAAGAATTCGGTGATCCCGTGGGCTGTTACTGAGCCTCGATCCACCGACCCATTCTGGTAGATCGTTTTCGCTTCGATTCCTGCGCGAGGAGTTTTCCGGGGTGAATCGGGGCGCGGGTGTCCTGCCGCTCGCCTTGCCTGCGGCTTGTCCGGGGTTCCTGGCTGGGGGCCGGGGTTCGGGTGGCCGTTGCGGCCGTCGGGGTGCGGACCGGTCGGGGCTGGTCAGGCCGCTGCGGCGGGCGGGCCGCAGGCGGTGGCGAGCAGGTTGCGCCATTCCTGCTCGCGGTGCCAGCCTTCGGGCAGGTGCAGCGTGAGGTGGCCGCGTCCGTGCCGGGCGGTGCGGCCGGCGACGGCGATCAGGTCTCGGCGGATGGTCGCGGCCCGGGCCTTCGCGAAGGGCAGGGATGCCAGGGCGCCGGCGGCGCGGACCAGGTTGTGCGCCATGGCCGCGATCGCCAGCCACGCGGCGTTCGCGGCGAACTTCCCCGATGGCAGGTGAGCCAGCGGCCCGCTGGTGACGTCGGCGAATACCTGCTCCACGACCGCGTGGTCACGGTGCTGCCCCTCGGCCTGGACGAGCTCGAACGGGGAATCGGTGAACACCGCGTGGTACCGCCAGACCGGGAACAGCTCGTCCTGCCCGGCGGCCGCCTTCTTGTTCAGGTCCCGGACCCGGCGGACGACCAGCCTGGCGGTGACCGCCTGGCCCTTCTTCGACGCGAACGCCGTGTAAGGGACTTCGGCGACCTCGGCGTCTGAGATCCAGGCGTCCAGCTGGTCGTCCCAGACCGCGCGCGGGTACTTGATGGCGGTCCAGGCGTCGCCGGGGATGGCGGCGATCGCGGCGCGGATGCTCGTATTCATGGGGACGGTGACGGAGAACCGGGCGCGCTGGGCGCGGACCGCGCCGATCACCGCGGCGTTGTAATAGGCCGAGTCCATCCGGACCACGATCGTCCCGGTGCACCCGCAGTCCCGGGCAGTGCCGATGGCGCGGGCGGCCAGGCTGGCCGCGCCCCGCGCGGAGGCGGCGCTGCCGCCGCGCAGCCTGGTCGCGGCGATCACCGGCGCCGACAGCGGCGTGCTGACCACCGCGGCCAGCGCGTTCAGGCCCCGGACCAGCAGCGACTTGCCCTGGATTTTGGTGTGGCCGAACTTCGCGCCCTGCTTCTTGTGCCCGTAGACCCGTTTCTGCATCGAGTCGATGTCAATGAACGCCAGGGTGCCCGCGCCGGGCAGCAGCGGCGCCTGCCCGGCCAGCGCGATCAGGAACTCCCGGCCCGCCTTGTCCAGCTGGCTGACGTTTCCCCAGGTATAGCAGCGCAGGTGCGAGCCCAGCGTGGACGGTGCCCGGATGCCGCCGAACAGTGTGCCCATCGCGCCGTGCCGCAGCAGGTCCATGTCATCGATCGAATCGGCGCCCGCGGCCATCCCGGCGGCCAGGCACGCGACCTTCAGGTGCGCGTTGACCCCGCAGTCCCCGCCCGGCCGGACGTGCTCCGCCACCAGGCCGGCGAGCCCGGCGCGCTCAGCGAGGGCCATCACCGGGACCAGGCCGGAGTGCGACACGAGATTAGGGTCGTCGAACGATGCGTGCGTCTTCGCCAGGCTATGCAACAATCGCACTTGCAGGGTGTCCTCTCGAACCGGTACTGGAAGCTTCACTAACTCCCATTGTCCCAGTTCAGAGGGCACCTTTCATGTTGCCACGCCCGAAAACACCCTAATTTGGTCGGTGGATCGGGGCTGAGCGGGCGGGGTGGTGAGGATCTGCCGCCAGCGCCGGTGCAGCGGGTAGAGGTAGATGTCCTTGACCGGCAGGGCGTGTTCATGGCGGCGGTCGAGCTTGCCCCTGCCCTTGGTCTGGCCAATGCGGGTCCAGTTGGCGGCGCGGTAGCTGGCGCCGGTGAACCGGCCGGCCTCGACGAAGGTCTCGGCCAGGACCGGGGCGTAGCCGTAGCGGGCCCGCCAGTCGGCGGGCAGCCGGCGGGTGACGGCGGCGAGCAGCGAGGAGGCGAGGTTGGGGACCGCCAGGTCGGGGCGGATGAGGAACCGGGCGTTGCCGCAGATCAGGTTCAGGTTGGCGCGGCGGGTGGCGGGGTCCCAGCCGATCCAGTCGTCGCGGGGGGCGCATTTCCAGGCGCTGGCGGCGAAGGCGAAGGCGGCGATCGGGCCGGCGGCGGGGGCGGCGGCGAGGTAGCGGATCTGGGCGCCGGCCAGCGGGGTGTAGCCGAGGTAGTGGTGGTCGCGGATGAGCTGGTTCCACTGCCGGGAGGCCTGGCGGCTGTCGACGACGCTGATGGTGACCGGGCCGAGATCGGCCAAGGTGGCGGCGGGGTGCGCCGGCAGCGGCAGGGCGAGCTGGCCGGGGTGCCCGTGCCGGGGGTGGCGTCCGTTGCCGTTGCCGTTGCGCGGCGGCGGCAGGGTGATCAGGCCGTCGGCGGCCATCCGGCCCAGGGCGACGCGGGCGGTCATGTCCTTGCGCCGCCCGCCGGGGGTCTGCCAGCCGAGCGCGTCGCAGATCGCGTCGGCGATCGCGCGGCGGGTCGGCAGCGTCGCCGCCAGGGAGCGGATCTCCTCCAGCTCGGCGAGGGTGAAGTCCCTGCCGCAGTAGCGGGCCGGGTACTGGCCGGGCGTGCCGGTCACGGTCACGGCGGCTGGTCCTTCCTGCCGTCTGGCTCGCCGGGCTGGCCGGTCAGGGTGATGTTCCAGGGCAGCAGGGCTTCCAGGGCCTGCCCAGCCGGCGGCTTGCCGCCGTTTGCGGCGCAGGCCTGCAGGTAGGCGTCCAGGTAGGCGCGGGGGTTGTGCCCGGTGATCCGGGCGGTGCCCAGGACGGTCCAGGCGTGGCCGGCCAGGTCAGCGGACCATTCCGCGCCGGAGCCGTTGTAGTTCTTGCGGCCCACGACCGGGGTGCGGATCGCCCGCTCGGCGGTGTTGTTATCCAGCGGCAGGTCCGGGAAGTCCCGGTGGCGCACCAGCCCGCCCCATTCGCGGTCCAAGGTGGCCAGCGCCTTCGCCGCGGCCGGGTGCAGCAGGTCCGGGCGGCGACCCTGAATACGGCGGTAGGCGTCGATCTCCTCCAGCGCCGCATCGAACGCGGCGGCCGCCCGGGCGTGCTCGCCAGTGCCCCCGGGGGCGGCGGCCAGGGCGCGGTGCGCGGCGTATAGTGCGGCGAACCGGCCGGTCCAGGCATCAGCCCAGCTGCCCAGCTCCTTGCGGTGGGCGTCGCCGGCCCGGATGAACCGCCGCCGGATATGGGCCCAGCACCAGAGGGAGGTGACGCCGTCCAGCTCGGAAAACGACCGGTACACCGAGTAGAAGTCCGAGCTGATGACCAGCGGCCTGCGGCCCTCCGGCAGCTGGCCGGCCTGCACGCCGTAATGGTCTTCGAGCACCTTCAGCGACCGCGACGCCGCGATCGTGTACACCACCGTGTCCGCGGCAGTGAACACCCACAGCCACCAGCGGCTGCCTCCGTTATCGGCGGGCTGGCCGAATACCCGCCACGACGTCTCGTCCACGTGCGCGTGCCCGGCGGCGGCGTTTCGCGCGGCGATCGCGGCCGCCAGCGGCGCAAGCAGCTCCTCCAGCCGCCGGGCCACCCCGGCCAGCGTGCCCGGCGCCACCTCCAGGCCCTGCATCGCCAGCATCGCGATCACCCGGTTGAACGGCAGCCCGAGCGCGTACTTGGCGACAAGCAGGTTCACGCAGAACTCCGTCGTGAACAGGCCCCTGGGAATCAGCGTCGCCGGGCCGGGCGCGGTCCGCACCGCCGGCACCGGGCACTGGCAGCACCGGGCGTACTTGCGCCGCCGGTGCACCACCCGCCACACCCGGACCCGCCACGATACCTGCTCGCTGGCATCCTCCCCGAACAGCTCATAGGCCCGGCCGCACCGCGGGCAGCGCCGCTCGCCCTCCGGAATGTCATGGACCTGCTCCTCGGTCTCCAGGTGCTCATGCCGGCGCCGCCCATGCCCGGCCGATCCCGGCCGCTGACCCCGGCGCCGCCCGCCCGCAGCGCCGCCATCCCCTGCCGGGGCGTCATCCCCGCCGCCGGCGTCGGCGGCTTGCCCGCCCGCCTGCCGCTTACCGGCGCCGTCTTTCTCGCTGGAGGTGCCGAACAGCATCCGGCTCAGCGTCACCACCCGCTGCTTCAGCGCGGCCAGCTGCTCCTGCTGCGCGGCCACCGTCGCGGCCAGCGTGGCGTTCTCCGCCTCCAGCCGCACGTTCTCCCCGGCCAGCCGCGTGTTCTGTGCCTCCAGCAGCTCCGCCCGCTCACGCCAGAACGCCGCCTCATCAGCGGGCCGGGAACAAGTACGCGCAGCCATCACGCCAAGGCTGCACCACCACCAGTCCCTGTGTCCAGCACCGCCGCACCCGCCCCGCCAGCGTGTCGCCTGCGCCGGCCAGCCACGCTCAGCCCACCGGAATCACCGAATACTTACGTCTGTAACCTAACGCCGGGGCACCGGCTGACCTACCCTGGCCGACCGGAATCAGCCCCCACCCAGGATCCCATGGCGGGTTCTGGACTTACCTTGGCTGCACCCGATATCCGACCAAAGTTTCCCCAGGACTACAGGGACCCCTGGCTCAGGCCGTCGCGCTCGAAATTGGTGCCGGTCTTCTTGTCGATGTACATGCGCTCGCGGGGTATGCCCGCCGCCGTCAGCGCGTCAATCTGCCGATCGAGGGACTGCTTGGTGGTTGAGACGCGGGCGTAGCCGAGGTCCAGGCCCCGATGAGGGTGATCGGTGCGGTGGCCCATGCGGGCGCTTCCCCGCCGGTGTCTCCTTATGCTCGCGGCCTACTGGTACGCACGGACGACGTCGCGATCGAGCCCCGCCGTGCGCTGTATCCCTGCCGCATCGGCAATGCAGCTAAGCCGCGCGAGGTCCGCCCCGCACTCGCTCGCCGGGAGCTGGACTGCGATCGCTGCACCGCCCCGCGCACATGACGGTCAGCCGCACCCGGGTTATCACCGTCGACGACGAGCGGACTGATACCCGTACCTCGAATGACCCGAACAAGTTGTCCGCTCCCGGAGAGTTAATCTGGGGCTGCTATCCACGAGAGTACAGGAGGTGGTATTGATGGCATCGTCATCGAACCCGGGTCCGCGGCCCCGGCCGCTCACCCTGCGTGACATGCTCAGGCTGGTCGGCCCGGCCATAGGGGTGGGGATAGGCCTCGGCCTCTTCGGGTTCTTCTCCACCCTGTTCGTAGGGTCGTTCATCGTCGCCTACGCCCGGGCAGCGAAGCAGCAGAGGCCCACATGAACGTACCCTGGTGGCGGCGACTGCTGCCGCCGATTATGGTTCGGCTCATGCTGCGGGCCGACCCTGATTCGAGGATGTGGACGTAGACGGTCCTCAGCAGTGGCCCGTCCATCTGGCGGCCAGCCTGCGGGCGCGGCGCCGGTTGTTGACAACATTGGTGCGGCCAGAGCACGAGCCGCATTCGCGGTAGTACGTGCTGCGGAAGGTGCGGCCGAGTCGCGAGGATTCGACGCACCCATGCTTATGGCCGCACGTCGTCCTAGCTGGCGTCGCTGGACGTTGCGTTCGAGTTGCGCGGTGCGGGTGGCGTGGTGTTGCTCAGTTCGTGAGCCATCGCGTGGGGATCTTACTTGCCTTCGGCGGTGCCAGCGCATTTCGCGGGCACCGGGCGCGTCCTTGATGCGGTGAATGGGGGATCGGACATGACCGTGTCGGCTTTTCCTGGACTGGCCCTGGAGCGGCCTGGTGTGCCCCTGTATCGAAGCTGCCGGCTGCCCCGGCTGCCGGAAAACCGGTCCCGGTGATGCCCGCTGCCGCGGCCGGCTGGGGCGATGCCGCGGATGGGGTGGCGGGACGGGTGCTCGCGGACTTGCTGGACCAGGCGCACCTGATGGCACCGGGTGCGCTGACCGGTGTACTGGCTGAGCGGGCCCGCCCACTGGGCGTGCGCGGCGTGCGAATCTACCTGGCCGATCTACAGCAACGCCACCTGCACCCGCTGCCGGACAATGCCGCGCATTCGCCCGCGGCGCTGTCGATCGACTCAACCCTCGCCGGCCGCGCCTTCCAGACCGTCACCATCCACCGCGCCAGCACCGGAGCGGCGGGCGGCGGCCTGGTCCAGTTGTGGGTGCCGCTGGTGGATGGCACCGAACGCCTGGGCGTCCTGGAACTGGCCGTCGAAGACGCTGGTGAGGCGATGCTCGGCCGGTACCGGGCGCTCGCGTCGCTGGCCGGGCTGCTGATCGCCAGCAAGAGCGTCTACAGCGACACCTTTGCCCGGGTACGGCGCAGCCGGGAGGTGGCGTTGCAGGCAGAGATGGTGTGGGCGTTCATGGCACCGGCGACGTTCGCCACCGAGCAGGTCATCCTCTCAGCCGTCCTGGAACCGGCCTATGAGGTGGGCGGTGATGCCTTTGACTACTCCCTGCGGGGCGAGCACCTGCACGTGTCACTTTTCGACGCGGCCGGTCACGATCTGGCCGCCGGCCTGATCGCCAGCGTCGCGGTGGCCTCCAGCCGGACCACCCGCCGCTCCGGCGGCGGCCTGACCGACATCGCTGCCCGCGCCGACCACGCGATCGCCGGCCAGTTCGGCGATTCCCGGTTCGCCACCTCGCTGCTGTGTGACCTGAACATCGCCACCGGCGAACTGGCCTGGATCCCCTGCGGCCACCCGCCCCCTCTGCTGATCCGCGGCAATAAAGTGATCAAAGAACTGTTCCGCCAGCCCTGGCTGCCGCTGGGCCTCGCCGATATCCCCGGCGCCGCGGCCAGCGATAGCGACGACCTCAGCCCCCCGATATATACAGAGCATCTGGAACCCCGCGACCGGATCCTGCTCTACACCGATGGCGTCGTGGAAGGCCGCGCCCGCGGCAGCCAATTCGGCCTGGAACGCCTCACCGACTTCATTATCCGTCACAGTGCCAGTGGCATCCCCGCCCCCGAAACCCTCCGCCGCCTCAACCACGCCATCCTCGACCACCAGCACGGGCGCCTCTCCGACGACGCCACAACCGTCCTGATCGAATGGATGCCCGACAACCCCGCAAACCAGCTCACCGCCCAGTGAGTCTCGCCGCGCTCAGCGACAGCACCTTGTCCGGATGGGTGATCAGGCCGCTTCGCGTGCTCGTAGCCTCTCCCGGGCGGACAGCCGCACCGCTCAGGGATGGGCCATCCACGTCACGTGCGATTTCCGCGCCCGGAGCGGGAGCCGTGGTGGGCTGCACGCGGAGGCGGGCCGTCTTGGCGGTGACCTAGACCTGGAAAGCAAGAGTGGCGCCCGGGCTCGCCGGGGTGGCCACGTACCGGCTCGGTGCCGGGCTATCAGGCCATTGGCCGGCCGCTGGGTTTGCCGGCCAGCCGAACGGGCAGGCGATGGGGTTAGGGAACCCGGGGCTCCGGCTCCGGTGAGCTGGCTGCTGGGGACGCCCAGCCGCTGCGTGGATCGTAGGTGAGGCCAGTGAATCCGGTCGAGCGCGTGGGGCGGCGGCTGGATGCGGCCCAGCAGCGGCACACCCCGATCGCCTTCGTGGTCGGGGTGGCCAAGAAGTTCACCGATGACAACGGCGGGATTATGGCCGCCGCGCTGGCTCATTCCGCCTTTGTCTCGATTTTCCCGCTGCTGCTGGTGTTCGTCACGATTCTCGGGCTCGTCGCGGCTAACGACCCGGCGCTGCAGGCTGCGGTGCTCAAAGGGAAAGGGGCCGCGTTTGCTGGCATCTCCCATCAGTTCCCGATCGTCGGCAGCCAGCTCACGAGCAACGTGCACGCCCTTCAGCGTTCCAGCACGATTGGGCTGATCGTCGGCCTGCTCGCCACCATGTGGGGCTGCACCGGGCTGGCGCAGACCGGCCTGTTCACGATGCAGCAGGCCTGGAACTTGCCAGGCCCCGCCCGGCCCGGGTACTTCCCGCGGCTTGGCCGCTGCCTGCTGTTCCTCGTCGTGCTGGGCGTTGGCCTGGTGATGACCACCGGGGTGACCAGCCTCGGCGTCTTCACGAACCAGGGGGCTATCTGGACCGTCCTGCTCGACATCGTGGCGGCCATCGCCAACGGCATGACGTTCCTGCTGGTTTTCCGGGTGCTCACCCCCAAGGGGGTGCCAACATCCAACCTTGTGTGGGGCGCGGCGGCGGGCGGTGTCGCGTGGACGGTGATGCAGGCGCTCGGCAACTTCCTAGTTGGCCATTACCTGCACAACGACAGATCTGTTTACGGCGTGTTCGCTACCGTGCTCGGCCTCGTCGCCTGGGTGTACATCCTTGTGCAGATCACCGTCTACGCCGCGGAGATCAACGTCGTCCTGACCCGGCGCCTATGGCCCCGGGCGATCGTGCAGCCGCCGCTCACCGAGGCCGACCGTGCCGTCATGGCGGCGCAGGCCCTGCAGAACCAGCGGCGGGAAGAGCAGCAGGTCCAGGTCACCTACAACGACCGCCCGGCAGGTGCCCAGGCGGCCGCCGCGGCGCCGCGGACTCCGGAGGAGATCGTCCCGCCCGCAGAGCCGGCACCCCGGGGGATTGACGCCGGCGGGGACCGGGGCTGACGCCGCCGGCCCCAGGAGGGCTGACGGAGTCACGCCGCCGGGCCATGCCAAGCCGCCCGGCTGGCGCTGCCGCTGCCATGACGGTGCTGGAGACCGTCGGCCCGGCGGGCGCCGAGTTCGCGCGGATCGCCGAATATTTACTGCTTCCGCCACGCCGTCTGTGCTCGTGCGGCAAATACAGATCATCCGATTCTGCGCGCCAGCTCCTCAGCTTGTGGGGGTTACCCGGTACGGCTCGACGGTCCGGTCTGGGATGTAGCCATTCCGATCACCCCCGTGTCCGCTGCCGAATGGCATTGACGACCCGGCAACGGGCAGGTGGGCCCGCGCCCAGCTGCGGCGGACCGCTCTAGCTACCGTCGTCTCGGCCATGGACGCCGTCTGCGCGTTCACCTCGGACGGCTGGATCGGCCACGTCGATGCGCCCACCGCGGTGGTCATCACGGCCCGGGACCGCGTCGTGCCGCCAGGCCGCCAGCTTGAGCTGGCCCGGGCGGTCCCGGGCGCGTCGGTCCACGAGGTGGACGCCGGTCACGGGGCCTGCATCAACGCGCCGCACTTGCTCGCCCCCGCGCTGCTCGAGGCATGCTGGTCGGTAGCGCCTGGCTGCGGCGGCACGCTGCGCACGCCGGCCTGACGCAGCCGGCCCGCGTTACCACGCGACCCTGAAACCCGCTCGGGGCCGGCCCGCCTGGGAAGCGGGTCCTCCGTTAGGCCGGGGTCCGTGCCGGCGCCTGGCCGGTCACGATATAGCCGCTGCCGAGCGCTACCTCACGGACGTGGACGTCCTCGAGCAGCGGCTCCAGATGATTCCACGGCCGGCCGAACCCCTCGAAGCTCCGCACGTAGGGAGCGTGCAGCATCCTGGCTTGCAGGTTCACGCCCACCAGCCACGGTGCGGCCCACTTGCCGCCGCCCGCGGCTACCCATGCGCCGGGGCGGAGCTTGCTCATGACGTTGCGCAGCGCGCCCGGGGACTGCAGGATGTCGTGGACGGCGCAGAAAAGAGCGGCGTCTGCGGTCACCGGGATCTGCGCATCCTCGGCCGGTGACTCCACGACCGTGACGTTACGCCAGCCTTCCTGCGCGATGTGCTCGCGCGCCACCGCCGCCATCTCGGGTGATTCCTCGATGCCGACGACACCGCCCTGCGGGCCCACCTTGTCCTGGAGCAAGCCGCAGCACAATCCCGTCCCGGACCCCACGTCCAGGACTACCTGCCCCGGGCTGACCGGGAGCGCCTCGACGATCGCCCGGCGGTAGGACTGGAACGCGCCCGTCCGCTGGTCGTAGGAGCGGGCCTGCTCGCCGTAGGCCGGCTGCCGTGCGGCCCGCCGGGCCGGCGGATGCGCCGCCGGCGCGGAATTAGGTGATTTGCTCATGGCTCCTTTTCCCACTTCTCGGAGGAGCGATACCTCCTGACGCGTTCGCGGTTCAAGCTATCCAGCACTTGCGGTTATCCGTGTCGGCAGCATGTGAACCTTGACCCAAGGCCGGCCGATGCTCGCCGTGCGGCGGGCCGCCGGCCGGGATGCTGCGGCGGCAGAACAGGTTTTGCATACCCATGCGGAGGGGCCTCGTGGTCGTGGTGCATTCCGCCGCAGGCAAGCGGGCCTGCGGCGGTGATGACGTGGCGGCCTGCCAGCAGATCCGGGCCTGGCAGCACGATCATCACCTTTGCCGCAGTAGTGGCCGACGGCCTGAAGCAGGTGCGGGTATTGAGGTTGACCCGGATGCGTGGAAGTGCAGGGTGGGGCCCTCATGTCCCCGGACCGGGCACCGCCTGCGCAGGCGCGGACCTGACGCTTGCGACCGGGTGCCTAGCGTGCCGAGTTCACGGCAGCCAGCTGGGCACGGGCATGACCGGAGCGGGCGGGCGGGCCATTGGGGCGGTGCCTGTCGCGGCCGTCCCCGGCGTGCCCCTGCTGCCGCGCTGGCGTGGTTGCGCCGGCCCCGTTGGCGGCGGCCAGCTCGCGGTATTCGGCCCTAAGCCGCCTGGCCTCGGCGGACAGCGGTGAGCTGGCGAGCTGCCGCAGTTCCCAGCCGGCCAGCTTCGCGGTCGCGGACGAGGCGGCCGCGCCGGCCAGCACGGGGGCTGCGGCGGTGACGGCGGCGATCCGGACGGTATAGACGGCGGCACGCGTGAGGGTGCTCATGATCTTGTTCTCCCGCAAGGTCTGGGCGGTCAAGGTCTGGGGCGGTCGCTGCACGGGTGCTACGGTGCCCGGCATGTGACAGTCGGTCAGGGTGAGCACGTGCGCGGCTCCCCGCTCAAATAAGCTGGAATCGTCTTGCCCGGGCCATGAACGCGGGTCAGCCCTCAAGGGGCGTTGCCGTGTCCATTTACCAGCCCTTACGCCAGGGAAAGCGAGGCCACCGGCAGCGGCTCCGCCATGGTGATGTGATCAGTGCGGCTGAACCGCACAATAACCAGATCGTGATCGTCCAGGTCGGTCAGCTGACTGGCCGGCGCGACAAATCTCATCGGCTTCTGGCCAGTGTGCTTTGCGTAAGCAGGCTGCAAGCCGAAAATTATCTTGCCGCCGATCTCCGGGCCGAGCCCGGTTATCCGGCCGGCCTCAGCAAATATCTCGGACATTATTGATCTTCCCTCCTTGGTGACGGGCCTGGTAATAGGTCCCCATCTCCAGGTCACGCAGCCGGACCTGCAAGATCTCTGACCGGCTCAGCCAGGATTCTCCTGGTCTGAGGTTCCCGCATTTCCACGGTAGCCTGGATCGGCATACTCTGCAAATTCGGCTGTCCTCCCACCGGCCGCTCAAAATTGCTTAAGCGCAGCGAGCACGTATTGTTTCGTAAATTGCAGGTATCTTTTAAGTGACGTCGCTGCCGCTCCGCAGCTTAGCCAGCCGTTCACGAACCGGTCCATTTGTCGTCCATACGACTAAGCGCTCCAACGTTTCCGCAGCTCACGAGGCTGACAGCCTAACCCCGCCCGCCCGGAGCCGTGAGCCTTCGCCCTGGCGTGCGGTAAAGCTGGTGTCAACTGTGCGTACCCGCCAGTCAGCCTCACGCGGGTACCAGGCCCCGGCTGGCCGCATTTTGGGCGCACACCAGCGCTCAACGCCGCCGTTTACTGCGAAGCGATGATGAGCATTCCAGCAGGTCAAACTGGTATACGGGCCGGTGACGGATGCTCCTGCAAAATTTCTTTTCTGCGGATCAGAAGGTTGAGCAACGGCCAGAGTACCCTGCGGGAGGAGCAGCGCGCTCCATCCGACAGCCAGCACTGGCTAGCCGTGCTCTTGCCACTGGTGCATCTGCTTAAGTTGCTGAAGAATCTGGTGGCTGAGCTCGTCCATCTGAGATGGTGACATTTGCCGGACGATGGTGATGGGCGGTGGTGTCAGCCCATAAGGTCGTTTACCTCATGCTCCACCGCAACGCCGATCAGGCTCGCGATAAATCGTCACGACGCCCCATTTAGCTCCTGCGCGCAGCAGATGGCCCACTTTGCCCATCCTGGTCGTTGTCCCGGCCTCGGCTGCCAGGATGTCGGTATCGGTAGTATCTCCCGCCTTATGCGCCCGGGAATACCCGGCCAGCAGGCGTCTCAGTTTCCTCAAGGCTGGAATCACGCAGCTCCTGAACCGCATCCCGAATGTCACCCACCGTGAGCGTGCCGGACAGCCGCATAGCTGGCAAAGTGAACCCCTCCGGGAATTTTGGAGACTCTTTCAGGCTAGAAGGAGGATCCAGTGGCCAAGCAGAGGAAATACCCGCAGGAGCTGCGGGAGCGGGCCGTCCGGATGGTGCAGGAGCACCGGGGGGAGTACTCGTCCGGATGGCAGGCATGCCAGTCGATCGCCCCGAAGGTGGGAGTGCATCCCGTCACCCTGCATGAGTGGGTGAAGCGGACCGAGACCAACGCCGGCAACCGGCCGGGGCTGACGACGGAGGAACGTGACCGGCTGAAGCAGCTGGAGAAGGAGGATCGCGAGCTCAAGCGAGCGAACGAAATCCTCAAGTCGGCGGCCGTTTTTTTCGGGGCCGAGCTCGACGGCCGACGTCCGAAATGACCGCCTTCATCGACGCCCACAAGGGGCAGTACGGGGTCGAGCCCATCTGCACAGTCCTGGAGATGGCCCCATCGACGTACTACGCGGTGTCAACCCGCCGGCCGACGGCACGTGACCTCCAAGATGACCACCTCAAGCAGGCGATCGAGTTCGTCTGGGTGCAGAACCGAGGCGTGTATGGGGTCGAGAAGGTGTGGGAGAAGTTGCGCCAGGAGGGCGTGCCGGTTGCACGGTGCACTGTACGGCGGCTGATGCGCGATCTCGGGATTCGCGGCGCCCTACGTGGCAAGACGGTTCGGACGACGTTCCCCGATCTGGAAGCGGACCGCCCGAAGGACTTGGTGGATCGGGTGTTCAAGGCGAAGGCACCGAACGTCCTGTGGGTCGCGGACATCACGTACGTGAAGACGCACTCGGGATGGGTCTACGTCGCTTTCGTCGTTGACGTGTTCTCGCGCCGCGTCGTCGGATGGCAGGCGTCCCGCTCCCTTCGAACCGATCTTGCGCTCGACGCGCTGGAGATGGCACTGTGGTCGCGGCGTGAGGACGACACGGACGGCCTCGTGGTGCACACCGACCGCGGGAGTCATATCTCGCGATCCGGTACACGGAGCGGCTCGAGGAGGCGGGGCTACACGCGTCCGTCGGCTCGCGGGGCGACTCATACGACAACGCGCTCGCAGAGTCGTTCAACGGCCTGTACAAGACCGAGCTGATCTGGAAAGACGGCCCGTGGTATGGGCTCGAGGATGTCGAGTACGAGACGATGGAGTACGTCCACTGGTTCAACACGGAGCGGCTGCACAGCTCCATCGGGATGATGTCACCGGCCATATACGAGGCGCGATTCCGTGTCGGCGAACTGCCACCTTTTCGGACCGATCAGACCCCTGCCGTCCCTGCTGTCGAGCTCCACAATGGCGCCACGGCCATCGATCCGTCCATGATCACGGAGGTGGTACCAGCGATCCCAGCGCTCAGCTCATAATCACCACGACGACTCAGATAAACGAGTCTCCAAGAAACCCGGCGGGGTTCACAGGGACCGCGTTTGCGGTGCTGGCAGGCTTCGCAACATCGTCTTCTTCCTGACCAGATAGCCCTGATGACGGTCGCTGCGCTGAGTGTGTGCGGCGACCGCACGGTGGTTCGGCTGACGGACCGGGAGTCCGGGCTTTCGGCGCGGACGATCGCCAGGCGCCCGTCATTGGTGTCAGGCTCATATGCGTGCCTGGTCGCCCGTGGTGACACGCCGGCGCAGGTCAACCCGATGCCCCGCGGCCTGTCGACCCGGCGGCAGGGCGGCTCCAAACGGTCGCGGGACCGTGCCGCTGGTGCGGTGCCGCGCACTGTGCCGAGGACCTTGTCGCCGCAGGAGGCAGACCGGCTGCTCGCCGCGCTGCGCACGCAATAGGCAGCAGGCGCTTGGCCGCAGGAGTCGACACCGCGCGGCCGCGAGCACATCCGCGGTCGCGCATCCGATCCAGGCGACCGGGCCCCGAGTTCGGTGCAAGCACGGACGACGTGGCCCGGCGACCCGCCAGGTCACGCGGTCTGACTAACCGCGAGCTCGCCCTCTTCCCACGACTCAAGGTCGACGATTACCGCCGCCGGGCGGCCGTTGCGGACGAGCAGCACGGGCTGGCCCTCGGCGACCTGGTCCCAGGTGTCGTCGGTGATCTCCCCCACGACGGGAAACGGCAGTACGGCGGCATGGTCTTCCATGTCCGGCATGGTAGCACGTAGACCGTCTACGGTGTACGGTCTACCGTAGATGATGAACCCCCTGCCGTTCTGAGAGAGTTCCCCGCGATATGCCACGCCCCGTGCCCGATGAAGGACGCTGGACGGACCGCCACCGGGTGGTCAGCTTCTACGCGTCCACCGAGCTCATCGAGTGGATCGAGGAGGAGATGCGCCGGACGGGCGCCAGCAAGACCCAGGTGATCGTGACCGCCCTCGAGGATCGCCGGAAGGCCGGCTCGTCCCGCCCCCGGCCCGTGAGGCGGCCGCGCGCGCAGACGTGAGCCCGTCACTCGACGGCGGGCCGTTCCGACGGGAGGTGCCTGTGGGCGCGCTCGCCCCCGCAGAGGTGGCGTTCGCCGTGCGGCAGATCGCTTAAGTTATCTGGAATATTCTCCCCACCCGTAGCAGTAGTGATCTCTTTGGAGGGGGTGCGGGGGAACCTTTCTCTGTGGAGGGTGTGGACATCGGGGATTCCGTTCAGCGGTCGGCAGCGGCGTGGCACGACCGTGTGCAGTACCCGCTCGCAGCCGCATGGCTGCAGATTCAGGCCGACCTCGGTCTGGCACCACGGACATTGGACGCGTACAGCAGAGGGCTGGCGGACTACATCAGCGTGTGCACGCGCGAGGGCATCGAGCCCATCACTGCCACCCGCGCCGACGTCGCGCGGTATGTGCGAGACCTCACGTCACGCCCGGGCGTGCGGGGTCGCAACGTGCTCAGCCTCGACTCTGGTGTCGGCCTGGCGAATGCAACCCTGCAACAGCGCCTCGTGGCGGTGCGACTCTTCTACGACTACCTCCTCGAGGAGGGCAGACGTCCCGACAATCCCGTTGGCCGTGGTCGCTACACCGCAGGGAAAGCCTTCGGAGGGTCTCAGAACCGAGGGCTGCTGCCGCGCCTGCGGCGGCTCCCGTGGATTCCGACCGACCAGGAGTGGCGCGACATACTGCATGCTGCGCGCGGGGAGTCCGCGCGGAATCGCCTCATGCTCGCGCTTGCGTACGACGCGGGCCTTCGCCGTGAGGAGCTGTGCTTGCTGCAGACCACGGACATCGATCCCGCATACCGCACCGTGCGGGTGAGGGCGGAGACTACCAAGACCCGCCGGGAGCGAATCGTCCCGTATTCCGCGACGACGGGAGCTCTGCTTCGCGAGTACCTCACACATCGCCGCACGTTGAGTTCCGCTCGCGGGCAACTCTTCCTCTCCGAGTCACGGCGGAATACGGCGGCGGCGATCAGCCTGTGGACGTGGTCCAAGGTCGTGCGCGCGATCGCCGACCGAGCCGGACTTCCACGTTTCAGCACGCACACCTTGCGCCACTTGTGCCTGACCGACTTGGCACGCGCGGGCTGGGAGCTCCACGCGATCGCACAGTTCGCGGGACATCGGAGCACGACAACCACTCTGCAGTACATCCACCTCTCGGGCCGTGATCTCGCCGCCAAGCTCGCCGCAGCGCAGTCGGACATCCACCGAGGGCGCATCGTCGACCTCGCCGGCGACCGACCATGACGACTGCCCACGAGTCGTCGCTGGAGACGTGGAAGCCGCTCGTCGACGTGTCGAGCTACGACCTCTCACCCGCTCTGCGGATCAACGAACGACAGGCACTCGCGACCTTGCCGCACCGGTCTCGGATCACGGACCGGCACATGGCATCGATCCACGAGCATTGCGCACGCCTGATTACGCCGATCGAGGAGGTGCTGCGGGTCGCCAATCCCGGGGCAATATATCGGCAGCGCACGGTCGCACGGCAGCTCCTCGTGGAGGTGCTGAAGCGAGACCAGCCGTACTGGACGTGGAGGTCCGACGAATGGTCAGCCGCGATCCGTGACGCGGTGAAGGACCACAGACGTGCGTTTCACGCGGTCGCCTACCTGATTGCGGGTCAGCGCAACCTTCAAGGGATCGTCCAGAGCTGCGACCGTCGCCGCTTTGCCCACAGCGTGCTGGGACGCGACGTTGTGGAGGCGACGCGCCAGCTCGTGGAGAAGGTACTCAGCACATGGGGGTTTGGCGCTCGAGGCAGCCTGACGCTTGTGGGGGTCACGCTCTATGACCTGATGCTCTTGTGCGGCAGTCCACGTCTCGATGACCTGACATCAGACGTCATCACAGAGTTCTACACGTCTGATCTGCCTGAGCGCTTCCGGTTCGGCACACGTCTTGTCGTTCGCTACCTGGTGGCAGCGGGGATTCTCGCCACGTCGCCTATCCCGCTGGACGCGATGGGTCGCGCCCTCCGCCCTTCCCACGTCACAGCCACTACGGAAGGTGCCCCTCCCGAGTGGGTTGACTGGTGTCAGCGCTGGAGACGCACGTCGACGCTCGCGCCCAAAACCCGAAGTGCCCACTACTTCCAACTCATGAAGGTCGGTCGGTGGCTGGCAAGCGAGCACCCAGAATGGACGGATCCCGGTGCGTGGACCCGCGTGCATGCCGCCGAGTGGGTTGCGGCAGTGTGCAGCATGCTCGTTGGCCAGTGGACCCGTCCTGGGGAAACCGCACACGTCCGCGACCATCTCGGTGCTCCACTCCGGCCCGGCACCAAGGTGGCACGGATCTCCGCGCTGCGCACGTTTTTCCGAGACTGTCAGGAGTGGGGATGGATCCCGATTCGATTCGACCCGAACAGAGCACTGGCCACGCCGCGCAGCATCTATGCCCTTATGGGTCCCGACCCGCGGGTGATTGCGGACGACATCTGGGCCAAGCTGTTGTGGGCTGGGCTCAATCTCACGCCGGAGGATGTGGGGCGCAGTACCCGCACCGGCTTCTATCAGTACCCGTTCGAGCTGGTCCGTGCGGTCGCGATCCTCTGGCTGTTCTCGGGCCTGCGTGCCAACGAGATCGTGCGGCTCCCTGTAGGCTGCATCCGCTGGCAACGCGACGGGGCTGCTCCGGATGGAGTGGAGTCTCCTGATGGACACGTGGTGTGCCTGCTCGACGTACCGGTCGGCAAGACATCGGCGGCCTTCACGAAGCCGGTCGACCGAGTGGTCGGGGACGCGCTTGCGGCCTGGGAAACCCTCCGTCCATCACAACCCCTAGCCGTCGATCTCAAGACGGGCGGGACAGTGAACTATCTTTTCTCCGTACGCGGACGGCGCATC
Organism: uncultured Actinomycetes bacterium; assembly: GCA_963805255.1. Lineage (GTDB taxonomy): Bacteria > Actinomycetota > Actinomycetes > Streptosporangiales > Streptosporangiaceae > Bog-532. The sequence continues at coordinate 537,769 of CAWDTK010000011.1, forward strand.
AGTCTGAACTTCATCACCAGGTCCGTTATCAACGCGCTCTGTCGCAAGGCGAACGTTCCTAAATCCGACGCGCGCGGAGCAATCACCAGTCACCGCGGTCGCTCGACGATCGCGACGCAGCTGTACAACGCCAGAGAGCCGATGTCGTTGTTCGAGCTCATGGCATGGCTCGGTCACCGTTCGCCCCGGAGCACGCAAGCGTACGCGAAGATCACACCAACGACACTCGCGAAGGCGTACACCGACGCCGGCTACTTCGAGCGCAACCGCCGCGTCATCGAGGTTCTCCTTGACCGCGATGCGGTTCGCACTGGAGGTGCGGCGGCGGGCGTTCCTTGGCAGTACTACGATCTCGGCCACGGTTACTGCACATACGATTTCTTCTCCCAGTGTCCCCACCGCATGGCATGTGCACGATGTGACTTCTACGTGCCGAAACAGTCGGCAGAGGGCGGACTCCTCGAGGCCAAGACCAACCTCCAGCGCATGCTTGTGCAGATCCCTCTTACGGACGACGAACGCGCCGCTGTCGAAGCCGATCACGCTGCCGTGGACCGCCTGTTCGAGCGCTTGGCTGACGTCCCAACCCCCGCTGGACCAACCCCGAGGGCCCTGGCAGCCCCGCGCCTTGCCGTGCCGCTCCCGGTCGTGCCGACACCACGGAGCCTGCCGTCTGACACTCCGGCTGAGCACCCGAAAGAGCCCTCACACGCCGACCTTCTCGACGCCAACGATCAGACCCAGCGTGCGATCGCCACCATCCCCGTCACGGACGACGAAAAGGCGGCTATCGAGGACGACGGTGCTGCCGTAGCCCGGCTCCTCGAAGGTCTTGCTGACGTCCCCACTCCACCCTGATCAACTTGGACTGATCACCACGTCGCTGGGGAGCCCGTCTGATGCACCGGCGTTCTTGAGGATGAGGTCCATATCAACGGGGCCGGCGTGGGCGACCCAAACCGCGGTGAGTCGAGTTACCTCAACAGTGTCAGCGCGAGGCCAGCCGCACTGCTCCAGCAGAGCAAGGGCGACCTCCTCGGAAAACCCATTGAAGCCGAGGCTCCAGACTGTGGACGCAACATCGATCTCTCGACCAAACCGACCGGCGAACCCCCAGTCAACGATCCCAGTGAGTTGGTTCGACTCGATGTCCCCGAGGATGTTGGGTATACACATGTCGCCGTGGTGAACGCCAGCCTCTTCAAGGCGCCGCAGAGCATCCGCAGCGACAACCGCGACCCCTACGGACGAACGCGCCCAACGCGGATCCTGCAACGGCAGCCCAGGTAGCGCCGCGAGCAGCAACCAACCCGGGCGATGATCAAGAACTTCAGGTACGGGCAGCGAGCCTTCAGAGCTCAGACGCCGAAGCAGCTGCGCAGACCCATCATCCGGCCGGACATACGCCAGGTCGCCCGACGGGAGCTGAACGCGGTTCACCGCCGGTTCGACCTTCACGGATTGCCAATTGGTCAACTCGGGCCAAAGGCCATGGGGGTCAGGCAAATTGGCCACGTCCATCCCGAGGTAGGTTACCGCCCGTCGTCGATCAGGGCTCAGGCAGACCTCTTGACATTTGATTCCACAGAACGGCCACGGCGCCGCACGTCCGGGCCCTCGCCCGCCTCGTGCATCGCGATGAGTTCTGGCGCCTGTGCTGTGCCGAGCTCACCGGTGTTGACGTGCGTGTCGGCGGCTGGGATATCCGCGGCCGGTGGTTCGGGGTCGTCGTTACTGCCCCAGCGAGACAGGGCCAGCCGCGCCGCACCGGGACCATCGAGTGGCGGACCGTTGCGCTGCACATTGCCCGCGCGGTCGACCGGTGAGGGCGATACGCACACGACGAGATTCGCGGGTCCGCTACTGACTCCGCGTCAGGTCCAACTCGGCGCGCACCTGGTCTACCTCGCGCTCCGCGCGCTCCGCACGGGTACGCAACTCGGCGCGTGCCTCCTCGAGGGTGCGGGCCCGGCTGTCGAGCACGTCGTGGAGTTCCTGGCGCTCGCGGGCCGCGTCAGCCCGGACCTGGGCGAGTGCCTCCCGTGCATCGGTGGCCGCGCGGGCGGTGATCTCGTCTCGTTCCCGCTGGGCGCTCGAGCGCAGTTCGTCGAGCTCGCGAACGGCATCCTCTCGTACCCGGGTGGTCTCGGCCCGTGCGTCGTCGGTGCGTGCGTCTGCAGCCGCGACGTCCGACCGGGCCTGGCTGGTCGCCTCCCGTGCGGCGGCTTCGGCGCGGCGGGCTCGTTCCTCCGCGGCCTGCCGGGCGGCGTTCGCATCGGCGATCGCGGCATCCCGGTCGGCGGCCGCCTGTGCGATCCGCTCTGTGGCCTCGGCCCGGATCCGTTCCACCTCGGCCGCATGGGTCGCGATGGCCTCGGTGAGACGCTCGTGAGCGTCGCGGGCCCGGGCCTGCTCGGCGGCCAGATGCTCGCTCATCTCCTCGGCCGCCTCATCGGCTGCAGCCCGGCTCTGCTCTGCTGTCGCGGCGCGGCGCTCGGCCTCGGCACGGGCGGCTTCGGCGGTCGCGGCCCGCTGTTCCGCGGCGGCCCGGGCGGATTCGACCTCGGCCTCGGCGGCGGTGGGGTCGCCGATGGTCGTCACCGCGGTCGTCAGCCGGTCGGCGACGATGCCCAGCGTGCCCGCGAGCTCCCGCGTCTGGCGCAACAGCTCGGCGCCGGTGACCCGGGCCATCGTGACCGGGGCCTCGGCTTCCGCTTCCGTCGTCGTGACTCCGCGGTCCTTGTCGGTGATACGCCGCCGTTCCCGCCACGCGGAGACCTTGGTGTGGGCGCGATCCGCACAGTATTCGGCGGGGCGGCCCGGTCCTCCCGTGCGCTCCGGCGCGTTCTCGCAGCCGGGAAACCTGCACGTCGCGTGGCGCGTCCGCTCGGTCATTCGGCCCTCCCGCGGGCGCTCGCCGGGCTCGTGACCCGAGCCTATACCGTTTCGTCCCGAATACAAGACGAAACCTAACGACGTAACCAGGCGAGGTAACCAAATTGGGCCGGGCGGTCGCACCGTCAGACCGGACCGCGACAATACGCGGCGTGGCAGATGAAGCGGTGCTGTGGGCCGACGACACAACGCTCTGGGGGGCAGTGACGTCCACCGGTTCGCGCGCGCCGGTCGGTGCGGTCTCGCTCCCCGTTGATCCCGGCACCGTCGAAAGGTTCCTTGCCAAACGCGCTCCGGCCGACGATCACGGGCATGAATGGTGGCTGGGCGCCATCGACGGCGGCGCCGACCACAGCGGCGGGTACGGCCGGTTTCAGGCGGGGTCCGGCGACACCCTCGTCACCACGACGGCGCACCGCTACGCGGACACCCTCGAACACGGTCCCATCCCGGGCGTTATCTAACGCGCACGGATGCTGCGGTGTCGTGTCCGAATACGAAACGGGTCGTGGACTGCTGTCCTTGACGCAGCCTGTGACGAACGACCGAGGCCTTCTAGCGCCTCCAACGCGTCGGCTGTCGTGTTGTCGGACCATGCCACCACAATGCACCGCATGGCCGAGGAAGCAATGCTGTGGGACGACGACACCAGGCTGTGGGGACGACTGCCGTCGACGAGTTCGCGTGCGCCCGTCGGCTCGATCACGCTGCCCGTCGACCAAGACACCGTCGATAGGTATCTCGCCAAGCGCTCCCCGCCCGACGATGACGGCCACGTCTGGTGGCTGGGAGCAATCGACGGCGGAGCCGACCTGAGCGGCGGGTACGGCCGGTTTCAGGCAGGCTCCGGCGACACCCTCGTCACGACGACGGCCCACCGCTACGCCGAAACTCTCGATAACGGTCCCCTCGCCCCCGGCGTCGTCGTGCGTCACGGCTGCGATGAGCCACTGTGCACTGCGAGCGCGCACCTCGAGCGCGGCACGTCGGCCGATAACCGGTGGGATACGATCGTGCGCCCGCACCGCGCGGCAGATTTGGATTCGCGCGGTAGTGCGGGCCGGAGCCGGGCGATTCGCGCGGCGGTGCTCGCGGTTCTGGACAAGGGTGTCACCAACCCGACGGCCATCGGGGACGCCGCCCGGGCCGCCATGGAGGTCGGTGACCCGTACCGCGACCAGCTCGTGCTCTGGTCCGTGTCCAACGTGGTCGGCGAGCGATAGCCGAACGAACGGGATCTACTGAGCCTTTTCCAGCCTGTGTGCGGGGGCGGGTGGTTGAGGTGGGGGTCGGTGTCCGGACGTGAAGAAGCTCCTGGTGGACGGGTTCACGACCAAGATCGCCCGTCCGACCGGGAGCTTCCGCGTGCTTGTCTGCCCGTCCGGCGTCGATGTGTCCACCTCTACCCTGCGCTACCTGTCCGCCTGCTTGCGAACCCGCCGACGGGCAGCCGGCACCCAGCGTCCGGATGCGCTCTACGCCGATCGCGGCTACGACCATGACAAATACCGCAAGTGGTGTGTTCTGTGCGCCGATGTGGCGGTGTGGGGCTGCCGACTGGGATGAGCTGCATGAACGGCGGGGGTGGTTCGGGGTGGACGGCGGCACGCTGACGTATCTGCGGGGGCTGCTGGCGGGGCTGGAACGCGCGGATAGCCGGTAAATGATTCGCGAACCCGCCATTCGTCAGTCGGTACTGTCTGGTCGCGAGATCGGCTGCGCCGGAGGCGTCAGCGTCTGGCTGAGCGAGCGGGAGGACGCGCCCGACCTGACGTGCGGGTAGTGCAGCTCGAACGCCGGGCGCTCGGACCGGATGCGCGGGATCCGGTAGAAGTTGTGCCGCGGCGGCGGGCACGAGGTGGCCCACTCCAGCGAGCTGGCGAAACCCCACGGGTCTTCGACGTTGACCTTCACCCCGTGCCGGTGCGTCTTGTACACGTTGTAGAAGAACACCAGGATCGAACAGGGTCAGCACCCAGGAACCGACCGACGAGATCTGGTTGAGCACCGTGACGTTGCCCGGCAGATGTGGGTAGTTGGCGATGCGCCGGGGCATGCCCTCGACGCCGATCCAGTGCTGGACCAGGAACGTGGTGTGGAAGCCGATGAACATCAGCCAGAACTGGATCTTGCCGATCCGGTTGTCCAGCATCTTGCCGGTCATCTTCGGCCACCAGAAATAGAACCCGGCGAACATGGTGAACATGACAGTCGCGGCCATCACGTAGTGGAAGTGGGCGACCACGAAGTAGGAGTCGGCCACGGCGAAGTTCATCGGCGGGGAGGCCAGGATGATCCCGGTGATCCCGCCGAGCAGGAACGTGATCAGGAACCCGATGGTGAACAGCATCGGCGGCTCGAACGTGAGCTGCCCCTTCCACATCGTGCCGATCCAGTTGAAGAACTTCACCCCGGTCGGGATCGCGATCAGGAACGTCATGAACGAGAAGAACGGGAGCAGCACGCCGCCGGTGGTGAACATGTGGTGCGCCCATACCGTCATCGACAGCCCGGCGATGGCGATGGTGGCGGCGATCAGGCCCTTGTAGCCGAACAGCGGCTTGCGGCTGAACACCGGCAGGATCTCGGTCGCGATGCCGAAGAACGGTATCGCCAGGATGTAGACCTCCGGATGGCCGAAGAACCAGAACAGGTGCTGCCACAGCAGCGCGCCGCCGGTGGCCGCGTCGAACACGTGCGCGCCGAGCCGCCGGTCCAGCTCGAGCACGAGCAGCGCGGCGGCCAAGGTCGGGAACGCCAGCAGGACCATGATGCTGGTCAGCAGAATGTTCCAGGTGAAGATGGGCATCCGGAACATGGTCATGCCGGGCGCGCGCATGCAGAAGATGGTGGTGATGAAGTTGACGCCGCCGAGGATGGTGCCCAGCCCGGACAGCACCAGGCCCATGATCCACATGTCCCCGCCGACGCCCGGTGAATACACCGAGTTGGTCAGCGGCGAGTAGGCGTACCAGCCGAACGCCGCCGCGCCGCCGGGGGCGATGAAGCTGACGACCAGGATCAGCCCGCCGAACAGGAAGAAGTAGTAGCTGAGCAGGTTCATCCGGGGGAAGGCCACGTCCGGCGCGCCGATCTGCAGCGGCATGACCACGTTCGCGAACCCGATGAACAGCGGGGTGCCGAACAGCAGCAGCATCAGCGTGCCGTGCATGGTGAACAGCTCGTTGTACACCTGGTCGGAGACGATGCGGTTCTCCGGCTCGAACAGCTGGAGCCGGATCACGATCGCCATGATCCCGGCGATCAGGAAGAACCCGAACGAGGTGATCAGGTACATGTACCCGATGACCTTGTGGTCGGTCGACGAGAGCCAGAGGGCCAGCACGCCGCCCTTACGCTCGGTGCGCTGGCGCGGGATGATCGGGGTGCCGGTGACCGGCGGCTGCTGGTCGATGGTGCTCACTTGGTACCACTCCTGGCTGCGGTCTCCCCCCCGCCTGCCGCTCCGGCAACGCTCTGCTGCAGTGCCGTACTATCACGGCCTCCCGGTGAAAACAGGATGCAGCCAGACTAACGGCCGCACCGCTCACCCAAAAGGGGGCCCTCGGGCATCCGCCGGGCAAACTATTGACCTGGTCGGGCTGGTGCCGCAAGAGTCAGGGCCAGCTACTGAATCGCCCGCCTGGATGGCAGGCAGGGCGCCGCTACCTCGTGCGGGCACAGGGTACCCGGCCACGACCTGGTCAAGATCGCGGCTGGCCAACCAACCCCAGTCTGACGCCAAGCCAGCTCGCCGCGAGTAAGTATTCGGTGATTCCGGTGGGCTGAGCGTGGCTGGCCGGCGCAGGCGACACGCTGGCGGGGCGGGTGCGGCGGTGCTGGACACAGGGACTGGTGGTGGTGCAGCCTTGGCGTGATGGCTGCGCGTACTTGTTCCCGGCCCGCTGATGAGGCGGCGTTCTGGCGTGAGCGGGCGGAGCTGCTGGAGGCACAGAACACGCGGCTGGCCGGGGAGAACGTGCGGCTGGAGGCGGAGAACGCCACGCTGGCCGCGACGGTGGCCGCGCAGCAGGAGCAGCTGGCCGCGCTGAAGCAGCGGGTGGTGACGCTGAGCCGGATGCTGTTCGGCACCTCCAGCGAGAAAGACGGCGCCGGTAAGCGGCAGGCGGGCGGGCAAGCCGCCGACGCCGACGGCGGGGATGACGCCCCGGCAGGGGATGGCGGCGCTGCGGGCGGGCGGCGCCGGGGTCAGCGGCCGGGATCGGCCGGGCATGGGCGGCGCCGGCATGAGCACCTGGAGACCGAGGAGCAGGTCCATGACATTCCGGAGGGCGAGCGGCGCTGCCCGCGGTGCGGCCGGGCCTATGAGCTGTTCGGGGAGGATGCCAGCGAGCAGGTATCGTGGCGGGTCCGGGTGTGGCGGGTGGTGCACCGGCGGCGCAAGTACGCCCGGTGCTGCCAGTGCCCGGTGCCGGCGGTGCGGACCGCGCCCGGCCCGGCGACGCTGATTCCCAGGGGCCTGTTCACGACGGAGTTCTGCGTGAACCTGCTTGTCGCCAAGTACGCGCTCGGGCTGCCGTTCAACCGGGTGATCGCGATGCTGGCGATGCAGGGCCTGGAGGTGGCGCCGGGCACGCTGGCCGGGGTGGCCCGGCGGCTGGAGGAGCTGCTTGCGCCGCTGGCGGCCGCGATCGCCGCGCGAAACGCCGCCGCCGGGCACGCGCACGTGGACGAGACGTCGTGGCGGGTATTCGGCCAGCCCGCCGATAACGGAGGCAGCCGCTGGTGGCTGTGGGTGTTCACTGCCGCGGACACGGTGGTGTACACGATCGCGGCGTCGCGGTCGCTGAAGGTGCTCGAAGACCATTACGGCGTGCAGGCCGGCCAGCTGCCGGAGGGCCGCAGGCCGCTGGTCATCAGCTCGGACTTCTACTCGGTGTACCGGTCGTTTTCCGAGCTGGACGGCGTCACCTCCCTCTGGTGCTGGGCCCATATCCGGCGGCGGTTCATCCGGGCCGGCGACGCCCACCGCAAGGAGCTGGGCAGCTGGGCTGATGCCTGGACCGGCCGGTTCGCCGCACTATACGCCGCGCACCGCGCCCTGGCCGCCGCCCCCGGGCGCACTGGCGAGCACGCCCGGGCGGCCGCCGCGTTCGATGCGGCGCTGGAGGAGATCGACGCCTACCGCCGTATTCAGGGTCGCCGCCCGGACCTGCTGCACCCGGCCGCGGCGAAGGCGCTGGCCACCTTGGACCGCGAATGGGGCGGGCTGGTGCGCCACCGGGACTTCCCGGACCTGCCGCTGGATAACAACACCGCCGAGCGGGCGATCCGCACCCCGGTCGTGGGCCGCAAGAACTACAACGGCTCCGGCGCGGAATGGTCCGCTGACCTGGCCGGCCACGCCTGGACCGTCCTGGGCACCGCCCGGATCACCGGGCACAACCCCCGCGCCTACCTGGACGCCTACCTGCAGGCCTGCGCCGCAAACGGCGGCAAGCCGCCGGCTGGGCAGGCCCTGGAAGCCCTGCTGCCCTGGAACATCACCCTGACCGGCCAGCCCGGCGAGCCAGACGGCAGGAAGGACCAGCCGCCGTGACCGTGACCGGCACGCCCGGCCAGTACCCGGCCCGCTACTGCGGCAGGGACTTCACCCTCGCCGAGCTGGAGGAGATCCGCTCCCTGGCGGCGACGCTGCCGACCCGCCGCGCGATCGCCGACGCGATCTGCGACGCGCTCGGCTGGCAGACCCCCGGCGGGCGGCGCAAGGACATGACCGCCCGCGTCGCCCTGGGCCGGATGGCCGCCGACGGCCTGATCACCCTGCCGCCGCCGCGCAACGGCAACGGCAACGGACGCCACCCCCGGCACGGGCACCCCGGCCAGCTCGCCCTGCCGCTGCCGGCGCACCCCGCCGCCACCTTGGCCGATCTCGGCCCGGTCACCATCAGCGTCGTCGACAGCCGCCAGGCCTCCCGGCAGTGGAACCAGCTCATCCGCGACCACCACTACCTCGGCTACACCCCGCTGGCCGGCGCCCAGATCCGCTACCTCGCCGCCGCCCCCGCCGCCGGCCCGATCGCCGCCTTCGCCTTCGCCGCCAGCGCCTGGAAATGCGCCCCCCGCGACGACTGGATCGGCTGGGACCCCGCCACCCGCCGCGCCAACCTGAACCTGATCTGCGGCAACGCCCGGTTCCTCATCCGCCCCGACCTGGCGGTCCCCAACCTCGCCTCCTCGCTGCTCGCCGCCGTCACCCGCCGGCTGCCCGCCGACTGGCGGGCCCGCTACGGCTACGCCCCGGTCCTGGCCGAGACCTTCGTCAGAGGCCGGCCGGTTCACCGGCGCCAGCTACCGCGCCGCCAACTGGACCCGCATTGGCCAGACCAAGGGCAGGGGCAAGCTCGACCGCCGCCATGAACACGCCCTGCCGGTCAAGGACATCTACCTCTACCCGCTGCACCGGCGCTGGCGGCAGATCCTCACCACCCCGCCCGCTCAGTAACAGCCCACGGGATCACCGAATTCTTACCGCCGCGAAGCCTTTCGGGTCGAAGCAACTGGCTAGCTGCTGGTGCGCAGCTCGCCGTTGAGGCCGTCGGGGTAGAACCCGCCGGAGGTGGCCTCGCTGGGAGTCAGGTAGACGATATTGAGGACCTGGCCCGGGGTGCGGCCAAAGGCGACGCCATTGTCGTCGTCGGGCACGATGTTGGCCTCCCCGCCCAGGGTGAGGCCCTGGTCGAGGTGGGTGCCCGGGTTGAGGCTCGCGCGGGCTCTGGAGATCGCATTGGCGTCCTCGGCCCCGCCCCGCTCATACAGCACGGTGCGCACGGTGGCCGCGTGGTAAGCCTCCACGGCGAGGATGCCCGCGGCGGCGTCGAGGTAGGTCTTGTTGCTGATCAGCGGCGCGGCGCCCTTGAAGGCGGTGACGCCGACGTCCTCGAAGATGAACGCGCCGCGAAGGAAGTTGTCCTCGCTGGCATACACGTCGAAGGTTTCGCCGGTCTTGATCAGGCCCGCCGCCGTTGCCGCGTCGGTAAAGCTCTGCTGGATATTGATGGCCGGGCGGGCGACAGCCGCCGATCCGAGCGCAGAGCGGAAGAAGGCCACATGCTCGTATTCGTCGCGGGCGATCTCGGCAGCGAACTGCCGGATCGGCCTGCTGCCGAACCCTACCTCGCGGCCGCCTTCCACGGGCCCGCGCTGGCCGGTGCCGTGGGTCATGTCCTCGGGCAGCCCATGCCCGTGCACGGCATAGGAGTAGAACTCTGCTTCGAGGTACTCCAGGTTCAGCGCGAAGTTGAGGATCGCGCTGTCGGAAATCGCGTCTGCCTCACCCGCGGGCGCCGATAGCGCCGGGGTCGCCACCGATCTGAGCAGGCCCGCGCCGACCAGGCCCAGGCCCGCCGCGCTCGCGGCCCGCACGAAGCGCAACCGGTCCGCCGTGTTCTCCGCGCTACGGTTTATCAGCTCACGCACATACCTCTTCCCGAACATCCTTGTCTCCTCATGGCTTGATTGTCTGACCCCGGTCCCGGCCCGGAAAACCCGGTGCCCGCCCCGGATCCGCCGCGCCGGCCACCAGCAGCTGATCGGGCAGTGCCGGCCGGCGACATAGCTTCAGCTTCACCGCACCACTCGCGGTTCATATCGTCAAGGCAGCCAGCGCGCACCCGCGCCTGCCGTCGCGGCCACGACGGCTCCTCCCGCCGTGCTCGCTACCAGCCCTGATCGCGGCCCTGCAGGGCGGTTACCTGCTTGCGCAGACCGCCCGCGATATGGCCCCGGCCACCCGCGGCGTGGCCTCGATCAAGATCGCGCTCGGCATGGGAGGACTTCAACCGCACCCCTCCCTGGGGCGACAACGACAGATTTACCGTCCAGATCGCTGATGTGGTCAGGGAGACCACACGGCGGGCGGGCACGACCGCCAACCCGGCAAACTACGCCCAGCGGTTCCTGGCCAGGCTTGGCCCGCTGACCCTGCCCTACCAGCTCGGCACCCCGGCCTCGTTCGACTACACCGGATTCAACGGCCGGGCGCTGGCCGACGACGTCATGGATGTCATGCTGTCCCTGACGCCGCGCATTTCAGTCTCCATTGGATCGATGTGCTCCGTAAGACCGGGCGAGTTGCTCGCGAAGGCGCTCATTCTCTATGGTCAGGTCAGCTATACGCTGATGCGTCAGCTCAAGGCGCCGGAGCAGAGACGCCGTGCTGGCACGCTGCTGGGCGGCGGCTCGCTGATGGGAACCCCGCTCCTGGTGGACGATCTGTGCGATCCGCTCGAGCAATGCCGGCTGCGTGTAGATCCACGATCGAGAGACATGCGCAGCCGCGGCGACCTGAGCGACGGTGAGGGACTCGCCTGCGCTGGCCAGAGTCTGCAGCACCTCATTGACGCGGGCGAGAGTGTCGCGACTGCGCTTTTCGGTCGCTGCTCGCAGACGAGCGGCACCGTCATTCTGCATGGTTCACCTCCGGGTCGACCGAGCTGTGGCCACCACTCGGGTCCGCTGACGAAGTCTCACCCGCATTGAGCGCACCGATGATCCCAACCAGGTTCTTCTCCACGGTGCGGTTCATCTCGACCACGCGTGCTTGCCCCTGCGCCTCGCCGCGCACGATCAGTTCGCGGGTTGCCTTCAGCTGTCGGCGGTGTTCGGGCAGAAACTCCGCCGTCGTCACGAACATCGGGCATGTTAGACAGGCGTTCGCGTATTCGCACTTCTGTTGGAGAGGCAGGCCGCAGTAGCCGTTGGGAAGAGCCATCTTCACTCGGCCGAGATTGTCTTTCATCCATCGAGCATCAGCGAGCGCGCTCTCCGGGGGACCGATCTCTTCACCGCGAATATTGACCTTGCGTGCCTCTTCCCACTTTGCTCGTATCGTGTGTTGCGAAAGGCGCGCATAGCGGGCGGTCATCTCGTGACTGCTGTGGTCAAGCAGTCGGCGAACGACCTCCTGCGGGACATCGGCGTTGATGAGCCGGGTGGCATAGGTGTGACGCCACTGGTGCGGCGTGACGTGCACCGGACGGCCCAGCTCGTCGCGAACGTGACAGTCGGCGAGCCACTTGATTAGATGGTCACGAAAGGTGTGGTCACTGTATTGGAAAAGCCCGCGCGGATTCTGCATACCTCGTACTAGCAAGTGGGTGGCTTTGGGAAACCGCGCTTGAGTCTGTTGCTGCTGAGCGGCGATCGTGGAGGCAAGCTCGGAACTCACGGGGACAAGCGCGTCGCGTTTCATCTTGTGGTTGCGGTACTGCAGGTAGGGGGCGCCCTGGTCATCGCGGATGATGCAGTCGATGGCGAGGCCACAGCCGTCGCCAACGCGAAGGCCGGTTTGCATGAGGATCTCGGCGAGCACGCGCCCTTGAGGATCCGAGAAACGCTGGAGGTTCGCGTGGGACTCAAGCTGCGCCATGACTGTCTCACTGATGGCCCTCGGCGGTGGCTCGCCGCGGCGCGGGTAATCCCCTCGGTAGATGTCGGTCGTGAGGGGAATCCCAGGTTCCCAGTTGTACTGACGAGCGACACGCAACAGCCCGGCGATTGAGGATATGTGTCGAGCGTGGGTCTCGGGATTCGGAATGCGCTGAGCTACGTTTGCCAAGTGTCGTTCCAACAACTCCCTGGTGAGCGCGTGCGGACCCTGGCGTAAAGTCGGTGAGGTTTCGGCAAAGCGGCGTACAGCGAGGACACCGTGTTGGACACCGGCCGTGGTTTGGCCAGTAGAGAGTCGCCAGCGTGCCCACCGCTTGGTCAGGTGGCGCAACCAGTCGGGCTCGATAGGATCGAACGGGATGGTTTCACGCGAATGTGGGAGTCCGAGTCGGCGCAGCTGCCAGACATCACGGTCGAACTCTGTGTCCCACCCGACCCCGAGGGCGAGATCGTCGAGGAAATCCAGTGTGTCAAGGAGAAATTGACGCCATGTGCTCGACTGCCGTCGCCACCCGAGAGCGTCAAGCCATTCGTCGGCATTGCGATCTCGCAGAGACTCAACTCCCGCCGGAAGACGATTGAGGAACGGCCGCAGGCGGTCAGGAAAGGTCTGCGTCCGCGCCAGATCAGCGCGTTGCTGCAGGCCGTAGGCGACCTCAGCGCGCATGACGGCAGGAAGGCCCCGAAGGTCGAAGCGATCATCGTGATACGCGCGCTGGACGAGGAGGATGCTGTCGAGGGGCGGGCGGCCGTGACGTGCCCAGCGTCTCGTGTGGGATTGGCACATCCCGCTCCGTCCCTCCTGCTCCAGCGCACATCCGTGGACGGGGCAGGGTGGCCGCGAGCTCAGGGGCGCGCCGGAGGAGGTCGCCGCCCAGGACACCAGATCGGGCTTGCCGTCCCGCGTCCAGCGAGGGTGATGGGTCGCGCAGAGACCAGCGTGATAGCGACCCCGCAGACAGTGCGGCACTTCACAACTTCGCAACGGCAGCCCGCGTGGTCGTCGCGCAGGAGCCGACGGGATCCAGCCACTGAGGGCCGGCTTGCCAGCCCGCTTCCATCCATCTTCGTGCGCATGGCAGAGTCCATTGGAAGTCACGCATCGGCCGCACCCCGCGACCGGGCAGGGTCGGCCGGTCAGCGTTGCTCCACCGGCCGCCGCCAGGATCACTTCGCCCGCAAAATCTGGCCGGAGTTGCGCGACCACTCGATCCAACCAGAGCGGTTCGCCGGTCGGATGCGGCGTGCGTACGAGAGCGACGCTCACGCCGCCCCCGGATCCAGGCATCCCGCGGTCACAAGAGCACGCCGAGCGTCCTCGACGTCCAGGTGGCTGTATGTGTCGGCGGTGGTGGTGATGGAGGCATGACCCATCAGCTGCTGCACAATCTCAATCGCGACACCGTGGCGCAGGAGGTGGGTGGCGTACGAATGCCGGAGGGCGTGCGGAGTAAAGAAGATGCCAGTCTCACGGTGAAGTCGTCGCACGAGCCGATACACGGCGGGGTAGGTCATCGCTCTGCCTCTGCTCTCACCAGCCAAGCTGACGAAAACGTAGTCGCTGTCGAGCGGACCATACTCGCCATGCAGGTAGTCGCTGAACAAGCGCACCAGTGGCGCTGCGACCGGAACCTGCCGACCAAACGATTTCGCTCGAGCCCGATTGGCGTTGCGCCGTTGGATCACGGAGATCTCGCAGCGCCTGGCGTCGATGTCCTCATGTCGGAGCCCCAGCGCTTCACCAATTCGCAACCGGTCACCGTGAGCAAGGAGATGAGCGTCTCGTAGGTGGCCGCCGACAGCGGCCAGCGCACCCGCCGGGCCGCCGACAGCAGCGCGGCAACGTCGTCGGCGGAGTAGAGATACGGCGTCGTCCGCCGGCGGGGCGGCAGCCAGCCGAGCGGCGGAACCTCGGTGGCCGGGTCGCTGGCCTGCAGCCAGCTCGCGAAGCCGCGCACGACGGTCAGCCGCATCGCCAGCCAGCCTGGGGAGGCGTTCGCCGGCGCGCTGACCCAGGCCAGCGCCAGCTCGCTCGTCACCCGGCTGGCCCCGGCCTGCTCGCAAAAGCCGGCGAACTGCTCCAGCAGCAGGCCGTCACGAGCCAGCTTGAAGCCAACCGAGCGGCGCACCGCCAGGTACTCAGCCAGCGCGGCGCGCAGCGGCCGCCCGCTCATGCCCCGCCTCCCGGCCAGGGAAGGACGAGTGCATCCAGCGCACGATAGTCGACCTTCGCGTAGATCGCGGTCGTCGCTACCCTGGCGTGCCGCAGGACCTGGCCGACCTCGGTGAGCGAGGACCCCGCTGCCAGCATCTGGGTTGCCAGGCTGTGGCGGAGCCGGTGCGCCCCGGCCCGGGGGACCCCGGACCGGTCACAGGCGTTATACACCGCCCAGGTGACCGCCGCTGAGGTGATCGCGCCGGTCGGAGCCGTCGCCCGCAAGAACACCGCCCTGGTGTCCGCCCTGGGCCGGCTGCGCAGGTAGGCGGCCAGCGCCGCGCCGACGTCACAGGGCAGCGGAAGCCGGTCAGCCCGGCCGCCCTTGCCGTGCACGGTCAGCTCACCGGCCCGCCAGCCGAGGTCCTCCAGGGACAGCGACGCGACCTCGCCGGCCCGCAGCCCCAGGCGTGCCAGCAGCATCAGCATCGCGTAGTCCCGGCGCCCCAGCCGGGTCCGCCGGTCGCAGCTTGCCAGCAGCCTGGTGACCGTCGCCGGCGGCAGGGCCCGCGGCAGGCCGCATCCTTTCCGGTTCGCCACCGCGGGCACCGCCTGCGCGACCGGTGCCGCGACGAGACCTTCGACATGCAGGAACCGCAGGAAAGACCGCAGCGCGGTCGCGAGGTCCGCGGCGCCAGCCCGGCTGCGGCACGGCAGCTCGCGGCCGCAGAAGGCACTGACCGCTGCCGCGTCGGGTCCCGGCTGGCCAACAGCAGCTCCCGGATACTCACCCAGGAACAGCGCCGCCGCCTTCAGCCACCGCGAGACCACGGCCGGCACCAGGCCCCGCTCCCCGACCAGGTGAGCCCGGTAGCGGCCAAGCAGCTTCTCTTCTGCGCTGGGCGGCGGCCCGGCGGCCGGTGAGGCCGGCAGCACACCCTGCGCCTGCAAGAACGCCAGCAGCCGCCCGAGCGAACCCGGCGTCAGCCGGGCCACGTAGCCGTCCGCCTTCCGGGCCGCGCAATACGCAGCGATCTGCTCGCAGCTCAGCGCGTCCACGCCCTCACGGGTCATCCACCGGCTGAGGTGTGCCATCAGCCGCAGCTGCTCGGCGGTGGACAGGTCCGTGAACCCGCAACTGCGCAACTCCCGGCCAAAACCCCGCGCACACGGCGCCAGGACCCCAGCCACCCTCACCTTCGTCCACGACGGCATCTGAGGTGCCCCGAGGCTTCCGGACAGTCCATCCATTAGGATGGGCGTCTGGAAAGGTGAAGTATTTTGCCCCGGCCGAAGAAGAGCTTCTCACCGGAATTCAAGGATGAAGCCGTGAAGATGGTGATCGAGACGTCGCGCCCGATAGCCAGAGTGGCAAAGGAGCTCGGGATTAACGAAGGCACCCTCGGCAACTGGGTCGGTAAGCATTCAGCCCATTCACGCATGGTGATAGGTAGCGCGGGATTTGGCTAGGGTTACGGGGAGAATGCCTGCACCGGAGGTCGCCAGGGCTTGCCGAGCATGAGATCGTGCAGGACGTCCATGGCGTTGCGGCCGTGTTTGCGGGCGGTGTCGATGTAGCTGCGGATATCGAGGCGGTCCTGGGTGACATCGTCGCTGGCCAGGCGACCGGATATCTTCTGCTGGGTTTTCAGCGGCCGGACTCCGCGCTCGCTGATGTTATTCGTGGGCCAGACGCTGGTGTCCTCAGTGAACAGCAGCACGTCGCTGCGGCGGTCGCGGCAGAATTCCAGCAGATCGCGGCCGGGCTTCTGCTTGGTGCTGTTCTTCGGTCCGGGGACGCGGGGCACGCTGGCCAGGCCCGCGAGGACGGCGTGCCGGAACTCGTGCTCCAGCGGCTTGCGCACCCCGGCGGGGATGGCGTCCAGGCCTTGCTCGCGGGCGGCGTGCCAGGCATGGATCAGGCCGCGCAGCGCCCGCTGCGCCTGCACGGGCCAGACCGCGCCCGGGTAGCTCTCAGCGCAGTCCTCATAGTCCCGCAGCAGGTGAGACAGGCACGCCTGGTTCCCGGCGATGTGCTCCCACCGAGGGTGGAAATAATTCTGGTAGCGGTCGGAGACCACGATCCCGGCGAAACCGGGGAGGATCCCGGCGTCCCGCATGGACTCCAGGCTGCGGGCGCCCAGCCAGAACGCCGAGTACCGCTCGGTGAACGCGCCGTGCACGTACTTCTTCTCCCCGGCCGGCCCGGACCGCAGCGTGGTCTCATCGAACCCCGCGACCGCTGCGGCGGTGATCAGGGCGCGGATCAGCCGTACCACCTCCGCGGCCAGGCCCGCAGCCTGCCGCAGGCAGGAATGGATGAACCCGTCCGATACGGCAGCGCCGGTGACGTCGGCGATCAGCTGACGGCACCGCTCCACCGGGACATGCTGGAAGATGACCAGGTAAACGGCCAGGGCTCGCAGCCTGGGCCCGATGGACAGGGCGGAATCCGGGACGCCCGCCGGCCGGGCCGCGGCATGCGCCCGGCCGCAGGCGCACCTGGACTCGTGCAGGTCGTGCTGCACCCGCTCCGCCGGCGCCGACGGGATCTCCTGCTGCTGATACGACCGGGCAACCCCCAGGTCAGCGGCATCGGCCAGGTCACGGCCGCAGGAGCAGGCACCCTCGGGATGGTGATCCTCGGTCCGGTCCGGGACCTCCCACGTCATGGACGCCCCCGGGCTGCCCGGCTGCTTCCCGCGCTTGTTCTTCTCCGCCCGCTCAGCAGCGCGCCGCTGCTTGCGCGGCGGCTTCCGGCCCGGCAGGTCGTCCGAGCTCGGCGGCATCGAGGAGTTCCCGCTGTTCCGCGACCCTGCGCGCGCCGCCGTCCCCAGCTGCTCCCGGAGGTCAGCGACCACCGCCTCCAGCGCGGCGATCTGCCCGGCCTGCGCCGCGATCAGCTGCGCCTGCTCCCGGATCAGCGCATCACGCGGATCCGCGGACGGCTCCCCGGGCGGCGCATCGGTCACAGCCCGCAATCATCCCGAAAACCATGCTCAGCCACCACGGCAACACCACGCCCGACGCTGGAACGTAACCCACGATTACTCGCCGCAACACCAGGTCCAGGGACCTGAATGTTTACCTGGGTCGCTTCCTATCGCCGTGAGCATGCCGGCGAGGAACCGCCGCTGACCGTGAATGAGCGGGCGCGGCTGCGCGAGCTTGAGCGGGAAACCCGGGAACTGAAGATGGAAAACGAGTTTTTGAAAAAAGCCGCGGCGTACTTCGCCCGCGACCATCGGTGACCGATAAATTCGAGTTCATCGACGCGGAGTACGCGGCTTACCAGGAATCGGATGATGAGTACGTGCCGTCGATCGTGATGATGTGCCGGTGGATGGAGGTATCGCGGTCCGGGTTCTATGAATGGCGGAGCGCGCCGGAATCGGCGACGGCGAAAAGGCGCGGGATGCTTGCTTTGATCGTGCGGAAGTCATTCGATGAATCGGATGAGACATACGGGTACCGCCGGGTGCATGCGGACCTGGTGGCCTGGGGCGTGCCCGCGGGGCCGGAGCTGGTGCGGTCCATCATGCGTGAGCTGGGCCTGGAGCCCTGCCAGCCGCGGCCGTGGCGGGTCAGCCTGACCGAGGGCGACGGCCAGGAGCACGACATTCCCGACCTCGTGAAACGCGATTTCACCGCGGCCGCGCCGGGCGAGAAAATGGTCGGCGACATCACTTACATTCCGGCATGGGAGGGCTGGCTTTACCTGGCGACGGTTATCGACTGCCATACAAAGGAAGTCATCGGCTGGGCAGCGGGCGATAACTACAAGACGCCGCTCATCGAGAAGGCCATCGAGATCGCCGCCCGTAATTTTCCTCTCGCCGCTAATGCGATTTTCCACTCCGACCGCGGCAGCAATTACACATCCCGGCAGTTTGCGGAGACGCTCAAGAAGCATAATCTCCGGCAGTCCGTCGGCCGCACCGGTATCTGTTACGATAATGCAATGGCCGAATCGTTCTTCGCCGCGCTGAAGAACGAGCGTGTTCACCGCACTCAGTATCCGACCCGCGAGCACGCGCGCCGCGACGTTGTGAGGTACATCGAATTCTGGTACAATTCCAGACGTCGGCACTCCGGGCTTCAGTACCGGACCCCGCAGCAAGTCCGCAATGAGTACCTGGAACGGCAGTCCGCAGCGTGAATTAACCACAAATCCGCTGTCCGGAAAGCTCGGGGCAGATCAATCGCAGACCTCCTCTCCCAGGCACCATGCCTGCGGAAAGAAGCATCCGTCAGCCAGCCGCGATTATGCAGAACTCCTCCCGGCCGGCATCTAGCCGGCCCCACCCCGGCAAGCAGCCCCGGCCACCCGGGCAAAGCCGTTCCGCATAATCCCCGGTTCCGCATACTGGGCCTTATGGAGAATTCTCCATAACGCTCACGTGCTGCGGGAGCTGACCGCGGTCACCGAGACCGGCAGCGATCTGGACGTCACATGGGCGCAGCAGGCCATCGACGCGCTGATCAAGCTCAAGGACGCAGCCACCGCGGCCCGCCAGGCCGGCCGGCACGCGATCGACGCGGACCTGCTGGCTGAGCAGGAGAAGTACTTCACCGACGCGGCCAGGACCGGGATCGTGCTCAACGCCGCCCGGCGCAGCAAGCTGCAGAAGAAACGGCACGCCCTGGCGACCAGGATGCGCGACCGGGCCGGCGACTACCTGCGGTTCGCTCACGACCTGCGGATCCCGTTCGACAACAACCCCGCTGAACAGGTCATACGCATGAGCAAGCTCCGGATCAAGGTCTCCGGCTGCATGCGGTCCATGGCAGGCGCCGAAGACTTCTGCGCCATACGGTCCTACCTTGCCACCGCCAGTCGGCACGGCATCACCTGGCTCGACGCGCTCATCCAGGCCGCTCAGGGCAACCCCTGGACGCCCCAGACCGCTTGACACCAACTTCCCGCCCGCAACCGGCTACTCAGCGGACAACCGCAACTACAGTCCTCGGCTGACCTATCCAGTTACGCTGGCTGGAGGTGGTGGCTGGGCGTTGGGGTCAAGGCGACAGCGGGATCCTTGCTTTCTCATCGCAAGAGATTCAGGCCTTGCTTTGGACGCGGAAACGAATGAGAACGAGGGCGATGCGCCCAAGCTAAACGGTCCCAACGGTAGAGACGGACAGCTCTGGTATTTGACGCGCAGTGGGAAACGGAAACGGGTGCGGCTCCTCTGGGGTGATGCAGTATGAAGCGTTTTAATGTGCTCGCTGTCGCCGTGTCCGGTTTGATCGTGTCGATGCGTGCATAAAGGGCTCCTTCTCGTTACGGTCCCGGTTGTCTGACGACCGGATCGCAAAAGAAGGAGCCCGATGCAAGGGTACGTGCCTGCCCAGGACGAGGCGTTCGCGGAGTCGAGGAAGTGCTTCCGTGAGCTTGAGGAGTGGGCGGCCTCAGAGGAAGCGGCAGAGCTGCAGCACGCTGACCTGGAGGAAGAGCTGGACGTGCGGGGACGGGAGCTGCTGCGGCAGCTGTTCCAGGACCGGCTGGACGCCACGGCAGCGGCCGAGGAGCGGCGTTATGACGTGGCCGGGGAGGACGGCGTCGTCCGCATGCGGGCGGAAAGAGGCAGGGAACGGCCGCTGATGACGAAGTTCGGGCAGGTCACCGTGTCACGGATCGCCTACCGGTCGCCGGGCAGGCCCAACGTATACCCGGTGGACGCGGCGCTGAACCTGCCGGAGGAGAAGCACTCGCACGGGCTCCGCAAGATGGCCGCGGCCGAGGCCGCGCGGGGCTCGATAGAGGCGGCATGCGCGGCGGTCACCCGCGCGACCGGCGTGCGGATCGGGAAGCGGCAGGCGGAGGGGCTGATCCGCCGGGCCGCCGTTGGCGTGGACGCGTTTTACCTGTGGCGCGTGGTCCTGCCGGCGCCGGCCGGGATCCCGCTGGTGCTGACCTTCGACGGGAAGGGCATCGTGATGCTGCCGGACGCGCTGCGGCCCGCTACCGCGAAGGCCGCTGCGGCCGCGGAGAGCAAGCTGGCTACCCGGCTGTCGCCCGGGGAGAAGAACGGCCGCAAGCGGATGGCCGAGCTGGCCTGCGTCTATGACGCGGTCCCGGTCCCGCGCACGCCGCAGGACGTCATCAGCACTCCGGCGCAGAAGCGGCGGACGAAGAAAGCGCAGGCCGCGAAGCCGAAGGGCAGGCAGAAGCCGCGGGAGCCGCAGGCCAGGGGCAAGTGGCTGACCGCCTCGGTCACCGACGACATCCCCGCCGTCATCGCCGCGGCCTTTGACGAGGCGGAACGCCGTGACCCGCAGCACAAGCGGGAATGGGTGGTCCTGGTGGACGGCAACAGCACGCAAATCGAGGCCGTCACCGCCGAGGCCGCGGCCCGCGGCGTCACGGTCACGATCGTCATCGACTTCATCCACGTGCTCGAATACCTGTGGAAGGCGGCCTGGTCCTTCTTCGACAAGGGCGAGCCGGCATCCGAGGAATGGGTGGCTGACCAGGCTCGCAAGATCCTGCACGGCAAGGCGCGCCAAGTCGCGGCCGGCATCCGCCGCCGCGCCACCACCTACGGCTACTCCCCGGCCGAGCGCGCCGGCGCCGACGAGTGCGCCCGCTACCTGGAGAACAAGCAGGGCTACCTGGGTTACGCCACCGCGCTGGCCAAGGGCTGGCCCATCGCCACCGGAATAATCGAGGGCGCCTGCAGGCACATCGTAAAGGACAGAATGGACATAACGGGCGCCAGATGGGGCCTCGAAGGCGCCGAGGCCGTCCTGAAACTCCGCGCCCTCATCGCCACCGGCGACTTCGACGCCTACTGGCGCTTCCACCTCCGCAGAGAGCACGAACGCATCCACCACGCGAAATACCGCGATACCTACATCCTCGCAGCGTAACCGGCTCACCTCAAAAGAGCCGCACCCAACGGAAACAACGAGAAGTCGTCATCAAGTCCGCGAAGACCGGAATGGTTCTCGATGCGCCGTACGATACGCGTGACGCGACTGTTCTTTATCACCAGGGTTACGGCAAACAGTGGCAACGGTGGGTGGTGGAACCGATCCCCAATTCCATCGACTGCCTTCTAAAGACGCTTCACGCAGCCGAGGGCGGGAGGTACCTGACGGTCGTCACGGACCCCGCTGGGACACCTGAAGTCCGGACTGTCCCCCGTACTAGCGACATAGCGTCGCAACACTGGATCATCGCGTACACACGAAAAGGTAGAGAAGCCGCGTCCTGATCGACGTTGTTCAGTGGTCGCGTTCCAGGTCGGTGGAACTGTACGTGTGGTCAACGCCCGCGAACATGACCCGCAGAGAGCCGCCCGAACTCGAACGCCGCAGTTGCGGTCGTAGCTACCGGGTCCTGCGCTGCGAACTCGCGCAGTGCATGCTCGTCATCCGTCTCGACAACCGCGAGGCCGTACGAATCTTCGTCGGTCAGGACAGGTCCAAATACAACCATGTCGCCACGTTCGAGGTACGGGCGCCAGTGGGCAGCGTGGCTGTTCATGATCGCCCGCTCTGAATCGGTCAGCGTCTGGGCGAAGTTCGGGCGCGGAGCGATGAGGCGCAGGACGAAGGTGGCCATGCGGCGGACTATATGCCATCGAACGTGGCAGCAGTCGTCGACATGCACGGTATCCAGCCGGGACAAACGTTCATGTTCAACTACACGTTTACGCAGCCCGCTCCCGCCGTCGGGATGACGATCAAGTGCAGCTATCCCGGCCACTACGAGCAGGGAATGCACATCGACATTACCGTCACCTCGTAGGAGGCTCTCTCGTCACGCGTCGCCGATCACTGCGGCGGCCTGTCGGGTGGTGTGAACCCGCCACCCGAGCGGCGTGACCATCCGGTCAGTTTGGGGGCAACTCGGATCCTGGCGTGACAAGCGTCCCCGGCAGTTGTGATCCTGCCGCTCGGTCTGACCCTGCCCGCAGCTACACGAGTGGCGGCTTTTGTGCGTATTCCGGTCCTACCCCTCTACTCTGTCTCCGACATGCCTAACGAGCTCGTCCTTCTCGCGTCGGCGGTGCCGATCAGCATCATCCTGCTGGCAGCACTCGTCGACCGCGTCATCCGGTCGCGCCGGCTGCACCGGCAGCGCACGTTGCGCAACCTCGCCGCGCTCACGTGGCAGCAATTCGAGGAAGTGATCGCCGACGCATTCCGGCGCCACGGATACCGAGTGCGGGAAGTTGGCGGGCGCGGGCGAGCCGATGGCGGCGTGGATCTGTTGCTGAGCCGCGGCGGGGAGACGACGGTCGTCCAAGCGACGCACTGGAGGCGGGACCGCGTTGGCGTGCAGCTCGTCCGCGAGCTCTAGGGCGTGCAGAGGGCCATGCACGCCGCGCACGGGATGTCTGCCTCGGAACGTTAACGGTGGACGCGACGCAGTTTGCCGCGCAGGTGGGCATGACCCTCGTCGGTGGCGACGAGCTCCTGCGCATCATCAGCACGGGACTTGCTGGCGAGGCCCTGGAGCTGCCTCGGCCGGAGACGACTGCTGCGCCCGCATGTCCAGCGTGCGGTGCGGAGATGGTACGGCGAACGGCGCGCCAAGGACCGCGTGCGCGCGAGGACTTCCTGGGGTGCTCGAGGTTTCCCGCGTGCCGCGGCCTGCTCTCAATCCCAACAGAAACGGTATTGCGATAAGCAGCGCTGACGAGTTTCTGGGTGGCGCGAGCGGCATCAGCGCAGCATGAACACGAGGGGGAGCAGATGGACGTCCGCTACACAGAGCGACCGGAGACGATGGGCTGGTCGAGCACATTCAACACCCATGGCGCCGGCGAGGTGATACTCACGTTTCCCGATGGCGAACGGACGAGTGAGTCCGTCAGCTCACTCGAGGTGAGGCTGTCTGATGGCAGGTGGAAAGACATGGTTCCGCGACCTGATCACCAACCGTAACAGCATGATCTTCTTCGAGCCTCGCAACAAGCAGGTTGCGATCCCAGGGTTGACCGTCGCCGCGTCGCTGCGGGACGTGCAGGCGGCAGCAGCACAACTCACCCGGTACCACGGCCCCCCTTACGGGGGTACCAGCGTCGAAAACACGGACAAGGGTGTCATCGTCCGAGGACCATGGCGGGAGCCTGGCGGTACGGTTGCCGGGACCTGGACCGCGACGTATGAGGTGCAGAAGGCACAGCCCGGCAGGAGCACGCTTTCTGGAACGATCGCGGCGGCGCTTGCCCGGCCCGGCGATCCATTGCGGGCCAGCCTGGAAGCAACCGCGACTGCGCAGACCATGAACCTCGCAGCCGCCGCGGAACGAGTCGCCCGACAGCATTCCGTAGAGCTCGAGCCCTCCCACGCCGAAGGGGCCGCCCTGCCGCACACCACGCCCGAGAGGCCCGCGCGTGTCACGCTGACCGGGCAGCTCGTCGCGGATCCGGTCCTTCGCACGACGGCGAAGGGCGCGGCCGTTGCCAACTTCCACATCGCCGTCAGACACGAGGACGGCCCTGCGACCTACCCACGCGATCACCGCCTGGGACGAGACCGCCAAGGCCGTTGGCACGTATTTGACGTCGGGACGCAGCGTCACTGTGACGGGACGCGAGCAGACGGGCACCTGGACCGGCAGGGACGGTGTCGAACGCGCGTCCCGCGTGGTCCGCGCGCAGACGGTCCAGTTCCTCCCCCGCGATCGGCAGGCCGGCCAGCGCGGGCGCGGCGGCGCCACCGGCCTGGGGAGCTGAGCTTTGAGGGCCGGATTCGGTATGCCGGTCGCCGGGGTCGGGAGTGTCCGTTACTGGTGCCTTTCGGACACGCGAGCGGGCTTAGCGTTGGCTAGAGGGCGATTTCCAGCGTTCGCATGCCGCCGAAGTCCATCCACATGCGGGTACCGCCTTCGACGATCTTCACCAGGGCGTTGTCACAGTGCGGGCAGCGCAGCACGATTCCGGCGCCCCGGAAGACGTGCATCGCCCCGACCGGCCCGGCCACGCCGCAGTTGCCGCACATCATGGTGGCGGTGGTCATCTCGGCCGCGAACACCTCCTGGAGCATGCCAGCGACCGCGTTGCCGTCGAGCATCAATTCGTCCATCTCAGCTTCCTGTCGGCCCGAACCGCTCAGTCTTGATGTGTTGCGGCTGGTGCCCCAGGTGCACCAGCGCCTCGGCCACAGCCTCGACGAAAGGCGTCGGGCCGCAGACGTAGACGCGCGGGTGCTCGGCTGGGCCCGGCCCGACCTCCGCCAGCATCTCGGCGTCAACCCGGCGCGCATAACCCGTCCAGCCGGGCGGCTGCGTCGCCGTCAACGTGTGCACGACCCGGAGGCTGCCGCCATTCAGCCGCTGGAGTTCTTCGCGGTAGATGACGTCGTCCCAGCCGCGTGAGGACAACAGCAACCGCGTGTCCACGTTGCTCCTGGCGGCAACGCGAAGCCGGATCATCGCCATCAACGGCGCGACGCCCGATCCGCCGGCGACCAGCAGCAGCGGCCCGCCCAGCGGCGGCTCCCACACGAAGTAGCCGCCGATCGGGCCGCGCAGCTCGATTTGGTCGCCCGGCCCTAGCTCGTCGGTCAGGTACGGCGAAACCTCGCCGTCGCCGATGCGTACCACCGTAAGCTCAACGCGAGTGCCGTCCGGCGCCGATGCGATCGAGTAGCTGCGCTCGGCCTGGTAACCGTCATCCGCGGTCAGGCGAACGTCCACGTGCTGCCCAGCGCGATGCCCGGGCCAGCCCGGGACGTCAAAGGCGATCGTCTTGACGTCTGGTGTCTCCGCGACCACGCCGGCGACATCCGCGAGCTGCCAGGTCAGTCGCCCCAGTACCGTTGTTCTCTCCACGGATCTCCGTAGTTGTGATACCCGTTTATCTCCCAGAAACCGGGCTCGTCGGTCGCCACCAGCCGCAGCCCCCGCACCCACTTCGCGCTCTTCCAGAAGTACAGGTGGGGCACGAGCATCCGCGCCGGGCCGCCGTGCTGTGGGGCCAGCGGCTCACCGCCGTAACTGAACACAACCCACGCCTTCCCGCCCGTGAGGTCTGCGAGCGGGACGTTCGTCGTATAGTCCCCATCGGAGAACGCGACCGTGTACTCAGCCGAGGTCTCGATTCCATCGAGCAGCGTGTCGACCCGGACACCCTGCCACACGGTGTCCAGTTTCGACCATTTCGTCACGCAGTGGATGTCGGCGGTGATTTCCTCGCTCGGCAACGCGCGGAACTCCTCCCAGCTCCAGCGATGCGGCTCATCCACCTCGCCGGCGATCGTGAAGTCCCACCGTTCCAGCGGCGTATGCGGGGTCGGACCCGCCGACAGCACAGGAAAGTCCCTGGTCACATACTGGCCCGGCGGCACCCGGCCCAGCGGCGCGTCGCCACGGCGACGGCCCCTGAAACCCCGGGAGATGATCGGCGGCATCTTTCCTCCCCGGCAGATGACCCACATCCTCTCGCGGCCCGCCGAGCGTGACAAGATGCGGCCACGGATCTCGCGCCCGGCCTGCTGCCGAGCGAGGCCTGTCAGTGACGGCCCCGCTAGTGATCGGCAAGGTCGTTATGGCGTTCCCGTCCCGCAGACCGAGCACGGCGGCAGGAACACCACAGTGTGATCGTGCTGCCCTCGGCTACACGATTCACGAGGTCGTCAACGGCCATGGGAACCCCGGACTGCAGTCGTTCACAAACGAGCACCACGCCGAGTGGCCAGATAAGAAGCCGCTCGCCGTCGGACGGGCGCGGGGTGCTCCCCTAGACGGCATGGCCCAGACGAGCCCCACCACTTGGACGGGCACCGACGAGCAGGGTCGTCGCGTGAAGACGCCGCAGATCATGAGCCGGGCGTCCGGGCGCAGTTCGCCAGCGCCACCACAGTGTCCTTTGAGGTGAGGAGGTGAGGCCCAAGGAAATTTCGGCGCGGTTTACGCTGGTGGCTTTCGGGTGACTGACTGATGTGGGACCCAGAGACCCCGGAGGAGAGCCATGTCGCTCGCTGTTTATGTTCAGACAAATGACGCCACCGAAAACGAAGTCATCGCGTTCAGCCGCGCGGAGGACGGCGCGCTCACCCCGCTGGGGCGCTACTCCACGGGTGGGCGCGGGACGGGCTCGCCGCACCTGGCCTCGGCGGGTTCCGTCGTGCTCAGCGACGATGACCGGTGGCTGCTGGTGGTGAACGCGGGCAGCGACGAGCTGTCGTTGTTTGCGGTTCAGCCGGACGGTCTGCGGCTCGCCGACCGCGCCGGTTCGGGCGGCAGCAAGCCGACCAGCGTCGCCGTCAGCGGCCCGCTCGTATACGTGCTCAACAACGGGACACCAAGCATCAGCGGTTTCCACCTCGCTGATGGGAAGCTGACCGCGCTCGCGGGCTCGACGCGGCCGCTGAGCGGCGCCGATGCGGATCCGGCCCAGGTTTCGTTCACCGTCGGCGGCGGGACGCTGATCGCGACCGAGCGCGGGACCAACAGCATCAGCAGTTACGTGATCGACGAGCGCGGCTACGCGCAGGGCCCGGCAACGATCAAGTCCTCGGGTCAGACGCCGTATGGTTTCGGCCTTACGGCAGACGGGTCGCTGATCGTCTCTGAGGCGTTCGGCGGCGCGGCGGGAGCGGCATCGGCTTCCTCGTATGCGGTGTCCGGCGCTGGCGAGCTCACGATGGTCAGCGGCTCTGTTGGCGACACCCGCAGCGAGGTGTGCTGGGTCGTGGTGACGAAGGATGACCGCTTCGCGTATGTGACGAACTTCGGCGACGGAACGGTGTCGTGCTATGAGATCGCCGCCGATGGGAACCTCAGGCTGCACGATCCGGTAGCGGGCTCGGCCCGGCAGGGCGAAAAAGGCCTCCGCGACGAAGCGATCTCCGGCGACGGCTATTACCTGTACGCGATCGACGCCGACGCGCAGAAGCTTTTCGGCTGGGCCGTGGGCCAAGGCGGCCAGCTCACGCCGGTCGGTGAGTTCGAAGGAGTGCCCGGCACGGTTGCCGGGCTGGCAGCCAGCTGATGGACGGCCTGAAGACTGAACCCGAGGCGGTTGTGATCACCCCGCCGCGCGGCCACGAGCCCCTTGGCCAGATCGTCGAGAAAGAAGCACCGCTCCAACTCGGCCCGGGTCGGTGCGCCGTTGTAGCGGCCGCACGCGGCCGCTTGCTCGTCCGTGAGGAATTCGACTGGCATCGCCACAAAAGCATGCGAATCAGCTCAACCGCGGTGCTCCCCTCAGCCGTTTAGCGCCACTTTTCGTTCCAATGTTCCTTCAAGGGGGTCGCCGTATCATCCATCGAAAGAACAACGATCAGGATCACGGCCAGGTCACGCAGGTCGGGGAGCGGCGGGATTGCCGGGTTCGGCTGCGCGTGGGGCGTCCGGGCCGGTTAGGTGCTGGGGTGCGCGAGTCGCCTCGGCCACGGGTAGAGCCCGACTTCGGATGCCAAGAGTTGGCGGAAGCGGATCAGGACCTATTCGGCGCGGCTGTTGAGCCAGCTGACCATGGCTTGATCGCGGTGATCGAAAAATAGCGAGGCGCCGGTGTCGAGGCCGGCGATGCGAGTCATCTGGTCATCGGTGAGCTCGAAGTCGAAGATGTCGAAGTTCTCGCGCATTCGCTCAGGGCGGACCGACTTTGGGATGACCACAACACCACGTTGGGTAAGCCAACGCAGGACGACCTGACCGACCGACTTTCGTGCGCCGACCCGATCGCACTGAGAATAGGGTTAGCAGGGCCCTGAAATAAGCCCGGCGCTGGTGCGTGGAAAGGGTTTTCGAGGTGCGACAGCGCCGATCTGACCTCAAACGCCTCGGGAGTCGGCGCCAGCGGGCCGGTCCGGAGCACCGCGCGGGGAGGGGCTACCCGCTCGTCGCGAACTCGATGTTCACCATTCGGACCAGATTGAACGCTGCGCTCGTGAGGGTGAGCCACATCGCGTTGCGTCGCCTGCCGATGTAGCGCAGTTTCCGGCAGCCCCCGACGGTCTTGGCCCAGCCGAAGATCTCCTCCACGCGCTTTCGCTTGCGCTGACTGATTCCGTAACCGTGATGCCGGACTGTCCGCCCATCGATCGCACTGCCTCGGCCGGACAGGTTCTGCGCGATGTGTGGCGTCACTCCGAGGTCGCGCAGATCGTCAACAAAGTCGGCGGTGTCGTAGCCCTTGTCCGCGCCGAGCGTCCACCGGGCTCCGTGGCCCCGCTCGTTCCGCCGTCGCTCCAGCATGGTCACCGCCGCGTCGCGCTCGGCGTAGCCATCCGCCTCGGTCAACTCCACGTCCACCACCAAGCCGTGCCGGTTCTCCATCAGCGCATGGCCCATGTAGCTCATCTTCGCCGTGGTTCCATTGCTCTTTCGGTACAGCCGTGCCTCGGGGTCAGTCCTCGAATGGTGCGTCTTGTTGCTCCGCTGGGTCTTGTGGAAGCTGACCGTCGGGTTCCTGCCGGCGGACTCCCCACCAGCGTGGTCGTCCTTGTCGTCGTTGGGTCGGAAGCTCTTCACCGAGGCCCACGCCTCCAGCAGCGTGCCATCCACTGTGAAGTGCTCGTCCGAGAGAAGCTGACGCCTGCCCGCCTCCGCGCGCACCTCATCGAAGAACCGCTTCGCCACATCGTGATCCAGCAGGCGCTCCCGGTTCTTGCTGAAGGTGCTGGCGTCGAATCCCGGTGCGTCGGCGTTGAGGTCGAGGAACCACTTGAAGAGCAGGTCGTACTGCAACCGCTCGCAGAACAACTCCTCGCTCCGCACCGAGTAGAAGGCGATCAGCAGATAGCTCTTGAGCAGCCGCTCAGGTGCAACACTGGGCCGACCGATCTTCGAGTACATCTGGTCGAACTCCGGCGACAGTTCGGCGAGAACCTTCTCCACGATCACCTTGATTCGCCGGATCGGATGACCCTTCGGGACCAACTGGTCAGGGGTCAATGTCGACAGCATCGACACTTGCTCGAAACTGTTGCCACGCATGCAGAATCTCCTCGATAACTGGGCGCGAGGAGACTCCCATATCCGGATTCAATCGTGCAAGGCCTTTTTTAGGGGCCTGTTAGAGAACAGATTGTTCTTGCCTTCTGCAAACGGACCCCAAGATTCGATCTGGACGCCGTGCTCTTGCATCAGCTGTTGGTCGGCGATGCGTTGGAAGAACGGATGCGTCTCAATCTGGTTGACCATCGGAGTGATCTCGTTGTGTTCAACGAGGTCGACGAGCCGGTCGGGATAGAAATTGGACACCCCGATCGCTTTGGCGAGCCCCTCGCGGTTGATCTCTTGCATGGCGCGCCGCGCGCTGTAGTAATCGCCGAGTGGTTGGTGGATCAGGTAGAGGTCAACATGGTCGACGCCGAGGCGCTGAAGCGAGGCCTCAAACGCGCGCCGGACGCTCTCCTCGCCGGATCTCTTCTGGATCCACAACTTCGTAGTGAGAAAACACCTCGTGCCGAGGGATACCGCTGGTGGCGATCGCTCGGCTGACTGCTTCCTCGTTCCCGTATGACGCAGCGGTGTCCAGCGCTCGGTCGCCGGCCTGGAGCGCCTGGAGGACGGTCTGCTCGGTCTGCTCCGGCGGTATCTGGTAAACGCCAAAGCCGAGGACGGGCATCTGAACGCCGTTGTTGAGGGTGGTCAGGGGTATCTGCGTGGTGGTGCTCACCCGCGTCAGCTCCCGCAGCTCCCGGGCGAGCGTTGTGAGCTGCACCGCGGCGTCATCGGTACTCGGGTGTGACGCGCAACGGAACTGACACCACGTGCGCAAATGAGATGTCAGCAGCAATGTGCCACCACGATAGAGAAGAGCGTCACCCACCTCGTCGTTCGAGGGATCAGCCCCAGGCAGGCTCGAGCCGCCCGGTGATGAGAGGCGCCCGGGCGGCTCGCTGCAAAGCGTAGGCGGCGTGGAGACTGATCGAGGTCACGTGGCCGACCCGTCACATGCGCGGCTGACGCCACACGGACATAGAAAGAGGCCGCCGAGCCGTTTCTAACTCGGCGACCTCCCCCCGGAAGTGCGTCAGACCATATTGCAGGTGGATCTGACCCGCGGAGAATACGCGACGAGAGCGGTGGGGCGCGCTGGGTGCAGGCAGCGGGTAGTGGGTCAGTTGACTGGAGCTGACCTGGGCCAGGGCTCATCGAGCCGACTTACGCACCGAGACCGTTGCTGACGTTCGAGAAGACGTTGCTGACCTGCTGTCCCACGACGGTGAGGATCACGATGACGACAACGGCGATGAGCACGAGGATCAGCGCGTACTCGACCATGCCTTGGCCGCTTTCGCGTCGCTTCGCATGTCTGGGGCCGACCCGAAGGTGTGTAGCCCCTGCTGAACCACCTTGGAGCATCAGCGAAGGCTAGCACGGCCCCTCGACACAGAACGATTGTCGGCAGACCGTCATTACGGATGTGACGGAACGCCGATCGGCGCGGGTGGAGAACGAGAGTGGAAAGAACCGGGGGAGGCTGATCGGGTCCGCGGAATCAGCCGCAGGCGGCAGGCCGACGGTCAGAAACCAAGTGAACGCTGGCGCGTCGCGTGGACGCGACGGCCGGATCCACCGTCTGTCCTCCCCTGGTTTGGTGCGCCATTGTGCCGCCGCCCCCGCCCCACCGCTCCGTCGCGACCCCTCTGTCATCCCACTGTCTCCGGGACCGTCCAGCCGCTCATCGCTGATTCGTCACCCGTCCACTATCGGGATGCACGGGTCTTCGAACGAAGATCGATGCAATGATCACGCGCCATACAGCAGGTCTCAGAGCTCCGCCTTGAGCGATGGATTGTGTGGCGAGACGGGTCGATTTGCAAACACTGCTCGCGCGTTTCGAGGCGCGGGTACACGTCCACAACCACGAGCGGAGCTGTCCGCTCACACGGCCACGACGCCTCACGAGTCCACCGCCCCTTCACAAGGAGCCTGGTTGTGCATGCCGGGCTCCTTGTTCGATTAACGGGGGTGCCGTGGGACCGACGTGCACGCGACCCGGGTGTGAAATCGCGTGAAAACGTCACCGTGTTCGTGTCTGCCGCAGGGAATCGTCACCAGATGCGGCTGCGTGCGCTGTGCCCTCCAGCACCACGTCCGCAGTGGCGCCCAGCGAATCGGCGAGATAGCGCTGCAGGGACGCCACACTGCTGTGCCCTGTCGCTGCAATCGCAGCCGCGGTGACGCGGTACACCGTGGGAGCGCCCACCGCACCGCGGTCATTCGTCACCCGCTCGAGGTGGCCGCGTTCGGCGAGGCGCCGGAGGAGGAGTTCGCAGTCGCGGCCGAACATCTCCTCGATCTTCGACCGCACCGCGGTTCCCAGGTGAGCGACGATGCAGATGAGCTCGTAGTGCTCACTGCGCAGCTCCGACAGTCGCTCGGCGGTGCCCATGATCTCGAGCGCGCAAGCCGCCGAGGGAAAGGGCACGAGCCGCACCGTGACATCGTCGTCGACGACGCGATACCCCACGGCCTCGAGGCGATCGGCGATGCGGAGGATCCCCTCGCGCACCGCAGGGATCGCGATGCCGAGCGCGCGCGCGACGTCGGCAAGAGGAGCACCCCCGTACGCGACAACGCACGCCGCGAGTGCTCTCAGATGATCCTCGAGCAGTTCGGACGGGACGGGCCCCCAGGTGTGAAGCGACACGCGAATGACAGGGCGGGCGACACGGAAATGACAGTCGCCCGCCACGGGACCGTCAGGGCCCGGCTGTTTCGTCACCTGCCTGGCCTGCAGTGGATTCAGCCGTCCGCCTACCAGGGCTCTTTCCGGCGCCGCATGTCGACGACTCGCAGGACATGCATGGTGGTCCCGTCGATGCGGTAGAAAGCGCCCAGCGGGGGCACCGGCCAGAACAGGTCGGCTGTTCCCGCGACGCGATGCCCCAGGGAAAAGCCTGTCGTCGCCATCCATGTTATCGAGTTGACAACCGCCTCCGCCTGAACCAGCGACCACGCCGCAACACCCTGCAGATCGGCAAGAGCCGCGGTGCCCCAGAGGAGCCTCACGCGGGCGGCGCGGACATCCCTAGCCGACGACGCACCTCGTCGGTGGTCACGAATTCCTCGTCCGTGACCTCACCCGCGGCGAAACGCCGATCCCATTCCTGAAGCTCCTGAAGGAGTCCCGGGTTGTCGGCAAGTACGCGCTCAATCTCCTCGTCGACCGGGTCACGCTTGGGCTGGAGTGCCATGGTCCCATGGTAGGACCTCGGCCTCACGAAGGGGGTCGCAGTTTCGGGGACGTAGCCAGGTGTGACGCTTCGTCGGAAATCATCGCCGACACGCCTGGCAGCGAGCTCACAATCCTGAATTCCCCTTACCAGCGGCGCTGGTGATGGGACTGACCGCGCGGGGAGGACCGCGGCCCGGGCGCGGTCGTACGAGCTCTCGGTGCTCCTTGCATCGCAGGAGGCGGGCTTGGCTCTGGGTGTCGTGCCCGGGCAATTGCGTCGGTGATGGCAGCAACGATGTTCGGCCCCCGACGCTGGAAGCCGAGGTGTGCCATCGCGTCGGCGAGGAGTTGGTCCTCGGTGCGCAGCAGCGTGTCAGACTCGATCCAGCGGATGAGTGCCACAAGCTCGGGAGTGCTGTAGTCGGCGATGCTCCGGCGGCCCGCGCGCACCGGCCGCGGACCCGATCGCTGGGGAGCCTGCCGCGTGCTCGCGGCCTCCACCGGGGTCGTGGAGGGGGCAGCCCCTGCACCATCCGAGCTTGCTGCTCGTACGCCATGTTGGTCGTCGGCGCCCTCGACGGCCCTGCGATAGGCCTCCAACGCCCGGGCGATCTCGGCCTCGTGGTGGTGGAACCACTCGCTCGACCAGATCCGGTGGAAGGTCCACCCCAGGTTCTCGAGGTGCTGCTGGCGTAGGCGGTCGCGGTCTCGCGCCGTGACGCTCGAGTGATAGGAGGCGCCATCGGCCTCGATGGCGAGAACCATCCGTCCGGGCTCGGTCGGGTGCCGCGCCGCGAAATCGATCCAGTACCCCGAAACCCCATACTGGGGTATGAGCGGGATGCCTGCTGCCGTGAGCTTGTCCCGCACGTCGATCTCGAAGGAATTGAGCGGCGGGCGCTCACGTACATGAGGTCCGAGGTCCGTTCCGCCTGACTCGGCGTAGGCGAGGTATCGGGCGAGCATCCGCGCACCCTGGGCGTTGAGCCGATTCGGGTCCATGTCGAACGAGCCGAACGACGACACTACGGTCATCGCCGTGCGGGCCCGCGTCACGGCCACGTTGAGGCGGCGCTCACCGCCGTCCTGGTTGATCGGGCCGAAGCGATACTGCATCCGACCATCGGCGAGCTTCCCGTAGCCGATGGTGAGGATGATGGCATCGCGCTCGTCGCCCTGGACGCGCTCGAGGTTCTTGACAAAGAACCGCTCGCGGCCCTCCTTGGACATGAACGCGTCGAGGGAGGGGTCTGCCTGGCGGGCCCGGCGGAGCGCCTCCCCGATCCGATCGGCGTGCTTGACGCCCATGGCGATGACCCCAAGGCTCGCCTCGGGACGCTCGTACGCATGACTGGTCACCAGCTCGACGACCTTCGATACCTCGTCGCAGCAAGACTCCTCCTGAGCGACGCGTCCCGGAACGAACGGCACATGGTGGTGGGTGGGAACCTCGCCCACTGCCACCCCGGGGAACGTCACAAGCGACCAGTCATAGAGGGTGGGCTGTGCATTTGAGAAGGCGATGAGGCGTTCGTCACGAGAGCGGTAGTGCCAGGTGAGGGTGCGGGTTCCGTAGGGGGCGGGCAGCAGCGCCGACATGACGTCCAGCACCGACTCGATGTTCTCGGTGAGCGCGCCGTCGAGCTGTGCCGCTGCATCACGGTCACCGTCATCGCCGTCTGCGCCTGCTACGAAGAACGTGGTCGGGGGAAGCTGATGGGGGTCACCAGCGACAACTGCCTGGTCGGCGCGCATGACGGCCCCGAACGGCGTCGGCGGGCGTGACCTGCGACGCTTCGTCGAAGATCACGACGTCGAAGCAGCGCTCAGCTGGAAGGAGTTGCGCGACCACCAAAGGGCTCATCGCCCAGCAGGGCTTCACCGTTCCGAGGACGTGCGGGGCTGCCTGGAACAGCTGGCGCACCGGCAGGTGACGCTGCTTTTTGGCTGCCTCGGCGGCGACGACCTGCGACTCCTTCGGATATGCATCGCGGGCCGCGGTGATGTGCTCAGCCACCGCCCGCCTGATCCGGACCGGGGCGGAAGTGATGTGGCGGACGTCGGCGTCGCGGTACTCCACAACCGTCCTGCTATGCGCAGGCCCGTCAAATGCCCCAACACGGACATCGGTGAGCGAGACCGTCTCAAGGATCGACGACAGCCACACGTGGCGAAGGCAGCCGAGCGCTTGGTCGATCGCGAGTTGCCGATCCCTCATCTCGTCGACGACCGGACCCAGACCGCGGCGCTCAAGCGCCTGGCGGAGCCTGGACAGTTCGGGCAAGCGGAAGAGGGTTGCCTGATCCCCCAGTAGGTCCCGGAGCCGGCTCCCGAGATCATCGACCGACAGGGCGGCAAGATCCACCCGTGCATAGGCACTAAGGGCCCTCAGCTCGGTCGCGAGCTGCCCGTAGGAGGTTACTGCTCCCGCGAGACTGGCCGACAGGCGCGGCCCGGTCCCGGTGGTCGACACCCTCGCCCACCGCTCGGCCTGCTCAGCTGCAGCAACGACGGCCTGGTAGAGGGCGGGACCGCGGGGAAGCCCCGCCGCGGCGACGGCGCCCAGCGCTTGCCGGGCCCGCCGGTATCCGGCGTCGGTCACCTGGTGAGTAATCCGGGTCATCGCACCGTGGGTCGCCGGGACGAGGGCGGCAGCGAGCGCGCGGAGGTCAACGGAGAACACTTGGGGGCGGAAGATCGCCAAGGTCGCGGCCACGTCCTGGAGCAGTTCCAACGCGCTCGCCCACTGCGCCACACTCACGGGTTCGACGAGACCGACCTCGTTGAGCAGGCCGCTCAATGTCGCGGCAGCGCGCGGGAGTGTGTGCGTCGCAAGGATGTTCGCCGCGTCGAGTGCAGCGCGGGCCTGGTCCGCATTCGTGATGGCCCCGCTCCGGAACGCGTCGATCCAGGGGCTGCCGGAACTCCACACGTCAAAGCCGCCGAGCCCCGCGTAGCTGGCAAGGTCGTCCGCCGCGGCGCGGTAGGCCTCGGCTGACAAGCTGGCGAGCACGTTGCCCGGAAGCCGTTGGGCCGAGCGCACCGGCGCGCCGAGTCCGAGCAGTTCAGCTTGGATCTCGTAGATAGAAAGGCCCCACGGGTCGCGCTTGCTGTGCAGCGCGTCCATGCGGGCCCGCAGATCGTCGCGGCGCCGCACCAAGAGCTCCTGGTCAGCGGCCATGTCCGGGAGCGGGACTTGCGAGGCCGTGGCCAGGGCGCGGGAGAGCTGCTGTGCGAGGAGACGGCGCGAACCAGGTCCGTCATGGAGGTCCATGACGAGATCGGCGAGGCCGACGGCGGTGAGCCGGTCCAGTACTGCGTCGATGGCGGCGCGCTTCTCTGCGACGAAAAGCACCTTCTTCCCCCGAGCCGACAGCGTGGCGATCAGGTTGGCGATCGTCTGGCTCTTGCCGGTACCTGGCGGCCCTAGGCAAACAAGGTCGGCGCCAGCGACAGCAGCGTTGATGACGTAGCTCTGGCTGGCGTCGGCATCGACGACAAGGAACTCGTCGGCCGGCGGCGTGTCATCTGGAGCGTCTTCACGAAGACCGCTCGGGTGACGGGAACGCAGGACCTCGCGCGCTGCCTCATCGCCGACGATGGCCGCGATGAGCGGACTTTCGGCGAGTAGCTCGCCGGACGTCTCGAGGTCCTTGACCATCGGAAGCTTCGCGTACGAGAAGTTCCCGATGACGACTCGAGGGGCGATGCCGAAGCCAGCGACCTCGGCAGCCTCCTTTACCAGCCGCTCGTAAACGGGCCGGGCGTCCGGCGGCTCGACGTCGGTACCCAGCATGTCGAGGAGCGTTGTGCCGTCGACCTGGACGCCGTGGTCGACGGCAAGGAGATGGAGCAGCGTCGGGTTGACCTCCCATTCGCCGGGGAGTGAAAGGTCAAAGTCCTCCTCGGCCCCGCCCCGAGGCACGAAGTGGGCCTGACGTAGCAGTACCGGCGCAGCCGGTGTCGCGGTACCCCGGATGTTTGTCCATGTGGCCATGCCCCAGGCGAGGAACAGGGTTTGCAGTCCCCGCTCCTCGAAGTTCTCGGCGGCCTTGGCCCGCACGGTCCGCGCCCGGCGGGCGGCGGAGGCCAGGTTCTCGGCGTCGAACAGATTCGATACGCGGACGGTGTAGGAGCCGAGGAGGCGGGCGGTGGCAACCCGGTCGGCGTCATCGAGGGCGAGCGTGCCCTGCTTGAGGTCCCGGTAGTACAGAAGGGTATTGCGTCCGCCCAGGTCGACGAGTTGGCCGGTCCATACCGCAACGGCTGCGGTCACCTTCGCCTCGACTGCCGCGCGGGCTTCCTCACTGGCGCGCACGCGAGCTGTTGAACCGTGGTGCCCCTCCACCGTCTCCCCCCTACGTGATCAGCATCCCAGCAGCTTCTCGCTTAGCCGAAGTCGACGTAACGGGCCGCCACGCTGTCCGGACGATGCAGGCCAATTTCGGCCGCCGGAAAAACTCCGGGCGTCGCTATCGTAGTGGGCGCCTCACCCGAACACGTGCGAATGCCCGTAATAGCGGCTCCTCAATCGGTTCGCCGGTCAGTGGATCTGTGTCAACTGACACCGAGATGACAGTGGTCGTGACACGCAAATGTCACTGTCGGCGGTGCAGCGCCCATAATCAGCGGCGGTCCGCTTCGGTGCGAGCCCCATCATCGATGAACGAGCCCAGCTTGGCACAGAGCTCCTCCGGGCTTGCGACCCCCAGTGCGTGCAGGGCATCGGTCGTGAGCCGATAGCGGTTCGGGCGGTGACCGTCGTGCGCGCGGACGACGTCGAGGCGAACGCGGTGGCGTAAGGGCGAGCGGCACGAAAGGTGGTGGCTGGAGGACGTGATAACGGGCCGTTCTCACGTCCCGGGCCAGGTCCGCCGTCCGTTCAGGGCGTTCAGAACCGTATCGCGATCAATGCCCATGACTTTGCGGATCGCAGGCGGAATGACGTCCTCAAGCAGATGCTGCTGCAGGTACGTTCAGCTGGAGCGCGTGCATCTGCCCGGCTAGGTCGCCGACCACGGTGACGGCAGGATTGAGAGCGACGGCTACTACGTTTGCGTCGGCCATCCAGCGGGCCTGCTCCCGGTCGCCGGCCAGGTCCCACACCCGCACCGTGCCGTCGAAGGCGCCCCCGCTGACCGCGGTCCGCCCGTCCGCGCTGACCGCCACCCCGTTCACCGGGCCGGTGTGGCCGGTGAGCACGCGCGGCGCGGCGGTCCCGGCCAGGTCCCACACCCGCACCGTGCCGTCGCCGTCGCCGCTGACCGCGGTCCGCCCGTCCGCGCTGACCGCCACCGCGCTCACCGGGCCGGTGTGGCCGGTGAGCACCTGCGGCGCGGCGGTCCCGGCCAGGTCCCACACCCGCACCGTGCCGTCGAAGGCGCCGCCGCCCACCGCGGTCCGCCCGTCCGCGCTGACCGCCACCCCGTTCACCGGGCCGGTGTGGCCGGTGAGCACCTGCGGCGCGGCGGTCCCGGCCAGGTCCCACACCCGCACCGTGCCGTCGTCACCGCCGCTGACCGCGGTCCGCCCGTCCGCGCTGACTGCCACCGCGCTCACCGGGCCGGTGTGGCCGGTGAGCACCTGCGGCGCGGCGATCCCGGCCAGGTCCCACACCCGCACCGTGCCGTCGCCGCTGACCGCGATCCGCCCGTCCGCGCTGACCGCCACCCCCCTCACCCGGTCGATGTGGCCGGTGAGGATCTGCCGGAGCGCCTCGCCGGGCTGCGCGAGGGTGGGCCGGATCGGGCACAGCCAGGCTGTGTGCGGCCATGCCAGCGCCGCGGCATGCAGCCGGGCCAGCGCCGGCTCGCGCCGTCCGATCGTCCGCCCGGCGAGTTGGGCCGGCAGCTGGTCCGGGTCAACCGCCAGGACGTGTGCGGACAGCCGGATCGTGGCCTGCACCAGGGTCAGTCCGGGCTGGTCCGGGATGCTGGTGTAGTCGGTGAGCAGCCCGGTCACTCCCCGGCGCGCAGCCGGGACCGCATCCACTCCACGTCGGTAAGCAGCTCGGCCAGTTCGTCCCGACGGCCGGCCGCGGCCAGATGCCCGGCCAGGTGCTGGTAGAAGTAGCCGTCATCCGGCCCGGACGGCCAGCCGCGCGGGCAGCGGGCCGCATACCCGGCCAGCAGCTGCTTGTGCGCGGCCGACAGCGAATCGCCGAGGTTCGCGCGGGCGACGTCGAACTGAAGGTCATGCAGTTCCACCGAGCCGGTGACCGGATCGCGGCGCAGCAGCGCCCGGTCGCTGAACTTCGCGAGCAGGTCCCCGGCGTCGGTGGCGGACACGCCGGCCGGAGCCCACAACGCCTCTATGGCCGGTCGTGGCACCGCGCCGCGCCCAGCGAACACGGCCAGCTCCCGATACCGCTGCCTATCGGAGGGGTGGTCCAGGTAGTCCAGGCCGAGTTGCAGCGCGGCCAGCAAAGACGGGTACGGATAGCCGGGAAAACGCAACTCGAACGCGGCCAGGTCGGCCTGGTGCAGCCGGTCGGCCAGCTCGGCCCACCGCTGCCGGTCATCCCGCGCCTGCGCGGCCACCGTCGCCACGCCCAGCGCGAGGTTGCCAACGAGCCGCAGCGTCTCCTCCGCCGACGGCGGCAGCGACTGCTCGGGGACTTTGGCCCAGTCGGCCGCCAGCGTGCGCGCCTGCGCGTCGCTGAGCTCGGCCACTTCTACTTCGGCCGCGCCTATCGCGCGGACCAGTCCGGCATTCCGGGTGGTCACCAGCAGCATGCCGCGCTGGTCCAGCACGTCGAACGCGTACACGTCATCTTTGGTCCACACGTTGTCGACCACCACCAGGCACGCGCGGCCGCGCAGTAGCTCGGCCAGCTGGTTCCGGCCCTGCTCCACATCCGTGACCTCGCCCGCGACCTGACCCGCCGGGGTCAGCTTGGCCACCAGCTGCCGCTGCCGCTGCGCCAGCATGCCGGGCCGCGCCGCCGGATCATCCGGCGGTTCCAGCCGCTCCCACGTCAGACCGTCAGGAAACCGACGGCGCACCGCGCGGTCCTGCACCAGTGCGGCTGCCAGCACCGACTTGCCGCTGCCCCCCATCCCCCACACGCCCACCCGCCGCGGCCCGCTGCCGGTCCCGTCTAGCAGCGCGCCGCGCAGCCGCCCCAGCAGTTCGGGCCGCACCACATGGTTCGTCGGCAGCTCCGGCAGCGCCCCCTG
Source organism: uncultured Actinomycetes bacterium (assembly GCA_963805255.1). Lineage (GTDB taxonomy): Bacteria > Actinomycetota > Actinomycetes > Streptosporangiales > Streptosporangiaceae > Bog-532. Next base: position 577,503 of record CAWDTK010000011.1, read on the forward strand.
CACGCCACCCGGTGGTGGGGGCGGCGGCTCTACCCCCACCACCAGCGACAGCCCCAGGAGGACGACCCCCACCAGGCCTATGAACCACCGCGCCGACCCGTGCAGGACCGGCACGTTCACCCCGGACACGTTCAGCGCCAGCCCCACGATCGCAGCGGCCAGGCACAACAGCCCCGGCAACAGCAGAGGCACTGTTGCATGCCGCAACCGCCAACGCAGCTTCTCAATGAACGAGCGCACGGGCCCCCTCCTCGACACTCCGCCGCGCTACCCTGGGCTAGCGTTACCAGCGCTCCCAGTTCCGTACCCGGCGCGTATTCCGCCCCCGGCCAGGGTCCTGGTGTGAAGCGACACGCGAATGACAGTGCTTGGGACACCGAAATGTCAGTTCGGGGGAGCACGAGCCTGGCAGCGGCAACATGAGTAAAGTTGTCAGTGAAGCATGGGGTGACGTGGCGCCTCGACAACCCAGTTCCGAGGGCGTCACCAGCATCACGTTCACCAGTCGGCTGCCGCCCGACGGGCACGCCGATCGTCGCGGAATCAGTCCGCTCCGGCGCCCGTCGCCACCGTCGGCGCCACGTCCTCACGTGGGCCCACCGCCGTGACATGCGCGCCGTGGAGGACGGTCGGTCTGTAGCCCGGGAGAACCTCCGCGCGTACGGCCCAAATCCCCTCCTCGACCGCGAGTGCCGGGCGGACCACCAACTCGGCGCGCTCGTCGCCGGAAAGCCGGTCCCAGCCTTCGGTTGCCGCTGGTATCTCGTCGAGCACCGTTGCCAATAGCTCGGCGACAGCCGCCTCGAACCGTGCGCGAAGCTCGGAATCTGCTGCAGGCACTCGGTAGCCGTCGCACTGGAGTCGACACCAGTGGTGGAACCCATCGCAACCTGGGCCGAAGCCATGGCGCGTCAGGACCAGGAGGAGGTGGTTGGCGGGGATTCCCGTGGCGTCGCTGAGATCGTTGGTCAACGATCGGGCGACCTCTGCCTGGGGCCGGAAATACTGCGGGTCAAACGGCAGCCACGACCGGAGATCGACAAGCGAGGGGATGGTGACCACCAGGCGATCGATGAAGGCGCCCGTGAAGGCCCAGGCGGCAAGCTCGCAGAAGCCCTCGTCCAACACGGCGCGGTAGCCGGTCTCACGCGCAGATGGGACAAGGGCGTGGATGCACTCGTGGAGGAGGACGCACAGACCGAGCGCCGCACGCTCTTTAGCGTCTTCTGACGGCTCGTCGTCACCGGACTCGTGCCAGTCGACGAGCGCCGCCGCGACCCACTCTGGAAGGACGACACGACGTGAGGGGAGCCGGGTCCGTCGCGCCGTGCACGCGAAGCCGGCGATGTCCATCGCGTACTCCGGGGTCTCCCACGGTTCTGGTTCGCCCACGACGATCTCATTGATCGCCGGGACCAGCCCAAACACGGATTGGACCGCGGCCGGGGCAGCGGCCAGGAGACGGTCGAGCAACTCGTCGTCCGCCGAGGGCTTCGGATTCGAGTGTGCAGTACCCATGACAGCAATCGTTGCGCCAGCGAAGGGACAAGGCCCGCCCAAAGGCGGTACACCCGCGTTGTGGGCTCGGACGTCACCGAGACTGTGCCCTGGGCGTGGGCGGGATTCCCGCGGGCTGCGCGGATGGCGGCACTGTCCCGGTGCGACGAGCCTCGGCCAAACGAGTGCAGTCGTCGAGGCTCAGGACTCCCGAATGTGTCACCAGCCGCCAGGTAGTTCCATAAACCACCGTTCGGGAACGATTCGCTAACCTACCGCCCTCTGGCCGTTGACGGCCGGTGCAGCGGAGCGATGGTGATGGGGCGGAAAACTCGATGATGCATCCACCCTCACTGCGGAGCATGTTGGACGGCCCCGTCATCGTCGTCGCGCCGGGTGCGCCCGACTCGATCACCGCCCGTCTGGTGCAGGCGGCTGGGTTCCCGGCGGTCTACATGACGGGCTTCGGAGCAACGGCCAGCCGGCTGGGCAGTCCCGACATTGGCCTGCTGACCCAGACGGAGATGACCGAGCACGCTCGCAACATGACCCGCGCGGTCGACATCCCGGTCATCGCCGATGCCGACACTGGCTACGGTGGCCCGTCCAACATCGAGCGCACTGTCCGGGAACACGTCCAGGCCGGCGTCGCCGCGATCCACCTCGAGGACCAGATCGCCCCGAAGCGGTGCGGGCAGATGGCGGGCATCCGGCTCATCGCCTCGGAGGAGCATGCCGCCCGGCTGCGCTGCGCCGTGGCCGCCCGCGGCGACAGCGACCTGCTCATTATCGGCCGCACTGACGCCCTCGCCGCCGCCGGCATTGACGAGGCGATCCGCCGCGCCCACCTGTATCGCGAGGCGGGAGTTGACCTCGTCTTCGTCGACGGCATCAAGACAGTCGACGAGGTCGAGGCCGTCGCCACAGCCGTGCCGGGCCCGAAAGTGGTCTCGATCGTCGACGGCACCGACGCCGTCAGGCTCACAGTCGCCGAACTCCAGCAGCTGGGGTTCTCCGTGGTCCTCTACGCCGTGACCGCGTTGTTCACCGCCACCCGCGCCGTCGCGGACGCCCTCAACCACCTGAAGGCGGCTGGCACACCGGCGAATGGCCCTGCTCAGCACACCTACGCCGAGTTCACCAACCTGGTCGATCTGTCTCACCATCAAGACCTCGACAACCGCTACGGCGGCTGATGAGTGGCGTTCCCCGACTTGTTCGGATGGCCGTAAGCGGAATCGAGTGCCAACCCCGGGGCAGCGGTTGCCGGATCGACTCGACGACTGAGTTGCGCGTCCTCTAGCCTGGTCCGTTCCGTATAGATATCTTTCCGGAACGTTGTCTCACCTTGATTCCTCGAGATCGGCGGGGAGCTCCGGAACGCCACCCCCTTTTGGGAACGGCCGCAGCGCCGCAATCAACACCGACTTTCGGACGTGGAGTTTCTTCGCGGCCTCGGTGCGGTTGGTGTGACCGGCCTCGAGAGCGCGGAGCACTTTCGCCCAATGGGGATGCTCGGTCAGCGGACGCAACTGGGTCGGGCGCGGCTCCTGCAGCGAGCGGATGCCGCAGCCGCTCGACCGCAGACTCTGCAGCGTCGTGGCGCCGTCGACGACGGATCGAAAGGCACGGTCGAGCTTCCACACCACGATCAGATCGACCTGGTGGCGTGACACCAGGTCCAGCAAACGGCGCCACTGGCGCCGACCGCGAAGGTCATCAGCGCCGGCCTTGTCCACGAACTCGCCAACGACCTTCACGTCGTCGAGGCGGCTGACATGCTCCCGCGACGGGCGCAGTTGCGTCTCCGGATTCTGCTCCTTGTCTCTCGTCGAGACGCGGGCGTAGAGCGCGACGTTCATGCTGCTCGCAGTCCGAGATCGAGATGGCTGTCCATGTCGAGATGGAAGCGCCCGTAGGGGTTGACGTGTGACCAGAACAAGGGCGTCAGTGCACGGCGATCGTCATCTGAGAGGGTCACGCTCCATGCCGGCGTTTCGAGAATCCGTTGCAGGATGAGCGTGTTGACGTGGACCAGCGATGACTGCAGTAGGTGGAGCGCGAGCATCGACACCTCCTGATGCTCGCGGTCCGGACCGGTGAGCTCGGAGTCCTTGGCGTAGAAGATCCGGTCGTTGGCGCTGTTCCATTGCTCGACGACCTGGAGCCCCTCGTGGATCTCGTGCCGTAGCGCCGGTGACGTGAGGTACTCGCAGCAAGAGCCCGAACGCCAGGCGGGTGGCACCGCTCTTCTTCCCCAGCAGTCGCCAGTCGTCCTCGACCAGGGTCCAGCTGCTGACCAGATCCTCCGGTTCCCACTCTCGCCGCATCCCCGTCCCCCGCTGCACCGGCCGTCAATGGCCGAAGGGCGGGAAGGTTACCGGACCGTTCCCAAACCGGGGTTTATGGAACTACTTGGCGGCTGGTGACACATTCGGGAGTCCTGGGCCCACAACCTATGTGCAACAGGCTCGTCACAGCTGCGAAAGCGACGGCGGCGCCAGGCGACCACCGGGCGTGGCCCTCGTGCGCCGCTTCTGTCCGAGCGTACTGCTCAGTCGCCGTTGTTGTTGCCCTGGTTGTCGATGAGCATGAGGAGCAGTTGGATCACCATCCCCAGGATGGCTCCGGCCACGGACGGATCGACCGTGATCGAGATACCGCCGCCCGACGTCGTGGTGGGCGTCGGGGTTGCGCCTACCGTCGCGGTCGTCGTCTCAGTCGGCGACGCAGTGCCAGATGTGGCGGATGCAGACCCGGACGGACTCGGGTTTGCCACAACGGCCGGTGCGCCTGTTGCGTCGATTCCGAGCATCTTCCCGTTCGAATCGACGAGCATCTGATTGCCCTGCGCGTCGAGCACTGGCTGGCCATCCATATCGATGGCGCCGTAGGTCCCCGACACCGTCTGACCATTGGCGTCCGTCATGACCTGCCGCCCAGGACCGGCGACGATCGGATTCCCGTCGGAATCGAACTGGCTGCTCAGCGGGAAGGCGAGACCACCCGGCGGCGATGCAGTCGGCAGCGGTGGGCAGGTTGCAGTCATCGGGCAAGCGGTCGCCGGCGGTGATGCTAGGCAGCCGTACATCAGGGTGATGCCGCCCGGCTGCGGCGGGCAGGTCGTCGGCGACGGGAATGGCGTCGACGGCGGTGGTGCAGTCGGCAGCGGTGGGCAGGTTGCAGTGAGCGGGCATGCGGTCGACGGCGGTGGTGCAGTCGGCAGCGGTGGGCAGGTTGCAGTGAGCGGGCATGCGGTCGACGGCGGTGGTGCAGTCGGCAGCGGTGGGCAGGTTGCAGTGAGCGGGCATGCGGTCGACGGCGGTGGTGCAGTCGGCAGCGGTGGGCAGGTTGCAGTGAGCGGGCATGCGGTCGAGGGCGGTGGTGCAGTCGGCAGCGGTGGGCAGGTTGCAGTGAGCGGGCATGCGGTCGACGGGGGCGATGCAGTCGGCAGCGGTGGGCAGAGCATCAGTGGCTGCAGCGGCGAGGAGGTCGACGGCGCGCTCGGCGATATCAAGGTGGGGCACGGGGTGATCGGCGGCTGCGTGGGGCAGAGGTAGTCCAGCATCAGACCTTGCGCTGTCGGCGTCGCTGCAGGCATGGTTGGCGGCGGGATCATCGGCAGTATCGTCGGTGGCGGGCATGCGGTCGGTGGTGGCGGGCATGCGGGCGTTGTCGACAGCGGGATCATGGAGGTCCCGCCCGATGTGCCGACGGGGGCCAGCGTCCCTGTGGCACTTGCGGACCCCGCAGCCGGACAGGCTGTGGCGTCTCGTAAGTTTGCACTCGCTTGCGTGTGCGTGAACGCGGCGCCCGTCGCTGCGAGCGTCGCGACTGCCATCACCACAGCGAGAACGCGGCGCGGCCTGCCGTCGAAATGAAGCCGGCGAGTATTGATCGATCTGGTATCCGCGACCCGCATTCCGTTATCGGGCCGTGTTGACCGATCACTCATGACCGTCCTCCTCCTCTCGATTCGCCCCCAATCGCATGCTCACCGGCACGAACGGACATCGAACGGACAGTGCGTCAACAGTGCGTCAACAACAGTTCGATCGGTCCTGTTCGATGTGTCCCGATGGAGGGGTTTGCGACTCCGCCAGATCGCATGAGCTGCGCTTCCATGACCTCATGGCCAGGCCCGCGGTCCACCCCACGCCTCCAACCGTGCCGCAGCAGCGGACGCTTTGACCCGAACTCATCTCCCATTAGGGCAGGCCCCGCTGGCTCGATGACCTGACCAGGAACCTGCTCCTGGCCTGGCTCGAGCACCGCGGCCGCCACTGGCCCGGCACCGCCAACCCGCACCTGAGCCATTACCGGAACCACTATCGGAACCATTATCCGGGCCTGACACCGCGGGCCCAGCCTCTTTCGAGGCCCGTGCCGTAAGATCAGCTGGTCGTCATACCGGCTTCCGGTGGTAGCTCCCCAGGAGCTGCGTGACTGTGGAAAAGTCGCCGACGATGGGCTATCACGAAGGACCGCACGTCTCATTGCCGACCCCCTCAGCGGGAAGGTGCTCGAAGAACTGCTGGCGCAGCTCGGCGACGGAAGCGGTGCCGGTCACCTCGAGGAGCTTGGCGGTCACCCGGTAGAGGGGTGAGCGCCCCTCCGAACCTTCGCGGCGGAGGAACCCCCACTCGACAAGCTGGGCGACAGCCTCCGCGGAGTCGACGGCGCGCATGTCGTCGATGCGGCGGCGCGTGACCGAGCCACCGTGAATGACGATGCCGAGGATGCCAACGTGGGCGTGGGTGAGTTTCGGCGTCGCCATTGCCGTCACCGCGCGGTCGGCGAGCCCGGTGAAGGCCCGGTGGGGCACGAGCGCAACGGTGTCGCGGTCCTCGACGACGAGCATGCCAAGCGGTGAGAGACGGCCGGCAAGCTCAGCGACTGCAGCGCGAATGCCCGCAATCGAGGCCCGAGGATGACGCTCGCCTCGCTGAGCGGGAGCGAGCGGCGGATGGTGAGGAGCGCGCCGAGCCGGGGCATGAGTCCATCCTCCGGTGCGGCCCGGGCGACGGGGAGTCCCGGCGTGTCGACCTCGAAGTCGAGCGCATGCTGGAGCCGTCGCAGGTGTGAGGTGTCGCGAAACGGCCAGTGGATTCCCTGACGAAATGGTCAGTCCGTCACAGGGAGGAGAAGCAGAGTACGATCCTGACCTTGTCGGGACGCCGAGAGGTGGCTTCATTACGCGGCGTTCGACAGCTGTTAGAGGGCACGTACACTGCCACGCGGAGCGGCAGGACGCGCTGGCCCGCGCCGGACGCTGCTTGCGACACCATTTCGCATCAGATCAAGAGTCTTCCAAGCCGTTTCCGGGCGAAGGTCGACTCCCCACAGGTCATCTGACTGAACGCCCCCAAGCACATCATGGACCGGCTGGCTCGCCTCCACTACTTGCCGTGATCTGCCTCGGCTATATGCACCCCGCCCGACCATCCATGGCAAGAGAGAACGACACGCTCTCAGAGGCATCTGCGGCAAGGTGCCCACCTCCATTGCCAAACCTGGACCCTCGTTTCGCTCCCACGCCTTGAGCGCATTCAAGAAGTAGCGGGGCTCTGCCGGCACGCCGTCGGGAAAGAAGACTCGGGGACTCCTTCGACGCCGCATGTGAGCCTCGAAGAACAACCCTGTAAGTGCCGCCGCCCAGTTGGCGAACGCCACCCTGTCGACGAACCGAGGCTCGGACACGAGTGCCGTGAGCTTCGTCTTGGAGGCGGGAGCGCCCGTGCCAAGAACCGCCCGCGCCGACTCACGTGTGTCTGGCAGCGACGGTAACCAGAGACGATTTTCCTCACGTGATCTGGGTACATTCACAAGGAAATCGATGTCATCGTTCCCTTCGTCGCTCCAGATGCGACTGGACGGCCTCGCGGTGTATGCAAAGGGCAGCATCGAGCGCTCGAAAACAGAAAGCTCGACGTTCTTTTCGGGAATATGACGTCGACCGACGAGGCAAAACCCCTCATGCTCGTAGTAGGCGTTGAGACCCCGGACGCGGGCATCTCTGCCAGGGCGTAACCACGTGTCGAGCATCAAACGCTTGGAGCCATAGTACCTGCTGGCAACCATGGTCATCACTTCGCGGCCGAGCCATCTCGTGACCCCCGGCAAACGAGGAAACACCTTGGCTACAGCTCCGTCTGCATCGATGGCCCACTTCAACAGTGTCAATACCGTGTTGTCCCAGTGTCGTGCGTAGATCTCTTCGTGTGCGCCGTCGTAACCGAACACCGGCGGTTCCGCCCCCAATTCGAACCCGCCCACCCTCATCGCATGACGAATCCACGCTGTGCTCGGCAAGGATCGTGCATTGCGCGCCACAACCAATTCGCAATCGTCCGGCGCGTTTTGGAGTCGGACGTGCTGTGGCTGTTCCTCGACGATCAGGTAGGCGTCAAACGCAGAGCCACGCTCGACAGCGGCCAGCGCCTGACCGTCCGGTCTGTCCGTCCACCACATGGCGCCGTTCGTTGCGTCGCGCACGTGCCTGCGGATGCGCTGGGCGTATACAACGGACGACGGCGTTGCAGGGCGAATAACGAGCCTCCCGCGAATAACGGGGGCACGACCCCGCAACTCGGGAAGGTGCTGCCGACGTGCCGACGGACCATTGCTCATCTCAGGCCTCGTGGTCGCCGCGTGGGTGTGACCTCGCATGTGACGTCTGACGAAGAGAGTCTGTGGAAACGACGGCTGATGGTCGGTGTCGTGACGGTCATGTGTCGCGCTCGGAGGGCTGTTGCGCGGCGAGGGAGTCAGCGAGGAACCGCTGCAGCGACGCCAAGGTGTCGTGCCCGGTGGCAGCGATCGCAGCGGCGGTGACCCTGAGCGCCATGTCTTCGTGACCACCAGCCCCGAAATGATGGTCCGCAATACCCCAGATGCCGTTGCCGGGAAACTCAGGATCAACCTCCACGTGATAGCTCGGGACCCACGGTCCCGCGTCAAAGGCGATCGGCATCCCGTGATTATCGGGTGCGAACTCCCAGTCGCGAACACCTTGTCTGTGACCCCTCGCGAAGAGTTCAGCGAAAGCGAACGCCGAAATATTCGGTAGGTTCACGCGGGTCGTGAAGCATGGTCATGGTCACCAAGCGATGGGCCATCGGTGCCGGTTACTACAGAATCAGCGAGGTAGCGCTGCAGCGAGGCCAGGCTGGGGTGACCCGTCGCGGCAATCGCCGCCGCGGTGACGCGGTACACCGTGGGGGCGCCGGCCGCGCCGCGGTCATTCGTCACCCGCTCGAGGTAGCCGCGCTCGACGAGGCGCCGGAGGAGGAGTTCGCAGTCGCGGCCGAACATCTCCTCGATCTTCGACCGCACCGCAGTCCCGAGGTGGGCGACGATGCAGATGAGCTCGTAGTGCTCGGTGCGCAACTCTGACAGTCGCTCGGCGGTGCCCATGGTCTCGAGCGCGCGAGCCGCCGCCGGAAAAGGCACGAGCCGCACGGTTAGGGCCTGTCTCGAATTAACTTGTACATCTGCTTATGTCGGGACATGCTTTTGGTATGGCCATTGTCATGGAGATCGATGAGCGGGTGCTGGCGGCGAAGTTCGAGACGATCCTGCCTCATCTGGATGAGCGGCAGCGGCGGCTGCTGATGGCGGCGGAGGCCAGGTCGCTGGGCTACGGGGGCATTTCGCTGGTGGCACGGGCGGCCGGGGTGTCGCGGGTGACGGTGACCACCGGGGTGGACGAGCTGGATGGCGGGGTGGAGCCGCTGGGCGGGCGGGCGCGGCGGCCGGGCGGCGGCCGCAAGCCTCTGACCGATCTGGACGCGGGCCTGCTGGATGCTCTTGACGCGCTGGTCGAGCCGGAGACCCGCGGTGATCCGATGACGCGGCTGCGGTGGACGACCAAGTCGACCCGGAACCTGGCGGACGAGCTGGGACGCGAAGGGCACCAGGTTTCTCATCACAGCGTCGGCAGGCTGCTGGCCGGGCCGCTGGACTACAGCCTGCAGGGCAACGCCAAGACGCTGGAAGGCCGGCAGCACCCCGACCGCGACGCCCAGTTCCGCTACATCGCCGGGCGCGTCGCGGCGGCGCTGGCCGCGCGCGAGCCGGTGATCAGCGTGGACGCGAAAAAGAAGGAGCTGATCGGGCAGTACGCCCGCGCGGGCCGCGAATGGCGCCCCTCAGGCGACCCACGCCGCGCTGATGTCCACGACTTCCCCGGCGAGCAGGGCAAGGCCGTGCCCTACGGCGTGTACGACCTGGGCGCCGACGCCGGCTGGGTGTCGGTCGGGAACGACGGCGACACCGCCCAGTTCGCCGTGGAAACCATCCGGCGCTGGTGGCACAGCGTCGGCGACACCGCCTACCCCGGCGCCGCGTCGCTCCTGATCACCGCGGACGCGGGCGGCTCCAACGGCTACCGGCTGCGGCTGTGGAAGAAAGAACTCGCCGCCCTCGCCGGCGAGACCGGCCTGGCGATCACGGTCTGCCACATGCCGCCAGGCACGTCCAGTAGGGTCGGGGGCTGGCGCGGTGGCGTCGCCTGTCGTTAGGTCCGGCAGCCACTTTTCCCCGGCTTTCGCCTGCGGGCCGCTTCACTGCCGTGACCATGGCCAGGGTTGCCCCGTTTCCAGCCCCCGCCGCCTCGAACCGTGCATGCGGTTCTCTCGCACACGGCTCACCGACGCCGTTCACCGCCGGCATTCGGCTTCCCCCGCCAGTCCCGGAAGGGCCTGGGTGCGACGACGTTCCCGACAAGGCCGTTCAGTCCCAGATGGTTCGGTGACGCGTACGACACCACCCATCGTCCGAACCCACGCGAGCGTTTGTGTTTCTTGGCGACAAACAGCGCCATCCGCATCCGCGTGAATTCCCTGATCACCGCGAACCGGTCGGTGGAGTTGCCGAACCTGAAGTATCCGGCCCAGCCGGTCAGGAAAACGTTCAGCTCCGCCACCACCGTCTCGACGGGCAGCAGCAGCCGGGACCGGTCGGTGATCTCCCGAATCCGGTCCTGGGCATGCTGCATGGCCTTGTCCGCGGGCCAGCGAGCAAGGAACACCACACTCTTGTTTCCGCGCATTCTCCGCGACCGCACCAGCCGATGATGGAAACCCAGGAAGTCCATCCCCGGGCCGTCCTCCTCCAGATGGATGATGGCCGTCTTGGCCTCCTTCGGCTCCAGGCCGAGTTCGGCCAGCAATGCTCTCAGCCGCGCAAGCGCGGCCTCGGCCTGCTGCCGGGTCCTGCACATCACCAGTGCGTCGTCGGCGAACCGGACGATCACACCGTGCTCACGTTCGTTCCATTCCCGGTCGATCCGGTGCAGGTAGACGTTGCAGAGCAACGGCGAGACCGGACCGCCTTGCGCGGCTCCGGTCACCTCTCGCCGGACCTGCCCGTCCTGCATGACCCCGGCCCGCAGAATCTGCCGGATCAGCTTGAGAACGGACTGGTCGGCCACGCGTTCCCCGATCGCTGTCATCAACCGGTCATGCGGAATCGCCGAAAAGCAGTTGGCGATGTCCGTCTCCACCACCCACCGGCGGCCCCGCCAGGACTCATCGATGAGCACCTGCAAGGCGTCATGCTGCGACCGCTTCGGGCGGAACCCGAAACTGCACGGCAGGAAGTCCGCCTCGAACACCGGCTCAAGCACGATCTTCAAAGCGGCCTGCACGACCCGGTCGCGAACCGCCGAGATGGAAAGCGGGCGGTACTCACCCTCACGGCCCGGCTTGGGAATCAGCACTCCCCGCGCGGGCAGCGGGCGGTACCGGCCCTCCCGCAACTCGGCGGCCAGCTCGTCCACGAGGCGAAGCGCTCCGTACTCGCGTTCAACCTGGTCCAGGGTGGTCCGGTCAATGCCCGGTGCGCCGTTGTTGGCACGCACCGCGACCCAGCCACGCCACAGGACGTCTCTGCGGTAAACCTTGTCCCACAGCGCATGAAACCGTCGTCCGGGATCGGCCTTGGCCGCCCGGTAAAGCGTGTGCTGCAGGGCACGCACCTTGTCCAAGGGAGCCTTCACCAGGGCGGTGGGACTAGCCGAAACCTCGGCACTCACCGGGCACCTCCATCTGCATCAGCACGCATCGACGAAGCAGGGGTCCTTCCCTCACCGCCGGTTATGTTGTCCGGCCGGCTCAAGCAGTACTACGACCCCCTCCGACGCCCACCCGGCCAGTCGTCCACTTCCCGAGGTCATCGGTTATAGGACACCGTTCTCCGGCGACACCTTCCGCAGGTCACCGGTCCGGGGAGGGCCTCTCCAGTTCCCGCCGCCACTGTCCGGACGTTCCGCGCCCCTTACGCCGGGGAGTCCTTCGCGGCTGCCCTCCAGGATCTTCACCGCTTCCATGGCCTTCGCCCTGACACTCCGGGCTCGGCTCTCCCTGGTCCCGCTCTCGCGGGGATTTTCACGACGCGGCAGGCTTCGCTTGATGCTACGGACCGTCCGTTTGCTCCCCCTTACAGGGCTTTCGACGCTGGGCTCCGACACCAGGCGTTTCCCCCTGATGCCGCCAGCCTGCTACCGGGCCTCCTGGCAGCTACCCGGACCGGACTTTCACCGGCAAGCGACGACGAGCTTACGACCAGTGATCAATCACCTAACACGATCAACCCCCAGCCTCCTGGACGCACAGTGGAACAAGATAGAGCACCGGCTGTTCAGCCACATCTCCATGAACTGGGCCGGACAGCCCCTGACCAGCCACCAGGTCGCCGTCAGCCTCATCGCCGGAACCACCACCCGCACCGGCCTGACCGTCCGCGCCGAACGCGACACCAGCACCTACCCCCGCGGCATCAAGATCCCCGACCGCGAGATGAAAACGCTGACCGCGCAGCACCTCACCCCGCACGACTGGCACGGACAATGGAACTACACCATCACCCCGGCCCGCGAACCCAGTTGAGCGTGTTGTTCATTTCCAGGGACTTACATCGTCGTCGACGACGCGGTACCCCACGGCCTCGAGGCGATCGGCGATGCGGCGGATCCCCTCGCGCACAGCAGGGATGGAGATGCCGAGAGCGCGCGCGACATCGGCAAGAGGAGCACCCCCGTACGCGACGACGCACGCCGCGAGTGCTCTGAGGTGATCCTCGAGCAGCTCGGCCGGGACGGGCCCCCAGTGTGAAACGACACGCGAATGACAGTGCTTGCGACAGCGAAATGTCAGTGCAGCGAAACGCTGCGATCACATCAGTTGGGAGGCCATGAGAATCACTGACCGGCTGCTCAGCTCATCTGGCGTCGCAACTCCGCGATCACGTCCGCGAGCGATTCGCGAGAGGGGTGCACAGGACGGACAGCGGTCTCAGTGACGACATAGGCCGTGTTCGAGCGACCGGGTGGCGTGAGAACCCACAGACGATCGACCTCGGCCGTCTCCCAACTCGCCGCGTCACCCATGCTGTCATCCATCTCTTGCGTGCTCGCCCACTCGCTCAGTCGCTCGAACGCTTCTTCTCTGGTCATTCCGGTTCCTCTTGCTCGACTTCGGCATTCTCTGACTCGTTTGGGCCGTCTTGGAGTGAACGGTCTGCGAGCCCCTGTGGAGATAGCGAGTCTGCGGGACGGGCCGCGGGCGACTATCGTGCCGTCATCAATCGCATCTGCGGCAGCTGCATCGCACCGCGCACCTACTCGAAGCTGCCATCTGACCCGATTCCATGAGTAAGCCGGTGACACGCTCGTGTAAATGCCGATAGGTGCCGCTCTGGCCTGGGATGATGATCGCTGCCAAGTGATGACCAGCCCAGCGGAGAGGACACCTATCTGGTGAGCAGGATACGTGCTGGTGGCAAGCGGCGTCAGCAGGTGCGGGCCGGCGCGCCGGATGCGGCGCTGACGCCGAACGCGGGGATGGCTGCGGTCAGCGAGTTGTGTGACCGGCTGGACGTGACCGGGGCGCTGGATGCCGCGGTCGGCCCGATCAAGCAGCGGGATCGCGGGTTCGGGGCCGGGGAGCTGCTGGCCGGGCTCGCGGCGGCGCAGCTGGCCGGGGAGGACTTCTTGACCGGGCTGGACCGCCAGCGCGGTGATGCGGCGGGCCAGCTGATCACCCCGGTGCCGGGGCTGGCGTCCACGACCGCGGCGGGCCTGGCCCGGCGGATCACTCCCGCCCAGTGGACAGCGGTTGAGCGTGGCCTGGCGGCGGTGACCGGGCGGATGCTGGACCTGCTGCCCGCGGAGCGGGCCGCGGCGCTGGCCGGCGGCCCGGTCACGATCGACCTGGACACCACCGACGTGGAGGTCTACGGCCGGAAGAAGCGCGGCGTGGCGTATAACCATCAGGGCCAGCGGGTGGGCCGGCCGCACGTGGCGGCCTGGGCCGAAGCCGAGATCGTGCTGGCCGCCGACCTGGGCGACGGCACCGATGACCCGCGCGCGACCGCGCCGGATCTGCTGCGCCGTGCGCTGGCCGCCCTGCCCGCGGCGGCGCGGGCTTCGGGCCGGGTGGCGATGCGCGCCGACGCCGGCTACTTCGCCGGGCAGCTGGCCCGCGCCGCCCACGACGCGAAGATCGCGTTCGCGATCGGCGCCAAGCGGATCGCGCCGTTGTGGCGGCTGCTGGCCGGGATCGCCGAGGACGACTGGCATGACGCCATTGACATGGACGGCGCGCAGGTCGCCGTCGCGGAGTACTGCCCGGACTGGTGGCCGGCCAGCACCCGGCTCCTGATCCGCCGGGTCCTGCTGGATCCGGAGCAGGTCTCCGCCGACCCCCGGTCCCGCCGCCGCCGCACCCTGCGCCCGGACCAGCGGGCCCTGCCGTTGCCTGAGCTGGCCGGTGCCGGGGCGATCTACGCTTACTCGTTCATCGTGACCAACCTGGACGTGACTGCCCCGGCCAAGGCGATAGCGGTAGAGCACTGGTACCGGCACCGCACCACGGTGGAGAACATCTTCCGCGACAGCAAGCTCGGCGCCGCCTTGCGGCACCTCCCCTCCGGATACCCCCAGGTCAACCTGGCCTGGATGTGGGGAGCGCTGCTCGCCGCGACCATGGCCGCCTGGCTGCACCAGCTCACCGCCCTCACCGTCGGCCAGGACATCCTGGCCGGTCACGGCGTGCGCGGCGGCAAGGCCATGATCGCCACCCTGCGCTGGCGGCTGATCGCCGTCCCCGGCCGGCTGGTCCGCCGCCCGCCACCTGATCCTGCGGCTGCCGCCCGGCCACAGCCTGCTCCCTGAGGTCCTGGCCCGGCTACGGGAACTTCCCATCCCCGCCTGACCTGCACACCCTGAGCCCCGGCTCCCCGTCCTTATCCACGGCCTGCCAGCCCGACCCGAAGAAAGGCCCGCAGATCGCGAACCCGGCGCGGCTCCCGGGCCATTAGCATGCCCGCTACCGGGAATCCTGGCACACCAAGATCATTTAGGGGCAGGAATCAGCTCACAGCGCTATTCGCGGAATCGGGTCTGAGATCCCCAGACGGTGTGTTTGCCATGCGCCCGACGAGGGCGAGTAGGCCTTTACCACGACGTGCGAATCCTCAGCTGCAACGAACTCGACCCCGTCGGCCTTGAGACGCACCGACCACACTGACTTCATGGCCGCGTCAAAGGCGGCAACGACGTCGTGAGACGCGAGGAACAGCCTGCCTGCCGGTGGACATCCGAGAGCGTCAGTTACAGGCACCACGTCCAGAGTGCGGGCTCGGTCGGGATGATCGACGTCGATGACCCAAGCGAGGCCGCCCGCTACTACGCACGCGGTGAGCGGATCAGGCGACGCCAAGAGCATATCCGCACAGCCGTCGAATTCACGAAGAAAAGATCCCGTCCATGACGCGCGATCGTGACCAGCAAAACTAACAACGACTCTGGTCACTTGCGAGACTGGGTTCTCCGCCCTGTCCGGAAAGTAGAAGACTGGTTCCTCCGATGGGAGATCGTTGCGCGCCCAGCAGCGGTAGCGAACGGAGAACCCAAGCGTGCGAAATTCTACATCGGTCACGGTGCCCCCTTGATAAACGCACGGCGGGCTATCCACCACATGGGATTCTCTCCTGGGACGTAATAGCGTCCAGCCTGGAAACGTCCATCGTATATCGTCCCGCTCTTTCCAATCATCTGGCCGGGCAACGAGAACTCTTGATACCAGGGTCTTTGACCTGTCCGACGGGCGTCTCATTGCCAGGCGCCACCAGCGGAAGGTGCTCGAAGAACTGCTGGCGGAGTTCGGCGACGGAGGCCGTGCCGGTGACCTCGAGGAGCTTGGCGGTCACCTGGTAGAGGGGTGAGCGCCCCTCGGTACCCTCGCGCCGGAGGAACCCCCACTCGACGAGCTGAGCGACGGCCTCCGCGGAGTCGACGCCGCGCATGTCGTCGATGCGGCGGCGCGTGACCGAGCTGTGACCTCGCACGAAATGGACAGCTAAAATCGGCAGCGAAATGGTCAGTCGTCATCGCCGGTAAGTAGCTTCTGGGCTTTGATGAGGTCGGCCTCATCGAGCTGGGAAACGACGGCCTCCCGGAAGGCCTCGATGGTGGGGTAGCCGACCGCGAGGAGCGCGGTGGTCGTGAGCCGATAGAAGTTGGGTGCCCGCTCTATCGTCCTGTCGCGGGTGCACGCGAGTAACCCCAGGGCTCCTGACATAGGGAGATCGTTTATGCAGTGTGTTCTTTGACTTCGTACCGCAGGGTGAGGCCGGTGCCGGGGTACTTGGTGGCGGTGGCGGTGAGCTGCTTGCAGAGGGCGGCGAGGGCGCGGGTGCGGCGGGGTGCGGAGAGCGGGTCCAGGCGGATGGTGAGGGTGGCGTCTGCGGGGATGATGTCGCCGCTGGTGGTGAGGGCTTCGCGGATCAGGGCGTACGCTTCGTCGTCTGCGCGGGCGTAGGCGCCGTTTAGCGCGCGGGCCAGGATCGTCTCGGCGTTGTAGGCGGACATCCGGATGGCGTGGGTGATCAGCTTGGTCTCGGTGTCCAGCCGGACCAGGTCCGGGTTGTGCTGCGACAGCGGGATTTTCGCGGGGATGGCCTTGGCGGCGGCCTGGGCGCCGGCGAGCCGCTGGCGGGCTGGGCTGCCCCGCGTTTTCCGGACCGGCGAATTAGTGTTATTTCATACCGCTGCCTGCTGATTCAGGTACTCGTCCAGGACTTCTTGCGGAGTCCGGTATCCGAGCCCTGAGTGAAGCCGCGTCTGATTATACCGGAGTTCGATGTACCGCGCTATAGCGTTTTTCGCTTTCTTCCGGGACGGGTACTCCGTCCGGTTGACCAGCTCGACCTTCAGCGCCGCATTCACCGATTCCGACAATGCATTATCGTAACAAATACCGGTGCGGCCTACAGATTGCTCTATCCCCAGCCTCTTCAGGACGCCGGCGAACTCGGCTGACGTATAATTACTGCCACGGTCACTGTGAAAGATCGCACCAGCCGGGAGATCGAGATTGCGGGCGGCCATCTCGATCGCTGCGGTGATCAGCGGGGTCTGGTAATTATCATCCATCGCCCAGCCCACTATCTTGCGGGTGGCGCAGTCGATGACGGTCGCCAGGTAAAGCCATCCCTGCCACGTGGGAATATACGTGATATCGCCGACCATTTTCTCCCCGGGGGCCTGTGCGGTGAAGTCGCGGCACACCAGGTCCGGGATCGGGCAGGCCGCGCCCTGGCGGGTCATGGACGGCCGCCACGGCCGCGGCTGGCAGGGCACCAGGCCCAGCTCGCGCATCAGGGCACGCACCAGCTCCGGGCCACACCGCTCGCCGCCGCGGGCCAGGGCGGCGTGCATCCGCCGGTACCCGTACGTAGGTGCCGTCGTTCGCTTTGAACAACGCTGCTATTTTCACTTTCAGCAGTTCCCGGCGCCTGGCGGTATCACTTTCCGGCCGTGACCTCCAATCGTAGAACCCCGATTTAGAAACCCGGAGCCATTGGCACATGCGGGTGACCGTGGGAGCGGCAGCCGTATCCACGGCGACGGTGGCGTATCCCGCGTCGATGAACGCGTACTTGTCGCTCACCGATGCTCCGCTGCGAAGTACGCCGCTGCTTTTGAGAGAAAATCAGCCTTCATCCGGAGCTCGCGGATTTCCCGCTCCAGCTCCCGCAGCCGGGCACGCTCGGACAACTCCAGCGGCGGCTCGTCTTCCGCATGCTTATCCCGGTACGCGCGCACCCAATTACCCAGCGACGTCTCGCTGACATTAATCTCCCGGGCCACATCCGCGATAGGCCGAGACGTGTCCACGACCATCCGCGCCGCTTCCTCACGGAACTCCGGCGTATACGTCTTATACTTATACTTCCCTGGCAATTTATCCCGTCCCTTCGACTGAGAATCCTAAAGGATCCGCAGTCCGGAAGGTCCGGGGCACCCCAGGCGGCGGTGACCGGGGCGCCAAGCTTTGCGAGCTGCTGGTTGGTGATGACGGTTTCCTGGCCGGGGGCTGGGGTGCGCATTCTGGTGAGCCTGGCGTCGCGGGCGGCTTCGGCGGCGGCCAGGTCCTTCTTCGCGGTCTTGACGGCGGCGGCTGCTTTCTTCTTGGCCGGGTTGGGGACCTTCCGGTCCGGGTCCTCGGCGGTGACGGCGTAGGTGTCCAGGGCGTCGAGGGCGAAGTGAGCCCGGCCGTAGCGGAAGTAGTTCTCCTCCCGCCACCGCGAGCCCATCCCGTAGACCGCGGCGGCGGGCGGCATGTCGGCGGCCTGGCGGGTGGCCAGGATCCGGATCTGCCGGCCTTTGTCCAGGCGGGTGACCTGCCGCAAGGTGAGCACGCGTCCTTTGTGCGTGCCGCTGGTGACGGTGATGTCGATGCTGCCGTCGGCCAGTGCGTAGCGGTGCTCGCGGCCGTCGTCGCCGGCGTGGACGGCGGTGGTGAATGCGTCCGCGGGCAGGTCGGGGATGTCTTCCCCGGCGCTGGCCTTGCGGTAGGTGAGCAGGTCGAACCTGGCGTCGATGATCTCGGCGAACAGGTCCGGGGACCAGCCGCCCCGGTCAAAGCACAATATGGGCTTGCGGTCTTCCCCGGCGATCTGGCGCAGCTTGGGCAGCAGCTCCTTGATCTGCCCGGCCAGCGAGGTGGACGGTTCGGCCATGACGACCAGCAGCGGGTCCCCGGCGCCGTCGGTGACCCAGGTCTCCTCCGTCGCCGGGCCGGGGAACTTCAGCCGGGCCACGTGCATCTTCTGTATCTCCCGCGTGCCGAAGTACGCCCGGGTGTGCCCATCGATGCAGAGGAACCCGAGGTCGTCCGGGCTGGCCGCCGCGCGGCGCCTGGCTATGGCCATCTGCAGGTCCGCGGCCTTGCCGGCGGCGGCGAGCCCGGCGAGCTTGCGGCGGATCGTCTTGGTTTCCGGTGCCCGGTCCAGGCCCAGGATGCGGCCCATCGCCGGCGGGGGGACGCGGGTGGTGCCCTCGGCGCGGGGCTCGCGCAGCAGCGCCTGCAGCACCTGGTGGACCAGGACCGTGTCCAGGCTGTAGTAGCCGTCGCGGATCCGGCCGTAGACCTGGCGGGCGCATTCCAGCAGGCCCGTGTCCGCCAGGGCGGGCAGAGCGATCAGCAGCCCGGCCAGCGGGTAGCGGCCGCCGGCGGCGAATACCGGGGCAGCGCCCTCGCCGAGCAGCCCGAACCGGGCCAGGACGCGTTCCCCGTCCCGCGGCACCGGGTCCGGCAGCACCGGCAGCAGCCCGCCGGCGGCCTCGGCAGCCTCGGCCCGGCCTGCGGTGCTGTCCTGACCTGCGGGCTCGTCCGCAGCGTCGGCGGCAGCATCGTCCTGGCCAGCGCCGCCGCCGCCGCCGGCGGCGGGCTGCTGCTCGTCTCGTGCGGCGGCGCCGTCCTCAGCGTCCTGGCGTGCGGCGCTGCCGTCCTGGCCTGCGGTGTCCTCGCCGGGCTGGCGTTCTTCCCGGGCCGGGACGGCGGCGCGGGGGCGGGCCGGGACGCGTCCCAGGGCGGTGCGGACCGCGAAGGTCGAGACACCGCACCGGCTGGCGATCGCCTCCAGGCCCAGGCCCCGCGCGTCCAGGTCGTTGATTTCCGCGGTCAGCTCCGGGGTGAGCTTGGTCGGCCCCTTGGGGCCCTTCCTGGCCGGCAGCAGCCCGGCCAGCCCGTTCTCGCGGTACGCCGAGACCCACCGCCATACCGTCGCCAGGTCAGTGCCGAGCGCGGCCGCGACCTGCTTCTGCGTCGCGGCTTTCAGCTTGGTCACCTGCACCGCGGCCAGCCGCCGCCCGGCCTCGTCGCCGGCTTCCCAGGTGAAGGTCGCCATGCCGTGCACCCATATCTGGCCGCCGCCGTCCGGCAAGGTGAGCAGCCCGACGCCCGGGGCGATCTCGGCAGCGCCGCCAGGCAGCCACGGCAGTACAGCCTGGGTCAGCCTGCTGCCTGCCACGAGGACCCTTCTCCCGATCTCGGATATGCATTTATTTTATCAAATCCGGGGCGATACGAGCAAGGGGCGCCGGCAGGAAATTACGGCGAATTCGCAGGTCAGGGTGCTTGTTACGATCGGTAAGCAGACCGCTATGTCAGGAGCCCTGAACCCGTGGCCGGCCATACGGGCCAGCAGCGACTCGCAGTCGCTGTCGCACATCTTCTCGATGCGCCGCAGCGTTGTCGCGCCGGCGAAAGCGACGAAGCAGAGGATCGTGAGCTGCCGCTCGGTGAGCTTCGGTGTCGCGGCGATATGGCTCACGGCATCCACGGCCGTGTGCGCAAACGCGAGCGGCGCCACGGACACGGTCACCCCGTCGTCGGCCAGCCTCAGCCCGACCTGAGCGAGAGGGTCGTCGAGCACGCAGAGGCCTTCCCGCACCGCGGGGACGGATACGCCCATCGCTGCCGCAAGGTCGGCCAGTGCCACCGCGCCCGCCGTGACGACGCATGCGGCGAGCGTGGCGCGGTAGTGGTTGCCGGCCGGGATGTCGGGAGCTCGCCGTTTCACCAGCGTGGCCGCGGGCTCGGTCAGGCCGAGGCCGTCACGCAGCTTCTGGTACGTGCGCACCGAGGGCATGCGCGTCCCGCGCTCCACCTCGCAGGTGATGGTTGGGGAGACGTGGGTCGCCGCCGCCGCCTCGCGGAGCGTGAGCCCCAGCAGATCACGTCGCCGGCGGATCTCCGCCCCGATCCCGTCGGCCGCTTTCGACCGCGGCCGCCCCCGGCGCGGTGGTGAGACAGGGCGGCCCCGCAGTCCGGCGCCGGCCTCGTTGTGGGCGTCCGGAGCGGGCTGCGCGGCGGAATCGAATACGGGATTGCGCATCCGGCCGGGATTGTAGCGCAACCCCAGGGCTCCTGACATAGCGGTCTGCTTACCGATCGTAACAAGCACCCTGACCTGCGAATTCGCCGTAATTTCCTGCCGGCGCCCCTTGCTCGTATCGCCCCGGATTTGATAAAATAAATGCATATCCGAGATCGGGAGAAGGGTCCTCGTGGCAGGCAGCAGGCTGACCCAGGCTGTACTGCCGTGGCTGCCTGGCGGCGCTGCCGAGATCGCCCCGGGCGTCGGGCTGCTCACCTTGCCGGACGGCGGCGGCCAGATATGGGTGCACGGCATGGCGACCTTCACCTGGGAAGCCGGCGACGAGGCCGGGCGGCGGCTGGCCGCGGTGCAGGTGACCAAGCTGAAAGCCGCGACGCAGAAGCAGGTCGCGGCCGCGCTCGGCACTGACCTGGCGACGGTATGGCGGTGGGTCTCGGCGTACCGCGAGAACGGGCTGGCCGGGCTGCTGCCGGCCAGGAAGGGCCCCAAGGGGCCGACCAAGCTCACCCCGGAGCTGACCGCGGAAATCAACGACCTGGACGCGCGGGGCCTGGGCCTGGAGGCGATCGCCAGCCGGTGCGGTGTCTCGACCTTCGCGGTCCGCACCGCCCTGGGACGCGTCCCGGCCCGCCCCCGCGCCGCCGTCCCGGCCCGGGAAGAACGCCAGCCCGGCGAGGACACCGCAGGCCAGGACGGCAGCGCCGCACGCCAGGACGCTGAGGACGGCGCCGCCGCACGAGACGAGCAGCAGCCCGCCGCCGGCGGCGGCGGCGGCGCTGGCCAGGACGATGCTGCCGCCGACGCTGCGGACGAGCCCGCAGGTCAGGACAGCACCGCAGGCCGGGCCGAGGCTGCCGAGGCCGCCGGCGGGCTGCTGCCGGTGCTGCCGGACCCGGTGCCGCGGGACGGGGAACGCGTCCTGGCCCGGTTCGGGCTGCTCGGCGAGGGCGCTGCCCCGGTATTCGCCGCCGGCGGCCGCTACCCGCTGGCCGGGCTGCTGATCGCTCTGCCCGCCCTGGCGGACACGGGCCTGCTGGAATGCGCCCGCCAGGTCTACGGCCGGATCCGCGACGGCTACTACAGCCTGGACACGGTCCTGGTCCACCAGGTGCTGCAGGCGCTGCTGCGCGAGCCCCGCGCCGAGGGCACCACCCGCGTCCCCCCGCCGGCGATGGGCCGCATCCTGGGCCTGGACCGGGCACCGGAAACCAAGACGATCCGCCGCAAGCTCGCCGGGCTCGCCGCCGCCGGCAAGGCCGCGGACCTGCAGATGGCCATAGCCAGGCGCCGCGCGGCGGCCAGCCCGGACGACCTCGGGTTCCTCTGCATCGATGGGCACACCCGGGCGTACTTCGGCACGCGGGAGATACAGAAGATGCACGTGGCCCGGCTGAAGTTCCCCGGCCCGGCGACGGAGGAGACCTGGGTCACCGACGGCGCCGGGGACCCGCTGCTGGTCGTCATGGCCGAACCGTCCACCTCGCTGGCCGGGCAGATCAAGGAGCTGCTGCCCAAGCTGCGCCAGATCGCCGGGGAAGACCGCAAGCCCATATTGTGCTTTGACCGGGGCGGCTGGTCCCCGGACCTGTTCGCCGAGATCATCGACGCCAGGTTCGACCTGCTCACCTACCGCAAGGCCAGCGCCGGGGAAGACATCCCCGACCTGCCCGCGGACGCATTCACCACCGCCGTCCACGCCGGCGACGACGGCCGCGAGCACCGCTACGCACTGGCCGACGGCAGCATCGACATCACCGTCACCAGCGGCACGCACAAAGGACGCGTGCTCACCTTGCGGCAGGTCACCCGCCTGGACAAAGGCCG
Organism: uncultured Actinomycetes bacterium; assembly: GCA_963805255.1. GTDB lineage: Bacteria > Actinomycetota > Actinomycetes > Streptosporangiales > Streptosporangiaceae > Bog-532. The sequence goes on from CAWDTK010000011.1 coordinate 600,012, forward strand.
GCAGATCCGGATCCTGGCCACCCGCCAGGCCGCCGACATGCCGCCCGCCGCCGCGGTCTACGGGATGGGCTCGCGGTGGCGGGAGGAGAACTACTTCCGCTACGGCCGGGCTCACTTCGCCCTCGACGCCCTGGACACCTACGCCGTCACCGCCGAGGACCCGGACCGGAAGGTCCCCAACCCGGCCAAGAAGAAAGCAGCCGCCGCCGTCAAGACCGCGAAGAAGGACCTGGCCGCCGCCGAAGCCGCCCGCGACGCCAGGCTTGAGGTGCCCCGAGGCTTCCGGACAGTCCATCCATTAGGATGGGCGTCTGGAAAGGTGAAGTATTTTGCCCCGGCCGAAGAAGAGCTTCTCACCGGAATTCAAGGATGAAGCCGTGAAGATGGTGATCGAGACGTCGCGCCCGATAGCCAGAGTGGCAAAGGAGCTCGGGATTAACGAAGGCACCCTCGGCAACTGGGTCGCGGCCTATCGCCGTGAGCATGCCGGCGAGGAACCGCCGCTGACCGTGAATGAGCGGGCGCGGCTGCGCGAGCTTGAGCGGGAAACCCGGGAACTGAAAATGGAGCTTGAGTTCGTGAAAAAAGCCGCGGCGTACTTCGCCCGCGACCATCGGTGACCGATAAATTCGAGTTCATCGACGCGGAGTACGCGGTGTACCAGGAATCGGATGATGAGTACGTGCCGTCGATCGTGATGATGTGCCGGTGGATGGAGGTATCGCGGTCCGGGTTTTACGAATGGCGGAGCGCGCCGGAATCGGCGACGGCGAAAAGGCGCGGGATGCTTGCTTTGATCGTGCGGAAGTCATTCGATGAATCGGATGAGACATACGGGTACCGCCGGGTGCATGCGGACCTGGTGGCCTGGGGCGTGCCCGCGGGGCCGGAGCTGGTGCGGTCCATCATGCGTGAGCTGGGCCTGGAGCCCTGCCAGCCGCGGCCGTGGCGGGTCAGCCTGACCGAGGGCGACGGCCAGGAGCACGACATTCCCGACCTCGTGAAACGCGATTTCACCGCGGCCGCGCCGGGCGAGAAAATGGTCGGCGACATCACTTACATTCCGACATGGGAGGGCTGGCTTTACCTGGCGACGGTTATCGACTGCCATACAAAGGAAGTCATCGGCTGGGCAGCGGGCGATAACTACAAGACGCCGCTCATCGAGAAGGCCATCGAGATCGCCGCCCGTAATTTTCCTCTCGCCGCTAATGCGATTTTCCACTCCGACCGCGGCAGCAATTACACATCCCGGCAGTTTGCGGAGACGCTCAAGAAGCATAATCTCCGGCAGTCCGTCGGCCGCACCGGTATCTGTTACGATAATGCAATGGCCGAATCGTTCTTCGCCGCGCTGAAGAACGAGCGTGTTCACCGCACTCAGTATCCGACCCGCGAGCACGCGCGCCGCGACGTTGTGAGGTACATCGAATTCTGGTACAATTCCAGACGTCGGCACTCCGGGCTTCAGTACCGGACCCCGCAGCAAGTCCGCAATGAGTACCTGGAACGGCAGTCCGCAGCGTGAATTAACCACAAATCCGCTGTCCGGAAAGCTCGGGGCAGATCAGCTCACCAGAATGCGCACCCCAGCCCCCGGCCAGGAAACCGTCATCACCAACCAGCAGCTCGCAAAGCTTGGCGCCCCGGTCACCGCCGCCCGCCAGCGGCTCGCCGGCGCCCAGGCCGCCGCCAAGGCCATCCCCGCGAAAATCCCGCTGTCGCAGCACAACCCGGACCTGGTCCGGCTGGACACCGAGACCAAGCTGATCACCCACGCCATCCGGATGTCCGCCTACAACGCCGAGATCCTGGCCCGCGCGCTAAACGGCGCCTACGCCCGCGCAGACGACGAAGCGTACGCCCTGATCCGCGAAGCCCTCACCACCAGCGGCGACATCATCCCCGCAGACGCCACCCTCACCATCCGCCTGGACCCGCTCTCCGCACCCCGCCGCACCCGCGCCCTCGCCGCCCTCTGCAAGCAGCTCACCGCCACCGCCACCAAGTACCCCGGCACCGGCCTCACCCTGCGGTACGAAGTCAAAGAACACACTGCATAAACGATCTCCCTATGTCAGGAGCCCTGAACCCCTTCGGAACCGTGTTCCGGGAAGTGAGAAAAAGGAGGTTCCAAAATGGTGATTTTGGAAACTGGCGGCTAAAGGCCTCAAGGGCCACTGGACGACCCGTCCATGACCATGGGGAGCGATCTCACGACCGCGCTCACCTCCGTCAAGGACTCCGCCCCCGACGTCCACGCGACCCCGCTCGGCGCCGTCGTCCCCTCCGTCGTCAGGGCGAGATCGTCCGGAACCAGCCGGGCCGTCCGGCTTCGGCTGCTCCGTGTGACGTTCGGCCTGCTGCGAATGACCGCCTTGGTCACGCCCGGGCTGAGCGGTCTCACGGTCATAATCTCCCCCGTGGAAGGCCGCGGCCGACGCCCCACCGTTTCGCCTGATCCGTCAGAGCACCGGAGGGAAGCAGGGAGAGATGCAGTGACGGAGAATCTCGGCGTTCTCGAAATCTGCGCGGGAGCGGGTGGCCAGGCGTGCGGCCTTGAACGGGCCGGATTTCATCACGAGGCGGCCGTGGAAATCGAAGACGTTTTCGCCCAGACCCTGAGGCGAAACCGGCCAGGCTGGGATGTGCTGACCCAGGACGTGCACGACCTCGACGGCCGCGACTACCGCGGGATCGACCTCATCGCCGGCGGGGTTCCGTGCCCGCCGTTTTCGATTGCCGGCAAGCAACTGGGCGCCGATGACGAGCGCGACCTGTTCCCCGCAGCGCTCCGGCTCGTCGAAGAAGCGAAGCCTGGTGCGGTGATGCTCGAGAACGTGCGGGGCCTCGCGGGTGCCCGGTTTGCCGGCTACCGCCGGAACGTCTTACAGACGCTCGACCGGCTTGGGTATGCACCGGAATGGCAAGTGCTCAACGCGAGCGAGTTCGGGGTTCCGCAGCTGCGGCCCCGGTTCATTCTCGTGGCGATGAAGCGCAAGCACTACAGACGGTGGCTGTGGCCGGCGCCCAAGGGCACGCCTCCGACGGTGGGAGAGACGCTCGAGGATCTGATGGCTGCGCGCGGGTGGAAAGGCGCCCGTCGCTGGGCACGGATGGCCAACAGCATCGCGCCCACCATCGTTGGCGGCTCAAAAAAACACGGAGGTCCCGACCTCGGTCCAACCCGCGCCCGTGCCGACTGGAGCCTGCTGGGTGTCAACGGCATCGGGATCGCGGACGAGGCTCCAGGCCGCGATCTTCCGGTGAGCTTCCGGCCCAAGCTGACAGTGCGGATGGTGGCACGGATTCAAGGATTTCCCGACGAGTGGGAGTTCATCGGCAGGAAGACGGCCCAGTACCGGCAGGTAGGAAACGCGTTCCCACCGCCGGTCGCCGCGGCGATCGGCCGGTCGATCCACGCGGCGCTGACCGGCGTGGCTTGCGACACCGTGGACGAAGACGAGGGACGCCCGGTACTCCAGCTCACGACTGCGTAGATGCCAAGTCTCGCTGACCGGCAACTGCTCACCCAAGCGTTCTACGAGGACTGCCTGTGGCCCGCGGGCGAGCCGCGCCTCGAGGACGCGTGGCTCGGCATCTATCAGCTGCTGCTCTGGTACGCCCACGGTCACATCCACATCAGAGAAGCGAACGACCTCCAGAAGAACAAGACGTGGCAGCGGCGCGCCGCCGGGGCGGAGGCGTACATCGCCACTGCCCTGAACGTGGAGCCTGCAGAGCTGGCCGCGCACGTGGACCGCATGATGCAGATGCCGCGGTGGCATGATGCCTTGGCGGGAAAGGGAACCACGATGACGTGCCCCCACTGCGGGCAGGACTTCCTGGTACCCAAAGAGAACCAGCGCAATAACCCGCTCGGGAACGGTCTGCGGATCCTCACCGCTGAGGTCTTGCAGCGGTGGGGCGATGACCGCTTCACCTACGAGGAGGAAGCTGCGGCGACCACGTGGTTCCCCGGGATCGAGATGCCGGGCCGCAGTACCAAGCCGAAGGTGGACGTGATCGTACGGACCGGCAGGCGAGTGCGGGTCATCATTTCGTGCAAGTGGAGCGGCCGCCACGACCGGATGAGTGACGTCACCAACGAGTGCCAGCAGTACAAGCAGGCCGCGATCCAGCAGCAGAACATGGACCTGCGCCACTTCGTCATCACCAACGAACTCGACGGTCAGCGCACCGACAAGATCCTGAACCAGCCGTGCATCAACGGCCTGGTGATGGTGCACCTTCCGCTCGCCAAGGCTATCGGCACCATGACTCCCATGATGGAGCGCAACATCGAGGACCGGCGCCTGCTTGACCTCACAGAGTTTGTCGAGCTGACGCGCACCTGGACGGTGTAACTGTGGCGGACTGGCTAACGCCTGAGCAGCGGACCAGGAACATGGCTTCGATCCGGTCTTCCGGAACGACCCCCGAGCGGCGGCTCGGGGCTGCACTTCGAGCGCTGTACCCGAGGCGGCGAATTATTGAGGGCGCGAAGGATTTGCCCGGCCGCCCCGACTACTACCTGCCGGGTCTGAAGCTTGCGGTCTTTGCCGATGGATGCTTCTGGCATTGCTGCCCCAAACATGGCCGCGTGCCGGGGGACAATGCGGGTTACTGGGGTCCCAAGCTGGCACGGAACGCGAGGCGAGACCGGGCGGCGGTGCGAGAACTGCGCCGGCAGGGCATCCGGTCTGTGCGCTTGTGGGAGCACGACCTGCGTGTCCGGACTATCGAGACCACGATGCGTCGCCTGGCACGAACTGCGAAGAAGCCGGCCTGCCGCTCGGTCTGACCCTGCCCCCCGTTACACGAGTGGCGGCTTTTGTGCGTATTCCGGTGGGCGGGCTACCCCTCTACTCTGTCTCCGACATGCCTAACGAGCTCGTCATTTTCGCGTGGGCGGTGCCGATCAGCAGCATCCTGCTGGCAGCATTCGTCGACCGCATCATCCGGTCGCGCCTGGCTGCACCGGCAGCGCACGTTGCGCAACCTCGCCGCGCTCACGTGGCAGCAATTCGAGGAAGTGATCGCCGACGCATTCCGGCGCCACGGATACCGAGTGCGGGAAGTTGGCGGGCGCGGACGAGCCGATGGCGGCGTGGATCTCTTGCTGAGCCGCGGCGGGGAGACGACGGTCGTCCAAGCGAAGCACTGGAGGCGGGACCGCGTTGGCGTGCAGCTCGTCCGCGAGCTCTACGGCGTGCAGACGGCCATGCACGCCGCGCACGGGATGTTCGTTTGCCTCGGAACGTTCACGGTGGACGCGACGCAGTTTGCCGCGCGGGTCGGCATGACCCTCGTCGGTGGCGACGAGCTCCTGCGCATCATCAGCACGGGACTTGCCGGCTGTTACCGCCCTCGCTATTTGAACATCCAGCGGCTGAATTATCTGTGGACGATTCGGCACAGCTCGGCGAGGATCGCAAGCAACCTGATCACATAGCGTGACTGGCGATGTGGCTTAGGGCGCGCGCCTACCCGCCGCTATGGGCGGTTGCCGACTTCTCAGCGCTCACTCCTCAAGGCGCGCAGATCAGGTCGCTCTGCATGTAAGGGAACGGTCTGTAGACCGACGGCTCAGCTCTCCCCTTCACTCTGTTTCATTTGCCGTTCACGACCGGACGGCCGTGGATGCACCGGGGGTGAATGGGCGGTCGTCGGGTGCGGCCCGGCGTGCCGCCAGGATCTGGGCGGCGGGCCGGCCGATGGGGATGCGCAGGGGCAGCTGTGGTGCTTCTGCCGCGTCGGCGATCCCGGCCGCGACCTCTTCCGGCGTGATCATCTGGCTGGCGGGCGCGCCGCCCTGGGTGAGCAGGTGGGCGTAGGGATCGCCGGGCAGGGTGTAGGTGGTGACGTGGTTGAGCGCGCCGGAGCTGACCGGGCCCGGTTCGAGCAGCGCGGCCTCGATCCCCAGCGGGCCCGCCTCGATGGCCAGGGCCTCGACCAGCGCCTCGAGGGCCCATTTGGTCGCGGCGTAGGCCGCCTGGCGCGGCCGCACGATGCGCCCGGCGATGCTGGACATGAACAGCAGCCGCCCGCGGCCGCGGGCGCGCATCCCCGGCAGGACCGCCTGCGCCACCCGCAGGGCACCGATCGTGTTGATGTCCAGCAGCCGCGCGAGCGCCTCCGCCGGCGTCGCCTCGACGGCGGCGACGAAGATCGCCCCGGCGTTGGCGACCAGAACGTCGACCTCCCCGGCCTCCCCGACCGCCGAGGTGATGCTGTCGGGGTTGGTGACGTCGAGCGCGAGCCGCTGGTCCGCCGGCAGGCCGGCGAGCGTGCTCGGGTCCCGTGCGGTGGCGATCACCCGGTGGCCGCGGCGGGCGAACTCCGCCGCCGCCGCGCGGCCGATGCCCTTCGACGCTCCTGTGATCAGCACCGATGCCATGACGGCCTCCTGGATCCGGAAACTTGGGCAGGTTTGACCTCTAAACCCATGAACGCCACGCTAGGCCATGTCGGTTTGATATGCAAACCTTCGTGCGTACACTTCAGGCATGGACACGCAGCACGGCCGCCCCTGCTCGGCCGCGGCGGCGCTGGGGCTGGTCGGAGACCGCTGGGCGCTGCTGGCTGTCCGCGAAGTGATGTTCGGCAACCACCGGTTCAGCGAGATCGCGCGCAACACCGCAGCCCCCCGGGACCGCCTCGCGGCGCGGCTGAAGGCCCTGGTCGCGGCGGGCATCCTCGAGCGCCGGCCATACCAGTCCAGCCCGCCGCGGCACGACTACCACCTCACCGCCGCGGGCCGAGAACTGGTCCCTGTGCTGCACGCGCTGCGTGCCTGGGGCGACAAGTGGGCCGTCGACACACCGCCCCTGCGGGTGGAACACCACGGCCACCCGGTCCGCACCCGCGTGATCTGCGCGACCTGCGGAGAGCGCGTCCGCGGGGACGACCTGCAGTACATCTCCGCCGTGCCGGACTGGGACATCCCCGGCCTGAAGCGCGGCGCCGGGCAGGCGGTTCCCGCCCCGGAACCGGCACGGGGCAGGACCTGACCAGCTCCGCATGCCGCCCCGGGCCCGCGCGCTGCCTACCAGGCCACCCCGGACACCCGCGCAAGGCTGGCTGCTGCTGACCCGGCCAGCACTCAGCGGCAGCGTGACCTTAAATACGCGCAACAGCGAACCGGCGGTCTCCGCCACTGAGCCTCGCCGTCCCCGCATGAGATGCGCCCGCCTGGCGGACCTATCATCATGCCCTACATCTGCCCCGCTGGCGGCGGCCTCCGGCACTACGCATCAGGGCTCGCTCATCGTCGGCCCGGTAAAACCGCCGGCTCAACCTCCAGCACGGTCCTACGCCCACTCTGCCGTACGTGCGGAGATGGCACATAACCCGGTGATCTGCACCCGGCCGCACGCATCGTCGGCGTGGTTCCCAGCCGCGCCGAATCGGCGATCTGGCGCTGAGACGGAAACACCTTCAGGTTACGTTCCATGGTTGGTGCCGCTTCACTAGCCACTCTGGGTGCGCTGTCGTAGCTTGGCGAGGCTGGCATCGAAGGGAGCGACCACGGTGCGGCCGTCGGCAACCTCCGGGAAGGCCTTCTGCGCGATGTGGCCGAGCTGCGAGTACAGCCACGATGGAGAGAATCCGAGCTGTCTCTCCGGATCCTCGTCGGGAATCAGATGCCGCACCATGAGTGCTGCCAGCAGCGCTCCGGTCATGTCACCGCTCTGCAGCATCACGCCCCCGAGCCAGTCAAGGTGCTCGGCGGCGGTCTTTCCGGCGCGCTCGCGGATCTCAGGAGATACGACGTTCATCGAGAAGGTCCCGAAGCCCGACGGCGGCGGAACCTCGTTCGTCGCGTAGTAAGCAGGCCCGGACGCTGACCGCATCCCCATCTGCTGCCGGAGAATGTTGCGCAGATCGTTAAGAATCCAGTAGTCGAGGACACTGCCGAAGAGCTTGTACCTCTGGTCGTCCAGAAGCTCATCGACGGTGAACTGAAGGATCGGCGGTCCGAGGTGAAGCCTGCCGTCTGCATCCCAGCCGATGCGAGGGCGGTGAGTCGCATCTGTTCTGCCCGCTTCGCCAGGGACCAGCGTCAGGCTCTCCGGGAGCTCCGGCGTGACCGCGGCTTGGAACCTCGCCATCAGCTGGTAGACGGTGAACCGCGCGACCTTCTTCTCTACAGCGCAGAAAAGGAGCGGTGCCGGATACTCGAGGATCCACCTCACCGCGCCGGGCCCGCCGAAGATCCAGTCATCGGGAGCGCTCTTGACCTGCACCGAGTAGTACGCGTAGGGCTCAGCCGGACCGTCAGCTCTGCGGGTGAGCGTGCAAAAGAGATCCACACCGTGGTCTTCCTCATTCGGCACGCGCGTCACCGTGCCGAACATGCTGAAGACGTACTGGGCGAGATATTCCGACCGGATTCCCTGGTAGAGGTTAGCCGCGACCGCTCTGCAGGGATGCCTTCAGTACAGCACCGAAGGGGTTGGTCTGTGCTCAGGGGATCGGGATCGGATGGCTTCAACCGTGGTCGGCCCGGTGTTATTCCTGCCGACGTACGGCCGTCTGCGTACAGGGGGTGAGAGGATCGGCACCCTGCGCACGGTCGGGGATGCCTTCCGGGCATGCGATTTCGCTCAGTGATAGCCAGGAGGAATGTGTTACCCACCGGTCAGTCCTTACCGCAACCTGGCCATTGACAGGGATTATGAGCTTTCGCCGGAGTTCTCTTTTTTGGTCTGGTAGGTCGAAGCGGCCTCCTGCGTTCACCACGCTTTCCGGCCGGGCCTTCGGAGGCTGGGACCTGCTGGTTCCCTGGTGGCATGTGAGCGATGATGGTCGTGCGCCGCCCTGCGGACTGGGTTGGCCCGGGGCGGCTGGGCCGTCGCGGCCCCGGCGGGAGGACTGAGCGATTAGCAAGTTGCTGGACCGGGCTCCGGAGACTGCCGCGCTGGAGGGAGTGCTGGCGGCGGTCCGGGACGGGCTGAGTGGGGTGCTGGTGCTGCGGGGGGAGGCGGGCATCGGCAAGACGGTGCTGCTGGAGTCGGCGGCCGGGCAGGCTGTTGACATGCAGCTGGCCCGGGTGGCCGGGATCCAGGCGGAGATGGGGCTGGGGTTCGCCGGGTTGCACCAGTTGCTGGTGCCGTTTTTGGGCGGGCTAGATGGGCTGCCCGGGCCGCAGCGGCAGGCGCTGGCGTCGGCGTTCGGGCTGGTGGACGGCCCTCCATCGGACCGGTTCCTGGTCGGGCTGGCGGCGCTGACGCTGCTGACCGACGCGGCGGCCGGACAGCCGGTGCTGTGCCTGGTCGATGACGCGCAGTGGCTGGATCAGGTGTCGGTGGAGGTGCTCGGATTCATCGCCCGCCGCCTGTACGCCGACCGGGTGGGCATGTTGTTCACCGTCCGGGAGGGGGAGGGGCAGGCGGCGGCGCTGGCCGGGCTGCCGGAGCTGGTGCTCGGCGGGCTGCCGGCCGGGGTGGCGGGTGAGCTGCTGGCCACGTCGGCCGGCGCCCGGGTAGATGGGCGGGTGGGCGCCCAGGTGGTGGCCGGGGTGGCGGGGAATCCGCTGGCGCTGGTGGAGCTGGCTGGGGAGCTGACCGCGGAGGAGTTGTCGGGGGCGGTGCCGCTGGGCTGGCCGCTGCGGTTCGGGGGGCGGCTGGAGGAGCTGTACTTGTCACGGGTGCGGGCCCTGCCAGTAGACGCCCAGACGCTGCTGGCGGTGGCGGCGGCCGACCCGACCGGGGATCCCGTGCTGGTGGCGAAGGCGGCCGGGCAGCTGGGGGCCGGGCGGGAGGCGGGCGTGGCCGCAGAGACCCAGCGGCTGGTGTCGTGGCATCCGCGGGTGCGGTTCCGGCATCCGCTGATCCGTTCGGCGGCCTATTACGCGGCCCCGGAGGGGACGCGGCGCCGCGCGCATGCCGCGCTGGCCGGGGTGACCGACCCGGCCGCTGATCCGGATCGGCGGGCCTGGCATCTGGCCGAGGCCGCGCCGGAACCCGACGAGGATGTCGCCACGGAGCTTGCGCGCTCCGCGAGCCGGGCGCAGGCCCGCGGCGGGCTGGCTGCCGCTGCTGCGTTCCTGGAACGCGCGGCGGCGCTGACGCCCGACCCGGTGCGCGGCGGGGAGCGCACGCTGGCCGCGGCACAGGCCAGCCTGCAGGCCGGCGCGTTCGGCAAGGCAAGCGACCTCATCGCCTTGGCGGAGGCGGGGCCGCTGGACGAGTTTCAGGCCGCCCGGGCGGACTTGCTGCGCGGGAGGATCGCGTTCGCCTCCGGCCTTGGCAGTGACGCTCCCCCGCTGCTGCTGAAGGCGGCTAAGCGCCTCGAACCGCTCAACCTCGACCTGGCCCGCGAGACGTATGTCGACGCGTGGCAGGCGGCTTTCTTCGCCGGATATCTGGCGGGCGCCGGCGATCTGCTTGAGGTCTCCCGCGCTGCCCGGGCCCTCCCCCCGCCAGCGCACCCGCCGCGTCTGGTCGACCTGGTGCTGGACGGTTTTGCGCTGCTGGGCACCGACGGACCGGCCGTCGCTGCACCGCTGCTGCGGCGGGCCGCGTGCGCCTTTGCCAGCCCAGGCATCCCCGAGGAAGAGATACTCCGGTGGGGCTTTATCGCCACGGTGGCGGACGAAGCTCTCTGGGACGACGCGGGCTGGCGCCTGACCGTCAGGCAGGTTCAGCTCGCCCGTGACGTCGGCGCGCTCGACCAGCTCTCGTTTCTTCTGAACCGTATGGCTATCGAGACCGTATGGAGTGGTGACTTCGCGGCTGCCACTTTGCTGATCGCCGAAGCCGGGGCGGTCTGCGATGCGACTGGGTTTCGTTTCGCGCCCGTCGCCGCTACCATGCTGGCTGCGTTCCAGGGAAGGAAAGCCGAGGCTATCCCGCTGGTCCGGTCCATCATCGAGCAGGCCACAGCCGGGGGCCAGGGAGTCTCGGTGACAGTCGCGCACTGGGTGGCCGCAGTCCTCTACAACGGCCTCAGCCGTTATGAGGAGGCATTGGCCGCAGCCCGGCTAGCCAGCGAGCACAAGCACGTGTATGTCTCCGTGTGGGCGTTGCCCGAGCTGGTCGAGGCCGCCGCACGCACCGGCAACACGCGCGTTGGCGGCGATGCCCTGGATCTGCTCGCCGAAACGACCCGGGCCGGCGGAACCGACTTGGGGCTAGGGATCGAGGCGCGCACCCGCGCCCTGCTGAGCGAGGGAGAAGCCGCCGAGGGACACTATCGCGAGGCGATCGACCGGCTCGGCCGCACCCGGCACCGTCCCGAGCTCGCCCGCGCGCACCTGCTGTACGGCGAGTGGCTGCGCCGCCAGCGCCGCCGCCGCGATGCCCGGGACCAGCTTCGCACCGCCTTCGCCATGTTCGACGCGATGGGCATGGAGGCGTTCGCCGCCCGGGCCCGGGCCGAGCTGCGCGCTACCGGCGAGCGGGCCCGCCCGCGCGGCCCGGGGGCCCAGTCGGTACTCAGCGCGCAGCCAGTCGGTACTCAGCGCGCAGGAGGAGCAGATCGCCCGTCTAGTCGCCGGGCACCTGTCCAACCGGGAGATCGCCGCTCGCCTGTTTATCAGCGCCAGCACCGTCGAGTATCACCTGCGCAAGATCTTCCGCAAGCTTGGCGTCACCAGCCGGGTACAGCTCGCCCGAACCTTCCCCGACCACGAAGGGATACCCGCGCGGCAGGACGGAGGGTGAGCTACCGCGTGCTCTCGACATGGATGCGGTCGTCGACCTGGGTGACGCCAGGCGCGGACCAGGCGCAGGCCACGGCGTGATCGTGCGCGGCCCAGCAGCTGACCGTGCCGGACAGCATCACCAGCCCGTCAGAGGAGGTTTCGACCGAGAGCCCGTCCGCCTCCAGGGCGGCGTCGCGCCGGAACGCGGCGCGGATGGCGTCCCGTGCCTCACGGGCATCGGGGGTCTGGGTCAAGCTGATGGCGTTGTCAATACCGGCGACGCCGGGCACGTTGGCGGTGCGGAACTCGGCCGCCTCGCGCTGGCAGTGCCACTGCGCCGTGCCGGTCAGGGTGACGAAGCCGTCCCGGGCCTGCGCATCGACGGTCATTGGCACCGAGACGTCCAGCATCAGCGCTTCCAGCACGTCGCCGCGCAGGTCCTCGTCGTCCCGACGGTCTTTGTCCGGGATCTGTACCCGCAGTTCATCGGCGACCCGGGTAACGCCGCGGACACGTGCCGCGGCCCTGCTCCCCGCCCGCTTCAGCCGGATGCTGGTCACGGTCCCCCGCAGCGTGACCACGCCGCTGGCGGCCGATACCTCGATCGCCCCGCTGCCCACCTGGGGATCCCAGGAGAGCTCGGCGGCGACGTGGCGCCGTAGGTCATCATCCTTCATTGCTGGCTCGTTCCACCTCCGGCGTGGGCCTGCCCATGATCACTGGCTTCTTTCTAGACGTTATGGCCAGCCTGCCGGGCGCCGCATCCATGAAAGTCCTTAGTCATTCCGGGGCAAGGCCCCTACGGGCAACGGCAGGACTAAGGACCTTCCGGGATTCGATCGGCCTACAGGATTCGTAGCGTTTACAGCGGACCTATCCGCGCGAGTCCGGAAGCGCCGGCCGTCGAGCCTGGGTCCAGATCGGAATCAAACCAGGCGCAGGGAGACAGGGATGTTCGGGAAGAGGTACGTGCGTGACCTGGCCCTGCTGGAAGAGGAGGAAAGCAGATGGAGATCTTGAGACGCAGATGGTGGCTGGCGGCCGCCGCCGCCGTGGTGGCCGCCGTCTCGGCGGTGCTCACCATCGTGGGGTGCAGCGGGGCGAACACCGGGCCGGCCAAGGCCGGGACCCTGGGCCAGCTGACGGGCCTGCTGCCGCGGAATCACCTGACCGAGGAGAGCGCGCTCCAGGTCGACCTCAGCAAGGAGACGGTGCGGCTGCCGCTGTACCCGGGCACCGCGAACGGGAAGAAAGTGTGGTACGTGCTGCTGGACGCCTCTGATGCCGGCCTGGCGCACGACCTGGGCGTGAACTACGCGCCCAAGCTCGCCAACATCGCGATCAGCGACCCGGCCGCGGTGCAGACGGTGACCCTCAGCTCGCCGACGCCGCAGCAGAACCCGTTCGGGCCCGCGGCGGTGCACTTCGCCGGCGCGCCGGACTTCAGCCCCACCCGGATCGCGACGCCGGGGCCGACCGGCTTCCCGCTGGCCAAGTTGCAGCCCGGCGCCGTGGCCGGCCCCGGGTACAGCCCGTTCATCAAGATCGCCGGCTCCAACGTCGTCTACAACGCGCCGATCGTGGCCACCGGCGACGGCCCCTTCGACGTGACCCACCACACCAACACCGCCGACCGCGTGCTGGGCATCCACATCGCGGGCCCGTCCAAGCCCGGCCAGTTCGCCGAATCCTGGGCCGACCTGCTGTTCGTGAAGGGATTCGACGCCGGCCAGCCCATCGTGTACCTCAGCACCGACGCCGGCCAGCCGCTGACCGCGGTGCTGGAGCGCTCCACCTACGTGCCCGCGCTGGACAAGGCCGCCTTCAACGGCGGCGATGACTTCCTCGGCTCGGCCCGCGAGCGGCTGTTCGGCTTCATCAACGGCCAGACCGGCGCCACCAACCCGAACGCCCAGGGATTCGTGCACCTGGTCAAGGACGGGTTCGCCTCATCGGACGCCTCCGCCGGCAACACCGCGATGATCGACGCCCTGCGCAACGGCGGCGACCTGCTGAACGTGTTCGGTGACTTCCCCACCCTGACCGACCCCCGGCACGCCGACGCCTACAGCCCGCTGTGGGACGCCCAGCTGGGCCTGTGGACCCCCAAGGCGGTCAGCGCGGGGCTCAACACCCGCCAGATCGACGAGAACGTCGTGTTCAACCTGGCCGCCACCCGGCCCGACCTGCTGACCGGCGTCAACCCGGCCACCGGCCAGCCCGCCCCCTACGGCGCGGTCGGCGTGGACATCAACTGCGCGGTGATCGGCTACACCGCCAGCGCCCCCACCGCCAACCTCGCCCCACCCGCCCCCAACTCCCAGTTCCCGCCACGCTAACCACCATCCTCCACGGAAACGGCGGGCCCCCCGGGCCCGCCGTTTCCCGCGGCTGCAGCAGCCGGCCGACATCCCGGGGCGACCCAGTTGCCAGGAAACGCAGACAGGCCGAGGCAGGCGTGCGCTTCGCTCACGAGCCCCTGTGTTCCTTCCACCAAGTCGCCGCGCGGGTGCGAGTGACCTGCGACCGGACATCGCCGCCGGGTCATGTCGGGGAGTCGCCAGGCCGGCGTGGATGCCGCCTGCGCCACCGGCCCTGAAGACGACGCGCCGATCGAGCAGGCAACCGTGGAAGAGCGGGTGCTGCTGACCGAGGACCGCGGGCCGCCGCGCCGTCTAACCCGTAGTTCCCCCCAGTGATCCGCGCGTCGGAGGCCATTCGCGCACAGCTCGCCGAGGAACTGGCGGACAGGCGACCGGACGTTGGCGATCTCCGCGGTGAGCGGTCCTTGAATGACATAAGGCTGGGACGCGGCCACGTCCACCTCCTGGCGGGTTCCTGCCTTCTGACAGGTCGTCTTGAATGATGGACCTCGGATCTGACATTCCGCCCCCGTAACCAGGGGGCGGCAGAGTCCGGCAGCTGCTGCCGCAGTGCCGTTGCTCCGCACATACGCCAGCATCGGCAAGACCGCCAGCCGCGATGTCGGCCGGACAAGGGCTGTCGGCTGTAGACGCGTTCAGGCTGGGCCCGCCGCCTGGGCGGTGATCTCGGCCAGGCGCTTGAGGTGGCGGTGCGCTTCGAGGAAGAGCAGCCCGCATTTGTCTTCTGCGAAGTAGATCTCGATGTCACCGTCGGTCAGCTGCCTGGGGTGGACGCCGTAGTTGCGGATATCGCGCATGAGGCGGGCGAACTGACTGAGCGCGTCCGCCTCCCACTTGCGATTGCCGGGCAGGCTGTCGCGCAGGGCACCGGTGACCGCGCCCTGGAGCTTCGGCTAACTGCTCTACGAGACACGCGGTGCCGTGACGGTGACCGGCGCCGGCCGCGAACCTGGCCCGCTGGTGCGGGACGGGCTTAACGCTTCCGGATACTGGCGAGCACCCCAGGCACGGCGGGCTCAGCAGTTACGGAGAGTGAATATGCGCAGGACCAGCCAAGCGGTCCCAGCGCCGATTCCTGCCGGGCGGTACGGACGGTGACCAGGGCCGGGCCGTGATCGCGAACGACTGCCGCAGCGTTGTCGAGCGCGTCCGCCTTCTCCACCCGCGTAGCGGACAGCCCGGTTGCGCGGGCGATGGCGGCGAAGCCGGGGGTGTCCCGGTCGGTGCCGTAGGTAAAGATCCCGGCCGCCTTTATCTCCAGCTCGACGAACGACAGGACGGCGTTGTTGAACACGATCATCTTGACCGGGAGGTGCTGCTGGCGCAGCGTGATCAGCTCACCGAGCAGGATTGCCAGCCCGCGGCGCCGGACAGGGCGATGACCTGCAGGCCCGGCCGGGGCCCGGCCGGGCCGCCCGCGCGCCAATGGCGTGCGGCAGCGCGTTCGCCATACTGCGCGGCCAAGCCGCCTCCCGAGATGGCGCCGCGCGGACCGCCGGTTCGGAACGATTAGAACTCTCCCAATTGTGATGGCCACGGCACACAGATTGTCCAGTTCGGCGTGGCATTCCTGCTGCAAGGCCGAGGAGCGGTGGCCGTGCATATTGGCGGCAGTGTGCGCGTTGCCCATACGAGGGCTGATTACGCAGCGTGGCGAGGAGCGTCCCGCTTCTGAGATGCCGATCGCCGAGTATGGGCGCTTCAATTGTCGCCGCCTTCGAGAGGCTGGCGCGCGCAGATGAGCCACTTCTGTGTGCTGGGAGCATGTCGTGGCCGGGTGCCCGTCGCTGCGCAACTTGCCAGGGCTGACGGCGTTGATGGCCCGCAATCTCGGAGATCGCGTTCTGCCAGGTCCGCCTGCTGCGTCTGAGCGAAGGCTGCGCAGAGAAGGCCGTGGGGTGGGGTCATCGCGGCGCCAGGTGGCCGGGAAGGATGTGCGGGCGCAGGATGTCGATGGCGCGGTCGACGTCTGCCTCGCTGGTGGAGATGTGGAAGGACAGGCGGAGGCGGCCAGCGCGGGCCGATCCGGCGATGCGCGCGGCGGCCATGGCGGCGGCGGTGCCGTCGCCGACGGCCAGGGACACGATCGCGGAGTTCCCTGGTTCGAGGCCGACCCCAGCCCGGAACCGGTTGGCCAGGCCCAGGGCGTGCCTGTGCAGGGGCTGGGTTCCCACTTGGGTGAGCAGGCTCACGGCGGGTCCGGCGGCGACCCAGGCATGCCAGGCTGGGGAGACGTCGAAGCGGCGGGCGTCGGCCGCCAGGCGAAGCGGTCCGCCGTAGATGCTGGTCCACGGGCTCTGACCCGCGTACCAGCCGGCCGTGTGCGGGACCAGGTCGTCGATCAGCTCGGAGCGGAGGGTGAAGTAGGCCGTGCCCCGGGGCGAGAGCAGCCACTTGCAGCCGCCGCAGGCGGTGTAGGCGAAGCGGCTCGCGTCGACCGGCAGCCAGCCGACGGCCTGGGTGGTGTCCAGCAGCACCTTGGCCCCGGTGCCTTCGGTGGCGGCGTGCAGGGCATCGAGGTCCATGACCCGGCCGTCAGCGGATTGCACCGCGGAGACCGCAACGAGCGTAGTGCGTGGGGTCACCGAGTCCGCGATGCGCTCCAGCGGGACCTCCCGCACCTTGACCCCGCGGCCGGACTGCGCGAGGAACGGGAAGAGGATGCTGGTGAAGTCGCCGGTGGCGGTTAGCACCTCGCTGCCGGCGGGCAGGTTGGCGGCGATCAGCCCGGCGAACACCGACACCTGGCTTCCGACGGCTACCGCGGATGGGTGCACGCCCACCAGCCTGTTGGGCTCGAATACACGATCAGGGTGGTGACCTGCGTCTTCTCCTGACATCCTGAGGATGTCAGGAGGCGATCTGGTATTCGTGTATGAGTCCGCCGAGGACTTGTTTCCGGCGGATCCGGTGCTCGGCGAGGTTGATCTCCGGTGGCCGGGTGTCGGCTTGAGCCGGTGCGAGCTGGCCGAGGGCACGGTGCGGCCGGGCGGTGTTGTAATGCGCCAGGTACTCGGTCAGCACCTGCCGCAGATGATGCTGATTGACGATCAGCATCTGGTCCAAGAGCTCCCGGCGCAAGGTACCGATGATCCTTTCGCAGATCGCGTTCGCTCTCGGCGCCTGTGGTGGGCTCGCGAGAATCCTGATGCCTTCCGCCCGGAACACGGCGTCGAAGGAGTGGGTGAACTGGCCTGCGCGGTCCCTGAGCAGGAACTTGATTGGGGTCGTGAGTTGGCCGAGGTCCATCAGGATGTTGCGCTGCCTGTGTCGTCCACGCGCCGTCAGGATTCGCGGTGATGCCGGCGAGGTGAACCCGGCGGGTGCCGTGCTCGATGATGATCAGGGCGTAGATGCGCCGCAGGAGCACGGTGTCCACGTGGACGAAATCGGCCGCGAGAATGCCGCGGGCCTGCGCGGTCAGGAACTGTTTCCACGTCGGCCCCTTCCGGCGGGGTGCGGGATCGATCCCGGCGGCATGCAGGATCTGCCACACCGTGGCGGCGGCGATCGGGTGACCGAGCTTGACGAGCTCGCCTTGCACCCGCCGGTGCCCCACGTCGGGTTGTCTGTCGCGATGCGGATCAGGACCTTCCTGATCGCGGCTGCCGTGGACGGCCGGCCGGGCCGCCGCCGGTTCGTGCAGTCCCATTTGCGGGTGACCAGCCGCCGGTGCCAGGTAAGCAGCGTTGCCGGGGTCACCGCGAAGACCTCGCCCCACCGGCGCCGGGGGATCAGCCGGGACAGTGCCGCGAGCCACAACCGGTCGGTCGGCTGGTAGCGGACCCGGCCGATCTGGCGGCGCAGCACCGCGTTCTCGTGCCGCACCATCAGGAGCTCGGCATCCTTGGACGCCTCACGCCGGGCCAGCACCATCAGGCAGCCGAGCAGACGGTATACGAGCAGGTAGACCACCGAGAAGATCACTCAGCGACGATCCCAGCCCACAAGACTGCCCAGGCCAGGCCAGATCGAGTAATCGAGCCCCACAAGGTCAGCCGGGGTGATCTGACCTGGCGTTGCAGGACGGCGATCTGGTGGCGCAGCACCAGGATCTCGGTGTCCTTGACGTTGTCGGAGCGCGGCAGCAGGGCCAGCCAGCCGCATAGCCGGATGAAGATCAGGTAAAGCAGGCGGAAGGTCACGAGAGCTGATCGTGCCTGAGTCGAGGTTGGCCCCGCTGCCGTTCGCCCCAGATCAGTCCGGGTGCAGGAATCCCAGGTCAGGCGCGGGTGACACGATTTCCGGCACCCAGCGGGTAGACGATCTTGAGCAGCACTCGGCCAGCCAGCCATCACCACTTCCACCTGCCGGCAACAATGCAGGGCAGCCAATGCAATCGAGCATTCGAGCGGCACAGCATGGCCGGGGCGGCCCAGGCGGTGCAGCGCCGCTGGTGGCGCCGGTCAGGTCGCCAGGCGCCCGTCGGTCCCGCCGGCGGCCGCCTTGTTCTCAAATCACCGCGGGCGGCGCATCGGGCACGGCCTCGGGCTTGGCCACGCCCTCGAACGTGAGCTGCGCTTGCGGCCCGGTGCCGTGCACATCGACCGTGACGATCTGGCCGGTCTTCAGCTCGCCGAACAGGATCTTCTCCGACAGGTTGTCCTCGATCTCCCGCTGGATCGTGCGGCGGAGCGGCCTCGCGCCGAGCACCGGATCGTAGCCCCGCTCGGACAGCAGCGTCCTGGCCGCAGGCAGCAGCTCCAGGCCCATGTCCCGGTCCTTGAGCCGCTCATCCACCTTGGCGACCATCAGGTCCACGATGCTGAGAATCTCTTCCCTCGCCAGCTGGTGGAACACGATCGTGTCATCGACGCGGTTCAGGAACTCCGGCCGGAAGTGCTGCTTCAGCTGCTCCTGCACCGTGGTCTTCATCCGGTCATACGAGCCGCGCGACTCCCCTGCGGTGCCGAAGCCGACAGAGACACCCTTGGAGATGTCCCGGGTGCCCAGGTTGGTGGTCATGATGATCACGGTGTTCTTGAAGTCGACCACCCTGCCCTGCGCATCAGTGAGCCGCCCGTCCTCCAGGATCTGCAGCAGCGAGTTGAAGATGTCCGGATGGGCCTTCTCGATCTCGTCGAACAGCACCACCGAGAACGGCTTGCGGCGCACCTTCTCGGTCAGCTGCCCGCCCTGTTCGTACCCGACGTACCCGGGCGGGGAGCCGAACAGCCGCGAGACGGTGTGCTTCTCCATGTACTCGCTCATGTCCAGCTGGATCAGCGCGTCCTCATCCCCGAACAGGAACTCCGCCAGCGTCTTGGACAGCTCGGTCTTGCCGACCCCGGACGGGCCGGCGAAGATGAACGACCCGCCGGGGCGCTTCGGGTCCTTCAGCCCGGCCCTGGTGCGCCGGATGGCCTGCGACAGCGACTTGATGGCCACGTTCTGCCCGATCACCCGCCGGTGCAGCTCGTCCTCCATCCGCAGCAGCCGCTGCGATTCCTCCTCGGTGAGCTTGACCACCGGGATGCCCGTGGCGGTCGCCAGGACCTCCGCGATCAGCTCCGCATTCACCTCGGCGACAACGTCCATGTCGCCGGGCTTCCACTCCTTCTCCCGGGTCGCCTTCTTGGCCCGCAGCTGCTTTTCGGTGTCGCGCAGGGCGGCGGCCTTCTCGAAGTCCTGGGAGTCGATGGCCGACTCCTTCTCCTGGCGAACCTGGGCGATCTTCTCGTCGTATTCGCGCAGGCCCGGCGGCGCGGTCATCCGGCGGATGCGCATCCGGGACCCGGCCTCGTCGATCAGGTCGATCGCCTTGTCCGGCAGGAACCGGTCGCTGACGTAGCGGTCCGCCAGCTGCGCGGCGGCGACCAGGGCGTCGTCGGTGATCGACACCCGGTGATGCGCCTCGTAGCGGTCGCGCAGGCCCTTGAGGATCTCGATGGTGTGCGCGATCGTCGGCTCGGCCACCTGGACCGGCTGGAACCTGCGCTCAAGCGCCGCGTCCTTCTCCAGGTGCTTGCGGTACTCATCCAGCGTGGTCGCGCCGATCGTCTGCAGCTCACCCCGGGCCAGCATCGGCTTCAGGATGGAGGCGGCGTCGATGGCTCCCTCGGCGGCGCCGGCGCCGACCAGCGTATGCAGCTCGTCGATGAACAAGATGATGTCCCCGCGCGTCCTGATCTCCGTGAGGACCTTCTTTAGCCGTTCCTCGAAGTCACCGCGGTACTTGGAGCCGGCCACCAGCGCGCTCAGGTCGAGGGTGTACAGCTGCTTGTCCGTCAGGGTTTCCGGCACCTCACCCTGGACGATCTTCTGCGCCAGCCCCTCCACGACAGCCGTCTTGCCGACGCCGGGCTCGCCCACCAGCACCGGGTTGTTCTTGGTGCGCCGGGACAGCACCTGCATCACCCGCTCGATTTCCTTTTCCCGGCCGATCACCGGATCGAGCTTGCCCTCCCGCGCGGCAGCGGTCAGGTTCCGGCCGAACTGGTCGAGCAGGAGGGAAGTGGAGGGCACCGTCACCGACGGCGCGCCCGCCGCGGCCGGCTCCTTGCCCGGGGAATCCTGCAGCAGCTGGATCACCTGCTGGCGGACCCTGGTGGGGTCGCCGCCCAGCTTGACGAGCACCCGGGCGGCGACGCCCTCGTCCTCGCGGATCAGGCCCAGCAGGATGTGCTCGGTGCCGATGTAGTTGTGACCGAGCTGCAGGGCCTCCCGCAGCGACAGCTCGAGGACCTTCTTGGCGCGCGGAGTAAAGGGGATGTGCCCAGAGGGTGCCTGCTGGCCCTGGACGACGATCTCCCCGACCTCCTGGCGGGCCGCCTCCAGGCTGATCCCCAGCGACTCAAGGGCCTTGGCGGCGACGCCCCCGCCCTCGCGGATCAGGCCGAGCAGGATGTGCTCGGTGCCGATGTGGCTGTGATTGAGCATCCTGGCCTGTTCCTGAGCCAGGACCACAACCCTCCGCGCCCGGTCGGTGAACCTCTCGAACATCTCGTCGCCCCCTCACCGAGCGGCCGGCGAGGCAACCAAAAATCTTGCTCGTCTCTTCGCATGCTAGCCCGCGCGCCAGCCGACGTTGCGCCTGCGGATGTCGCACAAGTAAAACGTTCCCCGTCGGCAGCGGTGTTCACCCCGTCCAGCCTGGGGCAACGGGGCAAGTGTTCACAGCTACGCCGGGAGCGAACGCGCGGCGGCCCGGCGAACGCGCGGACCAGCGAAGGTGGATGACGGCGAGCCCACCATGGACGGCTTTCCCGAGCAGTGATGACGTCCGCTCGGACGTGAATCCGCTCGCTCATAAGCTCCCGGCAGTCACTTACGCAGTCACTTAGATGGCGAGCGGCGAGCGAGCGCAAGGTCCGGACCGGCCTGCCGCGCTACCAGTTGAGGGTATCCCCCGAATCGGGCACAAGATCCCGGACGCCGACAGCACCCGAAGCGGGCCGGCGAGGCGCACCGCCGCGACTGCGGATCACAGAGTCACGGCACCACGACCCGCAATCGGCCTGAGCTGACAGGAGTCGGGCAACCGGCAAACGCCCGGCGACGGCCGGACTCGCCGGGCCGGGCAACTGCTGTCTCACGTGACGACTTGGCTGCTCGTAATCGCTTAAGGCCGGGCTGCCGCCGCGGACGCGGCGCCTGGGCGGGCTGGCCTGCCGGCGGTGTTGAGGTAGCGCAGGGCCTGGGCGTAGGACCCCGCAAGGCTGCTCTGACAGTACGGCACCCCTCGCAGCCGGCAGAACGCCTCGATCAGGGCCTGCGAGCGGCGCAGGTTGGGCCGCGGCATGGAGGGGAACAGGTGGTGCTCGATCTGGTAGTTCAGGCCGCCGAGCGCGAAGTCCGTCAGCCGACCGCCGCGCACATTGCGGGAAGTCAGCGCCTGCCGGCGCAGGAAATCGCTGCGATCGGCGGCGTCCAGGATCGGCATGCCCTTGTGGTTGGGGGCGAACGAGCTCCCCAGGTACAGGCCGAACAGGCCCTGCTGCACGATGATGAACACCACGGCCTTGACGGGTGAGAGCACCAGGAACACCGCCGTGAGGTAGCCCGCGGCATGGACGGTGATCAGCACCCGCTCCCAGGACCGGCGGCGGGCGGCCCGGCGTGTTAGTGCCCGGACGCTGGCGACGTGCAGGTTGACCGCTTCGCCGAGCAGCAGCGGGAAGAACAGGTACGCCTGGTAGCGGAACACCAGCCGGGCCAGGCCCCGGCTGGCCCCCGCCTGGGCGGAGCTGAAGGCCAGCGCCCCGACCGCGATGTCGGGGTCTGCGTCTTCGGTGTTGGGGTGCGCGTGGTGGCGGTTGTGCTTGTCGACCCACCAGCAGTAGCTCAGCCCGATGCCCAGATTGCCCAGCAGGATGCCGGTGACGTAGCTACAGAGACTGAATAGCTGGGGTCTGTGAGTCTGGCCTAATCTGATGATGTTCGGCGTGTCGGCGTGATCCTGGCTGGCGGAAGTTCTATGCCGGGAACTATGAGGTATCCGGATAGTGGCGGTCTGTCCGCTGAGGGACGGGCCCGCCGTGAGGTAGTGCGGCTGCAGGCCGCGCAGTTGTTCGCGCAGGATGCCAGCCCGGTGCAGGTGGCGCACCGGCTGCGGGTCAGTACCAAATCGGCCTGCCAGTGGCGGCGGCGCTGGCGGGCGGGGGGCCAGGCCGCGCTGGTGTCGGCCGGGCCCGGTGGCTGCCGGTGCCGGCTGACCGGCACCCAGCTGGCGAGGCTGCGGGCAGCGCTGGAGCAGGGCTCCGCCGCCTGGGGCTGGATCGAGGATCAGCGGTGGACCCTGCCCCGGGTCACCACGCTGATCGGGAGGCTGTGCCACGTCCGCTACACCCCGCGCGGCACCTCCTATTTACTGCACCGGATGGGCTTCACCCCGCAGGTGCCCGTCCACCGGGCGATAGAGCGTGATGAGGCGGCGATCGCCGCGTGGCGGGCCCAGACGTGGGCCAAGGTACGAGGCTAGCGGCGGCGACCGGGGCGTTCATCTGCTTCGAGGACGAAGCGGGCCAGAACCTGCGGCCACCCAAGGCCCGGACCTGGGCTCCCCGCGGCCGCACCCCCGTGGTCAGGGTGTCCGGCAAGGGATCCGGGCGCGTGCCGGTCGCGGGGCTGGTCTGCCTCAAGGCTGAGGCGCGGGGCCGCTTGTTCTACCGGGTGCGGGTGCACCGGGGACGCAAGGGCGAGCGCCGCAGCATGTCCGAAGCCGATTACGCCGGCCTGATCACCGCCGCGCACCAGCAGCTGCATGCCCCGGTCATCCTGATCTGGGACAACCTCAACACCCACATCAGTGCGGTGATGCGCACGTTCACCGGTGCGCATCCGGACTGGCTGACCGTCATCCAGCTGCCCTCCTACGCGCCGGACCTAAACCCCGCCGAGGGTGTCTGGGCGAACATGAAAAACGGCCTGGGCAACCTCGCCGCCCCCACTGTCAGCGACCTGGCCGCCATCGTCAAGAACCGGCTCAAGAGAATCCAGTACCGGCCCGAGCTCATCAGCGGATTCCTCGCCCAGACCGGACTCACCCTCGAACCCGAACCGCCATAGCCTCAGACCCTGGCCTTTCAGCCTCTGTAGGAAGCGACTAGTGCATCGGTGAGAGCGTTGATTCCAGACAGGTTGGCGGCCAGGTCCGCGGTGAGGTGGTGGCTCGCAGCCAAGGCGGCGGGTGCGTAGTAAGAGACCTTGGTCTGGTCGCTGTCGTCCCAGATCAGCACCTTGAGGGGCAAGTCAAGCGCGGACAAGGGCGAGGCGGCCATCACCGGCGTGCCCGCCTTCGGGCTGCCGAAGATGACCAGCGTGGTTTCCCGCAACGTGAGCCCGACCTGCCGGGCCTCGGCCGCCTGGTCGATCACGGCGAACAGCTTCATCCCTTTCGCGCTGATCATGGCGGCGAGCCTGGCCGTAGTATCCCGCACCGACTGATGGCTGAGCTTGGTCACGACATCAGCCTCGGTAGGACTCCGGTCATCAGTCATGGCGAATCACTCCTCTGAGCTAGCTAGTGACCTTGCCCGTGCCGTGCACCAGAGCGTCCCAGAACTCCTGGACGGGCGGGTAGATCAGCTCGTGATCCCGCGGCAGTGATGCCTTGACGAACCGGCTCCGCTCGTCGGCGAGCACCTCGACCTGGTCCGATTCGACGGCGTCGAAGGCCTGCTGGGCGACCGATTCTGGGCTGATCTTGGGCGCGTCGATCCCCGCAGCCATGTCTGTGTCGATGAAGGCCGCGTGTACCGCGACCACCAAGGTGCCCTGATGGTGCAGCTCGGTGCGGATACCGTTGGTCAGCGACCAGGCCGCCGCCTTCGAGGCTCCATAGGAGGCATCGAGCGGGTTGGTGTAGAAGCTGGAAACCGAGAGCATGTTCACCACGGCGCCGCCGCCTCTGGCCGCGAGGACTGGCGCGAAGGCCCGGCACATACTCAACGTGCCGAAGTAGTTGGTCTCCATCTCCATCCGGGCAGCATCCACGGTCGGCGCGCCGATAAAGGTGCTGGCCTTCATCACCCCGGCGTTGTTCACCAGCAGGCTGACGTCTGCGCACTGCTGTGCGACCTGGGCGACCCGCTGCGGATCGGTGATGTCGAGGGCAATGGGCGTCACGCCGGGCTCGGTGACGGCGGCTGGATCACGGGCGGTTCCGTAGACCTTGGCCGCACCCGGGCTACCAGCTCCCGGGCGAACACCCGGCCAAGTCCGCGGTTGGTGCCGGTGACCAGGGCAACTGATCCGGCGATCTTCATGGCTCTCCCTCCTGGCTAGTCACTCACGGATAGTCTGCCTGGCAGCTCAGAGCGCATGGAAGCCCAATCGGCACAGATTCCCAAGCCGATAGTGCGGGTTCGATTCCCGTCACCCGCTCTACGGGTTACCGACAGAACTGCCGGTCTCATACCGACAGAACTCTTGGCGGTGACCTGTTTTTTTAGCGCGGATTTCCGTGCAGGACGTCCGGCACAACTGAGGTTATCTAGGACATGCCACTGACCAGCATGAACGCCTGGCAGCGCATGGCCGTACAGAGTACTTCCGGGAGCTATCCGGCTGCCGTATCACATGTATGCGATTCGTTATCTATTTGAGATGATGCGGGAAATTATGCCTGATGTCCGGTTCGCGGCCGGACCGGGTGCAGCATACGGGCATGTATAGGCACGAAGCGGGCACCCGCGGGAATTGCCGCGATCGGGTGTAGACCTGGTAAATATGCTGTATGGCAGCCAGATCGGCACAACAGGAGGCGGGGTGGTTCATCTCCCCGGGGCAGGTGAACCACAGGCGGTACGAGGCGCTGCGCGCCTTCTTCACCGAGGGCCTGACCTATGAGCAGGCCGGGGCGCGGTTCGGCTACACCCGGTGGGCGATGATCGACCTGGTCCGCCAGCACCGGGCGGGGAAGCTGGAGCTGTTCGCCCCGCCGGGGAAGCCCGGCCCGCCGCCCGGCGTGGCGCCGGCCAAGGACCGCGCGCGCGGCCGGGTGATCGAGCTGCGCCGGCAGGGCCTGCCGGCCTATGAGATCTCCCGGCGGCTAGCTGCCGAGGGCACCCCGCTCAACCGGACGTCCGTGGGGGAGGTCCTGGCCGAGGAGGGGTTCGGGCGGCTGCTGCGCCACCCCGAGCCGGAGGCCAGCAGCAACCCTGCGACGGCGGGCCGGGACACGAACCTGCCCGCGGCGAAAGTCCTGGACTTCGCTACGTGGCCGGAGCGGCTAGAGACCACGAAGGCGGGGCTGCTGCTGGCCGTCCCCGACCTGGTGTCCCTGGACCTGCCCGCCCTGGTCAGCGCGGCGGGCTACCCCGGCACCCGGGTCATCCCCGGGATCAGCTGGCTGCTGTCCCTGCTGGCGCTCAAGCTCACCCGTACCCGGCGGGTCTCCCACGTCGATGACCTGCTGGCCGACCCCGCCGCAGGGCTGCTCGCCGGGATGGCGGCGCTGCCGAAGAAGACCGTGCTCACCGATTACTCTTACCGGCTGTCGCATGATCACCAGCAGCGGTTCCTGGCCGCCCTGGACAAGAAGATGATCGCCGGCGGGCTGGCCAGCGCGGACGAGGCAGTCTTCGACCTGGATTTCCACGCTGTCATGCACTGGGGCCGCGACCCGGTGCTGGAAAAGCACTACGTCCCCACGCGGTCCCAGCGCGCCCGGTCCGTGCTGACCTTCTTCGCCCAGGACACCGGCACGCACAACCTCGTCTACGGCAACGCCGACATCTCCAAGGCCACCCAGGCGCGGGAGGTCATCGCGTTCTGCGACCACTGGAAGCGGGCCAGCGGCGCCGACCCGAAGATGCTGATCATGGACCAGAAGGTCACCACCCAGGACGTCCTCGGCGAGCTTGACCAGCGCCGCGTCAAGTTCGCCACCTTGCGCATGCGGTCCCGCTCGCTCATGAAGCACATCGGCAGCCTGGCCCCGGCAGACTTCACGACGATCACCCTGGACCGGCCCGGCCCGCACAACAAGCCCAGGGTCCACGAGGACCCCGCCGTCAGGCTGACCAGCTACCCCGGCACCGTCCGGCAGCTGATCGTCACCGGGCTGGGCCGCGAGCAGCCCACCGTGATCATCACCAACGACACCGGCATCACGACCAGGTCGCTCGTCGCCCAGTACGCCCGGCGGATGACCATCGAGCAGCGGCTCGCCGAGATCATCCGCGCGTTCTGCGCCGACGCCCTGTCTTCCACCGTCAACCTGAACGTCGACCTCGACGTCATGCTCGCCGTCCTCGCCCAGGCCCTCACCGCCGCGCTCCGCGCCCGGCTGCCCGGCTACGCCACCGCCACCCCCGACACCATCCAGCGGCGCTTCCTGGAAACCCCCGGCCAGATCATCACCACCCCCGACACGGTCACCGTCCGGCTCGAACGCCGCACCTTCTCACCCGTCCTCCGCACGGCGGACCTGCCACCCACCACACCCGTCCCGTGGTGGGGCGGACGCCCCATCCGCTACGAGATCACCTGACCTTGCGCCGAACCTCCTGCACGGAAATGCGCGTTAGGATGGCGCCGGGGTTTCAGATCTCCGGCAGTCGTTGATTTAGATCCTGTGCCTGACCTGCGGGTTCGCCGCTACGCGATCGATGTCGAGATCTCGGCAATCCAGCACGCGCGCAATCGGTATCCCGCCTGGTCCGGCTCGCCGGTGCCGGAACGGCTTGCAGATGGCCGGCGCGGCCGTCTGGAAATACACTGTGAGCTGGGAAAACTGTCACCCTAATTAGGTCGGAAAGTAAGCTTATTGTGATCTTCGAAGGGTTGACTGGCGTGCATGGACGCCCCGCAGCTCCCCGGCATGCCGAACCCCTGGCCGCTGCGGGTCACCCGCGCCGGCGACGGCCGCGTCGTCGCGGTGCACGCCGGCCCGATGCTGCTGACCGCCTTCAGCACCGGCGACCTGGAGATGCGGGACCTGGCCATCTGCTCACTGACCGAGGGCAGCCGCTTCCAGGGCAAGACCGTCGCCGCCGCGTTCGGCCTGCAGCCCTCCCAGGTGTCGCGGATCCGCTCCCGCTACCGGCAGCACGGCGCCAGGGGACTGGTCCACCAGATGGGCCGCCCCCGATCCTCAGCCCCGCCCGGCTGCGGCGGGCCCGTACCTGGGCCGGGCAGGGCCTCACCCACGCCGAGATCGGCCGCAGGCTGGGCGTGTCCCGGTCCCGCATCACCGAGCTGATCAAGCAGCACGGCACGCTGCCCGCCCCCGGCCCCCTGTTCGAGGACGCCGGTGACACCGATGACACCGATGCCGCCGGCGGGACCGCCGGCCAGCGGGCCTGCGGGGATGCCGGGACCGGGCAGGAAACACGCGCAAGCCGCGATGGCCGGACCGCCGGCGCTGAGGGCGACACCGAAGGGGATGACGCGACCTGGCGGGTGGCGAGGAGGATCGAGACCGGGACCGTTGCCTGCCGGTATGCGGGCGCGATGCTGGTGCACGCCTTCACCGACCGGATCGGCGCGCGGGACCTGCTGAGCGCCGGGACCGGCACCTCAGCTGCGGGCGCCGGCGCGCCGGCGGATGACCTGGGCATCCTGGTGTGCACCCAGATGTCGTTTACCCTCGGTGCGCTGACGATCGAGCAGACCAAGCACCTGGCCGCCGCCGACGCCGGGGCACTGGCCGGGCTGACGTCCCTGCCGTCGCTGCGGACCTGGCGGCAGCGCCTGGGCGAGCTCGCTGACACCTGCGACCCGCTGGCGCTGCAGCGCCGGCTGGCCAGCCAGATGCTCGCGATCGAGCCCGCCGAGTCGCAGGCCTGCCTGGCCGATGACCACCTGGCCGAGTACACCGGTCACCAGGCGGTCGCGCTCGGCCGCAACCCGCGCCGCGGCAAGCCCACCAAGGGACACGACGACACCTACATCTGCGACCTGGCCGGGCGGGCGATCGCGTTCACCACCGGGGAACCCTCCGCGCTGTGCACCACCCTGCCCGGCGCGCTCGCGGCGCTGACCGGCGCCCTGCCCGGGCGCGACCAGCCCGGCCGGGACACCAGGCCGCTGATCGTGTTCGACCGGGGGGCCGCGTTCCCCTCCACTTTCACCGCGGTGGACGCGGCCGGGTATGACTGGCTGACCTGGCGGCGCGCCCCCCTGGCGGCCACCACGCTGCTCCCCATCGCGCAGACGATCACCCTGCGCGGCGGCCGCGTGCGGCAGGTGGCCTGGACCGACGAGCAGGTCACCCTGAAGGACTACGGCAAGCCGGTCCGGCAGCTGACCCTGTTCGAGCACGGGAAGATGGCCGCCCAGGCGATCAGCGGCCGGCTCGGCGCGTGCCCGGCCGAGCTGGCCGGGTGGCTACGCGGCCGGTGGGCCGAGGAGAACATGTTCAAGTACGACATGGCCAATTACGGTCTCGACATGCTCGCCGACTACCTCGCCGACGAGGTGACCAACACCAAGCTGAAAGCCAACCCGGCCTGCACCACCGCCAAGAAGGCCGAAGCCGCAGCGAACACCGCGCTGGCCAAGGCCGAGGTCGCGCTGGCGAAACTGCTGGCCGACCCCGCCATCCCGGCCACGACCAAGAACGGCGAGCTGATCCCCCGCGCCCAGCAGAAGATCGAAGCATGCCAGCAGGCGCTGCAGGAAGCCGACACCGAGCGCAAGAAGCACCCCGCGAAACTACCGGCCAGCGAGATCGACCCGGCCGCGACCCGGGCGATCCTGCACATCAGAAGGCGCTGCCTGCAACTGGTCCTGCGCCTGCTGGCCGCCAACGCCGAGCACTACCTCGCCCGCCACCTCAACGCCTACCTGGACGACGAAGACGAGTACCGGGCCATCACCCGAGAAACGATCATCCGCGGGCTCGCCGGCACCATCACCTACACGCCCAAGAGCATCACCGTCACGCTCGACCGGCCTGGCCAGGGTCGCGTCGCCCGCGCCCTCACCCTGCTCCTCGCCGAGATCAACACCCGCCCGCCGAAGCTACCGGGCGACGGCCGGCCCATCACCTACACCCTCCGGCAGCCACAGTAGGGACTGTAACTTCAACGGTGTAACTCCTGAGACGGAAGGAGACACCAGTGACTGACGTGACACAGGACCAGGACCAGGCCGAGACGGAGCTCCCGGCGGCCGATGAGCAGGTCCTGCGCGAGCTTACCGAGCGGGCCCGCACCGGCGGGCTGAAGCTGACCGGCCAGGGCGGCCTGCTGGGCCGCCTGACCAAGATGGTGGTCGAAGGCGCCCTGGAAGGCGAGCTGGACGACCATCTCGGCTACGGCAAGCACGATCCGGAAGGCCGCGACGGCGCTAATTCCCGTAATGGCCACCGGGCCAAGACGGTGCTCACCGACACCGGGCCAGTGGAGATTACCGTGCCGCGGGACCGCGAATCCAGCTTCGAGCCGAAAATCGTCGCCAAAAGGCAGCGGCGGCTGACCGGAGTCGATGAGATAGTCATTTCCCTGTCGGCGAAAGGGCTGACCCACGGGGAGATCGCCGCGCACCTGGCCGAGGTGTACGGCGCCGAGGTCTCCAAGCAGACCATTACCACGATCACCGACCGGGTCATGGAAGGCCTGGCCGACTGGCAGAGCCGGCCCCTGGACGCGATGTACGCGGTGGTCTTCATCGACGCCATTAACGTGAAGATCCGGGAGGGCCAGGTCGCCAACCGGCCCATCTACCTGGCGCTGGGCGTCACGGTGGACGGCGAGCGGGACGTGCTGGGCCTGTGGGCCGGGGAGCACGGCGACGGGGAAGGCCAGGTACTGGCTGCGGGTCTGCTCCGAAATCAAGAACCGCGGCACCCGGGACGTGCTGATGGTGGTCTGCGACGGGCTGAAAGGACTGCCGGACGCGGTCAATGCCGTGTGGGAAAAGACCATCGTGCAAACATGCATTGTCCATCTGCTGCGCAATTCATTCAAGTACGCATCGAAAAGGGACTGGGCGCAGATCGCGAAGGATCTCAAGCCGGTGTACACCGCCGCGTCCGAATCCGAGGCGCTGGACCGGTTCGCCGAGTTCTCCGGTAAATGGGAGAAACGCTACCCGGCTATTATACGGCTGTGGGAGAATGCGTGGGCGGAGTTCGTGCCGTTCCTGCGGTTCGACCGGGAAATCAGGACCGTCATCTGCACCACAAATGCGATCGAGTCGATCAATGCCCGGCTGCGGCGGGCGGTGAACGCCCGCGGCCACTTCCCGACCGAGCAGGCCGCCCTGAAGTGCCTGTACCTGGCGATCATGAGCCTGGACCCGACCGGGAAGGGCCGCAAGCGCTGGACCAACCGGTGGAAGGCCGCCCTGAACGCCTTCGACATCACCTTCGACGGCCGCCTCAGCGCGGGACGCAAGTAACAACAGAGAAAGAAGTTACACCGTTAGCTTGACAGCCCCCCACAGTAATTGCGCTTTCACGATCACCGACTGCCGGAGATCTGGGTCTGACACCGGCGCTGATCGCGTTCCGGCAGCTTCCTGGCGGGTGATGGCGTTGTTGCGCTGTTGTCAGCCTGCCCGGGCATGTCTGAGCTGGCCGGCTGGCTGGCGGTGATCGCGGTGGCGTGGCTGCTGGGCGGGTGTCAGCCGTCGGGAAGGTAGCCGGGGAGGCTGGCCCGGCGCCGCCGCGCCTCGAGCGGGCGATGGCGGTCTTGCCGTCGGCGGTCAGTGCCCGCCAGGCGCGGATCTTGCGGATGTTGGCGGCGGCCAGCAGCAGCGCGGTGAACAGGGACTGGGCGGCGATGCCGCGGACGCGGCGGCGGCCGGGCTGGGCGAGGGCCTGGTGGGCTGGGTCTTTGAGGTAGCCGTTGAGGCCCTCGATGGTATTGCGCAGCGTGGCGTACCGGGCGTGCCAGGCGGGGCTGGCGTAGGGCAGGTCCTGGCGGTAGCGGGCACCGATGTCCGGCGGGATGGTGATCGCGGTCTGGCGGCAGATTGCGGCGGTTCGGCCGGTGGCTGGAGTGCCTTGGCGCGCCCGTCGCGCGGTGACAGCGAGCCGGCGCGGAGGGGGCACATGAGCGCCGGGTGGCGGCCGAGGGCGGGGCAGGTCAGCCGCTGGTATCCGTCAGTGCCGGGACCGTCTTTGTGCTTGAGCTGGCAGGGGCAGCGGGCGGTGATCTGCTGGCCGTACAGGTCGCGGGGGATGGCGTGGTCGCGCAGCCGGGTGGTGGCGGTGATCAGCGGCTCGGGCAGGGCGGGGCAGTACCAGGTTCCCTCCACCAGGATGGCTCCGCCGGTGCTGGCCTGGATGCCGGGCTGGCCGGCGCGGTAGTCCATGACCGGCTGGTAGCCCAGCGCGCGGGCGGGGAGGTGGAACCGCTCGGGCAGGGCCTGGGTATAGGCGCGGCCGGAGCCGGGCCACCCGGTCTTGTGGCCGCGGGCGGCCACAGAGGTCAGGACCCGGGCGCCGGTGCCGCCGGGGTCTTCGCCGGGCCGGGCTAGTGCCAGGCCGATGGCGAGATCGGGATGCGCAGGCGGCGCGCCGGGCGGCCGGGCGTGGTGGCGATGGTGGCTTCCAGCGCCCAGGTGATCTTCCGCAGCGGCTTTCCCTTGTCGTCTTCGCGTTCGCGGTGGTCGCCTTCGCGGACGTACCAGCCGCCGTCGGGGTCGCTGGCGCACAGCCCGGTGCGCTTGGACGGGCCGCGGGACAACAGCGGGACGGGGGTGGCGTCCAGCCCGGTGCAGCCGTCGAACGCCGCGCGCTCTTCGCTGGTCAGGACGCTGATACTGGCTTCGATCAGGGAGTTGATGAACGCTTCGGGCCGGCCGCGGGCCGCTTCGGCCTGGCCGGGGGTCATCTTCCTGGCGCGGGCCTTGAGGTCCTGCCCGGTCAGCCGCCGGTTCTTCGGCAACGGCGAGGGGTCCATGACCGAGCAGATGGCGCCGAAGCAGTAGCGGACCCGGCGGTAGGCGGCCAGGAACGCCTGCTCGCCGCTGGCGGTGCCGGGGACGCCGAGCAGCCGGCGGGAGGCCGGCGGGAGCTGGCAGAACAGCAGCCGGGTGGCGTCGGTGAGGAACAGCGGCCGGTCATCGTGGGCCAGGCACACCAGCGCGGCGAGCACCGCGCGCACCGGCAGTGGCCGGGGCCGCCCGGTGGCATGAGCGAGCGCGGCCTCGATGACCGGGGCCTTGCCGCAGCGGCCGGTGAGCCCGGCGGCGAAGGCCGCCGTCGCGTCGCTGGCACCGCCGACCGCGGGCGGGAGGGCCAGGCCGCTGCCGCTCATGGCGTCCGCTCCGCGCGGCAGCGGGCCCGCAGGACGCCCTTGGAGGAGCTGACGCCGGCCACGTGGCGGGCATACCGGGCCAGCGACCCGGCCTCGGCGATCCCGGTGACGGCCAGCAGCACGCCCACCGGAGTGCCCGCGGCCAGGTGGCCGCAGATGAAGGTGGACCGGGCCCGGCGCACCGGCAGGGCGGGCGCGGCCGGGTCCGCGGCCAGGCCCCGGGCGAAGCTGGCGACGAAATTCTTATCGGACCGGCCAGGCCCGGGCCGGAACACGAAACCACTGCCCGCGCTTTGGGCCAGCTGCCAGGCGCGGCCAGCATAGCCCGCGGTGACCGGCACCACCCGCGGCCGGCCCGCTGACATAGACAAAGACCTGGCGGCCGTGCCGGGTGACGTCGCTGCCGCCCAGCGCCACCAGCTCGCCGGGCCGCAGCCCCGCCCCGATGCCGGACACCACCATCGCCAGCGCCGAGGACCGCTTCACCCGATCGCGCTGCGCGGCCGCGACCGCGGCCAGCTCCGCCCGCTCACCCGGCGAGTACGGCGCCGGCGCCCGCGCGCCCGCAAACGGCGTCGCCCGCTGCCCCGCCGGGCCGTGCGCGGCGTCGGCGAGCCGGTACAGCGCCGGCCGGTAGGTGCCCCGGGTCGAGGACGCCCGGCCCGCCAGGCCGGCCACGCAGAACGCCTCGATCACGTCATAATCAAGCAGGAACTCCCGGCCGGCCGCGACTCCCCGGGTATCAGCGAACCGGGACAGCCCGCGCAGCGCGGGGGCGGTCACCCCGCCGGCCGGCAGCATGCGCATGCCCGCGCCCGCCGGATCGTCCCCGGGAGGGGCGGCCATGCTTGAAATATAGTGATTTCAAGCAGGCAATCGGGGGACGCCGCCGGCGCGGCGGATAAGGAATCCTGTCACCATGGACGACCAGGCCCGCCGCCACCAGCAGATCCAGGCCGAGCTCGCCCAGATCGGCATCGCCCTGCCCGGCTCGCTCACCAGCCGCACCACCCGCTGCCAGCGCCCCAGCTGCCACTGCCACGCCACCCCGCCCATCCTCCACGGCCCCTACCCCACCTGGACCCGCAAAGCCGGCGCCCGCTCCATCACCAAGACCCTCACCACCGAAGACGCCGAACGGCTCCGCCCCTACTTTGCCGCCCACCGCCGCCTGCGGCAGCTCATCACCGAACTCGAAACCATCTCCATCGAACTCGCCACGCAGCCCGCACCACCACAGGCCCAGCCAGGCACCCAACTGGGAGATGAGCCCGCTTAACCCGGGACCAGCACCCCAGAATCCCGCCGGACACGCAGGTCAGCGAGTTCTGTCGATGACCCTCTACGCCATCTGCGCAAACGCCGTGCGGAACTCAGCGGGTTGATGACGTATGAGTTTGGCGGCACCCCGTGCCGATAGATAGACCTGGGATTGATGTCCGGTGTCCCGTCTGGCGCCCGCCATGTTCGCGGTCATGGCCGGCCGGTGCCGGGTACCGAGACCGGGAGGGCTGGAATCTCTCCCTGGCGAGCCCCGCTGGCCAGCCGCTGGAGATTATAGGTGATGCCGTCGGCTTTCCGCCACTCGGCGGTCATGATGAGCAGAGTTCGCCGGCCCGGGCCGCCGAGTATCAACGCGAACGATGCCCGGTTCTCGCGGAGTTCGACGCGTTGCCCGACTTCGCCGCCCTCCGCGACGCAGGGCTCAGTCTTCGTATCGGTCAGGCCTGGCTCTTCCTACGATCCCGGTAGGCAGCCTGGCGGCAGGCGCCTGAGCAGAACCGTGCCTCAGGCCTGGCGGGGATGAACCCCTGGCCGCACCACCCGCACTCCCGCTCGCTGTTGCGCTTATCCATAACCGCATCTCCGTCCTTCACCAGGTAGCGGGGGTGCACCTGGTACGGCACCGTCAGCAGGGCGTAAGGACTCTGCCGGGACAGCTCCTTAACCACCCACTGCAGGTCGGGGTAGACCACCACCACCGGCTCCTGCTCGCCGTCCATGAAGTTCTGGGTGTGGGTGGAGAGCCTGATCACCGTGCCGCTGGGGACGTCAGCGCCATCCAAGGGCGTCACGTGGTCACCGGCCTCCAGCGGGCCGGGGTCATCGTCAGGGAAGCGCTCGCGCCACTGCTGCCAGCACTCCTCGGCAGTGAGCTGCTTGCCTGCCATACCTCTATGTTACGCCTAGCTGTAACATAGAGGTATAACGAAGGCAGAAGAGAAAGAAGAGAAAAGGGGGTGACCACGATGACCAAGGAAGAAGCAACGAGCCAGCTCCTGGCTGCCATCACGGGCGGTATGACCGCTAAGCAGGCGGCCAGGAAGGTGTCCGCCGCAGCCGGTGAGGACGCCCTCGCGGAGTTCGGGCGGACATGGGTGCTGGGTCGGGCCCAGGGCATTGAGGCGGCCATCGCCAATCTGGAGGAGCTATGAACGTCCGCCGCGGCCCGCTCGCCCCGGACGCCGCGGACCCCAGGAGTATCCAGGGCCGCCGCTATGCGCGGAAGCAGCGCATCGCGTCTTTAATAGCCAGGAGAATGTCCCGTGACAGATAAATCGGCCGACCGTCCCTGCTCTGACCAGGGCGAGCCTGATTGGATGGCAAACGATCAAGCCTCTCCTTGTCATCCAAGTCGGCCCGTGGGCGCGGTCGAGGTGTTCTTGCCATTCAGTTCGGCCCGATCATGGCCAGGCCGACGAGGTGGGTGGCCAGCGCGGTGAGCATGAGAGCAGTGCTTCACCTGCCCCTTCCAAGATCGAGAACTGGGGATCTTGGGCCGACTGAAGTGGCGGGCCGACAGGACGGGCCGGTTTGGATGGCGACGGGCCGACTTATCTGGCACCGGACAGAGAAGGCCAATGCACGCGGCGGAACCTAGCGTTCCGGAGTTGGTGACCCGGAGCCGGGTGGACGTTTGGCCCCGGCCCCGGGGCTCTTCAGGCGGTGATTCGGTGCATCGCCCGTCCGCCAGCCCGTGCCTTCACCGCAACGGCCTGGCGCTCGCCGGGACTGCGTTGCCGGTGCGTGGGCGTTGCCGGTCCGCGGCTTCTCGCTGACCATGTTCAGGTAGTGGTTGATTACCGCCTCGTGGTCGTCATCGTCATCGTCGTCGGCGTGGGCGCTGGCTACGGGCGACCGCGCGGCCGGTCAGGATCGGACCCTCGCGCCTCGGCCTCCGCCTCAACCGCCGGGGTGAATATCTGTAGCTTCTTCGCGTGCTGGGCGACGATGCGGGCGACCGCGTCCTCGGCCTCCTCGTGGTGCCGCGCGGCCAGCAACAGCGTGTACCGGCTGCTGGCGGCGGGGCCGGTCAGCGCCACGGTGCCGAGACCAGCGCGGTCGAGACGGCGCCACCGTGCGGCGGTGGTCTCGACGCCTTCGTCCTCGTCGTCGCTATGCCGTGCTTCTTCGCGGCAGCCTTGATTTTCTGCCGGGAACCAGCAGGGAACAGGCCCTCGGTCTAAGTGGGTGGCTCCGTAAGTTCGTTGGGGGTCAGTTTTCGGGTTCGTGCCGGATGCCGGCGAGGTGGACGGTGCAGGCGGTGTCGAGGGCTTCTTGCGGAGTTCCGGTGGGGAGTCCGGTGAGCAGGACGGCGTCTTCATAGCGGCCGCGGGCGGCGGAGTAGATGGCGAAGCCGAAGGAGTGGGCGGAGCCGCCGTAGCGGAGCCGGAACAGCG
Source organism: uncultured Actinomycetes bacterium (assembly GCA_963805255.1). Classification (GTDB taxonomy): domain Bacteria; phylum Actinomycetota; class Actinomycetes; order Streptosporangiales; family Streptosporangiaceae; genus Bog-532. The sequence goes on from CAWDTK010000011.1 coordinate 636,379, forward strand.
GGGTGATCTCGCCGCCGGGCAGGACGCCGGCGGCGTAGGCGAAGCCTCCGCGGCAGGTGACTTGCACTTTGTCCAGCTGCGGCCAGTTCTGCTCCGCGTGGAGGACCAGCCGCCAGGTGATCGAGTCGCGGGTCGGTTCGGGGATGGCGGGCATGTGCCCATCATGCCGCCCGGCGGGCGCCTGCCGTGGTTATGATCATGTGCCCGGGGAATGAATTACATGACTGTGATTTACCTGGGGAGATGGCATGCGGCTGGCTGCGGTGCCGGTGACGCTGACCGCGTCCGGGCGAAAGGCGCTGAAGAAGCGGGTGCGGGGCGCGAAGACGCCGTACCGGGACCGGCTGCGGGCGCAGGTGGTGCTGGCTGCCGCCCGCGGCCGGGACAATGAGCGGATCGCCGCTGACCTGCGCGTGAGCGTTGCCACGGTGCGCAAGTGGCGGGGCCGGTTCGCCCGGCACGGGCTGGGCGGGCTGAAGGATCTGCCCCGGTCCGGGCGGCCGAGGCGGATCAGCGAGGCGGCCCGGGCGGCGGTGGTCGCGCTGGCCTGCCAGCTGCCGGCCGCCACAGGGGTGCCGCTGTCCCGGTGGAGCGGCCCGGAACTGAAACGTGAGCTGGAGGCGCAGGCGCTGGTCAGCGAGCCGGTGTCGGTATCGTCGCTGCTGCGGATCCTGGCGGGGAACCCGGTCAAGCCGTGGCAGTACCAGTCCTGGATCTTCCCCCGAGACCCGGACTTCGAGGCCAAGGCGAGCGTGATCCTGGACCTCTACCAGGGGTTTTACGGCGGTGAGCCGCTGAGGCCCGGTGACCGGATCCTGTCCTTCGACGCGAAACCGTCGATCCAGGCCCGCAGCCGCATCCACGAGACGCTGCCTGCCGCGCCCGGCAGGGCCGCCCGGGTGGAGCACGAGTACGTCCGGCACGGCGCGCTCGCGCTGCTCGCCGGCCTGGACGTGCATACCGGAAAGGTGTTCGCCTCCACCCCGGGGACCACGGGGATCGTCCCGTTCATGGATCTCGCCGGCCAGGTGATGGAACGCCCGGAGTACCGGAACGCGCCCCGGGTGTTCGTGATCGTGGACAACGGGTCGGACCACCGGGGCAAGGCCGCGATCGAACGGCTCCGCAAGGCGCACCCGAACGCTGTCATGATCCACACCCCGGTCCACGCATCCTGGCTGAACCAGATCGAGATCGTCTTCTCGATCATCCAGAAGAAAGTTGAGGTGCCCCGAACGATTTCCCCAGCCTGGAAAAGCTATCCGAAATCCTGCTCACCTTCGTGGACCGCTACAACCAGACCGCGAGGCCATTCAGCTGGAAATACACCGCCGCTGACCTCACGGACCTGCTCCGCCGCATCAGCGAACACGAAAAACAAGACACCAGGCGGCAAACCCACCTCACCGAGGCAGCCTGATACCCCTCACGAACTTATGGGATCACCCACTAAGCCTCGATCCACCGGCCAATTCCGGTAGACCGCTTCCGGTCCGATTCCTGCACGAGGAGCTCTCCGAGGTGAATCCGGGCGTGGGCGTCCTGCCGCTCGCCTGTTCTGCGGCTTGTCCGGGTTCCTGGGCTCGGGGGCGGGGGTTCGGGTGGCCGTGACGGCCGTTGCGGGATGCGGACCGGTCTGGGCTGGTCAGGCCGCTGCGGCGGGCGGGCCGCAGGCCGCGCCGAGGAGGTTCAGCCATTCCTGCTCACGGTGCCAGGCCTCGGGCAGGTGCAGGGTGATGTGGCCGCGGCCGTGCCGGGCGGTGCGGGCGGCGAGGCTGATCAGGTCGCGGCGGATGGTGGCGGCCCGGGCCTTCGCGAAGGGCAGGCTGGCCAGGGCGCCGGCGGCGCGGACCAGGTTGTGCGCCATGGCCGCGATCGACAGCCAGGCCGCGTTCGCGGCAAAGACCCCTGACGGCATATGAGCCAGCGGCCCGCTGGTGACGTCGGCGAACACCTGCTCCACGACCGCGTGGTCACGGTGCTGCCCCTCAGCCTGGACCAGCCCGAACGGCGAATCGGTGAACACCGCGTGGTAGCGCCAGACCGGGAACAGCTCGCCCTGCCCGTCAGCCGCCTTCTTGTTCAGGTCCCGGACCCGGCGGACGACCAGCCGGGCGGTGACCGCCTGGTCTTTCTTCGACGCGAACGCCGTGTACTCCGCTTCGGCGACCCCGGCGTCAGAGATCCAGGCCTGCAGCTGGTCGTCCCAGATCGCGCGCGGGTACCGGATCGGGGTCCAGGCATCTTCGCCGATGGCGGCGATCGCGGCACGGATGCTCGAGTTCATGGGCACGGTGACGGAGAACCGGGCATCGGCGCGGCGGACCGCGCCGATCACGGCGGCGTTATAGAACGCCGAGTCAAGCCGCACGATGAGGGTCCCGGTGCAGCCGCAGTCCCGGGCGCGAAGGTGACCAGCCAGGAGATGCGCCATGGACACGTAGCCGGTGAAGATGAGAGCCGCCTCACGCCGTTCCGTTATGACGGCGAGCAGGTCGTCCAGACAACCGAGCTTGCCCGAGCGAGCGGCCTCGGCGTCGGCGTCCCAGCCGTCGGGGCGCTCACGCAGGTAGTGAGCCGGAGAGTTGCAGACCTGGCGGAGCGCCTGCAGCATCCGCAGGATGAGGCCGCGACGCTGGATGCCGCTGCTCGCACGGATGTTGCCGAAGGTGTCGCGGGTGATGGCGGTGTACAGGGCCCTCTGCTCGGGGGTCAGCTCGACGAGATGATCGCTGACGATCTTCTCTGGGAGCTCGGCGGCGATGGCCGGATCGGTCTTCCGGCGCCGCAGCAGAAAGGGGCCGACGAGGCGGTTCAGGTCCGGCGCCGCCCGGAATGCCTTGGCGGTCCCGAACAGGCCCGGGTTGGTCCAGTCCAGGATGGCCCACAGATCAGTAAGCCCGTTCTCGACCGGCGTGCCGGTGACCGCGATCCGCAGCCCCGCGTCCAGGTGGCGGAGGGCCGCGGACTGCATGCTGCGCGGGTTCTTGATGTTCTGCGCCTCGTCGGCCACGACCAGGTCGAAGGAGATCCCGCGGAACTCGTCCACGTCGCGCAAGAGTGTTGCGTAGCTGGTGAGGACGATGCCGCCGGCCGGGAGGCCGTTCAGGTCGCGGGCGGCGCCATGGTGACGCCGGACCGGGACGCCGGGCGCGAACCTGGCGATCTCCCGTTCCCAGTTGGTGAGCAGGGACGCCGGGCACACCACGATCGTGGGACCCGCCGACCGGTGCAAGTGGAACGCGATGATCGTGAGCGTCTTCCCCAGGCCCATGTCGTCGGCGAGGACCGCACCAAAACCGAGCCCGGTGATGCCGGCCAGCCACGCCACGGCTCGCCGCTGGTAGTCGCGCAGCGAGGCCTTCAGCCCGGATATGGTGACCGGCTCGTCCGGCTCGCCGGGGTCCGGCTCGCGGGAGCGGGCGAGGAGCCCGGCGAGGCGTCCCGTGGCCGCGCAGTCGAAGGTGCCCGCGCCGATCTGGATCTCCCCGGTGAGGGCGGCGCTGATGGCCTGGGACCCGGTGATGGCGGGCAGGCCCGGGCCACGGGCCCGATCCCGGGATGCCGGGTCGATGACCACCCACTGGCCGCGCATCCGGATGAGTCCCTCGGCCTGGGCGACGGCCGCGGACTCCCGCTCGGTGAGCGCGGCGTCGTCGAGCCACAACCCCCAGCGGACGGCGACAGTGGACTGGGCGGATACCGCTCCGGCGGCACGGGGCTCGAGGACCGCGCGCGCGGCCAGGCCGCGGGCCACGTTCTCCGGCCACTCGATGCGCACGCCGAGGCTGGACAGTTCCCGGCCCGCGTCCCCCGCGAGCGAGGCGACGGCGCTTCCGGCCAGCCGGACGAGTCCGCCGCAGAGGTCATCGAGCGGTGGCCAGACACGCCGGGCACGGCGCACCATGCGCAGCTCCGGGTAGCCGAGATCCCGCGGCAGCAACTCCCCGGTAATCCCTTCATCCTGGATGCGCAGCCTGATCACGAGCGGACGCCCGGGGTGGCGGTCAGCAAGCCCGGCGCACCGGTCAGCCCACTCGGCGACATCGCCGGGCAGCTGCGCAGGGCCGGCGTAGGGGGCCGGCCCGGCGATGAGGGCCGCTCCCGGCGTCCGCAGCAGGTGCTCGGCGACCACGTCGGTGAACTCCCGGGCATCCGCTTGGTCGAGCGTGCCGTCTTCCCCCGTCTTCCCCGGCCAGAATGCCGTCGGGCAGCACCAGCGCCCACCGGTCGCAGCCGGCGGCGTCCACGGCGGGATAGACATCACGCCGGGCCACCGCGGCCAGGACGGCCGTGGCCCGGTGCGCCCAGGCCCGGACGCTCGGGTGGGCGTCCTGACTCCGGACGCGTGCCAGTACCGGCAGCAGGTACGCCGCCGGCACCGGGAGATCCGGCAGTTCCTCGGGCAGCGGCCAGCCGTCGGGAAGCCCCAGATGGAACTGTCCCTTGGCGTACCCGATAGCACAGCCGGCCTGGATGAGACGGTCGGCGACGCCGGCCGGACTGGTGGCGTAGCGGGAGACAGCCTGAACGTGCGACGGCGGAGCCGGTTCGGCAGGTCCGGCCAGCTCGGCGAGCAGGGCTTCCGCCGCGGCGGCCCGGGCCGCTGCCTTGGTGCGCCCCTGCCCCGTCCCGGAGATCTCACCGTCGGCGTGGCGGCAGGCGGCCGAGCAGGTGAAGACCGGATCGTGCGGCGGGCCCGCGGCCGTGACGGTGAAGCCCAGATCGGTGATCGCACCGACCTGGGCACGTTCGTTGAGTTCGATGAGCGGGTTGCGGCCCGGCGCGGTCACCTGGTCCTCGTCGGCGAGCGGCGGCATGAGGTCGGCCAGGAGCGCGAGCGCGGCGGCCGCCTGGGCGGCCTTGGTCGTGGCGGCGCGGCCGGGAGCACCGACGTGGGTACCCTCCTGGATCCAGTCGTAGTGCGGAAGGACAGCGACGACGACGCCGTCAGCGATGGTCACGTAGCGAACCGACGCCTGGCCTCGCGACTGGGTGTACAGCGAGAGGACGCCGCCGGCCAGTTGCGGGCTCCGGGTGAGCTGCTCCCAGGCGACCTTGCGGGCGGCGGCCCAGGCAACGGGATCCGCTGCCAGCAGCAAGTCGTGCAGCTCTTGAGCGGACAGCCGCCGGGCCGCGAGGCCCTCCGCGAGCTGCGGGACAGGAGGCGTCCCGTCACGTATCGCCGCCAGCAGTTCCTCGGAGCCGATCGCATTTCTCAGGATCCGGTATCTCCGGTATCCGGGTCCTGCGTCTGGCCGACTGGATCGGGCAGGCCCGCGAGCGTCGCGACGAGGGACAGGGCGGCGAGCTGGCGGGCCGTCTTCTTACTCGCGCCTCGTCCCGGCTGTCCGGTTACGGGCTGCCCATCGACCGTGAGGGCGGCCCGGGCGGTGAAGCCAGCCCCGTCAGCGGTTTCCTCGAACGCGGCCGGGGAACCGAGCCGCTGCGATTCGAGGTGAACGACGGTGACCGCCATATCGGGCCGCTCAGTCAACGCAACGAGAGCAGCTTGCCGGACAGAAGCCCAATTGTCGTTCTGTTCAGAGGTGAGAAGGACCTGGTGCAGTTCCCGGGCCTGCAGCACACCGCCCGCGAGGCGGCGCTCGGTCTCCGGCACGGCGGCCGCGGGGACGGACTCGGCCCGGCATGCGGTCTTGAGAGCGGCGAAGAAGTCGTCCGGGGTGAGGGCCGTCCAGTCCGTGATGTCCGCGGCAGGCTTCGCCTGGTTCCCTGGCGGCCGCGCCGGAAGGGGAGCATGGTGCCGCCGGTCCCTCAGGCGGACCGCGAGATCCGCGGGACTGGGAGCATGCGGTGATACGGGCACCAGACGATTATGCCGACCCTGGAAAGCTTCGGCGGCCCGGTGGCCGGCACCTGCCGCGCAAGCCGTCCCGGCGAAGCGGCCGGACAGCCCTCGGCCGACATGCGTGTTGTCAGCGACCGCGGCGTTTACCCGGGCGGGGACGCCGCCGGGGAGCGTTCCGGACGGTGCGCGGCCGGGACGGCGCGCTGAGGATCGGCTCGGCGACGAGGGCCCGGAAGTCCTCGAGCGTCTCGCGCGCCGGGTAGCCGGAGTCACGCACGGCGCGGACCACATCCTCCCGCTGGGAGCGGGGCAGCTCCTCGAGCTGCTCCCGCACCGCGTCGGGCCCTCCGATCTCCAGCAATTCCAGGACGCTTCCGGCCATCAGCCAGGCGGCCTCCGCCGGGCTCACCTCGTCAGGCCTGCGGTCCTGTTTTTCCGCGAGCAGGGCGACCGGCCCGAGCTCCGGGTCGCGCAGCAGGCTGGCCAGCAGCTCGTCTCCCTCCGGGACGGCGTTGACGAGGGTCTTCAGCAACGCGACCTGCCGGGAGAGGAACGAGCAGTCGCGGATCGCCTGCACGAGCGGGTCCAGCGAGCCGCCGTGGGCGGCCCGCCAGATGCCGATCTCCTCCGCCGTGGTCTCGGGCGTGTAATGCTCGGCGACCGTGCCGAGCACCTCGGCGGGCGACGCGCCGACTAGCTCGCCCACGAGCCCCGCCTCCCGGCCCTCGGCCAGCATGCGCTGCCGCATCGCGCGGGTGCCCAGCGGCGTGAGGCTCACCATGCGCCCGGGCTCGGCCAGCCGCTCCCGCAGCGCGGCGGCCCGCTCGCCGCTGAACGGCCGGTCCGCCATGTCGGACCCCTCGTCCAGGTCTTCAGCGAACACCGCGCTGGCTACGCCATGCGTCGAGGTCACCGCGCCAAGCGCCTCGAACGCGTCGAAGATGTGCTCCACGTCATTGTCCACCCGGCCGCGCAGGCCCGTCTGGGACAAGCGGGCTGAGGGAGTCGACGTCGAAGTGTGCCCGGACCGTTTCCCAGACCGACTCCGCGAGCCGGGCCACCGGAACCGGTTCGTCCATGCTGTAGATGGCGGCCAGCACGTCGGGCACGATCACGTCGTAAAGGAGCCGCACCGGCGAGGGCGGCTCATCCGCCCAGATGCGGACGGCAGACGGCGTCGCCGAGATCGAACGCCGCCTCGAACGCGCGCTGCCACAGGGCCTCGGCATCGGCCAGCAGCGGCCGCGCCTTCGCCACCGGCACCAGGCGCGTGCCCTGCTTGCGGACCAGGCGCGCCTTCTTCGCCCAGTTCACGATCAGGTCCAGGCCTGGGAGCTCGGCGGCGCTGTGGAACCTCAGCCCCTCGTCGGCGGTCCCGAGCAGCGCGATCAGCTCCCGGGCATCCGCGGGCCTGATGTTCCCGGCCGGCGTGAGCGCCCGGCCCCTCGGGCCAAGCCATTCCGCGAAGGCGCGGAGCTGCCCGACAACCTTGCTGCGTCCGGCCGCCGCGGTGAGTTCCTCCGGGGCCGGCAGGCTCACCGGAAGCTGGGCGAATTTCCGCTCCTGGCCCGGAGCGGACCGGCCGAGCTGCCGCTTGAGCACACGCCCCAGCAGATCCTCGTCAAGCAACACCCGGCCTTCCCTGGACATCATCCAGGAAGGCGGTCAGCGCCTCGGGGTCGCCGATGTCCACGCCGCGGTCCCGGGCGGACATCGCCACCGTCTTCGCCATCCCGTACCGCTCCTGGTCGCCGATCGCGTCAGCGAACTGTTTCGCGACGGCGTCGATGGCGGATTCGTTCTCCTCGACGGCGGCGCCCCGCGGGTCGCGCAGCCCGTGAGCGTCCAGATAGCGCAGCAGGGTCCGTAGCGTCTCAGGCGCGTCCAGCAGATCTTCGTCGGGGGCCGTGACCTTCTCCGGGATCCACTCCAGCAGCGCCCGGCGTACCTGCGCCGGGGTCCAGTAGCCGAGCCGCCCGTCCGAGCTGAAGTGCCGCGAATCCAGCAGGGTCCCGGCCAGCGGAAGCGACATCACCAGGCCATTCGCCTCGGCCCAGGCCCCGCACCGCCTCAGCAGCAGCTCACGGGCGGCGAGGAAGGCATCGGTTTCCTCGATCTCGTAATAGGTACGCACCTCTCAAACCTTAGCCACCCGCGCCCGCGAAGCCATGGAGAAGGCGCGCAGCGGTCAGACCGCGGCCGGAGACATGCAGGCTGTGCACAGCCGCCACCGTCCGTTCGGAATCAGATGAGACTTCCCGAACGGACGGTGGGGCTTCTTCCACGGATCGCGCGGCGGTTAACCGCGACGGATGTGGCATGCTCGGACGGGTGAGTCCCAAGAGTCGTGGTCGCAAGGTCAAGGCGGGCAGGCAGGGGCGTCGGGTCCGGGGGAATGCAGCGCGGGCGTCTGCGCGGGCCGCGACACGGCCAGGCGCTGCCTGGCAGTCACTGTCGCCGGCCCGCAGTGAGTTCGCCGACGCGCTGGTCGACCAGCTGAAAGTACTGGGTGACCCGGAACTGAAAGTACTGGGTGACCCGGAAAGTGTTCCGTCGGCTTTCCAGGCCGAGGTGGCGACGGGCGTCGTGCTGGGGAACGTGACCGAGGCGGGAACCAAGGAGGGGATCAAGCCGGAGACGACCCGCGAGCTGCTCGTCGAGGCAATCCGCCACATGGCGGAGGGGCTTGAGCGGCGCACTCCCCCGTACGCGTACCCGGTGCTGCGGGCGCTCGCGGTGCTCGCGCCGCCGGAGGTGGTCGAGTGCGCAGCCGGGGCCGCCGCGGAGCTGGCGGGGGATCGCGGCGCGCTGCCGGGCGCGGACGACGGCACCGCACCCGCCGCAGGGGGAGCGCCTGCGTGGGTCGATGACCTGGCACGCGTCACGCCCGGGGCATGTTACGTCACCGAGGACGAGTTCGGCGAGACGCTCGCGGTGCTGTGCGAGTTCAGCTACCGGGGAGGGACGGAGCCGCACTGCGTCTTCGGGGTGATCGACAGGGCGTGGCACGGCGCGGTCACCACGCTCGTGGTCGCGGATGAGCCAGGAGACAAGCAACTGCGCCGGATGGCGAAGGACGCGCAGCGCCACGGCAGCGAGGTCCGAGAGATCAGCCACGCCGGAGCCGGGGGGCTGCTGCGCGATGCGATCGCGTCGTTCTGGAAATACGGAGCGGGACCGGGCACGGATCGCGGCGAAAGGTACGGCCTGCTGTGCTCGAGTCTGGCGATCGCGAGCGCCCGTGCGGCGGTGCTGGCTCCGGGCGCGGCGGTCACGGACGCGGCAGCGGAGCGGTGGCCGGCCGAGGCGCGGCGGGCGCTGGTCGAGGATTTCCTCGCGTCACCGCGGGCGGCGGAGCTGTGGGACCCGATCGCGCGCAAGGTGCCGCACATGCTGGCCATGTGCTGCGTCGGGCACCTCGGCTGCGAGCCGGTGCTGATCGGGCCGTCGGTGCTGGAGCGGGTCCTGGTGGACGCGCTGCCGAGGGCGGCGATCGCGCCGGACCGGTTCGGCGAGGCCGTGCCGCAGGCCGTGCGGGCCTGGACCGACTGGCTCGCGGAACGGATCAAGCTGACGGACAGGTCCCGGCGGCGACTGGGGTTCAGCCTGCGGGCGACACTGGTCCGGTTCGCCGGCGCATGGTACGGGCCCGGGGCGCAGCCGCTGCGCCGGTACCTGGAGGACCTCAACGACCAGGACGCGAGCACCAGCAACGTCGTGAACGCGGTCATCGAACGGCGGGTGTTCGCGGTGCCGCTGCCGGTCGAGCGGGTCGACGGGCTCGCGGAGGAAAGCGACGGGTCGCGGCGCGAGGCCAGCGAACTGGACGCGGCCGTCCCGAGCGACCGGACCCTGCTCACGGTGATGGAGGCGAGCGCGCGCGGGGTGTCGCAGCAGCGGTTCCCGTCCTTCGTCACCGTCGTGCAGCAGCTATGGGACGGCGACCCGCCACAGGTGTGGGAGGCAGCGTGGCGGCTGCGCGACGCAGGGCGGTCGCGGGACTGGGTGCTGGACCGGCTGGCGCGGACCTGGGACGCGCACAGGGGCGACGACGAGAAGTATGTCGCGGCGCTGAAGCAATTGTGACGGTCCACCCATGGCAACTGGGCTGACCTCCCGGATAGCCCATCCGGCTCTTTCGGTCCACACCTGGGCGCCCAGGTCTTTTCGAACTGAGTCACCATCGCTCGTTCGGTATCTGGATCGGGCCCGCCGCAGCGGCGAGACGGCGCGTCGCGGCGAGGTGCCCGGTCCGCAGCACCCCGCGGCCACCCCGGCCAGCCGGGCGGCATGATGGTGCTGTGCGCCCCTGGAAGCGACGGCTGTCCGATGACGAGCGTTCCGTCCTGCTGTCCGAATTGCTCCTCCGGCACCCTGAGCTGGTCGCCGAGGCGGAGGAGATCACGTCCACGCTGCTGGTCGTGGAAGACGATCAGGAGCTTGCCGACGAGATCACGGCCAGGCTGCGGGCGCTACGCGCTGACGGCGGAGGATGCGATATACCCTACTGCCTTCGTGGATGGCGACGGAAAGCCACTGGACGGCGCTAGCAAGTACATCCTGCATCTCGAGAAGGAGGGGCTGCCTCCCTCGGCCAGCGGAGTCTGGTCGGTCTCGGCCTACCGGGAGAACTTCTACGTACGTAACCCCATCGAGCGCTACGGGATCCTGTCCACGATGCCCCTTGAGTACAAGGCGGACGGCTCGCTGGATCTGTATATCCAGGCCGGGTCGCCAGGCGCGGAGAAGGACGCGAATTGGCTTCCTTGTCCGCCGAGCGGCCCTTTCAACCTGAGCATCCGCGTCTACCAGCCGAAGTAACCAGTCACGCCCCCTGTTGATCTGCGGCGTGTCGGTGCTGGCGTCCGCTTTGTGATCATGGTTGGGTTCGGGGATGCCGGATCCGGAGCAGCCGTCCTATAAAGAGCTGGCTGTCCCGAACGCGGAACTGACGGCGCGGGTCTCGGAACTCCTGGCGGTGGTGACGGAGCAGGCCGCGCTGATCGAGACACTGCGGACCGAGGTCGCGGCGCTGCGCCGGCAGGCGGGCCGGGATTTTTCGAACTCATCGCAGCCCCCGAGCCAGGACAGCCCCGCGGCGGAGGCGAAGGCGAAGGCCGCCAGGCAGGCAGCGAGGCGGGCACGGCCGGCACGGCCGCAGGGCGGGCAGAAAGGCCATCCGGGTGCGAGCCTGGCGTGGGCTGCCCGGCCGGATGAGACCCGGGTCATCGACCCCGGCACGTGCGGCGGGTGCGGCGCGGACCTGGCCGGCGCCACGGGCCGGGTCGCCCGTGCCGTGCAGGTGCTCGATATCCCGCCGGCCGCGCTGACGGTGACCGAGTACCAGATGATGAGCCGGGCCTGCGGGTGCGGGCAGGTCACGACCGCCCCGGCCCCGGCCGGGGTAACCGGCGGCCCGGTCTGCTACGGGCCGAACGTGACCGATGCGGCAACGCTGCTGGCGAGCACGGACGTGATCGGGGTCGAGCGGGCCGCGGACCTGATGGGCGCCCTGCTCAAGGCGCCGGTCTCCACCGGGTTCGTATCGCGGTGCCTGGTTCGCCTCGACGCGGCGTTAATCACCGCCGGGTTCGAGGACGCGCTCAAAGACGCGCTGCGGACGGCGGACGTGCTCGGCACCGACGAAACCCCCGCCCCGCTCACCACTGCGGCGACCAGCGCGGAAGACTGCGGAAACCCGCACGCCTGCACGGTGCGGACCATGCGGGCCTATATCGGCGGCGGGCCGGACCTCATCTGGTACGGCGCGGCCGGGAACCGCACCAAGGCGCCGGTCACCGGCTTCGGGATCCTGGACGGCTACCGCGGGGCCCTGGTCCGCGACGACTACGGCGGCTACCTCAGCTACGACGCCGGGCTCACCGGAGTCCAGCAGTGCCTCGCCCACCTCTACAGATACCTCGACGATGCCTACGCGACCGACCCGGAATCCCAGGTCTGGACCCGGCAGGCCGGCGATGCCCTCCGCGCGGCCGCCGCCGCGGTCAGGACCGCCCGGGACGCCCGCCAGGCCAGCCTGGACCCCGCCCTGCTGGCCAGGCTGCGCCACAGCTACGACCAGGCCGTCGCCTGCGGGATCTCCGTCAACCTGTCCCCCGCTGGCACCAGGGAAACCACCCCGGGCTGATCCTGGCCCGGCGGCTGAAACGCAAGGCCGCGCAGGTCTGGCTATTCGCCACCCGCTTCGACGTCCCCGCCACGAACAACGGATCGGAAAACGCCGTCCGCGGCTACAAGCTCGCCGCCAAAATCAGCGGCTGCTGGCGCACCCTTTCAACCCTGCAGCGCCACTGCCGCATCCGCTCCTACCTCACCACCGCGCGCAGCCACGGCCGCCATCCACTCGCCGCCATCCGTGACACCCTCACCGGAAACACCTGGATGCCACCGCACCCAGCATGATCAACTAACCGAGCACCCGTGACTGGTTACCCGGGGCAGGCAAAGTACGTCACAAGCGTCAGCGGCGCCGTCCTCGACGTGGTTGCTGATATCAGGGTCGGCTCGCCGAGCTACGCGCGCTGGGAGGCGGTGCGGCTGGATGACGAAAGCCGACGTGCCGTGTTCCTGTCCGAAGGGCTGGGGCATGCCTTCACCGCCCTCAGCGATGAGGCGACGGTGATCTACCTGTGCTCGACGCCGTACTCGCCGGAACGCGAGCACGGCGTACATCCCCTGGACCCGGACATCGGCATCCAGTGGCCAGCGGACACGGAACCGGTGCTTTCGGCGAGGGACGCCGCCGCGCCGACCCTCGAGCAGGCGCGCCGCGCAGGGCTGCTTCCCGTTTACGCTGACTGCAAGGCCTACCTGGGAAGCCTGCGCAAGGCGGCGGATGCGGCGAACCGGTAGCCCGCCCCGTTACCTGGCCGCCGAGGCGGCCCGCTGCGCGGCGAGCAGCCTGGGAAAGGCGCGGCGCAGCGCCGTCCGCCAGTCGCCGATGAGCGGAATCCGGGAGCCTGCCCAGGCGTCGTGACCCAGCATGCTGTAGGTCGGCCTCGGCGCCGGCCGCGGCAGCGCACTGCTAGCCGAGCTAGGGCCGGCGAAGCCGGGGAGATCGAGTCAAGTTTGGTGTTCATGGATCGTCTTCAGCGGCGTAGCGTGGAATGTACTCGCTCCACAGCGCAATGACAGCGCACCTGACCTGCTCATACGCACTTCGCGTCACGGTCACCATTCATCGGCGAGCGGGCGGCGGCGGTCGGTCACTCTGACCGCGAGTCCCTGCGTGAGCTTGGCCTGAAACGGGGTTCAAGGCATGCATGGCTCGCCGGGCTGGGGCGAAGCCCCGCTGGGGCGTGTCCCGTGGATCATGGGACGGGGTCGTGTAGCCAGATGCTGATCGAGGCGACGTCGATGGTGCCTTGGTAGATGCGCTCGCGCTTGTCGTAGCGGGTGGCCACGGCGCGGAACTGCTTGAGCTTGCTGAAGCAGCGTTCGGCGGTGTTGCGCTTCTTGTACCACCCGTCGTTCAAAGACCGGCGGCCGGCCGCCGGAGCGGCCACGGTTGCGGCGGTGGGCTTTCTGGTCTTCCTTGACGGGGATAACCGCCTTGATGCGGTGCTGCCGCAGGTAGGCGCGGTTGCCGGCGGAGGAGTAGGCCTTGTCCGCCATCGCGCGGCCGGGCCGGCTGCGGGGCCTGCCCAGGCCGCGCCCATGGATGCGGACCGCGTCCATCAGCGGGATGAACCGGGGGGAGTCGCCGTGCTGGCCGGGGCTGGTCAGCCGGGCAACGGGGCGGCAGCGCAGGTCAGCGGCCAGGTGGATCTTGGTGGTCAGCCCGCCGCGGGAGCGGCCAATCCCTTCCCGGCCAGATTTCTTGTCATTCGCTGGAGCCCCCTGTGCGGTCATCAGCAGCCGGTGCATGGCGGGCCCCGGCCGCGTGCTGATGGGCCCGGGTGACCGTCGAGTCGGCGCTGACCGTCCAGTCCTTGCCCTCGGCCTCATCACACCCGGCCCGCAGCCCGTCCAGGGCCTTTTCCCAGGTTCCATCCAGTGACCAGCGGCGATGCCGGTTATAGATGGTCTTCCAATTCCCGAAGCCCTCCGGCAGGTCCCGCCACGGGCAGCCCGCCCGGGCACGGAAGAAGATCCCATTGATCACCGTCCGGTGATCGGCCCACCGGCCGCCCTGCCGAGGATCGGCGGGCGCCGGATCCCGCTCGCACGAGGCCCGGCGGAGTGGGTGCCAGCCGTGGAGCAGCGAGGCGAGGGCATCTTCCTGGAGCTACGAGAGCAGCACGTCGCGCGATGGGCGTCGTCCATCGCCGAGCACGAGCACATCACCGCGCTGGGGCGGGCCTACCGGCAGTGGGCGCTGGACCGGGACCAGACGCCTACGACGGGGTTCCCGGTCGCCCGGTTCCTGCTGATCCACACGCTGAGCCACATGCTGATGCGCCAGGTCGCGCTGGAGTGCGGGTACTCGTCGGCGTCGCTGCGGGAGCGGATCTACCTCGGCACCCCGTCGTCGCCCGCAGCCGGCGTGCTGATCTCGACGGCGGCCAGCGACAGCGAGGGCACGCTCGGCGGGCTCGTCTCACTTGGCGAGCGACGGTACCTAGAGCGGATCCTCGCCTCGGCGCTCGACGAGGCGGCGCACTGCTCGTCCGACCCGTTGTGCGCCGAGCACATCCCGGAGTTCCCGTCCGCCACGCTGCACAACGCCGCCTGCCACGCCTGCCTGTTCGCATCCGAGACGAGCTGCGAGGCGGGCAACCGGTGGCTGGACCGGGCGGTCCTTGTCAACCTGACCGGCGACGGCCTCGCCTTCGAACTGTCGTGAGCGGACCTGGCGGCGCTTCGGTCTCCCACCCACCCGACGTGACTGACTGGGCCTGCCGGATCGGGGAACGCCTGCCAATCACCGATGTCCGCCGACTCGCCGAGGCCGCGGCCAAGGGCGAATCCGGCGTCCGGCGGCTCCGCGCCACAGCTGGCTCCGTCATCCTGCGCGACGCGTGCGATCAGCTCAGCAAGCGGCTAGCCTACGCCGAGCCGGCCTACCTGTCGGGGATGCTGGCCGGCGCCGCCCACGCGGTTTCGCGTGCACGCCAGCAGTCAGTTTCGGTCGTCTGGACGGGCCCGGAATCGGGAGTTTCATCGTCACGGCTGACGGCGGCGGCCGTCATCGACCTGATCAACGCGGCGCGGTCAGAGATCTTGCTGGTGAGCTACGCGACCCACAACGAGCCGTCAATCAAGGCAGCGCTTTCAGCCGCAACTGCACGGAATGTAGCAGTCACCCTGCTGGCTGAACGCCACGAGGACAACCCGTCCTACACGGCAGCGGGCACACCCTTCTCCGGCCTCAACGTGCTTCGCCTGCACTGGCCGGCCTCATCGCGCCCGCCCGGCACCGCTCTGCACGCGAAGATCATCGTGGTAGACGACCAGGTTGCGCTCGTCGGCAGCGCGAACCTAACCAGCCGCGCCATGGAGTCCAACCTCGAATGCGGGATCCTCATCCGCGGCGGCCCGCAGCCCCGTGCCATCCGTGACCACATCACCGGCCTGCACGCGACAGGGGTGTTGCTTCGCCTGTGATAGCAGGGAGATGGCGCTCTCTGTCGCCTCGCAAGCAGCCCGATGCCAGTCGCGATCCCCAGGCTCCTTCCTCCGGCACCGACTGAATTCGGACGTCGCATGAGGCTGTTCACGGAGCCCGTACGACAACAGGATGTTCGTCGGCCTGCAGCCGTGGTGCCCCCGCCTGCGAAGTAAACATTCACCCATAGCTTTGGGTTCCCGGCTTCAGTGACAGCTGGTGATCATCAGGGTGGCTGATGATCTTTCTCTAGCTGACTCGGGGTGTCGGCTTTGTTACGGCGGGCCTGCCCTGATGATGGTGGCTTGTGACCGATCTGCCGCCGCCTGCCCCGGATTGTGCTGGCTGCGCGGCCCGGGACGGGGAGATCGAAGAGCTGCGGGCCCGGGTCGCCCGGCTGGAGCGAATGATCTCGCGTAACAGCGGCAACTCCTCGATGCCGCCATCCGGTGACGACCAGCCGGGCCGCAAGCCTCCCCGCAAGCAGCGGCGCGCCGCCGAGTGCGCTGCCAGGCGGGGCCGGGGTAAGCAGCCCGGGGCGCCGGGATCAGCGATGACCTGGGCGGAACCGGATGATGTCAAGGACCACTACCCGTCCGGGGGGTGTGGATGCGGCGCGGACCTGGCCGGCGCTGAGGACCTGGGCGTGGCCCGCTCCCTCCAGCAGCTGGAGATACCACGGGCGGCCGCGCAGCGTATCCAGCACGACATGCACCGGGCACGGTGCGGCTGCGGCGGCGAGCACGTCGCCGTCCGCCCGCCGGGAGTGCCCGACGCGGCAGTTTCTATCGGGCCGAACCTGCGCGCCCTGGCCGTCTACCTGGTCGTCTTCCAGCACGTGCCCGTCGAACGGTGCCAGCAGCTGATCGCTGATGTCACCGGCGCGCAAGTCTCGGCCGGGTTCATCCATTCCTGCCTGCGCAAGGCCGCGGAGCTGGCCGCCGATGTGGTCAGGCTGATCAAGACCCTGATCACCGCCGCGTGGGTGGCTGGGTTCGATGAGACCACGCTGCGCTGTGGGCCCGCGGGGAACAAGAAATACGTCCTCGGCGCCTTCACCGAGCGGTACTCCCTGTTCTTCCTGGGGCAACGCAGCCTGGAATCGTTCCGCGACTTCGGGATCCTGCCGTCTTTCGGCGGCGTGGTGGTCTCCGATCGGTACATGCGGTCGGCGCTGCCAGGGGATCGACCGTGACTTGTCGATGTCGAAGAACTCGGCGATGATCACCCCGCCGCGCGGCTCGATGAGCGTGCGCGACCGGGTGAGCTGCCAGCCGCGTGACAACCGCGGACGGTGCCCGCCACCAGCCCATGCTCAGCCGCTAGGTAGCGCCCGGACCCGGCCAGCAGCACCTCCGCCGGCGAGGCCGCCCGCACCCGCTCGCCGACCGCCAGCACCCCCAGCTCGCGCAGCACGTCGAGCGGGCACACCAACCCCGGCCGTGACCACTGGGATCGGTGCCGCCCGACGGCGCGCTGTCAGCTAAGGAACTCCTCGACCCGACCGGCGCTCAGCTCCGAGACGCTCAGCTGGCCCGCCTGGAGCCAGCCGCTGAACCGGGCCACCTGCCGTAGCTGATTGACCGCCGACCGCTCCGTGTAGCCGCGCCCCCTCAGCTCGCGGCGATAGTCCTCCGCGAACGGGGCCAACGGCCCCATCACCAGCACTCTGCTGATCCCGCTCGTTGCCCCGGCCATCTTGACTCCTCCTCTCGCTGACG
Organism: uncultured Actinomycetes bacterium; assembly: GCA_963805255.1. Classification (GTDB taxonomy): domain Bacteria; phylum Actinomycetota; class Actinomycetes; order Streptosporangiales; family Streptosporangiaceae; genus Bog-532. Next base: position 653,477 of record CAWDTK010000011.1, read on the forward strand.
AGAAGGACATGATGGCTCGAAGTCACTTCGTTATGCCGACATCATCCGATGGCTCACCCCGCCGAGCAGGACATCCTCCCAGAGGTCGGCATAACGCGAAGGTCGGCTTAATCATGGAACCTGATGGCGGGCGGTGCACCGCCTTTCAGCTCCCGGCAGCAGCGGGCCAGCGTCTCATTGAAGAGGCGCGAGAACCGCCCGGGGTGCCGGTGCCGGCCTTCGAAGTCCCCGAACACCAGCGCGTCATCCATGGCCAGGGCCAGCGCAGCCGAGCCCCGTTCAGCCTTCCACGCCTTGAGCAGGGTCACCGTCGCGACGTCCAGGTCGATGACATGCGGCTTGCCGGTCTTGGTGGGACCTTCGGTGATGGCCGCGCCCTCATGGGACAGGGCGCGGGCTTGGGCCGGGTGACGGCAAGCCGGTCGATGCAGGACGCCCAGGGACCGAGTTTGATGCCGCGCTTGAGGTCGTCGATACGGCTCCTCCCCTTTCCCAGCCAGCAGTAGCGCGGTTGCTGTGATGGCGTGAGGATTCCCTGCGTGCGTGCAGTGATGGCGGATGCCCATAACCAGGTGCCCCGTTCGGCCGACCACGAGGCGCAGGTCCAGTGGCTGTACTCCTGGTGTAAGCGGATCGACGCGTGGATCACCGAGAACCGGCCGGGCGACCTGGCGATGCCGGCTGTGGCCGCGGGCTACGAGTGAAGAGACCACCGGTCCGCTCGGCGAATGATCCGGTCCAGACGATCCTGAGGCCGCGACCTTAACCTTCGCCAACTTTCGCACATTCTCGTCGGCTTTCGGCCATCCCTTCGCCGGCCATGCCGGCCATCATTTGTCCGACTCCAACGGGGTAGCGGCCCCCCGCCCCGCGCCACCGGAGAACCTCACCATCGACAGACCTCAGGAGGCGCGATGACGGCCGTAAGCTTGCCATTGCGCATGTACCCTGGCCCGGGGAGAACGGGTCGCCTCCACGCGCGAAGACCCAGGCCGAAATCGGCAGATCCACGATTGCATCCGCCATGTCAGAATTGGCGGATGACCGCGCGTCCTCCAGGCAGCCAGTCCAAGGCTTTGTTGCTGGAACTCGCTGCGTGCCGCAAGCGCGGAGTCGAGCGGCTCGACGTCGGCACGCACAACCAGAGCCCGGTGCCCCGGCCCGGATTGCAGCGGCTGGCTGACGAATACCAGTCGGTCACCGGAGGCCACACGACAAGCCGGATCGCGCAGCTGAAATACCTGCTCCGGGACGCGATAGCCGCCTTTGAGGCCGAGAACGAAGGGGATGCGCAGCTGGTGAAAGCGCTCTTCTTCGGTGACTCGCAGAGCCGGGTCACTAAGAGCGCCGGAGAGCTTCTCGACACGGCGCAGAGGAGACTCGGATTCGGCAATGAAGTGCGGTTCCGGCAGGTGAGGCATGCCGCCTTCGACAACTTCGCGGACTTTCTCCCGCGGTTCGTCGCGGCGGCCAGGCCGACTGGACCCGCGGAGCCCGTCGACATTAACACTCCGACCTCCGCGACGAACGACGTGGCGCCCGCGTCCGAGGTCCAGCAGCACGTCGCGACCACCGGCTACATCGACGACGGCGAACACTTCATCAGCCTGCTGTCCCAGGCCGAGAACATCACCATCATCGGGTTCACCAACGAGTCCCTGGCCCCGATGCTGCGGATCGCGCTGGCCCGCAAGCGGGCGGCCATGCTCCGACGGGACGGCTGCTGGTCGTCCGTCCGGGTCGTCTTCCTCGGCGACGACCTGCTGGACCGGGTCAGCGACCAACGCGGGTACCCGGACCCTGTCGAGGCCCGGCTGCTGCGCCGTAGGCTGGCCGTCTTCGGGCGCCGAACGGTCCGGGTGCTCCTGCGTGGGCTTCCCGGCCGGACCACCTGGAAGATCTACGATTCGCCGTACTTCCCACCGCTGATCGGCACGCTGTTCGAGATGCCCGACGGGCGGCGGATCGTGCAGCTGCTGATCCGACGGCGGCAGCGCAGCGCGTCCGATCACCTCTTCCTGCAGCTCGACGACACTCGGGGGCACTACTTTTCCAAGGTATTCAACGAGGTCGTGGACAACAGCATCGACGACAACAAGGTGGTCGCGTTCGGGATGGTTGTCGAGGAACGGTTCCGGGCCACCAGCACCAGGTACCGGCGCAGCGTGCTGGTCGACGCGTCAGGCGTCAAGGGCTGGCTGGCCATGGTCCTGGTCATCACCTGGCGAAAGCGCGACGGGCGGGCCGAGCCGCTACTCCAGCTGCGCTCCCAGCTGAACGCGACCCGTGAGCTCGGCCGGCTGCACCCACCTGGCCGGCCACATCATGCAGGACGAGCCGGTCGAGCCGGGAATGGAGTTCGGCCTAGACGACGAGATCCCGATGGCCGCGGCGCGCAACCGCGTGCTGATGGAGACGGGTGAAGTCGAGGCAGGTGAGATCCGCCCACTGGCCACCGGCCGGTACCTGCATCCGGACAAGGAGCACCTGTTCTTCCTCGTCTACGGCTGTCAGCTTCCTGAGGACCTGCAGTTCTGGGACCAGGCCGAGATGTCCTCGCCCTCGGTCAGCGAATTGGTCGCGATCCGGGAGAACCAGGTGCTGCGCAAGGCGCTGGCCCTGTGCCAAGTCCCCTCGCCGCGCCGCCAGGTGCGGGCGGCCGCCTTTGAGATCGCCGCCCTGAACCTGACCTTGCACGACTACGGCGAGCTCGCACAGAGACTGACCGATGCCGCGGCGGCCAGGACCGCGGACTTCGGCAGTATCACGGCCGAACTGGCCGAGCTGGAAGAAAACACCCGGCAATCCTGGGCGGGGTACGAAGGAGAGGCGGAACTCGTCGGCTTGTCGGGTCTTCAGTTCCGCGAGTTCTTCACCATACTGCTGCCTTTCTACGGGCGTGTTGGCGTCCCCGGCGCGGCCGAGCACCTTATGCTAATGCGCGACGACGAGGCCAAGCGGAATGCCGTGGAACGGCTGGCGGAGCTTTACCGCGACGAGCGGATCATGCAGCTGATCCCCGTCGAACTCTGATTCACCCGTTTGTCTGCTTCCATCCATTTCCATATTCCTTAGGCAGGTCTAAGGTGACACTGAACGACGCACCCATGCGCATATCCGATTACTTCGATAACGTATATGCGGGATCCGGACGGTTTTGGTGGCGGGACGAGGGCCGGTACGCGCTGGAGCCTGACGCCTATCCGTCGTCGCTGCTGACCCAGCAGACCCTGCGCCTGCTCGCCGACCGCAGTCCCGGCCGGGCGCTCGACATCGGCGCTGGTGAAGGGACAGATGCCATCCGGCTTGCGTTGCTCGGCTACGAGGTCGACGCGGTCGAGGTGAGCAAGGTGGGGGCGGAGAAGATCGGGAAGTTCGCCGCCGGGGCGGGCACCAAGCTTAACGTCATAGCGTCGGACATCCAGGACTTCGTGGCGGACAGCAAATACGACGTGATTGTCTGCAACGGGGTCCTGCATTACGTCGAGAATAAGCAGCGGGTGATCGAGCTCATGCAGGATGCGACCCGGCGGAGCGGGATCAACGTCATCTCGCTGTGGAGCGACTATACGCCGGTTCCGGAATGCCACGAATTTGTTCCCGTCTACGCCGACAAGGAGAACGGAGTCGTAACCAACTGTTACCGGGGATGGCGAAACGAATTCATCTACTTCGAGCGGGACAAGAGCGAGATGGCACATTCCGATCTCCCCATGCACCGGCATAGTCACATCAAACTGATCGCCAGCAAGCCCTAGCGGCCAGCCCTGTTGCCCTTCGCCGACGGCGTCTGTGAAAGTCGGCGAAGGGGCCGCTCGCCGTCTTTCGCGCCTCTTCGTCGGCCTTTAGCGTCGTTAACCAACCCTCGCGGGTCCATTCGCTGTGCTTCTGCGCGACCTTTGAACTACCTGGGGTGTCACTGCGGAAGCGAGGACTACGGTGTCGAGCGCGAACCTTCCGAACCCGGCCGGATCCGGCGGTTACGAGGAGCTGGCCGCGATCGCCTACGATCCCGGCATGCGGCACGCGGCCTGGCGCCTGGCCGGCGGCATGGCGGATGACCTGCTCCAGGAGACCTGGTACGCGATGGCCAGGACGGCCGCCCGGGAGTCGATCGAGAACCCGCGCGGCTACTTCTACAAGACCATGGTCAACACCTGGCGGCACCTGCGCCAGGACCTGGCCCGGCACGGCATTCCGGCCGACGACCTCGACGCCGCGGCGGGCGCGGCCAACGGCATGCCGTCCGCCGAGCACGACGCGCTCGGCCGCCTGGACGCCGCGGACCGGCGGGGGCGGCTACGGGCGAGGCGGGCCGAGTTCTGGCTGACGATCCCGCCTTACTCCCCCAACCCGTATCGCTACCGCGGGGTCGTCATGACTGTGGCCGAGGCAGCGGTAGCTGGGGACGGTCCTGTCAGCCGGAGCGAGCTCAACGAGGCGCTGGTGACAGCTTATCCGGAGTGGTTCGGTGCGCCGGACGTCAAGCCTGGCACCTTGCAGCAGCGCCGGTGCCGGGCCCGGCAGGCCATCTGGCGGCTGCTGGCAGCCGTCCTTGGCCCGGAAGATCTGCGGCCGTGAGCTAGCCCGCACTGCACCGCCGCCGCAGTGGCGGCGGGGGGGCCGTCGCCGCGAGCTTGCATGCCTCGCCACGGCCGACACGAGTTCGATCAACCACACGCGTAGCAGCTCGCCGACAGCACGTTCCGGTGGACGATGGCGACTGGGCGAGGCTAGGCCGAACTTGCAGTAACCGTCTGTAGCGTCGGCCAGGATGACCTGCGTTAATTGGTCGCTAGACGGCGCAGAATGTACCCACGAATATCCTGGACATCGCAGGCTTGAGCTGCGATAATAGCCGTGTGAAGGACCCACGGCATCCGGGGATGTACGTCGAGAGCCCGTCAAAGACCTACCGGGCCCGCAACGGCCAGACACGGACGTACCGGACTTATCTGCTGCGCCGCTCCTACCGCGACGGCGGGAAAGTGAAAAAGGAAACGCTGGCGAATCTGTCCGCGCTTCCCGACAGCGCGATCGCGGCGCTGAAGGCGTCGCTTTCCGGGTCGGTGCTGGTGGACGCGGGCGATATGTTCGAAATCGAGCGGTCATTGCCGCACGGGCATGTCGCCGCGGCGCACATGATGGCATCGCGGCTGGGGCTCAGATCTCCGGCAACGGCGAAACGTGTAGTCCGTGACGTGCGGTTTTATCCGCGATCGTCTGTGCGTAATTCTTAAAGCTTTGGTAGTATAGTGGCATGTCAGCAGCGGTTGCGGCGATCCTGGAAGGCATGCCAGAGGCACGGGACCTTCGGATGCTCACCTCGGGGGGCCGGTGCGTGATCTCGGCCGGGCCGGTGGTCCTGTTCGAGTACGACGCCGCTGATACCGCGATGCGGAACATCGCGCTGGCGACGCTGCGGCAGCTGGGGTTCAGGGGCCGGACGGTCGCGGCGGTGCTGGGGCTGACGGAGAACTACGTCTCCACGCTGCATAACGCGGCGATGCGGGAAGGGTCGGCGGCGCTGATCGGGCAGCCGCGGCCGGGCCTGCCCGGGACGGTCAGCCCGGCGCAGTGGGCGCAGGCCAGCCAGCTGCGGGCGCAGGGCGCCAGCGACGCGCAGATCGGGCGGCAGCTGGGGGTGGCGCACACCACGATCAGCCGCCGCCTGGGCCGGCGCGGGCAGGCGGCCGGCGGCGGCGAGCCCGGCTGGGCGCCCGCGGAACCCCTGTTCACCGAGCCGAAGCCGGCCACCCCAGCTGAGACCGGGCCTGCGGCTGATCCCGAGCCGGAGGCTGAGGCTGATGCCGGGCCGGCGGCGAGGGTTCAGGCAGAGCCCGCAGCTGAGCCTGCGGCATCACCCGAGCCTGCGGCATCGCCTGAGCCTGCGGCATCGCCTGAGCCTGCGGCATCGCCTGAGCCTGCGGCATCGCCTGAGCCTGCGGCAGGGCCAGGACCGGGGGCCGGGGAGCCTGGGGCGGGCGGCCCTGGCGGGCTGCCGTCGTGGCCCCTGGTTCCTGAGGGGGTGTTCCGGTCCCGGTATGCGGGGGCGATGCTGCTGCACGGGTTCTTCGCCCGGGCCGGCGCTGGCGCGGTGCTGGCCCAGGCCGGCGGGCGGGCGGCGGAGCCGGGAGACGCGGCGGTGCTGGCCGCGGTGAGCATGTGCTTCGCGCTGGGCGCGGCGACCACCGAGCAGTTCAAGCACCTGACCGCTGCTGAGGCCGGGCCGCTGGCCGGGCTCGGGACCTTGCCGGGCCTGCGGGCGCTGCGGCCCCGGCTGGCGCAGATCGCCGACGCCGCGGACCCGGTGGCGGTGCAGCGGCTGTTCGCGTCCGCGATGCTCACCGCGGACCCGGTCCTGTCCGGTGTCTATTACGTCGATGACCACTTCGTCCCGTATACGGGCGCCAAGCCGGTCGCCAAGGGCTGGAACAACAAGCGTGGGCGCGCTGAGCGAGGGCGCGCGGACACCCACGTGACCGCGCACGACGGGCGGGCGGTGTGCTTCGTCACCGGGGAGCCGTCCGGGCTGAGCACCACGCTGCCGCTGGCCCTGGCCGAGCTGAAGAAAGCCGCCGGCCCGGGCGCGAAGATCATGCTCGGGTTCGACCGCGGCGGCGCCTATCCCCAGGTGTTCAGGCACTGCCGCGAGCAGGACGTGCACTGGGTCACCTACCGGCGGGCGCCGCTGGCCGTCCCGGCGATGCTGCCGGTCATCACCACCATCACCGTCGTCGGCCGGCAGCGGGAAATCGCCTGGGCCGATGAGAAAGTGCAGATCAAGGACTACGGCGAAGCCCGGCAGATCACCCTGTTCGAGCACGGCCAGGTCGTGCTGCAGATCCTGACCTCGGACTTGCAGGCGTGCCCGGCGGGCATCTTGTCCTGGCTGAAATCCCGGTGGCGGGAGGAGAACTTCCTGAAGTACGCCTCCGAGAACTACGGGATCGGCAAGATCTGCGACTACATCGCCAGCATCGAGACCAACACCAAGATCATCGATAACCCGGCCCGCAAGAAAGCCAGCGCCGCGGTCCGCGAAGCGGAGAAGAGGCTGGCCGCCGCCGAGCGCGCCCTAGCCGGGCTGCTCGCCGGCCCCACGCTGACCGCCGCTGCCAAGAACGCGGCCATCCCCGCCGCCCAGTCCAAGATCACCCGCGCCCGCAAGGCCGTGGCCGCCGCCGTCGATGCCCGCAAGGACATCCCCGCCAAGCTGCCCGCCTCCGACATCGACCCCGACGCGAAGAAAGCGCTGCTGCGCACGGGCCGCCGCGGCCTGCAGATGGTCCTGCGGCTGCTCGCCCACAATGCCGAGCACTGGGTATCGAACCAGCTCAACGCCTACCTCCGCGACGACGACGAGTACCGCGCCATCACCCGCCAGACCATCATCCGCGGCCTGGCCGGCGTCATCACCTACACACCGGACGCGATAACCGTCCAGCTCGACCTGCCCCGCGCGCCCCGCGTCGCCCGCGCCCTGACGATGCTCATCGAGCAGGTCAACAACGAACCACCCGTCATGCCCGGCGACACCCGCCCCGTCACCTACCGGCTCAACCCCGAACCCGGCCTTTAACTCCCCACGCACAGCGTTTGCCGGAGATCTGGGGCTGAAAAAGCTCCTGGGCCCGGATTGCCTTGAGCGGGATCTGGCGTACGGGCTGATTATCGCCCGGGCGGTCGCGCCGGCCTCCAAGCTGGCCACCACCCGCTGGTGGGCTGACACCACGCTGGGCGCGGACCTGGGTGTGGAAAATGCAGGCACTGATGAGGTGTATGCGGCGATGGACTGGCTGCTGTCCCGGCAGGACGCGATCGAGAAGAAACTGGCGGCCCGGCACCTGGAGCCCGGCGGGCTGGCATTGTTCGATTTGTCGTCGGCGTGGCTGGAAGGGCGCACTTGCCCGCTGGGGGCGTTCGGGCATTCCCGGGACGGGAAGAAGAACCGGGAGCAGATCGAGTTCGGCATGGTCACCAGCCGGGCCGGGATCCCGGTCGCGGTCCGTGTCTTTCCCGGAAATACCTCCGACTCGGTGGCATTCGGGGAAATCATCCCGGTGGTGCGCGGCAAATTCGGGCTCGATGAGGTCATCTTGGCCGGCGACCGCGGCTCGATCACCAAGGTGCGGATCGGCCAGCTGAAGGCGCTGCCGGGGGCAGGCTGGATCACCGCCCTGCGCGCCCCCGCGATCGCGGCCCTGGCTAGGGATGACGGGCCGCTGCAGATGTCGCTGTTCGACGACCAGAACTTCGCCGAGATCACCGACCCGAGATATCCCGGCGAGCGGCTGATCTGCTGCCGCAATCCCGCGCTGGCCGCGCAGCGCGCCGCCAAGCGCGAATCCCTCCTGGCCGCCACCGAGGAAGAACTGGGCAAAATCAGGGAGTCGGTTCAGGCGGGCCGGCTGAAAGACGCCGGCAAGATCGGGATCAAGGCCGGCAAGGTCATCAATAAGCGCAAGGTCGGCAAGCATTTCATCACAGATATCGGCGACGGGCGTTTCGGCTGGCGGCGAGACGAGGAGAAAATCGCGGCCGAGGCGGCGCTGGACGGAATCTACGTCATCCGCACATCCGCCACCGCGGGCAAACTTGGCAGTGGCGAGACCATCGAGGCATACAAAGACCTCGGGAACCTCGAGCGCGACTTCTGGTCGATGAAAGCTGAGGACATCGACCTGCGGCCCATCTACCATTACCTGGAAAACCGGGTCCGCAGCCACGTGTTCTTGTGCATGCTCGCCACCTACCTCACCTGGCACCTGCGTCGGGCACTGGCGCCGCTCACCTTCACCGATAACACAAAGCCCGCCCGCGAAGACCCGGTAGTCCCGGCCCGCAGATCCGCCGCCGCGGCCGCGAAAGACACCGGCAAAATCACCCCAGACAAGGTGCCCGTCCGCGGCTACCACGAATTGGTCGCCCATCTGGCCACACTCACCAGAAACACCGTCAGCTTCGCCGGGAAACGCCTCGAAAAACTGGCAACGCCCACCCCCGAGCAGCGCCGCGTCTTCGAGCTGCTCGGCAAGCCCATCCCGCTCAGCCTCGACGGACCGTAACCACCGTACCCACGAACGGAGCCGCCAGCAGACGCCTCAGCACGACAAAACCCCAGGCCAGCACCCCCATCCCCGCAATCGAAGATCACGTAAGGACGGGCTAGGCTACCGAGTCTACCCGGCACCCCCATCTGGTAGGGCTAAATCATGCCTGCCGCGGCGGCGATCGCCTCGCGTGCCTGTTGCTCGTCTTCCGCTGCGGTGGCCGCGCTGACCAGGCTGAGCCAGCTTTCCCTGGTGACGGCGGCGGTTTCGGCGTCGGACTGCGCGGTGGCCACCGCGGCGTCCCGGTGGCGGGCGGCGCGGCGCCAGTGCCGTCGGACTCGGGCCAGCGCGGCCGACTCGGCGCGGGCGATCAGGGCAGCCGCGATGACGGCAAGAAGTGCGCTTAGGACGGCAAGCAGCACTGCGGGCAGGGTGCCGGCGAGAGCCGAAAGCAACGCGGTCAGGGCGACCGCCGCGACGGCCAGCAGGGCGCGCCGCGGGTGACCGGGGGTCGCTGCCAGCCAGGCGCCGCATACCCAGACGGCCGCTACGGCGGTGGCGACCAGCCAGCCCGCGGGGCGGCCAGTCTCGTCGATCCAGGGCGCCAGCTCGATCCAGGCCAGGCCGGCCAGGGCAAGGCTGATGGCAGCGACCAGGGCACAGGCCACTCCGTGCCGGGTGCGGCGGTGACCGCGGGGATCGAGGCGATGACGCAGCTCCTCGTATCGCAGCCGGGCCAGATCGGCGGCCTGGTTGGCCGCAGTGGCCAGGGCGGCTGAGTGCGCGGCCAGGCCACGCCAGTGACTCGCCTCGGTCAGCAGGCTCCGTGCCTCCGGATGGCCGGCGAGCAGGCCGCCGACCAGGGCGCACGCTTTGTCCTCGGAGGAGGTCATACACAGCAGAGCATGCTGCCGCCGCGCCCTGACATTTGTGTCAGGTCCGGGGCCGCCGGGCCTCGTTCGGGTAGAACCCGCGCTCTACGGGAGCTGCGTGGGCCCGCGGAAGGCTCCGGCATGAAGAAGATGATACGGCGGTCCCGCTTTGCCGCCATCGCCGCGGCAGTGGCCGTGGCCACGACGGGCTGCAGCACGGGGTTGTTCGGCGCGCCGCGACCCCCGGCCGTCGCCGGGCAGGTTGTGCTGACCGAGCATGTCACCCCGTCAGCCCTGGTGGCGGTGACGGCAGCCGGCCCTGAGAATGCCACGCTCCTTCAGGTCATCGGCGCGACCGCCCGGCCGCTGGAGCACCTAGACATCGCCTCGGCGCGCGGGACGCAGGCGCTCGTGGCGTCGTCCTCCCCCGCCCCGGCCGTCGTGCGGATCCCGGCCAAGCCGACCCCGCCGACCCGCGGCGCCACCTCCTACCAGGAGGCGGTGTACCACAAGGCTCAGTTGCACTGGGATGGCCAGTACGCGGCGGCGCAGCGTGAGGTGGCATCGCGCACAACCGCGAGCACGGACACCTGGGTCCGGGGCCAGCTGGCTCGGGCCGGTTCGGTCTCGGGCTCTGGGCAGGGCAGCTTGGGCGCCGAGTGTGAAATGGCCTCCAGCGTGCTGACCGGCCTGGCCGACCAGGCCGGGGCGCGGTTCGGCGGCCGTGTCGTGCTGATGGCCGCCGGCAGCCTCGGCGACGTCTCATCCGGCTGTCAGCTGACCGGGGCCGACGTCATCGTCCTCACGCCGTTCCTGCCCAGCGCGGCCGGGGCGGCTTCGGCGCAGGAGAAGCTGATCGCGGCCGGGGCGGCCCGCGCGTCCGTGCTGGGGCCCGAGGCGACCCCGGCTGAACTCGGCCGACTGGTCAGCGACGGCCTTGGCCGGCGGGAGGTAACCGAGGCGCTGTCCGGCCCGGCGTTGTTCGGCAACGACAGCGCAGTCCTTCGGCCGGCCGCCGCCGGGGCACTGACCCCGCTGCTGCCCCTGCTCCGGGAGCCGGGCGCTATCGCGGTGATCAACGGCTACGCCTCCGCACCCGGCGACGCCCGGCGCAACCAGCAGCTGTCCGAGAACCGGGCCGCGGCCGTGGCCGCGTTCTTCGAGGCCCACGGGATCAGCGCCGCGGCGCTGCTCGTGGTCGGCCACGGCGCCACCAGCTTCGTCGCGCCCGGTGCCTCGCCGGACAACCGGCGGGTGGTCGTCGTGGTTGAGGAGCCGGCGTAGAGCTACCGGACCGCGGCCGGATCGCATGTCGCCTCGGCGAGGTAGGGACGAGTCCACCGGACCGGATGCCGGGCCAGCCGGGCCGCCGCGGTGGCCCGGTCGGCGTCACCCGCCGCGGTCCAGTCGACGCGGCAGCGGTCCCAGGCCAGCGCGGCCAGCCCGGCCCATTGCTCGTCGGTGCGGTCAGGATCGAGGCCGACGGGGCGGCTGGCCGCACGCAGGGCCGCGTCAGCCCAGCGTAGGGCCCGGCGCATCCGCCGCAGCCGGGTGCCACGCACCGGGCGCCTCTCGTCGTCCACCACCTCTACCCACAGGGGGCCCGCCGCAGCGGGGGCGGGGAGTTCGGCACGGGCGGTCAGGCCATCGAGGCGAAGCGGGGAAACTGCCGGGACGCGCCGGGCATCGGAGTCGACCAGTCGGACCTGGCACGAGGCCAGCGCGGACCGGTCCGCACCGACCGCGAGCATTGCCTCGACGGTGATCAGGCGTTCTTCGCCATCGTGCACGTGGATGTCCAGGTCGGAGTCGGGCGACAGGCCGTAGCGGAAGACGCCGGGCGGGACCAGGGCCGGGTCGAGCCAGCCGCTGAGGTTTTCGCTGACGGGGGCGGCGGCTGGGCGGAACGGGGCCCCGGGGGCGGACGGGGGGGTTGGCCCGGCGAGGGTGGAGGGCCGTTGGCACTGGCGGGCCAGGTCGGCGGCCTCCATTGCCCACAGCGGGGAGCATGGCACGGGGGTGGTATGCCAGGCGGAATCCAGCCGGGCGAGCCGGGACAGGGCCGCGATCGCGGCCGGGTGCGGCCGCGGCGTAACGGGCGGGACCGTGCCGTACGGCGCCTGCCGCACGGCTGCGGCTACCCGGTCACCGAGTACCCGGCCGAGGTAGGCGAGCACGGGCTCGCCCGGGACCACCGGGCCGAACGGTTCGCTCGCCTCGACCACCACCTGGGACAGGCGTCCCCTGGCCCGGTCGAAGACCATCTCGACGCCGGGTACGGAGGCCAGACTCGCCCCGCCCCCGGGCCCGGCGGGCGGTCCGTCCAGCGTGATCTGGGCGGCATCCCAGTCCACCGACACGGCGAATGCGCAGTTGTCGTGGTGGTCGAGGGGAGGCCACTGCTGGGCCTTCACTGCGCCGGGAGGAGCGCGCGCATGGCGCGCTCAAGCGCGGAGATCCAGTCGGCGTGGCTAGCGCCAGCCGGGGCCTCCGACATGATCGACCATTCGCGGACCACGCGCTGCGGCACGGCCCAGTGCAACTGCATCCTCTCCTCGGCCCGGCGGCGCGCGTCGTGGCAAGCGGCCGCAGTCCGGCGGGCGCGCTTCACCGCGGCCAGCGCGCGGGCCAGAGCCAGCGGTCGAGTCCGCGCCATGACCACCGAGCCGCAGGCCACCAGGCCGGCCGAGATCGCGCTGAGCAGGACGGCCTGCAGGATCGCGGCACCCGGCGACTCCCCGGCCACGGTGACCAGGAAGGCGGTGCGAAGCACGGCCAGGGCGGCGTACCCGGCCGCCACCAGGATGAGCAGGGCCGCGCGCCGACGGGAATCCTCGCGGGTCAGTTCAATCCCGACCATGACCCCGGCCGACGCCACCAACATGATCCCGGTGACCAGCCAGGTCGCCGCCGCGGCCAGGCCAAACGCCTGCGCGGCCCAGTTCAGCGGGATGGCGTCGAACACCAGCAGGATGGCCACGGCCAGCGCGCCGACCGTGAACCCGGCGAACCGGTGGCCCGCCAGGTCCAGGCGGGCGGTCATCCCGGACGCGCGCTGTTCGGCCCGGGTCAGGGCCTCCCGCGCATCGGTCTCGCGCTGCCGCTGCTGTCCCAGGTGCGTGTGCGCGCGACCGGCCTCCTCGAGGTCGGCGGCGAGGGCCGGGCGCGCCTCGAACAGTGCGCTGAGCGAGGCGGCCGCCCTGGCGTCCAGCGCCGGATCCGGCGCCTGGCCCTGGCGGGGGCTATCGATGTCTGCGGTTGTACTCATCATGGCTCCGGTCAGTTGGGTCCTTTGCCCAGCTAGACCCGTTCGGCTTCGTAACCTGACATCCGGATCACCGCGCAGCGCGGTCACGGCATGGAACCAGCACCGGAGAGCGAGCCGCTTTCCTCGTCGATCGGGCCTAGTGCGGCCAGCGCCTGTCATTTGCCAGGACCATGGGACCAGGGCGTTGCCACGACCTAGGGACCACCTTGCGGCTGCTGTGTCATCTTGGGGTGTGCGGCGGGATCCGTCAAGCTGAGTGGCGGCTGGGGCGCTGGCGCTTGCGGTAGGAGTCGCCTTCGATGACGAGCTCGTGGCAGGTGGAGGTGAGCCGGTCGACGGCGGACTGGGCCAGCAGCTGGTCGTGCATGAGGCCGAGCCATTCATCGGGGGTCCGGTTGGAGGTGACGATGGTGGCGTTGTGGCGGTGCCGGGCGACGGTCAGCTCGTAGAAGTCGGTGGTGGCGGTCTCGTCCAGCGGCGTGAGGGCGAGATCATCGATGATCAGCAGGTTGACGGCGGCGAGCCGGCGGTGCTCGGCTTCGGTGCTGTTGTCCAGCCGGGCGGCTTTGAGGCGTTTGAACAGCTGGCCGGCGCGGGTCATGTGCACGGTGAGGCGGCGGCGGACGGCGATGTGGCCCAGCGCGGTGGCCAGGTGGGTCTTGCCGACCCCGACGGGACCCAGTATCAAAGCCCCGTGGGCGGCTTCGGCGAACCGCAGGCTGACCAGCTCGTTCCATAGCTGCTGGTCGTAGCGGACGGCGGCGGTGGGATCCCAGGTGTCGATGCGCATGTCGGGGTCGAGTCCGGCGGCGCGGGCGCGGCGGGCGGCCGAGCCGTTCTCGCGGCGGGTGACTTCGTCGGATAGCAGCAGCTCGAGGAAGTCGGCGTGGGGGAGTTTCTGCTGGCGGGCGAGGGTGAGCCGGTCGGGGAGGGTGGCCAGGAGCTGGCCGAGCTTGAGGGTGCGCAGGTGCCGTTTGAGGTCGGGGCTGACCGGGTCGGCCGGGGTCATCGGGTGTCCTTTCATCGCTGATCTTGCCTGTGCTGGGGACGCCGGCGGGCTGCCGCGGGCCCGGGCGGGGGTGCCCGGGCCGTTGCGGGGCGGCCGCGGTTATCGCGGCGCCTGGCGGCGGCTGGTGGCGTTGCCGGCCGTATCCGCGGGTTCGTGCCCGGTGCTGCCGTCGGCGTGCGGCTGCTGTCCGCCGTTGCCGGCGGGCGCGGCTGGCCTGCTGGCGAGGAGATCGTGCAGCAGGCTGACGGTCCGGTGCTGCCCGGCGCGCTCGCGGTCCAGGGCGCTCTCGGCGCGGGCGAGCTGCTCGCGCAGCGCGGCGATGGTGTCGTTCGCGGCGGCCAGCTGCGCGGCAGTGGCGGCGAGCTCGGCGGCATGCCGCTGCTTGTCCTGCTCGCGGGCGCGGGCAGCATCAGCGCGGGCTTGCCCGGCTGCGGCCACGGCGGTGTCACGCTCGGCGCGGGCAGCGGTGACGGCCTCCTCCGCTTCGGCGATCCGTGCTGCGGCTGCCCGTCGTTCGTCGTCCAGGGCACGGTCGGCGTCGCGGGCACCCTGCTCGGCGTGCTGGCGTGCGGCGGCCTCGGCTTCGGCCGCGGCGAGGGCCTGGGCGGCTGCGGCGCGGGCCTCGGCGGCGTCCAGCTCGGCGGCGTGGCGGGCGACCGCCTGGCTGGCGGTCTCGGCGCGGGCCTGCTCCAGCTGGGCGGCGGTCTCGGCGCGCACCGCCTCCACCTGGGCTTCGGCGGCCTCGGGGTCGCCGGCCGCTGCCAGCTGGCCGCCGAGAACGGCGAGCTGGTCCAGCGCGGCGGACAGCTGGGCGCCCAGCCGGCCCATCGCGGCGATGGCGTCGTCGCGGATGGCCGCGGCCCGGCTGACGGCCGCGGTGACCGGCCGGTCCTGGCCGGGCTGGCCGGTGAGCTGCTGGCGGCGCCGGAACGCGGTCATCGCGGTGTGCCGGACCAGCACCGGCGTGCCGTCCCCGCGGTCTTCGGGGACCTCCTGCTCGCAGTAGCCGGGCCGGGGACCCGGCGCGGCCGGGTCCTTGCCCCGGGCCGGGCTGGCGCATCCCGGGTAGCGGCACCTGCCCGGCGCGCCGTCTGCCTGCGTCGGGTCAGCGGTCCCGGTCTCGGTCGCAGCGGTCATCGACGCTGTCCTTCCTGCTGTTGCCGTGCCGGGCACGGCGGAATGAAATGAAATGAGAGGCAACGCAATGAAATGAATCGAGATGAAATGAGCGCCGTCAGGCGCCGCTGGTGTCCGGTCCGCCGGGCAGGACCTGCATGCGGACGCCGGTCGCGGTGGCGAACTCGCGGGGGTCGCGGGCGAACCGGGCCGCGGTGACCGCCCTGGCGGCATCGCTGGCCTGGCGGCTGCGTGCGGCGGCCTGCGTGGCCTGCTTCCCGGTGCCTTTCTCCACGATGGACTTGATCTTGGCGACGCTGATCACGTCGAGCTCCAGCGCGGCCGCGCAGGCCTGCTCCACCGGGTCGCTGCCGTAAGCGCGGGCCAGCCCGATCAGCGCGTAGACCGCGCGCATCCTCGTCCACGGCAGCGGGATGCCGGGGATCCGGGCGGCGTAGATCCCGATCGCCTCGCCGCGGGCGGCGGCCATCCTCGCCAGCTTGTCCACGTCGCGGCGGGCGTAGATGTCGGTGTCTGGCGGGAAGTCCGCCGGGTCGCTGGCCCGCCCGCCCGCGGGCTGCTGCGGGTGGGTGCGGATCACCTGGCCGCGGTGGTAGATCTTCACCAGCGTCCCGTCCGCCCGCACCGTGACCTGCTGCCCGATCAGGCCGTAGGGCACCGAGTAGAACGCGTTCTGCGCCCGGACATGGAAATCGCGCTGCACCTTGGCTTCGCTCCACGCCGGCACCCGGTACGGCCCGGCGGGCGCGGGCAGCAGCGCCGGGGCCTCCAGCTGCGCGAACACCTCCGCGGGACGGCGGCGGGTGGTGCCATGCACCCGCATCCCGGCCCGGATGCGGCACCAGTCCTCCGCCCGGTGCTGCGCGTCGGCGATGCCGGCGAACTGCTCCCCGGCGAAGAAGCTGACCTGGACGAATTTCACGCCGTTTTCCACCCTCCCCTTGTCTTGAGGGGAGCGGACCCTGGCCGGGTCCACGACCAGGCCGCGGGCCTGCGCGTACTCCAGCCACTCCCGGTTCCACCACGGCTCCAGCCGGTCGGCCTTGTCCACCACCGGCTTGAGGTTGTCCGGCTTATGTGCCCGGCCGCATTATGTGACCGCCAGAAGGTTTCTCCTGCCCGGGCAGGCGTTCTGTTCTCCTGACGGTCACATAACGGTTCAGAGTGAGTCGAGCCAGTTGAGCAGGGCGTCGTCGGACTCCCAGACGGGCTTGGTGCGGGATCCCGCTGAAGTACCCGGCGGCTGGAGGCTGCGGAGGGCAGCCTGCTTCGCCTTGGTGTTGATCTCGGCGTACCGGTTCGTCGTGCTCAGATCGGCGTGGCCAAGCCAGCCCCGGATCACGTTGACCTCGACGCCGGCTTCGAGGAGATGAACGGCCGCGGTGTGCCGGAAAGTGTGCGGGCTCACCGTCCGCCCGGTCCGGGGATCATCAAACCGGGCCGTGTGCCGCCTGACGATCTTGTAGATGCCGTAGCGGGTCAGCGGCTGGCCGCGGCTGGCGAAGACGGCGTCGCCGGGCCCGGCATCCGGGCCGGTCAGGTCGGAGAGAAGGTCGGCGGTCTGCCGCCAGAGCGGGCAGGTCCGCCACTTGTCGCCCTTGCCGTGCAGCCGGGTGAGCGGCTGCACGCCGAGGTCGAGGTTCCCGGCCCGCAGGTCGGCTGCTTCCTGGGCTCGCGCGCCGGTGTTGTAGAGGAACAGCAGCAGTGCCCGGTCCCGCAGTGCGTGCCGGCCGTCGCGGGGCATGTGCTTCAGGAGGTCCTCGACCTCGTCCCTTTCCAGGAACCGGGTTTCGGGCGGGGCGGTGCGTTTCATGGGGATCGCGGTGACCTGCTGGCAGGCGGCGAGCATTTCCGGGGACCGGACGGCGATGTACTCGAAGAACGTGTGGAGCACGGCGAGCCGCTGGTTGCGGGTGCGGACGTGGTTGCCGCGGTCGTGCTCGAGGTGGCGCAGGAACCTGACGATGCGGTCATAGGTCAGGTCCCCGAGGGTGAGCCGGGTGACCTTGCAGGACTTGTCGGACGCGGCGAAGGTCAGCAGCAGCCGGATGGTGTCCCGGTAGCTGCGCACCGACGACGGGCGCAGGCCCTTGACGGTGATCAGGTGGTCGGCGAAGAACGAGTGGATGACAGGTCCCAGCGGCTTGTCCTGGCTCATAGCGCCGCCTCCAGCCAGGCCGGGCCGGCGAAGGACTCGAACCGGCGGTTCGCCTCGGCCAGCAGATCGGCGGTGATGGTCAGGTAGACGGCCGTGGACTCGGGGTCGACGTGTCCCATGAACGTGGACAGCTGGTGGAGCCGTGACTGGGGGTCGCCGTCCTCGCGATACCAGCGCAGCAGGCACCCGACTGCGAAGGAATGGCGGAGATCATGCAGTCTCGGGGACGAGAACGCCGTCCGGGACGGGCAGGGCGAGCGCGGGGACGAGATGGTGGAAGGCCTGGCTGGCGGTGCCGGGATGGATGCTCCGCCGTCCGTCGAAGGTGAACAGCGGCGAGCCGGGGCCGGCCGCAGGATCGCCGGAACGGCGCCGTTCTGCCTGCGCCGCCACGAGGGCGCCGATCCGCGGCCCGTGCGGTACCAGGCGGTCCTTGCCGAACTTTCCGCCCCGGACCGTGAGCAGGCTCCGGCTCGCGTCGATGTCGCCGAGGCGCATCCCGCACGCTTCGGCGGCGCGCAGTCCGAGCCCGTAGCACAAGGCGAAGATCGCCTGGTAGACGTGGCCGCGGCCGCGGGCCCGGGAGTTGTCGGGAAGCAGCGCGGCGGCGGCCAGCAGGGCACGGGCCTGGACGGCGGTGAACAGGAACGGGACGCGCCCGGAGGCCGCCTTCCGCGGACGGGGCAGCGCCGGGGCGCTGTCGAGGAGTTCCTGCGCGATGGCCCAGCGGAACAGGCCGTCGGCGACGCCGAGCAGGTGGTTGAAGCTGCGGGGCCTCTGCCGGGGCCGGGACCCGAGGAACTCTTCCATCAGGGCCGGGGTCAGGTCACCGAGCCCGGCGTTCTTCCCGGCGGCGAACCGTGACAGGAGCCGCAGTTCGCTTTGCTCGCTGTGGTACTTGCGCCCGAGTGCCCGCTTGTGCGCGAGGAACCGGCCGGCGGCGTCCTCGACGCTGATGTTCCGGCTCACGGCAGGGCCTCCTCGCCGTCGCCGAGGGCGACTTCCCGCAGGGACTCGACGGCGACCTTCGCGTAGATGTCGGTCGAGGCCGGCGAGCGGTGGCCGACGACGTCGCCGATCGTCTTGAGGTCGAACCCGTCGTCGGTCAGCCGCTGGACGGCGCTGTGCCGCAGCGTGTGCGAGCCGGGCCGGGGAACGTCGATCCCGGCGAGCAGCAGGTAGCGGCGGGCGACGCCGGACACGGCCGCGCCGCCGATCGGGCGGACAGGTGCCATCGCGCGGAAGAACACGTGCCGGTCATCGGACTGCGGGCGCCCGTTGCGCAGGTAGTCGGCCAGGGCGTCCCCGGCCGCGCCGGACAGCGGGAAGGCCGTCGAGTGGGCGGCCTTCCGCTCCGGGATGGCCAGGCGGGCGCGCTTCCAGTCGATGTCGTCCAGGTTCAGGGCCACGATCTCCCGGGCGCGCAGCCCGTAGGTGGCCAGCAGCAGCATGATCGCGTAGTCCCGTTTCCCGCACGGCGTGCGCCGGTCGGGCAGGGCGAGCACGCGGCCGACGTCCTCCCAGGAGATGGACCGCGGCAGTGTCGACAGCCGGTATGCCTGCGGCCACTCGACCGCCTCGGCCAGGTCCCTGGACAGGACGCCCTCGCGGCGGGCGTAGCGCAGGAAGACGCGCAGCACGCCGCAGCCTTCCCGCACCGTCGTCTTCGCCAGTCCCGCGCCCGACCGGTCGGCGGTATAGGCGCTCAGCAGCGGCGGGGACAGCTCGTGCAGCCCGGTGACCCCGGCCCGCCCGAGCCATGCCTCGAACCGGCTCAGGTGGAAGCGATAGGAATACACCGAGGCCGGGCGCAGGCCGCGCTCGGAGACCAGGTACTCGAAGAATCCCGGGACCGTCTCGCCGAACGGGTCCGCCCGGTGGGGGCGCCCGGTGCCCTCATAGCCCGGGATGACGATCGTGAGCATCTGCTCGACCGGGCTGCGGATGTCCTTGGCGAGCGTGTCCCCCTGGGCGCGCCGGGCGTCGCGGGACTGGCTGACCCGCATGGCGACGAAGGCGCTGACGTGCTCTGGCAGGTCGGCGGGCTGGCGGGCGCCGTTCGCCGCGGCGAACTCTCCGAAGGCGGTCACCAGCGGCACCCTCCGCAGGACGCACCGGGTTTCGTAGCCTTCTCCGGCCAGCCAGGTCACGTACTGCTCGATCTGCGGCCCGATCCAGGATGCCCGGATCCGGTCGACGGTCTGCGGCCTGACGAAGTACTCCTCCAGCATCGCGAGGTTCCTCCCCGTGAGTGAACGATGACGAATCATCGATCCCCTGGGGCCGCTGCGTTATGTGGCCGGTTCCCTCCAGCAATGACCGTGAATCCCTGTCATGATCAGGGGAACCCGCCGGTGAGGGCACATAATGCGGCCGGGCACATAACCCGGAAAATGTTGCCCGCCACATTTTCCGGGACCAGCACCTTGAACATGCCGCCAAAAAAGCTCCATGCCGCCTCACAGCCGGCGATCACCGCGGCCGTCGTCTGCGAGAACGTCAGATACACGAAGCAATAGCGCGATAGCACCGCGGTGAACACCAGCGCGTGCAGCCTCCGCCGCCGGTCCCCGTCGGGGATCATCCCCAGGTAGCCGAAGTCGATCTGCACCTCTTCGCCGGGCTTGCCGTCGGCCACCGGCACCGTCACCTGCTGCCGGGACGAGGAGGAGTACCCGCACTCCGCCGCGGCGAACCGCGCCAGCGTCCGGTACGGCACCACTATCCCCCGCCGCCCCAGCAGCTCCCCGATCTTCACCAGCGTCAGGCCGTCCTTCACCCACCCGGTGATCTCGGCCTTCCGCGCAGCCAGCTCCTCCCACGACGGGCCGTGCCCGGCCGGGCGGGCCGGGCGCACCGCCGCCACCACCTGCCCGACCAGCTCATCACTCAGCTGCGACTCATCCCCGCCGCGGGCCAGGCCCGCCGCCTGCGCCGCCGCGATATACCGCTGGGCGGTCTTCACATCCACGCCCGCCCGCCTGGCCGCCGGGCGCTTGCCCGCCCCGCCCAGCCACGCCCGCAGGACCTCTCTCACCTGTGTCACCCAGAACCTCCCGGAACGCCATCCCCTGCCATCTCTTCCAGTCCGAAATGAACCGGAAGATCACAGCAGGGTGGTCCATCAACTGGCAACCCAGGTGGTCCCATCCCCGTGGCAACAACCCTCAGCAGGTGGTCCCATGCTCATGGCAGACGACAAGCGCCGGGCCATTGGAGCCCTCGCGATCAGCTTTCCACTGCATCAGCAGCCGTACGTCTGGCCCGACGGGCCGCCCACGGCAGCCTCGCCCGAGGAGCCGCCGACGTAAGTGGCTCATGCTCAGCAGGTCGCCCGTTCGGCGTCAAGCGCGAGCGCAGCGGTCATGACAGTCAGGACGACGGGAGTCAGGTACATAAGTTGCGAGTCCCCCCGCGGACACGAACCCCCATAGCGGCTCCGAACCCGGACCGGCCATGGTGCCGGCCGGTAGGTTGCTGACCCGGCCGCCAGATCACCGCCACATGCGGTGAGTCAGCGTGCCCACCAGCCCCAGCCCTTAGCCCTGGCTTTTCATCCGGATGTTCAGCTGACCGGCGCGTTGACCGTAAAAGGTGCTCCTGAACTGGGACGATAAGAGTGCTGAAGCCCTTATCAGCGCTAGTTCGAGGAGCACCTCAAAAGTGAACCTTACCGGGTGGTCGAAGAGCCTGGAAGTCACCGCCGATGGCGAGGGCGTCGTGTCGCATGCCGGGCTGGCCCTGCTGCGCCTGCTAGCCGACAAGACCGGGCTGACCGGGGGGCTGTCGCGGGCGCTGGCCTCGCCGCGGCTGCTGATCCACGACCGCGGCCGGGTGACGGCGGACCTGGCCTGCGCGATCGCCGACGGCAGCGAGGTGATCAGCGACTTCCGGGTGCTGGGCGACCAGAAAGAGCTGTTCGGTCTGGTCGCCTCGGTGCCGACTACGTGGCGGACGCTCGATGAGATCGCCGCGGGCGGCCCGCGGGCCCTGACCCGGATCACCAGGGCGGTGAACGGCGCCCGCCGCCAGGCCTGGGCCGCCGTTGAAGCCCGGCACGGCGCCCTGCCCGGCGTGCGGGTCGCGGATAAGGTCCTGCAGGGCGTGACCTGCATCCGGCTGGACGCCACGGTCACCCCGGCGCATTCCGATAAGGAGCTGGCGGAACCGAATTTCAAGGGTTTCGGGCATCACCCTTTGCTCGGGTACTGCGATAACACCGGTGAGCCGCTGGCCGGGATGATGCGCCGCGGCGGCGCCGGGTCAAATACCACCGCCGATCACCTGCAGGTGCTCGGTGACGCGATCGCCGCGCTGCCGCCGAAGTTCCGGCGGCGGCTGATGGTCACTGCGGATGGGGCCGGGGCCAGCCACGGGCTGATCACCCGCCTCGATCAGCTGGCGTCCCGGCCCGGGTACCAGCTGACCTACTCCGTCGGCTGGGAGCTGGGCGGCCGTGAGCGGGCCGCGATCCGGCTGGTCCCGCAGGAGGCCTGGCAGATCGCGATCGATCAGCGCGGCCAGGTGCGCGAGCGCCGTGCGCCTGGCGCCTGCGCGGACCGGTCTTGCGGGCATACGCGGTGCTGGATCGAAGAAGCCCACGTCACCGAGCTGACCGGGCTGCTGCGCGAAGGCCCTCACGGGGACCAGCTGGACGGCTGGCCGGCCAGCATGCGCGTCTTTGCCCGCCGGGAGCGGCCGCACCCCGGCGCCCAGCTGAGCCTGTTCGAGAACCAGGACGGCTGGCGTTACTGCCTGTGGGTCTCGAACGTGCCCGCCGGGCTGCGCGGCTGGCGGGCCCAGCTGGGCTACATCGACGCTGCGCACCGGGTGCACGCCAGGGTTGAGGACGGCATCCGTACCGGGAAGGACTGCGGGATCGGCCGGTTCCCCTCGCACGATTTCGCGATGAATTCCGGGTGGCTGGCCGCCGCCTTGATCGCCGCCACCTTGCTGTCCTGGCTGCGGCTGCTCGCCCTGGACGGCGACCTGGCCAAAGCAGAACCAAAGACTTTGCGTTACCGGATCCTGCATGCCGCCGGGAAGCTGGTCCGCGGCGGCCGCCGCCGGCGGCTGAAAATCCCCGCCACCTGGCCCTGGGCAGAGGCCATCGCCACCGCCTGGGCCCGGATCACCGCCCTGCCACACGCACCCTGACCAGCGAAAGCTATCCCTGCGATACGGAAGGAGTCCCCCCGGGGCCTGTGGAACCCCCGGCCACCGGCCCGCCAGCCGGGCCACCGTCATACCCCGACCGTAAAATCACGAACTGTTCAGCGGTTCAGCCGCGATCCCAGGCCAGCCCTCCGCCCGCATGAATCATCAGGGTTAGGGAGCAGGAGCGCGCCATGTCAACGCACCGATGAGGCGCCCCGGGCACCCGGCCACGAACGCGTGGGCCATCCGCGCTTGCTCAGGCACCCCCAAGATCGCCACTCTCTTTCGAGCCACTGCCCCGGCCATCATGCACCGCCCTTCGTGGCTTCCAGCCCGGGCGGCAACCGGGAACAGCAGCGGACGCAGGGCATATGCAGCCTCAACTCATCCCGCATGTTAACCCGGAATCCGCTGCGGACCCTGTCCGTGGCCGTCCGTGGAAAGCCGACGGTTACACCGACCGTCCGAAGGCGCGGACGCCGCTGTATGTCCGTGGACCCCGCAACACAGGGCTCTACAGCGACCCGAGGTGACTCACGGCGAGACAAAGAGAAACGGCCCGCATAGCCGAGAATTCGCAGATAGCGGGCCGTTTTCGCTGGTGGTGGCAGGTGATGGATTCGAACCATCGAAGGCGTAGCCGACGGTTTTACGGACCTCCCGCTACGTCGGGTCATTTGAAACGCCACCAACCAGGAAACTCCCATCGATAACCAGCCGATTCACCCGGGAAAACCGCAGGTCGTGCTGGAGAAACGGAGGCGGCAGCCCGTAGAAGCTGCCGCCTCCACTGTTTGAGGCCGCTCTTATGCGGCTTGGTCGAGGATGCGCTTGACCTTGCGGCGGTCGATGTTGAATTCCCGCTATGGCGCGCTGGCTCTGGCCCGCCTCGTGCCGCGCGCGGACGGTCTGCTCCAGGGTCGGCGCAGCGGTGAGTTCGGGCGGTGCTTCTTGTACCAAGGGTGGTAGGACCTGGTGCCACGGCTCGGGCTCGGCCTCACCTGGCCGGGTGCCACGTTCGGTGCGGATCAGCATCATCAGCAGCTCGAATGTGCCGACCAGCGCCAAGGCGGGCCATGCGCTGACCAGTGCGCTGACGGGGCCGTGCCCGACGCCGTGCGCCAGGTTGGCGCCGACCGCGGCCACGATGTCGGCGCCCAGGCTCCAGGCGGCCAGCCGTGGTACGGGCTGGTGTCGGCGGCTGGCGTCCAGCAGCACCATGGACGCAGCCCAGATCAGGCCGTCCACGGTGAACGGCAGCAGCCGGGCCGTCACGCCGGACTCGCCGTGCGAGCGCACCAGTTCGTAGGCGCGCTGATAGGAGATGATGGCGGCGACGACGGCCATTACCGCGAGCGCCGTCGTGATCCTGATGAGCTGGTTGGTCACAGGCCCAGCTCCTCACGCCAGCCGATCACGAACGGGTCATCGTCGCCCTAGCCGATGGCGAGCCGTTCAGCGAGCACCATGGCCGTGATGGCCTGGTTCCGGGTGAACAGGCGGCCCGGGTGACACGAGACGATCCAGGCGCTGTGACCGTCAGCCGCGGCGTGCTCGCTGAACTGCGCGGTCGCGATGACGCAGCCGTCGATCTCCAGGGATACGGAGTCGTCGTTGATCTTGGTTGACAAGGGGTAGCCCCTCTCCCGCCCGAGGGAGCCACGGGAGCCAGGAACGGGAGCCAACGCAGGTCGACTCATCCAGACTGCCCGCGACGCCGTTAGGGCGTTGTCGCAGGTGAGAGGCTCCCCGGCCGACTCAGTCCGACCGGGCCAGACGGGCCCTTCGTGACTGGGGGTCAAGGGGTCGCGGGTTCAAATCCCGCCGTCCCGACTGGTCAGAGGCGTTTTTAGATCTCAGTTTCGGGAGCCAATTGGGGAGCCATGGCTTTCTCGGAGCAGGAGCAGGCCGGCTCGGTGGCGTTCGCCTTCAGGGTGCGGTTCACGGCCGGTGCCGTTTTCGGTGAGGGCGGGCTGGATCTCGAGACGAGTAGACCGTCTCGGTGAACGACGTGCTGCTGTGCCCAACCAGGTCGCTGATGTCCTCCAGGCGGACATCGTGTGCGCTGAGGATGGGCACACACGAGTGCCGTAGCTCGCGGGGCGTCCAGGCCCCACCGAACCTCGCGGCGCTGGTGATCTTCTGGAGCTCCTGCCTACGTTGCCGCAGGGCGGCGCGAGTTGCAGCTCAGGCATTCGTCAAGGTACTGGCTTGTTTTTGCGGTGAGGCGAATCAGCCCATAAGCATTGAGCACGGCGCGCTTGACCGCCTCATCGGCGGCATCTTCTAGGTCGAGATACTTGATTAGCTTGGCCACTTCACTGCGCGGGACGTCCGAAAGCTGGCGCGGACCCAGTTCGCGTACAAGGAGGGTTATGCAAAACTCTCCTTGAAGAAGTAGAGCCCGATTGCAGCGCGGAATGATGACTTGAAGGTCTTCAGCGGTCGGCGGTAGTCGGTGAAGAGAATCCGCCATGCCTTCAGGGTCGCGATGGCCCGTTCGACTGGCGCGCGGAATGAGCTCACCTGATTATTCCACTCGTGTTCCCATTGCAGAAGCTCACGGAATTTCGGCTTGCGGATAGGAGTGGTGATGTAATCGGTGCCGATGAATCCCTTGTCGCCGAACACTCCGCATGCCTTCTTCAGGATTTTCTCGACATCTGATTTCTTCAGTTTTGCCATGTCGTGCTGGTTGCCGGTCACCGGCTCGGAGACAAAAGTTATGCGACCCTGAAGGTTCGTGACAATCAGGGAGCCGTGTCCGGTGGTCTTGTATTTCCCGGACCACAGCTTGCTCTCGCCGTCCCAGGACCAGCATGGCCACAGCGTGCCGTCGTAAGAATTCGGTGATCCCGTGGGCTGTTACTGAGCGGGCGGGGTGGTGAGGATCTGCCGCCAGCGCCGGTGCAGCGGGTAGAGGTAGATGTCCTTGACCGGCAGGGCGTGTTCATGGCGGCGGTCGAGCTTGCCCCTGCCCTTGGTCTGGCCAATGCGGGTCCAGTTGGCGGCGCGGTAGCTGGCGCCGGTGAACCGGCCGGCCTCGACGAAGGTCTCGGCCAGGACCGGGGCGTAGCCGTAGCGGGCCCGCCAGTCGGCGGGCAGCCGGCGGGTGACGGCGGCGAGCAGCGAGGAGGCGAGGTTGGGGACCGCCAGGTCGGGGCGGATGAGGAACCGGGCGTTGCCGCAGATCAGGTTCAGGTTGGCGCGGCGGGTGGCGGGGTCCCAGCCGATCCAGTCGTCGCGGGGGGCGCATTTCCAGGCGCTGGCGGCGAAGGCGAAGGCGGCGATCGGGCCGGCGGCGGGGGCGGCGGCGAGGTAGCGGATCTGGGCGCCGGCCAGCGGGGTGTAGCCGAGGTAGTGGTGGTCGCGGATGAGCTGGTTCCACTGCCGGGAGGCCTGGCGGCTGTCGACGACGCTGATGGTGACCGGGCCGAGATCGGCCAAGGTGGCGGCGGGGTGCGCCGGCAGCGGCAGGGCGAGCTGGCCGGGGTGCCCGTGCCGGGGGTGGCGTCCGTTGCCGTTGCCGTTGCGCGGCGGCGGCAGGGTGATCAGGCCGTCGGCGGCCATCCGGCCCAGGGCGACGCGGGCGGTCATGTCCTTGCGCCGGCCGCCGGGGGTCTGCCAGCCGAGCGCGTCGCAGATCGCGTCGGCGATCGCGCGGCGGGTCGGCAGCGTCGCCGCCAGGGAGCGGATCTCCTCCAGCTCGGCGAGGGTGAAGTCCCTGCCGCAGTAGCGGGCCGGGTACTGGCCGGGCGTGCCGGTCACGGTCACGGCGGCTGGTCCTTCCTGCCGTCTGGCTCGCCGGGCTGGCCGGTCAGGGTGATGTTCCAGGGCAGCAGGGCTTCCAGGGCCTGCCCAGCCGGCGGCTTGCCGCCGTTTGCGGCGCAGGCCTGCAGGTAGGCGTCCAGGTAGGCGCGGGGGTTGTGCCCGGTGATCCGGGCGGTGCCCAGGACGGTCCAGGCGTCGGCCGGCCAGGTCAGCGGACCATTCCGCGCCGGAGCCGTTGTAGTTCTTGCGGCCCACGACCGGGGTGCGGATCGCCCGCTCGGCGGTGTTGTTATCCAGCGGCAGGTCCGGGAAGTCCCGGTGGCGCACCAGCCCGCCCCATTCGCGGTCCAAGGTGGCCAGCGCCTTCGCCGCGGCCGGGTGCAGCAGGTCCGGGCGGCGACCCTGAATACGGCGGTAGGCGTCGATCTCCTCCAGCGCCGCATCGAACGCGGCGGCCGCCCGGGCGTGCTCGCCAGTGCCCCCGGGGGCGGCGGCCAGGGCACGGTGCGCGGCGTATAGTGCGGCGAACCGGCCGGTCCAGGCATCAGCCCAGCTGCCCAGCTCCTTGCGGTGGGCGTCGCCGGCCCGGATGAACCGCCGCCGGATATGGGCCCAGCACCAGAGGGAGGTGACGCCGTCCAGCTCGGAAAACGACCGGTACACCGAGTAGAAGTCCGAGCTGATGACCAGCGGCCTGCGGCCCTCCGGCAGCTGGCCGGCCTGCACGCCGTAATGGTCTTCGAGCACCTTCAGCGACCGCGACGCCGCGATCGTGTACACCACCGTGTCCGCGGCAGTGAACGCCCACAGCCACCAGCGGCTGCCTCCGTTATCGGCGGGCTGGCCGAATACCCGCCACGACGTCTCGTCCACGTGCGCGTGCCCGGCGGCGGCGTTTCGCGCGGCGATCGCGGCCGCCAGCGGCGCAAGCAGCTCCTCCAGCCGCCGGGCCACCCCGGCCAGCGTGCCCGGCGCCACCTCCAGGCCCTGCATCGCCAGCATCGCGATCACCCGGTTGAACGGCAGCCCGAGCGCGTACTTGGCGACAAGCAGGTTCACGCAGAACTCCGTCGTGAACAGGCCCCTGGGAATCAGCGTCGCCGGGCCGGGCGCGGTCCGCACCGCCGGCACCGGGCACTGGCAGCACCGGGCGTACTTGCGCCGCCGGTGCACCACCCGCCACACCCGGACCCGCCACGATACCTGCTCGCTGGCATCCTCCCCGAACAGCTCATAGGCCCGGCCGCACCGCGGGCAGCGCCGCTCGCCCTCCGGAATGTCATGGACCTGCTCCTCGGTCTCCAGGTGCTCATGCCGGCGCCGCCCATGCCCCGCCGATCCCGGCCGCTGACCCCGGCGCCGCCCGCCCGCCGCGCCGCCATCCCCTGCCGGGGCGTCATCCCCGCCGCCGGCGTCGGCGGCTTGCCCGCCCGCCTGCCGCTTACCGGCGCCGTCTTTCTCGCTGGAGGTGCCGAACAGCATCCGGCTCAGCGTCACCACCCGCTGCTTCAGCGCGGCCAGCTGCTCCTGCTGCGCGGCCACCGTCGCGGCCAGCGTGGCGTTCTCCGCCTCCAGCCGCACGTTCTCCCCGGCCAGCCGCGTGTTCTGTGCCTCCAGCAGCTCCGCCCGCTCACGCCAGAACGCCGCCTCATCAGCGGGCCGGGAACAAGTACGCGCAGCCATCACGCCAAGGCTGCACCACCACCAGTCCCTGTGTCCAGCACCGCCGCACCCGCCCCGCCAGCGTGTCGCCCGCGCCGGCCAGCCACGCTCAGCCCACCGGAATCACCGAATACTTACGTGCCGTCTACCAGCGCGATCGCTCCTCTGGTGGCCTCGGCTGCATCGTGTTCCGACGGCCGGTCTTCTCCTGTCGCCTTCTCGACGAATGGCGTGAGGAACGTGATGTACCGCGATATTGTTGACTGGGCGACGCCGAAGATGTCAGCCCACACATCTTCAATGATGTTCTGCCGCAGATATCCGCAGGTAACGACTAGCGCCTCCCGCAGGCTCAGTTCGCGCGGACGTCCTTCTCCTTTATCCCATGGTTCTTCGAGCAGTCCGGCCACGTGATCCTCAAGTTCGCTGAGTTGCTCTTCGTCCAGTCCTGACATCAGGGCTCCTGACATAGCGGTCTGCTTACCGATCGTAACAAGCACCCTGACCTGCGAATTCGCCGTAATTTCCTGCCGGCGCCCCTTGCTCGTATCGCCCCGGATTTGATAAAATAAATGCATATCCGAGATCGGGAGAAGGGTCCTCGTGGCAGGCAGCAGGCTGACCCAGGCTGTACTGCCGTGGCTGCCTGGCGGCGCTGCCGAGATCGCCCCGGGCGTCGGGCTGCTCACCTTGCCGGACGGCGGCGGCCAGATATGGGTGCACGGCATGGCGACCTTCACCTGGGAAGCCGGCGACGAGGCCGGGCGGCGGCTGGCCGCGGTGCAGGTGACCAAGCTGAAAGCCGCGACGCAGAAGCAGGTCGCGGCCGCGCTCGGCACTGACCTGGCGACGGTATGGCGGTGGGTCTCGGCGTACCGCGAGAACGGGCTGGCCGGGCTGCTGCCGGCCAGGAAGGGCCCCAAGGGGCCGACCAAGCTCACCCCGGAGCTGACCGCGGAAATCAACGACCTGGACGCGCGGGGCCTGGGCCTGGAGGCGATCGCCAGCCGGTGCGGTGTCTCGACCTTCGCGGTCCGCACCGCCCTGGGACGCGTCCCGGCCCGCCCCCGCGCCGCCGTCCCGGCCCGGGAAGAACGCCAGCCCGGCGAGGACACCGCAGGCCAGGACGGCAGCGCCGCACGCCAGGACGCTGAGGACGGCGCCGCCGCACGAGACGAGCAGCAGCCCGCCGCCGGCGGCGGCGGCGGCGCTGGCCAGGACGATGCTGCCGCCGACGCTGCGGACGAGCCCGCAGGTCAGGACAGCACCGCAGGCCGGGCCGAGGCTGCCGAGGCCGCCGGCGGGCTGCTGCCGGTGCTGCCGGACCCGGTGCCGCGGGACGGGGAACGCGTCCTGGCCCGGTTCGGGCTGCTCGGCGAGGGCGCTGCCCCGGTATTCGCCGCCGGCGGCCGCTACCCGCTGGCCGGGCTGCTGATCGCTCTGCCCGCCCTGGCGGACACGGGCCTGCTGGAATGCGCCCGCCAGGTCTACGGCCGGATCCGCGACGGCTACTACAGCCTGGACACGGTCCTGGTCCACCAGGTGCTGCAGGCGCTGCTGCGCGAGCCCCGCGCCGAGGGCACCACCCGCGTCCCCCCGCCGGCGATGGGCCGCATCCTGGGCCTGGACCGGGCACCGGAAACCAAGACGATCCGCCGCAAGCTCGCCGGGCTCGCCGCCGCCGGCAAGGCCGCGGACCTGCAGATGGCCATAGCCAGGCGCCGCGCGGCGGCCAGCCCGGACGACCTCGGGTTCCTCTGCATCGATGGGCACACCCGGGCGTACTTCGGCACGCGGGAGATACAGAAGATGCACGTGGCCCGGCTGAAGTTCCCCGGCCCGGCGACGGAGGAGACCTGGGTCACCGACGGCGCCGGGGACCCGCTGCTGGTCGTCATGGCCGAACCGTCCACCTCGCTGGCCGGGCAGATCAAGGAGCTGCTGCCCAAGCTGCGCCAGATCGCCGGGGAAGACCGCAAGCCCATATTGTGCTTTGACCGGGGCGGCTGGTCCCCGGACCTGTTCGCCGAGATCATCGACGCCAGGTTCGACCTGCTCACCTACCGCAAGGCCAGCGCCGGGGAAGACATCCCCGACCTGCCCGCGGACGCATTCACCACCGCCGTCCACGCCGGCGACGACGGCCGCGAGCACCGCTACGCACTGGCCGACGGCAGCATCGACATCACCGTCACCAGCGGCACGCACAAAGGACGCGTGCTCACCTTGCGGCAGGTCACCCGCCTGGACAAAGGCCGGCAGATCCGGATCCTGGCCACCCGCCAGGCCGCCGACATGCCGCCCGCCGCCGCGGTCTACGGGATGGGCTCGCGGTGGCGGGAGGAGAACTACTTCCGCTACGGCCGGGCTCACTTCGCCCTCGACGCCCTGGACACCTACGCCGTCACCGCCGAGGACCCGGACCGGAAGGTCCCCAACCCGGCCAAGAAGAAAGCAGCCGCCGCCGTCAAGACCGCGAAGAAGGACCTGGCCGCCGCCGAAGCCGCCCGCGACGCCAGGCTCACCAGAATGCGCACCCCAGCCCCCGGCCAGGAAACCGTCATCACCAACCAGCAGCTCGCAAAGCTTGGCGCCCCGGTCACCGCCGCCCGCCAGCGGCTCGCCGGCGCCCAGGCCGCCGCCAAGGCCATCCCCGCGAAAATCCCGCTGTCGCAGCACAACCCGGACCTGGTCCGGCTGGACACCGAGACCAAGCTGATCACCCACGCCATCCGGATGTCCGCCTACAACGCCGAGACGATCCTGGCCCGCGCGCTAAACGGCGCCTACGCCCGCGCAGACGACGAAGCGTACGCCCTGATCCGCGAAGCCCTCACCACCAGCGGCGACATCATCCCCGCAGACGCCACCCTCACCATCCGCCTGGACCCGCTCTCCGCACCCCGCCGCACCCGCGCCCTCGCCCTCTGCAAGCAGCTCACCGCCACCGCCACCAAGTACCCCGGCACCGGCCTCACCCTGCGGTACGAAGTCAAAGAACACACTGCATAAACGATCTCCCTATGTCAGGAGCCCTGAGGCTAGGACTATCGGTCCCCGTTAGCCTGGGCCCTTAGGCGCGTTATGTGGGTTGGCTTACGCCTCGGTGAGGCAGGTGAGCAGCAGGGTATGTGCGGCGATGGTCGCCGCGGTGCGGGTGATGAGGCCCCAGAAGCTGTGGGCGCCGTGGCGGGCGAGTTCCATCCGGTCGGTGATCTCGCTGAAGGTCGTCTCGATCCGGTTGCGCCATTCGGCGATGACTTTCTGCAGCACTGGCGGCATGCTGGCGCGCTGCTTCTTATCTGGCGGGACGAGCACGGCGGTGCCGCAGGCAGCCTGGGCGGCGGCGAAGGCCCGGCCGCTGAAGCCCTTGTCCGCGAGCAGGTCACGCGGGGCCGGGCCGGCTTCCAGCAGGTCTTCGGCGACCTCGCGCTCGTTCACGGCGGCAGGCACGATCGCCCAGGCGCGCACGATCCGGCTGCCCAGGTCCGTTTTCACGGCGAGCCGGAAGCCGTAGAACCACTCCGCGTGGGCGGCGTCGCGGCCGAACCGGGCGGCCAGGTCGTTGCCGGGCCCGGTCCACTGGTCCGGGCCGCGGACCCGGGATGCGTGCTTCACCGGCAGCGCGGACGTATCGACCTGCTGGCAGTCGTCTTCGGGCAGGCGGGCCGCGAGCGTGGCCCGGAGCTGCTCGAATGCGCCCCATAGCCAGCGGGTCCTGCGGTTGGCCTCGCTCTGGTGCGGCAGCGCCGGGAACAGGTGGCCCCAGTCCCGGGCCACCTCGGCCAGGAAGCCGGACTCGCTTCGCCGGCCCAGCAGGTGCCGGACCACGGCGATGGCCAGCAGCTCTGCGTCACTGCAGGCGGGAGCAGGTCCCGGCCGCGCCGGGACCGCGATCTTCCTGGCAATGACCAGGTTGTGGATCAGTACGTACACGTAGACGAACAGGTCTTCAGTTGGCAACATGAGGGACGGCCTCTGCGGACAAGGGACTTCGACAATCGCTTGTCTTCCGCAGAGGCCGCCTCATGATCTACGCCGGGATCAACCCACATAACCCGCCTTAGTCCCTCACGGCCCGCCGGGCGAGATAATAGCGTCGACGACCGAACGAGTGGCAACCCTCAATCGCCCTGGGAAGGATTCAGGCAAGTGGACAAGGACCCAGTGCGCAAGACCAAGGACGTCCGCGCGGCGGTCGAAAAGGAGCTCGGCTTCGACCCGGGGGTCGGCGCCACGCACATCGCAGTCAGGAACATCGTCGGCGATGTCACGCTCACCGGCACCGTGCCCAGCTATCCCCAGTACCTGGAGGCGGCCGCCGCCGCGCGGCGGGTCGCCGGGGTAACCGGCGTGCACAACCAGCTGGAGGTGGTGCTGCCGGAAGGCGACTACCGCGATGACGTGAAGCTGGCCACCGCGGCGAACAACGCCCTCGCCCAGAACGTCACCGTGCCGGACAGCGTGGAGGCGACCGCCGAGGACGGCGACATCACCCTGACCGGGACCGTGGCCTACGGCACCGAGCGTACTGCCGCCGAGGCGGCCGTGGCCGGCCTGGCCGGTGTCCGCAACCTCATCAACGACATCGAGATCAGCTACGACATCGATCCGATCGACGTCGACCTGCACGTCCAGGAGGCACTGGACCGCTCTGCGGCGGTCCCCGACGGCAGCGACGTGAAGGCGGACACCAAGGACGGCGTCATCACGCTGACCGGCCACGTCCGCACCTGGGCCGAACACGACGCGGTGGTCGGCGCCGCGTTGATGGCCCAGGGCGTCATCGACATCCGCGACGAACTCGAGGTCACCGGCTGACCTGCATCCCCGGCGGCGCGGCGGTCCGCCGCAGGACCGCTTTGCGGATCTCGGCGGCCACCACGACCGACAGGGCTACGGCGGTGCAGATCAGCCACTGCGGGACGCTGAGCGTGGCGGTCTTCATCACGGTGTGGAAGATGCCCAGGACCGTGGACAGGACCAGCAGGACGAAGGACACGCCGGTCGTGCGAGCGAAGGTCCTGTCGGAGAAGGTGCCGAGGGAGAACGCCGAGTCCCGTTCGTCTTTGGACTCGATGGAGAAGAACAGCAGGAACAGCGCGAACGTGACCATGCCCATGGTCTGGGCGGCGGCGAGCCCGTGCGCCTGGTCCGCCCCGCTGATCACGCCGAGGGTACCGGTCGCCATCAGCAGGCCGGCGAAGGAGAGCCAGACGATGAGCCCGCGGGTCAGGATCGGCCGGCCGGGCGGCAGCGGCGGGCGGTCCATCAGCCCGGCGGCGGGTTTGCTGTAGCCGAGCCCGACGGACTGGATGGACAGCATGGTGAAGCTCACCCACAGCGTCTGCAGCGGAAGCAGCGGTACGCCCTGGGCGATGTTGAAGATGCTGGCGCCGAGAAACGTGGCGATGTAGCCGAACAGGCCGCCGATCTGGTACCAGATGTACCGGGTGAGGTTGTCATACAGCCCGCGGCCCAGTTCGACGGCCTTGACGATGGTGGAGAAGTTGTCGTCGGTCAGGATCATCACCGCGGCTTCCTGGGTCACCTCGGTGCCGGTGCCCATCGCGATCCCGATGTCGGCCCTCTTTCACGGCCGGCGCGTCGTTGACGCCGTCCCCGGTCATCGCGACGATCTGGCCTTGCCTCCTGAGCACGTCGACCAGGCGGACCTTGTGCCCGGGGCTGACCCGAGCGATCACGCCGATATCGTCGATCCTGGCCAGTGCCTCCTCGTCGTTCATGGCGGCGAACTCGGCGCCGCTGATCACGGTGCCGTCGATGCCGAGCTGCCCGGCGGTCGCGGCGGCGGTGACCGCGTAGTCGCCGGTGATCATCCGGACCCGGATGCCGGCCTTGGTCGCCGTCGCGATCGAGGCCCTGGCGGTGGGCCGGGGCGGGTCGACGATCCCGGCCAGGGCGAGCAGCTCCAGCCCGGTGACGAGCGGGAGCAGGTCGGCGGCGGGGTCGAAGGCCGCCGGGTCGAGGTCCTTGCGCGCGGTGGCGATCACCCGCAGGCCCTGCTCGCCCAGCCGCTGGTTCTCCGCCTGGTACCGCTGTCGGAACTCGTCGCTGGCGGGAACCTGGCCGTTGTCCGCGTCGAAGACGGTCGCGGCCCGCGCCAGCAGCTGATCCGGTGCGCCTTTGACGTAGCAGCGGATCACCTCTTTGCCGGACGCGCCGGTCATCGTGTGGAAGGTGGCCATCAGCTTGTAGGCCGCGTCGAACGGCAGCTCGGCGATCCGCGGGTACCGTTCCCTGGTGGCGACGGCGTCGATGCCGCCCTTGGCGGCCAGCACGACCAGCGCGCCCTCGGTCGGGTCCCCGATCAGCTCGCCGTCCCTGACCACCGCGTCGGAGGCCAGCACCATCGGCAGCAGGAACTCATCCAGGCCGATGTCCGCCTCCCCGGCGATCCGGGTGATGCGGCCGGCGGTGGAATAGCCCTTTCCCTCGACCGCGTACCGGCGGCCCGCGGCCACCATCGCCACGGCGGTCATCTGGTTCAGCGTCAGCGTGCCGGTTTTGTCCGAGTTGATCGCCGAGGTGGAGCCGAGCGTCTCGGTCGACGCCAGCCGCTTCATGATCGCGCCGGCCTTGGCGAGCTGCTGCGTCCCCCAGGCGAGGATGGTCGTGACCACCGTGGGCAGCCCCACCGGGATCGCGGCGATGGCGAAGGCGACGGCGGCGTCGAAGACCGCGAGGAACGTCTGGCCGCGGGCCAGGTTCAGCGCCATCGACGCGACCAGCGCGATGCCCGCGATCACCAGGATCTGCTCCTCGAGCCGCTCCATCTGGCGGGCGAGCGGGGTCGTGACGTCCTGCTCTTCGGCCAGCATCCCGGAGATGTGGCCAACCTCGGTGGCCATCCCGGTCGCGGTGACCACGAACTCGCCCGCACCGCGGGTGACGTCGGTGTTCATGTACACCATGTCGGTCCGGTCGCCGAGCGGCGTGCCGGCGCCCGCCACGGGCTCCGTGCCCTTAGCGACGGGCAGGCCCTCCCCGGTCAGCGCGGACTCGTCGGCCTCCAGCGTGGCCGTCTTCAGCAGCCGCCCGTCCGCGGGCACGATGTCGCCCGCCTCGATCGCGACGATGTCACCCGGCACCAGCTGCCCGGCCGGGATCTCGGCCAGCTGGCCGTCCCGCCTCACCTTGGCCTTGATGATCGTCATCTTCTGCAAGGCGGCGACGGACGCGGCGGCCTGGCCCTCCTGCCGCAAGTTCATGACCGCGTTGAACAGCGTCAGCAGGATCAGCAGGACGCCCGTGCCGAGCTGCTTGAGCGGGTAGATGCTGCCGATGCCGGCGGCGAGCAGCCCGAGCTGCATCGGGTCGTTGTACTGGCGGACGAACGCGTGCCAGCGCGGCTCTGCCTTCCCGGCGGCGAGCTTGTTGGGGCCGTACCGCTGCGCCCGCGCGGCCGCCTCAGCCGAGCTGAGACCGCGCCGCCCGTCCACCCCTTCGGAGTGAAGGACCTGGCCGGCGCCGAGCGTGTGCCACGCCACCCCGCCGGCCGCTGGCGGCCGTCCCGATCTCGGTGTATGCGTCACTCCCGGCGTCATGT
Source organism: uncultured Actinomycetes bacterium (assembly GCA_963805255.1). GTDB lineage: Bacteria > Actinomycetota > Actinomycetes > Streptosporangiales > Streptosporangiaceae > Bog-532. The sequence continues at coordinate 689,134 of CAWDTK010000011.1, forward strand.
CGATTCCTTCTTGCCTAGCAGCCGCTGGTAGCCGTGCGGGGAAGCTCTCAGCATCGAGCGGGAACAACCCTTCCGGGTCGATCCCGGCAAAGATCCGGGTCGGCGTGGCGGCAGACGGCGTCGCGCCAGTTTACGGGTCCGCTCATCAGCGGGCGATGCGCAGGGTCAGCCGCGGGGGGCAGCCGAGCTGCACCAGCCGGGCGACCTGCTGCCAGTCAAGGTGGTTGGCGTTGACCTCGGCCAGCGGTCCTGGGATGCCTAGCCCAGTGAGCCGTGCCACCCGCCAGTTGCGCACGAGCGGCTTTTCGTCGCCGGCGGCCTCGTGGGCCGGGCTCGGATGCGGCGTCGTGATCGGCTCCTTCACCCTCGACACTGAATCTATTGATCAGTCTTGTAATCTGTCATCAATTATGATTACCATCGTGTCAAAAGCTGGCCTGGCGGAGTCAAGGGCTCCGGGTGACCAGGGCAGCGAAGCGAAGGGAACTGCCATGTTCAAATCACTGAGCACGTCCCTGATCGCGCGCGGCATCCTGGCCGTGATCGTCGGGATCATCGCGCTGGCCTGGCCCTCGGTCACCGTGCTGGCGCTGGTCATCTTGTTCGCCATCTACGCGTTCATCGCCGCCGGCCTGCAGGCCGCGCGGGCGTTCAGCAGCGCCAAGGCCGGACCGGTCATCGGGCACCTGCTGCTCGGGCTGGCCGACCTGGCCGCCGGGGTCATCGCGCTGGCCTGGCCGGGGCCCACCGCGCTGGTCCTGGTGCTGATCGTGGGCGTCTGGGCGATCGTCGCCGGCCTGGTGGAGATCGCCGCCGCCTTCGGTCACGGCGAGGCCGCCGGGACCCGGGCGCTGTTCATCCTCGGCGGGCTGATCACGGTCGCGTTCGGCGTGGTACTGTGCGCCCGCCCCGGCATCGGCGCGGTCACCCTCGCGCTGCTGTTCGGCCTGTTCAGCCTGATCGCCGGGATCTGGATGCTGGTGCAGGGCATCGAGCTGCGCCGCACCGGCAAGACGCTGGACCCCGCCGCGCGGGAAAAGACCCCGGCCTAGGGCGAGCCCGCCACCCAGCGTGGTTCACTGTCACTTAGTTGGAGGCAGGCGTGCTGATGGTGAAGAGCCGGCGGTGGCTGTTCGCCGCCGCGGTACTCCCGCTGATCCTCGCCGCGTGCACGAGCACGACCGGCCGCCCGGGCCCCGGGGCCGGCACGACCGGCACGGTGGCCGGGTCCGGCTCCGCGGCACCTGGCGGCCTGAGGGCGGTCCGGCACGTGTGGGTGATCGAGCTGGAGAACCAGGGGTACGCGCAAAGCTTCGGCACCCCGGCCGCCGACCCGTACCTGGCCCGGACGCTGCCGCGGATGGGGGCCCTGCTGGAGAACTACTACGCCATCGGCCACAGCAGCGCGGACAACTACATCGCGCAGGTCTCCGGGCAGGCCCCGGACATCGCCACCCAGATCGACTGCCCGCTCTGGATTCCTTTCCCCGGCCAGGTCATCGCCGGGCCGTACCACCAGGTCCTCGGCGAGGGCTGCGTCTACCCGGCGGCGGTCCCGACGCTGGGCAACCAGCTGTCCGCCGCCGGGCGCAGCTGGGCCGCGTACCTGCAGGACATGGGCAACGACCCAGGCCGGGATCACACCGTCGCCACGGCCCGCGGGCCCGCCTGCGGCCACCCCGCCACCTGGGCCATCGACCACACCCAGAAGGCCGAAAAGGGCGACCAGTACGCCGCCCGCCACGACGGGTTCACGTTCTTCCGCTCGGTCACCGCCAACCAGGCCTTCTGCGACGCGCACATCGTGTCGTTCCGGCCGCTGCCGGGCGACCTGGCCCGGGCCAGCGCGACCCCGGCGTTCTCCTTCATCGCGCCGGACCTGTGCAACGACGGCCACGACGCGCCGTGCGTGACCGGCGCCCCGGGCGGGCTGGCGCAGGCCGACGCGTTCCTGTCCCAGTGGGTGCCGGCGATCATGGCCGCGCCGGCCTACCGGGACGGCGGCCTGATCGTGATCACCTTCGACGAGGGCAGCGACTCGGCCGCCTGCTGCGGCGAGACCTCCGGGATCAGCCCGTCCCACCCGAACGTGCCCCTGCCCGGGAAGACCGGGCCCGGCGGCGGCCGCATCGGCGCGGTCCTGCTGTCCCCGCTGATCAGGCCGGGCACCGTCAGCACCGTCGCCTACAACCACTTCTGTTGTCCGACGGCCTTCCCGCGCGGCGGTTCCCGGTCGTCAACATCTTGCCGGTCGTGGCCAACGTCGCCGTGTTCATCTTGTACGAGCTGCCGAACATGAACTCAGCGGTGTACCACGCCTCGTTCTACCCGTGCACCGCCGACAACGCCTGCCGGGGCCAGAGCCGTGCGGAGTGAGCTGGATCACCGCCATGTTCCTGCACGGCGGCTGGGACCACATCCTGGGCAACATGCTGTTCCTGGCGATCTTCGCCAAGAACGTCGAGGACGCCTTCGGGCCGCATCTGTACCTCGGCTTCTACTTCGCCGCGATGATGCTGCAGACCGCGATGACGCTGCTGTTCGGCACGGCCGCTGAGGCGCGGGCGCCGGAGCTGGGCGGAAATGCGTATCGGCCTCGTATCGGGTAAGATCAAAATTGTTATAAGGTATCAGCAGTGATTATATGTCCCATCTAGATGAACGCTGAGTACCGCTTGGCAGTGGCGGCCGCGGGCTGGCTGTGACCAGGAAACGTGGCCGCTAATGTGCTAGTGGAACGGCGGGAGGAGCAGTGATGGCAGAGGCGGCATCGGCAGCCGGCGCGCCCAGGGTGTCGCGGCTGGACCGGCGCAAGGCCCGCACCCGGCAGGCGCTCATCGACGCCGCGGTGCGGCTGATCGCCGAGGGCCGCGGGGACCGGGCGAGCATCCAGGAGATCACCGAGGAGGCCGACATCGGCTTCGGGTCGTTCTACAACCACTTCGACAGCAAGGAGCAGCTGTTCCAGACCGCCTCGGAAGAGGTGCTGGAACGCTGGGGGCAGATGATCGACCGCGCCAGCGCCGGCATCACCGACCCGGCGGAGCTGTTCGCCGTGGGCACGCGGATCACCGGGCGGCTCGGCTGGACCCACCCCGACATCGCCGGGTTCCTCACCGGCGCCGGCCTGGACGTCCTGGACATCCCCACCGGCCTGGCACCCCGCGCCCTGCGCGACATCCAGGCCGGGCAGGCCACGGGCCGGTTCACCGTTGCCGATGCAGAGATCGCGCTCAGCGCCGCGACCGGCGGCATGCTCGGGCTGCTGCGGATGTGCCAGCGGCACCCGGAACGCATCGACGAGACCACCGTCGACCAGCTCGCCGAGGCCGAGCTGCGCCTGCTCGGCGTCCCCGCACCCGAAGCCGCCCGCCTCGCCGCCCTCCCCCTCCCGGACACCGGCACGTGGTAACAGCCGCCACGATGCTGCCGGCCGCGTCCCCGTCAGCAACCCCCGGTCGCCGCGCCGAGCGCAGGCCCGAGGGATACCAGGCGCGGAGACGTACCTTGGCCTGCACCCGACCTAGCGTCGTGATTCGTCCATGCTCCCCACGCCCGCGATGAACCCGTCCAGGCCACAGCTGTCACGTTATGGCTGGCGGCCCGCTGATCCGCCGCGCCGGCCCGTGCTGTTCATCAACCCCAGATCGGGTGACGGCAAGGCCGCACGCGCCGGGGTGGCCGAGCGGGCGCGCGCAAAGGGGATCGAGGCCGTCATCCTCGCCCCGGGCCAGGACCTGGCCGCGCTGGCCCGGGAGGCCGTGACGGCCGGCGCGGACGCGCTCGGGATGGCCGGTGGCGACGGGTCGCTGGCGGTCGTAGCTGCGGCGGCGGCCGCGCACGGGATCCCGTTTGTGTGCGTCCCGGGCGGGACGCGCAACCACTTCGCGCTCGACGTGGGCGTGGACCGGCACGACCTGGCCGGCGCCCTGGACGCGTTCACCGGCGGGGTCGAGCGCCAGATCGACACGGCAGAGGTGAACGGCCGCTTGTTTCTCAACAACGTCTCGCTTGGCATCTACGGCGAGGCGGTCCGCAGCCCGGCCTATCGCGACGCCAAGACGCGTACGCTCCTGGAGATCGCGGCTGAGGTGATGGGACCGAGCGCGGAGGCGCCTGCGATGTGCCTGGTCGACGACCAGGGGCGCGAGCACCATCATCTCGCCGTCGTGCTCGTATCGAACAACCCCTACGCGCTCGATCGCCCGCTGATCGGAGGCACCCGTCCGGCGATGGACAGCGGCCAGCTCGGCATCGTCGTCCTCGACGCACCCGGCGACAGCCCGCACTCTCCAGGGCAAGCCTGGACCGCGCCGCGGCTGGAGGTGAATGCCCCGGCACCGGTGCACGCCGGGGTCGACGGCGAGGCGGTGGACCTCAGCCCGCCGCTGCGGTTCGCTATCCGGCCGGCGGCGCTGCGGGTCCGGATCTGCTCGCGCCACCCGGGCGCCTCGCCATCAGCGCGTCTCCACCTCCCGGGCTACCCACCCGCGTGATGGCGCACTTCCTGGGAACCGTCCTGGCCTACGAGGCCCTCCACGCCCGCCCCGACCTGCACGTCTATCTCCTGGTCACCCTCGGGTCACCGCTGGCTCTGCCCCGGCGCAGGCAAGGCGCCTTCTTGAAGCGGGCGAGCGCGCATAGCCGCACCGTGGCACCGTTCAGCTAGCGTGGCACCATGTAGCGGGCGCCGTGCGACTAGGAGTGGCGATGAGCGCAGAACGCGAGCGGATCGCCGGATTCGGCCGGCTGGAGGACGGGCTGCTGCAGGCCGGCGACTGGTACCGGTGGGGGCCATACGTCAGCGAGCGGCAGTGGGGCACGGTCCGGGAGGACTACAGTGCCGACGGCAACGCGTGGGACTACCTGCCGCACGACCACGCCCGGTCGCGGGCCTACCGGTGGGGTGAGGACGGCCTGGCCGGGTTCTGCGATATCCAGCAGCGGCTGTGCCTGGCCCTGGCGCTGTGGAACGGGCGGGACCCGATCCTGAAGGAGCGGGCTTTCGGCCTCACGAACCCGCAGGGCAACCACGGCGAGGATGTCAAGGAGTACTGGTGGTACCTGGACGCGGTGCCCAGCCACGCCTGGAACCGGTGGCGCTACCACTACCCGCAGGCTGCGTTCCCCTACCAGGATCTGATCGAGGTCAACGCCGCCCGCGACCGGTACCAGTTCGAGTACGAGCTGCTGGACACCGGCGTGTTCGACAGCGACCGGTACTGGATCACCGAGGTGCACTACGCCAAGGCCGGCCCGGATGACCTGCTGATGGCGATCCAGGTCACCAACGCCGGCCCGGAGGCCGACACGCTGCACGTGCTGCCCACGGCCTGGTTCCGCAACACCTGGTCCTGGCACGCCACCGAGCCCGGGGTGGCGATGCGGGCATCCGGCGACCAGTCGGTCACCATCGACCACCCGTTCGTCGGGCACCCTGGAACTCACCGCCGCCACCGCACCTGACGGTACCGGCCCGCAGCTGCTGTTCTGCGAGAACGAGACCAATGTCGCCCGGCTGTACGGCGCTGCCCCGGTCACGCCCTATCCGAAGGACGGCATCAACGACCATGTCATCAGCGGCGCCGGCACCATCAACCCGGACCGCACCGGCACCAAATGCGCGTTCTGGTACCGGCTCACCGTCCTTCCCGGGCAGACCGCCGAACTCCGGCTCCGGCTGCGGCCCGCTCCCTCCGGGCAGGCCAGCTCCGGGGAGGCCCGCTCCGCGGCCGGCGCACCAGCCGCCCTCGGCGCCGGCTTCGACCAGGTAATAGCCACCAGGCGGGCCGAGGCCGACGAGTTCTACGCCGAGCTGACCCCGGCCGGCGCCAGCGCGGAGGAAGCGATGGTGCTGCGGCAGGCGTGTGCCGGCCTGTTGTGGGGCAAGCAGCTGTACTACTACGCCGTCAACCGGTGGCTGGACGGCGATCCGGCCCAGCCCGAACCGCCGCCCCAGCGCAAGGACGGGCGGAACGCCAGGTGGCGCAACTTCGACGGGTTCGACATCATCTCGATGCCGGACAAGTGGGAGTATCCCTGGTTCGCCGCCTGGGACCTGGGCTTCCACTGCGTGACCCTGGCCCACCTGGACCCAGCGTTCGCCAAGTACCAGCTGATCATGCTGTGCCGGGAATGGTACCAGCACCCGAACGGGGCCCTGCCGGCCTACGAATGGGACTTCGGCGATGTGAATCCGCCGGTGCACGCGTGGGCGGCGCTGGAGGTCTTCGCCATCGACGGCGGGCGCGACATCGACTTCCTGAGCGGGGTCTTCTACAAGCTCCTGGTCAACTTCACCTGGTGGGTCAACCGCCAGGACGCCCGCGACAAGAACGTCTTCGAGGGCGGTTTCCTCGGCCTGGACAACATCGGCCCGATCGACCGCTCGCACCTGCCGGCCGGCTACGTCCTGGAGCAGTCCGACGCGACGGGGTGGATGGGTGCCTACGCGCTGACGATGGGGTCCATCGCGGCCGTCCTCGCCGGGTCGGGCCAGCGCCAGGCTCAGGGACTGGTGCTGAAGTTCCTGGAGCATTTCGCGGGCATCCGGGAGGCCCTCGTCATTCAGGGCCTGTGGGATGAGGCCGACGGGCTGTTCTACGACCGGCTGCTCACCCCGTCCGGGGAGGCTGTCCCGGTCAAGGTCCGGTCCATGGTCGGGATCATCCCGGCCCTGGCGGCAGCGGTCATCGACGGCGGCATGCTGCGACGCGCGATGACCCTGAACAAGGGATTCATGGGTTTCCTGGAACATGAGGGTTTCAGGGATATACACGGGAAGCTGGCCGAGACCCCGCAGCTGCGCGGCGAGCCGGGCCACGAGCGGCTGCTGCTGTCGGTGGCCCGGCCTGGCCAGCTGGAGCGGCTGTTCGCCAAACTATTCGATGAGGCCGAGTTCTTGTCCCCGTATGGCCTGCGCGCGCTGTCCGCCCACCACCGGGACCACCCTTACGTGTTCGACGTCGAGGGCTACCAGTCCGTCATCGACTATGAGCCGGCCGAGTCGACCACGCCCATGTTCGGCGGCAACTCCAACTGGCGCGGCCCGGTCTGGTTCCCCCTCAACTACCTGGTGATCGCCATGCTCGAGCGCTACCACCAGTTCTACGGCCGTGACTTTGAGATCGAGTACCCGACCGGCTCGGGGAAGCGGCTCACCCTCGACCTGATCGCCGCCGACCTCCAGGACCGGCTGATCTCGCTGTTCACCACCGACGCGAACGGACGGCGGCCCTGCTTCGGCGGGACCGAGCGCATGCAGACCGACCCCGCCTGGCACGACAACCTGATCTTCGGCGAGTATTTCCACGGCGACAACGGCGCCGCGCTCGGCGCCTTCCACCAGACCGGCTGGACCGGCCTTATCGGCGATGTGATAATGCGCCGCCACGGCGCGGCCCCATCAATCGCAGAAGTCCTGAG
>CAWDTK010000012.1:0-98854 GCA_963805255.1 uncultured Actinomycetes bacterium
TGAGAGCGCGCATCACCCGCTGAGAGGCTGAGATGCCCAGCCCGCTCCCTCGGGCAAGAGCCCGGCCACGTGGGGCGTTGTCACCGTCCTGTTGATCGTAGCGATCTGCCGGCACGCTGTGGGTTCCTATCTATGCACGATCCATGCCGGAACTCGGTGACTTTCCGTTCTTTTACTGGTTCCAGCTGATCTGGGTACCGGTCACCGGCGGCCTTTGCTGGATCTGCTACCTGCTGCTGAGGAGAAAGCCGGCCCGGCTGCCAGGCCAGAACACGGCAGAGGTAGGCGGAAATGAATCACCTCAATGCGGTCACGTTCGCCATCCTCGCAACCGCGTTCGTGATCGTCACCCTATCGGCTTCGCCTCAGCCAGATGGCGCCCGGCCGAGGATCCGATGCAGCTGAACGAGTGGGGTCTCGGCGGCCGCGGCTTCGGCACATTTGTCAGCTGGTTCCTGCTCGGCGGGGACATGTACACCGCCTATACCTTCATCGCCGTACCAGCGCTGGTCTATGCCACCGGCGCCGCCGGGTTCTATGCGCTGTCGTACACGATCATGGTCTTCCCGATCGTGTTCATTTTCGCGCCGCGGCTCTGGTCGGTCGCCCGGGCGCGTGGTTACGTCTCCCCCGGCGAATTCGTCCGGGGCAGGTACGGCTCGCAGGGCCTCGGGCTCGCGGTGGCGGTGACCGGGATCCTGGCCACCATGCCATACATCGCCCTGCAGCTCGTGGGCATCGAGTCGGTGCTGACCGTTCTGGGGATCGGCAGCACCTCGGGCAACGCCCTTGTCAGGGACCTACCGCTGATCATCGCGTTCGCCGTCGTTGCCGCCTATACCTACCTGGCCGGGCTGCGTGCGCCGGCCCTGATCGCGTTCGTCAAGGACATCCTCATCTACATGACGGTCATCGTCGCGATTCTCTACATCCCGGGCAGGCTGGGCGGCTGGGGGCACATCTTCGGCGCCGCCTCGGCGCACCTGAAAACGGTCAACCCGTCGACCGGCAAACCCTTCGGCAGCATCGTCGTGCTGCCGGCTGGAGAATGGGCCTACGCCACCCTTGCGCTGGGCTCCGCGTTGGCCCTGTTCGTGTACCCGCACGCGGTCACCGGGGTGTTCGCCGCCGAGCGGCGCGACGTGATCAGGCGCAACGCGGCCATGCTGCCCGCCTACTCGCTCGTCCTCGGCCTGATCGCGCTGTTCGGCTACATGGCGCGGGCGGTGCCGGCCGTAAACGCCGACGTCAAGGCAAATGGCGGCAACCCCCAGCTGTCCGTGCCGCTGCTGTTCGCGCACATGTTCCCCAGCTGGTTCGCGGGAATCGCCGACTCGGCGATCGTCATCGGCGCGCTCGTTCCCGCGGCCATCATGTCGATCGCCGCGGCGAACCTGTTTACCCGCACGATCTACAAGGAGCTCCTCAAGCCCGATGCCACGCCTGCCCAGGAGACGCAGGTGGCGCGGCTGGCTTCGCTCATCATGAAGGTCGGCGCGCTGGGCTTCGCTCTCGGGCTGAACAAGACGTTCTCGATCAACTTGCAGCTGCTCGGCGGGATCTGGATCCTGCAGACCTTCCCAGCGATCGTGATCAGCCTGTACACGCGCTGGTTCCATCGCGTTCGCGCTGATCATCGGGTGGGCCGTGGCGATGGCCTACGGCACGGTCCAGGCGTACCGGACGTCCGGGGGCGGCCAGGCGCACTTCGGTGCCTCCGCGGCTCCGGTGTTCGGGCAGACCACCTACATCGCGATCTCCGCTCTTATCCTCAACCTGGTGGTCTCGGCGGTGCTCACCCTCGTCTTCCGCAAGACCGGGCTGCAGGACGGATATGACGCAACCAAGCCTGCCGACTACACCACTGACCCTGCGCCTGTTGACCCTGTGCCGTGCCCACCGCCGCAGCCGGAACCAGGACCCGCCGCCATTGCGCGGACCCGGTCGCGGGCACCGTGCCCGGGGCCGCTCCGCTGCAGGAAGCCGGCGGCGGGCCACTCCGCCAGCCCCGAAGCCGGGTAAGCCACTGCCGCCGGAACCCAGGTCGCCCGAACGGGTCCGCTTTCGTGACCCGCGAGCGTGAGAATACGAGGAGAAGACGCTCTGCCGGCCGAGCTGGCGGGGCATCGCCGACACCGCAGCCGGCGCAGCGAGCGCGCGGCGGGCGATCCGTGAGGGCTGGTGGGCCCCGGCCGCCTTCCGCGCCGGGCGCGCATACCCGGAACCGATCCGGGAACCGAGATCGTCGTAGTAAGAGCGTGGCTTTTGGCCGCGCCTGCGGCAGCGTCCAGGAACGTCACCCTGGGCGACGCAGTAGTAGCAGGCCGAAACTACTGGGTCTCAAGGGGTGGCGGTGAGTGGCGGTATTGGTGTCGAATAGGAAAGTCACCGGCCAAAGACAACCCGTATACCCAGGATGACCGCCACGTCCCGAAGAGCACGATTCCAGCCGTCACAGTAAACACAGACAGGGTGTCCTCATGCGATCCCCGCACGCGCGGCCGGTCACACTGGGCCTGGCCACCGGTCTCTTCGTCATCTCCAGCGGCATGACCGGCACGGCCACGGCCGCCGCGACGCCGTCGGCTTCGGCCACGCCGTCGAGTACCGATGCGTCCAGCACTCCTGCGGCATCCAGCACTCCTGCCGTATCCAGCACTCCTGCCGTATCCAGCACTCCTGCCGTATCCAGCACTCCTGCCGTATCCAGCACTCCTGCCGTATCCAGCACTCCTGCCGCATCCAGCACTCCTGCCGCATCCAGCACTCCTGCGGCATCCAGCAGTGCGGCGGCATCATCCAGCCCGTCGGCGAGCAAGTCGTCGTCGCCAACGACGAGCGCGACGGCCACCCCCTCCGCCTTCTCCCCCAGCGCCTCTCCCTCACTGTCGCCCTCGACGACGAGCCCCACGCCCACACCGACCCCGAAAGCCACACCCACACCGACCCCGAAAGCCACACCCACACCCACACCGACCCCGACAGCCACACCCACACCGACCCCGAAAGCCACACCCACGCCGACCCCGACAGCCACGCCCAGACCGACGAATCCCAAGGTGACCGTCGCGGCGTCCGCGAGCAGCGTGCAGGCCGGTGGCACCGTTTTGTTCCGGATTTCTGCCTGGTCCACCTCGTCGGAGGACGGCACGATCGCCACGACCCTGACGCCGGGCGCGAAAACCCCGGCGTTCGGCCAGCCGGCGTTCACGGTCGACAGCTGCACCAGTAATCCGACCAGCTCGCGCTGCGACCTGACCCTGCCGGCGAAACAGCCCGCGGCACCGCAGATCGAGGCGCAGGTCAGCGTGCCGAAGACGGCCCCCGCGGGAGAGACGATCAAGTTCGCCGCCACCGTCTCCGTCCACAACGGCAGCGGTGCACCGCTGACCGTCACGGTCAGTGCCCCCACGGTCACCGTGGCCAAGGCCCCCGCGTCGCCCAGGCCGAGTTCCAGCGCGACGAAGTCCGCGGGCGCGGGCCCCTCACCGGGCTCGACGACCGGTAGCAGCCCGAACACGGCACCCTTGGGCGTGCCGGGGACGACCTACAGCGTCGGCACGAGCCTGCCCCTCGGGCCGATCCCGGTCGTCGGCTCCGGCGCGCCGGGTTCCTCGACCACGATCCCGGCGGGCAGCGCATCAAACCTCTTCCCGCAGATCAACCCGTCCTCGGTGCCCAGCCCCGTCCCGGGGAGCCACGCCAGCCCCGGCAAGCAGCCGGTCGCTGACTCCTCGACCATCCCGCTGTCGCTGGGCAGCTCGGAGTTCGGGGCGCAGATCGCGGGGCTGATCATCCTGCTGGTCGGCGTCGTGGTCGCGATCACCCGGATCTCGCTGCGCAAGGTGCGGGCCACCGGAAGGCCCGGCAGCTAGGCCCGGCCCGGCCGACCCGGCCGACCCGGCGGTCGGCGGGCTGGGACGTGCCACACCGCCGTCTGGCGGAGATGCGCTCCGGGACAAGCCGCGCCCGCGGGGCAGGCGGGCCGCGCTACGGGAACCCGCCCGTGCGGGAGGCGGGGCGACCTGACCGCTGGTTACTGCTTCTGCTTCGCGATCAGCTCAACGTGCGGGCGGATCTGGCGCATCGTGTTCGCCAGCGCCGAGGCGCTCATGGTGGGGGAAACGACCTCGCCGAAGCTGTCGTTGTCGAACCAGGCGCACATGGCCACGCTGCCCGGCTCCGAGGCGGTGGCATTGACGCACGCGGCCTCGACGGACCCGCCCACGCTGGTGATCTTGGCGCCCTTGAAGCGCTGGGTGAAGCTGGTCACCGACACCATGGGCGAGGCGTTGAGCAGGTTCCCGCCGATGAACAGGATGATCTGCGGCGTGGTGCCGGACGTCGAGTTCCCGGCCTCGTAGACGGCCTCGACGACGTGGCGCGCCTGCCCCGAGCTCGTGTTCACGACGTCCTGGCGCAGCTGCGCGACGTTCATCTGCTGTTCCAGCGCCGGCCTGCGGGTGAAGGCGTTCAGCTGGTTGGGGGTCACCAGGATGTGCGCCGGGCCGCCGGACCCGGACGGGAAGGCCACCATGACAATGGCCATCAGCGCCCCCACGAAGACGATTACGACCCCGCCCAGCGCGAGCCAGAGCCTGCGGTCCCCGCTGCGCCCACGACGGCGGCCAGCCGGCCGGCTGCTGGGCCGCGGGCGGAGCAGGGCGCCGGTGCCGCCGGTCTTCCCGCCACGGCTCAGGGCCTCGGCCGGCAGGTCGATCGCGGCCGTCTCCGCCCGATCCGCGTCGTCAAAGAAACCAGAGCCGCCCTCCAGCACGCCGATGGCGCCACCCGCCTCGGCTCCGTCCAGGACGATGCCGTGGTCCCCGAAGGCCGGATCGTCCAGGAAGCCGGACGGGTCCATGCCGGTCGCCTCCAGGGTCCCGACCGGGGTGGGAGCGTCCAGGAATCCGTGGCTGGCCTCCGCCGCACCCGGGTGGTAGTTGTACAGCTCTACGCGGTCCGAGATCCCGGTGCTGTCCAGCATGCCGGTGGCGTCCAGCATGCCGGTCGCGGCCGGGTCGGGCATCCCGGCGAAAAGTTCGCCGATCGCACCAATCCCGGGCGGGAACTGGCCCGACGCGTACTCGGCAGCCACATGACCCGGCATGCCGCCGCCGTACGGCCCGTGCCCTTGGCCCCGGGCGGCGTCCGGGAAGCCGGGACCGGGGCCGCCGTACGGCCCGTGCCCTTGACCCGGGGCGGCGCCAACGAAGCCGGGACCGGGACGGTAACCATCCCCGGCCCCGGCATACGCCGGGTCGCCGACGGCCTCCGGAGCGGACTCGGGACCGGAGTTTTTTTCGTACCCCCCGGCTTCGTACCCCCCGGCGCCGTCGTAGCCGGGCGCCTCCCCGTAGCCGCCGTCGTCCGGCCGGCCGGCGGAGGCGTCGGCGTCCGGGTACGAGCCGTATTCCCCGTCCCCGTACCCGCGGGCACCTCCGGCCGGGTACCCGGGAGCCTCGTAATCCGTGTCCGGGCCCGGCTGCCCCCGATAACCGCCGGAGGGGTGACCCTGGTCGCCGTAGCCCATGTCCGGGACCGGCCGGCGTGGGTAGCCGCCGGAGCCCTGACCCTGGTCACGGTAGCCCGTGTCCTGGCGGCCCTCGTCCGGGGAGGAAGGCCCGGCCTGGGCGTTCTCGCGGTGGGCGGAGCCGGGGTACGGCGTGTCGTCGTAGGCGAGGTCGCCGTAGCTGGGGTCGTCGTACCGCGGGTCGCCGTAGTCCTGATAGCCGTAATCCTGCTGGCTGGAGGACGCGGGCTGATAGTCCCGGCTGTCGTGGCCGGCGTCGTGGTAGCGCGTCTCCTGGTAACCCGTCGGCCAATCACCGGTGTCCAGGTAGCCCGCGTCCCGGTAGCCCGTCTCCCGGTGACCGGTCTGCCGGTCACCGGTGTCCGGGTAGCCCGAATAACTGGCCTGCTGATAGCCCGTTCCGGTCCCGTAGCCGATCTGGCCGTAGCGGGCGGGCTCGTGGCCTTCGTAGCCGCCCGGCCGGTAGCCGGCCTGCTGGCCCGGATGGCTGCCGCCCGGCTCGTGCGGACCGTAGCCGTCTTCCGCGTACTGCTCGCCGGCATATCGCTCTTCGGAGTACTGCTCCTGCCCGTACGGGACTCCGGCGTAGTGCACCCCTCCGTGCCCGGCTTCGCCGTACTCAGCTTCGCCGTACTCAGCTTCGCCGTACTCAGCTTCGCCGTACTCAGCTTCGCCGTACTCAGCTTCGCCGCGCCCAGCCTCCCCGCGCCCGGCTTCGCCGTGTTGTGCTGCCTCGTAGTGGGCGTCCCCGGACTGCGCCGCCTCGTACTGCCCACCCTTGGAACCGGCGGCACCGCAGTCCGCCTCCGTATAGACGCGGACCCCGTACAGGTCCGCACCGCCAGTCCCGCCGGTCCCGCCGTAACCGCCGTGCGTGCCGGGCAGCGGACCGGAGGGGTGCGACGCATCGGCCAGGCCCGGCGTGTCCGCAGCGGCGTACCAGCCGGCTTCGTCGTAGCTGGGCGGCAGACCGTACGGCCCGAATCCGCCACTTTCGTCCGCATTTGGCGTGTAGCGGGCGTAGGGTGAATAGCCGCGCTCGGCACCGCGGGAATCGTGCCCCGCGCCGACGACGGAAGCGTGCCGTACCGGCTTCCACCGCTGGTCATCTTCCTCGGGCGGCCATCGGCTACTCATGTTCCGGGTCACCCCCGAGTGTGATAGGGCAGGGCCGAACTGCAGTGAAATCCATCATTGCGACAAAACAAGCGTCTCCGCTACCTCATCCGTGACATGCGCTCCGCTTCGGTCATGGCATCACACGTTACTGGTCTAACCTCGTGGATGTGGCACGAGACGATCGCGGAGTGACGCCGCAGAGCGAAGACTTCTCCGCCTGGTACAACGAACTGGTCTTCAAGGCCGAGCTGGTCGACCGTGGCCCGGCCAAGGGCACGATGGTCATCCGGCCCTACGGCTACCGGCTGTGGGAGCTGCTGCAGGCCGATCTGGACAGGCGGATCAAGGAGACCGGTCACCAGAACGCGTACTTCCCGCTGCTGATCCCGGAAAGCTACCTGAAGCGCGAGGCGGATCACGTCGAGGGGTTCGCGCCGGAGCTCGCGGTCGTCACGTACGCCGGCGGCAAGGAGCTGGAGGAGCCGCTCGTCGTCCGCCCCACGTCCGAGACGATCATCGGCGAGATGATGTCGAAGTGGATCAGCTCCCACCGGGACCTGCCCATGCTGCTGAACCAGTGGGCCAACGTGGTCCGCTGGGAGATGCGTCCGCGGATGTTCCTGCGTACCACCGAGTTCCTCTGGCAGGAGGGCCACACCGCGCACGCCGATGAGGCGGACGCGATGCGGGAGACCATACTCGCGCTCGGCCTGTACTCGGCCACGGCCCGTGAGATGGCGGCCATGCCGGTCATCGAGGGCGAGAAGACGGCCGGCGAGCGCTTCGCCGGGGCGGTCCGGACGTTCACGATCGAGGGCATGATGCGTGACGGGCGCGCCCTGCAGGCCGGCACCTCGCACTACATGGGCACGAACTTCGCCCGCGCCTTCGACATCAGCTACGCCGGCGAGGACGGCAACCTGGCCCTGTGCCACACCGTGTCGTGGGGCATGAGCACCCGCATGGTCGGCGGCGTGATCATGACGCACGGGGACGACAAGGGACTGGTCCTGCCGCCGCGGCTGGCCCCCTACCAGGTGGTCATCGTCCCGATCGGGCGCGGCGAGCAGGCCGGGGAGGTCGCCGCGGCCGCGGCCGCGCTCGCGCGGCGGCTCGCCGACGCCGGCATCCGGACGCACGTGGACGACCGGCCGCAGCTCTCCCCGGGCTTCAAGTTCAACGACTGGGAGCTTCGCGGCGTGCCGATCCGGCTGGAGCTCGGGCCGCGGGACCTGGCCGCCGGCAGCGCGCTGATGGCGCGGCGGCTCGGTGACGGCAAGGAGTCCATCCCGCTCGACGGGGTGCCCGCGCGGCTGGCCGGCGAGCTGGAGGCCTTCCAGGCCTTTCTGCTCGAGCGGGCCACCGTGTTCCGGGACGAGCACACGGTCACGACCGACTCGTGGGACGAGTTCGCCGCGGCGGTCGCCACCGGATGGGCCCGCGCCCTGCACTGCGGCACACCGGAATGCGAGGACGACATCAAGGCCCGGACCTCGGCCACGGCGCGGTGCATCCCGCTGGACGGCGAGCCGGAGTCCGGGCCGTGCATCGGCTGCGGTCGGCCGTCCGCGTACGGCAAGCGGGTCATCTTCGGCCGTTCGTACTGAGTGCGGCGCTCGGACCCAGCCGCACGAGCGGACCCGGGGCCCTATTCCGCCCGCGCGCACCTCCCGGATTTGTATTCGATGTCTGCCGTTTTAGCAGTAGAGACTGCATACACATGGCTGGGGGGTGCTCTTGTTGTGCGGGAGTGGCGGTCAGGGGAGGGGGGTGTCTGGGGCGGGAAGGGTGAACTCGCCGCCAAGGTAGCGGAATTATGCGCCCAGTCGCTATGCACCGGTCGTCATGCGCCCGTTATGCGCCCGGCCTCAGAAGACGACGACGCTGCGCAGCACCTCGCCGCGTTCCATCTTGCCGAACGCCGTCTCGACGGCGTCCAGGGAGATCGTCTCGGAGACGAACTTCTCCAGCGGCAGGCGGCCGCCCAGGTGCAGGTCGATGAGCATCGGGAAGTCACGGGCCGGCAGGCAGTCGCCGTACCAGGAAGACCTGAGCGCGCCCCCCCAGCCGAATACGTCCAGCAACGGCAGATCGAGCCGCATGTCCGGGGTGGGCACGCCGACGAGCACCACGGTGCCGGCGAGATCACGGGCGTAGCAGGCCTGCTGGTAGGTCTCCGGGCGGCCGACCGCCTCGATGACCACGTCCGCGCCGAAGCCGCCGGTCAGCTCGCGGATGCGCTCGACCGGGTCACCGGCGCGTGAATTGACGACGTCCGTGGCCCCGAACTGGCGCGCCCACTCCAGCTTGCGGTCGTCCACGTCCACGGCGATGATGCGCGACGCGCCGGCCACGCGGGCACCGAGAACGGCGGCGTCTCCCACGCCCCCGCAGCCGATCACCGCGACCGAGTCGCCGCGGCCGACCTGCCCGGTGTTCAGCGCGGCGCCGAGCCCGGCCATCACGCCGCAGCCCAGCAGGCCGGCCACCTCGGGCCGGGCGGCCGGGTTCACCTTGGTGCACTGACCGGACGCCACCAGGGTCTTCCCGGCGAACGCGCCGATGCCCAGGGCCGGCGACAGCGGGGTGCCGTCCGCGAGCGTCATTTTCTGCTTCGCGTTGTGGGTGCTGAAGCAGTACCAGGGGCGGCCGCGGCGGCACGCGCGGCACTGCCCGCAGACCGCGCGCCAGTTGAGGATGACGAAATCGCCAGGGGCCACGTCGGTCACGTCATCGCCGACGGCCGCCACCACCCCGGCCGCCTCGTGCCCGAGAAAGTACGGGAAGTCGTCACCGATCCCGCCGTGCAGGTAATGCAGGTCGGTGTGGCACACGCCGCAGGCCTGGATGCGAACCAGGGCCTCCCCTGGCCCCGGCTCCGGCACCAGGATCGTCGCGACCTCGACCGGAGCGCCCTTTTCGCGCGCGATCACGCCCGGCACACGTTCCGCCATCGGCTCACCCTCCTACACAGCCCCGGCTGCCCCGGCCGGTTCCGGCTGCGGCGCCTCATCCTCATTACTTATCAGAGGAGGAAAGGCCGCAAGCGCCCGGCGCACCCAGCGGAGGGGCGGCAGCAGCCGAACGAAGCTGTGCCGGGAGCCGTACCGGCGGCTGCTACGCAACGGCGGCCAGGCAAAGGCGCGCCGCCCTGGACCGGGGCCTGCCCGGCCCGCCAACCCCGCTAGGGCTTGCCGCCCAGGAGGCCGCCGAGACCCTGGGTGACGTTGCCAACGACGTCGCCCACGTCGCCCGTGGTGCTGCCGGCCGTTCCGCCGAGGCCCTGGACGGTGGTGGCGGCGCCGCTGCCGGCACTCGTCACCGTGCTGCCGGCGCCGCCCAGCCCCGGGCTGCCCAGCGCCGCGCCGAGCTGCTGGGTCGTGCCGCTCACCGCGTTCCCGAGGGTGGAAACGGTGGGGCCCAGCACGGTACCGACCGCCTGGGTGCCGCCCGTCACGAGCTGCCCGACGCCGCCGACCGCGGCGCCGAGGCCGGGCCGGACGCCGTTGGTGACCGTCCTGATCGGCCCGGTGGCCGGACTGGTCCCGCCGCTCGCCGTGGCAGAGCTCGCTGAAGGCGCAGCCACGCCCGTCCCGGCCGGCACGGCACCGCCGGCCCGCGCTCCCTCAGCCGGACCGGCTGGCCCGGCGCTCGCTGCGCCGCCACAGACCCGGCCGGCCGTGCCGGCCGTGCCGGGGCACACGCTGGCCGTCACCCCGCTGACCGGGGCCAGCGCCGACGCCGAACCCAGCGGGCTGGCCGCGCCGGGCACGCTGAGGTGCGCGGATGGACCCGGGAAGGACGCCGCCGCGGCCGGGAGGGCGGGCCGCGCGGCGCCGCCGGACAGCGGAGAGGGTCCCTCCGGGGCGACGCTGACCGCGAAGACCATGCCGCCGGCCGCGGCCAGCCCGGCCGCCGCGCCCGCGGCCGCGGTCACGGGGTGCAGCCGCAGCAGCCGCCAGTGGCCGCCCAGCCAGGCCCGTGCGCCCTCCCGGGCCACGCCGGCTTTCATGCCCATTCCGGCCTTCACCCCGATGGACGGGGCCGCCCCGCCGCCGGAGGCGAGCGTGGCCGACGCGCCGGCCAACGCAGCAGGCGTGAGGATGGCCCCGAGCCGGCGGTTCAGCTCGGTCAGCTCACTGGCCAGTGCGTGACAGCCCGTGCAGTGCTCGAGATGCTCGTGGACGGCGCTGCGCCGGCGCCGGCTCGCCGGCCACGGGCGTCCGCGCCGAGCGCGGCCGCGTACGAACGGCAGGACACCGGAATGTTCGTCCCGATGTGTTCCTGCAGGTAGGCCTGCCGGAGCCCTTCCCGGGCCCGCACGGCCAGGGCCGACACCCCGTTGGCGGACAGCCCGAACATCGGCGCGATCGCGGCCGGCGCCTTGCCTTCGACCTCCAGCTGCCACAGAACGACGCGCCAGCGCGCCGGCAGATGGGCGAACGCCTCGGCGACCAGGCGGGCCTCGGCGCGGGCTTCGGTCTCCGCTTCCGGGCCACGGGAAAGCCGGGCGAGGCCCATGTTCTCTTCCGGCACGCGGTCTTCGAGGTCCTGGCCGAGATCGCCGACGACGGTAGTGCGGCGGCTGGCGCGCAGCCAGTCGTTGGCCGTGTTGCGTACGGCCGTGAGCAGGTATGAGCGGAACGCCGCGCCCGGCCCGCCGCCGGCCCGGATCGCCCCGAGTACACGGGTGAAGGCCTCGGCAACGATGTCGTCGGCCACGTCGCGCGGGACCATCGCCAGCGCGACCCGCCGCGCGACCGGCGCATGCTCGACGTACAGCTCCTCATAGGTGCGGCCGGCGACATCGCCGACCGGCAGGATTGCCACGTCGTCGGGCCTGCGGTGCTTGGGCCGATGGCCGCCGTCGGGGATTTGTTCCCCAGCTGTCCCGCTGAGCACGATGGCCTCCGGGCTATCTCGGGTGCGGGACCGATAATGCCAATAGTAGCGGCTAAACGCCAGTTGAAGTCCAAAGAATTAGCCCGAAGTTAGCGTCAATATGAGCAGCGATGATTCGGCTATTTCGGATATCCGGGCGGGAACAGAGCAGGCAGGAGCATAAGTAATCGCCGGGATAGCCGACCGGACGGCCGCCGGGACGTACGGCCGAATTGCGCCGCCGAAGTCGGCCCTTTCGGACACGGCGAGCACGGGCGAGCACTGTCCTTTATTCACTAGCTATGCGCCTCTTCCCGAATACCGGTTCCGCGCTCACCGGGCCGTCCCGAACGGCCTTTCCAGGCACCGCCGCGGCCGGCGTAATGCCGACGGCCCGAATCGGCCGTCATGGCCGCGTAGATGACCGCGATGACGGGCAGAAGAGTGGCCCGCAATGGCGACAGCCGGTACAGCCGGAGCATCGGCAGGTAGCTGATCGCCATCGCCGCCCATCCGGCCACGCCCGTCACCGCGCAGAGCAGCGGCCCGGTCCCCACGCCGCCCCCCGTACTGCCCGCGCCCGCCGCGAGGGCGATCAGGCCCGCGATCGCGCTGACCGGAGGCAGCGCATAGAGCCAGGTGAGCCCGGCCAGCGTCCCGGCCAGCAGCCACGGCGAGTAGCGGAGCTGAGTGTAGGCCGACCGCGCGACCATGTTCCACAGGCCGGCCAGGCCCACGTACGGCCGTACGCTCCGTACCTCGGTGGTGAGCCCGAGCCAGCACCGGCCCCGGGCCGGGGAACGTTTCAGCAGCCGGCCGAGGGCCACGTCGTCGATGAGCGCGGCGCGGATGGCAGCGAGGCCCCCGGCCGCGTCGAGGGCGCGCCTGCGGATGAGCATGCATCCCCCCGCCGCGGCGGCCGTCCGGCCGCCCGGCCGGTTGACCCAGCGGAATGGGTAAAGCTGGGCGAAGAAGTAGACGAACGCCGGGATGATCGTCTTTTCCCATCCGGTCTCGGTGCGGAGCAGGGCCATCTGCGACACCAGCTCGCGGTCATCGTTCTCCGCCGCGTTGACCAGCGCGCGCAGTGCGCCGGGCGCCCAGGCGATGTCGGCGTCGGTGAACAGAACGTACGGGGCGCCGGCGGCACGGATCGCCTCCAGCCCCTGCGCCATGGCCCAGGGCTTGCCGGCCCAGCCCGCCGGCGGGGCGGCGCCGTGAACGATGCGCAGCGGCCGGGACGCTGCGGCGCCGATAGCGGCTGCGACCTCACCCGTGCCGTCGGAGCTGCTGTCGTCGACGAGCGTCACCGAGAACGGGCCGGGATAGTCCTGGGCCAGCAAACCCGGCAACGTGACCGGCAGGATGGCCGCCTCGTCCCGGGCCGGCACCACGGCGATGACCTCGGGCCAGGCGGCCGGCTCCGGCACTCCCGGCCCGGCTGGGGCCGCTGAGCCCGCTGAGCCCGCTGACGCTGCTGGGCCCGCTGACGCTGCTGAGCCCGCTGACGCTGCTGAGCCCGCTGACGCTGCTGGGCCCGCTGACGCTGCTGGGCCCGCTGACGCTGCTGGGCCCGCTGACGCTGCTGAGCCCGCTGAGGCTGCTGAGCCCTCGGCCGGGGCCGAGGGCCGGGCCGGGAGCCGCTGATCGGTCCGCCAGAAGTCACCGTGGCCGGTCAGCAGGACCACCCATGCGACGGCGGCCAGCGCTGCCGCGGTACCAAGAGCAAGCACGGGGGAAGCCTGGCACAGGCCGCGCGCTATATGCGCCAGGCGAGGATCTTGCCGACCTGGTAGGTGGGCCGCCCGAGCAGGCCGATCAGGTACTCCCCGAGCCCCGACCGGGTGCCGGTGACCGCCACCACGGCGGCCGGATCCCAGCGTGCGAACTGGGCTTCCATCTGCCTGCGCGCGGGCATCTCCAGGAACGCCCCGCCCGACCACAACACGTTGAGGTACAGCTCGGCGGGCGGGATGACGCCGCCGTCGATGTAGGCCCGGCCGCCCGGGCCGGGGCCGGTGAAGTACCCGCCGATCAGGTCGATGGGCTGCGCGTCATCGGCCTGCCAGCGCATCGGCTCGGTAAACGTCGATGTCGGGATGGGGACGACGAGGACCCGGGCGCCCGCCGGAAGGTGCAGGGCGGCGAAGGACGCCGACCACCCGGCCGGTACGGGGGCGGCCGCGGCGTCGGGCAATGGGCGCGGCACCATCGGCAGCACCGCCAGGACAGCGGCGGCGGTGACGGCCCCCGGACCCCAGCGCCGCGCGGCGATTCGCGGGTGGCACCGCGCGAGGTCCACGCCGAACGCCAGTAGAGCCGCCCCGGCGCCGTCCGCGATGATGGAGAACCGGGTCGGCAGCGCCGCCTGCAGCAAGGGCAGCGAGCCCAGCCAGTGCCAGGGCAGCAGGACCGCGTGGTGGGCCGTGCCGCCGGCCATGAGGGTGCCCCCGAGGGAGAAGATTTCCAGCACCGCGAACGTCACGGCGGTCACCCGCACCGCGAGATTCCGCCAGAAGCGCACCGCCACCACGGCCAGCACGATGAGCAGCGGCCATCCCACGTAGGCGAGGTATTCCGGGATCCCGCCCCGGTAGCTGGCGGCGGCCGCGGCACTGGCCGCGGTGTGGAAGAACAGGAACGCCGATGGGGTCACGAATCCGGCCAGGTCGTTCTTGAAGAAGTCGGGCGTGAACGCGCTGCCGTGCTGGTGCAGCGGCCCGAAGAACTGGACCCACAACGGGTAACCGCACACGACGAGTACCACGGCCGCCGCGACGGCGAGCCCGGCCGCCGTGCCGGCCGCCCGCCCCTCCGCCGCCCGCGGCCGGCTCACCGCGAGCACGATGGCGGTCACCGCGCCCGCCAGGACCGTGTCCAGCAGCACTTCCTCCGCGGTGAGCAACTGCACCGTGGCCAGCAGGCCCAGCCACAGCCCACCGCGCAGCGGCCGGGAGCGTCCCGTGCCGATCCGCAGGGCCGCGTCGAGGATGAGCGGCGGCAGGACGGCGAACTGGAAGTCATAGTGGCCGACGGCTGACTGGAGGAGGGCGGGTGAGAACCCGTAGACCGCGCCCGCGATCGCCGCCGCGGTGACGCTCACGTCCCAGCGCCACAGGACAAGGAACAGGGTGAACGCGCTGCCCGCGAAGCCGACCGTCATCAGCACCGTCAGGCTCAGCTGCGGCCCGGCCAGCAGCGTCAACGGCGCCAGCAGCACCCCCGGGAGCAGCATGAACGTGTTCCACATGACGTTGACACCCTGCGGGGCGTTCAGCGCCGTCGTGACCAGGGCCGGCAGCCTGAAGTGCGCGATGGCCGTCGCGTCGTAGCGGAAGAACCAGGCGAACTGGTCGGCGTCATTGGGGTTGCCGGCGACCGTGCCCGTCCCGGGGTCCCGCCACAGCCACAGCATCAGCGCCACGGCCGCCAGCAGGTAATAAAGCGCCGCCATCGTGAGCACGCGCGTTTCTCGCCGGGACGATGGGATGTCCCGGGCGTCGGCCGGGGATTGCGTGGCAGGCAGCACAGACACGCCTGTCAAGGCTAGTCTCCGGAGGCGCGCCATGGGCGCGGGGGGTGGATAACCACAGCAAACGGTAATAAATAAACGCGGTTGCGGCCGGCCCGGCAGGCGGAAGCGCGGCCGCCGCCGGTGCGCGCCCGGCCCGCCGGTGCACGGCCGTCCCCTGTGCACGGACGGTCCCGGCGGCCCCGGCGTGCCGGGGAGAACACCGGGCCGGCCGCGCCCGCGCCCCCTCACTTCACTTCGCGCAGCCGCCCGGTCCCGACGTCGAAGACGAAACCGCGGACGTCGTCGGTGTGCGGAATGAACGGGCTCGCCTTGATCCGCGCGATGGACTGCTGCACGTCCTCGTCCAGGTCGGGGAACGCCTCGGCCGCCCACACCGGCTTGATGCCGACCTCCTGGTGGATGCCCGCCTTGAACTGGTCGTCGGTGAAGGTGAGCATCCCGCAGTCGGTGTGGTGGATCAGCACGATGGACGTGGTGCCGAGCAGCCGCTGGCTGATGGTCAGCGAGCGGATCTCGTCGTCGGTGATGACGCCGCCGGCATTGCGGATGACGTGCGCCTGCCCCAATTCGAGGCCGAGGACGCGGTAGACGTCGAGGCGCGCGTCCATGCACGCGACCACGGCCAGGCGGGCCGAGGGCGGCAGCGGCAGCGGGCCGCGGAAGCTCTCGGCGTAGCGCTCGTTGTTGGCGAGCAGGTCATCGGTGACGGACATATCGGTTACCCCTCCTGGATTTACGACGGGAAACAGTAAGAGTCGCTCGAGGCGTCGCCGCCCTCCAGCCGCACCGGGTGCACGCGCCGGCCGCGGAACGCGTCGGCCGGCGAGCGGTAGAAGGTGGGGCCATGATGATGCTGATGCTCATCTGTCATGCGGAAGCTCCCTCGCTTGTCCACTGTCCCTCCGGTCGCGTACCCCGGTTTGCTGCCCGGGTCCGTGTCACTCATGTCACTCGCCCTCAGCAGATCTTCCGGATCTGCCGGTGCCAGGCAGAGACCGACGGCCGAAGCCCGTGACGGGGCGCAGTGGCGGGGCTTCAGCGGCAGGCCAGCGGCCATCCGACGGCTGACCT
The DNA here is from genome assembly GCA_963805255.1 of uncultured Actinomycetes bacterium. Lineage (GTDB taxonomy): Bacteria > Actinomycetota > Actinomycetes > Streptosporangiales > Streptosporangiaceae > Bog-532. The sequence goes on from CAWDTK010000012.1 coordinate 16,140, forward strand.
GGCTGAATCTAGTTAATTCCGGTCAGTAAAGTCAACTATGTCCGGAAACCGGGTCTCGGGCCCGGGCCCGCTCCGGCTACCGCCATGTCCCGAATATGTAACGCCGCGGAGCATATCCGTCACGCTTAGGTGCGGCCAACCGGAAACCGGGGTAAGACGTCTAAAGCAACAACGGCAAACGGGTACGCGCGTGCGCGATTCCTAATTCCGTCGATGAGGGGCCAGATTCCGTCGATGAGGGTCAGCGCGCCACATTCGGGATTTCTTTCCGGAAGGAGTTCGGGTGAGGATGGGTGAGGCCAGATGGGCCTGGCGGCGGTGGGCGCTCGGCCTGAGCACGGCGGCGATGGCCGCGACCGTGCTGAGCGGCGGGGTGGCGGCGGTGGCCTACGCCGCGCCGGCGAGGGTGTCGTCAGCCGGCTATACACCGGCGACGCGCACGCTGAAGCCGGGCATGCGCGGCAACGACGTCAAGCGCCTCCAGCGGCGCCTGGCACAGCTCGCGTACTACCCGGGCACCGTCGACGGGCACTACGGCTCCGGCGCCGAGGAAGCGATCTGGGCGTTCGAAGAGGTCCAGGGCATGCCCGCGAGCGGGATGGTCACCGTCAAGGTGGAACGGGCGCTCGTCAATCCCAGGTACCCGACGCCGCTGGTGCGGCACGGCGGGGCGCTCCGCGTCGAGGTCAGCCTCGGCCGCCACGTGCTGTACGTGTACCACAGCAACAAAATCGTCCTGATCAGTCACATTTCGTCCGGTGGCGGCTATTACTACTGCGACAGCGGCTGCGCCTACGCGATCACGCCGACCGGCAACTTCCACACTACGTGGCGGGTCAGGGGCTGGCACACCTCGCCGCTGGGGCAGATGTACAACCCGGTCTTCTTCTACAGCGGGTTCGCCATTCACGGCGACCCCTACGTCCCGGTCCAGCCGGTCTCGCACGGCTGCATAAGGGTCCCGATGGACGTGGCCAGCTTCTTCCCGGGCTTGGTCCCGAGGAACGGAATCCCGGTCTACGTGCGAGCCCGCGGGTAGCTGCCGCGCGTAACGTACCATCGCCGCCGGAGCCGCTGGCTGCCTCGCCGCCAGCGGCTCCGCGGTGTTCTGGCCGTCAGCCGGAGTGGCCGTCAGCCGGAGCGGGGGCGCCCGGGGCCTGGGCGAGCCGGCGCGGGCTGGCACCGTTCCCGGACGCCGGATTGTCCGGGTCCGACATGCTCCGCCGCACCGATTCCAGAATGGTCAGGCCCTGGCTGACCAGCCCGGCCGCTATCTCACCGAGACCGTCGGCGCCGTTCAGCACGCTGACGTTGGCGCCGGCCAGCCCGCCCGCCGCCTCCTTGACGATCTGCGGGAGCTGGCTGATCAGCATCTGGTCCAGCGCGACCCGGTTGTTCGAGGAGGCCGCCTCGGCCTGAATCCGGGTCCGCTCGGCGTCGGCCACCGCGAGGATCCGGACCCGCTCGGCCTCGGCCTGCGCGGGCTTGACCACCTCAGATACCAGCTGCTGCTGCCGCAACTCGGCCTGTTTCTGGGCCAGCTCAGCCTGGGCGCTAAAGACCGCCTGCTGCGCGCGCGCCTGAGCGAGCGGACCGGCCTGCCCCGCCTCGGACTGCGCCTTGTCCACCTCCGCCTTGTACTGCGCCTGCACGACGGCGGTCTGCCGGGCGTACTCGGCCTGCTGGCGCTGCGATTGCTGCTGGGCCTGAACCGCCGCCTGGTCGGCCTCCGCCTGCGCGATCTTCGCCTGCCGCTGGATGGCGGCGTTGTGCGGCGAGGCCATCGCGGCGATGTAGCCGGCGCCCATGTCGTCGATCGACTGGATCTGCAGCGCGTCGACGGTCAGGCCGATGGTGGCCATCTCCGCCTTGGAGCCGTCCAGCACCTCGGTGGCCAGCTTCTGCCGCTCGGTGACGATCTCCTCGACCGTCATCGAGCCGATGATCGAGCGCAGGTGACCGGCGAAAATCCGGCCGGTGAGGATCGACATCTGGTCCTGGTCGGACAGGAAACGTTGCCCGGCGTTGACGATGCTCTCCTCGTCGTTGCCGACCTTGAAGGCGATCACCGCGCGGACGCTCAGCGAAATGCCCTGCTTGGACACGCAGGTCTCGGCCACCTCGGCCTCCTGCAAGCTGAGCGTCAGGTAACGCGCCTTACGGAACGTTGGCATGACGAAGGCCCCGTGGCCGGTGACCACCTGGAATGGCGCACCGCTGCGGCCCGCCCTCCTGCCCGAAATCAGCAGGGCCTCATCGGGCGCTGGAACGCGATATCCAAACATCACTCATCTCCTAGACCGGCTTCCCTGCCGGCCGCCTTTTCCTGAGCCGGTTCTGCGAGCCGGCGCGTCCTTACTACGTGGGCCTGCGGCCGCTCTATGCGCCATGGCTGCCTAGCTCGCCGAGCGGGTCTTCGGCCCACTCCATCACGTCGACAGCCCGGCGCCCGCGCGCGTCGATGACGAGCACGGTGGCGCCTCTCGGCAGCGGATTCTCCGACCACGCGATAAAGGTTTCCGAGCCACCGCGGATCTTGATCCGTACTTCCCCGGGACCACCGCCGCCGCGAGTGCCAACCGTAAGGACACCCACCGAGCCGATCGCCGACGAGTCCGCGGCCAACACGTGCCCCCTTACACCACCTCAATGGGGCCAGCCTAGCCTTAGGCTAGCCCCGCCGGGCGCGGCCGTTAATAAGCCGCGGCGCCCACGGCAACCGCCAGGCAAATGGCGAGCTCATTGCGGCGGACCGGGCCTATGTCACGGCCGGGGTGAGGCTTCGGCGCCACCGGCCCGCACCGGCAGGCAGATACCGAACGGACGGGATGCGGAGCGTGACCAATGACGGGGCGCCGGCCATGGGCCGCACGAGGGCCAGGCCCAGCCGTCCGGCATCCCGCGGCGGCCTAGAGCCAGCCGGCCCGCACGTTGTCCGCGGGGCCGCCGGCCGGTGCCCTGCCCAGCTCGCCGGAACGGACCTTGCCGAGCAGCCGTTCGGTGGCCTCGAGGATATCCGGGACGGCGCGCCGGAGGCTTTCCGCGTCGCCGGGGCCCGCGACGCCGGCGGAGACGCCAGCTTCCTTCAGCACCTCGGGCAGATCGGACAGCTTGACCGCGAGCCAGCCGATCGGGTCCGCGGACAGCTCCCGGACGAACACCCGGCGCCCCGGCTCCCAGCCCGTGAAGGCCGGGTGATGATGGGTCCGGTCGAAGCTGCCCGGCTTACCCGCCACCGATTCCAGCAGGTCGACCCGCCAGATGGGCTGTCCGACGGATATCGGCTGCGCCGAGTAGAACGACCCCTTCAGGTCACCACGTTCGAGCGCCCGCAGTTCCAGCCGGACCCCGCGCTCCGCGCCTTCCTGGCCCTTGCCGGGCGCGGGGTCGACGAAGTAGAGGTCGCTGAGCAGAACACCGATACGCTCGAAGCCGAAGGTGCAGAGCATGGATGAATCCCTTCCCGGCCGCGGCCAGCGTGTCCGTTTCTCCCACTATCACCCGGGGTGCGCGCCGGGACCAGCCCCCGCCTGGGCGCCGCATCCGGATGAGCCGTCACGTTCGCCGGGGTTCCGGGGTGCCGTCCCCCGGGCTAGCTTCTATGCATGGCGCACCTGAGGCCGGTGCCTGACCCGGAGCCGGGATCCGCGGCGGTCATCCAGTCGGTCGACCGGGCGGTCAGCGTGCTGGAGGTTCGTGCCCGTGGTCGGGGAGATCCTCGCCGACCTGGCCGCACCTCCCATCCCATCGCACTGTTCGATCCCCGGCGAGGCTGGGGGCCAGGAGATCCCCGGGCCGCAGGGGGTCCCAGCGCCGGAGGTCAGGAACCGAGCTGATCCAGGCGCGCGGCCAGGAAGTCACGTTCGACGGCGTTCCCGGTGAGCAGCAGCGCCTCCTCGTACGCCAGGCGCGCCTCGCCGGTCCGGCCGAGGCGGCGCAGGAAGTCCGCCCGGGAGGCGGACAGGTAGCCGTAGGCGGCCAGTTCCGGGCTCGCCGACAGGGCATCGAGGGCCGCGAGGCCGTTGGCGGGGCCCTCGGCGAAACCGACCGCGACGGCCCGGTTGAGCGCGACCACGGGCGACGGCCAGCGCCGCATGAGCAGGTCATACAGCCCGACGATCTGCGGCCAGCCGGTGTCGGCGAAGCGTGGCGCCTCGTCGTGCACGGCCGCGATCGCCGCCATCAGCGTGAAGCGTCCCGGGGGTTTCTGCCGGAGGGCCTCGCGGACCAGGGCGGCCCCTTCAGCGATCTTGGCGGTGTCCCAGCGCACCCGGTCCTGGTCGGCGAGCAGGATCAGCCGTCCGGCCTCGTCGACGCGGGCGTCGCGCCGGGCGTCGGTCAGCAGGATCAGCGCCGTCAGCCCGGCGACCTCGCCGCGGCCGGGCAGCAGGGCCCGGAGCATCCGGGCCAGGTCCAGCGAGCGTTCCACCAGGTCCTCGCGCATCAGCTCATCCCCGGTCGGGGCGGCGTAGCCGGTGCTGAACAGCAGGTGCACGACCATCAGCACCGCGTCCACGCGGCCGGGCAGTTCCGCGCGGGGTGGCACCCGGTAGGGAATCCGGGCCGCGGCGATCTTTTTCTTGGCCCGGGTGATGCGGGCCGCCATCGTCGCCTCACTGACCAGGAACGCGCGTGCCACCTCACCCGTCGACAGCCCGCAGAGCAGCCGCAGCGACAACGCGACCTGGGCGTCGGTTCCCAGCGCGGGGTGACAGCAGGTGAAGACCAGCCGCAGCCGGTCATCGGCGATCTCCGGTTCGGCTGGGCCGGCCGGCCCGGGTCCGCCCGGTTCGGGACCGGCCAGTCCGGGCCCGGCCGGCCTGGCGGCCAGGGCGGGATCGGTGATCAGCAGCGGCAGGGCGCGCCGGGCGGTCGCGTCGCGGCGCAGCAGGTCCAGCGCGCGCCGGCGGGCGACCGTGGTCAGCCAGGCGCCGGGACGGGCCGGAATCCCCGCGGCGCCCCACGTGTCCAGCGCCCGGGCGTAGGCGTCCTGGACACACTCTTCGGCCAGGTCGAGGTCGCGGGTGACGCGTACCGTCGCGGCGAGCACGTAGGCCCACTCGCGGCGGTGCGCGCCGGCGACCGCGGCGGCCACCGCCGCCGCGGCCGGGTCCACGTCCACCACGGTCTCGTCACCGTCCCGGCATCGGGCGGCGACCCGGGGTCACATCACCTCCCAGACCGGCCGGACCTCGACGCCGCCGAACCGCGTGGGCACTTCCTTGGCCACGGCGAGAGCCTGGTCGAGATCGGCCGCCTCAATGAGGTAATAGCCGCCCAGGGCCTCCTTCGTCTCGGCGAACGGGCCGTCCGTGACCGTGAAGCTGCCGGCCGAGCCGGGGCGGACGGAGGTCGCCGTGTTGGTGGGCTGAAGAGCGTTGCCGCCGCGGAGCACGTCGGCGTGGCGCTGGCCGAAGTCCATGTGCTCCTTGGTGAGCTGTGCGGTCTCCCCGGGGCCCGCGCTCGCCCACTGGGCCTCGTCTGCGTAGATCAGGATCAGGTACTGCGACATGGTGCCTTCCTCCGGTACACGGCCCGCCTCCCGGGCCCTCTCACTCTCACCGACGCGCCGGATCGGCGCGGATCGACATCCGCGGGGCTAATTCTTTCGCAGCGGCACGGAGACGGTGATACCGCCACACTCCCACAGAAAGTAATTTTTCCGGTTACTTTCCGTGTAACCTGCTGACGCAGATGCCCTATGGCTGGTGTTAACGGCGTTTTTTATCACGGGAGTATCACAGAACTTCGTCAATTTGCCTGCGGGCCGCCCTCGCGTCCTGCGATGCTCTCCAACGGCACAGCACACCGCCATGGTGCGGCAACGCCGCGAATGATCACAAACGTGATCGCCGCTCGGCCCGGCCGAAACCTGCCGCGGAGCAGCGAGTAGGCGGGCACCAAACGACGATGGGGAGCTTTGTGTGGGTTCAGCGCACAGGCATGGCCGCAAGATGAAGCTCGTGCGGTCGGGGCGGCACACGACACCGTCACAGGTGGAGAAGGTAGCGGAGAAGGCCGGGAAGGCCGCCCCGGCGATGGCGGTGACGGCGGGTGCGCTGATGGCCGTTCCGCACGGGCAGGCCGTGACGCCGGCCAAGCACAGCACCGTGGCTGAGGCGGTCGTCACCGCCAAGACCGAGCATGCCACCCCCGCTGACGTGCATTCCGCGGCGGAGGCTCCCGGCATCACGAAGGCCGCGCTGGCCAGCTCCGCCCACCTGCGCGCGGCGGCCCATTCCGCAACGGCCAGCCACAGCTATGCGGTGCGCTCAGGCGACACGCTGGCCAGCATCGCCAGCCACTTCTACGGGAAGTCGGGCGACTGGCAGTGGCTCTACCACGTGAACCACGCCACCGTCTCCGACCCGAACAGGATCTACGCGGGCCAGGTGCTGAAGGTGCCGGCCGACCCGCCCGCCCACTACACGCTGCCCGCATCGGAGGCCCCGGTCACCACGCCGGGCGTCCCGGGCGGCCAGAGCGGCGGGTATGGCGGCGGGTACCAGCCCCGGCACGCCGCGCCGGCCCGGAGCAGTGACGCTGACGGCCGCAGCGGCTCGTCCGCGGTGAGCGCGCCGGCGATGGTCTCCCGCATCACCGGTGGAGCCACGATGACCTTGGCCGGCACGTACAGCTGCGGTGGCCTGGAGTCGCTGTGGGAGCAGGGCGGCGGCTCCGCCGGCGAGGCGGTGACGGCCGCGTCCATCGCCATGGCCGAGTCCGGCGGTAACGCGAACGCCATCAGCCCCACCGATGACTTCGGGCTCTGGCAGATCAACGCCTCGCACGGCGCGGAGGCCACGCTCAATCCGCTGGGGAACGCCGAGGCCGCCGTCAGCATCAGCGGCAATGGCAGCAACTGGGGCGCGTGGACGACCTACACCGCCGGCACGTACGCCGGCCGTTGCTAGCCGGCGCCGGCTGAGCGTGCTGAAGCCCCCGCGGGCAGGTGCCCGCGGGGGCTTCAGCGTTTCCGGGACCGGGATGGCGCGTCTTCTGGCTGGCCTGAGCCGGTCTCGGTGCTTGGCCTGAGCCGGTCTCAGGCGGCCGGGCCGCTGGCGAGGGTCACGGAGGCTGTCTGGCTCTGGCCGTAGGCGTCATTCCAGCCGATGCTGACGTTGTCTCCGGGGTGGTACGCCCCGAGGATCGTCTGGATCTGCGACGCGGAGGTGACGGACTGGCCGCCGATGGAGGTGATCACGTCACCGCCCGTCAGCCCGGCAACCGCGGCAGGAGAACCGGACAGGATGCCGGAGATCGTCGCGCCCGGCGTGGTGGTCCCGCTGCCGTCGCCGCCGAAGCCGTAACCGCCGCCGAAGCCGTAGCCGCCATCGCCGGAGCCGCTCGCGCCGCTCCCAGAGCCGGTGTCCGCGCTGCTGACCTCGACACCGAGGAATGCGGTGGAGCCGTTGTGGACCGTGGGGGATGAGGTGCCCGCTTCGATCTGCGACGCGACCGATTCCGCCGCATTGACCGGGATGGAGAACGCCTGACTCGTCTGCCCCTGCTGGCTCTGGCCCTGCTGGCTCTGGCCCGGAGTCGCCGCCTGTGCCGTCGGCGTCTGGCTTGAGGTCGACGCCGCGGTGTCGATCCCGACGACCTGGCCCGCCGAACTGACCAGCGGGCCGCCCGAGTCGCCCGGCTGGATCGGCGCGTTGGTCTGGATCAGCCCGCTGAGCTGCTCCGAGTTGCTGGACGAGCCCTCATCGCTGGCCGTGATGGACTGGTCGAGCGCGGTGACGCTGCCGGTCACCACCGACGGCGTGCCGCCCTTGCCCCCCGCGTTCCCGATGGCGACGACATTCTGGCCCACGGCCACCGTGGAGGAATCGCCGAAGGTCACGGTCTGCAGGCCGGACGCGTTCTGCAGTTGCAGCACCGCGATGTCCCTGGTCTTGTCGTAGCCGACGACGGTCGCCTGGTACGTGTGGCCGTTTCCGATGTCGGTGACGGAGATGGCGGTCGCGCCGTCGATCACGTGGTTGTTGGTCAGTACCTCACCATTTGAGGTCAGCACCATGCCCGTGCCGGCCGCCTCGGCGTTGCCGTAACCGAGCGTCGAAACCACGTCCACCAGGCCCGGTGAGACCTTGGCGGCGATCTGGGACGTACTGAGGACCGTGCTCGCGCTGGTGGTCGCGTGGCTGGTTCCGCTCCCGCCACCCTGAACGGCATCGTAGGAGCCGACCGCGGCGGCTGCGGCGAGCGCGAGCCCCGCGGCCCCGAACGCCAGCCCGCGCCGCAAGCGGCGACGCCGCGGGCCGGGCGGTACGTTGCCGCCGCCGGACCAGTTCCCGCCGGACCAGCTACCACCGCCCGAGCCGTAGGACCCCGCTGAGCCGCCCCCGTACGAGCCGTAGGGGCCACCCGCACCGGGGTGCGCGGAATATGACGGGGCCTGTGCTGATTCCGCCGAAAGCGCCGAACCCTGGATGACGTTCATGGATCTGCCCACCTAGCTCCTTGTTCTCTTGCGCTACCGGAAGTATCGGCAGCGAACCTTGGGGGAAGCTGCCGGCGGGCAAACGGCGGACTGAAATTTTGCTGAGCGTTTCCTGAAGACCCTGAGGTTTCCTGCAGCCGGGCCGGGACCGGGAAGGGCCGGGCTGGACCGGGAAACCGCCGTGACCGCCGTGGCCGCTGCCGGGTATAAGTTGCGAGCATGAAGAAGCTTCTGGAGCTTTTGGTCTGCCTCATTCACCCGATCGCGGTCATCCTTATGTGGATCAACCTGGCCATCCGTACCGACCTCACCGGCCTGGAGAAGGTGGTGTGGGGAGTATTCGGCCTCATTCCCCTCGTGCCATTCCTGTACGTGCTGGTCGGCGGCGATCTCTGGTAGGCGCCGCGCCGCGTGGCAGGCAGTGTGCCGCGGCTGCGGCAAACCACGGTGCCCTGATGAACGGCACAGCGCTCTGGTAGAACGCTGCCATGCAGCAACACGGATGCGTGGCTGTGGTGACCGGGGCGGCGCGCGGGCTCGGCCGGGTGATCGCTGCCACGCTGGCCCAGGAGGGCTACAGCCTGGTCCTGGCCGACGTCGCGGATTGCGCCGCCGCGGCCGCCGAAGTGACGGCGCTGGGCGCGGAGGTGTGGCCGTCGCGGACCGACGTGTCCTCGGAGACCGACGTGCTCGCGCTGGCGTCCGGTGTCCGGGAACGGTTCGGGCGGGCGGACGTGCTGGTCAACAACGCGGGCATCTCCCTCCTGGTCCCGGCGGAGGAGACCACGGCCGAAGCCTGGCGGCGGGTGCTCGACATCAACCTGACGGGGGCGTTCCTGCTGTGCCGGGAATTCGGCATCCAGATGCTGGCGGCCGGATCCGGGTCGGTGGTCAACGTCGCCTCGATCGCGGGCCTGCGCGGCGTCTCCCGCCGGGTCGCCTATAACGCGTCCAAACATGGCCTGGTCGGGCTCACCTCCACCCTCGCGGCCGAATGGGGCGGGCGCGGCGTCCGGGTCAACGCGGTCTGCCCCGGCTGGGTCAGGACCGAAATGGACGCCGAGGATCAGGCCAGTGGCGGCTACACCGACGCCAACATCGTCAATCAGGTGCCGATGGCCCGGTTTGCCGCACCGGAAGACGTCGCCACGGCGGTCGCCTTCCTGGCCGATCCCGCCCGGAGCGCCTTCGTCAACGGCGTGGCGCTGCCCGTCGACGGCGGCTGGGTCGCGGACGCCAGCTGGACCTCGCTGCGGCTCCGCACCCGCGAGCCGTAACGAAACGAAGTCACCGGGACCACCGGGTAAGCCGTCTGCGGAACGGCACTGGGCTGGATGGGACACATGAGCGAGGACCTGCCATCGGCGGCGCGCCCATGGTCGTGGACAACACCATCGCGACCGGCCTGCTGCAGAAGCCACTGGACCTGGGCGCGGCGGCCTCGCTGTGCTCGCTGACCAAGGCCGCGTCCGGGCATTCTGACGTGCTGCTCGGTGCGGTCATGACCCGGGACCGCGAACTGCTGAACGACCTCAGGGGCTGGCGGTCGGTCGGCGGGGGCATTCCGGGGCCGTTCGAGAGCTGGCTGGCCCTGCGCGGCCTGAAAACTCTGGGCCTTCGCGTCACCCGCCAGTCGGAGAGCGCCCTTGCGGTCGCCCACCATCTGGCCGCCCATCCGCGGGTCCGTTCGGTCCATTATCCCGGCACCGGGCAGGCGACGCTTGAGGTGGCGAGGCGGCAGATGCCGCGCGGGTTCGGCCCGCTGCTTTCGTTCGAGGTGGACGGGACCGCCGCCGAGGCCGGCGCCGTGGTGGAGGCCTCGCGCATCATCCTCCCGGCCACAAGCTTCGGCGGGGTGGAGTCCGCCTGGGAACGGCGCGCCCGATGGGCATCGGAGACCGCACCCGAGTCGCTCATCCGGCTGTCCGTGGGCATCGAACCGCTTGATGACCTTGTGGCCGACATCGACCAGAGCCTCGCCGCCGCCGGGTAAAGCCGTCGTTCCGGCGGGTCACCCACTGGCTGTGCGGCGCGCAGATGCGCATGACCGGGCGCGTTGGGATTCCCGGTGATGGTCCACCCCCGGCAGGTGGATGTCGCCCAGCGCCACGCCCGCCACCCCGCGGCCCGGTGTCACCCCACCCGGGCTCCCCGCATCCGGGGCCACCGCATCCCGGGCCACACCGCGCTCGTCCCCGTGCGGCCGGGCCGGCCGGATCAGCTGTGACGCCTGTGGCAAGCTTGCCTCATATCGGGGAAAGGAACCGGAACGGACCCTCGCAGGAAGGAAGCCGGGACGCGATGACAGCACCGCAGCAGCCGTCGCCTGAGCCACAGCCGGTCGTCACTCCGCTGAGGACCGCGGCCATCTTTCTCGTGCTGACCGTCAACCCGGGCGGGGAGGCGGCCGCCAGGGACCTGCTCGCCGACGTGGCCGCCCTGCAGCGATCGGTCGGCTTCCGGCTCCCGGACGCGGATCTGGCGTGCGTGGCCGGGATCGGATTCCGCCGCCTGGGACCGCCTGTTCGCCGGGCCGCGCCCGGCCGGGCTGCATCCGTTCCGCGCGCTGCACGGCGCCCGGCATCAGGCCATCGCCACCCCAGGCGACCTGCTGTTCCACCTGCGCGCCAGCCAGATGGACCTCTGTTTCGAATTCGCCACCCAGGTCATGAACCGGCTCGCCGGGGCCGCCACCGTGCAGGACGAGGTGCACGGCTTCCGGTACTTCGACGAGCGCGACCTGCTGGGCTTCGTGGACGGGACCGAGAGCCCGGGCGGACGGGCCGGCGCGGCGGCGGCGCTGGCCGGTGCCGAGGACCCGGGCTTCGCCGGCGGCAGCTACGTCATCGTGCAGAAGTACCTGCACGACATGGACAAGTGGAACGCGCTGACCGTCGAGGAGCAGGAGCTCGTGGTCGGCCGCACCAAACTGGCCGATATCGAGCTTCCCGATGACGTCAAGCCGCCGAACTCGCACGTCGCGCTCAACACCATCACCGAGCCGGATGGAACCGAACGGCAGATTGTGCGCGCAAATATGCCGTTCGGGTTGGCCGGACGGGGGGAATTCGGCACGTACTACATCGGGTACGCCGCCAGCCCGAGCGTGACCGAGCAGATGCTGGAGAACATGTTCATCGGCAAGCCGCCGGGGAACTACGACCGGATCCTGGATTTCTCCACGGCGGTGACCGGGACCCTGTTCTTCGTCCCGTCGGCCGGCTTTCTCGACGACCTGCCCGATCCGCCCGGCACACCAGACCCGCCCGGCGTGCCCGGCGTGCCCGGCGTGCCCGGCGTGCCCGGCGTGCCCGGCGTGCCGGAGCCTGCCGGGCCCGGCCCAGCATCCCCGACCAGCGGTTCACTCGGAATCGGCAGCCTGAAGAGGAGCACCCCGCAATGAACAACCTGCATCGCGAGCTGGCGCCAGTTTCCGACTCCGCGTGGGCCAGCATCGAGGAGGAGGCCCGGCGCACGTTCAGCAGTTACGTGGCCGGCCGCCGGATCGCCAACGTCGAGGGGCCCGGCGGCTCCACCCTGGCGGCGGTCAACACCGGGCACCTGGGTGACGTCGGCCCCCCGGCCGAGGGGATCACCGCCCACCTGCGCCAGGTCCAGCCGCTGGTGCGGCTGCGGGCGCCGTTCACGCTGAGCCGGGCCGACATCGATGACGTCGAGCGGGGCGCGCAGGACCCGGACTGGCAGCCGCTGAAGGACGCGGCGAAGAAGATCGCCTACGCCGAGGACCGCGCGGTGTTCGAGGGATACCCGGACGCCGGCATCACCGGGATCCGGGCGGCGACGACCAACCCGGCGCTGGCGCTCCCGGCCGACGCCCACGGCTACCCCGACCTGATCATCGACGCCCTGACCGTGCTGCGGCTGGCCGGGGTCGGCGGCCCGTACTCCCTCGCGCTGAGTACGGACGCCTACGACGCGATCAGCGTGACCTCCACCTACGGGTACCCGATCCGGCACCAGATCGAGCAGCTCTTCGACGGCGACATCCTGTGGGCGCCGGCCATCGACGGCGCGTTCCTGCTGTCCGCCCGCGGCGGTGACTACACGCTGAGCCTCGGCCAGGACCTGTCGATCGGCTACCTGTCGCACGACGCGGAATCGGTGGCGCTGTACCTGCAGGAGTCGCTAACCTTCCTGGTGTACACGACCGAAGCCATCGTGGCGATCAACGTCCCGGCCAGTCACGATGCGGACGGCCGTCAGCCGCTGGAGGCCGACACCAGCTCGGAGTAGAGCGCGGCGGTCTGCTCGGCTATCGCCCGCCAGCCGAACTCGGCGACGGCCCGGTCCCGGCCCGCGCGGCCCATCGCCTCGGCCACGGCGGAGTCACGCACCAGCGTGTTCAGCGCATCGGCCAGCGCACCCGGGTCGCCGGGCGGCACCAGCAGACCGGTGATGCCGTCCGCGACGACCTCGGGAATGCCGCCGACGTCCGAGCCGACCACGGCGGTGCCGCACGCCATCGCTTCCAGGTTGACGATCCCCAGCGGCTCGTACAGCGACGGGCAGGCGAACACCGTGGCGTGCGTCAGCAGCTGGATGACGTCCTGCTTGGGCAGCATCTCCGGAATCCACACCACCCCGGACCGGTCCGCGCGCAGCCCGTCGACCAGGCCGGTCACCTGCTTGAGCAGCTCCGGGGTGTCGGCCTGGCCGGCGCACAGCACCAGCTGCGCCGCCGGATCCAGCCGCGCCGCGGCGCGCAGCAGCACCGGGACGCCCTTCTGCCGGGTGATCCGGCCCACGAAGATCACATAGGGCCGCCCCGGGTCGATGCCGTGCCGTTCGACCACCTCCACTGACGGGTCAGGCGCGTACTCATTCGTGTCGATTCCGTTACGGATCACCCGGACCCTTTCGGGATCAATATCCGGATACGCGGCGAGAATGTCCGCGCGCATGCCGCCGGACACGGCGATCACGGCGGCCGCGGCGGTGGCGGACACCTGCTCACACCAGGACGAGAGCGCGTACCCGCCGGCCAGCTGCTCGGCCTTCCACGGCCGCAGCGGTTCCAGCGAGTGCATGGTTACCACGTGCGGGATGCCGTACAGCAGCGACGCCAGATGCCCACCGAGGTTGGCGTACCAGGTGTGGGAGTGCACGAGGTCGGCACCTTCGGCGCCGGCGGTCATGGCCAGGTCGGTCGAGATCGTCTGCAGCGCCTGGTTCGTGCCGGCGAGCAGCTCCCACGGCCGGTGCGCCACGGCGCCCGGGCGGTCCTTGCCCTGGCAGTGCACGGTGAGATCCACCAGGCCGGCCAGCTCGCGGGCCAGGTACGTCACGTGCACGCCCGCGCCGCCGTACACCTCGGGCGGGTACTCGCGAGTGAGCAGCGCCACCCGGAGCCGGCGCCCGGCGCGCCCGGCCGGGATCGGCCCAGTGACCCGGGCCGTGACCAGATCCGGATCCGGGCTGGCCGTCGTCACGAGGTCACCGCCTGGCCCTTGCCGACCACCGTCACGCCGCCGGACGACACGACGAACCCGCGGGCCCGGTCGTGCTCCTTGTCCACGCCCACCATCACGCCCTCGGGAACCTCCACGTTCTTGTCGACGATCGCGTTCCGGACCACGGCGTGCCGGCCGATCTTCGTGTTGTGCATGATGACTGCGCGCTCGACCGAGGCCCAGCTGTTGATCCGCACGCCCGGCGACAGCACGGATTCACGCACCAGCCCGCCGGAAACGATCACGCCGTTGCTGACCAGGCTGTTGACCGCGCGGCCAACCCGGTCGCCGGATTCGTGCACGAACTTCGCCGGGGGCAGCGAGGGCACGTAGGTCAGGATCGGCCAGCGGTCGTTGTACAGGTTGAACAGGGGCTGGATCGCGCACAGATCCATGTGCGCGTCGAAGTAGGAGTCCAGCGTGCCGACGTCGCGCCAGTACGGGATGTCGTTCGCCGGGGCGCCCGGGATCTTGTTGCTCAGGAAGTCGTACGCCTGCGCGGATCCGTCCCGGACCAGCATGGGAACGATGTTCCCGCCCATGTCGTGGCGGCTGGTGTCATCGGCCGCGTCCTTGCGCAGCGCATCGACGAGCACGTTGGTGTCGAACACGTAGTTGCCCATGGACGCGTACGCCAGGTGCGGGCTGCCCGGGATGCCCGGCGGGTCGGCGGGCTTCTCCAGGAACGCCTCGACCGTCCGGCCGTCCTGGCCCACGCCTACCACGCCGAAGTCGGTGGCTTCGTCGCGCGGCGCGGGAATGGAGGCCACGGTCACCCCGGCCCCGTGCGCGACGTGCTGCTCGATCATCTGCGACGGATCCATCCGGTACACGTGATCCGCGCCGAAGACGATGACGTGGGCCGGCCGCTCGTCGTTGATCAGGTTCATCGACTGGTAGATGGCGTCCGCCGAGCCCGTGTACCACTGCGGGCCCAGTCGCTGCTGGGCGGGCACCGGGGTGACGTAGTTGCCGAGCAGCTCGCTCATCCGCCACGTGGTGGAGATGTGCCGGTCGAGGCTGTGGCTCTTGTACTGGGTGAGGACACAGATTCTCCGGATACCGCCATTGACCAGATTTGACAGCGCAAAGTCGATCAACCGGTAGAGACCGCCGAACGGGACCGCCGGCTTGGCGCGGTCGGCCGTCAGCGGGCTGAGGCGGGTGCCCGCGCCGCCGGCGAGCACGATTCCGAGGACGCTCGGATCCGGCATGTCGGCCCTCCTTTTCCGCATGGGTCGCGGGCGTCGCCCGTGGCTTACCGCCATGCTCTCGTTGAATGCCCAGACAGGGAAGCTTTCACCGAGTTAACACCAAAAGAAGCCGCCGACCTGCGCGGGAACAGGGCGGCGGCATGCGTGTGCGGTCCGGTGCGGCTCAGCCCGGCGCGGCGGCCACGATGATCCGGCCGAAGTCCGGGGCGTAGGCACCGGGGTTGGCGAACTCGATCGTGTTGCTCCCAGCCGCGAGCGGGACGGCGACCGTGGTCGCGCCGACGGCGCTGAAGCTGCCGGCCGGGGTGACGGTCAGGGTCTGGGCCGCGCCGCCGTTCGCGCTGATGGTCACTGCGGATCGTGCACCGTCGCGGGCACGGACACGCGAACCAGGGCCCGTCCGGCAGGAATTCACTGATAGGAGATCATCACCGGCGCAGGGCGCCTGGTCATCGTCCCCTGCGGGCTCAGCATCGGGTGATCCTTGGTGAAGAAGTTCTTCCAGCCGAAAAACACCCCGTGCGGGGCGGCCGCGGTGATCTCGTTCCAGGTGTCCTGCTTCACGCCCTGAGTGCCCTGCCCGTCCATGTGGATGACGATCGCCAGGTCGTCGTGACCGGTGTCAAGGTCCTGCTCATGCTGAATCATCGACCGCCGGAACTGGTGCAGGACCAGGAGTTTCTGCGGCAGGCGGAGTTCGGCGGTGAGACCCGCCAGCCAGCTGATGACGCTGTTGACCTCTGTGCTGCTGACGCTGCCGATCTGCTGCAGCGGCAGCTGGCCGGGCTGCAGTTTCCACTCCGCGTCAAGAGCCAGCCCCACGTTGGGCATGGCCAGCAACGGCTCATACATCTTGGCCTGGCCGAGCAGGTTCGCCCGCCCCGGCTGCAGGTCCAGGACGACGTAGAAACCGGCGGAGGTCGCCCGCTCGACCCACGGGCGAAGGGACGCCACGCTGGACACGCCCGAATAGGTGCCATCCGGGCCGGGGAATTCCAGGGCCACCGTGGCGATGATCTCGAAGGCCGGGATGACGGGAACACCGCTCAGCGCCCGATAGGACGCGGCCACCTGCTTCGCCCGGGCGATGCCGGCCGGGAGGTCCTGCTGGCCGAGCGCACCGAGCGCGGGCGCTTCCGGGTGGCCGTACAGGGCGACCAGCCGGTGGCCGGGGAAAACGACCTGGCCGCCACCGGGCAGCTGCACGCCGGTCGCGGCGACCGCTACCCGGTGGGCGAGGACGCTGGCCGGCCCGAAACCGGCCCCGGCCGCTACGACGCTGGCGGGCTTTGCCACCGACAGCGCGGCGATCGCGGTGGGGTCGGCGCGCGGGTCAGCACCGTGCACCGGTACGACGGTGGCCCCGGCGATCTGTGCGGTCTCGGTCACCGCCGTCGTGGCGGGGGAATCTCCGGGCGGAACGAGAACGGCGACGTGGCTGAGCGGCGGCGGCAGCGTCGTCGCGGGCAGCGCGCCGGGGCCCGTGACCACGTGAATCCCGGGCAGCCGGGCGGACAGCACGCGCGCGGGCAGCCCCACGGCGAGGATGTCGCGCGGGTGAAGTTCCTTGATCTCGGTACGCAGGGCCGGGGTGATCGCGCCGGGCCAGACGGGGGCCTGCGCCGGCGGTGGCCCGGCGGACGGCGGGGCACCGCCGGCCATCGGGGGTCCGGCCGCCGGCGGGGGGTCCTGCGGCGGGGCACCGGGTGCGGCGGCGGCGGCGGGTCCGGCCGAAGGGGCTGCCGGGGTGGCCGCCATGCCGGGCGGCGGAGGGCCGGGCACCGGGTTCGCGGCGGCGGTCGGCGGGTTCGCGGCGGCAGACGCGGGCCTGACACTGGCGGGCGCGGGCTTCGTGCCGGTGGATGCGGGCCCGGCGCTGGCGGGTACGGGCCCGGCGCTGGCGGGTACGGGCCCGGCGCTGGCGGGTACGGGCCCGGCGCCGGCGGGTACGGGCCCGGCGCTGGCGGGTACGGGCCCGGCGCTGGCGGGTACGGGCCCGGCGCCGGCGGGCGCGGGCTTCGTGCCGGTGGATGCGGGCCCGGCGCTTGCGGGTGCGCCGCCTGCGGCCGCTCCCGCCACGTCCTTGGCGTGGGCAGGCGCGGTCAGCAGCAGCGGCGCATTCACCTGGCGCGCGTCGTGCGCGGCGGCGTTCACCGCGACGGGATTGTCCGCGCTGACCACGACGACCGGGGCGGACAGGAACAGCTGCCGCGCGACGCTGGCCGCGAGCTGGCCGGCCGACGAGCCGGTGAGCACGACGGTCGCCGAGGACGGGGCATGCGTCCGCGCCGCCGCCGCGTTGCGCAGGGTCCCCGGCTGGGACTGTGCCAATGAGGCCGCCCGGGGCCGGGGGCTGGAGCAGGCGGTGACGCTGAACGCGAGGATAGACATCGCTGCCAGGATGGTTCCGCCCCGGCGCCCGCGTGCGTGAGACACGATTGCGACTCCGTTCGGTGCCCGTTATGAAGGTCCCTCGCGTGTCCGCGTCCGGCCGGTGCCGGCGGCCCGGGCCGATGGGGAAGGGGCCGACCGGGACGGCTGCGAGGCAAGGCGGGGAAGCGGCGACCCGCACGCTTTCCCGCATGTTCGCTCAGACGGCAGGCCAAATTTTGGACCGTCGGCCACGGTACCGCGTGCGGGCGGCAGAACAAAGGCCGACATGTGGGCTGCCCCGCGTTTTCCGGACCGGCGAATTAGTGTTATTTCATACCGCTGCCTGCTGATTCAGGTACTCGTCCAGGACTTCTTGCGGAGTCCGGTATCCGAGCCCTGAGTGAAGCCGCGTCTGATTATACCGGAGTTCGATGTACCGCGCTATAGCGTTTTTCGCTTTCTTCCGGGACGGGTACTCCGTCCGGTTGACCAGCTCGACCTTCAGCGCCGCATTCACCGATTCCGACAATGCATTATCGTAACAAATACCGGTGCGGCCTACAGATTGCTCTATCCCCAGCCTCTTCAGGACGCCGGCGAACTCGGCTGACGTATAATTCCTGCCACGGTCACTGTGAAAGATCGCACCAGCCGGGAGATCGAGATTGCGGGCGGCCATCTCGATCGCTGCGGTGATCAGCGGGGTCTGGCAATTATCATCCATCGCCCAGCCCACTATCTTGCGGGTGGCGCAGTCGATGACGGTCGCCAGGTAAAGCCATCCCTGCCACGTGGGAATATACGTGATATCGCCGACCATTTTCTCCCCGGGGGCCTCAGATCTCCGGCAAACGCTGTGCGTGGGGAGTTAAAGGCCGGGTTCGGGGTTGAGCCGGTAGGTGACGGGGCGGGTGTCGCCGGGCATGACGGGTGGTTCGTTGTTGACCTGCTCGATGAGCATCGTCAGGGCGCGGGCGACGCGGGGCGCGCGGGGCAGGTCGAGCTGGACGGTTATCGCGTCCGGTGTGTAGGTGATGACGCCGGCCAGGCCGCGGATGATGGTCTGGCGGGTGATGGCGCGGTACTCGTCGTCGTCGCGGAGGTAGGCGTTGAGCTGGTTCGATACCCAGTGCTCGGCATTGTGGGCGAGCAGCCGCAGGACCATCTGCAGGCCGCGGCGGCCCGTGCGCAGCAGCGCTTTCTTCGCGTCGGGGTCGATGTCGGAGGCGGGCAGCTTGGCGGGGATGTCCTTGCGGGCATCGACGGCGGCGGCCACGGCCTTGCGGGCGCGGGTGATCTTGGACTGGGCGGCGGGGATGGCCGCGTTCTTGGCAGCGGCGGTCAGCGTGGGGCCGGCGAGCAGCCCGGCTAGGGCGCGCTCGGCGGCGGCCAGCCTCTTCTCCGCTTCGCGGACCGCGGCGCTGGCTTTCTTGCGGGCCGGGTTATCGATGATCTTGGTGTTGGTCTCGATGCTGGCGATGTAGTCGCAGATCTTGCCGATCCCGTAGTTCTCGGAGGCGTACTTCAGGAAGTTCTCCTCCCGCCACCGGGATTTCAGCCAGGACAAGATGCCCGCCGGGCACGCCTGCAAGTCCGAGGTCAGGATCTGCAGCACGACCTGGCCGTGCTCGAACAGGGTGATCTGCCGGGCTTCGCCGTAGTCCTTGATCTGCACTTTCTCATCGGCCCAGGCGATTTCCCGCTGCCGGCCGGCGACGGTGATGGTGGTGATGACCGGCAGCATCGCCGGGACGGCCAGCGGCGCCCGCCGGTAGGTGACCCAGTGCACGTCCTGCTCGCGGCAGTGCCTGAACACCTGGGGATAGGCGCCGCCGCGGTCGAACCCGAGCATGATCTTCGCGCCCGGGCCGGCGGCTTTCTTCAGCTCGGCCAGGGCCAGCGGCAGCGTGGTGCTCAGCCCGGACGGCTCCCCGGTGACGAAGCACACCGCCCGCCCGTCGTGCGCGGTCACGTGGGTGTCCGCGCGCCCTCGCTCAGCGCGCCCACGCTTGTTGTTCCAGCCCTTGGCGACCGGCTTGGCGCCCGTATACGGGACGAAGTGGTCATCGACGTAATAGACACCGGACAGGACCGGGTCCGCGGTGAGCATCGCGGACGCGAACAGCCGCTGCACCGCCACCGGGTCCGCGGCGTCGGCGATCTGCGCCAGCCGGGGCCGCAGCGCCCGCAGGCCCGGCAAGGTCCCGAGCCCGGCCAGCGGCCCGGCCTCAGCAGCGGTCAGGTGCTTGAACTGCTCGGTGGTCGCCGCGCCCAGCGCGAAGCACATGCTCACCGCGGCCAGCACCGCCGCGTCTCCCGGCTCCGCCGCCCGCCCGCCGGCCTGGGCCAGCACCGCGCCGGCGCCGGCCCGGGCGAAGAACCCGTGCAGCAGCATCGCCCCCGCATACCGGGACCGGAACACCCCCTCAGGAACCAGGGGCCACGACGGCAGCCCGCCAGGGCCGCCCGCCCCAGGCTCCCCGGCCCCCGGTCCTGGCCCTGCCGCAGGCTCAGGCGATGCCGCAGGCTCAGGCGATGCCGCAGGCTCGGGTGATGCCGCAGGCTCAGCTGCGGGCTCTGCCTGAACCCTGGCCGCCGGCCCGGCATCAGCCTCAGCCTCCGGCTCGGGATCAGCCGCAGGCCCGGTCTCAGCTGGGGTGGCCGGCTTCGGCTCGGTGAACAGGGGTTCCGCGGGCGCCCAGCCGGGCTCGCCGCCGCCGGCCGCCTGCCCGCGCCGGCCCAGGCGGCGGCTGATCGTGGTGTGCGCCACCCCCAGCTGCCGCCCGATCTGCGCGTCGCTGGCGCCCTGCGCCCGCAGCTGGCTGGCCTGCGCCCACTGCGCCGGGCTGACCGTCCCGGGCCGGCCCGGCCGCGGCTGCCCGATCAGCGCCGCCGACCCTTCCCGCATCGCCGCGTTATGCAGCGTGGAGACGTAGTTCTCCGTCAGCCCCAGCACCGCCGCGACCGTCCGGCCCCTGAACCCCAGCTGCCGCAGCGTCGCCAGCGCGATGTTCCGCATCGCGGTATCAGCGGCGTCGTACTCGAACAGGACCACCGGCCCGGCCGAGATCACGCACCGGCCCCCCGAGGTGAGCATCCGAAGGTCCCGTGCCTCTGGCATGCCTTCCAGGATCGCCGCAACCGCTGCTGACATGCCACTATACTACCAAAGCTTTAAGAATTACGCACAGACGATCGCGGATAAAACCGCACGTCACGGACTACACGTTTCGCCGTTGCCGGAGATCTGGGGCCTGTGCGGTGAAGTCGCGGCACACCAGGTCCGGGATCGGGCCGGCCGCGCCCTGGCGGGTCATGGACGGCCGCCACGGCCGCGGCTGGCAGGGCACCAGGCCCAGCTCGCGCATCAGGGCACGCACCAGCTCCGGGCCACACCGCTCGCCGCCGCGGGCCAGGGCGGCGTGCATCCGCCGGTACCCGTAGGTGCCGTCGTTCGCTTTGAACAACGCTGCTATTTTCACTTTCAGCAGTTCCCGGCGCCTGGCGGTATCACTTTCCGGCCGTGACCTCCAATCGTAGAACCCCGATTTAGAAACCCGGAGCCATTGGCACATGCGGGTGACCGTGGGAGCGGCAGCCGTATCCACGGCGACGGTGGCGTATCCCGCGTCGATGAACGCGTACTTGTCGCTCACCGATGCTCCGCTGCGAAGTACGCCGCTGCTTTTGAGAGAAAATCAGCCTTCATCCGGAGCTCGCGGATTTCCCGCTCCAGCTCCCGCAGCCGGGCACGCTCGGACAACTCCAGCGGCGGCTCGTCTTCCGCATGCTTATCCCGGTACGCGCGCACCCAATTACCCAGCGACGTCTCGCTGACATTAATCTCCCGGGCCACATCCGCGATAGGCCGAGACGTGTCCACGACCATCCGCGCCGCTTCCTCACGGAACTCCGGCGTATACGTCTTATACTTATACTTCCCTGGCAATTTATCCCGTCCCTTCGACTGAGAATCCTAAAGGATCCGCAGTCCGGAAGGTCCGGGGCACCCCAATGTGACCGTGGCCCGCTCGTTACGCGCGGCCGGCTCCCTGAGCCGGAATGTCCTTGCGGGAAGACGGTTGCGGGCTGTGCCTCGCCGGGCCCGGGCTACCGCGCGCGGGTGGATGAGCAGCGGGCAAACAGGCATGGGCCAGGATCGGCCGGGCGATGGCCGGGCTGCCCCCATATGTTTTGGTAAAGATTCGCTCGTGGTTAATTCTGGGGGCGTGGTTGATGCTGGAACTGTGCGGCCACCGGCTAACCCGGCGCGGGCGTGCAGTCGGCGGCGCCCCTGGGCCCACGCCTCGGCCAGGCCCGGCAGCCGGTCCCGCGCGATGTCGGTGTCGTTCAGTTCCTGGTGAATACGCAGTTCCCGCACCAGGATGCACGCGAGGTTGACACAGAACTCCGCGTCCATGCCAGCCGACGTCACCGCCGCCTCGATGCGCGGCCGTATCGCGGGGGCGGCGTCGCCGAGCAGCACGTACAGCGTCGCCAGGTCGTAACCGGGCAGGTATTGCCCGCCGAACTCCCAATCCACCAGCGTGCACACGTGGCCGGCGCCGAGCAGGATGTTGGCGGGAAGAAGGTCGCCGTGGCCGAACTCGCGCCGGTCGCCGCACCGGGCCAGCAGCTGCGCTAGCGCCTCCCGGTCGGCCTCGGTAAAGAAGCCGCGGCGGTAGTAGCGCTCGATCCGCTTCTCGTAGTCGACCATCACGCGCCGGGCCGGTGACCCGGGCAGCGTCGGCTGCCAGGTATTGATCGCCTGCACCGCCGCGATGACAGCCGCCATGTCGCCCGCATCGAGGGGGCCCGAAAGATAACGGCCCTCGTCGGCGGGCCGGTCCCCGATCCATTCGAGAATCAGCGCGGTCCGGCCGTTCGTCCATTTCAGCTGCGGTATCCGGACCGGGGGGCGTTCCCGGGCGAAGGAGCGGTAGAGGTCAATTTCATGCCGCCACTTCGCCACCCAGAACGGATCGGCGGTGCGCGGGATCTTGGCGATGGCGGGCTCGCCGTCCATCTCGCCCGCGACGAGGATCGATTTTCCGGTACCGCGCACAACCTGGATGCCAGTCAGCCCCGCCTCGGCCGTGACCGTCGCCAGCAAGGCGTCCAGAGCGCTATCCGTCATCCGGTGGCCGTCACTTCGCGGCGCCAGCGGGCCGGCTTCAGAGCTCGAAGGTCTTGCTGATGTGAGCCCGGGCGAACTGCACGCCCTCCCGGTCGTCGTGCGGTGCCTCGCCGCCGGAACCGTCCAGGTTGAAGGTACCTCTGCTCGCCGCATGATCCTTAGTCTGACGCAGGTCCCGGCGCAGAGCACGCGCATACCCGCGGTTCGGGTAAGACAGGACAGGTGGACCCGGCACAGGCATTGCGGCAGATAGCGTTCGAACTCGAACGGGCCAGCGCGCCGACATACCGCGTCCGGGCGTTCCGCCGGGCGGCGCAGGTCGTCGACGAGCTCCCGCCTGACCAGCTCAAGCAGCGGATCGACCAGGGCACCCTGCACGCGCTGGCGGGAATCGGCGCGACCACCGCCGAAGTCATCGAGCAGGCGGCCAGCGGCCAGCAGCCCGCGTACCTGTC
This sequence comes from uncultured Actinomycetes bacterium, assembly GCA_963805255.1. GTDB lineage: Bacteria > Actinomycetota > Actinomycetes > Streptosporangiales > Streptosporangiaceae > Bog-532. The sequence goes on from CAWDTK010000012.1 coordinate 39,236, forward strand.
CAGCCTGCTCGCCTCGGCGCTTCCTTCGGTGCGGGCGGGCCTGCGGGCGGCACTGCGCGGCGATTGCCACACCCACTCGGATTGGTCCGACGGCGGCAGCCCGCCCGGGGAGATGGCCATCGCAGCCCGCGATCTGGGGCTCGACTGGATCGCGCTGACCGACCACTCCCCCCGGCTCACGGTGGCTCGCGGGCTGTCCCCGGAACGGCTCTCCGCGCAGCTCAACCTGGTCGGCAGGCTCAACGAACAGCTGGCACCGTTCCGCATCCTGACCGGCGTCGAGGTGGACATCCTGGCGGACGGCTCCCTCGACCAGCGTGATGACCTGCTGGCCCGGCTGGACGTCGTGGTCGCCAGCGTGCATTCAAAACTGCGGATGGACGTCGCACCGATGACCCAGCGAATGCTGGCGGCCGTGCGCAACCCGCTCGTGGACGTCCTCGGGCACTGCACCGGGCGGCTCATCACCGGGCGCGGGCGGCCGCAGTCGCAGTTCGACGCCCGCGCGGTGTTCACCGCCTGCCGGGAGAGCGGTACGGCGGTCGAGATCAACTGCCGCCCCGAACGTCAGGACCCGCCTGACGACCTGCTTAGCCTGGCGGTGGATATCGGCTGCGTCTTTTCCATCGACACCGACGCGCACGCCCCCGGCCAGCTCGACTGGCTTGGCGATGGGTGCAGGCGGGCCGAAGCGGCGGGCATCGCGGCAGACCGGGTGATCAACGCCCTTACCGCAGCGGACCTGATCGCCCGCCCCCGTGACTAGCCGTGGAACAGCAAACAAGGCGCGGCTCACCAGGGCTGACTATGGGCCGCGCCGGCGGCCCGGGCCCTCAGCTCCCGTCCGACCATCGTGACCAGGTCCGGGTGAGCGCTGAGGCCGCGCAGGATGTCCGCCGGGATTCCGAGCTGGCGTGCCGCTTCCGCCACCACGGGCTGGACCATTCCCAGCGCGTGGGCCAGTGTCTCGTCCCGGATGTACATCGGCGGCAGGTCGTCGAGGGATAGCTCGGCGGGCCGGCGGAACGCACCGTCCGGCCCGGGCAGCCAGGCCTCGCGTCCGGCCGCCGCGCCGATCGCCGACCTGATGCTTTCCCGGCTGGGGTCGGCGAAAGACTGAAGAACTGAACGCTCGACGACCCCCGCGACGAGGTGCCGGTTGGGTACGAGCAGAACGTTCCAGACGTACTCGGACCGGGCGTGGCTGGGGTGACACAACGCGAACTCCAGGCCATCGATCTCCGCATCGGGATCAAACCCGTCGATACCGCGTTCGTTCCGGGCGAAGTCGGCGGCGATGCTGACGTGCGCGAGCTGACCTGGGCTCCGGGCTCTCAGCGCCGCGGCCTGCCGGACGCCCATGCCGCGCAGCTGGACCAGCCAGGGCCCGTAGGCATCGCCGGCGAACCAGGCTTCAGGGTTCCCGCCGAAGTAGATCTCCAGGTCTTTGGTCCGCTGGTACAGCCCGGCCGGCGGCATGAGGCGCTGCTCGCCCGTAGCGGCGTTCTCCCCGATCAGGAAGGCGGTTCGCTGGAGCCGCTCGAGGAGCCGCTGCTGCTGGCCGGACGCCGCTTCATCCAGGGCACCCATGATGCCGTCAAGATCGGTGTCATGCTGGACGGGGTCCAGATCGGCAAGGTCGAGCCGGTCGTACCGGGGCAGGACGATTTCCAGTACCTCTGCCACCACGTCCGGCTCGGCGAGGTTCAGCGCCTCCAGGAACCGCCGGGCCGCAGGTGAATCCGCAATGGTGCGCCGGACCATAGGCAGGCTGGTCGCGGCCGGTCCCGGAAGGTACACCGCAGGGCGGTCCTGCGCGTCAAACGGTGCGGCATGGCGGCCGTCTTCAAGCCGGATGATCGGGCGCGTCCTGGCCGGCCCGGGCTCTTCGTCCAGGCATCCCGGCGCCTTCCACAAAGCGGAGAAGCGATAGAGAAGCGCGTAAAAGCGGACGATCCAACCGTCGGATTGCGCTTCGAGGAAATCAGCGGCGGCTCTCGCGACCACATCCCCGGGAGTGACCTCATCAACTCCGATCTCATTCCGGAGATATCGCCACAGGACGGGGGTGAGGTGCTCCGTGATGGCCGCATGGGCAAAAAACAGCGGCAGGCTGGCGCCGTACATCGCGCCGAGCTGATCCGGGCTGAGCAGCTCGTGAAGCTCCGCCTCGGCGGCCAGCTTGAGCTCGTCCGCCGCGCGGTAGCCGCCGGCGGCGGGAATGAGCTCGCCGCGGGCCAGGGCGTCGCGCACCGTGTCGAACAGGGGCCGGAACATCGAGCCGGGCGGGAAATGCCCGGCGTCGAGCGGCAGTGCTTCCAGGACTGCGACCGTGAGCAGGTCATCCGCGCGCAGTTCCTGCAGCACGCTGGCGAGGAGGGCTGCGGTCTCGCGCACCAGGGCCTGGTTCGATGGATCGTGCTCCGGGACGTTGTCGCGGGCTGGGGTCGTACGGTAAGGGCCCTGGACGACGAAGCCGAGGAAGGTCTCCTTATCCGTGGGAAAGAAAACGGCCAGCGGGGAACGGCCGCATGCGACGATCCGGCGCTCGCCGTTGGCGGCATCGACCCGGAAGGCGATCTCGACCCGGTGGGCCGGATGGCCAGGGCCCCCAGCCTGGCGGCGCCAGGCGAACCACTCCTCATCCCGCTGGCCACGGCCCCTCGACAGGGTGATGTGACGGCTTGAGACAGTACGGCTTACTGACTTGCGCTCAATCACCGAGCCGCCGACGTGAACGCCGCCGGCCCGCAGGCATGCGATGTTGCTGAGGAACAGCAGGGTGCCGGGCTCGATGGTGTTCAGGGCCGCCGATATCTCCGCCACGGCGGTCTCGGCGGAGACCGTGTCGTGATCGAAGGGAAAGACGAACAGGGTTTCCGCGGCCGATTCACCGAGCGCGCCGACGGGATACGGCCGGACGTACAGCTCGATCCGGAAATGCTCCTCCGCGCTGTGAACGCTCGGGGATTTCGTATACGCGTACACCGACTTGAAGCCGATCCCGAACTGCCCGATCTTGGTAAGGTCCCCCGGCTTCTCGCTCTTGCCCACCCCGCAGACACCGCGGACGTCAGCTTCGGTGAAGGGCCGGCCATCGTGCCGCACCTCCAGCCGGTCGCCGAACAGCTCGAAGGCCAGCTCGGTCGCGCCCGCGTCCTCAGCGTTCTGGATCAGCTCGAAAATGAAGTGAGTGCGCTCGCTGTAGAGCTGCCCGAGCAGGTCCAGCACCGCCGTGTCCCAGCCGTACCGGGCGATGTTCTCGTCGCGGATCTTCTCATAGTCCGCTGACACCGGCATCCTCCCGGGCTCTTACTGCCGCGTGACCGGATTCCGCGGCCGCGATTGCACCCTAACGGGTATCTCGCCGCGCAGAACTACGCAGCCTGACGATGCGCCCGGCGGCCGCCGCAGGTGGTGGCAGACCTCCCGGGCGACGTAGCGCTTGAGGATCCTGATCAGGGTCTTACACGACCTTATGTCTTCCGTTCTGTACCGTCTGAGCGGCCCATCCGCGGAGGTCGAGCGTGCAGCACTTCGGGCCGCCGCCGGCCTTGCGCAGCTCGGACAGGTCCACGCCGATCGGCTCGAACCCGTGCGCCGCGAGCCGGTCCGCCAGGGCCGTCGCCTGGGCGGGCAGCACCACGTGGCGGCCGTCGCTGACGGCATTGAGACCGAACACCTCGGCGTCGGAGCCGGTGGCCTCGATCAGTTCGCTGAAATGCGCGGCCAGCGCCGCCCGGCCCGCTTCGTCGAACGCCGCCGGATAGTAGGCCGCGGTGCCGGCGTCGAGCACGGACATGGCCGTGTCCAGGTGGTAGAACCGCGGGTCGGCGAGGCGGACGCTGATGACAGGCACGCCGAAGGTCTCTTCCAGCTCTGCGTGCGCCGCCGGGTCGGTGCGGAACCCATAGCCGGCGATCAGCGCACGCCCGGTGAAGAGAATGTCACCCTCGCCCTCGTTGATCAGCCGCGGTGCGCGCACGTCCGGGAAGCCGCTGGCACGGAACCAGTCGAGGTAGGCGTCTGCCTCCGCTGCCCGCTCCTGGTAACGGAACCGGACGCCCAGCACCTTGCCGCCGACCACGGTCGCGCCGTTCGCCGCGAACACCATGTCCGGCAGGCCCGGGACGGGGTCGATGATCCGCACCGTGTGACCGAGGTCCAGATAGACCTGTCGCAGCCGTTCCCACTGGCGCATGGCGCGAACCGCGTCGGCCGGCTGGTCCGGCCGCATCCAGGGGTTGATCGAGTAGGTGACCGCGAAATAGGCCGGCGGGCACATCAGGTAGCTGTGCGCCGATGCCTGTCGCTTCACAGTCCCGGACGCGGGCAGTTGATCCGGGGCGAAGAACTCATCCCGGCGCAAGCGCCGTCAGCCCGCCGTCGTAGCCAAGGCCGGCCAGTGCAACCTTCATCGTGTCACCGCCGGCCGTCGGACAGCCCCCACCTGGACCCCCGTCCCCCACCTGGACCCCCGTCCCCCACCTGGACCCCCGTCCCCCGCGTACGGTCAGTTGCTGCGCGACCGCTCGTTACGGCTGAACGTAAGGGACTAGGTGCTGGCCAGCGCCGCGCCGACCTGATCGGCCAATCCGACGGCGACGAGCCTTTGCTCCAGGGTGGAACGCGTATCCGGGGCAGGGGTCATCAGGAACCGGCCCTGGAGCAGGCCGCCGGTCTCGACGATCAGCTCGGTATCGGTGCCGTGCGGCAAATCGTCGTGCTGCAGGCCCCCGGCCGGCTCCCGGCCGTGACCCGCCCGTCGCGCTGCAGCCGGGCGGGTCTGCCGATCCCCGCGATGCCGTACTGGAAGCGGCATGAGCGCAGTGCGAGCAGCTCGGTGAGCTGCCCGGACACCTGCTCGATCAGGGCCGCCGGCGAGTCCCCCGTCGCCACGGCCCGGGCAGCGGCATTGATCCCGTCGAGGTAGCCCGCGCGTCTGCTGGCGGCCATGTGCTGGCGGCGACCCCAGACGGCGATCTCCGTGACCGCCACGCCGATGACCAGCAGCAGGACCGTGGTCTCGATGTCCGTCCGCCCCGTGATGGCGAACCGCTCGTAAGGCCGGGTGAGGAAGAAGTCGAACCACACCGCCACTGACACCGACGCGAGGATGCCAGCCAGCCGGTGCCCGTTCGCGGCCACGGCCACCACCACCAGCAGGAGAGCCAGCGCGGCGTCCGTGTTGGGAAAACTTGCCCGGAACGGCACGAGAATGGCCGCCAGCGCCAGCGGGGCCGCCAGCCCCGCGAGGTCCGCCAGGTGGTCCCGGCTCAGCGCCCGGGCCATCGTCGGGACCGCTTGCGCCCCACCCCGGCGGCCGCCCCGGCCAGCCGGCGGCGTGGCGGCGAGGTTACCTGCCCGGGATGTGTTTCCTGTCGTCATTGCACGCTCCGGTGCACAGATCCGACGGTTAGGTTTGCCGCGGCCGTCCAGGCTTCCCGGCTCATTTGAGCACGAGCCTAGATCACGCTTTTCCGGCTGCCAACAGAGGCTCCGCCGCCTCGCAGCGCCAGCGTCCGGTCAGGCGCAGGCTTTCGCCGACCTGGACGCCCATCAGTGGCGCCACCACCGTCAGCAGATCCGGGCCGGTCCGCTCGGTGGCCACCCCGGCGATGATGTAGCCGGTGTCGTCGTTGGCGTAGGTAATCCGTTCCAGGACCGCCGCCAGCACCGATAGGCCCTGCGGCACATGAGGCGAAGGGGACTGACCGGTCACAGCGGCCATTCTGCCGGGCATCCTGGCCGTCCACCCAAGCGATCGGGCGCGCGTAGAGTCGCGCGTAGAGTCTTTGGTCTGGCCGACGGGGGACCGAAGACACTCGTCTGGCCCGCGCCGCGCCGGGTGTGCTGAAGCCCAGATGGCTTCGCCGGCCGCGCCACCGTTGCGTGACAGCCGTGGCGGCAGAACACGAGTGCAAGTGATCTCATTTGATTATGCGTGCGTCAGCCAGCGCGACGGGCCTGTCGTGGACGGGACCGCGGTGATCGCGCCCAGCTGTCAGGTCAGCCGTCCACGAGCCGCACTGCCCGAGCGCGGCGCCGGGCCGGGCAACCGCTAGACGAAAGGCTCAGCAACATGACCAGTAGCGTGATACAGCCAGCCGATATCCGCGAGGTGGCGGTGATCGGGCTTGGCCTCATGGGCTCGGGCATCGCCGAGCTGCTTGCCCGCAGCGGCCGCCGCGTCGTCGCGATCGAGGTCAACCAGACTTTCCTGGACCAGGGCATGGCCCGGCTGCGCGCCTCCCTGGACAAGGCGGTCAGCCGGGGCAAGCTCACCGATACCGCACGGGACGAGATACTCGCCCGGATCCGGCCTACCGTCGACATCCCGGCCGGAGTGGCCGGCGCCGACCTGGTGATCGAGGCCATACCAGAACGCATGGAACTCAAGCGGACCCTATTCGCCCAGCTGGACGAGGCCTGCCGGGCCGATGCGATCCTGGCCACCAATACCTCCTCGCTGTCGATCACAGAGATCGCGGGCGGTACGCGGTATCCGCCCCGGGTGGCGGGGCTGCACTTCTTCAATCCCGCTCCGGTCATGAAGCTGGTCGAGGTAATTTCCACGGTGCTCACCTCGCCGGAGACCGCCGAGACGCTGGCTCTGCTGTCCCGTGACCTGCGCAAGACTCCCGTCCAGGTCAGCGACCGAGCCGGGTTCATCGTGAATGCGCTGCTGGTGCCCTACCTCAACCATGCGGTGCGGCTGCTGGAAACCGCGCAGGCCACGCGCGAGGACATCGACAAGGCGGCCAACGTAGGGCTCGGCCTGCCGATGGGGCCGCTGACGCTGGTTGACCTGATCGGCCTGGACACGTCGCTGGCGGTCCTTGAGGTGCTGCAGGCTGAGTTCGGTGGCACCCGTTACGCGCCCTCACCCCTGCTGCGCAAGCTGTGCGATGCCAGGCTGTTCGGCCGCAAGAGCGGGCGCGGGTTCTATGACTATCGGCACAGCACCCCCGCGGCCGCCGCTGGGGATCGCGACCTGGCGTCTGCGCCTCTTCCCGCCGAGGTCGCGGTTATCAGGGACTCCCGCGGTCAGCTGGACGAGCTGGCCAGCGACATCGCCGCGGCCGGCATCAGCGTCGTGCCGCAGCCATCACGCGAGACCGGCCTGGTCATCGTGGCGGCAGACCCGGAACACCGGGTCCTGGACACGGCCCTGACCGTGGGCCACCCGGCCGATGTGGTCGGTATCCACTTCATCGACGCAGGTGACGGCAAGCCGGGGCTCGCTGAGCTGGTATTGCCGGACGTGACCGCGGCGGGCACGGCCGCCAAAGCGGCCGCGCTCGCGGCCAGGCTCGGCCTGGACGCGGTCATGTCCCGGGACCGGCCGGGATTCCTCACCGCGGCACTCGCCTACGCGCAGTTCAATGACGCGGTTCGGATGTTCCAGGACGGTTTTGCCAGTCCAGCCGACATCGATGTCGCGATGATGCTCGGCTGCGGTTACCCCCGCGGGCCGCTTCAGATGCTCGACGACGCCGGCCCGGCGCACGTCGTCAGCGTCCTGGAGGCGATGCACGCCGCTACCGGTGACCCGGCGTTCACCCCGGTACCCCTGCTAGCCGAGTACGCCACCGCTGGGACCAAGTTCCGCAACTGAACGCGAGCACGGCGATGGCGGTGCCGGCCAGGGCAAGGATGATCATGCCGGTCCCGGCGGCGGCACGCTGCCAGGCCCGAGCAGCGGTGAGCCGCTGGTCCAGGTACTGCCGCAGCATGATGAGAATCCGGCCAGCGTGCATGGCTGCGCTCCCGTGCGGTCCTAGAAAACAAGCTCACCGTCGACCCCACCAGGAACTACCAGCCTAACGGCCCCAACCCGGAACGGCCCCAGATCTCCGGCAACGGCGAAACGTGTAGTCCGTGACGTGCGGTTTTATCCGCGATCGTCTGTGCGTAATTCTTAAAGCTTTGGTAGTATAGTGGCATGTCAGCAGCGGTTGCGGCGATCCTGGAAGGCATGCCAGAGGCACGGGACCTTCGGATGCTCACCTCGGGGGGCCGGTGCGTGATCTCGGCCGGGCCGGTGGTCCTGTTCGAGTACGACGCCGCTGATACCGCGATGCGGAACATCGCGCTGGCGACGCTGCGGCAGCTGGGGTTCAGGGGCCGGACGGTCGCGGCGGTGCTGGGGCTGACGGAGAACTACGTCTCCACGCTGCATAACGCGGCGATGCGGGAAGGGTCGGCGGCGCTGATCGGGCAGCCGCGGCCGGGCCGGCCCGGGACGGTCAGCCCGGCGCAGTGGGCGCAGGCCAGCCAGCTGCGGGCGCAGGGCGCCAGCGACGCGCAGATCGGGCGGCAGCTGGGGGTGGCGCACACCACGATCAGCCGCCGCCTGGGCCTGCGCGGGCAGGCGGCCGGCGGCGGCGAGCCCGGCTGGGCGCCCGCGGAACCCCTGTTCACCGAGCCGAAGCCGGCCACCCCAGCTGAGACCGGGCCTGCGGCTGATCCCGAGCCGGAGGCTGAGGCTGATGCCGGGCCGGCGGCGAGGGTTCAGGCAGAGCCCGCAGCTGAGCCTGCGGCATCACCCGAGCCTGCGGCATCGCCTGAGCCTGCGGCATCGCCTGAGCCTGCGGCATACCGGGGGCCGGGGAGCCTGGGGCGGGCGGCCCTGGCGGGCTGCCGTCGTGGCCCCTGGTTCCTGAGGGGGTGTTCCGGTCCCGGTATGCGGGGGCGATGCTGCTGCACGGGTTCTTCGCCCGGGCCGGCGCTGGCGCGGTGCTGGCCCAGGCCGGCGGGCGGGCGGCGGAGCCGGGAGACGCGGCGGTGCTGGCCGCGGTGAGCATGTGCTTCGCGCTGGGCGCGGCGACCACCGAGCAGTTCAAGCACCTGACCGCTGCTGAGGCCGGGCCGCTGGCCGGGCTCGGGACCTTGCCGGGCCTGCGGGCGCTGCGGCCCCGGCTGGCGCAGATCGCCGACGCCGCGGACCCGGTGGCGGTGCAGCGGCTGTTCGCGTCCGCGATGCTCACCGCGGACCCGGTCCTGTCCGGTGTCTATTACGTCGATGACCACTTCGTCCCGTATACGGGCGCCAAGCCGGTCGCCAAGGGCTGGAACAACAAGCGTGGGCGCGCTGAGCGAGGGCGCGCGGACACCCACGTGACCGCGCACGACGGGCGGGCGGTGTGCTTCGTCACCGGGGAGCCGTCCGGGCTGAGCACCACGCTGCCGCTGGCCCTGGCCGAGCTGAAGAAAGCCGCCGGCCCGGGCGCGAAGATCATGCTCGGGTTCGACCGCGGCGGCGCCTATCCCCAGGTGTTCAGGCACTGCCGCGAGCAGGACGTGCACTGGGTCACCTACCGGCGGGCGCCGCTGGCCGTCCCGGCGATGCTGCCGGTCATCACCACCATCACCGTCGTCGGCCGGCAGCGGGAAATCGCCTGGGCCGATGAGAAAGTGCAGATCAAGGACTACGGCGAAGCCCGGCAGATCACCCTGTTCGAGCACGGCCAGGTCGTGCTGCAGATCCTGACCTCGGACTTGCAGGCGTGCCCGGCGGGCATCTTGTCCTGGCTGAAATCCCGGTGGCGGGAGGAGAACTTCCTGAAGTACGCCTCCGGGAACTACGGGATCGGCAAGATCTGCGACTACATCGCCAGCATCGAGACCAACACCAAGATCATCGATAACCCGGCCCGCAAGAAAGCCAGCGCCGCGGTCCGCGAAGCGGAGAAGAGGCTGGCCGCCGCCGAGCGCGCCCTGGCCGGGCTGCTCGCCGGCCCCACGCTGACCGCCGCTGCCAAGAACGCGGCCATCCCCGCCGCCCAGTCCAAGATCACCCGCGCCCGCAAGGCCGTGGCCGCCGCCGTCGATGCCCGCAAGGACATCCCCGCCAAGCTGCCCGCCTCCGACATCGACCCCGACGCGAAGAAAGCGCTGCTGCGCACGGGCCGCCGCGGCCTGCAGATGGTCCTGCGGCTGCTCGCCCACAATGCCGAGCACTGGGTATCGAACCAGCTCAACGCCTACCTCCGCGACGACGACGAGTACCGCGCCATCACCCGCCAGACCATCATCCGCGGCCTGGCCGGCGTCATCACCTACACACCGGACGCGATAACCGTCCAGCTCGACCTGCCCCGCGCGCCCCGCGTCGCCCGCGCCCTGACGATGCTCATCGAGCAGGTCAACAACGAACCACCCGTCATGCCCGGCGACACCCGCCCCGTCACCTACCGGCTCAACCCCGAACCCGGCCTTTAACTCCCCACGCACAGCGTTTGCCGGAGATCTGGGCCCCGGACCTGATGAAGGTTCGGGGTCATTCCGATGTCTCGAGAGATCACATCCTCGATCCCTTGGCTTGTGTTGCAGCTCCGGGCAGCGGCGAAAGGTGCAGCCGTGATCAGGGTGCTCGACGTGCCCGGCCGCTGAGAGCGGGGCAAGCCGGGCAGCCGGCCCAGTCGAACCGCTCTTTCATGACGCTGGCCGAACCGCCAGCGGGCAGCCAGCCGTTCCCACCGTGCTACATAGCGGGTTAATTTACTCCAAATTGTGCATAAAGTGACATCGCCTGCCATTCCGGCGTTCTGCGGGATGTTTTTGAATTCAAAATTCTCATCGACCGTAATGCCGGCTAATTCGGCATGTCGCCCAGCTGTTGTGTGGTTATACTTGGCCCGTCGAGGTTCAGACCCCGCCTCACCCAGGCACGTGTACGAAAATGTCATTGTGCTCAGGGCGGGAGCAGGGGTATGTCAATTACCAATCCCAAATCAGGCCTCGTGGGTCACGCCGATATGGTGCCGGACGCCAGGCCAGTAGACATGAGCGGGCCGGCCGGGCTGGTAACGAGTGGGCAAACTGATCTGCTCACCACAGGCCTGAAGGAGTCGTTGGGTCGTGTGGCGACTCTGGCGGTTATTTCGCTGAGAGCGCCGCGCGCGTCCGTTATGGTTGCCGGTAAGCGCTCACTCCCCACAATGAGCTGCCCTTCAGGTTTCGGCGGCCAGCCGAGCATGTTTGAGCAGCTAATGTGTGCGGATGTCGCGGGCTCCGGGCATAAGCTGATCATTGATAACACCCGGGTGGACAGGCGCGCGAGTATCAGTGACCAGCCGGGTCCGGCGAGCACGGTGGCATGGGCCGGAATCCCGGTCCATGACCAGGATGGTCATGTACTGGGGGTGCTCTGGGCAGCCGACCCGATACCACGCCAGTGGAGCGCCAGCGACGTCACGCTCCTGGAGACCTTGGCAACGATTGTATCGAGCGAAGTTGCGCTGCGGGCCGCACTGGCCCATAGCGCGAGACGAGTCGCCCTGGCCCGGACCCTGGAGGAGAGCCTGCTTCCGCCGCGGCTGGCCAATGTCCCGGGCCTAGAGGTGGCGGCGCGGTACGCGGCTGGCGGAAAAGGAACGGAGACCCTCGGGGATTTCTGCGATGTGTTCCCCTCGGTGGGAAGGACATGGGGGATGGTGGTCGGTGACGTGTGCGGCAACGGCCCCATAGCCGCCAAAAACACCGCCCTGGCCCGCAGCACCCTCCGGGCTTTGGCCCGGAGACTGACACGGCCGACCCTGATCCTGGCTGACCTCAACCAGGTACTGCTGGACTGGCCTACCGATGACCCGCGTTTTCTGACGGCGATCTATACCTCGGTGCGGCCCTTCCCTGGCGGGGCCATGGTCCGGCTCAGTTCGGCGGGTCACCCACTGGCGCTGGTGCACAGCGCAAACGGCGGCGTGCACGAGTTCGGGAAGCCAGGAACCCTGCTCGGGGTGCTGTCCGATCCAGAACTGCACGACTCGCAGCGGATACTGCGGGCCGGCGACAGTCTGATCTTGTTCTCCGACGGTGTGACCGAGGCCCGCAACGGTGCCGACCGCGGCCTGTACGGCGACGAGCGGCTCCGCCGCCTGGTCGCTGGGCTAGGCGACCTGCCTGCGGTGGCCATGGCGGAGGCCATCTACCTCACCGCCCTCGCGTTCACCGGCGGGCGCCTCAGCGACGATATGGTCGTTCTCGTGATGAAGGTTCCCTCACACGAGGCCCTCAGCCTCCAGGTGACGGCCGTGAGCAGGATTTGAAGCTGCGACCTCCGGGTTATGAGCACGCCGAGCGGCGTCCCAGCACTTTCAGCCTGTCCGCACACCAAGGTGATCGGCCCGCTGATGCTGGCCAAGCATCTGGCCCCCGATGAGCGAGGACGGATCGTTCGTCCTGTTCTCCGGCGTCGCCGCGGCAAAGATCGCGGTCGGGACGCTGGGAGTTGCCATCACCAACGGCGCCGCCGGCGTCCTCGCCCGCTCCCTCGCCCTGGAACTGGCCGCAATCCGGGTCAACGCCATCTCCCTCCCCCAGCGTGAACGACACCGGCGCCAGGGACGCCCTTGGCGAGCAGGGCAAGGCGGACTACTTCGCCGGCATCAGCACCCGCAATCCCGCCCGGCGCATCGGGACCGCCGCCGACATCGCGCAGGCGCAGCAGCGGAACCCAGGGCCAGCATGAGAGCTTGCTCCTATCACGCCAGCCCTAGGCCTGGTCAGGGTAACGCCCTGTGGATAGGCCTGTGGATGGTTTACGTAAACACGCTGGTCAACTTCTCCACAGCTGTGGACGAATGTTGCTGTGGAAAAGTGGATAACCGGTGCGAGACAGGGTCCTGCCAGGTCGCAGGCCTTCCGTGCGGCACAGGGCGATACGGAGTATCCACAGGCGAGCCCGCGACCCCCTTATCCCTGCAGGCCCGGCCGCCGTCGGCATGCCGGTTGGACGAACCCCGCACCCGGGCGGGGAAGCGCCGCCCGCCACTTGCGGGCATATTGCGCAATGCGCAACGAGGCCTGATTAATCACGGCTTTGCCGGCATGCTCCGGTACTCATCCGGGCTCGATTGAGGCCGTGCCACTTCGTGAGTTGTATGGCGTGCCTGTGTTGCTAGAATGAGCTCGCTCTCACGCACAAATACTGGCGCTACCCGCGATGTTCGCTCAAGCAGTATTCCGGTCTTGCTCGAACTGCCGTAAGCCGGCCATCCAGGTTCGGCTCCCGCTATGAAGGATACCCAGGCGCCGTGTACCGTGCCGGCGAGCGATTGTGGCGGATTGACACCGGTATTCCGCGAGACAACATTGTCGGCGTCGAGACAGTCCCAGACGAACGGCATCTCAATGCAGTGCGAAGCGAGGCCGGTTCCTGCCGACGGCATTCGGAAGTCGTAAGCGTAAGTTGGAGCGCCGTCGCGAACAGCCAGAACTCGTGATGTGTAGAGCCGGAAGCCGGAATCGCTCAATACGCGGCCGAGTATCTCTCGCACTGTGCCGGGAATCCGCCGAGCGTAAGCGCGTGCTTGCTTCGGCCGGAGTCCGACGGCAATCAGCGCGAGCTGTCTTGGCAGTCGATCGACGGCCTTGGGCAGAGTCTGCATGTGGAAGTCGATCTCGTTAGCGACAGAACCGATCAGCATCCGCTTGTCGGCACCGATGCCGCGCGCTAGCGCGTGTTCGACCCGATACGGAATCAGGCCGGTACCGACGACGGGGGACCACCCCATCGCCGTCTTGCCGCGAACGATTCCTCGAACGAATTGCAGGCTACCAAATTCTTCGTCGGTCATCTTCTGCTGCTCAGTGAAGATCGTTCGCTCATCGAACGTTGCGAATGCGGCGCGCCAAGGTTTGATACCGAGTCGCTTCGCGAGAGCTGCAGTCCTCGCTTGAATGGCTTTCCGGTCGCCGGTGATCGTGCAGGGCGATTCGGCGACCACGGCGGTGAAGAGGTGCTGCACGGAAGGCATCGAGAGCAGGGTGAGGGCGGCAGTCGCTCCGGCACTCTGACCACCGATGGTGACGCGGGTTGGGTCACCGCCGAAATGGGCAATGCTGTCCCGGACCCACTCAAGGGCGAGGATCCAGTCGTGGACGGCCCGGTTGTCCGGCGCTTCGTCCATCACGCCGAATCCGTCGAGGCCGAGACGGTAGCCGACCGGCACCACGATCACCCCATCGCGGGGAAATGCGCCGCCGTCGTACCACTGGGACGAGGGCGAACCGGTAATAAACCCACCGCCGTGGAACCACACCCAGACCGGCAACCCCTCGCCCCCGCCGGCGGGAGCGAAGACGTTGACTGCAAGGGTGTCGTCGCCGGGAAAGGCAGGCTCTGGGATAAAAGTGCCGCCGGGGTCCATATAGCCGCGGAGAGGGGTGGCGCCATAACGGGTGCAATTGCGGACACCGCCCCAGGGGGCTCGTTTGACGGGGAGCGCGAAGCGGAGTGCACCGACGGGAGGTTCGGCGTACGGAATGCCGAGATAGGCGGCCTGCCCGTTATCGAGCAGGACTCCGCTGACGTCACCAGCGGGCGTGTGGACGATCGGCGCCTCGCCTAGGACATTCGATGGCTGGGCGTCTGCCCCGTGCGGAATCGAGGTCACTTCTTGCCTTCTTGGTTGACCACCATTGACCATGCCAGGGTAGGTGCCGAGGCCGACTTTGAACTCCGGCGCAGGGTCAAGGCCGACGGAGGCGGTGCCGAGGGCGCGATGATCCACGTCGACGTAAACCACCGTTTCGGGTCGCGCCTCGAGTTCCCATGCCTGCCGCGCCGCCGCCATTTGCTGGTGCCGCATGTGGAAGGCCGCCCACGCCTGAGAGTCGCGCTTCCTGATCTCTGCGCGCTGATCGCTTTCGGCTGCCCGCGGTCAGCCCGTATACGAGTACACGGCAACGTAAGCGATGTTTATCTGGGCCCACGAGCCTGGCGCTGCCGACGGCCCGCTCAGAGCGGACTCGTTCTGAATGATCCAGGCCATGTCTCCGGCGGGGACCCAGTCTCCCTTCGCGTGGCCGATCACCCGGCCGTCCAGGTAGAAGGTCAAAGATCCGGGCGCCCACTGGATCTCGCTGGTGTGCCACCCGGTCCAGCTCGCGTCAGGACAGAAGTCCGCCTGATCCGCCTGGTAGATGCTGTGCGCATACGCGCAGATGCCGCTGTCCAGATTGTTCTCCGGGAAGTCGACCTCGTAGTCCTGGTTGCTGGCCGTAGGCCACAACAGGTGCGCGGCCTTGTACCCGGGATCAGCGTGGGAAACGGAGAAGGTCTCGATGAACTTCCCGTATCTGACGCCGTCGGCTGCCTTGGGCACGACGGCCGCACTGTGGATCCACAACGTCGTCCGGAACATCCTGATGTGCATCTGGCCGCCGGAGATCCAGATGGTATGAGCCGGATCGTCGAAACCGCCCACCGGATAGTTCCGGTCGGTCGCGGTGTCAGGCCACGGGTATGGATACGCCCACCACTGTGAGCGCACGGACGGGGGCAGGTTCGAGCAGTAGGGGTCCGGACCGTTCGCGTTGTTGTCACATCCGCTGAATTGCCCGAGCTTGACGGGCGTGGGGAACTCCGTGCTCCACTTAAGTGTCCAGCCACTCGTGGTGCCAGTACGGGCTGGTGGAGGCGCGCATCCCAGGAGCACGGACAGCACGGCGGCCAGTGCGATGAATGATTTGATCATGGCGTCCCCCGTGCAGAGCTGCGGAATACTCTTGTACCGTCCGTAAACGCAATGGCGGGTGGAGCTTGCTCCACTCTTAGCCGTTTCTACTCTCAGCCGTTTCTGAACGACTTCCACGCCGGGGGCATGACACCGGGCGCAAGATCGCCGCCGCGATGATCGCGTGGACCGTTTCGCTCGTGCGCCCGCGGTGCGGACGGATCAGAAGGTGACGCTCACCCACCTCACTATTCAAACACCAGTTCGATTCAACGGCAAGCGGCCGGCAGGAATGGCTGGTGGACTTGCCGGGACCGAGCAGGGAATCGGACGAGCGATCCTCGAACACCAGGACGACCCAGTTGCTGATCCGCTCTAGCATCGCACCCCCCGTAGCGACACCGCTCAGTGATGCTACTGAACGTAGCCGATGGCGTTCTGACGGCCACCGCCGGTACCCCGTCCCGGGCATGGCGAATCGGGGCCTGTGGGAGCGGGCCATCGCCGCTCACGACCGGCATGCTCGCTCAGCCTGTCATCTACTGCGAGGTCGTGAGGCTGAGCGGCAACCAGTGCGGTCCCATCGCGTTGCCACCACGCTCCGTCTCCCTCGTCTCAGACCGTCCCGCTGCATCCCGTGCACAAATCAGGTTCCTGACCTGGACCGAGGTCTTGACAGTTCTGCTTCCGCGCGGAGCAAGATCGATCGGGCCGCCCGCGAGCACCGGAGCAGGGGCCAGCAAACGAGGTCATACGAGGACGCGGCCGGGCACAACCTGCGACCAGGGAGTCGGCCAGGGAGTTCACTGGCGCGAGGAGCCGCACGGGGAAGGATGGTGGGTAGGCATTACGTCACAAGCCGCGGACCGTGGGCCCAATGCGCGGCACGACCTTAGGAGGAGCAGATGTCCGCTAGTGAAGTTGCGGAACAGACGGGCAGCGGCAACATCGCTGTTCGCGCGTTTCAGGTCGGTTTCCCGGAGGGGGAGCTCACCGAGCTGCGCAGACGGGTAAACGCGGCCAGGTGGCCCGGGCGCGAGACGGTCACCGACGACTCGCAGGGCGTGCGGCTCGCGATGATGCAGGAGCTCGCGCGGTACTGGGGGACCGACCACGACTGGCGCAAGTGCGAGGCGAAGCTGAACGCCCTGCCGAACTTCCTGACCAAGATCGACGGGCTTGACATTCATTTCATCCACGTCCGCTCGCAGCAGGAGGACGCGCTGCCGCTGATCATCACGCACGGGTGGCCTGGCTCGATCATCGAGCAGCTGAAGATCATCGAGCCGCTCACCAACCCGGCCGCGCATGGCGCGAGCGCGGCGGACGCGTTCCATCTGGTGATTCCCTCGCTGCCGGGGCACGGGTTCTCCGCCAAGCCGGCCACCACCGGCTGGGATCCCGCCCGCACCGCACGTGCCTGGATAGTGCTGATGAAGCGCCTCGGATACACCCAATTCGTGGCGCAGGGCGGCGACTGGGGCGCGGCCGTCACGCAGGCGATGGGTGAACAGGCAGCACCGGAGCTGCTCGGCATCCACTCCAACATGCCCGGTACCGCTCCAGCCGACGTCACCAAGGCGTTCGAGCGCGGCGACCCGCCGCCATCCGGTCTCTCAGACGAGGAGCTACGCGCTTACCAGCAGCTGAGCAACTTCTATGGCAAGCACGTGGCCTACGCACAAATTATGGCGACGCGGCCGCAAACGCTGTACGGACTGGCGGACTCACCCGTCGATCTAGCCGCGTTCATGCTGGACCACGGCGACGGTACCGGCCAGCCCGGGCTCGTAGGACAGGTCCTTCAGGGACACCCGGATGGCGACCTTACCCGAGACGACATCCTCGACAACATCACGCTCTACTGGCTGACGAACACCGGGGTTTCCTCGGCTCGTCTCTACTGGGAAAACAAGGCGGACTTCTTCAACGCCAAGAACATCTCCATTCCGTTTGCCATCAGCGTCTTCCCCGACGAGCTCTATCAAGCACCGCGGAGCTGGGCAGAACGCGCGTATCCCGGCAACCTCATCCATTACAACAAGCTCGACCGAGGCGGCCACTTCGCGGCCTGGGAACAGCCGCAAGTCTTCTCAGAAGAGATGCGCGCCAGCTTCAGGCCACTGCGCAAGTAACCAGCACAGGAGGAGCAGCCACACCCCCATAGTGCCGCCGGCCTGGGCGGTCCGCGAGGCCTGCCGCACTGCCCCGAACGACGAGCTCGGCTTTAGCGTGTCTGTGAGTGACCGTCATCTCCTGCACCGCCCGCCGGATCGGCCCGTAACGGCCACAATTGCGCCCCCATCTCCTACTACGAGGCGCAGTACGATTTTGGGTATGCACGTTGGCGACCCTGGGCGAGGTGGGAACTGGTGGCTGCTGATGGGCTGACGGCGGCCGTAGTGGGTGGCGGGATCGCTGGTTTGGCTTCGGCGGTGTCGTTTGATCTGCCCCGAGCTTTCCGGACAGCGGATTTGTGGTTAATTCACGCTGCGGACTGCCGTTCCAGGTACTCATTGCGGACTTGCTGCGGGGTCCGGTACTGAAGCCCGGAGTGCCGACGTCTGGAATTGTACCAGAATTCGATGTACCTCACAACGTCGCGGCGCGCGTGCTCGCGGGTCGGATACTGAGTGCGGTGAACACGCTCGTTCTTCAGCGCGGCGAAGAACGATTCGGCCATTGCATTATCGTAACAGATACCGGTGCGGCCGACGGACTGCCGGAGATTATGCTTCTTGAGCGTCTCCGCAAACTGCCGGGATGTGTAATTGCTGCCGCGGTCGGAGTGGAAAATCGCATTAGCGGCGAGAGGAAAATTACGGGCGGCGATCTCGATGGCCTTCTCGATGAGCGGCGTCTTGTAGTTATCGCCCGCTGCCCAGCCGATGACTTCCTTTGTATGGCAGTCGATAACCGTCGCCAGGTAAAGCCAGCCCTCCCATGCCGGAATGTAAGTGATGTCGCCGACCATTTTCTCGCCCGGCGCGGCCGCGGTGAAATCGCGTTTCACGAGGTCGGGAATGTCGTGCTCCTGGCCGTCGCCCTCGGTCAGGCTGACCCGCCACGGCCGCGGCTGGCAGGGCTCCAGGCCCAGCTCACGCATGATGGACCGCACCAGCTCCGGCCCAACGCCATTGACTTAAGGGGTTTGGCCGGTGAACTGGGATGTTACGTGTGCGGCCTGCGTCAGCCCGTGGTGGCGGTGTCCCGCGCTTGTCCGGCGTGTCGCGGGCGTAGATCGGCTGGAATGAGCGGCGGCTCCTGGTATGAGGACTGATGTCTGAAGTCAGTTCTAGCCCAGGAGCCGTGCATGGAGTTCTACCCGACTTTGCCTGCTGACGCCAGCCCAGTGGCCGGTGGCATGGATGCTCGCGGCGTGAGGCCGGGGATCGTCGCGGTGCGGCCCGCTGACCTGCGCCGTCCCGGCCGGGGCGGGGTGTCGGCTTTGCTGCCCGGCCCGGCGGGCCGGCCGGTGACTTCAGGTGAGGATCTGGTGTTCTGCCATCAGGTGACGGTCGCGCCAGCGGTGGTGCGGCGCAGCGGCGATGTGCAGGCCGGCGGCTGGCTCCCCGGTCACGTCACCCTCGGCCTGCTTGAGGCATACCTGCCGGCTGGGGAGATCGAGGAGCTGGTGGAGGATTTCGGCTGCGCAGAGGAACGGCAGCGGCTGCTGCCGGCCGCGATGACGGTCCGGCTGCTGGTGGCGATGACCTTGATGCCGGACGCGCCGGTGCCGGAGGTGACCTTGCGGGTGGCCGGGCTGCTGGCGTGCCTGCCGTGGGCGCGGCCCTGGCACGTGCCGGGTACCGAGGCGGTCACCCGCCGCCTGGACATGATCCCCGCGGAGCTGTTCGAGGCGCTGTTCTGGCTGGTCGCCGGGCCGATCGCCGATCCGGGTGCGCCGGGGATGCGGTGGCGGGGGCTGCTGCTATGCGCCCTGGACGGGTTCCAGGTCCGGGTCCCGGACACCAAGGCGAACCGGAAGTATTTCGGCTCGTCCGGCACCGCGGATAACTCGTCGCCGTTTCCCCAGGTCCGGGCCGTCATACTCACTGCCGCACGGGCCAAGGCCACCCTCGGCATGGAGTTCGGCCCCTCCTGCGACGGGGAGCAGACCCTGACCCGGCGGCTGGCCAGATCCCGTCCCGGGATCTTCGCGGCGGGCCGGCTGATCCTGATGGACCGCAATTTCCCGGGATTCGCCCTGATCAAGGCGATCCGCGCCCAGGGCGCGCACCTGCTGATGCGGATGAAGTCCGATATCGTCCTGCCGCTGCTCAAGGCACTGCCGGACGGCTCGTATGAGTCCTTCCTGTCCGACGGCGCCGACCGCATCCCGGTCCGCGTCGTGGAATACGACGTGAAAGTCCCCGGCCCGGGCGGCGCCGGGGACGAGCTGTACGCTCTGGCCACCACGCTGACGGACTGGCAGGCATACCCCGCCGCGGAACTGGCCGCCTGCTACCCGGACCGGTGGGCCGCGGTGGAAACCGTCATCGGCGAGGACAAGTCCGCGATCACCGGCGCGGGCCCCTCCCGCGGCCCGATCCTGCGCTCGTCGTCCCCGCACCAGGTCACCCAGGAGATGTGGGCCTGGATCACCGCCACCCAGCTGGTCCGCATCCACGGCTGCCACGCCATCCAGGCCGGCACGGCCGCCCAGCTCACCGCCGCTCCCGGCAGCGAGCCGAAGGCGCCGGCCACGCCCGCCCGGGTGTCGTTCACGACCGCCCGCCGCGAGGCCGTCCGCTCGATGACCCAGACCCTGGCGCCCGCGACTGCCCCCGCCTCAGTGCTCGCTGCCGCCGCCGCGCTGGCCAGCTCCCGGATCCTCGCCGCCCTGCTGCCCGTCCGGCCGCCCCGCCACCGCGAACGGTGCACCAAGGGCCGCCAGCAGTTCCCGTCCTCGCCGGCCACCGGGCGGGTACCCGCCAGCACCGGCGAGGCCACCATCACCATCTACCCCGCCGGGCAGATCATCTACGCCGGCGCCCGCACCGCTCCTGCAGCCAGCCCGGCCTCCGGCGACACTTCCTAACCCGGTCATCCTGCATAAACGACCCGGAAGGAGAAACCCCGTCCCGGCCCGTGGAACCGGCGCCCCCCCCGGAGCGACATCCGGGCTACTGTCATGCCCACCGCCACAGCAAAACGCCCAGGAAAACCCATACGGGCATACACGGCCGATACAACCCATAGAACACCTAACACCTAAAAGCGATGGCGTTGAGCTCCGGCCCCGCGGGCACGCCCCAGGCCACCAGGTCCGCATGCACCCGGCGGTACCCGTATGTCTCATCCGATTCATCGAATGACTTCCGCACGATCAAAGCAAGCATCCCGCGCCTTTTCGCCGTCGCCGATTCCGGCGCGCTCCGCCATTCGTAAAACCCGGACCGCGATACCTCCATCCACCGGCACATCATCACGATCGACGGCACGTACTCATCACTCGATTCCTGGTAAGCCGCGTACTCCGCGTCGATGAACTCGAATTTATCGGTCACCGATGGTCGCGGGCGAAGTACGCCGCGGCTTTTTTCAAAAACTCGTTTTCCATCTTCAGTTCCCGGGTTTCCCGCTCAAGCTCGCGCAGCCGCGCCCGCTCATTCACGGTCAGCGGCGGTTCCTCGCCGGCATGCTCACGGCGATAGGAAGCGACCCAGTTGCCGAGGGTGCCTTCGTTAATACCGAGCTCCTTCGCCACCCGGGCGATCGGACGCGAGGTCTCGATCACAATCTTTACGGCTTCCTCTTTGAATTCGAGAGAGAAGCTCTTCTTCGGTCGAGGCAATTAATTCACCTTTCCAGACGTCCATCCTATTGGACGGACTGTCCGGAAGCTTCGGGGCACCCCAGATCCCGTCTCCGATGGGCGGCTGCTTGAGGTGTGGGGGCCGGGTACTGAGTTTGGTGCCTTGCGGATAAGCGACAGCGAGATTTACTGGTATGGGTACTTCCGGAATCCCGAGGGAGGCGTCTTCGCCGACGAGCTGGCCGCCGCCCGCGATCGGTTCGCGGCCTGGGCTCCATGGAGGGTTATTCACAGAGTCGGGTTAATTCGCTAGGAAGTACGCAAAGCATCGGCGCGCCTAAGTGAAAGACGGCCCGCTTCTCGAAAGGATTGGGTTACCACGCTCAATCCAGAGAAACGAGCCGCCAAATGTATAATACCACGGGTTTCACCAGGGATGAGATCATCGAGCTCTGCGCCATGATCAACGCAACCGAACTGGAACCCGGGACGAAACTCTGGCCACCGATCCTGGGATTGTTCAGGTCGGCTGTCGTCGCTCTTACCTATATGCGGCGTAACCGCGTCCAAGCGGAAATCGCTGAATCATTCGGCGTCTCGCAGCCCACAGTGAGCCGGGCGATTTCAGCAATGACCTCGATCATAAAGAAAGCTCTTGCCCCCTATGTCCCCACCGCAGACGAGCTCGAGGAGAACATGCAGTACATCATCGACGGAACTCTGCTCCCGTGCTGGTCATGGGCCGCCCGGCCGGAACTGTACTCCGGCAAGCACAAGACCACTGGCATGAACATCCAGGTCGCGTGCAACCTTGCGGGGCGCCTCGCGTGGATTTCCGATCCTGTCGACGGCAGCCGCCACGACAGCTATTGCATGGATGAATCAGGAGTTCTCATCACGATGGATCCCGGTAACTGGGCTGGCGATAAAGGATATGTCGGCCATGGCATGATCACTCCATTTAAGAAGCCCGCCGGAGGCGAGCTTCTCGACTGGCAGAAGGAATTCAACACTCAGGTCAATAAGCTCCGCTACGTCATTGAGCAAGTCATCGCGAACTTCAAAACCTGGCGGATCATGCACACCGACTATCGGCGGCCGATCGAAACTTTCTCTACCACAATCTCAGCTGTTATTGCTCTGCACTTCTGCAAGATCGCCTGAATAACCCTCATGGATTCGCCGCTTCGTGACAGCTACCCCTGCCGATCGGTTGATGCGTCATGACGTCTATCACCTTCCCCAGAGGCTGCCGGCGTATGTGTGCGGGCGGGTGGTACTGGTCGGGGACGCCGCGCACGCCGCGTTGCCGACCGCGGGCCAGGGAGCGGCCACCGCCCTGGAGGATGGCGTGTGCGTGGGCCGCATGATTGCGGCACCTGTCCGGGCGGGCGATGACCTGGCGGCGGCCCTGACCGCGTTCGACCGCATCCGCCGCCCGCGGTGCCAGCAGATCATTCGAATGGCGGCCATGATCGCCCGGATTGGGCCCGATCTCGGCGGCGGGTGGCGTCAGACGGTCCGCAACACGCTGCTGCGGCTTGCGCCTCCCGGCCGTCTTGCCGAGGCGGGGGCGCCAATTGTGCGTTGGACACCCCCGTAGTGACAGCCAGAATCTTTGCTAGTGGGCTTACCCCGACGCGGAGGCCATGCCGGTCATCCAAGTGCGGCGCCAGCCCGGTGTTCACGAAGCCGAGGGTTATCAGGGCCGTGAGACTGGCCGCGGACGGCACCCGGTGCGGCAGGTCCGTGGCACGCGATCGGTCTCTTTTGGCGGCCCGCGCTGGCATGCCTTTTCACGCAGATCTGGGCGGTCAGCTGAAAGCGCAGCCTGCAGGCCGCGGCTAGGTCGCGAGCATGGCCAAGATCCGGGACCACGCGTCGTCGCGCGCCTGCCGGCTGAAGGCAGGCGTGCCCGGCCAGAAGAACGCATGTGCGGTACTGGGGTAGGTGACGAATTCGTGGTCGGTGCCAGCGTCCTGGAGAGCGTCGCGGATCTGACGGCGCTGGCCGGCGTCGATCAGGGCGTCGTCCGCGCCGGCGAAGTAAAGGATCCGGCCGCGGATCCCCGCGGTGAGCTCCAGTGTCGGTGACGGCTGGCTCATCGGAATGTCAGTCGTGGTCAGCCAGCCCCCGTACAGGACGGCAGTCCGGCTAATCGGAAGCTGGCAGGCCGCGAGATAACTCAGGTGGCCGCCGGCGCTGAAGCCGATCATCGCGGTCTGCTCGATCGCTGGCTGTGAGATCAGCCAGCCGGTGCATGCGGCCGTGTCATCCAGCGCCTGCTGGCGGGTGAGCCGGTTCAGGTAGGCGAAACCCTCCTGGCGGCTTGTGTCGTCGCGTCCGAGCCAGCGGCCGGGTGGCGCCTCCCGGTGGTAGAACTCAGGCGTGATCGTGAGGTATCCGGCTGCAGCGAGATCGTCGGCCACGCCGCGGATATCTGGGTTCACGCCGAAGAGCTCATGTGCCACGATCACCCCGGCCGGGGCCGGGTCTGCGGCTGGCCGGGCGAGGTATGCCTGCAGGGTGGTGCCGTCCGCGACCGGGATCTGAATCAGTTGGCTCGTGATCGTCATGCCCTCAGCATGTGCACGGGACGGCACTGGTAACCATAGCGGGCTGTTACTGGTACCGGCATGAGTAGGCTTAACGATGTGGCGGATGCTGGAGACCCGCAGGCACTGGGGCAGCTGCTCCGGTCACGGCGCGAGCGGCTCGTCCCGGCCGATGTCGGCTTGCCGGCAGGCACCCGGCGGCGGACGACTGGGCTGCGCCGCGAGGAAGTCGCGCTGCTGGCGAACCTGTCCACCACGTCCTCGTTGACGGACCCGACGCAGCCCGCGCCCCCGCCGCCGGAGTAACCGCACCCCCCGAGCAGCTCGGTCACGGCGTCGCTGATCTGGTCCAGCGCCTCGACCCCTTCCCCACCTTCGTCAAAGGACGCCGCTGGGACGTACTGGCCTCGAATCCCGCCGCACGGGAACTGTTCACCGACTGGGAAGCGCTGCCCGCCGGCCAGCGCAACCTCGTGCGCTGGATGTTCACCACCGACCGCGCCCGGGAGGTGTACCTGGACTGGGAGGCCGAGGCCAGGGCGATGCTCGGCAGGTTCCGGCTCGCCGCCGCCCGCCATGCGCACGATCCGGACTTCACGACCCTGATCGCGGAACTGTGGCACGACAGCGACCACGTTCCGGGACTGGTGGCCCCGCCACGACGTGACCGCGTGGGCAGCGGATCGAAGAAGCTGCTTCACCCAAGGCTCGGACCGGTCGACTATTCGCACGTCGTGCTGCAAGTTGCCGACAATCCCGGCCAGACGCTTGTCACCTACTCACGGCCGGGCACTTAGGGACCGATTAAAGGATCCATCCGCATGACCGCATTGAGCGAACCCGACCGCCACTGAACGCGAAACCGCGACTGTAATACCTGGGCGGGTGCGGCCGTCCCCTGCGGGCGCAGAGCTCGCTGGACACCAAGCTGATTGGCACCTATGACCTGCCTCCTTACCCGAACAGCACAGACCAGTCCGCCGGCGTAGTCACCCCGTCGGCGCCGCTGAAGCCGTGCGGGAAACGTTGCGATTCTGCGCTGTCCAGGCCGGAGGCCAGCATGACGTGGACCGGATTATTGCGGCGGAACGTGCCTTTCTGCGGGCCGTGCGCGTCGAAACGTTGGGCCGGCGAGAAGCAGGTGCCCCGGCGCACCAGGCTGGCTGCCTCACGCCGCCCGTGATCCCTGCGCAGCCGGCCGGCCGCCGCCCGTGATCCGTGGACGGCCGCGGCCCGGCTGACGACGCCGAACAATTTCGCCCGAAACGGGAAGTGCCGTTCATCCGTTGGTCGCTGTTTATTTCCGTTGACGCTATGCGGCACCCCTACGTTGAGCGCCGTGACCGAAGCAACGGGCCCGGTGGTGGAAGCCTGCGGGGTGTCGAAGTGGTTCGGCGAGACCACCGCCCTCGACGCGGTGGACTTCACCGTGGCCCCCGGCGTTGTGCACGGCGTGCTGGGCCCGAATGGCGCGGGAAAGACGACCCTGCTGTCGGCGCTGTTCGGCCTGGTCCTGCTGGACGAGGGCACCCTGAAGCTCTTCGGGCGCACCCGGGCCGAGGCTGGCCCCGCCTGGCTGGACCGCGTGGCCGGGTTCGTGGAAACGCCGCGCTTCTACCCGTACCTCAGCGGCCGCCGGAACCTGGCCGTCCTGGCCGGGCTCGACGGCGGCGACGCCGCCGGCATCATCGATGAGGCACTGGAGCGCGCCGACCTGGCGGAAGCCCGCGGCAAGAAGGTGAAGGGCTACTCGCTCGGCATGCGCCAGCGCCTTGGCCTGGCCGCGGCCATGCTCCGCCGCCCACGGCTGCTGATCCTGGACGAGCCCACCAACGGCATGGACCCGGCTGGAATCCGGGACCTGCGGGCCGCGCTGCGCCGCCTGGCCCGGGACGGCGTGACCGTGATCCTGAGCAGTCACAACATGACCCAGGTCGAGGAGATCTGCGACGCGGTGACCATGCTGCACCGGGGAAAGGTCGCGTTCGCCGGGCGGCTCGACGCGATGCGCGCGGACGCCCCCGATCCGGTCTGGCGGCTGCGCACCAGCGACGATGACGCCGGCCTCCGTCAATGGCTCCCCCACCATCACGGGGCCGCACTATACGCAGCTCATCAACCCGCTGTCGCTGATCGACGGCTGTTTCGATACGACCTGAGCAAGGGAAATCAGATGAGACGTCTGCTGTCCCCGCGCTGGCGGCACGCGCACCGTCGCGCCGTCCGCACGCTCACCGCGGTGAGCGTCGCCGTGGTCATGGTGGCGGGCTTTGCGACCGCCGCCGTGGCCGGTACGTTCGGCGGCGGATTCGGCAACTCGCAAGCCGGAACGGCCAACGCCGACGGGATCCTGCTGCCGGCCAACCAGCGGATCAAGCCGATCGGCACCCGGCTGCTGATCAGCAACGGCCGGCTCCTGTCCTCCTCGATCAGCCCCAACGGCCAGTACCCGGCCGCTCTGAGCTGGGAGGACTTCACCGGCTTCCTGACCGTCTTCAACCTCAAGACCGGCACCGTCGTCCAGCAGATCGGCACCGGCGTCGGCACCGACAAGACCATCGGGGACGGCACCGTCGCCGCCGACGGCCCGCTGTGGTCCGCCGACGGCAAGACCCTCTGGTTCCCGCAGACCGCCGACCTGGTCAAGTTCAGCGTGGCCGCGGACGGCACCGTGTCCAGCCCGGTGACGATCCCGCTGGAGACGGCCACCACCAACCTCAACACCACCACCAGCACCACGCCGGACCTGCCGTCCGGCATGGCGCTGAGCCCGGACGGCTCCAAGTTGTACGTCGCCCTGAACGGCGTCAACGAACTCGGCGTGATCGACACCGCGACCAA
Organism: uncultured Actinomycetes bacterium; assembly: GCA_963805255.1. Classification (GTDB taxonomy): domain Bacteria; phylum Actinomycetota; class Actinomycetes; order Streptosporangiales; family Streptosporangiaceae; genus Bog-532. Next base: position 65,851 of record CAWDTK010000012.1, read on the forward strand.
CCAGCTGACCCCGGTCATCAAGGTCGGCAACGCCCCGCGGCAGGTGGTGCTGGTCGGCAGCGACGCGTTCGTCTCCGACGAGGGCGGCCGCCCGGCCAAGGCCGGCGACTTCACCAATGAGTCTGACGGGACGGCCATCGTGGCCGGCAAGGTCACCGGCGCCGCGACCACCGGCACGGTCTCCGAGGTCGACCTGGGCACCGGCGAGGAGGTCAGGGAGATCCCGGTCGGCCTGGAGCCGACGGCGGAGTACCTGGCGCCCGACGGCACGCTCATGGTGGCCAACTCCAACGACGACACGTTCTCGCTGATCAACCCGCAGAGCGCGAGCGTCGTGCAGACCGTCAACGTCAACCCGCTGCCGGGCTCGACGGTCGGCAGCTACCCCAACGCGATCACGATGCCGGACAGCCACCACATCCTGGTCAGCATCGGCCGGGACAACGCGCTGGCCGTGTACTACTACAGCGGCGCGCGGTCGCCGGTGCAGTACCAGGGCCTGCTGCCCACCGACTTCTACCCGGTGGCCGTGGCCGACGACCCCGCGCTCGGCAAGATCGTCGTCACCAGCGACAAGGGCATCGGGGCCCGCGGCACGGCGAGCACGATCAACAAGGGTCCCGGCACCGCTCCCGGTGCCGAGTCGGTCACCGGCCACAACACCTACGACGACACCGGCTCGGTCACCGACTTCACGATGCCCAGCACCGCGGCGCTCGGCGCCTACACCGACCAGGTGTTCACCGGCAACGACTGGGCGCACCTGCTCGCCACGCAGTCGCTGACCAGCTGCACGGCCGCGCCGGCCGCCGTCCCGGCCAAGCTCGGCTGCCCCTCCCCAATCAAGCACGTGTTCCTGATCATCCGGGAGAACCGCACCTACGACCAGGTGCTCGGGGACATCGGCAAGGGCAGCAGCGACCCGGCGCTGGCCCAGTTCGGCAAGACGATCACGCCCAACGCGCACGCCCTGGCCGGCGACTTCGGCCTGTTCGACAACTTCTACGACGAGGGCACGCTGTCCGCGGACGGCCACAACTGGATCGTGCAGGCCGACGCGAACGACTACATCGAGAAGGAGTTCGGCGCCTTCCACCGCAGCTACCCGGCGCAGGGCGGTGACGCGCTCGCCTACCAGCGGGACGGCTTCATCTGGAACGCGGCCGAGGCCGCGGGCCGGACGACCGAGGCCTACGGCGAGTACAACAACTTCCTGCAGCAGCAATCCCCGGGCCCATCCTGGCCGGCGTACTACCAGGACTCCCAGATCCTCGAGGGCAAGGCCACCGGGACGCTGCCGGTGCCGGTATCGTCGGTCAGCACCTACGCCGACATCCCCTCGCTGAACGCCATCGACGACCACGAGTACCCGTCGTTCGACCTCGGCATCCCGGACCAGTACCGGACATCTGGGACCAGTCCTTCGCGCAGCACGAGAAGACCGGCAACCTGGCCAACCTCAACCTGATCTGGATGCCGGACGACCACACCGCCGGCGTCGGCACCGGTGACCCCAACCCGGTCGCCGAGGTGGCCGACAACGACCTGGCCGCCGGCCGGATCATCGACACGATCTCGCACTCCCAGTTCTGGAAGAGCTCCGCGATCTTCGTGCTCGAAGACGACACCCAGAACGGCGTGGACCACCTGGACGGCCACCGCGGCCCGCTGCTGATCGCCAGCCCGTACGCCAAGCGCGGCATCACCGACGACACCTACTACACCCAGCTCAACGTGGTGAAGACGGTCGAGCAGATGCTGGGAATCGCGCCGATGAACCAGGAAGACCGCGCGGCCGAGCCGATGACGAACGCCTTCACCAACACGCCCGACCTCACTCCCTACAACGTCGTCTCCAACCAGATCCCGCTGACCCAGGGCCTGACGACCACCCCGTCGCCGTCGCCGTCCGCCCCGGCCTCGCCGTCCGCCCCGGCCTCGCCGTCCGCCCCGGCCTCGCCGTCCGCCCCGGCCTCGGCGCCCGCCCCGGCCTCGGCGCCCGCCTCGCCCTCAGCGTCTGCGTCGCCCTCGGCGTCCCCGTCCCCGCCGCCATCGCCGTCGGCATCGGGGCCGACCGCCGCGCCGGCGTTCACGCCGGAATCGCCGGCCCAGCTCGGCATCCCCAGCTCGGTGCGCTCCATCTACGAACAGTGGGTGGTGTGGAGCCGGAACGGCCGGTTCAACGGCGATGGCGCCATCCAGGACTTCGCCAACCCGGCGCAGCTGAACCGGCTCGACTGGTACAGCACACACGACTGGACGGTGCCGTACCCCGGCGACAGCGCGATCCGGGCGCCCAGTCAGGTCCCGGGGGCGAACCTGCCCGCCGGCTACCTGGGCGACTGACGCAAGATCACTGATTCCGAACGGAACTGGTGCAAGGCCCCGGGCCGGTGCGGACTCCGCACCGGCCCGGGGTCGCACCGCGCCGCCCACCAGGCCGACCTCGCCAGAGCGCTGGGCAACCTAGTGCCGTGACCAGTAACGTCTGCGCTGGTAGATACTTCCTGCTGCGAGGCTAGAGCGGCATACCGAACGCCCGACTGTCTGCGACTGCTTGGGATGGGGTTGGGACGCAGTCACTTATCTGTGGCTCGCCGAGCAGGACGGCGGCTAGTCGCGCCCGCCGTCGGTCCGCCACCATGAGCGGAACCGGCTATCGGGCAGCCCGGATCCGGGTAGGGGCTCGACGAGCGGGACGGGCCTGCGGCCCGCGCTAGCTACCGAGGAGGCTCACATGGCTGGCACGACCGACAACTCAGCGGGTGCCACGGCGATCCGGCCGTTCACGGTCGAGATCCCCGGGGCGGAGATCGAGGCGCTGCGGGCGCGCCTCGCGGCCACGCGCTGGCCGCACAAGGAGCTCGTCGCAGATCGGTCGCAGGGCGTGCAGCTGGCGACGTTGCAGGAGCTCGCCCGCTACTGGGGCACCGATTACGACTGGCGCAAGTGCGAGGCGACACTGAACGCGCTGCCGCAGTACAAGACCGAGATCGACGGGGTGGACATCCATTTCATCCACGTGAAGTCACCACACGAGGACGCATTGCCGCTGATCATCACGCACGGCTGGCCCGGCTCGGTCATCGAGCTGCTGGGGGTCGTCGGCCCGCTGACGGGCCCGACCGCGTATGGCGGACGCGCCGAGGACGCATTCGATCTCGTGCTGCCCTCCCTGTCCGGCTACGGCTTCTCCGGCGAGCCGAAGGAGGTCGGCTGGAATCCCGCCCGCATCGCGCAGGCATGGGCGGAGCTGATGCGCCGCCTCGGCTACACGCGTTACGTCGCCCAGGGCGGTGACGTGGGCGCCTCGGTCACCGACGCGATGGGCCGCCAGGCACCCGAGGGGCTGCTCGGCATCCACATGAACTTGCTCGTGACGACGCTGGGCGGCGCCATGCCGGCGGCGGAAACCGAGCAGGAACGCGCGGCGCTCGATGCGATCACCACATTCAGGACGAGCGGCTTCGGCTACTTCCTGGAGCAGGCCACGCGGCCGCAGACGATCGGCTACGCCCTGCTGGATTCACCCGTCGCCCTGGCGGCCTGGATGCTCGACCACGACACCGACGCCTACTACAAGATCTCCCGCGCCTTCGTTGACGGGCAGCCGTCCGGGGGTCTCACCCGGGACCACGTCCTCGACAACATCACCGTGTACTGGCTGACCGGCAGCGGGGCGTCGGCGGCCCGGTCGTACTGGGAGAGCGGACGAGCCCAGGCTCTCGCCGCCGGGCAGGCTCCTCCGGAGGTCTCGCTCCCGGTCGGCTTCACCACATTCCCCGGCGAGATCTTCCGGGCCCCGCGCAGCTGGGTCGAGAAGGGGTACCCCAACCTCACCTACTTCAACGAGGCCGACAAGGGGGGCCACTTCGCCGCCTGGGAAGAGCCGCAACTCTTTTCAGAAGAAGTCCGCGCGGCGTTCCGAACACTGCGCTAGACCAGATCGGAGTCGTCAGCCAATTAGGCCATCAGGCCCCGCCCACAGCACCGCTGGGAGGGTGGGGGTCAGCGTGACGTGACAGATCTCTGCGACCGGGCACAGGCGTGTGCGGACCGGCACACCTATGGCATCCAACCCTACGGGCATCACGCCATGGGCTGGACGAGCCCCTTCGTGGTGGGCCTGCTCATCGGGGGTGCCGTGCTGCTGGCTGTATTCATGATGATCGAGACCAAGATCGCCCACCAGCCACTGTTCCAGCTCAGCCTGTTCCGAATCCGTGCCTTCACCGCCGGGAGCCTGGCCGGCTTCGCCGTGTCCATCGCCCGGGGCGGGCTGCAGTTCATGCTCATCATCTGGCTGCAGGGGATCTGGCTCCCCCTCCACGGCTACGCCTACAGCCAGACGCCGCTGTGGGCCGGCATCTTCCTGCTCCCCCTTACGGTGGGCTTCCTCATCTCGGGCCCGCTGGCCGGGACGCTCTCTGACCGCTTCGGCGCCCGGGGCATGGCAACGGGCGGCATGGTGGTCTTCGCCGGCAGCTTCATCGGGCTCATGGTGCTCCCCATCAACTTCCTTTACTGGGCGTTCGCCGTGCTGATCGCGGCCAACGGGATCGGCAGTGGCATGTTCGCCGCACCGAACACGTCGTCGATCATGAGCAGCGTGCCCGCCCAGTACCGGGGCGTGGCTTCGGGATGCGCTCGACGTTCCGGAACTCGGGCACGGCGGTGTCGGCCGGCGTGTTCTTCTCGATCATGATCGCCGGGCTGGCCAGTACCCTGCCCAAGGCCCTCAGCAGCGGTCTGGTCCACCAAGGGGTGTCCCACCACGCGGCGGTGCAGGTCGGCAATCTGCCGCCGACGTCATCACTGTTCGCCGCCTTACCCGGCGTCAACCCGCTGCAGCACGCGCTGCAAGCGACCGGGTTTGCGCTGTCTTCGCTCCCGTCCGCCAATCAGCTCATGATCACCGGCACGGAGTTCTTCCCGCACCTGATCTCCGGGGCGTTCTACCACGGCCTGTCCGAGGTGTTCGCCTTCTCCGCGGCTCTAGCAGTAATCGCCGGACTGGCGTCGCTGCCGCGCGGCCGCCGTGGCGACCCCACCGCGACCGACAAGGCGCAGCCGCCCGTTCCCACCGCACCCCGACCCACCACCACGACCCCACACGAAAGAGGTCAACAATGCCACTCAGCACCATCGACCCGAAAGCGGCGCTCGTCGTCATCGACCTGCAAGAAGGAATCGTCGACGCGCACACCAGCCACCTAATGCAGCACCCATCTGCATGCAGCACCCATCTGCGGAGAACGACAGCCTCGTTTTGCGGCCGACCGAAAATGCCGTATTCGGCAGGGAGGACTCAACGAGTAACGGCACGGCCACGCCCGCAGGCGACTGTGCCGGATGGACCGTGTGCCGGACAAGACGCGGGGCGGTTATGGCCGGGGCCTGTTATTCGACACGGCGCCGGCGCCGTGCGGTCAGCCGGTGATGCTGTCGTAGGCCACGAGGAGTTCCTCCGGCCCGCGCAGGATCATGTTGGGCCGGTAACGCGGCGGGTCGGTCACGAGGCGTGGGTTGGTCAGGCGGGTGGCGATGGCGGTGAGGGCCGCTTGGGCCTCCATCCTCGCGAGTGCGGCACCCAGGCAGTAATGCACGCCGCTGCCGAAGGCGAGATGGGTGTTGTCCGAGCGTTCCGGCCAGAACCGGTCCGGCTCGGGAAACCGGACCGGGTCGCGGTTTCCGGCGGCCAGCAGCATGACGACATGGTCGCCGGACCGAATGGTCTGGCCGGCTACCTGGATCTCGGCTGTCGCATGACGACGTGTCATCTGGACCGGCGGGTCGTAGCGTAGGACCTCTTCTGCAACGGCTGGCGCGAGGCCGGGGTCGGCGCGCATACGGGCCAGGACCTCGGGATTGCGGAGCAGGGCGAGAGCGCCGTTGGCGACGAGATTGACGGTGGTCTCGTGGCCGGCAATGAGGAGCAGGCCGAGGGTGACGCCGAGCTCGAGGGTGTTCATGCGGGTCGCCGGGTCGCCCTCGGTGAGCAGGCCGGAGATCAGGTCGGGGCCGGGATGGGCGTGACGCTGTCCGATCATCGGCATCAGGTAGGCGCGCCAGTCGCGGCGCGTTACCTCCAGATCGGCGATCTCCTGTTCGGAAAGCGTCTCAACCGGATCGAGGCCGCGGGTCAGCCGACGGGCGAAGGAGTGGAACACCGGCTCCTCCTCGCGGGGAACGCCGAGGAGTTCGCAGATCACGGTTACCGGCAATGGATACGCCAGCGATGTGACGATGTTGAGCTGGCCGCGACGATCGCCGCGGTGCTCGTCAAGCAGCCTCCTGACCATGGTCTCGATACGCGGACGCAAGCCGAGGATGCGCGGCACGAACTGATGCATGGTCTGCTGCCGCAGGGTGTCGTGGTGGGGCGGATCGAGCGACAGGAACGGGCCCTTGAACGGCTTGCCGTCCGAGCCCAGGGGCGCCTGCGGGTCACCCTCAGGAGTGTTCCTCTCGGCGGACAGCCGCGGGTCACGCAGCAGCCTGCCGATGTCCGCGTGGTGGGCGACCAACCACGTGTGCGTGTCGAGCCGCTGGATCGGCTCGGCGGCCAGTTGGGCGAAGAACGGATAGGGGTTGTGCCGGTTGGCATGGTCGACGATCTGGCCGTACGCGGCCGTCGCGGGATAGGGCTGAGTGCTGGTGGTCATGAGCTTCCTTCCAGGACCGGCGAGGTGGTGACAAGGGCGGAGTCGACAGGGGGGATCGGCATCGGCCGAGTGAGGCCGGCGTCGAGGACCGCGGAGTCGCCGGGGGTGTCCGTCGCGTTGATCGCGGGCGGGAACGGCGCCCGTTCGGCGACGAGCGCGGTGTAGCCGTCCATGACCCGAGGCGAATTGACCGCGACCGCGCCGATGGTGATCCCGTCGCGGCCATAGGCGGCGACGAACGAGCGGTGCCCGAACGAGCCCTGGGTGAGGATCACCTGGTCGGCGATGTGCGGCACGCCGACGGATTTGATGTTCATGCCGAACTGGTCGGACCAGAAAGCAGGCATCGCCGCGTTGTGCCGCGCGTCGTGCACGGCGTGGGTGAGGTTGTGGGCGGCGGTGTCGGCCTGGTCGATTGCGTTGCCCCAGTGCTCCAACGACATCGGTTCCGTGTCGAACAGCGGGTGCCGCCACCGCGCCACGTCGCCCACGACGTACACGCCGTCGACGACCGCGCCGTCGGTGTCCAGCGCGCGGCAGGCCGGATCACAGTGGGCTCCGCGCGTGTCGGCGGCCAGGCCACTGCCGTACAGCCACTCCGCGTTGCGGACCGAACCCGACGCCACCACGGCGATATCGACGTTGACAACGTCACCATCGGACAGTCGGGCGCGGCGCAGCCGGCCTTGCCCGTCACCTTGCAGCGCGCTGACGGTCGTGCAGAGCCGCAGGTCGATCCCGTGCGCGCGTTGCCGTACGCCGATCGCGGCGCCGACAACGGCACCAAACGCGCTCGCCATCGGCGCCGCACCACGATGGGTCACCGTGACCGGCAGCCCGAGATCGCGACAGCTCGACGCCACCTCGGACCCGGTGAATCCACCGCCGATGACCAGCACCCGGTTCGGCGCGGCGGCCAGGTCGGCACGCAGCCGGCCGGCGTCGTCGCGTCCGCGCAGCACGTGCACACCGCGCAGCTCCGCCTGCTCGGCGACCGGCCAGAGCCGCGCCCGGGCGCCGGTGGCGATCACCAGACGATCGAAGCCGATCGCGCTGCCGTCAGCGAGCCGCACCTCCCTTGCCGTGAGGTCGAGGCCGGTCGCGGCGACGCCGAGCAGCCACCGCGCGTTCAGCTCGCGGATCCTCGGCAGAAGCAGCCGGTCCGTGCCGATCCAGCCCGACAGCACCGTCTTCGACAGCGGCGGCCGGTCGTAGGGCTCGTATGGCTCGTCACCGATCAGCACCAGCTCTCCGGTGAAACCGTTGCCGCGCAACGACTCGGCGGTGCGCAGTCCGGCGAGGGACGCGCCGACGATCACGATCCGCTCGGACTTCGAGGTCGCCATCACCGCACCTCACCGACCGGCGGAACCGGGACAACCTCGGCCGGGCGGCCGATGGTGATCGCCCGCACCGGGCACGCCAGCGCTGCACGCTCGACCGCCTGCTCTGATTCCACGTCTGGAACGTGCTTGTATTCCAGCGATTCCTCACCTCGGAAGCGAAACACCTCGGGCGCGGCGAAAACACACTGCCCATAGCTTTGACAGCGATTCAGATCGACGACGACGGGCACGAAAACCTCCCTGCTCTGTGCCGCGTTTCGGCCGGATCACCGTGATTCACCGGAGCCGACCACCTGCCGCGACCCTCTCGAATGCCGAGGCCACAACGCTATCTCCGCGCTGTCGGCACTGTCATGCGGCTGACGCCGTATCTCCGGGTGGAGGTTTCTCCACCCGGAGATACGGCGCTCGCCTCAGGACGACGGCCGCGGCCGACCCTACAGTGAATGGCAGTCGATCCCAATCACCTTCGAACTCAGCCACCTTCAAAGTCTGCCAAGCCGTCATATTCGCCAGGGAATAAATGCCCGCTCGTTTGTGAAAGGAATGCCAGTCTCATGAATTACCTACGGGGTTTCATGCCGTGGATCGTCTTTTCCGTTCTCTCGCTGATCGGGTGGCAATGGGGCGCTGCGGCCGCGCTCGCCGGCAGCGTGCTGCTCCTGATGTCCAGCCGTCGTGCCGGAATGGGCATCGACGCGCAGGTACTGGACCTCGGCACGATCTGCTACTTCGGCGCGTTGACCCTGTACGCGTTCGCGGACCCGCGGTCACCCTTGCAGCAATACGACGGCGCGCTGTCCTCGGCGTGGCTGGCGCTGATCGCCTGGGCCAGCCTGGCCGTCCGTCGCCCGTTCACGCTGGGCATCGCGCGCCGCCGTACCCCGCCGGAGTTCTGGAACACGCGAGAATTCCTGCGGGCCAACGTGATCATCACCCTGGTCTGGACGATCAGCTTCACGTGCATCGCGGTCGCCGCATTCGCCTGCGACGCCGCCAATGCCAGCATCCTCTTCCGGATCGCCTACCAGCTCGTCGGATTCGGCGTTCCCGCGTACTTCACCCACTGGTACTCCGCCCAGATGCGGGCCCGCAGGGCGCGCGCTGAGCAACAGCCTGCTCCTGACCCTGGGGGCTGGCATGCTGGTGGAAGGTTTCGTGGTGCTGTACCGGGCGCTGCGGAGTGACCACCGGGTGCTGTGGGCGGAGGGCAAGGACGGTGCTCCTCGGCAGATGTCCCCGTTCCTGGACAACCTGGGGCACTCCCTCAACGACCGGGGCGTCTACCGAGACGACGCCGACGACCAGAAGGTCTGGGAAACTCAGACCGGGTCACGGCGTGGCGACGCCTTCTCCACCGACTCCCAGCTCCTGAACGGAATGCGCGACGCTCGTGGCGACTACCGTCGCCGATGATCGGACCATCGATATGACCTCAATGAAGCAGCGCCCCCTGATTCCGAAGCCGCAGGCCTGGCCTTGGGATCCGGGGGCTCGGCCTGGTCCGCGGCCGGACCAGGCCCAGGACCACCTGCTTGGGTTGTTCTTCGCGCTCGTCACGATCATCGGCACCATCGTCCAGTGGCCGACCAGCCACATCGTCTATCCCTCGCTGGCCCTGCCGCTGTTCGTCCTGACCTCGATGGCCGCCGCCGGTGCCCTCCTCCCGTGGACCCAGCTCACGCAGAGGCAGCAAACCGCCGCGATGACGGTCTATGTGCTGCTGGGCGCACTGCTGCTGCCGCTGGCGCACTCGACCACGACGGCATCGCTGTTCCCCTACGTCGCCACCTCCGTCGCCGGCGCGAAACTCAGCTCCCGGCGCGCGGCCGTCAGCATCGCCATGGCCGGTGCCGTCACCGCGGCCGCGACGACCTGGCTGGTCGGATACATCGCCCCCGCACCAGGGCAGTGGCCGTGGTGGATGGCGTTGACCGTCGGACTTCCCGTCTACATCGGAATGTCGAGGCGGGACCGTTCGGAAGCGCTGCTCAGCGCCCGCCGCGCGGCCGAGGAGGCCCGGCGCGCGACAAAATCGGAGGCCCGCGAGGCCGCCCTGGAGGAGCGAGGGCGCATCGCCCGCGAGATCCACGACGTCCTCGGCCATTCGCTGTCCGGTGTCGCGCTGCAACTGGACATGGCCGACGCGCTACGCGAAAGCGGTCGCGAGGAGGAGGCGGTCACGGCCGTCCGCCGGGCCCGTGCGCTCGCCGTGGACAGCATCAGTGAGACCCGCCGCGCGGTGCACGCCCTGCGCGAGGACACGCTGCCGCTACCGGAGACCCTACGTCAGATGGCTAAGAGCAACGCGGCCGGGTTCGAGGTCACCGGCACCCCGGAACCGCTGCGCGCCGAAGCCACCCACACCATGGTCCGCGTCGCACAGGAGGCTCTCACCAATGCCGCGAAGCACGCTCCGGGCGCCGCCCGGGCCATGTGCCTGAACTTCGCCGACGACCGGACCACGCTGACCGTCACCAACGGCGCCGCCATCGCCGCCCCTCGCACGGAACTCGCCGACGGCACCGGCATGGGCCTGGTCGGCATGCGCGAACGCGTTGCCCTCCTCGGCGGGACCCTGCACGCTGGACCCCATGGCGAGGGCTGGACGGTAGAACTGGAGATACCGAGATGAGCGCCATCAGGCTGGCTGTGGTCGACGACCAAGCCACCGTCCGCGAGGCCCTGGCGGTGATGCTCGGCCTCGAGGCGGACGTCGACGTCGTCGCCAGGGCGACCAACGGCGCTGAAGCGGTGGATATCGCGGCCGAGCACCATCCCGACGTCATCCTCATGGATCTGAACATGCCGGTCATGGACGGCGTTGAGGCGACCAGGCGGATTCGGCGAGGCAACCCCGACGCCACGATTCTCGTGCTCACCACCTTCGACGACGACGAGTCGATCCTCGCCGCGTTGCAGGCCGGCGCGAGCGGCTACCTGACCAAGGAGGCCGACCGGACCACGATCCTGCAGGCAGTGCGCAGCGCCGCAGAGGGCCAGGCCATACTCGCCCCCGACGTGCAGCGCCGCCTGCTCGCCCTCGCGTCCCGCGCCTCCACCACTGTCCCGCCGGAGGGCCCTGCGGTCACGCTCACCGCCCGCGAACGGGAGATCCTCCAGCTGATCGGGGAGGGACTGCGCAACCCGGAGATCGCGGAACGCCTGGTGATCAGCGAGGCCACTGTGAAAACCCACATCAACAACCTGTTCGCCAAGGCCGGGTTTCACTCTCGCGCCGACGCCGTCCGCTACGCGCTCCGCAAATGGCCCACCGACGAAGGCCGAGCACCGCAACACCCCTGGTCCAGCCGATAGCGGAGGACGGCACTCCCCGCAAAGCCCGAGACGCCCTGAAGAGGCGACGTCCAGCCGAATGAGCACCCATGAATAGTTGGAGCCAATGCGTACAGTTGAAGCTGTCACCGAGATACCGGCCAGCACTGAAGCGGTGTGGGCCGTGCTCACCGACTTTCGGCGTTTCTCGGAATGGGCGACATATATCCAGCAGCTGGACGGGCGCGCGAAGCCTGGTGCCTGGCTGCAGCTCCGGCGTGCCGCGCCACTTCGCGAGCGAGCTGGAACCCATCCAGACGCTCCCCGGCACGCAGGCGACAACCGCTACCCGCAGGTTGACGAGCTCGGTCCCCTTCTCCGTTAGAACGTACTCGAACCGCGGTGGCCGGTCGTAAGGTCGGCGCTCGAGCACGCCCTGTTCGACGAGATGGCTCAGCCGCTCGGTCAGGACCTTGCGCGATCCACGGCCGGACGCCTCACCCGACCGCGCCGCTGGTCGTGCTCAGCCATCGGCCGGTGCCGACCACGAACGATAGACAGACGCTGGTCACGACCGGGATCGAGGCCGCAGTCGCGGTCGCCCGCGACGCCGCCGGCGACAAGGACGTCGCCCTCATGGGCGGCAACGTCGCGACAGCGGCCCTGGCGGCCGGACTCGTCGACGAGGTGATCCTCCACCAGGTCCCCGTGCTGCTGGGCGCCGGCGCGCTTCTTCCAAGAGCTCCCGTAGTGGCTTCGGCGATGAGTTCCGCGTCCGGCGTGCGTCAGAACCGGTATCGGGCTCATCTCATCAGGAGGCAACTGCCATGGCCGCCGAAACTGTTAGCGCGAGCACGATCATTAACGCCCCGGCCGGGGCCATCTTCGCTGTCCTCGCCGACCCCGCGCAGCACGCCGCGATCGACGGCACCGGATGGGTCCGCGAACCCCTCGGTATGAAACCGCTGACCGCCTCTGGGCAGATCTTCCGGATGGCCATGTATCACGCCAACCACCCGGACGGGGACTACCAGATCGCCAACCGGGTCCAAGTGTTTGACCCGCCGAATGCCATCTCGTGGGAGCCGGGCCAGGACACCGATGACGGGAGCCTGCGCTTCGGCGGCTGGATCTGGGGCTACGACCTGACCCCGGCCGGCCCGTCCGAGACCACGGTCACCCTCTCCTACGACTGGTCAGCGGTCCCGGACGGTCCCCGCCAGCACATCCAGTTCCCCCCGTTCTCCCCCGATCATCTGGCCAACTCGCTGGCCCACCTCGCCGCATTGGTCACCTCGTGACCGGGCAGCACGCCCGCCAGCCCCGCAGCCTGCCCGCCGGGCTGGCCAAGCCAGCTCAGCGGGCGCTGACCGCAGCCGGGTACACCACCCTGGAGCAGCTCACCCAGGTGACCGAGGCCGATCTCGCCCGGATGCACGGCATCGGCACCACGGCGATCGCCCAGCTCCGCCACGCCCTCGCCGCGGCTGGGCTGAGCTTCGCCGCCACGAACTGAACCAGGCTCCGGCATTCTGGTTACATGCCCATCCCCAAGAGCATCGCTGCTCTGGTCAACCTGAATACCTTTCCGACCAGCGTTAGCCTGGTGCAACGGCAGCGGGTGGCCGACCTTATGCAAGCCGGCGGCATGCTCAAGGCGCCGCTGAACGTCACTCCCCTGATGTTCCGATGACCGGCACAGCAGGTAACCCGCTGCCGGTCAGGCCGCCACTGGAGACGTTGCGGCTGGCCTTTCCCGCAGTACCGGATCTTGACGCGGGTGATCGGCGACCGGCTGTTCTACCTCGCCGAGGCATCCGGACCAGGGGGTGCAGCCCCGGTTCGTCCAGGCCACCACTATGACCGGCTCCGGGACAAACGGGGCGCCCCGGTCCGGCAGTTCACCATCCAGGAACCGTCAATTCCCCGGGTCTGGGATGCGCTGCTGGGCGGTAAGGACAACTTCGCCATCGACCGGGAACAGGCCAGCCAGTTGCTGTCGGTATTCCCTGAGGCGGCCGAGCTGGCCCGGGAAAGCCTGGAGTTCCAGCGCCGCGCCGTCTCCCACGTGGCCAGTACCGGGGTGCGGCAGTTTCTGGCGCGGCCGTGGGCTACATCGACAACGACGAAATGGTCATGTCGCATGCGCAAAGCCTGCTCGCCCGAGCCTCGGGATATCCAGTCACCAGCGGCGAGCAGTACGCCTTGAATCACATCCGTGAGTCCTGGGAACGAATCTGAGCCGCGCACCTCACGTGGCCCCGGCGTGGACTGCCCGAAAGATGACGATCCATCGTCCTAGCTAGTGCGGCCGGGGGTGGCTGCCGCATGGGTGCGGACTGGAAGGCAGCCGGGGGTGGTCAGCGCTTGCCGGCGGGGGTGGGGGCGACGACGGTGTTGACGGTGCCGACAGCGGTGTTGTAGACGTACCCGCTGACCCTGATGCTGGGGGATAGCTGTGGTGCGGTGACCAAGGTGTTGACGTCGGCGCGGACGGTGGCGGCGGGGTCGGTGGCCGGCAGCCAGGCCAGTTCGGCTTCGACGTAGCCGCCGCGGGCGGCGAAGCCGCGGCGCAGCTCCGGGTCGGCCAGCAACGTCGAGCCGCAGTCGGTGTGGTGGATGACTGCCACCTCCCACCAGGGCCCGTCGGGGGTCTTGGTTTCCGTCAGGTAGCTGATGTAGGCGACGTCGCGCAGCACGGCCGATGTGACCCGGCCGCCGACCACGCGCTGCACGGTCGCGTCGCCGAGGTCGACGCCGAGGAAGGCGGCGGGCTCGGCGCGCGAGTCGATGCAGGTGATGATGTAAGACAGCTGGTTGGGGATCCACGGGATCTTCGGGTTCTTCGCCACGGCGTTGGTGGCTGCGAAGGCCTTGTTTCGGTCCAGCAGCGTCGCGAGGGACATAAGGGTACCTTCCGGTCGATGAGAGCTGTCGGTGATGATCGCCGGGCGAGCCTGCGCGGGCCTGTCGGCGGGCCGCCCGGCCGGCCCTCAACGCCATCGCTTTTAGGTGTTAGGTGTTCTATGGGTTGTATCGGCCGTGTATGCCCGTATGGGTTTTCCTGGGCGTTTTGCTGTGGCGGTGGGCATGACAGTAGCCCGGATGTCGCTCCGGGGGGGGCGCCGGTTCCACGGGCCGGGACGGGGTTTCTCCTTCCGGGTCGTTTATGCAGGATGACCGGGTTAGGAAGTGTCGCCGGAGGCCGGGCTGGCTGCAGGAGCGGTGCGGGCGCCGGCGTAGATGATCTGCCCGGCGGGGTAGATGGTGATGGTGGCCTCGCCGGTGCTGGCGGGTACCCGCCCGGTGGCCGGCGAGGACGGGAACTGCTGGCGGCCCTTGGTGCACCGTTCGCGGTGGCGGGGCGGCCGGACGGGCAGCAGGGCGGCGAGGATCCGGGAGCTGGCCAGCGCGGCGGCGGCAGCGAGCACTGAGGCGGGGGCAGTCGCGGGCGCCAGGGTCTGGGTCATCGAGCGGACGGCCTCGCGGCGGGCGGTCGTGAACGACACCCGGGCGGGCGTGGCCGGCGCCTTCGGCTCGCTGCCGGGAGCGGCGGTGAGCTGGGCGGCCGTGCCGGCCTGGATGGCGTGGCAGCCGTGGATGCGGACCAGCTGGGTGGCGGTGATCCAGGCCCACATCTCCTGGGTGACCTGGTGCGGGGACGACGAGCGCAGGATCGGGCCGCGGGAGGGGCCCGCGCCGGTGATCGCGGACTTGTCCTCGCCGATGACGGTTTCCACCGCGGCCCACCGGTCCGGGTAGCAGGCGGCCAGTTCCGCGGCGGGGTATGCCTGCCAGTCCGTCAGCGTGGTGGCCAGAGCGTACAGCTCGTCCCCGGCGCCGCCCGGGCCGGGGACTTTCACGTCGTATTCCACGACGCGGACCGGGATGCGGTCGGCGCCGTCGGACAGGAAGGACTCATACGAGCCGTCCGGCAGTGCCTTGAGCAGCGGCAGGACGATATCGGACTTCATCCGCATCAGCAGGTGCGCGCCCTGGGCGCGGATCGCCTTGATCAGGGCGAATCCCGGGAAATTGCGGTCCATCAGGATCAGCCGGCCCGCCGCGAAGATCCCGGGACGGGATCTGGCCAGCCGCCGGGTCAGGGTCTGCTCCCCGTCGCAGGAGGGGCCGAACTCCATGCCGAGGGTGGCCTTGGCCCGTGCGGCAGTGAGTATGACGGCCCGGACCTGGGGAAACGGCGACGAGTTATCCGCGGTGCCGGACGAGCCGAAATACTTCCGGTTCGCCTTGGTGTCCGGGACCCGGACCTGGAACCCGTCCAGGGCGCATAGCAGCAGCCCCCGCCACCGCATCCCCGGCGCACCCGGATCGGCGATCGGCCCGGCGACCAGCCAGAACAGCGCCTCGAACAGCTCCGCGGGGATCATGTCCAGGCGGCGGGTGACCGCCTCGGTACCCGGCACGTGCCAGGGCCGCGCCCACGGCAGGCACGCCAGCAGCCCGGCCACCCGCAAGGTCACCTCCGGCACCGGCGCGTCCGGCATCAAGGTCATCGCCACCAGCAGCCGGACCGTCATCGCGGCCGGCAGCAGCCGCTGCCGTTCCTCTGCGCAGCCGAAATCCTCCACCAGCTCCTCGATCTCCCCAGCCGGCAGGTATGCCTCAAGCAGGCCGAGGGTGACGTGACCGGGGAGCCAGCCGCCGGCCTGCACATCGCCGCTGCGCCGCACCACCGCTGGCGCGACCGTCACCTGATGGCAGAACACCAGATCCTCACCTGAAGTCACCGGCCGGCCCGCCGGGCCGGGCAGCAAAGCCGACACCCCGCCCCGGCCGGTTTCGTAGACACCATCCGAAGTGGCACGATGGTCTACGAGGAGAGAACCGGAAGTGGGACAGGCTCGCAAGAAGTACACCCAGGAATATAAGGACGAGGCTGTGGAGCTGGTGATAAGCTCCGGCCGTCCGATAGCGGAAATTGCCCGGAATCTGGGTATAAACGAGGGAACGCTGGCGAACTGGGTGAACACGGCGAAGAAGTCGGGGAAGCTGAAGGAAAGGCCGCTCGACACCGACGAGCGGGCGCGGCTGCGGGAACTCGAGGAAGAGAACCGCCGGCTGAAGATGGAGCGGGACTTTCTAAAAAAAGCCGCGGCGTGGTTTGCGAAGGAGAATCAGTAAAGTTCGCGTTCATCGCCGAGATGGACGAGGAGAACGACCGCAAGCCACGCGAGGAAAGATTCCCGGTCATGTTCATGTGCGAGATGCTGGAGGTATCACGGCAGGGGTATTACGCATGGAAGAAGCGCGCGCCGTCGGCGCGGACGAAAGAAGACGTGACATTGACCACGCTGATCGTGGCGATCCACGATGCGCATAAGGGCCGGTACGGCATCGACCGGATTCACGCGGACCTGGCCCGGAACGGGTACCGGGTCAGCCCGAAGCGGGTGCGACGCCTGGCACGGGCCGCTGGCCTGCGATGCGTGCACCCGCGGCCGTACAAGGCCACGACGGTGCAGGATCCGGCGAACGCTTGCGGTCTGGTCGACCTGGTCGGCCGCGACTTCGTACCCGGGGCGAAGGACCAGCTGTGGTACGGGGATATCACGTACATTTTCACGATGAGCGGCTGGGCTTACCTCGCGACGGTAATCGACGGGTATTCACGCAAGGTAGTGGGCTGGTCCGTCGCTGATCATATGCGCGAGGAACTGGTCATCGATGCGCTCAGGATGGCGGTAGCGAACCGTCAGCCCGGGACTGGGGAGGTGGTTTTCCATTCCGATCGCGGAAGCCAGGGCGAATTCAACCGGTCGTCGCAACACCTTCAGGTGGAGGTGGGCGAATGGGACGGCCACAGGGATGGGCGGCTGCTCGGGCGGGGCGGCCGGCGATGCGTTCGGCGGGGCGGCCTCCGGTGGCCAGGCGAGAACACCGGCAGCGGTTCTGGGTGGCGATCGCCAGGGGAATGCCGAGTGAGGACGCCGGCATTGAGGCTGGTGTGTCCCCGGCAGTTGGTACGCGCTGGTTCCGTGACAGCGGCGGGATCCGGCCGGTCAGCCTGGCGCCGCCGTCGGGGCGGTACTTGTCGTTCGCGGAGCGGGAGGAGATCGCGATCTTGCGGGTCCGGGGGTGCGGCGTCCGTGAGATCGCGAGGCGTGCCGGCCGGTCGCCGTCGACGATCTCGCGGGAGCTGCGCCGGAACGCTGCGACCAGGGGCGGCCGGCTGGAGTACCGGGCCATGGCCGCCCAGTGGCACGCGGACCGGCGGGCACGCCGCCCGAAGATCGCAAAACTGGCTGCGGACCAGGTCCTGCGGGAGTACGTGCAGGACCGGCTCGCCGGCTCGATCACCAGGCCAGGTGGCGCGGCTGTGCCGGGCCCGGATGTGCACTGGATCGGACGCCGGCACGGTCGCCGGGCGGATCGGTGCTGGGCGGCGTCGTGGAGCCCGGAGCAGATCGCGAACCGGCTGCGGGTCGATTTCCCTGATGATGAG
The DNA here is from genome assembly GCA_963805255.1 of uncultured Actinomycetes bacterium. Taxonomy (GTDB): domain Bacteria; phylum Actinomycetota; class Actinomycetes; order Streptosporangiales; family Streptosporangiaceae; genus Bog-532. The sequence continues at coordinate 83,604 of CAWDTK010000012.1, forward strand.
TCCATGCGGGTCTCGCACGAGGCGATCTACCAGGCGCTGTATGTCCAGGGCCGCGGCGCGCTGCGGCGTGAGCTGACCGCCTGCCTGCGCACCGGCCGGGCGCTGCGCGTCCCCCGGGCGCGCACCCGCGGCCGCGGCAGGAAGTTCGTGACACCCGAGATCATGATCAGCCAGCGGCCTGCGGAGGCCGCGGACCGGGCGGTGCCCGGGCACTGGGAGGGGGACCTGATCATGGGGCTGAACAGCTCGGCGATCGGCACCCTTGTCGAGCGCTCGACCCGGTTCACGATGCTGCTGCACCTGCCGCCGATGGAAGGCCACGGGACCAGCCCCCGGGCCAAGAACGGCCCCGCGCTGGCCGGCCATGGTGCCGAGGCGGTCCGGGACGCGATCGCCTCGGCGATCATCACGTTGCCCGCTCAGCTGCGCCGCTCGCTGACCTGGGACCAGGGCGCGGAGATGGCCGGCCACGCCCGGCTGCGCATCGACGCCGGCATCGAGATCTACTTCTGCGACCCGCACAGCCCCTGGCAGCGAGGCACCAACGAGAACACCAACGGCCTGCTGCGCCAGTACTTCCCCAAGGGCACCGACCTGAGCCGCCACAGCCCCGGCGACCTGGCCGCCGTCGCCGCCGCCCTCAACGGCCGCCCCCGCAAGACGCTTGGCTGGAAGACCCCGGCCGAGGCGCTGGATGAGTTCCTGGCCGCCCACGCAGCCTGAAAGGGCGAAGAAGGAGGCGGCTAGCGCCGCCGCTGAGTTCCCGGAGCCGGGTGCCGCAGCCTACGGGGCCGCCCCTCCGGCCTCAAGGCTGCCTGCGGCATCGCCACGCGACGGCCCTGCGGGCCGGCCTTGACCCCGGAGACCACTGCGGCCCCTGACGGCAGCACCAAGGGCCAGGCAGCAGCCTGCCCCCGGCGGCACGCAGCACCCGGCGCGAAACCGCTCACCGTGTATGGTTGGCGCGGAAAGGGTCATTTACCGGCACTGTTGCGACGATCCCTTGAACTCGGCGTAAGTATTCGGTGATTCCGGTGGGCTGAGCGTGGCTGGCCGGCGCAGGCGACACGCTGGCGGGGCGGGTGCGGCGGTGCTGGACACAGGGACTGGTGGTGGTGCAGCCTTGGCGTGATGGCTGCGCGTACTTGTTCCCGGCCCGCTGATGAGGCGGCGTTCTGGCGTGAGCGGGCGGAGCTGCTGGAGGCACAGAACACGCGGCTGGCCGGGGAGAACGTGCGGCTGGAGGCGGAGAACGCCACGCTGGCCGCGACGGTGGCCGCGCAGCAGGAGCAGCTGGCCGCGCTGAAGCAGCGGGTGGTGACGCTGAGCCGGATGCTGTTCGGCACCTCCAGCGAGAAAGACGGCGCCGGTAAGCGGCAGGCGGGCGGGCAAGCCGCCGACGCCGGCGGCGGGGATGACGCCCCGGCAGGGGATGGCGGCGCTGCGGGCGGGCGGCGCCGGGGTCAGCGGCCGGGATCGGCCGGGCATGGGCGGCGCCGGCATGAGCACCTGGAGACCGAGGAGCAGGTCCATGACATTCCGGAGGGCGAGCGGCGCTGCCCGCGGTGCGGCCGGGCCTATGAGCTGTTCGGGGAGGATGCCAGCGAGCAGGTATCGTGGCGGGTCCGGGTGTGGCGGGTGGTGCACCGGCGGCGCAAGTACGCCCGGTGCTGCCAGTGCCCGGTGCCGGCGGTGCGGACCGCGCCCGGCCCGGCGACGCTGATTCCCAGGGGCCTGTTCACGACGGAGTTCTGCGTGAACCTGCTTGTCGCCAAGTACGCGCTCGGGCTGCCGTTCAACCGGGTGATCGCGATGCTGGCGATGCAGGGCCTGGAGGTGGCGCCGGGCACGCTGGCCGGGGTGGCCCGGCGGCTGGAGGAGCTGCTTGCGCCGCTGGCGGCCGCGATCGCCGCGCGAAACGCCGCCGCCGGGCACGCGCACGTGGACGAGACGTCGTGGCGGGTATTCGGCCAGCCCGCCGATAACGGAGGCAGCCGCTGGTGGCTGTGGGTGTTCACTGCCGCGGACACGGTGGTGTACACGATCGCGGCGTCGCGGTCGCTGAAGGTGCTCGAAGACCATTACGGCGTGCAGGCCGGCCAGCTGCCGGAGGGCCGCAGGCCGCTGGTCATCAGCTCGGACTTCTACTCGGTGTACCGGTCGTTTTCCGAGCTGGACGGCGTCACCTCCCTCTGGTGCTGGGCCCATATCCGGCGGCGGTTCATCCGGGCCGGCGACGCCCACCGCAAGGAGCTGGGCAGCTGGGCTGATGCCTGGACCGGCCGGTTCGCCGCACTATACGCCGCGCACCGCGCCCTGGCCGCCGCCCCCGGGGGCACTGGCGAGCACGCCCGGGCGGCCGCCGCGTTCGATGCGGCGCTGGAGGAGATCGACGCCTACCGCCGTATTCAGGGTCGCCGCCCGGACCTGCTGCACCCGGCCGCGGCGAAGGCGCTGGCCACCTTGGACCGCGAATGGGGCGGGCTGGTGCGCCACCGGGACTTCCCGGACCTGCCGCTGGATAACAACACCGCCGAGCGGGCGATCCGCACCCCGGTCGTGGGCCGCAAGAACTACAACGGCTCCGGCGCGGAATGGTCCGCTGACCTGGCCGGCCACGCCTGGACCGTCCTGGGCACCGCCCGGATCACCGGGCACAACCCCCGCGCCTACCTGGACGCCTACCTGCAGGCCTGCGCCGCAAACGGCGGCAAGCCGCCGGCTGGGCAGGCCCTGGAAGCCCTGCTGCCCTGGAACATCACCCTGACCGGCCAGCCCGGCGAGCCAGACGGCAGGAAGGACCAGCCGCCGTGACCGTGACCGGCACGCCCGGCCAGTACCCGGCCCGCTACTGCGGCAGGGACTTCACCCTCGCCGAGCTGGAGGAGATCCGCTCCCTGGCGGCGACGCTGCCGACCCGCCGCGCGATCGCCGACGCGATCTGCGACGCGCTCGGCTGGCAGACCCCCGGCGGGCGGCGCAAGGACATGACCGCCCGCGTCGCCCTGGGCCGGATGGCCGCCGACGGCCTGATCACCCTGCCGCCGCCGCGCAACGGCAACGGCAACGGACGCCACCCCCGGCACGGGCACCCCGGCCAGCTCGCCCTGCCGCTGCCGGCGCACCCCGCCGCCACCTTGGCCGATCTCGGCCCGGTCACCATCAGCGTCGTCGACAGCCGCCAGGCCTCCCGGCAGTGGAACCAGCTCATCCGCGACCACCACTACCTCGGCTACACCCCGCTGGCCGGCGCCCAGATCCGCTACCTCGCCGCCGCCCCCGCCGCCGGCCCGATCGCCGCCTTCGCCTTCGCCGCCAGCGCCTGGAAATGCGCCCCCCGCGACGACTGGATCGGCTGGGACCCCGCCACCCGCCGCGCCAACCTGAACCTGATCTGCGGCAACGCCCGGTTCCTCATCCGCCCCGACCTGGCGGTCCCCAACCTCGCCTCCTCGCTGCTCGCCGCCGTCACCCGCCGGCTGCCCGCCGACTGGCGGGCCCGCTACGGCTACGCCCCGGTCCTGGCCGAGACCTTCATCGAGGCCGGCCGGTTCACCGGCGCCAGCTACCGCGCCGCCAACTGGACCCGCATTGGCCAGACCAAGGGCAGGGGCAAGCTCGACCGCCGCCATGAACACGCCCTGCCGGTCAAGGACATCTACCTCTACCCGCTGCACCGGCGCTGGCGGCAGATCCTCACCACCCCGCCCGCTCAGTAACAGCCCACGGGATCACCGAATTCTTACACGGAACTCGGCGACGACCACCAGATCCTCGACCGCAACGGTGGCGATCTCGGAGGCGTCCGCGAGTCCCACGAGTTCGGCGACCGGCTTGTCGCCGGATCGGTCGATCCGATCGACCTGCCACAGTTTCTCGTCCGATGCCTTCGGCAACTGTCCGCGCGGCGGGAGGATGCGCACCTTGTCGCCTCGGCGCACGGGGCGGCCAGGGAGTTCCACCGTCTCGGGGACGTGGCGCTCAAAGTTCAGGCCGAATGAGCGCCGGTCGGCCAAGGCCGATACCTCGCGCTGCAGATCTGCAGCCAGGGCCTCATTGGTGAGGGTGACCTGGTGGATCAGATCGTTGAGGCGGGACAAGACCACGCTCCTTCAGGCGGTCGTTGGGGTAAGGGAAACAATGCCACGGGTGAAGGTGGCGAGGATGCGTTGGTGGGTCTGGCGCGGGAGGTGTCGGTTGCCCGGCTCACCGAACGGGGTGCCCGGGCGGGCCCGCGCCTCGGTCAGGAGCTGATCGAGGCCCAGTCTCGACACCAAGAGCAGGCCGTGCGTAGCCCGGGTGCAGGTGACGGCAAGCCGACCGAATGCGGAGTTGAACTCGTCGAGCCGTGAGGCTCCGGTCAGCGGGTGAAGCGCTACGGTGACGCCGTTCGTCTGGCCCTGCCAGCTGTCGACCGTGGAGGCGATGAGGTCGTATTGGGCAAGTCCGTGCTTCTGCTTCAGCCGCTCGACCGCCTCCGTGGCGTCATCCACCGCCTGATTGCGGGTCGCCAGAACTGTCACCAGGGGATCGTCAGATTCGTCGCCAGGTATGACGACGGCGACGTTGCCGGTCGGCGAGCCGGCGGCGTCATACTCGGCCTTCTCCAGCGCGAAACCGCTGGTGAACAGTTCATCGAGGAGGAATTCCACGAACTCCGTCAACGGCAGGTCGACGTCGGCTGCCTCGGCTTCCTCGAGCCCATCGACCTCCAGCAGCACCGGAAGACCCTTGGCGACCCGCTTCCAGACTTGTGCTGCCAGTCCGTTGAGTCCTTCGAGAGCAATGGCCCGGTCGCCGGGTGCAGCGACGCAGTTCAGCTCTTCCCATTCGGGGTAGAACGCCCGCCACAGCGACAGCTGGGCTGCGGTCGGCCGCCAGACCGCCGGGAGCTCAGCACTCCAGGTCTTCGCGTCGTTGTCGTAGTCGGTCGGCCAGGCTCGGTAGGGGTTATAGCCGGGGTCGCCGCGCCAGGGGTTGATGCCGATCTCGAGCGGCGGGAGCTGACCGACGTCACCGACTCCGACCACGATCGGGGCAAGGCTGGCGACCTTATCGAACAGGTGGTGCGGGAGTTGCCATGCCTCGTCGACAAAAAGCACGTCGAACGGCGCCTCACCGTTCGCGGCCGGCCCGAACTTGTCGAGCAGGCGTTTGCGCTCCCCTATCGCGCCGAGCTTGTGGGATGTGGCGACGACGACCACGCAGTCGTCAGGGATGTCTGATGTGGTGGTGTTCACCTCGGCGGAGTCGAAGACATCGTGGGGAACATCGTCGTAGGCCCCTTTGGAGGCGAACAGGCAGACGCGCTCCTTGCCGATCGTCTTGCCCAGAGACGCTGCGATTGGCCATAGCTGGCGGTTTTGGAACGCGATCACTGCGACGCGGAGGCAGCGCGGATGGTCGATCGCGTCGGCGACGAGCTTCTTAAGCACGTAGGACTTGCCAGCTCCTGCAGCCGCCTTCAGCAGAATCCTCTCGATCTCCGTTGACCCTGAGAGCCCGTCGCGGAGCTGGCCGATCGCCTCCTCAGCGACGGCGGCGTTCCGGGCCGCGGCGCGTGCGTGGTAGATCGCCGGTCTAGCCGGCTCCAGCGGCGGAGCGAAGGTGATCGTCATGCTCACTCCACGTCGTCCATCGTGACATCGTCCGGGGCCGGAATGGCCGGCTCGGCACTCGGGTCACCGACCGGCGCGCCGACTGCAGCCACCTCAAACGAGTCGCCGTTCACGACCGGCGGCCACACCTCGGGGTTGAGCTCGCCGCGGGCCCGGCGCTCCGCAAGGAGGTTGGACCACTCGGCCTCTGAGTTCTCATGTGGTCGGCAGCAGTACCTGTGACCGTCGGGGTCGTCGGAGTAGCTCATCTCGGTGCAGGTCCGCTTGGGGGCGGAGATCGTATCTGGGGTCGGCCGGTCCACTTGGAGCTGCTTGTTGCCCTTGAGGTCGGAGAACCACGAGAAGTCGGCGATCACGAGCTTGTCTCCGACGGTGACCTCGGGTTCGATGGCAGGGAACCACTCGAACAGGCGCTTCGCCGCATCGATCACCGCTAGCGGTCCGATCGACATCCCGGAAAATTTGAAGCTTCCCTTTTGGAACTTCACATCGACGTCAGGCTGTTCGACGCAGGCGATCTCGCCGACGTGCAGGAGCACGATCCGGTCTTTGTCGCCGATACGACGCGAGTCGATCTCGAGCACTGTCGGGTCGATGCTGACGACTCGTGCCATCGCGAGCTGGCGCGTTCCGGCGTCGCCTGCCGCGTCGACCGCCGTCTGAGGGTTCGTGAGGGCGAGGAGCTGGCGGTTGCACTTGTCGCCGGTTTCGATCGTGGGGACAAGCGAGTTGCGCCAGTGGCGATACGTCCGGCCGAAGCGGACGAGATCGGAGGCATGCATGGCGAGCCGACGGCGCCACACGGCCTGCGCGTCACCCTCGATGGCGCGGTAGACCTCCCGAAGCTTCGACTCGGGCAGGGCCGCCAACGCATGAAGTGCGGAGTCCATCGTGTCGGTCTTGTAGCGCAGCTCGTTGAGGATCAGGTCGGCATACTCCGCGGGGTTAGCGGGGCGAGGGTCACCCTTCCGCGTTCCGGTGAAGGCGGCGTGGATCGCGTTTGACCGGCGGTTGGTCAGCCGGGCACCAGGGGTGCGGATCTCCTGCTCGATCTGGTCGGAGATCTCGCGGTGACGGGTGTGGCCACCGGAGGCAGTTTGGGTCCAGGCAACGATGTAATCGAGACGGCCAGAGTTCACGGTCGAGCCGCCTGCAACGAGGTGGCGAGCGAGGACAGCCCGGACGTCCACGATCGGGGAGCGAAGCGTGAAGGTCCGTGCTCGGTCTTCCTCGAGCAGGAACGAAACGGCGGTGCGCTCCTCCTGCGTAAGCCTCTTAGGCGCGTTATGTGGGTTGATCTACGGTGCGGCGAGGCAGGCCCGCATGAGGGTATGGGCGGCGATGGTCGCGGCTGTCCGGGCGAGCAGGCCCCAGAAGGTATGCGCGCCGTGGCGGGCCAGCTCCATCTGGTCGGTGATCTCCTTGAAGGTGGTCTCGATGCGGTTGCGCCACTGGGCGATGACCTTCTGCAGGATCGCCGGCATGGTCTTGCGCTGGTCCCTGGTGGGCGGGACCAGCACTGCGGTGCCGCGGGCAGCCTGGGACGCGGCGAACGCCTTGCCGTTGAACCCCTTGTCCGCGAGCAGGTCGCGGGGCGGCGGCCCGGCTTCCAGCAGGTCGGTGCCCACGTCACGCTCGCTGACGGCGGCGGGCACGATGCTCCAGGCCCGCACGATGCGGCTGCCCAGGTCGGTCTTGGCCGCCAGGCGGAAGCCGTAGAACCACTCGGCGTGCGCGGCGTCGCGGCCGAACCGGGCATGCAGGCCATTGGGGCCGGTCCAGCCGTCGGGGCCGCGGACCCGGGAGGCGTGCTTGACCGGCAGCGCGCTGGTGTCGATCTGCTGGCAGTCGTCTTCGGGCAGGCGGGCCGCCAGCGCCGCGCGGAACTGCTCGAACGCGCCCCACAGCCAGCGGGCCCGCCGGTTGAGCTCGCTTTGGTGCGGCAGTACCGGGAACAGGTGCGCCCAGTCGCGGGCCACCTCGGCGAGGAACCCGGCCTCGCTGCGGCGGCCCAGCAGCACGCGCACCTGGGTGATCGCCAGGATCTCCGCGTCGGAGCAGCCGGGCGCCGGCCCGGGCCGCGCCGGGATGACGATGGCCCTGGCCTTGATCGCATCATCGATCAGCACGTAGACGCAGACGAACAGGTCTTCGGTTGGCAGCATGGGGGTGGCCTCTGCGGGACAAGGGTTTCAGCTACCACTTGTCTGCCGCAGGGGCCATCCCATGATCAACGCGACGCGCCGTGATCAACCCACATAACTCGCCTTAGGGATATCGGCCGGCTCGCCGCTGAAGGTGAGCGGCGGTCGTCCCATTATCTTGTCGTTCTCCCAGCGGATGCGGCTGAGCTCGACGCCCGCCAAGTTGTCCGCGATCGAGACCAGGACGTCGGCAGTCGCTTTGTCTGGGACCACAAGGTGAATAGGTTCCGGTTCCTTGGGGTTGGCTTTGCGCCGGTCCTTCAGCACTGCGAGGATGTCGACTCCGAGGAGCTGCATTATCGCACGGCGGGTGTCGGATCCCTGCGGGTCGTCGAAGACGGTGAAATTCCACTCGCCGATCCCAACTGCGGTAACGCGCTGGGTGGCGATGCCGTATACACCGAGCGCTGCGCTGTCGGACTTGGCGATAACGACGTTCACGGTGCCGGGAAGCCCGGCCTGGTCAACGCGCCGCTGCCCCGTGGGCTGTGCGATCCCGTCGACCGTGGCGAGGACTTGGGCGTGCACAGACGCGCTCGGCGAGCCCACCTGGCCAGTACCATCGACCAGTCCCATCACGTGTGGCCGGTCGGCGGGGTCGATGCCGATCTCGATCAGCAGGTCGGTCGGATCGGTGGAATCCCGCAGCTCCTGGCGGCAGAAACTGAACAGAGTGCAAGTCGTGCAAGCAGCAGGGTCGAAAGTCGCCTTCAGATGGCTTACGTAGTCGTCGATCAGAGAGGTGGACTCAAAGTGGGTATCTTCGGCCTCACGTTGGCGCTCGGTCACCCGCATGCGCACCTCCTCCCGGTGGTCGTCGAGAAGCTCAACGAGGGCTTCCGGCTGGAGGAAGGCGTTGCGCGGCACGGCGAGAACGCCGTGGCTGTGGACATCCATGTCAGCGGGCAGCTTGCTCCACGCCACAGCTGACTCGGCGCCGAGCGCTACTTGCAGGAAGCCCTTGAGCAGGCGGGTGTCGTCGATGCGCGACCTGACCCGTTCGTAATCCTTGGCGTCGCCTATGATCAGCCAGCTGCCATCGGCCGTAGTCTTCGGCGCGACGACGGCGAAGTCGGGCTTGACGTCGGTGGCGCGCTCATTCTCGAAGCCGACGAAGGGGATGGCAAGGCCGTAGATCATCGTAGCGGCACCTTCTCCGACGGCCCGGGCGTGGGCGTCGGAAAGAAGCTTCGCGGTGCGGTCGACGTTGATCCTGGCGTTGACCACGATGACTTGCGTCGGGCGGTCGAGGCCCAGCCGGCCCACGGCCGTCGTCGCGACCTCGCTCGCGAACCGCTCATCTCGGACGAGGGACTCGAAAGTCATCGCTCGCATCCACCGGGCATCCGGGATGCCGCCGAACTCGTCCTTAAAACCGACGGCCTCCGCCAGCCGACGGCGGGTCATGCCAGTGATGAGCGGATCGGTGCCTCGGAAGCGGGCGCATGCGGCGTGCGATGACGCCGCGACTGCGCTCGACCCTCCGCCGATGACCTTCGTTGCCACGAAGCGATGCCCCCGATTCAGTTTATGCCGACGACGTTAAGTCGAATCTCTAAAGGGAAGCGTCCGACCAAATCGTCAGGTCTGGGGAAGCGACCACGGCATTGACCAACTACGGTGTGTCACATTTGAGGTTACAAGCTTCACGCCGGTCAAGACCGCTTACAACCAGATTTGCCCCCTTCATGAGCAGCTGGCAGGCTGCAGCAGCAGAGTCCAGCAGCCGTAACCGCCAGCAGTCGCGCGAGATGACCAGCAGAGACTCCTGATCTGCGGCAAGGACCGTCATTGCCTCCCGCCCGCTACTACTTCCGTCGAAGAGGTCGCTAAGATTAGGCCCGCGCGGCGTTGCGTGCGGCAAGTTCTCCGGTCGCGATTACTCGCTCCTGTACCGCATCAGAGCCCCAGGGGCGCCATCGGGCTCATTCCGCGTACATTCCGGGAAGCCGACATCGCGCGGCTTTCGCTGGCTTATGGCTGTACACCGTTTCAACAGCCGGTAAGCGTGCCTGCGCTGGCCAGAAGCCATTTCGGCTGGAATCGTCGCTACGTGGTGCCCGGCGCTGGAGGCTGTCGGAGTGGGGGCTTGCGGCGTGATGAGTCGATGATGTTGTACTCGCGGTGCAGGTGGTGGCGGAGCAGCCATAGCAGGTGTTCGCCGTCGTAGAGTTCGACACCGAGGCGTTCGGCTTCCTGGCGGGCAGCCGAGGTGAAGCCCGACGTGGTGATGATGATCCCTTTGGTGAATTCACGCTGGGAGATAGAGCCGATGATCTCCCTGACGGCGGCGATGTCGACCTTGCGATGCGGGACGTACCGTTTGGCCTGGATGGCGACGCGGCCGCCGACAAAGGGTGTCCTGTTGACCGCCACCAGGTCGACACCGCCGTCGGCCCGTGACCGGGTGCGGCGAACTTCGTCGAACTCGGGGATTTCCTGGAAGAGCTTGACTAGGAGCTTCTCGAACTCATATCCGTCAAGGTCCAAGAGGTTCTGCACGCTATCGAGGCCAGCGGCGGCGTCGAGTTCATCGGCGTAGTGGAGATCGTCCCACGGGTACTCGATGATCGGCTGGACCGGCTGATACTTCTCCGGGGTTTTGGAGACCTTGGCGTGCAGGTAGGCCAGGCAGTCCATAGGATCGACACGGGCCAGATCCAGAAGATCGAAGTCAGCGCGCGAAACTTGAACGCTGATTAGGCACCAGTGCGCGTCCTGACCGGTTGCGGCGTCGACAGTGTCGACATAGCCGTTGCAGGTGGCGTCGAGGATCAGGCCTTCCCGGTCCGCGGCGAAAACGCAGTGGAGGGTCCGTAGCGCCATCTGGGCGACAACCTGCTGGTAGAGCTTATTCCTGGCCACTGTGGCGAGCTTTTTGTACTTGAGTTCTTTCTTTGTGACGAGATATTCAGCCGATTCAAGCTCGGGGATCGCTGTCATGAGCGGCAAGTTGATGTCAATCCGCAGCTCCCGGTCGGCTGGCAGGTAGGCGACCTTCACGCCGGTCGGGAAGTCGCTGGGGTACCGCTGCACGGTCACAGACCTCCGGTAGTCGTTGATTGAGTCCTGGGCCTGACCTGGGGTTTCGCCGTCCGGCGACCGATGTCGAAATGCCGGCAATCCATCACGCGCGCAATCGGCGTCCGCCCCATCTTCTGCCCGTCCCCGCCGGACCGTGCCGCTGGTGGCTTGCCCGGCCGTGCGGGAATGCCTGTGAGCTGGGGAAACTGTCACCCCCCATGAGGTCGAAAAGTAAGCGTATTGCGACCTCGAATGGATAGGCTGGCCGGCATGGGCGACCAGCAGCTCCCCGGCATGCCCCCTCCCTGGCCGCTCACCGTCACCCGCACCGACGACGGCCGCGCGGTCGCCGTGCACGCCGGGCCGATGCTGCTGTCAGCGTTCGGCGCGGCTGACCTGGAGATGCGGGACCTGGTCATCTGCTCGCTGACCGAGGGCAGCCGCTTCCAGGGCAAGACTGTCGCCGCCGCGTTCGGCCTCCAGCCCTCCCAGGTGTCGCGGATCCGGTCCCGCTACCGCGCGCACGGCGCCCGGGGGCTGGTGCACCAGATGGGCCGCCCGACGATCCTCAGCACCGCCCGGCTGCGGCAGGCCCGCCTGCAGGCGGGCCAGGGCCTGACCCACGCCGAGATCGGCCGCAAGCTGGGCGTGTCCCGGTCCCGGATCACCGAGCTGATCAAGCAGCACGGCACGCTGCCCGCCCCCGGCTCCCTGTCCGGCGACACCGGCGAGGACACCGGGGCCAGAGACACGGGCGAACCGGCCCGGCCGGCCCGCGACAGCGAGGACACCGCCCACGGACAGCACGCCGGCACCACCAGCGGCGACCGCGACGGTCCCGGCGATGGCCCCGCACCCGGACAGCACGCCGGGCAGCAGACCTGCGGGGATGCCGGTACCGGGCAGGAAACCCGCGGAAGCCGCGATGGCCGGACCGCCGCTGAGGCCGACGACGACGACGGGGACGCCGAGGGTTCGGGCGCGACCTGGCGGGTGGCGAAGAGGATCGAGACCGGGACTGTCGCCTGCCGCTATGCCGGGGCGATGCTGGTGCACGCCTTCACCGACCGGATCGGCGCCCGGGCCCTGCTGACCGCCGGGACCGGCGCGTCAGCCGCCGGGCCCGGCGCGCCGGCCGGCGACCTGGGCATCCTGGTGTGCACCCAGTTGTCGTTCACCCTCGGCGCGCTGACCCTGGAGCAGGCTAAGCACCTGACCGCCGCCGACGCCGGGGCGCTGGCCGGGCTCACGTCCCTGCCCTCCCTGCGGACCTGGCGGGAACGCCTGGGCGAGCTCGCCGGCACATGCGACCCGCTGGCGCTGCAGCGCCGCCTGGCCAGCCAGATGCTCGCCATCGAGCCCGCCGAGTCGCAGGTGTACCTGGCCGATGACCACATCGCTGAGTACACCGGCCACCGGGCGGTCGCGCCCGGCCGCAACCCGCGCCGCGGCAAGCCCACCAAGGGCCACGACGACACCTATATCTGCGACCTGGCCGGACGGGCGATCTCGTTCACCACCGGCGAGCCCTCCGCGCTGTGCACCACCCTGCCGCCCGCGCTCGCGGCGCTCACCGACGCCCTCCCAGCGCGCGACAAGCCCGGCGCGGCCCGCCGGCCGCTGATCGTGTTCGACCGCGGGGCGGCGTTCCCCGGCACCTTCACCGCGGTAGACGCGGCCGGGTATGACTGGCTGACCTGGCGGCGCGCCCCCCTCGCGGCCACCACGCTGCTGCCCATCGTGCAGACCATCACCCTGCGCGGCGGCCGCCAGCGCCAGGTCGCCTGGACCGACGAGCAGGTCACCCTGAACGACTACGGCAAGCCCGTCCGGCAGCTGTCCCTGTTCGAGCACGGCAAGATGGTCGCCCAGGCGATCAGCGGGCGGCCCGGCGCGTGCCCGGCCGAGCTGGCCGGCTGGCTGCGCGGCCGGTGGGCCGAGGAGAACATGTTCAAATACGACATGATCAACTACGGCCTCGACACGCTCGCCGACTATGACGCCGATGAAGTAGTGAACACCAAGCTGAAAGCCAACCCGGCCTTCGCCACCGCTAAAAAAGCCGAGACAAAGGCCAAGACCGCACTGGCCAATGCCGAGGTCGCGCTGGCAAAACTGCTCGCCGATCCCGCCATCGCGGCCAGGACCAAGAACGACGAGCTGATCCCCCGCGCCCAGCAGAAGATCACAGCCTGCAAGCAGGAGCTGGCGCAAGCCGAGGCCGAGCGCAAGAGGCACCCCGCGAAGCTGCCCGCCAGCGAGATCGACCCGGCCGCGACCCGCGCAATCCTGCACATCAACCGGCGCTGCCTGCAACTGGTCCTGCGCCTCCTGGCCGCCAACGCCGAGCACTACCTCGCCCGGCACCTCAACGCCTACCTCCAAGATGACGACGAGTACCGGGCCATCACCCGGGAAAGCATCATCCGCGGCCTCTCCGGCACCATCACCTACAAGCCCAAGAACATCACCGTAACGCTCGACCAGCCCGGCCAGGGGCGCGTCACGCGCGCCCTCACCCTGCTCATCGCCGAGATCAACACCCGCCCGCCGGCGCTACCCGGCGACGGCCGGCCCATCACCTACACCCTCCGGCAGTCACAGTGATTGCGTTGTCACGACCCCCGACTGCCGGAGGTCTGGGTCAGCACGCCGCTGAAATAGTCAGCCACCGCCTTTCGCTTCCTTTCAGCGAAATCACGGGCCATCTGGTCGACAACGGCGTGCTGCCGCCGGACACGCTGCCGCTCGCGGCCCACGGAATGCTCGTGATCTGACTGCGCCCGCACCAGTTGCTCCCTCCGATCCCGCTCCGCCTGGGCGTGAGCGGCAACAGCCTGTGCGTAGGTGGCTCGAGCTTGAGCCACAGTGGCCTCGTGCGTCCGCTTCCGGCCTGGTGCCAGTGCGCCGAGGCCAGTCAGCGGTGCTGGCATGAAATCGGACGGCCGTGGCGGGCGCAGCTCCGTAGCGAGCCGCTGCGGAGGCCTGAACTCGGTGACCAGTAATGGTTCCTTGAAACGGTCCCACGGGAGGTAAGGGTCCTCGGCCAGGGTGCTCGTCAGAAGGGTCTGGACCTCAGTCAGATGGCCTCGTAGCGTGCGAGTCACGCCCTCAGCTTCCGCGCGCCCGTCGGTGATCTCCTGCTCGCGCGCCTCCCGCTGCTTTTGCTTTTCCCTTTCCCGGGCGTTCGTGGCTGCCGTCTTGGCGTACTCCTTCGCCCACGCCCTCTGAGCCTGCGCTTCCAGCTGCTGGGTCTTTGCTTTCGCTTTCCAGCGATCTTGCCCAGCCATGGCACGACACCCCGATCTTTCAGTTGGTGACCTACCTAGAGGGTTATTCACAGGGTCGGGTTTATTCGCTAGAAAGTACGCAAAGCATCGGCACGCCTAAGTGAAAGACGGCCCGCTTCTCGAAAGGATTGGGTTACCACACTCAACCTAGAGAAGCGAGCCGCCGGATGTATAATACCACGGGTTTCACCAGGGATGAGGTCATCGAACTCTGCGCCATGATCAACGCAGCCGAACTGGAACCCGGGACGAAACTCTGGCCGCCGATCCTGGGATTGTTCAGGTCGGCTGTCGCCTCTCTTACATATATGCGGCGCAACCGCGTCCAAGCGGAAATAGCTGAATCATTCGGCGTCTCGCAGCCCACAGTGAGCCGGGCGATTTCAGCAATGACCTCAATCATAAAGAAAGTGCTTGCCCCCTATGTTCCCACCGCGGACGAACTCGAAGAGAACATGCAGTACATCATCGACGGAACTCTGCTCCCGTGCTGGTCATGGGCCACACGGCCGGAACTGTACTCCGGCAAGCACAAGACCACTGGCATGAACATACAGGTCGCGTGCAACCTTGCGGGACGCCTCGCGTGGATTTCCGACCCTGTCGACGGCAGCCGCCACGACAGCCATTGCATGGATGAATCAGGAGTCCTCATCACGATGGATCCCGGCAACTGGGCTGGCGATAAAGGATATGTCGGTCATGGCATGATCACTCCATTTAAGAAGCCCGCCGGAGGCGAGCTTCTCGACTGGCAGAAGGAATTCAACACTCAGGTCAATAAGCTCCGCTACGTCATTGAGCAAGTCATCGCAAACTTCAAAACCTGGCGGATCATGCACACCGACTATCGGCGCCCGATCGAGACTTTCCCTACCACGATCTCAACCGTTATTGCTCTGCACTTCTACAAGATCGCCTGAATAACCCTCCTAGTACGCTCGGCGATTCGGGGGCGGGCGGCAAGACCTCGTTTCGATCATTTTCTTATTCAGCAGACCCTTCCGGCCACGGCGTTATATCCAGCCAGACACGGCATCCGGAACGCCTGTGAAGACGCCAGCTTCGAGACTCCGATGGTCGGCTGTTCAGGCTTGATCTGATTCTTAAGGCCA